>NZ_CP071516.1:2781972-4172959 GCF_021398215.1 Arthrobacter polaris
TTGCACTTGGCGTGTCAGAGCCCGCTGGGGCAGCAGAGGTGCCGGAACCATCGCTCACAATTGCCTGAACGCCAGCTGCATTCAGAGCTGCAGCGTAAACGTGTGCCACCAGCGCGCCCTCCTGCGGGCTCACGCCGTCGGGTATCTGCGGAATACCTACTTTGAGCGGGACAGCCTGGGATGCCACTGATGCGCTGGGCACGCTGACAATTGGCTCAGGAGTACAGGCCGTGGCAGTGCCCAGCAGCAGCGCCGCCACAGCCAGTGTGGCGATGGTCTTTCCAAACACCTTTGTACTTCTCCTCACGGCTGTCCTCTATTACCCCAAATCTTCAACATACGTTACCCCGCTAAGCCCCAAATTAGGCTCTTGAAGGAGTTCTCCATGAGTCCCGCCATGCTCTAATTCGAGCACTGTGACAGTGTTGCCTCCAGCGTTCAGGAGAGGTCCGGGCACGTACAAGGTCACCTGGGGCCCAATTTCCCAGAAACGGCCAAGGAGGAACCCATTGATCCACACCATGCCCTTACCGAAGCCAGGCAGTGCAAGATACGTGTCAGCCGGTTCGCTAATATGAAGTTCGCCGTGGAAGTACCCTGCACCTTGGGAGTCCTCGGGGACAGTTGCCTCAGCAGAGGCTGACGAGGTCACTTCGGGAGCACTCGGTACGCCGATCTTCAGCAATTCTGCGAGCGGCTTCTCCAAGTTGATAGGGCGCTGCTCCCAGTGGAACACGTAGCGCTGGTTGATCAGGACTCCGTCGAGTATTCCCTTACCTTGGCCAAAGAGCGGTCCGTAATTAACGCGGCCTTGGTTTTCCACCAGAATTTCAAGCTTGGCTTTACNCCCACCGGTTTCAACTTTTAGCCCGTCAGCACCAGTGGCGTCATTAAGGACTCCTGAATAGACGCTGTCCACCCAGATGTACGCCCTGTCGTGGAGATCACGGATTTTGATGGTTGCTTCGCCAACGGGTAGGACTGCCTGGGCGCTGTAGTGGACCATGCCGCGGTCAAGGCCCAGCTTTTCAAAGGATAGGGGCTTGATGCTGCACACGGGTTCAATGGCCCGCACGAAATCAAGCAGTGCGCTCCCGCGAGTCAAGGCGAAGGTGCAGGCCGGAAGCACGGGGACCGGCTGCGCCAATTCGGCGGGAATAGNGGTCATTTCTTTGCCTGATGCTGCAAAGAAGACTTCACGCATAGCGTGGAACTTCTCGCCCAGGCGGCCGTCTTCGGCGATGGGGGCATCGGAGTCGTAGCTGGTGACCGTCGGCTGGATGGCGCCATTATGGTTTGCACCCGAGGAAAGCCCAAAGTTGGTGCCACCGTGGGCCATGTAAAGACAGATAGATCCGTCAACGTCAAGGACTTTNNTTACCTCCGCTGCTGCGTCAACCCCGCTTCGGTTGTGGTGTTCCTCGCCCCAATGATCAAACCAGCCATTCCAAAATTCGACATTGAAGAACGGTTCCCNCGGTCGCCTGCGCTCCCACACGGCATCGGCTTCGTCACCGCGCGAGCCCAGAGTCGCCGTCGCCCACGTATCCGGCAGGGAGCCGCCGTCCAGGAAATAGTCCGTACCGCCGTCGGCCGTGAACAAGATCTCGGTGATTCCGCGCTCCAGCAGGGCATTGCGGTTCCAGCGCAGGTATTCCTTGTCATCACCGTAGCTGCCGTATTCGTTCTCTATCTGAACAGCAATCACGGGTCCACCATGGCACGCCTGTAGCGGCTCAATAACGGGTAAGAGGTGATCGAACCACTCTTCTACGACCTTTGTGAACAAGGGGTCGAAGGAGCGCAGCACCATGTCCGGGGCGGCGATGGCCCACGAGGGGAATCCGCCGTTGTCCCACTCGGCACAGATGTACGGACCGGGACGAACAATGACGTCCAGACCGGAGTCGCCGGCCAGGGTGATGAACCGGGCCAGATCCTTCCAGCCTGTGAAATCAGGGGCGAGTTCCTGATACGGCTGATGAAAATTCCAGGCTACGTATGTGTCCAGGGTGTTCACGCCCATGGCAACCAGGCGGTTGATCCTGTCTTGCCACTGCGCCGGATGGATCCTGAAATAGTGGATGGCACCGGCAATGATGCGGTGTTTGGCACCATTTCGCAAAAGCTGGCGGTTGGCGTAGGTCAAGGCAGGGGCAGGTACCTTTGCGGTACTCTCCAATGCTGCAGGAAGCACAGTTGTGCCAAGGACTGCAGCTCCTGGGAGGGTGGGAAACGTTGACAACTAGACTCCTGGAACAATTTGCAGACGGACAACAGAGATTCTGTTATGCATAACAATATCAGGCATGCCAAACGTTGCACCAGAACATGGCTCACCGCAGAGCTGCACAATTCAGCCTCAGGCTACAAGTCAACAATTACACTGACAGTGGAATTACCCTGAAAAGCCCAACCAGCAAGACTGTCCCACCCTAAGGAACCCAATGAGCGCCCAACAGTTCACCCGTGGCCCGGCAATGCGTGACGTGGCTGCAGCTGCAGGNGTTTCCGCACAAACAGTTTCNCGGGTGCTCAATGAGCACCCGAATGTGCAGGACAGCACTCGGCGGCGGGTGTTGGCCGTGATAGAAGACCTCGGTTACCGCAGGAATAACACCGCCCGCGCACTGGTGACCGGACGGTCNAAAACCATTGGCGTCCTGACCTTGGCCACCAACAATTACTCGAAGTCCTCACTGGCCCTCGGTGTGGAGCTCGGTGCACGTGAAGCGGGCTACACGGTAAATTCCGTCACTTCTGACCTGAGCGTTACCGCCTTGACCGACGCCGTTAGCCGACTAGTGTTCCAGGGTGTGGACGGCATCATCATTGCTGCTCCGCTGCAGGAAGCAGCGGANAAAATCGACAAAATCACTGCCAGGATTCCCACCATCAACACCGATGGGTCCTCCACTATGGGCGATCGCATGGTGGGTGTGAACCAAGACATCGCCGCAATGCTCGCCACTAACCATTTGCTGGAACTTGGACATAAGACTGTCTGGCATGTTTCCGGTCCCAGTGATTGGTCTGATGCGGCCAGCCGTTTGAATAGTTGGCGGCGAACCCTGCAAGAAGCTGGCCGTGAAGTGCCNCCCGTTCTCCACGGCGACTGGAGCCCGGAATCTGGTTACCGCAACGGCTTGATCCTGGGCCGCATGCCCGAGGTGACTGCAATNTTTGTGGCCAGCGATGAAATGGCCTTTGGCGTCCTCAAGGCATTATCGGAGCTGGGCCGGCGCGTCCCCGAGGACGTCTCGGTGGTGGGAATTGATGACATTGACCTCGCAGCATTTTCACATCCACCCCTCACCACTGTCCGCCAGTCATTCGAAGACACCGGCAGGCGCGCAGTGCAACAGCTTGTGGCCCAAATTGCCCACCCTGAGATCACTACGGCACCGGATCTGATTACCCCAACCCTTGTAGTACGTGGAAGCACCGCTCCTGCGCCCGCAGGAATGTAGCTCATCCATACTCTGGCACCCGCCGGCTCAGCCCTGCCCAACCAGCCCCGAGACTATGGGGCTGCCTTGAGACTATAGGTCTGCCTCTGTTGGTCTCAACGTGGACTCGCTACTTCGGTGTTTTGGCAGCCAATACTTGGGCAACCAGCAGCGGAATCCCAAAGATCGGGTCTTGATCCAAGATTTTCACATTATGAATCCNCCTTGTGCCAAGCTGGCGCTTGAATGCTTCTTGAAGGGCAGGGACGTTGGAGCCCATCCCGCTACCCAACACGATGGGACCTGAAATTTTCAACTGACCAGAAACCTTATACGCCATGGCTGCCAGGTCTTCGGCAGCCTGATCCACTAAGGCCAACGCCTGCTCGTGGCCGTTCCGAGCAGCTGCAAAGATCACAGGTGAGGCTGCAGCCCAATAACGTCGCGTGGTGCCCTGGTGGAAGTGTGCAATGAGCTCATTGGGACTCTCAAGGTGGCAATACTCCAACAGTGCCACTGTTAGCTCATCGGCTGCCTCCCNCGAGTCCATCCGCCGCAGACTGTAGCGGACTGCTTCCCGGCCCAGCCAATAGCCGCTACCTTCATCGCCGAGTAAATAGCCCCAGCCGCCAGCGCGGGCTTGCTCGCCGGCCGCATTGACCCNCCAGGCCGCAGACCCAGTTCCTGCTATGACAGCTACTCCCTCAGTGGCACCAGCAGCGGCAAGTAGCAGGCGGGTGTCATGAACCACGTTCACCGTGGACCCCGGCACGAAAGGTTCAATGAGGCGCCTTAAAACCGCGGCATCGTCCTCGGTATCAACACCGCCTGCACCGGCGAACAAATCGGTAGCACCGTTGATATCCAGCTGGGCAAAGAGCAGTGCCATGTTCTCATGGGCCTTCTCCGGGCTCACATTTTGCACGTTGGTACTGCCCACGCTGAAGTCGGAAGTGACCTTGCCTTCTGTCCAGACGATGCCACGGGTTTTAGAGCCACCAATGTCAAGGCCCACAAAGCGTGCAGGAGACTGGGAATTGTTCAAAGGGTTGTTGTTCACGCATCTAGACTAATGCCATGTTCATCACACCCTTGATTGCCGCACCCATGGCCGGTGGAACCACCACATCCGAGCTCGCCTTGGCCACTCAGGGTGCCGGGGCGTTTGCGTTCGCTGCCGGAGGATACAAAACCGCCGAACAGCTTGCAGCGCACATCGCTCCCCTTCGGGCCAGAGGCATCGATTTTGGGGTGAACCTGTTTGTTCCCCGTACAGCACCGCTAGATGCCCAGCAGTCTGGCGCATTGGCCCGCTACCGCACAGAGCTGGTGGAGACGGCAACCCGTTATGAAGCAGAGGTGCCCACTGTTGTGCTGGCCCAAGACGACCCTAGGGTGCAGGACTTTTGGGCTGAAAAGTTGGCACTGCTGCTGGCAGAGCCCGTCCCTGTGGTCAGTTTTACNTTTGGTCTTGCACCCGCCCATGTAGTGGATCAGCTCCACAGGGTTGGCACCCGCGTGCTCGCCTCCGTCACAAGTGCCGCTGAAGGTTTGGCCGCTGCTGAAACCGGAGTTGACGCACTAGTGGTCCAACACACCAACGCCGGAGGGCACACTGCTGCCTTCCTCCCCACCAGCACGCCATTTGGGCACACAACCCACCGGGGTTCGGGCCGGGGAGCCACCTTGCCACAGTTGATTGCTGAGGTGCGGGAAGCCGTAACGCTTCCACTTGTTGGGGCCGGCGGAATTTCAGGGCCGGTGGAAGCCAAGGCGGCCTTGGTGGCAGGTGCTGAGGCCGTGGCAATAGGTACAGCTCTGCTGCGCACCAATGANGATGGTGCGCGGCCACTNACCAAGGCTGCTCTGGCTAATCCTATGTACACCGGTACGGCAATGACACGTGCGTTCACCGGAAAGCCCGCACGAGCCCTGATCAATGACTTTGTCCGGGCGCATTCAGCAACAGCACCTCACGCCTACCCTGAAGTGCATTTTCTGACGGCGCCACTGCGCGCGGGCGCTTCGGCCGCACATGATCCCCGGGCTCTGAACCTCTGGGCCGGCTCTGGCTGGAGGTCAGCCATGGACGGTCCTGCAGCAGCCGTCATTGAAAGCTACCTCCGCGAGATGTAACCACGGCTACTCTCGGCAATTCTGTGCGCACCGCGGCGGACTAAAGCCGCTGCGGTGGGGCTGCATCTTGAATAAAAGTTGGCTAAAGGTTGAATAAAATGGGGATCATTTATTCGTCTAATTTGCTAGTATGGCGAACGAACGCATGCCGTACCCGGCAGCGGTTCGGTAAAGACAGAAAACTTGGAGGATCCCATGGCAACAGCGGCGAAGAACGTTCGACGTGAGCAACCATCGGGTGGCTTGTCGCACGAGCCACTGGACGCCGTCGACCGCCAAATCATCAACACCCTGCTGGCTGACGCCCGGATCACCAACCGGGACCTCGCTGATGCCGTGGGCATTGCCCCTTCCACCGCGTTGATGCGCACGCGCTCTCTCATGGAACGCGGCGCCATTGAGGGTTTCGAGGCGAAGCTGAACCTCGCTGCGATCGGCCGCGCAGTGCAAGCGCTCATTGCAGTACGGCTGCGTGCCCATGATCGGGACCAGATCGACACCTTCACTGCCCGAGTACCCCTGTTGCCGGAGGTCCTCTCCACCTTCCATACCTCAGGCTCGGTGGATTATCTGTTGCACATTGCGGTCCGTGACACTGATGCTCTGCGTGACTGGGTGCTGGATAACCTGACCACAGATCCCGTGGTGGGACATACCGAGACAACACTTGTCTTCAAACATATTCCGGGGCACACAGGCCCGATCGACTGACCGTGCACACCGTGGGGTTCTTGTCTCCCCATAATGGGCAGGTGACCATCATTGATAATGCCGTTTACGTTGACGGCAAACGATTCGCCAATCCCGACAGCCTGGACCAAACCTATGAGGTGATGGATTCCTGCCAGGGCATGGCATGGATAGGCATGTTCCGGCCCGACGCCGAGGAGATGCGCTCACTCGCGACCGAGTTTTCGCTCCATGAGCTGGCCGTGGAAGACGCCATCAAGGCCCATCAGCGGCCCAAGTTGGAACGCTACGACGACGTCCTGTTCACCGTGCTGCGCCCGGCCCGCTACGACGATGAGAGTGAGACGGTGGAATTTGGCGAGCTGCACGTNTTTACCGGTTCTGACTTTGTGGTCACCATCCGCCATGCCGAGACACCTGGCCTCTCTTCAACCCGGACTCGGTTGGAAGCCGATCCGGAACTACTGGCACTGGGCCCGGAGGCGGTGCTTTACGCCATCATGGATCAGGTGGTTGATGACTACCAGCCGGTGGTCAGCGGNCTTGAGAACGACATTGATGAGATCGAGGACCAGCTTTTCGCCGGGGAGCCCAACGTCTCACTGCGCATCTACCAGCTCTCCCGCGAGGTCATCCAGTTTCAGCGTGCCATCCATCCCTTGCAGGAGATACTCCAACAGCTCAAGGCAGGCTTTGANAAATACCGTTTCAATGTTGAGTTGGTGCGCCGTCTGCGGGATGTGGAGGACCACATTGAAACTGTTACGGCCAAGGCAGACTCCTTCCGCCAGCTGCTGCAAAACGCCCTGACGGTTGACGGCACGCTGACCACCAATCGGCAAAACGAGGCCGCCGCCGCCGAAAACGAACAAGTNAANAAGATCTCCTCCTGGGCAGCCATTCTCTTTGCCCCATCCTTTGTGGGTTCCATCTACGGTATGAACTTTGAGAACATGCCCGAACTCCACTGGGCGTTCGGGTANCCCTTCGCGTTGACGTTAATGTTCCTGGTGGGCCTTGTCATGTACGTGATCTTCAAGAANAAGACTTGGCTGTGACCGCTTGCGGGCCGATGCTCATGTCCTTGCCAGGGCTTGAATGTCCTCCAGGAAATCTGCTGCCACCGCATCGCTTACGGTTGCCCTGGTCTCGGCGATCGTAGCAAGGTAGTCCTCCGTCACCGGCCCACGGCGGCCGGTGACGGCGACGCCGTCGTCGTACACGGCCTTTTCCAAGGCACGCTGGGAGGCGCTGCGTGCGGCAAATTCAATGTCCGCCGGTGAGAACCCAGTACTGGCACCCACCAGGGCCTGGACGTCGATGTGTTCAGCTACGGCGGCAGGGATGAAGCGCTGCCACATGGCGGTGCGGGCTTGCGGGTCAGGTAACCCGATCGGGATGACGTAGTCAAAGCGGCCGTGGCGAAGGAATGCCGAATCCAGCGAGCGGATGAAGTTGGTGGCGCACACCAGCAGCCGGCCGGGCTGGTCACGGAACGCCGGGATGATTTTCAGCAGCTCATTGGTGACTCCCTGCATGGGCGAGGGAGGCTCCCNCGAACGTTGTGAGGCGATCTCTTCCACTTCGTCGATGAACACTACCGCGTGCTCCAGCTCAGCAATTTCCANAAAGGTCTGGCGCAGCGCACCGGCCAGACCGCCGGGCTNCCCGGCCAGACGCGAAGGGAAAACTTCCACAAAGGGCCATTCAAGCCGCGAGGCGATGGCTTTGGCAAAGGTGGTCTTTCCTGTCCCCGGAGGACCGAAAAGTACCACGGCTCGGGGTGGAACCACACCAAATTCCTCCGCCAGTCCCGCCTCGGCCAACGGCAAAACCAGACGCCGCTCGAGGAGTTCCTTTTCCTCCGTCATCCCAGCCACCCGGTCCCAGAGATCGCGCGGGAGTATCCGCCNCCCGAGTTCCTCGAGCACACCGCGCTCAGCTCGCTGAATGGGGATGCGGCGTTCAAAGTACCGCAGATTCTNTTNTACGACAAAGCCCCGGTTGCTGAAGGCCTCAACGGNGGTTTCGCTCTCAGGCATAAGTGCGGAGAGCTTGTTTAGCCCGTGGCTGGCCATACGATTTTCCACGGCAGCTAAGAGCAGTGTGCCAATTCCTTGACCGCGGAACACTGGCAACGTGGCCAAGAAGACGATCCAGCCCTGATCATGAGCGGCACGCCCCACCGCTGCGCCCACCAACTGGTCCCNCTGGACGGCCACCACAGCGTGGTCCTTCTCGCAGGACGCCAGCACCTCGGAAAGATCATAGACAGGTTCAACCCCGGTTTCACGCAGAGACTGCCACAGCANAAGGATGCCTTCAACGTCCTGGGCATGAAAATCGCGAATACTCCATGCAGTCATCTATTTCCCCTTCGAAATGCTTTGGCCACTGACTGCATCATGGCACAGCACCAGCAATGTGTTCCATTTCACGTCCGTCATGGAAACATTTCACGCGTTTGCCGCGCTCTAGAACTCAGAGCACCTTCCCGTAGTAGAGAAAGCTGAGCACATGAGCATTGACGTCACCACCGAATTAGATCTCCACAATGAACTTATTCTTGACCCGGCGGCTACGGCCGCACTCTTCCTTGAAGCACGCACGGCCAACAGCTGGGCAGCAGAGGAAATAACCGATGAAACCTTGCAGGCCATCTACGCTCTGACCAAGATGGGCCCTACGGCCATGAACGCCCAACCGATGCGCATCACTTGGGTCCGCTCACCACAAGCCCGCGAACGTCTTGCTGTGCACATGAACGACGGCAATAGGGCCAAGACGCTCACCGCACCCATGGTTGCCGTGTTGAGCTACACGGCACAGTGGCATGAACTGCTGCCTACTACGGCACCACACATGGCTTCCATGGTGCCAATGTTCGAGTCAAACACTGAGGGCCGCACATCTATGGCCGTGAACAACGCCCACCTGCAGGCCGGCTATTTCATCATGGCAGCCCGGGCCGCAGGCCTCGCAGCCGGTCCCATGACCGGCTTTGACGCGGCCGGTGTTGATGGTGAGTTCAATGCCGGCTCCGGCGACAAGTCATTTATGGTGATCAACTTGGGCCGTCCGGCTCAGGATACGGGCCGCGAGCGGCTCCAAAGGCTTGAATTCGACGCCACCAACGTAACAGTGTAAAAATTTTTACACTGTTTTGCTCGTTCAGGCTGACTTTTCAGCATGCGCGCCGTCCTTGTTCTTTACACAGGGCCGGCGCGTTTTTCCTGCCCTTTAGCCAGCTGCCTCTTTGGCCCTGGGTACAGCGCTGAATTCTGTGCCGCAGCCTGTTCCTGCGTGACTGCTTTGGACACTATTAGCCTTGTGCGATCCGTGACGCTCGTGTTCCTGCCAGCCACCAAGGCGGCGCTGAGCATGGCCAGCAAGGCAGGTCTCTTCATCAATTTTCACTATCGAGGTGGGACTCTCGCACACGTCGGGCGCTTCAAAATGTAAGCGTGCCCGGTCCCTTCAGTCAAAACTATCAAGTCAACGGTGTTGCCGTGCGGTTTCCGGTACCGTTGGCGCCACTGCCTCCAGCGGCAGCTCCTGCTCCAAGGACTGCTGTCGGGCACGCTCACGGGCACGGCTGCGCGAGGCTCCCATCATGAAGATGATGATCGCCACGATGGCCAGAAGCCAAAGCACCACAAAGATGGTGATGAGCAGCCAAAACTGCATTCGGGAATCCTCTGGTAGAACAGCAACATATTTCGTTTTAGCTTACTTAATCGTAATATTGTACCGTGCAAGCTGCCTCCGTGTGTGCTGGGAATACGCAGGAAAACTACATCGCCTGGCAGCTGCCTTAGACTGGCCCCATGAACGCTCACACACCTTCGCCCGTCACCATCACCGTCACCGGCGCTGCAGGCCAGATTGGCTATGCGCTGTTGTTCCGTATTGCCTCTGGCGCCATGCTAGGCCCGGATGTCCGCATCAAGCTGAACCTGCTGGAAATTCCGCAGGCCGCCCAAACCGCCGAAGGCACTGTACTTGAACTCATGGACTGTGCGTTNCCCCTCGTGGCGGGCATGGAAGTCTTTGACGATCCAACGAAGGCGTTCGACGGCGCCAACATCGCCATGCTGGTGGGCTCACGTCCGCGTGGNCCCGGGATGGAGCGGGCCGATCTGCTCGCTGCCAATGGTGGTATTTTCTCCGTGCANGGAAAGGCATTGAACGCTGGCGCGGCCGATGACATCAAGGTGGTTGTGGTGGGCAACCCTGCCAATACCAACGCCTTGATTGCCGCCTCGCATGCCAAGGACATTCCGGCCTCACGTTTTACCGCCATGACCCGCCTGGACCACGACCGTGCGGTGGCCCAGCTGGCCGCCAAGACGGGGTCTGCCGTGGCGGATATCAAGAAGCTGGCCATCTGGGGTAACCACTCGGCCAGCCAGTACCCGGATATCAGCCACGCCACGGTGGCTGGCGCTGCTGCCACATCGCTGGTCGAGCAGGCTTGGATTGCCGATGAGTACATTCCNCGCGTGGCCAAGCGCGGGGCCGAAGTAATTTCGGTGCGTGGAGGCTCTTCGGCAGCCTCGGCCGCCAATGCCGCCCTTGAACACATGCGCTTGTGGGTGCAGGGCACGCCGGAGGGCGATTGGACCAGCATGGCTGTTCCTTCCGACGGGTCCTACGGCGTGCCCACGGGGATTGTGAGCTCCTTNCCCGTCACCACCTCCGGCGGGGAGTACAGCATTGTGCCGGATCTGGAGATCAGCGAGTTCTCCCGCAGCCGCATTGACGCCTCGGTGGCCGAACTTCAGTCCGAGCGCGACGCCGTGGCCGAACTGGGCCTGCTCTAAGTAGCGCCAGGAAGCCGTGAGCCGTGAGAGCCCAGCCGTGAGCCCTACAACCATGAGAGCCCAGCCCGCGCCCTGCGTCTTGACCTTAATGCCGACGTTGGCGAGTCGTTCGGCCAGTGGAGTCTGGGTGAGGATGCCGCCATCATGGCCCAGGTCTCCAGCGTCAATATTGCCTGTGGTTTTCATGCCGGTGATCCGCTCACCATGCGGGGCAGTTGTGCAACTGCTGCCGCGTCCGGCGCGGTGATTGGGGCCCACCCGGCNTATCGTGATCTGGCTGGTTTTGGCCGACGCTTCATGGACGTGGACCCGCATGAGCTCACCCAGGAGTTGATCTACCAGATCGGCGCCCTTCAGGCGATGGCCCGGGCTGCAGGCACCTCCGTACGGTACGTCAAACCGCACGGTGCCCTCTACAACGCAATTGTGCATCACAGCGCCCAGGCGCAGGCCGTCGTGTCAGCCGTACTGGCCGTGGACCCGGGGCTGCCACTGCTGGTGGCGCCGCGGTCAGTGGTGCAGCGGTTGGGGCAGGCCGCCGGGCTGGTGGTTGTTACCGAGGCCTTTGCCGACCGTGCCTACAACCCGGACGGCACTCTGGTTCCGCGCACCCAGCCCGGAGCGGTGCTGCACAGTGTTGCGGCTGTGGTGGCTCAAAGCCTGAGCATTGCCTTGCACCAAGAAGTGACGGCCGTGGACGGGAGCCGCATTGGACTCGTTGCCCAAAGCCTGTGCCTGCACGGGGATACTCCGGGTGCTGTTGCGATGGCAACGGCTGTCCGGGCGGCCTTGCTCGATGCCGGCGTTACGATCTGTGGCTTTGCCTAAATGACGGCCGTGGTGGGCGTGCTCCCCGTGGGGCAGGACGCCGTTTTGTTCCAGTGCCACTCGCTGGGACAGGTCATGGCCCTGCAGGAGATGCTGCGTGAAGAGCGGCCAGCCGGGGTGCTCGAGATGGTACCTGCGGCCCGGACCGTGCTGGTGCGGTGTGACTGCCCTGCCGCGCTGCGGCGTCTGACAGAGCTGGTATTGGCGTCCACCCTGCCCCAACACGCCCACAAGACGGGCACTTCCCACCTTCTTGGGACCCAGTACGACGGCGCCGACCTCACCGCTACTGCCCGGCTCACCGGCCTGAGCGAGGAGGCACTCGTTGCCTGGCATGCCGGGCAGGATTGGGTGGCTGTCTTTGGCGGATTTGCGCCGGGCTTCATGTATCTCGCCCCGGCGGAACGTCCCCTGGCCATNCCCCGCCGGGCTACNCCGCGCACCGTAGTGCCGGCAGGCTCGGTGGCCGTTGCCGGTGAGTATTCCGCCGTATATCCAGGCCCGACGCCGGGCGGCTGGCAATTGCTGGGCCGCACCACTGCCGTGTTGTGGGATGCGGCCAGGGCCACTGCGGCTCTCATCCAGCCCGGGGACACTGTCCGCTTCGCACCTGTGCGCGACTTCATCCGAGTGAACGCCAGTGTTCCCATCCTTGCATCAGGAATGACGATGGCCACAGCACAGCGGGGCCGCGACATCGACGACCCGGCTCAGCTTACTCACGGCTTGCAGGTTCTGGCGGCCGGGCCATCCACCACGGTGCAGGACTTGGGCCGGCCAGGTTTCGCCCACGTGGGTGTAACGGGATCGGGCGCCCTGGACCGNGCCGCGCTGCGCCGGGTCAACAGGATGGTGGGCAACTCCATGCCAGACCCCGCGGCCGGAACTGCCGCCACCCAGACCACCACCACCGGGCCATCTGGTACAGCCGGGGCGCCCGGGTTGGAAACTATCCTGTCAGGGCTCCAACTCACTGCTTCGGGCAACCACGTTCTGGCCGTCACCGGAGGGTCCGCCACCTTGGTCATTGCTGAAGTCGCAGGAGGGGAACGCCGCGTTCCCCTGGATGCGCCCTTCCTGCTCAACCATGCAGAGACCCTGTCCCTGCGCCCCCATCCTGGAACGGCAGCTTTTCGCAGTTATGTTGGGGTGCGTGGCGGTTTGAAAGTGCAGGCGGTGCTGGGCAGCTGCGCCACAGATGTGCTCTCTGGGCTTGGCCCGGCCCCGTTGCGGGCAGGTGACTTCTTGAGCGTTGGCCAGCACGCGGGCATCGTGGGCTTCCCCGAGCCTGCCCCGCCNAGCGCACCATTCCCCGAAATTACTGCCGAAGCCCCGGAGGGAACCACCGCAGTTTCCGTTGAGGGTGTCACCATCCTGCGCTACCTCCTTGGCCCACGGCAAGACTGGTTCACCCAGGAGTCCCTGGACCGTTTTGAGCAGCAGGAATGGAGTGTGGGGACGCAGTCAAACAGGATAGGCCTGCGCCTAGACGGCGTTCCCTTGGCCCGGGCGGGTAAAAGCACCGGCACCGAATTGCCCAGCGAAGGGATGCTCGACGGCGCACTGCAGGTGCCGCCGTCGGGCCTGCCAGTGCTTTTTCTTGCCGACCACCCAGTGACGGGTGGCTACCCGGTGTTGGGGATGGTCCTTGCGCAGGACTTGGGCAGGGCTGCCCAGCTCGCCCCGGGAGCCAAGGTTTGTTTCAGCCGCTCCGCTTAGGAGGCTACCGGGAACCATGGTTCTCCCGCCCGCGGCAACCCTGAGCAGCCCGTACTACGCCAGCCGGGCCGGGCCATGCCAGCCCATGGGAACCCCTAAAGCAATTTCCCGACGGTACGAAAATTCATGGCGAGGCGTCTTCGCCCAGAGTAACGGTCTAGCCTACCCAGAGAACGGAAATAACTCTCCCCATGAAGGCACCGCGCCGGAGTGGGGCGCAAAAGCCGAGGAAGGCGCCCAGTTAGTTGGCCTTGCGGCCGCGCAGGAAGTAGGCAATGGGGCCGATGAAATTAATGAACGACGCCGCTACCCACCCCATCTTGGAACCATTGACTTGCGCCCGGGTTCTTTGGGAGAGGTCGCGCAGCGCTGCGATCTGCAAGACAATTTGCGCACAGCCGGCCAGCACGATCATGCGCTTGCGGCCCTTACTCAAATCTTTCAATGCTGCTTCTTGGACATGGTGCCCTACTTTCGTCAATTTCTTGAATTTTCTTGAGTTTTAGTCATTGTCCCACCTCACCTGAACCTGTCCAGCGCCTGTAGCCACCCACTGCGGGATTTTGGCTGATTCGCCTCACACGCTCTGCTCAAAGACTGCGTTCAAAGACCCACGGCAGAGCGGTCATGGTGAGCCGGTGCCGGGCACTGGCTGGAACCTGCGCCCCAGGGTAGGCGGCGTCCCNCTCCCACACCACACCGGCCGGGGCGCCGTGGGAGGGAATGTCACGGGCGGGGGCACCGGCGTCGGGCTTGAGCCAGTGCGTGTTGTAGGCGAACGGTGTGGCGGCCCGGGCGTCGGCGAGCGCCTGCTCCACCGAGCCCGCAGCCGCCAGCTGGTGCAGTGTGACCCAGGTGGGCGGTATCAGCGTCATGGTCCCGGCCGCGTGCCGCGCCAAGGCTTCCGCGGGTGTCAGCCATGCGTATTNTTCATGTTCGCCCGGGTTCAACACCACCTGCTCTGAGACGGCCCGGGCCACCATAAACCAGGTGCGGAAGCGTCGGGGAATGTGTTGCATGGGTGTCCACTGGGCCAGCCAGATGAGCTCTTCGGNGGAAAGCTGTTGGCCGGTTTCCTCGGCGAGTTCACGCAGGCCGGCAGCCCTGGCCGCAGTGAGCTCATCCAACGGCTCCCNCGTGCCAGTTGTCCGGTCTGCCGGGTCCACCTTGCCACCCGGGAACACCCAGGCCCCACCAAAGGCGCTGCTATTTCGGGGCCGTTCCAGCATCAAGGTTTCCAGCGCCGTGGCGCCCTCGCGCAGCAAAACCACTGTGCAGGCATCTTCCAACGGGGCCAGCGGGGCATCAGTTTTCATAGTGCCAGTATTGCCCACCACAAGCATTGCCAGGGACTATACACGCGAGTAGTCTGCTATTCATGAGTACAGTCCACGAGGATCTAACCGGACGTGCCAGGCTGCGGGACGCCGCCATTGAGTGCTTTGCCGCNGCAGGGTTTGGTGAATCCCTGCGCACCATTGCCGCACGGGCAGGAGTGAGCGCCGGGCTGGTGCGCCACCATTTTGGTTCCAAGGAGGCGCTGCGCACCGAATGCGACGCCACCGTACTTGAACGCTACCGAATACTGAAGGCCGAGAGCATCGAGACGGACCCGGCCCTGCTCTCTGCGAGATTGCCGTCCTCGGCGGAGGCCGGNATCCTGCTGGTGTACATCCTGCGCAGCGTGCGCGAAGGCGGTGCGGCCGGGCGCGAGTTCATCGAGGCGATGATTGCCGAGGCCCTNCGTTTTACCCGCGACGCCGTCACTCGCGGCCTGGTGGTGCCCAGCCGAGATGAGGAAGCCCGCGTCCGCTTTCTGATCTACCAGTCCATCGGCGCCCTGGTGGTCCGCATGGCCATCCACCCCGAGACTCCATTGGATGACTTCACCGGCATCATGGAACAGTTTTACGCAGATACCATCTTGCCCACCTTGGAGCTGTACACGGAGGGGCTTTTCACCGACCGAAACTATCTCGAGCAGTACCTGAAGTACGCCGCAGGTACGCACAACCCACCCGTGGGGTCCGCGGGAAACACTGCATCTGCGTAAGGACTCATCATGACGGAAAGCGATTTTGCTATTCAGGTCACGGGCCTGCACAAGCACTTTGGCCGGACCATTGCGTTGGCCGGGTTGAACCTGACGGTGCCGCAGGGCACCGTAGCGGGCTTCCTGGGACCCAACGGCTCGGGCAAGTCAACCACCCTGCGGATCCTGTTGGGCCTGTTGAAGTCCGACGGCGGGACCGCCAGGCTGCTGGGCGGCGATCCCTGGCGTGACGCCGTGGACCTTCACCGCCGCATCGCCTACGTCCCCGGNGAGGTGAGCCTGTGGCCCAACCTAACAGGCGGGCAAGCCATCGGCATTCTCTCGCGCCTGCGCGGCAGGGTCGACGCCGCCGCGCGGGACGCACTGCTGGAGCGCTTCGAGCTTGACCCGACGAAGAAGGCCCGCAGTTATTCCAAGGGCAACCGGCANAAAGTGGCATTGGTGGCAGGGCTGGCATCCAATGCCGAGCTGCTCATCCTGGACGAACCGACATCGGGCCTTGACCCGCTCATGGAACAGGTGTTTACCGAGTGCATCCGCGAGGTGAAAGAGGAGGGCCGCAGCGTGCTGCTCTCAAGCCACATCTTTGCCGAGGTGGAAAAGCTGTGCGACACCGTCACAATCATTCGCGAGGGGCGCACAGTTGAGTCCGGCCGGCTGGATGAGCTGCGGCACCTGCACCGAACCACCGTCTCGATTGTGCTGGACCGGGACGCTTCCGTGCTGGCCGGCGTGCCCGGCATCAACGATCTGGTAGCCGAAGGCGCCAAGGCCACGTTCACGGTGGGCGAGGCCGAACTGGGTTCGGTGCTGGCAGCCGTGGCGGCGTTTGACCCACACACCTTGGTGTCCAGTCCGCCGTCGTTGGAGGACTTGTTCCTGCGCCACTACAGCGGCGGGGCCGGCAACCCACCGGTGGCCCAACCGGCGGCTNNCCACAACCCTACGGCCACGCCCCAGAGTGCTGGCACGCGATGAGCACCGCGACGCTTGGCTCCCCTGCAAGATCCGGGGCCAGGCCTGCCTTGGGCACCATGACCGGGTTGGTCATCTGTGTCCGCTTCATCCTGCGCCGCAACGGGATCAGGTTGCTGGTGTGGGCGGCCGTGCTGGCCGTCATGATCCCGGTGGTGTACAGCTCCCAGCAGCAGGCCNNTTTCCCGCAAGCCGCCAGGGACGCCTACGCGCAGGTTGCCAACACCCCGGCCGTGGCGGCCATGACGGGGCTGCCCTATGCGGCGGGCTCGCTGGGCGGCATCCTGGTCATCAAGATTTGGATGACGCTGGCCGTGGCACTGGCATTTGCCTCGATCTTCCTCGTCACCCGCAACGGCCGGGCCGATGAGGAAGCCGGGCGCACCGAACTGCTGCGTTCGGCNCCCTTGGGCCGGCACGCCTACAGCATGGCGAATTATGCCGTGGCCGGTGCGCTGAGCGTGGCAGTGGGGCTACTGATTTCGCTGTTGTGCCTGTCCGTGAAGCTGCCGGTGGCAGGTTCTTGGGTCATGGGCGCCTCGATCGCCGGGACAGGATTGGCGTTTGTTGCCATTGGTGCCTTGTGCGGCCAGCTCAGTTCCACCAGTAGNGGTGCCAATTCGCTCGGCGTTGCCGTGCTAGCCGTGTTTTATTTCATCCGTGCCGGAGCCGATCTTCAAGCCGATGGCACCCTGGTCAGCCCCGTGAGCTGGTTCTCNCCCATTGGCTGGGCCCAAAACATGCGTGCCTTTGGACAGGACACGTGGTGGCCGCTGCTGCCGCTGGTCCTGCTGGCCGTGGTGGGTTGTGCCGGCGCCCTGCGGATTGAGACACACCGCGATCTTGGCATGGGGCTGCTGCCACANAGGCGGGGCCCGGCCACGGCGACGGCGTTCCTGGCTGGGCCTGTAGGACTGGTGCTGCGGCTGCAGCGCGGTAGTTTGGTGGGTTGGCTGCTCGGGGCTGTGGTTGCCGGCGTGTTCTTTGGCGGCGTGGCCCAAGCCATGTCCAGTGTGTTGGATCCGTCAAACGCATTTGCGAAGGCCTTCGTGGGCAATAGTGCCACCATGATCCAGGGTGTGCTGGGCATCTTTGCCTTGTTCAACGGCATGTTGGCCGGCGCCTTCGCTGTGCAGTGCTTGGCAGGTGCCCGCGCCGAGGAGGCCAGTGGCAGGCTGGAATTACAGCTGGCCTGTGCGCTGCCACGGCGCAGATGGCTTNNTGCCCAGCTGCTCGTTGCTGCTGGCGGGTCCGCCGTGATGCTGCTGCTGGGCGGCTGGCTCATGGGTGTTTCCTCCAACGGGGCCGGCACGGGCGCCGCGATGGCGTGGGCGTCGTTCGCGTTCTGGCCGGCTGTGCTGCTGATGCTGGGCGTGCTGTTGTTCCTACACGGCTTTGTGCCCCGGCTCAGTGTCAGCTTGAGCTGGGCCGTGTACGGTGTCTCGGTGCTGGTGGCCATGTTTGGCAGCTTGTTCTCTTTGTCCGAGGACGTTATCAAGGCCACNCCGTTTGGTGCGGTGCCCCGTCTGCCGGCCGAGAACTTCACGCTCATGCCGCTGGTGGTGCTGACCCTGATCGCGGTACTACTGGGCGGGCTGGGCATCTGNGCGTTTTGCACCCGCGACATCGTGCCGGAATGAACTGGACCGGAGTAGCCTGAAGAAAACCGTCAGCCACGGAGGAACCATGCAGTCAATGACGTTGGGCCAGGCCCTAGAACTCGAGCACCGTGCCATTGACGGCGGCATCGAAGCATACATCGCCTCCCTGGCCAGTGCGGACACAGCCGATCCGGCACCGTTACTCGCCGCGCTGAGCGGCTTGCGGCGGCACATCTATTTGGAGGAAGAGTTCTTGTTTCCGCCGCTGAAGGCTGCCGGCCTCATGGGGCCCATCTTCGTCATGCTGCGCGAACACGGGCAGCTTTGGCGCCAGATGGACACCCTCGACGCACTGCTTGCCAGCGGGGCCGACTCCACTACCCGGGCAACGGCTCTGCCCTGCGCAACGCCTCTNGCCTTGCGCACCGCCTGCACCGATTTACTCTCCCTNTTGGACGCTCACAATTCCAAGGAAGAGCCCATCATCTACACCCAGGCCGACGAGCTCCTTGGCACTACCGCCAGCGGCGAACTTTTGCCNTTCCTCGCGGCCGGTTCAACTCCGGATGACTGGGTCTGCTCGGGCGCCTGACGCCCGTTAGTCCTCGAGCCGGAATCCGGCGGTGAGAGGTTTTCCGTCCGGTGCCGTGATGGTCAGCTGCAAGACGCCATCTTCTAGAACACTGTCTGTCAGGACAGGCATGAGTGTGGCGGCGTCGAAGTTCTCAAGCAGTGAAGCCATGGCAGGATCGCCCGTCAACACTGCAAGGGATCCATGGACGCTACGGATGCTGGCGTGTTGGCCTGTGAGCCACGGGATGCAGGTTTCAGCGGCCATCGGGTTGCTGCCCTCTACCTTCAAGGCAGCTGCGTCACTGTAGCCCAGCACCGGAAAGAGGTAAGAGGACACGGCGCCGTGGACGGGTGCGGCGTAGCCGCCCTCCCGCACGGTTGCTGTTTGGGGCGTTGGGGATTCCACCACGTGCACGCGCAGTTCCCACGGACCGCGAACGGCAGTGGCAGAGGTGACGCGCCAAGGTGAATCCGTCTCCACAGCCTNCATCCCCCAGACTGGACGGTGGGCACTTGCCAGGGTGTCCGGCGTCGTGCATTCACGGCGGTGAATGGCGGTGCGGCGGGACGGGGCATCCACCGCATCCAGGACGGCCAGGTGGTTGTCCAGTGGCGGGCTATATTCCGGGGCCGTATGGGTGGAGTAGGCCAGACGGGAGTAGTGGGNGTCATCACCCTGCACAATGCCGGGGTAGTTGTCGCTGCCGTGGTTAGCCAGGCGCACCACGCCATCTGCAGCGGTGCTGGCGAGCAGGAAACCGGNGGCGCGGAGTACGCGCACGGAATCGGCTTCAGCTACAGGGCCGCCCTGTTCGGCGTCGGTCCACACAGGGTGGTCCGCGGGAAGCAGGAGACCAAGGAATCCTTTGGACGTCCAGTATGGGAGGCCGGNGCCGGAGTAGATCTGGGTCATGGGGGCGAAGGTGCCAAACCAGCCGCAGCTAAGCACATTGTTCTCGCCAAAGGCGCCGCCGTCGTTGAAATACCGTAGCGCGGCGCTGCCCAGTGCACNGGTGGCACCGGGGGCGAGCGGGCTCACGCCCATGAGCTCGCCGAGCCAGAGCGGCGCGGTGGCACCAAAGCGGTACATCAGTGAGCGGCCTTGGAACAGCGGAGCACCGTTGCCGCCAAAGAAATACGGGAAGTCTTGGAGATAGCGGGCCAGGCGTGCCTTGTAAACGGCGGCCTTTTGGGCGGCAAGTTCCGGGACCCNGGGAGCTGCCATGAGCGTCCACAGGCAAGGGTAGAGGTGCATGGCCCAGCCAGCGTAGTAGTCAAAGCGCTGCCCGTTGCCGTCACTGTACCAACCGTCGCCCAGATACCAGTCTTCGATGCGGGCCAGGCCGTTGTGGATATCTTCCGCGTGGAAGGGCCGGCCGGTGGAGGCAATGAATTCCTGCACCATGACCTTGAACATGACCCAGTTGTTATCCGGGATCACCACGCCCACCGCGCCGCCAAGCCACCCCACAATCTGGTCCTGCTCCGCCGTTTCAAGGGTGTCCCACAGCCATCGGCGGGTCAGGTGCAGTCCCAGGACTAGCGATGCGGCTTCCACCAAAGCCTGCCGTGTCACCTCAATGCGCGGCCAGGGCTGTACCGAGTTGGCGTCGGTGCCGGTCAGCAAGCCGCTGCGGTAGAAGTCCAGGTGGTTGTGCGGATCGCCGCCGTCCTCCCCGGCCACCCGGAAGGCGGCCAGGATGAACGTGCGGGCAAAGCCTTCCAACCCATCGGAGACCTCCCCAGACATGCTGGGNNCACGCCCGGGAGGTTGATGAAAGCGTGCTCCTGCGAGGCGAAGGGGCGTACGGCGTTCAGCTGAGCATCAGCCGCAGCCAGCCAGTGCTCGCGCGTGTAGCCGGTCAGCGGACTTACATCCCAGTGGGCTGGAGGCATCTCAATCATGGCGAATTCCTTGCGCAGTGGTTTCGAGTTCTCATCCAGAGTATCGGGAAAGGGCTTTCCGTGGCTTATTTTGGGACTCACTCCAGCTCTGGCAACTCCTGGGCTACGGCCTCATCCCTGCTTCGTAAGCGCTCAAGGCCTCCGCTACCTTGTCAAGAAAGTCATCCACTTCGGTTTCGTCGTACCCGGAGCGGAACTTTACTGGGGTGAATCTGGCGTGAACGACGTCGTGGGCACTCAATTTTCCGGGGCTCCCAGACTNCCCATTTTGTAATGCCAGTTGGACGGAGTTAACGAAGTCATCGACCTCGTCGGTTATGTAGCCCTCACGAAATTTGGTGCTAGAAAATTTCACCTGGGACATCTCGGTGCTGTGCATAGCATTTCCTTTGCCGCCGGCGGAGCAAGCTTGGTTCGCAATTGACGTTCCATGCCCACCATAAGCGTGAACTTCACAAAGTCCCCGAAAAGTGGTGCGGCTATTGGCCAGCGGCGGCAGCGAGGATGGTTTTAGCCAACGGGCCACCCGTGACAGCCCNCAAATCGCCATCTTCAACAAAGACGGCCACAGCAATGTCACCTTGGGCGGCAATGACCCATGAGTGGGTGCGCGGCGGCGTATCATTGCCGTACTCGGCCGTGCCGGTTTTGCCGATCGCTTCCGGCCCCGGCAAGTCACCGAGCATCTCAANGTAGCCGTCGGTGACAACGGCGCGCATCAAGGTGCGCAGGTCTCCGGCTTCCTTGTCGGTGAGCGCTGCACCCTCGGCGGCTTTGGCCTTGCCGTCATGCCCTTCGACGAGCGTTGGCACCACGGCGGTACCCTTGACCACGGCTGACATCATGGTGGCCATGGCCAACGGCGAGACCTGCACCTTGCCCTGGCCAATCATGGAGGCGGCATGCTCAGTGCCTGCTGAGTCACGCGGCACTGAGCCGGTGAACGCAGCCAGGCCAAGATCATTTTCCACTCCGATGCCCAGCGCTCCGGCAGCATCGGCCANGTTTTCTTGCGAGAGTTNTTCAAATTGGGAAACAAAGGCTGTGTTGCAGGAATGGGCGACGGCGGTTGTCAGGGATATTTCACCGGTTGCCTCTGGTGCGTAGCCTGGGGCGTTGAGGAATTNTTTCCCGTCGGCAGTGAATTCGGNGGTGCAGCTAACGGTGGAACTTGGGGTCAGGCCCTGGCGCAGCAGTCCCAGCGAGGTGGCAATCTTAAACGTTGAACCGGGTGCATATTGACCCAAGAATGCCGTGTTGTAGCCAACGCTGTCCGGGCCGTTGGCGGAAGCCAGAATGGCTCCCGTGGACGGACGCATCACCACGATGGAACTCGGAGTTTTAACCTCGGCCAGCGCATCTTCGGCGGCACTTTGGAGCCCCGTCACCAGTGTTGTTTTAACGTCCTTGCCATCGGTGGGCTCTACAGTGAACAAGGTCTTGGACGCTGGGCTGGCCGCTTCGGGTGAGGCCCCGGCGCCGTCCGTGGGTGTGGCCCCTGACGCCGGGGCGGACTCGGTTGCGGCAATGGCGCTGATGGTAATGCCCGGCGTACCTGCAAGTTGGGCGTCAAAGGAGGCCTGCAGCCCGCCGGAGCCAACCACCTGCCCGGGCGATACTTTGCCTTGGGACTNTTCAATGTCTTCGGCAGTGGCGTCGTGGACGGAACCCAAAATTGCTTGGGCGAAGGTGCGCGAGGNGGCCAGTAGCTGCGTGGCAGAGGTAACGAGGATGCCCTTGATGGCGTTGAGCTTGCTCGAATCCAGAGCTGCGAAAGCATCATCACGCAAGGTGATGGCGTCAACAANAGCCACTGGGCCGTAAGCCTTGACCTTCGCTGCGTAGGCGCCCGGGTCAATGCCAACTAGGTCAGCGAGCGCATTTGCACTGGCCTCGGCGTCACTGAGGCCTTCCTTGTTGATGCCTACAATCTTCACGGGGCGCTCTTTCACGATGGCTTCGCCATCGGCGGCCAGGATTCCCGCACGGTGACCACCGGTGGTGGTGAGCTTGAAGCGGTCTCCTGCGGCCAGTTTCGGCTCCACCATTTCCGGGGTCCACGTGATAGTCCAGGCCTGACCGTTGCGTTTCATGTTGGCCCCGGTTGAGTACGTCCAAGGCTTCTTTGNCGAAGGGATGTCCCAGGAGTAGTTGAGGGAAACGCGGGCAGTGTCGTCCTTGACCTCGACTCCGGACACGCTGACAGTGGGCCACACAGGGCCGATACTTTCAGAAAGCTCCGTGAGCTCCTTTTGCACCTCAGCGGCGGGCTTGTCAAAGCTCATACCCCNCACTGTGTGTGAGCTGAGCGCTTGAGCAAGGGCAGCTGCGGTGGAAGTCCCATCATCCTGCGGGGAACAAGCTGTCCCGGCAAGAACAAGACCAAGGGTGAGCAGCAAGGTGGCGGCGCGACGAATCATTGACTCCCTGACGTTATTGGTTCCTCTCACACTACCCATAACCCAAGTATGGCCCGTGCTGTTTTGACCTGAACCACCTGAGCCAGAACGCGGTTCGCCTATTCGTTTACAGGCTTATTCGCTGGCGGAGCTTGGAGATTTTCCAAGGCCTCTGCGGTTGCCGCCGTTGCATCAAGGAGGAATTTTTCCACGAGCGCCAGTTCTTCTGGCGTGTATTTCGCTAAAGTTCCGGTGAGCTGGGCCGCCAAGGGCGTGAACAGGGCTCGGCCAACACCTCGGGCGTGCTCAGTCATGGCGAGCTGAATCTGCCGGCGGTCATTCTTATCACGCTGACGGTTGACGTGTCCGGATCTTTCCAGACGATCCACCAACGCTGTGGTTGCCGGGGAACTAAGATTCAGTGCCTCACCTAGTTTCCCAGGTGTCATAGCGTTTGCTTCACGATCGGGACGAATCAAGAAGCCCAGAGCATTCAAGTCAGTGCGGTGTAGTCCGTGGAGGGAGGCCACCTTGTCAACATAACGATCTGACTCCAAGGTGAACTCGCGCATCGCGGCGAAAAGTTCCGCGTGGGCCTGTTGAGACTTCATAGTTTCAATCATCCCCTCTTTAGCCCCTTTAGATTATATTATATCTCGTTCATCAAATCTCTCCATTATGGAAGTATCATGGCACTATGAAAACTGTTGACTGGTCCCCAAAGCGCTGGCTAAGAATTACTCTGCCTACCATTTTGATACTTATCTGGTTTGCCGCAGCTGGTATTGGTGGCCCCACCTTTGGGAAAATTTCCGAGGTCTCCAGCAATGACCAAGCCAGTTTCCTTCCGGCCAACGCCGAGTCAACTGTGGTGCAAGACTGGCAGCGGCGTTTCATTGACTCCACCGCCATTCCCGCGGTGGTTTTGCTGACCAGCAAGGANACCCTGACCGGGGAGCAACTGGCCACAATTGCTGGCCTCCCCGAGAAGATGGCTGCTGTCAAAGGAGTTCAAGCACCCGAGGCACCGGCCACCACCAGCATTGCCGGCCCCATCCCGTCAGCAGATAAGTTAGCGGTTGAATTCCTCGTCCCCATCTCCGGTACCGATGAAATAAATACTGTGGTTACCGAACTGCGCGAGGTACTGACATCCTCGGTCCCTGAAGGGCTAACGGTTTACGTCACGGGCCCTGCTGGCCTTACCGCAGATTTAGTTGAGGCTTTTGCAGGCATCGATGGGGTGTTACTTCTGGTGGCCCTACTGGCTGTNTTTGTTATTTTGTTGGTGGTGTACCGCTCAGTGGTGCTGCCCATCTTGGTGCTATTCACCTCCGTGGTGGCCCTGTGCGCCTCCATTTTGGTGATCTATTACATGGCCAGCTGGGACTGGATTAAGCTCAGCGGACAGAGCCAGGGCATCCTCTCCATTTTAGTCATCGGCGCCGCCACCGATTATTCGCTGCTTCTGGTGGCTCGCTTCCGCGAAGCCCTGCAGCAAGTCGAGTCAAAATGGGCCGCCATGGGACGTGCCATGCGCGGCGCGTGGGAGCCAATTCTTGCCTCCGGGAGCACAGTTATTTTAGCCATGCTGTGCCTGCTGTTCTCGGATTTGAACTCCAACCGGAGTCTAGGACCCATCGCTGCCATCGGTATCTTCTTCTCCCTTCTGGCCGCTTTGACCTGCCTGCCAGCACTGTTGGTGGCCTTTGGTCGGTGNGCGTTCTGGCCGTTCCGTCCCAAAGTTTCCCAGGCACACGAGCATAAGCATGAAGCTGTTGCTACAAACGGAATGACCAAGGCCACCGCGCACGACGTCGATCGTGGCTTGTCAGGGATCAGCGGGATCTGGCGCTGGGTGGGTTTGCTGATTGCCCGCAGACCCCGTGTGACTTGGGTGGTGACACTTGTGCTGCTGCTGGCTGCAAGCAGCGGAGTCCTGCAGCTGCAAGCCAACGGTGTCTCCCAAACTGAAGTCATCTTGAGTCAAAGCAATGCCGTGGATGGACAACAAGCACTTGCCAAGCACTTTGACGGCGGCAGCGGTAGCCCAGTGTTGATCATCGCGCAGGAGGCCAAAGCCTCTCAGGTGCTCAGCGCTGTCACCGCCACCGAGGGTATCGGTGAGGCGAGCATCTACACAGGCGCCGGACGCCCCAGCCCTGACGCCGCACCTTCAGTGAAGGATGGCCGGGTACTGATCAATGCAACACTAAAGGACCAAGCCGATTCTGACGCCGCGGAACAAGTGGTGTTGGATTTGCGTGCTCATCTTCCAGCGGTTGATTCCACGGTGCTGGTGGGCGGGGTTTCAGCCATCGCTTTGGACACCAATGTCACGGCACAACGTGATCTGGTGAAGATTGTTCCTTTGGTGCTGGCGGTCATCTTAATCGTTTTGATGTTGCTGTTGCGATCCATTGTGGCNCCCCTGCTGTTGATTGGTTCCGTAGTGCTCTCTTACGCGGCCACTATGGGCATTTCGGCACTCGTGTTCAACCACGTGTTCCACTTCCCCGGCGCCGATGCCACCGTGCCCCTGTTTGGCTTCGTGTTCTTGGTGGCCCTCGGCGTGGATTACAACATCTTCTTGATGACAAGGGTGCGGGAGGAATCACTGCGCATGGGCACCCATGCCGGAGTACTGCGTGGCTTGGGCAAGACCGGAGGCGTCATCACCTCCGCCGGNGTGGTCTTGGCCGCGACGTTCGCCGCGCTGGGCGTCATTCCTCTGCTGTTCTTGGCTCAGCTGGCCTTCATTGTGGCCTTCGGTGTACTGCTGGACACGGTCATTGTGCGCTCCCTGCTGGTTCCGGCGGTGACCTACGATGTGGGCAACCGTGTGTGGTGGCCTGCCAATCCCAACAAGTTCGGCCAGAAGGTGTCCGCACCGCAGAATTCGGGCGAAAACCCGGGCGAACCTCTAGAGCAAGCCCAGCATTAACGCGGCCCACGCTGGAAGTCCAGTGCCGCCGTCGTCCTCTTTATGAGGAACGCTCGGCGGCACTTTGGGCTATCTGACGGCGACCACTCCAGGGTTCTCGGCGTTGAAGACGAGCCGCCGGTTGGCAATCTTGTCGGTGAAGAACCTGTCGTGGCTGACCACCAGGACGGCACCGGGGAAATGTAGCAGCGCCCGTTCCATGACCTGGGTGCTGGACATGTCCAGGTGGTTGGTGGGCTCATCGAGGACCAGGACACTGGCTCCGGAGAGCAGACACTGGGCCATGGCGACACGGGCGCGCTGGCCACCGGAGAGGTTGCCGATGCGCTGCTTCAGATCGGCCTCGGAGAACTGGAACATGGCCAGGAATCGGTTCACTGACTTCTTGGTTGCTGTCAGAGCCAGGCTCTCGGGCATGGCGTTGACGGCATGGGTGACGGTGTCCTCCGGGTCAAGGTCTTCGAGCACCTGGTTGTAGGAGACCAGCCCGCCGCCCTTAGCCCAGGTCACATAGCCGGAATCGGCGGCTTCCTCCCNCGTCAGTGCCCGCAGCAGCGTGGACTTACCGGAGCCGTTGGAACCCAGCACCACAATGCGGTTGCCGCGGCGAATCTCAAAGCTGAGGTCGCTGAACAGGGTCCGTTCGCCATAGGACTTGGTCAGTGACTCCACCCGGCATAGGACATCCTTGACGTGCAAGCCGCTGTAGATTTCGGTGATGATCTTATCCACCGGACGCGGGGCCCGTGACTTCTTGATCTTTGACAGCTTAGAATCCAGCCCCTNTGAGGCGGCCTTGGACGCTTCGCGACGGTCAGAAATCCNCTCCGCTTCAAAGGCGAGCAGTTCAGATTCGTGCGTGAACTGGCTCTCGAGGCTCTTGAGCCGGAACTGCTTGGCCACTACGTAATCGCCAAAGTTTCCCGGGTATTCGTGCAGGTGAAAGTTCTCCACCTCAATGATGCGCGTGACAACGGAGTCCAGGAACTTCCTATCATGGGAAACGATAATCGCCGCGCCCCTGAAGTTCTTGAACCAGCCCTCAAGCCACTCCACACCGGCCACATCAAGGTAGTTGGTGGGCTCATCGAGCAGCAGCACATCGGGCGCTTCCANAAGAATTTTGGCGAGGGCGGCACGGTTGCGCCAGCCACCGGATAGCTCGTCAATGGCACACACGCGGTGGGCTTCATTGAAGCCGAGTGTGGTCAGGACCTTGTCAATGTTGCGCTGGTAGTCCCAGCCATCGAGACGATCCATGTCAGCAAACAGCTCGGACTGGCGGTGGATCAGCCGGTCCATCTCGGCTTCGGGCTGATCAACTGCCAGCGCGGCATCGATGTCGGCAAGTTCCGCCTCAACGTCCTTGACGTGTGCAAAGACTTCCTCGAGCACCTCAAGGATGGTGGAGGCGCCGTTGAGCTCGGAGAACTGGGAGAAGTAGCCGATCCTGGTGCCCAGCTCAATGCTGACGGTGCCACTGTCCGGTTCCACCTGGTCCATGACGAGTTTGAGCAGTGTGGACTTTCCCGAACCGTTGCGCCCGATCAGGCCCACCCGGTCCCCTGCTTCGAGCTTGAAGAACGCCTCACGGAGCACCTGGACCTTCTCAAAGCGCACGCTAACATCGTTCAGACGGATCAAGCTCATGGGTGTGGTCCTTATGGTGGCTATCAGTGGGGCAGGGAAAACACCCATGCCAAGTTTACCGGCAGACGGCGGCCCGTGGGCAGCACGGGTGGGGCGCCGTTCACCCGGGGAAAGTTCCGGGAACCTCTGGAAAGCTGTGCCGGTCCGTGCCAGTGTTGGTTCATGGGAACAATGATTGATTTTTCTGCGGCAGGACAGAACTTTCAGGCGTACCAGGCTGAACCGTCAGGCCCCGCACGGGGAGCAGTGCTGGTCATCCACGAGATCTGGGGTTGGTCCCGCACATCCTCGAGGTGGCCAACAGGTTCGCGGCGGAAGGTTACCTCGCTCTCGCCCCGAATCTCATGGGGCTGGCGGGCTTGGACGCGGTACTGTTGGCCGAGCTGGGCGAACGCCGCAACGATCCGGCGGCCCAGGATGAGCTCCAGCCGAAGATCCGGGCGGCCACAGCGCCCATGAACTCGCACGCAAAGGCGGCGGACGTCAGGGCCGGGGTGTCCACAGTTTTGACTACCTGGAAGCCACACCGGAGGGGACGGATAGGACGGCAGCTGTCGGTTTCTGCTTTGGCGGGAGCTACGCTTTGCCTTGGCAATGCAGGAACCACGGCTGGCGGCTGCAGTGCCTTCTACGGCCATGCAGCGTATGCCGGTGATGAGCTTTTCTTATCTGGGGTTTGTTTATCGCCGTACGTAACGGAGGGTATGAATCTTTTTCTTGCTCGGCGTGTCTGCTGCGGACGGTTTATCTGGGGTGGCAACGTAACGGTGCATGACGGTTGGTATCGAAACAGTCGAATTGTTCCGGGTACAGCGGCTCAACTTGCCGGAGGGCGGACGGACCTGGACGGTGCTGGGCCGCGACCATCGGGTGGTGGGGCCGGCCGAAGAATANCTTGAGTATCTGCGGGCCCAGCGGTCCTCCCCGAACACCGTGAAGTCCTATGCTCGGGGTTTGGCGTTGTGGTGGCAGTACCTCTACGCGTTTGACCTGCGCTGGGATGCGGTGAAGGTGGCGGATTTCGGGGCGTTCTTGACTTGGCTTCGTACCGGGGACGAGCCAGCGGTGACCTCGATCGAGCAGCGTCCGGCGCGGTTCGCCGAGTCTACAATCTCGGCACGCCTTGGGGCGGTGATGTCGTGCTATGACTACCACCTGCTCAACGGTGTGGATGTGGGCCGGGACCTGCATCGGATCACTCACCGTGGTGGCAGCCGGTACAAGCCATTGTTGGAGCATCTGGCTCGTCGGCATGGAAGGCGCCGGTCCACGGTGAAGGTGCGTGAGGCTGGGAGCGGTGGCCCGCCGCCGGTGCTGACGCCGGGACAGATCGCGTTGATCTGCGATGCCTGCGCTAGCTGGGACGCCGAGACGGGCGAATGGCGCGGGTCGGTGCGCAACCGGTTGTTGTGGATGCTCATGGCCGAGACCGGTCTCCGACTGGCCGAGGCCCTGGGATTGCAGCATCGGGACTGGCACACCGGGCGCGGCGACACCCCGTATGTGGAGGTTATCCCACGCGAGCATCCCCACGAGATTCGTGCGAAGTCCGGGTACCGCCGGTTGTATGTCTCCGATGAGCTGGACCGGTTATACGGCGAGCATCTCTGGCGGCTGTGTGAGGTGGGCGCGGACATGGTGTGTGAGGATTTCGATGCAGGCTACGTTTTCGTCAACCTCGACCATGAACCGAGATTCGCGCCCTGGAAACCAGACTCGGTCTATGACTTGGTCGAGAGGCTGCACCGGCAGCTGTCCGGACGGGTTCCCTCGGAATGGACACCTCACTGGATGCGGCACAGCCATGCTACGGCCTTGCTCTTGTCGGGGACACCGGTGCACGTAGTAAGCCGCCGGCTGGGACATGCCGACGTGCAAACCACACTGAACACCTACGCGCATGTCACCGACGACGCTGAGATGCAGGCAATGGCAAACTGGAAGGCTTTCACCGCCAGCTGGCGGGTCGCTACAGATGCCGTTACCGATTCCGACCCGTCGATTGGTCCGTGCTCATGAGTGGTCACGAATCGGGCGCGGTCGACTGGATCGAAGATGCCCGCGGCCGTTGCGACTTCCATGCCTTCGCGCAGTTGTGGGCGCAGGTGCCCGAATCGATGCGACTGCCGGTGTTGGCGGCTTCGACGGTGCCGTCGCAGTACGCTGGGGCGTTCTGTCAGGACGGTACCTTCCGTGCCGGGGTGGACTTGACGGTGCTGCCGGAGCCGATGCGCCGGGAGCTGTTGTGGTGCGTGTGCCGGATCATTGGTTTGGGTCAGAAAGTCTCCACGCCGGCGTTGAGCATTCTGGTGCGTCGGCTGGGCGAAGTCGTTACCGATTATCCCGCCCAGGGGCTGTGTTCGCTACTGGATCTCTCAGGAACGGACTGGTGCCAACGGATCTCNACTCGGGTGCATCGTCGCACCGGCCGGTTGCCGGCGACGGCCACGGCGCAGCAGGTCCGCGTGTTGTTGTCGCGGATGATGCGGCTGCTGGTGACCGCGCTGGACACCGGCCCGTGGTGGCGACGAGATCGGTGGGATCCGGTGGAGGANGCCCGGATCCCGCTGCGCGAACACGAACCAATGGGCAGGTATGCGGTGCACTTCGATGCCATCTCCACCGGCTGGCTTCGTCTCGCTATCCAGTGGCATTGCAAGGTCGGCTTGGATACCGGGATGCTGACCTGGTCCACGGTGCACCGCAGGACCGCGGCCATTCGCGTCTTCGATACTTTCCTCGTGGATCAAAACGTCCCCGGCCCACACCTGGCTGACGACGCGGCNGGGGTCCGTCGCCTGATGCTGGACTTCCTGGGTTACGTGCGCGCCAAGTCCGTCACCCGCGGGCCGCGGGCCGGGCAGNNCGGCTCGCCAGCGTCGCTCCAGAAAACCGCCGGGGATCTGGAGGCGTTCTATGCGTTCATGACCGAGAACAAAGACGACGCGGCCGCCACGTTGACTGACCCGGGATGGTCTCAACTGGGGCCAGAGCACACCCGTTTCTACCGACGCGGGGAACTGGGCAGCAAGCCCCGCCCGCGCCTGGAAGGCCAGATCATCGACGACGAGGCCATGAGCAAGGTGATGGCCGGGCTCGGACTATTGGGGACACCCGTCGAGGAGGGCGGATTTGGCGATGAGCAGGCCATGCGAATCACCATGCTGATGGCGCTGCTGGGACGACGGGTCAGCGAGATCTGCATGCTCGACCCCGATCCGCTGCTACCGCTCTCTTCGACCGGGCTAAAGGCACTACAACCAGGCGAGGACCCACAGACGCAGGCGCCGATGGCCAAGTTGCACTATCAACAGACGAAGATCGACGGCGGCCCCGACACAGTGTTGGTGGACGCGGAGGTGGTCACGATCATCCATGCCCAGCAGCAGTGGGCGGCCCGGCATTTCGCCGAATACGGGGCGCCGGACAAGATACCTAAGTACCTGTTCTTGGCGGCAATGAAGAACCGCAACGGCGACCGCCCGTATTCGAGCTTGACGCTGCGGAACTTGTTGACCCGCCTGGCCGAACGGCTCGATATCCGTGACGGTGCCGGCCGGTTGGTTGATTTCAACCGCACTCACCGCTTCCGCCATACCGTAGCCACCGGCCTGCTCAACGCCGGCGTGCCGCTGCACGTAGTACAGCGGCACCTCGGACACCTCACGCCAACCATGACGATGACGTACGCGCAGACGCTGCAATCAACCGCCGAGGCGGAGTTCCTGCGCTACCGCAAGATCACCGCCAGCGCCGAGAACATCGACATTGACCCGCGAGACCTTTACGACATGCTCGAGCTGGACCGGCGCAGCGACCGGATCTTGCCTAACGGCTGGTGCCTGTTGCCACCCCGACAAACGTGCACGAAGGGAAATGCCTGTTTGACATGTGACAAGTTCGCCACCGATGCCAGTTTCCTGCCCGAGCTACAGGCCCAACAAGACCGCACCGCCGAGCTGATCGACCAACGCCGCACGGCTTTCCTGGCGCGCACTGGTGAGCAGATNGGGGAAGAGAACATCTGGCTGGCCGGCCGCCGGCAAGAACACGATGCGCTGGGCCGCGTCATCGTCACACTCGAACAGACCCGGCTCGCCGACGGGACAGTTCAAGCCGTGCGCGGTGCCGGCGTCACCGCCCGCACCGATCCCATCACTGAGAAGCAGGAAGGTAAGCACTGATGCGAGGCAATCCCGAGAACCTACGACAAGCTGCGGCCCGCAAGAGCGTCGCCGCGAGAACCCGCGCAGAACAAGGCCTGCAGGAGATGGTTCGGCAAGGTCAGCCGGTCACCTTCCGCGGTCTGGCCAAGACCTCCGGCGTCTCGCTGGACTTCCTCTACTCCACCACTGATATCCGCCGCCGGATAGAACAGCTGCGCGCCCAACAACANGGCCACGGCCCCGCCGCGGCCGGCCGGGGCGATAGCGATGAACCGAGCAGTGTGGTGCGCACCCTCACCGCCCAACTGGCCGAGCTCAAACGCCGCCACCGCGACGAAGTACACCAACTACGGGAAGCACTGGAAGTCGCGCACAGTGAGAATCTGCAACTGCGCCGCCGACTTGGCCCCACAGCGCCGCCGAGGAATGAAGGACCATGAACGAAGGACCTAATATCCAGATTCACCGACGGCAAGCGGGGTACATCCTGGATGGCATCGCCACCCAGTCCGCCGATAGGCGCGAATCGCGTGCGAACCGGCCACCATCACCACCGAGCAGATCACCACCGAGCAGATCACCACCGGCGATCCCCACACCCCTCAGGAGACAACATGACCGCCGACCCCGGCCACCCCGTACTCAGCAGGATGACCTCGTGTTCCTGGTCGCCGGCGAGGAAACCGGCTGGTGGGACGATCGCGGCCGCCCGGCACCTTGGCCGGAAGACTTCGACGACCCCGGCGGCGGATGGGTCCCCGCCGGCGAACCCAACGACACGAAACCAGGAAACCCGCCCTTCTAGCTCCAACTCGAAAGGGCAGAAACCCCGCTACACCACTTCGAAGGACTCGAGCACCCCGACCGTCAAAGACCGGCGCGGTCCCGCGCTACCGGTATTTGCGTATCCGAGCGCTGACACCGCCCCGACACCTGAACAGCGCCGCGTAACGCCACTAGCCCGATCAGCGCTCCCTTACGGACGCGTACGCAAGTGGTCTATCAGGGGAAACAACGGAAAATTTGTATTTCCCCAGATAAGAATTCGGCATAACCTGCCCCGTGCTGGCCTTCTACGGGCGGACGATTCTCCCTGATGGATGCCCTCCGGAGCTCACCGCCGCCATGGCTGTGATGGGGTCGATTTCCGCCCCACCGTGTTCCCCGGGGCCGGGCATGCGTTCTTCAACGACTCCAACTCCTCCATGTACCGCCCGGAAGCGGCCCGGGTTGCGTGGGAGAAGACCCTGGGATTCCTGAAACAGCAACTCGCTGGCGAGTAGTTCCGCCGAGCCTGCTTCCCGGGCCACGCCGACTCATCCGTCCAACTGACGGAATCGCTGTGCCTGAGGCCCCAAGCAAGCGGTACCGTTGTCGGTAGCGAAAATGTGGCCGTGCGCGACGCGCGGCCCAAAACCATGGATGGAATAACTGATGAGCGCACCGATTCGCATTGGAATTGCCGGTTACGGAAACCTGGGCCGTGGCGTCGAGGCCGCCATTGCCAAGAACGCAGACATGACCCTGGTGGGCATTTACACCCGCCGCAACCCCGCCGATCTGGTTCCGCTGAATGCGGGCGCACCGGTGTTCTCCATGGAGAACTTGGCCGGACACACCAACGACGTTGACGTGCTGATCTTGTGCGGTGGCTCCAAGTCCGATCTCCCGGAACAGGGCCCGGCGCTGGCCGCCTTGTTCAACACGGTGGATAGCTTTGATACCCATGCGCGCATCCCCGAGCACTTTGCCGCCGTGGATGCGCCAGCCCTGGCGAACTCAAAGACAGCACTGATCTCCGCCGGCTGGGACCCGGGCATGTTCTCCATCAACCGTGTCTACGGCGAGGCGTTGTTGCCCGACGGGGAAACCTACACCTTCTGGGGCCGTGGCTTGAGCCAGGGACATTCTGATGCCATCCGCCGCGTGGACGGCGTGGCCGGNGGCGTGCAGTACACACTGCCGTCTGAAACCGCCATTGAAGAGGTCCGCAGCGGTTCCCGCCCGGAGTTGACCACACGCCAAAAGCACACCCGTGAGTGCTTTGTGGTGCTCGAAGAGGGCGCGTCCGAGGATGCTGTCCGCACCGAAATTCTCACCATGGAGCACTACTTCGACCAGTACGACACCACGGTGAACTTCATTTCCGCCCAGGAGCTGGCCCGCGACCACACAGCCATGCCGCATGGTGGTTTTGTTATTCGCAGCGGTAACACCACGGACCAGCACGCCCAAGTCATCGAATACTCCTTGGCGCTGGAAAGTAACCCGGAGTTCACCTCCAGTGTGCTGGTTGCCTACGCCCGAGCCGTGCACCGTATGAGTCTGGCTGGCCAGTTTGGCGCCAAGACGATCTTTGACGTGGCCCCCGGTTTGCTGTCNCCCAAGTCAGCCGCACAGCTGCGTGCGGAACAGCTCTAACCAACCGCAGCAGGGCTTCTCGCAGTACGACGGCGGTTGGCGCCCTTGATCACTCAAGGACGTTCTTCGTCTGCCCGATCCGGTGGGTGCGGTCCACAGCCTGGTTTTCCGTGGCCGGATTCCACCAAGGATCTAACAGGAAGCAATAAACGGCCTCGGTGAGATTCAAGCCAAACCCGCCCGATTGGCCGTGATGGATATTCGCGCAGCCACCGGCGCCACATTTAGCGTCTCCGAAGACTCCGTAGAATCCTCCGTGCCGGTCAGCTGACCGCACTCCACTCCCAAACGCCGCATCACCTTTTACCGCTTTTTCCCAAACGCCGCATCACCTTTACGGTGCGGAGCTGCGGCAAAGCCAAAGGTGATGCGGCGTTGGCGTTTAACCCGCCAAAGGTGATGCGGCGTCTGTGGGTGGGGCAGCGCCGTCGTGCACTAACAGCATTTTACCGATCTTGACCCAGGTCAAGGCGGCGGCGCACAGAACCCGATGTACTGATAACACCATCAAGGATCCAGACACAGGGAAGGGCCCACACCATGCGCACCGCGAAATTTGAAACCGAACCGTTCACCTGCCCATCGTGTATCACCAAGATCGAAACCGTTGTGAGCAAGCTCGCCGGCGTGGCCGAAACCAAGGTCATGTTCAACTCCAGCAAGGTCAAGGTGAGATTCGATGACACCTTAGTCACCGCGGATGCCATCGCCAAGTCCATCACGGCACTGGGCTACCGGTCTTATCTCATAAGGTCGCCGCGTAGCTGGCCGAACTGGTTGACTGGGGTCATGTCAGATCATCATTCCCCACAAGGACACGCCGCACTAGAAGTTTTGGTGGGGCGTGTTCCCATTTTCAGCCAGCTGGACGACGACGAGCTCAAGGACATTGCCGGCCGCGTGAAGTTGCGCCACCACCGCCGCAACGAGCAATTGTACGGGGCCGGGGAAAACAACCCGCACCTGATGATCATCCACAGCGGTCATGTGAAGGTGTACCGCATCAGCGAGTCCGGCCACGAGCAGCTGATCCGTGTGCTGGGCGAAGGCGATTTCCTCGGCGACACGAGTTTCATCAGTGGCGCACCCGCCGACCACTTCGCCAGCACCCTCTACGCGGCGGACATCTGCACCCTTCACCATGACGACCTGCGCGACTACCTGCTCCGCTTCCCCACCGTGACATACAAAATGCTCGAAACCCTCAGCAACCGGCTGGAAAACACCGAACGCCAGCTCAGCATCTTCGCCGGNGAGGGCGCCGAGCACAGGATCGCCGGATACCTGCTGGAACTCAGCGAGAAACAAGGCACCGCCACGGGTACCGGAGACCACGGCACCGTCACGGTGGTCCTGCCTATCGCCAAGAAGGATGTGGCCTCCTTTCTGGGCCTGACCCCGGAAACGCTCAGCCGCAAGTTCACCCAGTTTGAGTCCGCCGGCTGGATCCAGATGCAGCCACGGCGCACGGTGGAAATTCTGGACATCCCGGCGCTCCAACAGCTCTAGGCCTCCAACCGCTCTGAGCACGTCGCAACTCTAGGCCCGTCGCCCATCCAACAAGGTCACGCGTTCTTGACCTCGGTCAAGGCGCGCGGCCCTCTTTGGCAGGCTCAAGGTAACGGTTGAGAACCTTGCCGCACGGGCCGGGCACCGCCGTTGGAGCCAAGGAGCATCATGACTGGCAGGACGAAAGCCCGGATCGCAGCAGCGACCGGCATCATGTTGATCGCAGCGTTGGCACTTCACTTGCTGGAGCTCTTCCCGGCGCGGGACATCGTCTTGTTCGCCAGTGCCGTCGCAGCCGGCATTCCCACCGCCATCCGGGCGTTCCAGGCACTGCGCGCGAAGGCGTTCAGCATCGATTTGCTGGTGACCATCGCCGTTCTCGGTGCACTGATCATCGGCGAATACGTCGAGGCCGCCGTGGTCTCCTTCCTGTTCGTCTTCGGCGCCTGGCTAGAAGCCCGCACGCTGGAGAAGACGCGGCGTTCGCTGCGGGATCTGGTGGACATGGCGCCGCAGGAGGCGCAGGTGGTGCGCGACGGCGTGACGCTCACCGTAAGCGTGGACGACGTGGTGGTGGGTGACCACTTGATCGTCCAGTCCGGCGGGAAGATCGCCGTGGACGGCGTCATCGCAACGGGCCGCGCGCACATCAACGAGGCCACCATTACCGGCGAGCCCGTCCCGGCGTCGAAGTCCGTGGGAGACCGGGTCTACAGCGGCACTATCGTGGACAACGGTTTCATCGGTGTCACAGCCGAACAGGTGGGAGATGACACCACCTTTGCGCAGATCATTGAGCTGGTGGAGGAGGCGCAGGAAACCAAGACAAAGGCCCAGCGCTTNTTGGATAAGTTCGCGCAGATCTACACGCCGGCCATTGTGGTGATGGCCGCCGCGGTACTGGTCTTCACCCGCGACATCGAGTTTGCACTGACGTTCCTTGTCATCGCCTGCCCCGGCGCACTGGTCATCTCCACNCCTGTATCCATGGTGGCGGGGCTNGGCAACGGCGCCCGCCACGGCGTGCTGATCAAGGGCGGGGACGCACTGGAACGCCTGTCCAAGGTGGACACGCTCGTCTTTGACAAGACCGGCACGCTCACCGTGGGACGGCCGGAAGTCACCGAAGTCCACCCTGTGGGGACGCACGACGCCGGCACCGTCCTTGCGCTGGCAGCCCGCCTTGAGCTGGCTTCGGAACACCCGCTGGGCAGGACCATTGTTGCCCAGGCCGCCGAACGCGGCATGGATATCACGGCCCAGCCGACGCATGTGGAGGTCATCAAGGGCGGCGGCATCCGTGGCATGGTGGACGGGCGCCAGGTAGCCGTTGGTTCACGCCGGGTGCTGGCCGCCATGGGCGTTCCGCTGGCCGGCTCCGCCGACGCGCATGCGGTGGACCGCGAGCGCTTGGGCAACACGGCCGTGTTCGTGGTGATCGATGGCGTGCTTGCGGCCGTGGTGTCCATCGCAGACCAGATCCGCCCCGAGGCACGTGATGCGATTGCTGCCCTGCGGGCCTCCGGCATCAGGCAGTTCTACATGCTTACGGGAGATAACCGGCACACGGCGGAACTGGTCGCTGCTGAACTCGGTATCGATGTAGCTAAGGCGGAGCTATTGCCGCAGGACAAGGTCCACATCGTCTCGGAGTTGAAGGCGGCAGGCCACAAGGTGGCCATGGTGGGCGACGGCATCAACGACGCCCCAGCCATTGCCACAGCAGACATAGGTCTGGCCATGGGCGCCGGCACGGACGTGTCCATCCAGACGGCGGATGTCATCTTGATGGGCAACCGCTTTGACCAGCTGGTGCACGCATACTCGCTGGCGAAGGCCACAGTGCGGAACATGAAACAAAACACCGTCATTGCCTTGGGCACCGTGGTTCTGCTCCTGGTAGGNGTACTCACGCACCAGGTGTTCATGGCGACAGGCATGTTGGTCCATGAGATCAGTGTCCTGGTGGTTATTGTCAACGCCGTCAGGCTGGTGCGGTACCGCGGCAAGGGCGCAGCGGCCGCCACCGTCCCGGCCACGCCACTCACCACGGACAAAGGGGAAGCGTTGGTGGAGGTACAAAACCTCATATGAGGACTCCGGAGCCGATCTTCCACCGTTCAACGGTGACCGAGTCAGAACGTATGCTGTGTCAGCCCGCTCGGTTAGCTTTGGGGAGGCAATCGAGAGTGCCGCTGGCATGGTGCCGTCCTTGTCGTACTCACACGCAGACCTCATCCACCACCGGACACGCCTCCTGGTGAGCTGCTGCTGGATATAGGTGCCTTCCTGCGCACTGCCGCACAGCGGCTGTGACGACGTTGAACTCGGTGGAAGTTGCCAGGTTTGCGGTGACTGAGAAATGGGGCAAGCCCGCCCACTTCACGTGTGCTCCGCAGCGCAACGTGGCAAATAATTCTCTTCCACGAAGAAGTAGTTAGATTTATTAAATAGACCTATTATTCTTCATCCTCAAGCATTAGGGTTGCAGCAAGTGCACGATTGGGATAAGCGGAATAAAGATTCCCGTCCCAGTCAAGACACCCTGCTGTGCAACCAGCACTGGCAGAAAATAGCTTGGAGGGATATCTGCCATGACTGAGAACCAACCACTTGCCGAAGATTTCCGGTCCGTTCCCGTCAGCGACTGGTCCGATCTGGGCCAACAGCTTTGGTCCTATTTGACTGGCCGTGGAGCGGTGGTCAACTACAACTTCATGGATATGACCATCGAAGTGCCTAGGGACATTGGCCCTGATGCACCTCGAGCAACCTGGAAAGTCAACGGCACGCTCAGGGTGACCACCAGCGACAATGAAAGCACCCCGCCACAGACACCAGGCACTAGGGGATGAACCATGCGCTTTGACATTGATCTTGAATTTTCAGCTGAATTGCCAGCGGAAGATGGCAAACAAGCAGCGGCCATCAACGGCAGCGTTAAGGCCGATGGTCATGAAATCCATATTCAGACAGACAACGCCGCCATTTTTCGCTTAGGGTCCCGCAGAAATCTCACAGCCATCAGGGAATTGGCGGAATCTTTGGCTAAACGTGGCATTGTGGTGAAAGTGTCAGTCCCTGAAGGCACCATTGTCACTGTGGGAGCGGTAGAGGTTTCCCCTTCNCAGCGGCTCCTTACCACTTCTGCTTTTATCAAGCCGGGGAAATCAAACACGTGGGCCACGGTCATCAAGGCACAGGCTTCTAGTGGGTTGAAAGGTCGGCTACTTCCGCCGACTACGCTCTTCCCACTGTCGCCCACGTTCCAACGCCAGTACAGAATGAAACCCACCACCACGCACTATTCCCGAGGTGGAGGTAGGCCTAGGCTGATTTTCGTCAGGGACAGTGAAACGTGGGACGGCCGGCCACCGAAGGAGTACAACCTCACCGAGGAAACCACTGTTATAGGCAGTGGGGAGGAAGCAAACTTCAGGCTGCCAGAATTATCGCCAGCTCAAGGGCGGATAGTCCACACGGACGACGACGAGTTCATCTTTCATGCGGCGGAGCCGGGTTCCAGCCCGAAGCTGGANAGGGTCCTGCGCACTGGAGCTAGGATCCTTCTGGGGCCTTGGCGGATGGTTTNNTTCCGGGAAGAGTATGCAGATCACGGCCGTCCATTTGGCGGCCGGACGGCGGGAGAATTTTCCAAAGTACAGCGCCCACAATTTGATCCACGTAAAGGTCAAATTGAGTACGACGCTATCTCCGGTTTGGGCGATCCCCGCCGCAAGTAGTCCCAACAGCATCAACCACGGCCCTAACAAGGCACCAGCTTTGGCTTCTGCGAAGTACACCACCTTCGCAGAAGCCAAAGCTGTCTCACCTTAGAGTGTGCTTGTCCTGCGTGAGCCCGATGCGCTCGAATCCTCCACAAGATCCTCATCCATGCCCCGGCCGGGATCCGTCTTTGCAGTCCCCGGCCCAANGGACAAGGTGGCGATCAAACCGAGTGTCAGGAAACCGGCTGCGAAGTATGCCGAGTACTTGGTCCCATTGGAAAAGGCGGCTCTGGCCGCCTGGGCAACGTCTTGGGTGGCCGGATCTTNTTCCAGGCCCTTAATCGCTGCACCGGAACTTTCCACCACGGCCGTGACAATCTTTTGTTTGGTGGCTTCAGGCATATTTTGTTCCGACAAGGAATTCGTTAGCTGGACGGTGGCCGTGGTAAATAAGACCGTCCCAAGAATGGCGATGCCCAACGCCGAACCAACTTGCCGTGCAGTGCTTTGAGTGCCAGAAGCTTGTCCGCTCTTGCTCTGGGGAACATCCTTGAGTACCACGCCCGTCAGCTGGGCCGTGGCAAGACCCACGCCAAGCCCATAAACGAAAAGGAACGGCACCAGCGCACCCCAAGGAGTACTGGAACTGATCACCAGCCCCAAAAGTCCCACTCCAATGATCTCCAGCGCAATGCCGGTGCGCACAATAGTCACCGGTGCGATCTTATTGCCAAACGCGCCAGCAAACCCGCTGGCAGCGAACGATCCTACAGCCAAGGGCAGAAGCAACAACCCTGTCGCAAGGGCAGAGTATCCAAGCACATTCTGCAGCCAAATAGGGAGCGATAAGATGATGCCAAACTCACCCAAACTGACAATCGTGGCGGCAATATTGCCGTTCCTGAAGGAGGNGATGGAAAACAGACTGAAGTCCAGCATGGTACTTGCACCACGACGGGCACGAGCACGGCCCAAGAAGATGAAAAGGGANNCCGCGAGCACACTCACCGCAAAGGCCACAGGCACGGGTGAGAGTTCAAACGGCCAAATCCACGGACCCAGCGTGAAGGGATTGTGTACCAACCACCACCCGTAATTACGCCCCTCGATCAGGCCAAAGACAAGAGTCGCACTGGCCACCACAGACAGCATGGCACCGCTGAGGTCGATGCGTTTTGGGGACGAACTGTCACGGGATTCATCCACAGCCCAGAGTATTCCCACCACGATGATGGCCCCGAGCGGAATATTGATACCAAAAGCCCAACGCCAGGAATATGAGGTCGTCAACCAACCACCCAGTAGTGGCCCAACAGCAGACATGCCCCCGATCGTGGATCCCCAGACAGCAAAAGCCAAGGCTCTTTCTTTGCCTCGGAAGGTGGCATTGATGATCGAAAGTGTGGTTGGAAGAACCATGGCCCCACCAACGCCCTGCAAGATCCGAGACCCGATCAGGAAGTCGCCGCTTTGACTTGTGGCGGCCAAAATCGAGGCGGCTGCGAAAATGCTGACGCCCAGCAGAAGAAGCCGGCGGCGACCGAAGCGATCAGCCAGCACCCCGAATACCAGCAGAAGTGCTGCGAAGACCAGCGTGTATGACTCCTGAATCCATTGGACCTGGGTTGAAGTCACCCNCAGATCGTCCACAATCGAGGNGATAGCGACGTTGATGATCGTTGAGTCAACAATGATCAAGGAGACGGCAAGACTAATGAACACCAGACCGAGCCATCGTCGTGTGGAATTTGTTTTCATCGGAAGGCACCATTTTCATGTATACGATCAGAAATTTACTTAGATAATCGTATTACTAACTTATCGAATGATCAATGGTTCGGCGTGCTTTCCTTCACGTTCGCCCAGCGAGAAGAGCGCACCACCCTGACGCACCGTCCCCTAGAGTGGTGGAAATGGAGACATTTGAAACGATCGTTGTCCAGCCAACGCTGTCCGAAGATTCTCGGGAGGGTTTTGTTAGGGTCCTTGGCGCGAGGGAAAACAACCTCAAGAACGTTCACGTCGATGTGCCCCGGGATGCGATAGTTGCTTTTACCGGCATTTCCGGCAGTGGCAAATCATCGTTGGCCTTTGGCACCATCTTTGCTGAGGCTCAGCGCCGGTATTTCGAATCTGTGGCGCCCTACGCACGCCGACTGATCCAACAAGGNGGCAATCCCCAGGTTGAATCCATTACCGGCCTGCCGCCAGCCGTTGCTTTGCAGCAACGTCGCGGCACTCCCAGCACACGCTCATCAGTGGGCACAGTGACCACGCTGTCCAATTCATTGCGTATGCTCTTTTCCCGAGCCGGTGAATACCCCGACGGCGCGGCCATCCTTTATTCCGATGCGTTCTCNCCCAACACCGTCACCGGAGCGTGCCCTGTGTGCCACGGCTTGGGCACGGCGCACACGGTGAGCGAGGACTCACTCGTTCCAAACCCGGAGCTGAGCATCAGCGAAGGCGCTGTAGCCGCCTGGCCCGGGGCCTGGCANGGGAANAACCTCCGCGACATCCTCGTCAAACTGGGATACGACGTCGACGTTCCATGGAAAGACCTTCCGCACAAGCAACGCGACTGGATCCTGTTCACTGAAGAACAGCCGGTCGTCACTGTAACGCCGCTGCGGGACAGGATCGANAAACCGTACAAGGGCAGGTTCTGGAGTGCCAGAAGCCATGTAATGCACACCCTGGCGGACTCCAANAGTGCNCCCATGCGTGAGCGAGCCTTGGCCTTCATGCATTCCGGGCCCTGCCTCGAGTGCGGCGGCAGCGGACTCAAGCGCGACGCGTTGGCAGTGCGGGTTGCGGGGCGCAACATCGCGGAGCTGAATTCTCTGCCGTTGAAGGAGTTCAAGGATACACTCGGCACTCTCGCCACCGCCCAGGCCGGGTCCGAAGGGTCCAGGGAAGCTGTGGGCGCGGCCATCGCCAAGGACCTTCTGCATCGTGTGGAGATACTTGTGGACCTGGGGCTGGGGTACTTAAGCCTGGGACGCGGCACTCCTACGCTTTCCCCTGGCGAGATGCAGCGGCTGCGCATCGCCACACAACTGCGATCGGGGCTNTTTGGTGTCATCTATGTCCTGGATGAGCCATCGGCAGGCCTGCATCCGGCAGATACCGAACCGCTGCTGGAGGTCCTGGCCCAGCTAAAGGCAGGCGGCAACACCGTCTTTGTGGTGGAGCACAACATGGACTTGGTGCGCCGCGCCGACTGGATTGTGGACGTTGGGCCCCAGGCAGGNGACGGCGGCGGGCGCATCCTCTACAGTGGCCCGGTTCAGGGTTTGGCTCAGGTACACGAGTCCCTCACCCGCCCCTACCTGCTCGGCGGTGCCTCACCGGCGTCTCCCTTGGAATCACTTGTTATGGATCCAACAGCCGCACAGGATCCTACGCATCCGAACATGCACCCTCGCCGCCAAGCATGTGGCAGCCTTGAGATCGCGCACGCATCACTGCACAACCTTCAAAATCTAGATGTTTACCTACCCCTGGGCGTTCTCAGTGCAGTGACAGGCGTTTCGGGCTCGGGTAAGTCATCATTGCTGCAGGTCCTCTCCGAGGCTTTTGATTCNCCCGATGGTGTGGAAGCCGGTGCGGCAGGGACAGTGGTCCGCGGGTTTGAGACGGTGGACCGGCTGGTAGAAGTTGACCAGCGTCCCATTGGCCGCACACCACGGTCCAACCTGGCCACTTACACAGGCTTGTTCGATGCCGTTCGGCGTGAGTTCGCAGCCACGGACCAGGCCAGAAAGCGTGGTTTCAGCCCTAGCCGATTCTCTTTCAATGTGGCAGGCGGGCGGTGTGAAAACTGTTTNGGGGAAGGTTCAGTGTCCGTAGAGCTNTTGTTTCTGCCCGGCAGTTACGGCCCATGCCCTGTTTGTCACGGCGCACGCTTCAACGAGGAAACTCTTGAAGTTCACTACCGTGGGAAAAATATTGCCCAGGTTCTTGCATTAACTGTGGATGCCGCGGCGTCTTTTCTGGCGGATATTCCGGCCGCAGCCCGCAGCTTGGCAACATTAGCGGAGGTGGGGCTGGGCTACCTTCGGTTGGGCCAGCCGGCAACCGAACTCTCCGGAGGAGAAGCCCAACGGATCAAATTGGCCACGGAACTCCAACGCGCACGCAAGGGACACACCCTCTACCTTCTGGATGAGCCCACCACAGGTCTGCACCCGTCGGACGTGCGCCTGTTGTTGCACCAGCTCAACCGTTTAGTGGACTCCGGCAACACCGTGGTGGTGGTCGAACATGACATGGACGTTGTGGCATCAGCTGATTGGGTGATTGATCTTGGTCCCTCCGGCGGGGTTGACGGCGGCCGCCTCATGGCAGCTGGTACCCCAGATGAGGTAGCCGCTACCGAGGGCAGCCGTACCGGACCTTATCTGGCCGTGGCCGCCGTCAAACGCTAGTTTGCAAGATGGCGGCCACGCCCAGGGGACCACGAAACCGCTAGAGCAAGGTGGCGGGGACCGGGTTCTGCACCGGCACGTCGCCGTCTTTCTGGATTCCGGTCGCTGCACTTGCAAGGCGCAGCCAGGTGTCAACCACGGTATCCGGGTTCAGGGAGAGCGATTCAATGCCTTCTTCCACCAGCCATTGGGCAAAGTCCGCGTGGTCGCTGGGCCCTTGGCCGCAGATTCCCACGTACTTTCCCCGTGCTTTGCAAGCCTTGATGGCCATGCTGAGGAGCTTCTTGACGGCCGGGTTGCGTTCATCGAAGCTTCCGGCCACGATCGCCGAGTCCCGGTCCAAGCCCAGAGTCAGCTGGGTCATGTCGTTGGAGCCGATGGAGAAACCGTCGAAGTGGTCAAGGAATTCATCGGCCAACAAGGCGTTAGAAGGTAGCTCGCACATCATGATGACCTCTAACCCGTTCTCGCCGCGGCGCAGGCCGTTCTCGCCCAACAAACCGATGANCCCGCGGGCCTCGTCCACGGTCCGCACAAACGGAATCATGAGCTTGACGTTGGTCAGGCCCATCTCATTGCGCACAAACGAAAGCGCCTCGCATTCAAGGTCAAAGCAGTCCCTAAATGACGGTTCAAGGTAGCGGGACGCTCCCCGGAAACCGATCATCGGGTTTTCCTCATGCGGCTCATACGCGGGCCCGCCCAACAGGTTGGCGTACTCGTTGGACTTGAAGTCCGACATCCGCACAATCACCGGTTCCGGGGCGAATGCCGCAGCGATGGTTGCCANCCCTTCGGCCAGCCGCTTGATGTAGAACTCGCGGGNGTCGCCGTAAGCGGCGATGCGGTCCCGGATTTCCGCCGCTACACCGGCTGGCTGCCCATCCAGATCCAGCAGCGCTTTCGGGTGGATACCAATTTGCCGGTTGATGATGAATTCCAGCCGCGCCAACCCCACACCGGCGTTGGGCAGCTGCGCAAAACTGAAAGCTTGCTCCGNGGTACCCACGTTCATCATGACCTTCACGGGCACCTCAGGCATCTCTGCCACCGCGGATTCTTCGATGCTGAAATCCAGCAGCCCTTGGTAAATGAGACCTGTTTCGCCCTCGGCGCAGGAGACAGTCACCTCTGCACCGTCAAGAAGAATGTCAGTGGCTGTGCCTGTACCTACCACGGCAGGGATCCCTAGTTCGCGGGCAATAATCGCCGCGTGACAAGTGCGCCCACNCCGGTTGGTCACAATGGCTGAGGCGCGCTTCATGATCGGTTCCCAGTCCGGATCAGTCATATCTGCGACCAAGACGTCGCCGGTTTTAAAGCTGGCCATCTGCTCGATGGAGTCCAGGATGCTGACGGCGCCAGCACCGATGCGCTGTCCGATGGCCCGGCCTTCCACGAGCACAGGACCGCTCTCGTTCATCCGGAAGCGGCTCAGCTGGCCACCCTTGCGCCTAGATTCAACCGTCTCCGGGCGGGCCTGGAGGATGTAGAGACCGCCGTCAATGCCGTCCTTACCCCACTCAATATCCATGGGGCGCCCGTAATGAGCTTCGATGGCAAGAGCGTGGCGAGCAAGCTGCTCAACCTCGTCGTCCGTGATGCTGAAGCGGTTCCGCAACGCCGCATCCACCGGGACAAAGTCAATGGTTCGCCCCACCTCACGGTGCTGGGTGTACGTCATTTGGATCGCCTTCTCCCCAACGCTGCGTTTGAGGATGGCGGGGCGGCCCGCCTGCAGGGCGGGCTTGTAGACGTAGAACTCATCCGGGTTCACAGCACCTTGAACAACAGCCTCACCCAGACCGTAGGAGGAGGTGACAANAACGGCGTCCCGGAATCCTGATTCTGTGTCCATAGTGAACATGACCCCTGATGAGCCCATATCTGAGCGGACCATGCGCTGGATCCCGGCAGATAGTGCCACTTCGGAGTGTTCAAACTTGTGATGCACCCGGTAGGCGATGGCGCGATCGTTGTAGAGGGAGGCGAATACGTCTTTGATGGCGAGCAGGATGTTCTCGATACCGCGAATGTTCAAGAAGGTTTCCTGCTGCCNCGCGAAGGACGCATCCGGAAGATCTTCTGCCGTGGCACTTGAACGGACGGCCCAAGAAAGCTCCTCCGACCNCCCATGGCGTTGGAGAAGTTCCATGTAGGAGGCACGAACCTGGGCTTCGAATTCCGGAAGGAACGGAGTCTGGCGCATCATGGCCCGGATTTCCTGACCAGCTGCGGCCAAGGCCGTCACATCATCAGTATCCAAGCCCTCCATGCGCGTGAGAATCCTCGCGTCCAAGCCGGAATCTGCCAAAANATCGCGGTACGCCTGTGCCGTGGTGGCGAAGCCATCGGGTACGTGAACACCCGCAGTGGTCAGATTCGCCACCATCTCACCCAGCGAGGCATTTTNTCCGCCCACCCTGTCCAAGTCTTTGAGTCCAATTTCAGCGAACCACAGGGTGTCTTTTGTCATAATATTTGCTCCTTTGCAAATGGTGGCATGGTTGCGCATCTCCGCCGTAAGGGTCCTACTAGGTGGTGCCAACCTCTCAACCATGACAGGTTTTAAACCCTTTACACGTGATGTCCACCACGTTACGCTTGTGAAATATTTCCTTAGTGTCGTAACTGCATCTGCTGCAAAATGGTGGCGGCCATCTCTTCGGAAACACTGGCCGAATTCAGGTATGGAATGCCGTGAGCGACGTACAGGCGCTCGGCGCTGCGCAGCTCAAATCCACACTGCCGCAGTGAGGCATATGACGAGTCGCGGCGGCGCTCGGTGCGGATTTGGCTCAGCCGCTGCGGGTTGGATGTCAGGCCGAAGCACTTATCTACAAACGGCCGCAGCGGCACAGGAAGGTCTTCAANGTCAAAGTCCTCATCAACAAGGGNGTAATTCGCGGCAANAATGCCGTGCTGCAACGCCAAGTACATGGTGGTGGGTGTTTTACCGCAGCGTGAAGGCGCCACAAGGATGACCTGGGCTTNTTCCAGCGCCCGCAGACTTTGCCCGTCGTCATGCTCCATGGCGTATTCCACCGCCATCATCCGGGACTGGTAGCGGAGCGCATTTCCCAGACCGTGAGCACGTCCCGGCTCGCCACTGGCCTGTTCGCCAAGAGCCAGCTCCAACTGCCCCACATAAGTTCCAATGAGATCAACCATGGTTCCCTTACACATGGCTAGCGTCTGACGGATCTCCATCCCCACCACGGTGGAAAACACGATGGGGCTTTCCCCTGNTGCTGCCAGTGAGTCGATGGTGTTCACCAGTTCCTGCGCCTGTTCCACAGTGCCAATGAAGGNGACGCTGGTCCGGTCAAAATTACTGGCGGGGAACTGCGTCAACAAGGTGTTACCCAGTGTTTCCGCTGTGATTCCCGTGCTATCTGACAAGAAATAGACGGGGTGGGGCGCTTCGGCCGTCACCACGCTGCTCCCCTTTCCGCGCTCTCGTGCGCTTGCTGCTCCGAGCATGACTCTCCGGGCGTGACTCTCCGGGGTTTTGTCCATAGCGGTGGTCTCGGATTGTTCGGTCCTCAAGGTGTACTCCTTCGCCTGCACTGGTGTGCTGTGTTACGGACAGTTTAGGGCGATCCCGTGCAAAGTCCATCTTGGGGACAGGTTCAGAAAAACAGTGCGTCCCTAGAGTCCACCGTGAGCCGGCCAAGCCTCAAGGCACCAGATGACTGAGCCAGTCACCTAATCATTTGAGGTTTTGGTTTTAAAATAGGCAGGATGGGAATGATTCAGAGTCTGGCCGCGCGCCAGTAGTGCAGATATATTGCGCAGGACCTGGCGGGTCTGCTCTCCAACGCTTTCTGCAACTTCCACGGGTGCCCGATCGGTGGTTTAACCGAGCTCGCGGGAGATCAGTGCCGNCAGTTTTTGCATGAGCGGGATATGTTCCTTGAGCGCCTCCATGTCCGCCACCATGCGGATGGCTGTCACTGACATGGCCCNCACCACCCCGGCGGAACTGTGGATGGGCACTGCCACACAGTTGACGAAATCTTCAAATTCGCCATCGTCGGCAGCCCAGCCCTGGGTCTTGATCGTGGCTAGTTCCACATCAAGCGCTTCCCTGGTGAGAATGGTTTTTCNGGTGAATTNTTCCCACTCGGTATCCCCAAGAATCGCGTCGCGCTCGGCACTTTCTAAGCCGGAAAGAATCGCCTTACCAACACCGCTGCAGTGCGGTCGCACAGAAGCACCTATCCGTGAATACATGCGCACACCGCTGACATCTTCTATCTTGTCCACCTAGACAATACTATTTTCCATCAGCGCCGCCAGGTGGATGGTGTTGCCAACCTGTCGGTGCAGCTTGCGCAAGTGTTCATGGGCCGCCTCGCGCAGGTCTAAGTTGTCAAAGGCGTTCCGTGAGAGTGAGATCAGGTGCAGCCCTAGGGAGTAGGTGCCGTNTTTGCGGCGGCGCACGTACCNCACTTCTTCTAGTGCCTGTAGTTCACGGAACATGGTGGAACGGTGCANGGAGAACGCCTCCGATAGTTCCATGACGGTTTTCGGCTCTTCAGCGATGGAGTCAATAATATGCGCCGCGCGCCTGACACTTTNNGACATGGTGATGACCCTTGAGGTAGTAAAATCAATAGTGATGCAAATAATGCAACGTCGAATTAAGTTTACCGTTGGACTTCTGCGAATCGCGCGGCCCGGTGTGGCGTCTGTCAGCTCTTGCCAGGCCTGCCCGGCAGCGTGGCGCTCTCTTGGGTGAACTCGTTAACTACATCGGCAGCGGCCTGCTGACTCTTCCGGTAGAAGCAACATACTCATTCGAGGACGCAAGGGTTGCCGCTCAGACGAACTTCGCTCCCGTCCGTGTTGGCACGATCATGCTGCGGCACTGACGCTTCAGGGGACCCAGTCAGGATCCCCGGCGAGGGCCAGGGTCCTGACTCAATTCTTAGAAGGTTTGGCCAGCAAACGCGTGGGTAATGTATGCCCGAGCGCATTACGGGAAAGCAACTACGAGCACTAAAAATGGCACCGACAGCAACCCAATGGTGATTGCAGCTTCCCGCCCGTTGATTAGCTGGACTACTTGCTGGACGCCCAGATGTACAACAAGTTCAGGTTGCTGACCATATATCCAAGAGTTGTCGGTATGACGGCAGCGTATTTGGCAGCGGCGACCTGCTCACCCCGGTCGAGGCCGAACTCCTTGTTACTCAGCACCACTTTTCCTACTTTTCGCTTTGTCCCCACATCTCTATCGACCGCATCCCGCAGTCGATAGTTAAACGGCAACGTGGCAATCATGCATGCACCACTTGCAGCGAAAGCGGCAAACCCCAACGCATCAAGCAACCCCACGGCAACCGTGAACGGTGCATCTCTATCGCCAACGAGGGAGAAAAAGCGATACCAACAACAAACACACCGATAAACGTCACCGCAACAATGCCGATTTTCCTCCGGATTTCCTCCCGCGTGGTCAGCGCCCAGCTCATGGGACGTGGATGAACAGCAGGGAAGCCTCGGAAGCGAATGTGCAAGTACAGCGAGCGCAATGATCGCCCATAACTCAACCCTGGTGGAAGGGGCTGAGATGGCTGCATGCCACCGGATCGGCGGCACTTCTTTCCGGGGTCTACGGACAGATGCCAGCCGCACAACCTCCCTCCGGCGGCAGGAACGCTCTGCAGGATTACTGGGCAGGCCACAAAAGCCCCGATCTAAAGATCGGGGCTTTTCGACTTCTCTGGCTAGGAGTCCAGATCCCGTTCAATCATGGACGCAATTTCTGCCACTGCCTCTGCGTTCTCCGACTCAACTGTTACAGAAACACCAAAGTCAGCACCGAGGGTCATAATCATCAGTGCCGAGGTGGCATCCACTTCATCTTCACCCTCGATGCTGAGCAAAATTTCATCGTCGTAGGCACCTGCAGCCTTGGCGATCATGGCGGCTGGGCGAGCATGCAGACCCACCGACGAGCCAACTACAACAGTNTTTGTGTTCATTTTCTTACTCCTTGAGAGATTTTTGGGTGGATGGTGCAAGTTGTTCCCGGGCCACTGCCCTTGCATCCGTGGCAGTGGTGCAGCCAAGAACCGCACGTGCGGCGTGCTGGCATTGCTNCAATGTCACGGCAGCCAGTGCCATGCCCACGGCAGCCAATGCCGCCGGAGCCATGGACAGGCTACTCACGCCCAGGCCGATCAGTACGCAGGCAAGGAGTGGGTCTGCCGCAGCCTCACCACATACGCCGACCGGTTTTGNGCTGCGAATACCAGCCACTGCGGCCAGTTGAATCAGGTGCAATACCGCTGGTTGCCACGGATCAGTCAGTGTTGCAAGGGATGGTGCCATGCGGTCAGCGGCCATGGTGTATTGCGTGAGGTCATTGGTTCCGATGGACATGAAGTCCACTTCTGCCANAAATGCGTCCGCGAGCAACGCAACTGATGGCACCTCGACCATGATTCCTGGCGACAGTTGCCGTTCCCGGCAGGCGTTGGCAAAGCTGCGCGCCTCATCGATGGTGGCAACCATCGGCGCCATTACCTTTGCCTCAGTAACTCCCTGTTGCTCTGCCGCCAGAGCAACAGCATCGAGTTGACGCGCCAGTAATCCTGGGTCGCCCTGTCCCAACCGGATGCCCCGCACACCCAGTGCCGGGTTCTCTTCCTCAGGATGGGCCACAAACGGCACCGGCTTATCCGATCCTGCATCGAGCGTTCGCACGATGANCTNTTTGTCCCGGAAAGCTGCTAAAACTTCGCCGTAAATACTGGCCTGATCAGCAACAGTTGGTTCATGCTGCGCCGCGAGGAAGCACAGTTCCGTGCGAANAAGTCCCACGCCTTGGGCTGGGAATTGTGCCGCAACACGTGCACCAGCACCATCTTGGACGTTGGCCAAAAGTTCGACGGCGGTTCCATCCAGTGTTCGCCCGGGCCCCTTCCACGACTGGACTGCGCTGCGGCGTTCGGCATCTGCACGAACATGGGCTCCTGCCTCGGCAGGATCAGNCTCAAGGACCACCGTCCCGGTTGCACCATTGAGGAGCACTAACTCCCCATCCGGAATATCCTCCAGTGCAGCAGCAGCCACTACACATGGGATGCCCAGTTGCCGGGCAATGATGGCGGTGTGGCTGGTAGGCCCGCCCAGTCGCGTTGCAATGCCCTGAATCAAGGCCGGGTCAAGGGTCGCCGTGTCTGCCGGGGCAAGATCCTCGGCCAACAAGATCACGGGACGTTCCGGTGTAGGGANCCCTGGCTCGGGCAAGCCAAGCAACTCAGAAATTACACGGTTTCTTATGTCGCCAAGATCCGCAACGCGCTCGGCCATGACTCCGCCGAGCTTGTGAAACTTTGCAATGAACGCAGCAATCGCAGCCACCGTGGCAGCTTCTGCGGTGGAGCCCTCCGCGATGAGTTTGGTTGTGGTGCGCTGAAGTCCACGGTCGGTTGCCAACGCTGCGGTTGCCTCGAGGACTTCCGTTGCTGCTCCTGAGGCGTCCTGCGCACGGGAATTGAGTCTGGCCGCCACGGTCATTACCGCGGACTTCCACCGGGTAGTTTCTTCCTCCCGTGCTTCTTCGGGAACCACTGCATCATAACTTTGCGGAAGAACAGGCGTGGGCTTGACCCAAAGCGCTGGAGCATAGCCAAGGCCCGCCACAACACCCGTTCCGGTGATGACAAGAGCATTATCAGTCATGTTGACTCCTAAGTAGTGAGCATTTCGACATAAAGCCGACTGGTATGCAGTGCCAAGTAGGACACTTCGTCATCGCCGAGTTTCCTGCCAAGAGTGTCCCCGATCAGCTTGGCAACCTCGAGGGCAGCATCAGCCGCTTCCGGGTAGGCAAGGCGCACCGACGCCAGAACATCCACCCCGATCGTGGCCGCGCTGGTGGCTTCGGCAGACCGCGCAANAAGGTACCGCAAATGGGTTACAAAGCGGGCCGCGCTCATCGCGTTCTCGTCAATGTTCTTCTGCCACCGAACCGATAGCAGCGAGAACGCTCTGGCAATGGTCTCAGTCATTGAAACTGTCTTGGAGAAATCAGAGTTGGTCCACTGCTGGTTGACGAAGTGCAGGGCAAAGGCCACCCACTCTTCATCCTGCAAGTGAACGCCTAGGCGCTGGGTGATGAGGGCAACAACTCTGCGCCCCAAATTTCCCTCAGCCGGGTACAGCTGAGCCACTTCCCAACGCAACGGAAAATCAATCAGCATGCCCTCACGGGCCCGGTGCACAGCGAATCCCAAATGATCCAAAATCGGAAGCAGCAGTGACTGCCGGGGTTCAAGTTTCAGCTCGGCTTGGGCCATCGCCGTAATTTCCTGCGCCAATTCAATCTGTTCCAACGGAGCATCACTGAGCACACCAGCAACATGGCTGGCTGCGTAGCTGCCATCGGGAACAAACCGCTGATCCGCAGAATCAAGGTCAACCAGTTCCCCTGGCTTATGGTTGAACCCGATTCCCTTGCCAACAAGAATCATCTCGCGCCCGTCAAGGACCTCCGCCAACAGAACGTTGTTGTTGTAAACCCTCTTGATGGTTGCGGATTCTGCTGGTGTCAGATCCATGGCGTTGCGATCCTGACCAAAGCAAAGGCACAGGCAGGACCCGTCAGGGTGGTCATTTTATTTCTTCCGAACAGTGATGATCGCAGAACCCTCCGGAGCCCCAGCTTCCGGGGTAGAAATAGCGAAATCGGCACCATTGGTGACAAGAACCGGTGTGATCATGGATGGAACCAAGTCCGCCATCTGTTCCAAGTCGCAGCTAATGATCACGTCGCCTTGCTGGACACGCTGGCCCTTGGCACAGTGCGCGGTGAAACCCGCACCCTTGAGCTTGACCGTGTCCACGCCAATGTGCACCAATATTTCCGCTCCGGCGTCCGTCCGGACTGCGAAAGCATGTAAGGTCTTCGCCACCAGAATCAGCTGTCCGTCTACAGGACTGCGGAATGAGCCTTCGGTAGGATCGATGGCGAATCCCTCACCGACGGCGCCGCTGGCGAACACCGGATCTGGCACATCAGCTAGCGCAACCACAGCTCCGGCCACCGGGCGAAAAACCGGTTCGCCTTTTTCTTGAACATTTTCAACATTTTATTGACTCCTAATGTAGTTAAGGTTGGGCCAGGGCTTTAGTCGTCAATGCCAAGGCTCTCATTAATGGCGTTCTTGTACAGGATTGCTTTTCCGCCATAGACTGCCTGGACTCCACCGCTGACTTCAANAACGCCAGTTGCTCCGAGCTTGCGGAGTTTGTCCTTGTCCACTTGGCTTGAGTCCTTAACGGAAACCCGCAACCTGGTGATACACGCATCCACATCGTCCAAGTTCTCGGCGCCTCCCAGCGCTAGCAGAACCTGTGCGGCCTCGCGTTGAATGGGTGTACCGGCTTCGATGCCACCGGCCATCGCGGGGACCAGCTCGGAGTCAGTATCTGAGGGGTTGCGGCNGTCGCTGGCCAGTGTGTCTTCTAGGTGACCAGGCGTGGCGAACTTGAACTTCTTGATCATGAACTTGAACGTGAAGTAGTACAGGAAGAACCATACGACCCNCACTGGGATCAAAAGGAGCCAGTTGGTACGGTCATTTCCTTGGAACACGCCAAAGAGTAGGAAGTCGATCAGACCGCCGGAGAAAGTGTTGCCGATGCTGATATTGAGCAGGTCAGCAATCAGGAAGGACAGGCCGTCAAAGATGGCGTGCACCACGTACAGAACAGGGGCAACAAACAAGAACATGAACTCGATGGGCTCAGTGATGCCGGTGACGAAGGAGGTCAGGGCAACCGAGGCGAACAGTCCCATGTACTTGGCGCGGCGGCCCTTGGGGATGCAGTGCCACATGGCAAGGCAGGCACCGGGCAACCCGAACATCATCGTGGCGAAACGCCCGGCAAAGAAGCGGGTGCCTTCGGTGAACAAACCAACGTGGTTCGGATCAGCCAGCTGAGCGAAGAAGATCTTCTGTGCGCCCACGACTTGAACTCCGTTGACCAGTTCGGTGCCGCCCAGTGGGGTGTACCAGAACATGGGGTAGATCATGTGATGCAGTCCTGCTGCTCCACTGAGCCGCAGCAGTGTTCCATACAGGAAAGTTCCAAAGGCGCCCATTCCGGCAATGCCGGTGCCGGCGCTGACAAGCGCCCNTTGGACTGGTGGCCAGACAAGGAAGAAGAGTGCGCCCACAAAGATGGCGGCAAAGGCTGTGACAATCGGAACAAACCGGGATCCGCCAAAGAAGCCGAGGACAGCTGGCAGTTGAATGTTGTGGAAGCGGTTGTGCAGCACAACAGCCACACCACCTACTACCAGCGCCCCAAGCACACCCGTATCGATGGGTGCAGAGCCAGGGCTAAAGACCTCCAAAAGTGACTTGATAGTTGCCACCATGACCAGATACCCCACCACGCCAGCGAGGGCAGCAGTTCCCTTGTCGCGCTTGGCCAGACCAATACACAGCCCGACGGCGAGCAGGATCGCGAGGTTGTCAAAGACGGTTGCCCNCGCAGCTGACATCACTGCGAAGATACCTTGCAGGACGTGGTTGTCCAGCACTGGATAAGTGGCGACGGTAGTGGGGTTGGAGAGGGCTCCACCAATGCCCAGCAGCAGTCCGGCTGCAGGCAAGATGGCGACCGGCAGCATGAAAGCCTTGCCGATCTTTGAAAGTTGCTTGAACACTACAATTCCTTATCGCTCTTGACTTGACGACGTCGTCAAAGCCAGTATCTGAGCCGATTGGGACCATGGTTTTCCAGAAGATACGCAGGTGACTAGGTGGGCGGCACCGTTGGCGGCCCACGCACACTGCGTTGTCATGGATGGTTCCTCGGACAAAGACAGACGGATAGCTTCTGCAAATGGATGCGAGAAGCTGGCGTCTCAGGGTCTTGCCGAAAGTTACAATCCCGATGACAGCCACCAAAATGGCAGCTTGATAACCATACACGAACGGGGGTCCCCACGTCAAACGTATACAGCGGACACTTCCGGTGGTGCTGGATAGAACCGCCCATTCGGCTCCTCACAACCATCCTTTCTTCGCGCCCTAGCAGCGCTAAAGACCCGGCCGGTGCCGCCGTCGTGGCTTGCCTTGAAACGGGCCCGAAAGTACTCACCCACCACTGCACCGCCGAGCTCCGCTAAATCAGGGGCAACAACACGGCCGCCGATGCGCCGGGCTATTCCTTGGATGAACCGTTCAAGACCTGGGTCCTCACCAAGGCGAANAAACGTCACCTGTGTGCCAGCCCGGCCGAGGCGGTCCAGCTCGGCCACGGTGACACGGATGGTCTCTGCTGCTGGCGGCCAGGCGAACAACGCCTCGCCTTCGGCCACCAGATGAGCTGTGGGTTCACCGTCGGTGACAATGAGCAGGACGTGAGCCATGCTCGGGTGACGGCGGAAGAAGTGCCCGGCCAGCAGCAATCCGTGGTGGAGGTTGGTGCCTTGGTCCCGTTGCGCTGGCAGCGCCGTGAGCTCGCCAATGTCCATGGACTGTGCATAGCGGCCAAACGTGACCAACGCGAGCTTGTCGCCCCGGAACCTGGTGGAGATGAGCTGGTGCAGTGCCAGCGCGGTGCGTTTCATGGGTAGCCAGCGTCCTTCTGCGGCCATAGAGAATGAAACGTCCACCAGTAAGGCTACGGCGGCCTGGGTGCGCGCCTCCGTTTCTGTAACTTCAATGTCGCCAACGTCCAAGCGCAGCCCACTGCCGGGGTCGCCACCTTCGGCGATGGTGCGACGGATGGCGTTGGTGATGGTCCCGGTGACGTCCCACGGTTCGGCATCACCAAACTGCCATTTCCTGCTAGAACCGGTCTGCTCACCGGCGGCACCAGACATCCGGGTATCCCGGCTGCCTTGGCGTCCGGAGAGTTGTTTGGCGGCGTCTCGCAGCAGCGACTTCCNCAGCCCCCGAACTGCCTGAGGAGACAGGCGCAGCTCACCGTCAGCCCCACGGCGCAGATATCCGTTGTGCATGGCCCGCTCAATCTCCGCCAACGTGCGGGCTGAGACTGCGGCATTCGTGCCGAGCTGACGGGCCAAGGCGTCCAGATCCACATCGTCAAGGTGCGCCCCGTTATGGGATTGGGAGAGCTGTTCGGCCAGCTCATCGAGTTCGGCTAGGTCCTGAAGTACCCCGGTTCCGTCCCNCAGGCCAAGGCCTTCCTGTCCCTGAAATGTTTCGGAGCCGGCCCAGTTCTCACCCGGGCGAAGGGCACGCAGGCTCGCATCCATCTGCTCGAGCTGTGCCGTCAGTTCCGGCGAGCCGAACGCCTGCGAGGTGAGCCGCGTCAGCTCATCACGCTGCTCTTGGGACATTGATTGCAGCAACCGCTGCGCGGCGGCAGCCCGCTTGGCAAGGATGTCAATGAGTTCCTCCACGGACTGCGGGCTCTCGGGAAAGAACTGGCTGTGCCGTGCCATGAACTCGTGGAAGTCGGCCTCGGTGTCTTCCTCGCGTCGGTGCCGCTCAAGCAATGCATTGAGCTCACTGAGCATCTGGCTTACGGCTGCGCGGTCCACGTCCGTGGCGCTCTCAAGTGCTTCTTTCATACCCGCGAACCGTTGGTCCAGAACCTCGCGCCCCAGCAGGTCCTTAATACGTTCGTAAGCCTCTCGCGCAGTGCTTGACTGCCAGTCATAGCTGGCAAGCTCGGTGACTGCCGCCGCAGTGGATGCTGGCAGGTTTTGCAACTGCATTTCGCGGAACGCGCGGTCTGCACCATCCATCATGGCGTCGCGCAGAAGTTGCTTGCGCTCCTCCAAGACGGCGGTGTCCAGTAGCTTTTNCACTTCCACAAGAGTGCCATCGAGCCGGTGGCACTCCAGCAGCTCCCGCCGACGCTGCTGAACGCGGCTGGCGAGCTCATCGAGTCCCTCGCTGCTGCGGGTTCCGCGGCGCANAAATTCCCGTAGCGCCCGCCGTGGCGAGTAGCCGTCCATGACGTCTTCGCCGATTGCCTCCAGCGCCTCGGCCAGATCAACCGGCGGGGCAAGCGGGTCCGGCCCTCCGGTGTATCGTCCGTATCTGGAAGACCCGTTGTGAAGAACCATCACGCTACCTGTTCCTGTTGCATGCCTAGCCGTAGATGGTCTCTCCGCCGTCGGAATCCTTGGAGATCCTGCGGGCGAGGAAGAGACCTTCCAGGGCCAGCTCGATGGCAGAGGCGCGTTGTCCGGCATNTTTAGCGTTGAGCCGCCCGGCGATCTCGTCGTAAAGGCCGCTGCCGTTCAAGGACGGCAGATTCTTCAGAAATTCCTTGGCGGTCACCTCATCACCAGTGGTCACTGTGGTGTGTCCATCAAAGGCAGCAACAAGCGGACCGAAATCCAGACCGCGGTAGTGAACACGCACCGCTTCGGCTGTGGCCATGCGAAGGAGGTGATCCAAAACGGCCTCCTCGTGACCTTCCTCCCCTGATTCAAACTCAAGCTTTCCATTAAGCACCTCCACCGCTGCCTGCAAATCAACAATCCGCGAGACTGCCTCAGCTTNCCCGCGCAGGGTGGAACGGCGCAGCGCAGCAGCTGCCACTGTTTCGGCACCGGCAATGGCGAAGCGGGCGGAAANCCCGGAACCTTGGTTGATGGCCGGGGACTGCCGCAGCGATCTGGTGTAGCGGGCAAGGATCTCCAGAATTACGGGTGGGACATCTGAGCTCAGCCGCCCCTCCTGCATGATGATGGCCACCTCATCATCTAGTTCAAGGGNGTAATGAGTGCGGATTTCGGCGCCAAAACGATCCTTCAGGGGCGTGATGATCCGGCCGCGGTTGGTGTAGTCCTCCGGGTTAGCCGACGCCACAACAAGAACGTCCAGAGGCAGCCGCAGCACGTAGCCGCGGATCTGAATATCCCGTTCCTCCATGACGTTCAGCATCGCCACCTGGATCCTTTCGGCCAGATCGGGCAGTTCGTTGATGGCCACGATCCCTCGATTGGACCGCGGGACCAACCCATAATGGATAGTTTCCGGGTCCCCGAGCCGACGGCCCTCAGCAACACGCATCGGGTCGACGTCGCCAATCAGGTCAGCAACAGAAGTGTCAGNGGTGGCCAGCTTCTCCACATACCGTTCTGCGCGGTGCCGCCAAGTCACAGGCAGCCGGTCGCCTTCGGCGCACACCCGGGATTTGGATTCTTCGGTGATGGGCTCGAACGGGTGCTCGTTCAGTTCCGAGCCTTCGATCACAGGCGACCACTCATCCAGCAACCCGGCAAGACTGCGCAGCAGACGGGTCTTGCCCTGTCCTCGCTCACCCAGCAGGACAAGGTCATGGCCAGCGATCAAGGCCCGTTCCAGCTGGGGCAGGACTGTTTGGCTGAATCCGTACATTCCTGGCCATGGGTCGTGGCCCGCCGCCAGTGCGGCGAGCAGATTCTCACGTATCTCCTGGCGCAAATCCTTATGGACATGGCCGGAGGCACGCAACTCACCGAGGGTGGAGATTTCAGGGCGATCGCTCACCCCTCAAAGGTAATCCCGAATGCCTGCCAAATCCAGCATCGACTGTGCCGGACCCAGTGGGCAAACTCGAAAGATCACATACGCTAAAGCATGACAACTGTGAGAAAGCCGGATGCTGGTGCGCCACGGCGAGACTCCCACCACGGGCATTGCGCTGCCCAGCCAGGGCATTGACTCCATCTGTCCGCGCGTGGCAAGGCACAAGCGAAGCCCTTTACCGAACGGCACAAAACAGCCCGTCAACCTTCTGCTTCCCCGGCGGGTAGAGCTTCCTAGGGATCCAGGCCCGGATAGTGGTGGGCGCGCAAGAACCTCAGTGAAGCCCACCCGTCAGGTGCGGTGGTCTACTTTTCACAGGCTGATCCCATCATGGCCGCCGTGAATCGGGACGCAAAGTGCACACCAGGGAGCTGACGCTGCTTCATGGAGGGCACCATGGAGATTCTTGGACACATCATGCGTAGCCGCAACGCCGACCGCAAAAGCGGCCCCGTGCTGCATGGCCAGGACGGGCATGTGTGGGCCATTGACCACGGGCTGTGCTTCGTCCCCGATTTCAAGCTGCGCACCGTCATTTGGGAGGTACTGGCGGAGATCGCTGAGCTGTTGGACCCTACCGCGGCCGCGGCGCGGTGCCAGCGGGTGCAGCTCCTGCCGTTCATGGTCAATGCCACGGGAAAGCTGTCTTTAACCTGACTTTTCCCGATCACCGGGAAATGGCCGCTGGGAGCCTCACCGTCGTCGTACACATCGCTTGGACGACCAATGATCTTGGGGTCAGGAGTGCCGACCACCCTATGGTCCTTGTCCGGGTAGTCGANGCGCGAAAGCACCCAACGCATCGCTTCCAGACGTGCACGCTTCTTGTCATTAGACTTCACCACAGTCCATGGAGTCTGCGCTGTGTCGGTATAGAAAAACATGGCCTCTTTCGCTTCCGTGTAGGCTTCCCACTTGTCCAGGCTCGCCAGATCAGTGGNGGAAAGTTTCCACTGCCGTACCGGGTCGCTGGATCGAGAAAGGAAGCGGGAATGTTGCTCGCCACGTCCCACTGAGAACCAGAACTTAATCAGGTGAATCCCCGACTGCACGAGCATGCGCTCAAATTCAGGCGCCGATCGGGTGAACTCAAGATATTCATGCGGGGTGCAATAGCCCATGACGCGCTCCACGCCAGCCCGGTTGTACCAGGAGCGATCGAACATGACGATCTCGCCCCCGCTTGGCAAATATGAAACGTAGCGCTGAAAATACCAAGAACTCTTTTCACGCTCCGTGGGAATCTCGAGCGCGACTATACGCGAACCGCGGGGATTCATATGCTCGGTGAACCGCTTGATCGCTCCGCCCTTACCTGCGGCATCACGACCTTCAAAGAGGAGCGCAATCTTCTGCCCGCTCTCTTTTACCCAAGCCTGGAGCTTTAGCAGTTCTATCTGCAGCCTGCGTTTCTCGCGTTCATAGGTGCGACGGCTGATCTTGACGTCGTAGGNGTAGCCCTGCCGCCAGGGCGCATCAGGACCGTTGTCCCCGCCGGATGACTTATTAGCGCGCGTCAGCTCCGCTATCTCATCGATCTCCGGCGTTACATCAATATGTCCGGATTTCGCCAGCGTGAATTCGCTGCTTTTGGATTTTGCCACCTAAAGCTCCTCTGGTTCCGCGACGCCTGTCATGATGCTGCTTTGTCCCGTTGAGGGTAGGGAGGCCGTCTGATGAAATCTCGAATCCGGCCCACAGATTCCATTCAAATGTCAGGGGCAGGAAATACAGCATTTGCTCTTTGTCAGCCCTTGCATCAATCACGCTCCGGCTACTTGCCAGTCTATGGCTGCGTTTCAAGACTTGAGCGGCAATGAAGGCCGCAATTGTGGATTATTGGCACTGAGCGGGGCTTGGAAACCACTGGTGCCCCATCTCAATCCCGCACTTCCGGTTCAATGGACACTCACCCAGCATTTCAGTTGTGCACAAGTTACTTGTGCACAACTGTAATTTGTGTAAGACTTTATTCATGGGCAACAGCAAAGAATCCACAGCGTCAGGCGCTGATCCCTTGGATCAGATGCTCTGCTTCGCACTGTACGCAGCGGCGCGTGCAACAAATCGCCGGTACATTGCCTTGCTGATGCCATGGGGATTGACCTACCCGCAGTATCTGGTCTTGGTGCTTTTGTGGTCGCGGCGTTCCTTGACGGTTAAGGAGATCGCCGGTCATCTCATGCTCGACTCCGGCACCACATCACCGCTGATTCGCAGGTTGGAAGGACGGGGATTCATTAACAGNGAGCGCTCATCTTCCGATGAGCGCGCTGTGATTGTCTCTTTGACCCAGGCGGGCTATGCCTTGCAGGACGAGCTGGCGCACATTCCAGGCTGCGTTGCAGCGGCTACTGACCTGACTTTGGCTGACGGGAAGACAACCCTGTCAATCTTGCACCAAGTGACTCACAAGCTCTCCAGTGCACCGGTGCTGGAAGACTCCATGGACGAAAGGCATAACCATTGAAACCCTCTACACGGCCGAGGCGCTCTCCACCGGCGCCGGCCGCGACGGCCATGTCCGCACCACCACTGGAACAGTTGACCTTGACCTGGCCATTCAAAAGGAATTGGGCGGATCTGGCGCTGGCGCGAACCTGGAGGAACTATTCGCTGCCGGCTACGCCGCGTGTTTCCACTCGGCTTTGCACATGGTGGCGCGCACCCGGAAAATTGACATCTCAGACACATCCGTCGGCAGTCGCGTTCACATCCTGCCCAACGATCAGGGTGGTTTTGTTCTTTCCGTGGAGCTTGAGGTTGTCCTCCCGNNAAATACCCACGACCAGGCCCAAGCTTTGGCTGACGCTGCGAATCAAGTATGCCCGTATTCCAATGCAACCCGCGGCAATATCGAAGTCACCGTAACCGTCGTCGAAGACTAGTCCCAAGCAAGGAATCCCATGCACAGCATTTCCAAGACTCTTCGGACTGTCAGCAGACTAGCACTGGGCAGCCTCCTGCTGACGGCCGGAATCGGCCATCTGGGCAAGAAGCGCCAAGAGTTCCAGGCACAGGTCCCCGATTGGGTTCCTCTCTCAAAGGACACGGTTGTTCTCGCATCCGGCGGCGTTGAAGTTGCCCTGGGCACTGCACTTCTTGCNACTCCCCAACAGAAAGTAGTCGTTGGGCGGCTGGCCGCTTTGTTCTTCACCCTGATTTTTCCNGGAAACATCTCCCAGTTCGCCACCAAGACCTCTGCCTTTGGGCTCGACACGGACCGCAAGCGCACCATCCGCCTTCTTTTCCAGCCGATTCTCGTGCTCTGGGCTGTGTGGTCCACACGCTCCATTCGCACACAGTAAACCCTTCCCGCACCTTCCGGAAGCATCAACCCCATCCATTGCTGCTTGCTTCTTGAGCAGTCAAATATTCCACGATTGTGAGCATCATGCGCGCGTTAATGCATACCCAGTTCGGGGANCCCTCCAAGGTTCTGAGCATCAAAGACATCCCTGTTACTGATCCCGGTTCCGGCGAGGTCCGGGTCCGCATGGTCCTGTCCCCTATTCACAACCATGACCTATGGACTATTCGCGGCACGTACGGGTTCAAACCCGATTTGCCGGCGCGAGCAGGTTCTGAAGCCGTNGGGGTCATCGATGCCGTGGGTGAGGGCGTCACCGGTTTTCACGTGGGGCAACGGGTTGCCACCGGTGGAACGTTCGGAGTGTGGGCTGAGTATTTCATTGCCAAGGCCGGCGCACTGATTCCCGTCGATGACAGCATTGCCGATGAAGTGGCCGCGCAACTGATTTCGATGCCGTTCAGTGCCATCTGTCTTCTGGACTCTCTGGGCTTGAACGAAGGTGACTGGTTTGTGCAGAACGCAGCCAACGGCACCGTGGGACGCCTCGTCGCTCAGCTCGCGGCGGCACGCGGGATCAACGTCGTTGGACTTGTCCGGCGCAGTGCCGGGATTGACGAGCTCGCAGCCCAAGGCATCAATAACATAGTGTCCACCGACACGAACGGATGGGTGGAGCAGGTCCGTGGTATCACTGGAGATACACCCCTCAGTGCTGGTGTGGACTCCGTTGGCGGCCACGCAAGCGGTGAAGTGCTCTCNCTTCTGGCCCAGGACGGGACTCTTGTTGTGTTCGGCGCCATGGAATCNCCCGTGATGCAGATCGGATCCGGGGATATCATCTTCAAGCAAGCCACTGTCCGCGGTTTCTGGGGAAGCAAGGTCAGCACCTCCATGCCCGCCCANAAACGAGGCGCTCTCTTGGGTGAACTCGTCAAGTACATCGGCAGCGGCGTCCTGACCCTTCCCGTGGAGGCAAGCTATTCATTCGAGGATGCAGGAATTGCAGCACAGGCGAACTTCGCTCCCGGCCGTGTTGGCAAGATCATGCTGCGACCTTAGCCGTGGGCTAATGAAGGTAGAAACCCCATGGCTTGTGCCATGGGGTTTCTACCTTCATTTTAGAACGTTATTGGTTGACGGTGTTCTTGTTCAGCTGCGATGTGTGACTCTCTTGTGCAGCCCGGTACGGGCGGTGGCCGCTGGCACTGAGCAGATTACGCAACCTGTAGTTCGAGAAGTTCCTACACCCGTGAGCAATCCTGCAGGTGGTTTCAAGGACTGCGTTGACGGCTTATGCCGATGTTTGGGTTATGCCAGGATGTCCGGTATTGGGATGTAGTTGCCGGGAACGATTTCTGGTGGTCTGGTCTTCTCAATGCGACATTTTTGTTGCTATGTCGGAGTGCTTGAGGTAGACGTCGGTTGTGGATGTTTGCTCGTGGCCAAGCCACAGGGAAATGACGGTGATTTCGACTCCAGCGTGCAGGAAGTTCATGGCGGTGGGGTGAGAGTTATGGCCAATTCCACATTGGCGGCACACCACCCCATGTGCGGATTCGAAGGATCGCCAACAGATGCCGACAGTGCAGTACCGCCGGAGTGGTTGGAACACCGCTATGCCCTGGCTGTGGCTGGCGCGGACGTGCTGGTCGGCACGGTTGAACCCTGTCACACGGAACTTTCCGGCCCACGGTTGGCGCAGTAGCACTCCAGACATGAACTTAGTGAAGGCCACCGGCACATTCACGGCGCCAATCCGTTGTGCGCGCTCGCTCATGGGGCTTCTTAGCCCACGCGAGGGATTCGTGTCAGGTACGCGCCTCCGGACGGCTGAAGGGAAGGGTAGAAGGCGGCTTAGCCGATTTCCGTGCAAGTCTGTAGAGCGCTCCGAACCGCGCCGATGCGATTGGGACATCAACGCCACCAAACTGAGCGCGGTTTCAGCCGTGACCACCTGTGAGCAGCGCCAAGACAGCACTGTCTCTTTGGCGTTTGAGGTCTGCGACTTTGCCCTGCTCAAAGAGACCGATGACACGAGGGTTTATATAAGATTCCTTGGCGACTGTAGNGGTGTTGTGGAGCCAATCTGCGGCATCCCGTACGGCAGCCGTGATTGCTTCGGGAGAACTAGAGCCAGCCCGCTGCGACCGGGCCANGGAAATCGAGGCCACTACCGTGCCCTGCCAGGTCCGGAAGTCCTTGGCGGTGAACCCGTGACCTGCCGCCTCTCCCAGGTAGCCATTAACTTCAGTGTCTGAAATCGCATGCCACAGTTTCCGGCGCCCTGAGAAGGATGCGTGGCACAGGGCCGGACCGGNAGCGGGAGTGTGCGGGATGGTCGCAAAGTAGTCCTGCAACAAAGCGTCGTTGATGCTCACATCCCATTCACCGGCTGATTTACCCCGGAACAGCAGATGCACCACGTCAGCTTCGATGCTGACGTGGCGCCGCTGCAGGGTTGTTGCACCAANAGAGCCGTTCTCTGCCGCATATGCTGCACCGCCGACGCGCATGCCGACCTTGTCCATGAGCCGGACGGCAGCGGCCAAGGCGCGACGGCGGGCATTGTCATTTTGGCTCAGATCGCGGGTGAGGACTCTCCGAAGTGCCGGCAAACGCTGGCCAAATGCCAGCGAACGGATGAATTTCTCCTCGTCCCGGATTTCCCGCCAACGCGGGTGGTAAATATACTGGGTGCGGCCTGCCGCGTCTACTCCGGTGGCTTGTATGTGGGCATTGGNGGCAGAAGCGATCCACACGTGGGACCACGCCGGTGGAATTGCCAGGCCACGAATCCGCTCAAGCCGGGATTCGGTCTTAATACGCCGTCCATTGGACGAAACATAAGTGAAACCGCGTCCGGCAACGCGTCGTTCAATTCCGCCCGCCCCTGGCTCGACCCGTGCAAGTGGTTCCATCGCCCCATTCAAACACCCCGTGTTGCGCATAGCCAGAAGGGCGAGCGTGCGAGGTTAAACCCATGGATTAATTCGCTTCACGGGAAGGCTGCGATAACAATTCGTCCACTGATCAATGATCCTCTGCGCTCAATCCCACCTCGCGAGGGATTGAAATGGTTTTCCATGCCATCGACTTCAAAGACTGTTCACAAACCGCTACATTTTGGCCTTGCGCAACCATCAACACATGTAGTTGCATGGCTGTAGTAAAACGGTGAAGTTCATTCAGCAAGGCCTGTGAGGAGATATTTATGGTTTCCAAGAACGTTTCCAGAGCCAAGTACACGGTCCCCGGGCTGTCGCTGACAGACAGCCACAAGGTTGGAGGCANNTGGCTCCACGCGCTCAACGACCTCCAGCTCACCCTCAAGCACGCACATTGGAATGTGGTTGGCAGGGACTTCATTGGCGTTCATCAAATGCTCGATCCGCAGATCGAGCTCGTAAGGGCCATGATCGACGAAACAGCCGAGCGGATGGCCACGTTGGGAATTTCGCCGAATGGTCTGCCTGGGGCGCTCATGGAATCCCGCACTTGGGATGATTATTCCCTGGGTCGGGCAGACACTCACCAGCACGTGGCGGAGCTTGACGCTATCTACGACGGCCTGGTCTCCAGCCAGAGGGATGCAAACTTTATTGCCGGTGACCCTGACCCCATCACCGAAGACATACTCATCGGACACACCGCCCAGCTTGAACTGTTCCAGTGGTTCATGCGCGCGCATCTGGAAGACAGCAAAGGTCAGCCCCATGAGCCGTCCAAGGAATCTACAGACACCACAGCAGCCAAGTAGTTCTTTCTGCCTACGCAATTTAACTTCATCGCTACTTTGCCAAGGAGTCGTCAGAGGTTCCATGGGATGGATAATTTTCGGGCTCAGCCGCAGGGCCAGTCTCAAGACCTTTATCCCGGGTCGTGTGCGAAGAGGCTTGGACTCATGGGGCCGGCTTCGCCGCTGAAAATACAACACAACGGAAGGACCGAACACATGTCAACGACTGACAACCGCCANAAAGTATTCGAAATCATCAGTGACAACTCGGTGTGCATGTTCACCGTCAGCGGGGCNAGGGGAGCCCTGCTCAGCCGGCCCATGACCGTCATCAAAACAGAAGACAACGGGGAACTGTGGTTCTTCACGTCTTCCGACGGTGCAACCGTGGCAGAAATTGGCACGGAATCAGAAGTAAACCTTTCCTTCAGCGGGAANGGGGAATGGCTCTCGTTGCATGGTTCGGCGGTGACTATCACCAGCGAGCCCAAGGCCCGCGAGCTGTGGAACGAAGCTGCTTCCGCGTTNTTCCCGGAAGGGCCCGGCTCACCTGGACTGGCCCTTATTCGAGTCCGTCCGGAAGGGGCGCAGTTTTGNGAACTTCCCGGAGGAGCGATCACGATGGCGTTTGAATGGGCCAAGGCCCGCCTGACAGACACGCAAATCGATGCCGGTGAAAGCAAAACTGTGGATCTGTAGACCTGATGTGCCGGTGGTCCATGTTCATAGATCCAAAGTGGACCGGTGCACCGATCTCTTGGTATGGGGTGAGAAATATAGCTTCCTAAACCCTGTTATCTGCGGTCCTAGTATTAGCCCACCAGCTCAGGGTCAGCCTGAGCTGGTGGGCTAATCAGTTAAGGCGATACGGCGGCACTGGTGAGGTAAAAGAAATCCGGACAGCGTGTCCAGCCCACTCAGTACCGGCGTACGCGGGAAAATCTCAAGCCCCACATCCCAGCCGTGTTCTCCCGCTGGAACTGCGCGCCAAACGAAGATGAAGCGCCTATTGTTCTCCACGATGGGGCTGAGTATGACAGCGCCATCCCCAGGAAATCGAAACAAACCATGGCCCTGTTTAGGACTCCACAGCTGGATCAGCCAGCGATGCCGAAGTGGAACCTTGGCCAGATCACCGCATCCTGGGCCACCAGCGCGGGTCCAAGTGCGCCAGGAGGCGGGGAGACGTACTAGGTAATCGCCGCGGGCACCGAGCACAAGAGCATGTGGTTCCCACCCCAGCAGCGAAAAGCATGGCATCGCAGGAAATGACGTTGCACTGCGGTCGCTAATCGTCTGGCCCCAGCCTAAGGCGGCATTTCTTCAGCAGCGCCACCCACAGGCCAAACAAGATAACCAGCGTGATGGTGGGCTCGTAGTATCCGCCATCGAGGTTTGTGGAAATCCATGTAAGACACATCCAGGGTGTCCGTGCCTTCAACGGGCATGCGCACGGCCAAGACAGAGAAGGAGCCAAACAGCCGCTGAAATTGTGACGAGAGCGATTTTAACCCGGACTTGCGGCTCCTTCAGCCGCGTTCAATGCCGATCCGGTGTGTGGCACATCTCTGTCCTGTCCTGGCCTGCCCGACCACCACCGAGCCAACCGCGGCCCACGGAAAAAGCGTTCCCGTGAAGCGGTGCTGACGCCAAGTACAAAATGACCCTTCAGATTTGTGCTGGGTTGTGACAGAGTCGAAGAGTCCTACCCGCTTCCCTGAAGGAGAGTTCACATGATCGAGATGTTGCACAACGCAGGAATCAAAAGCGAATACGCATACGCCGGTGGATTCGCATCCATAGCACTCTCACTGGGCTCGTGGCTTATCAGCCGAGCCAANAAGAACCATTCCAAAGCTCAGTCAGACCGCTGGGGTATTTTCATTGGCCATTGGGCACCGACGTTCTTTGCCCTGGGAATCGCTTTGAAGCTCGAGGAAAAAGTAGAGAAACAGCCGGCCCTCGCTCCGCACCAGCGCAGGGCCGGCAGTGGGCAAGCCAGCTGGGTGGCCAGAGATAATAGTGACTTCCGGATCGCGCCTTGGTGCAGTGGAAATAGAGGCAAAAATTTTCTACAGCCAAACTCATTAGGGATTCTTAGTGCCAAACAGTTGCTTCTTCTTTCGTCATAATCCAATGGCCTCCTTGTAAAACAGCTGCACTAAATCTGTGGCTCCGGAATCGTGCGGACTCAGCGCGATGCAGCGGCGGATCTAGTACCGTTTTGCAGTAAACCGTGCGCTGGCATCAGGAGGCTGGAGCGCTGAAACTCAGGGAGCACCTAGTTTGGGTCCTGTACTTTGTAGTGCATAAGCTGCACTAGTAAGGTGCATATCTCATTGATGAACTCTGCTCTGGAGGAAATTTGGAAGTCTGGCCCGGAAACGCATACCCGTTGGGAGCCACGTTTGATGGCACCGGCACCAATTTCTCCCTGTTCAGTGAGCACGCCGAAAAGGTGGTGCTCTGTCTCTTGGCCGACGACCTGACGGAAACTCGGATCGATGTCGAGGAGGTTGACGGCCACGTTTGGCATTGCTACCTTCCAGAGGTCCAACCCGGCCAGCAATACGGCTACCGCGTTCATGGGCCGCACGANCCCGAAAACGGTCTGCGCTTCGACGACAACAAACTCCTTCTGGATCCCTATGCGAAATCCATTCACGGACAAATTGACTGGGATCCGGCCCTNTTTTCTTATCAGTTTGAGAACCCGGAAGCTCGGCAGGAGGAGGACTCTGCNCCGCACACGATGTACAGCGTGGTCATCAATCCGTTCTTCGATTGGGACGGGGACCGCCAGCTGCGCATCCCCTACCACGAGTCAGTTATTTACGAAGCCCACGTCAAGGGACTGACCCAGCTTCACGAAGAAATCCCGGTGGATCAACGCGGCACCTATTCCGGTGTGTCACATCCGGTGATGATTGAACATTTCAANAAACTCGGCATTACAGCTGTTGAGCTGATGCCTGTGCATCAGTTCGTCAATGACGGGACCCTGATGGAAAAGGGGCTGAGCAACTACTGGGGTTACAACACCATTGGCTTCTTCGCTCCGCAGAACACCTACAGTTCCACAGGTGACCAGGGAAACCAGGTTCAAGAATTCAAGGCAATGGTCCGCGATCTCCACAGGTCAGGCATTGAAGTCATCCTTGATGTGGTCTACAACCACACTGCGGAGGGCAACCATCTGGGCCCCACACTCTCCTTCAAAGGCATCGACAACGACGCCTACTACCGCTTGGTCGAAGACGACCGGCAGTACTACATGGATTACACCGGCACTGGAAACTCGCTAAATGTTCGCCATCCCAATTCTTTGCAACTGATCATGGATTCGCTACGCTACTGGGTGACGGAGATGCATGTTGACGGTTTCCGGTTTGATCTGGCTTCCACTTTGGCCCGCGAATTTTATGCCGTGGACAAACTCTCCACGTTNTTTGAACTCATCCAGCAGGATCCAGTCATCTCCCAAGTGAAACTTATCGCCGAACCTTGGGATGTTGGCCCTGGCGGTTACCAGGTGGGCAACTTCCCGCCACAGTGGACTGAATGGAACGGTAAATATCGTGACACCGTGCGTGATTTCTGGCGAGGNGAGCCGTCAACTCTTGGCGAGTTCGCATCACGGCTGACTGGTTCAGCAGATCTCTACGCGAATTCCGGGCGGCGCCCGGTGGCCTCAATTAACTTCGTCACCGCTCATGACGGCTTCACACTGCGCGATTTGGTTTCCTACAATGAGAAACGCAATGAGGCCAACGGTGAAGACAATAACGACGGCGAGTCTCACAACCGCTCGTGGAACTGCGGTGCGGAAGGGCCCACGGATGACGAAACAGTGCTGACGCTGCGTGCCCGCCAGCAGCGCAACATCGTCGCAACGCTGCTGCTGTCCCAAGGCGTTCCGATGCTCCTGCACGGGGACGAGCTTGGCCGAACCCAGCAAGGCAATAACAACACCTATTGTCAGGATTCAGAGATCAGCTGGGTGCACTGGGATGCCGTGGATCAACCCCTCGTGGAGTTCACCGCGATGGTGAGCAAAATTCGTGCCGAACATCCCATCTTCCAGCGTAGCCGCTTCTTCGAGGGCAGGCCGGTGCTCCGCGGNGAGGACAGTGCGCTCCCGGACATCATCTGGTTTAGGGCGGACGGCGCTGACATGCTGCCTGAGGATTGGGACAGCGGATTTGGCCGGTGCATCGGTGTTTTCTTGAACGGGGACGGCATCCGGGAGAAGGACCGGCGTGGGCGTCACATCACCGACAAGAACTTCTTGTTGATNTTTAACGCCAACCCTGAGGCCGTCAACTTCCAGCTTCCATCGAAGGAACACGCACCCTTCTGGGAAATTTTGGTCGATACCTCCAGCAGTGGCATGCGGGAACCTGTCCAAGCCGAAACCGTACTGGAGCTCTCGGCAAAGTCCATGGCAGTACTGCGTGCCTACTCCGGCCCTGCGAAAGTCGTCGGCCACTCCGCCGAGGCCTCCCTGGCCGCAATGGCAGCTGAGGAGGAACCCAAGGCTGAACCTGAAGCGCAGGAACCACAAGAGTCCAAGGCTGAGGAGCCCTCCTCCGCGGCTGCGGCGGACGGAGCTTCAGCGTGAAAGCGCCCTTGTCCACCTACCGCCTGCAGCTCAACGCCGATTTCACGCTGCAGGACGCGGCCCGGACTGTGCCGTATCTGAAGGAATTGGGAGCGGACTGGGTCTACCTCTCTCCCATCTTGACGGCTGAGAAGGGCTCCACCCACGGCTACGACGTCACTGATCCCAGCACGGTGGATCCCAAACGCGGAGGCCCCGAAGGGTTGCTGGCATTGTCTCGCGCAGCACGGGAGGCTGGCCTGGGCGTGTTGGTGGACATTGTGCCCAACCACATGGGCGTGGCCACNCCGCACCAGAACCCGTGGTGGTGGTCTCTCTTGAAGGAGGGCCCGGAATCTCCTTGGGCCGAAGCGTTCGACGTCGATTGGGCTGCGGGCAACGGGCGCATCAGGATCCCTGTCCTGGCGGATGACGAAGACATCAATATCTTGGAAATCAAGGATGGCGAGCTTTGCTACTACGAGCACCGCTTTCCACTAGCCGCTGGCACGTTCTCNCCCGAGGATGCGCCCGCCGACGTCCATGCCCGCCAGCACTATGAGCTCATGGATTGGCGCCGGGCCGACACTGACCTGAACTACCGCAGGTTCTTCGCCGTCAGCTCACTGGCCGGAGTCCGCGTGGAAATCCCGCACATCTTTGCACAAACGCACCAGGAGATCCTCCGCTGGTTCCAAGAGGGTCTGGTTGACGGCCTGCGCATTGACCACCCCGACGGTCTTGCTGACCCCGAAGGCTACCTGCATCAACTGCGCGAAGCCATCGGCGGCAAGTATGTGCTGGTGGANAAAATACTTGAGCCCGGGGAATCCCTCCCTGCCAGCTTCGACTGTGAAGGCACCACCGGCTACGACGCACTGGCGGACATTGACCGGATCTTCATTGACGACGCCGGCGAGCCCGGTCTCGACGCCATCGACACCACGTGGCGCGGCGGCAGGCCTTCCGACTACGAGGCGATGATGCACAGCACCAAGCGCCGCATCACGGACGGTATCCTCCATGCGGAGATGCTGCGGCTGGCTCGGCTGGTGCCTGCGACCGCACCGCTGGACGTGGAGCAGCTTGCCGATGCACTGTCGGAGATCATCACCGCGTTCCCGGTATACCGCACGTACCTGCCGGAAGGCGCGGACATTCTACGTACAGCGTGCGAGCTTGCCAGCAGCCGGCGGCCGGAACTGCAGGAAGCCGTGGATCTGCTNTTGCCGCTGCTGCTCAAAACGGGGCCAGGCGAGGAGACCGAGCTGGGCCGGCGCTTCCAACAGACTTCCGGTATGGTCATGGCCAANGGGGTGGAGGACACCGCCTTCTTCCGTCACACGCGGCTGGGTACGTTGACTGAAGTGGGTGCCGANCCCACGGAATTCGCCATTACCCCGGAGGAATTTCATGACCGGATGCGCAGCCGGCTGGAGCAGATTCCACTGTCCATGATAACGCTGAGCACCCATGACACGAAACGCAGCGAGGATACGCGGGCGCGGATCTCGGCGCTGGCTGAGCTCNNACCTAACTGGGCTCAGTTCCTTGACCGTGCGCAGGAACTTGCCCGGCTGCCTGACGGGCCGCTGGCCAACCTGCTGTGGCAGGCCATTGCAGGNGTCTGGCCGGCGGAGCGGGACAGGCTCCACGGGTTCGCCCANAAAGCCGCCCGCGAGGCAGGAACCTGGACCAATTGGGCTGATCCCAATGAGAACTACGANAAACAGCTGGCAAAGGTGGTCGATGCGGCATTCGACAACCCAGAGATGCGCCGGGAGCTCGACTCACTAGTTGAGAAACTGGAACCCTATGGCGCCTCCAACGCATTGTCCGCAAAACTGGTGCAACTGACCATGCCAGGNGTTCCCGACGTGTACCAGGGCACAGAATTCTGGGACCGCTCNCTAACGGATCCGGACAATCGCCGGCCCGTCGATTTCAACGCACGTAGGCAGGCACTGAAGAAGCTCGACCAAGGTGAGCTCCCGGCGTCGTACTTGGCAGAAGAAACAAAACTGCTGGTGACTTCGCGTGCGCTGCGCCTGCGTCGTGACCGGGCGGAACTGTTCAGCGGATACGCTCCCGTGCAGGCCGAAGGGACGGCGGCGGATCATCTGCTGGCCTTCAGCCGTGCCGACCGGGTTGGTGAAGGTGCCTTGACGCTGGCCACCAGGCTGCCCCGCGGGCTGGAACGCAAGGGCGGCTGGAAGCAAACGCTGCTGCGGCTGGACGGTGATATGAGCGACGAGCTGACAGGGCGCAGCTTCAGCCAAGGTGATGTTCTTGTCGGGGAGATCCTGCACAGCTACCCGGTTGCGCTCTTGGTGCCGGTATGGGCCTAGCCCGCCCACAAAGGAAGGAAGACTGTGATGACGTTCCAGGGACAAGGCAGCGGACGCTTTGACGTGTGGGCTCCCAATGTGGAGTCCGTGACGCTGCTGGCCGGGGAGCGCGACTACGCGATGACCCGCCGCTCCCATGAGGCGCCCGGGCATGAAGGCTGGTGGACGGCCGCTGACGCCCCGGCNGGACGGGAGGTTGAGTACGGCTACCGCCTTGGCGCGGAAGCCGAAGCCGTGCCGGATCCGCGGTCCCGCCGTCAGCCTAACGGTGTGCATTCGCTTTCGCGCACNTTTGACCCGTCCGAGCATGCTTGGGGTGACCAGGCGTGGCAGGGGCGTGAGCTGACCGGTGCCGTCATTTATGAGCTTCACGTGGGCACGTTCACGCCTGAGGGCACCTTGGATGCGGCCGCNAGGAAGCTGGATTATCTGGCGGAACTGGGCATCGACTTCATTGAGCTGCTGCCTGTCAATGGGTTCAACGGCACACACAACTGNGGGTACGACGGCGTACTTTGGTATGCGGTCCACGAGGGCTACGGCGGTCCGAGGGCCTACCAACGTTTTGTTGACGCCGCGCACCGGGCCGGCATTGGTGTCATCCAGGACGTGGTTTACAACCACCTGGGTCCCAGCGGCAACTACCTGCCGCGCTTTGGCCCGTACCTCACGGAGGGGCGGGCAACACGTGGGGATTCAGTCAACCTTGACGGGCCAGGGTCGGACCCCGTCCGGCGCTACATCTTGGAGAACGCCGCCATGTGGCTGCGGGACTACCATGTGGACGGTTTGCGGCTCGACGCCGTGCACGCGCTGAAGGACGAGCGGGCGCGGACGTTGCTCGAGGAGTTGGGTGAACTGGCCGATGCCGTCACCGCCGAGGCGGGGCGTCCGGTGGCCATGATCGCGGAATCGGATCTCAATGATCCGCGTTTGCTGTATCCGCGGGAGCAGAACGGCCTTGGTCTGCGAGCGCAGTGGAGCGACGACTTCCACCACGCCCTGCATGTCAATGTCAGCGGCGAAACGGAAGGCTATTACGCCGACTTTGATTCCGTCGGGGCGCTGGCGAAGGTGCTGGAAAGGGGCTTTTTCCACAATGGCTCATACTCCAGCTTCCGCGGCCGCCACCACGGCAGGGACATCAACCCTGCCGAGGTGCATCCCTCCGCACTGGTGGTGTGCAGCCAGAACCACGACCAGATTGGCAACCGCGCCGCCGGTGACAGGCTCTCCCAGACGCTGGGATACGGCCAGCTTGCCGTGGCTGCAGTGGCCACCTTGGCCTCNCCCTTCACGCCCATGTTGTTCATGGGCGAGGAGTACGGGGCCAGCACGCCGTGGCAGTTCTTCACCTCCCACCCAGAACCCGAACTGGCACAAGCAACAGCTGCAGGACGCATCAAGGAATTCGAACGCATGGGCTGGGATCCTGCGTTGGTGCCCAACCCGCAGGANCCCCAGACGTTCCTCCGCTCCAAACTCAACTGGGCCGAAGCTTCTGGCGGGGATCACGCCCAGCTGCTGGATTTGTACCGGCGGCTGATAGCCCTGCGTCTGGCCACCCCTGAGCTCAGCGAACCCGGGTTTGCAAGTACCACTGTGGACTTCGATGAAGAATCTCGGTGGCTGGTGTTTCACAGGGGCGGGATTGACGTGGCGCTGAACTTCTCTGCTCAGCAGGTGCGGGTGCCTGTCCAGGGAACTGTTCCGCTGCTGGTCACTGACGACGGTGCCTGTGTGGTTTCAGACGAGGTTCCGGCCTTGCTTGAACTTCCAGGCCATAGTGCTGCCATCCTTGCACATAGGACTGGCGTGTAAGGCTCCTGATGGAGTCCTGTTCCACCGGACGGCTTGTCCGGTGGAACAGCTTTGTGGGCCCGCTAGTGCAGAGGCGGCTGGGGGCGTCACTAGGTGGAAGCGAAGTTATGTCTTCGGGAACCCTTGCTGGGGCAGGGTCATCTGGTCCCTGATCCAGCCTGAAAGGCGGGTAGTCATCCCGCAGCAGCAGGGTGTAGGTGGCGACGCGATAGATCCACCGGTTGATCCCCATAATCAGGTCNNAGAAGACGGAACGCGGGTACCGGCCGGTGAACAGGAGCATGATGGCGGCTATGAGAACCAAGAGGCCCAGCAGGGACAAACCGGCACTGCGCTCGGAGTCCGATGACCAATTCTCGGTGCTGTCCCACGATGACCATGCGGCACCGGTGAACACAGCGACGATCATCAGGTGGGGAATGGCCAGCAGCCAGCNTTTGACCAGAACAAGCCCGTGGGAGAGCCTGTCCGGGTAATCTACGGCGAAGTCGGCAGGGTAGTCGGTGGAGTCCAGGGTGAAGGGTGGGTATTTGTCGGTGGCCAGCGCCGAGTATGCGTAGAACGTCACTCGCCAGTTCCAGCGCAACACGCCGACGGCGAAGTCGAAGAGCGGGCGCGGGTAGCGGCCGGTAAACAGGATGGCGAATCCGGAGATGATCGTGGTGATGACAACGGCGATCCACAGGAAGAACAAGATGATGAAATGAGGTATGGCCAGTAGCCATTTGACCAGCCACAGCCCGCGCGACACGGCAGGGTCCAGGTGCCCGGACAGCCGTGCAGGGTACTGCCTCCCCGCCGACAGCTTGACCTGGTCGACAACGTGGTTGGGGTATGCGGATTGGCCTGAGCGGCGAGCGTCAAGGCTCGAAGAACGCCTGCCGAGGAGAATGGCACCCAAGGCAATCAGTCCAGCGCCGATGACCAGGATGGCAATTCCGCCGATCCACAAGCCGGGGCCGAGTGCTCCGAACAGTGTGGAACGGACCGCGGCCTGGACGTTGGCTGTGACCCCGGTACCGGCGTCGGCGTTCATGATCACCAAGACCCAGTCACCACTGCGCAGGTCCATGGTGACATGCTGTATGCCCGACCCGGACGAGGAGACGGCCCAGAAGCTTTGCCCGGAAGGCGGGCTGGGCACGGTTTGTCCTGGCACGTCCCTGTACCCGACCCGGAAGGGCATCGCTTCCACGCGCGTGATTTCGGTGGTGTGGGTGCCTAAGAGATAACGGTCGACGTCGGACTTGGCCCCAATGCCTATGAAGATCTTACCGCCGGGTGCCGTTGACGCGGCAGCGATGCGGAGGCTACCCAGATCGAAGGGAAGCTGGTCAACCCCTACCCGTGCCGGCGGCGTGGTGAGCGCATAGGAGGGTGCGGATAATTCACGCACCGGCGAGTTGAGATAGCCGTCTGAGCCCTCCTGCGACAGGACGGCAGCCGAGGCAACACCGCCAATAATCCCGCCCACACCCACCAAGGCGAACAGGACGCCCAGCACCAAGGCGACAACTGCGCCCGCCACGCCCCTGCGACCAGTGCTTGGGCCGGGCGAACCGCCGTCGCCCATTGGATTGACCGTCATATCAACACTCCCCTCCGTAGGCTGCCAGACTTTCACAACCGGTGACCCGCGGTTAGAGGCTAAGGTCACTCCTTTGTCAGGCGTAATGCCGCTAGGGAGTGCAGATTACTGGTGTAAGTCTGCGCACCGCTTTGGGCTCGAACTGGACGGCCACTCATCTACGGAGCAGACAGACGTGAAATCCCCTGGAGCGCTCCATGGATGTTAGGGATGAAAAGGTGGACCTGCCATGGTTCAGCTGACTTGTGAGTTCCTGAATCGCAGGCGGACGGATGTTTGATATGCCGAGAGCTTTTCCTGAAGTGTTGCGCCGCACGGCTGGACTTGTTGGGGTGGAGTGCAACTGCGCGGCCAATAAAACGGCGTCGTGCTTTCCGGGACGCTTCAGATGGCCGTTTGGCTTCGGCGGTTGGGGCGGTTTCGTTATTGAGGCGTGGAGAAGCCCCGGCATCGCTGCCGGTGGATCTTGTCTGCGGTGACGGCGAATGGTGTGCCATCTCCGCTACCCTGCTCGGTGTTCCTAGCTCTCCCATCACCGCTGTCTCCCAGACTCCCACGGGCCTGATCATCGATGTTGAAACGGACCAAACACTGGCCGGTTGCCCTGCCCGTGGGGAAGTTGTTGTTGGCCATGGCTGGCGCCGGATCCGGCTGAACGACATCCCCTGTTTCGGTAGGCCCGTCAGGCTGATCTGGGCCAAGCGAATATGGCGGCACCACGATGAGCACGGCCCTTCACCGTTCTTCAGCGAACAGCANCCTTTGGCCGGGACACGGGCTATCCTTACCAACCGCGCCGTCCGTTGTGCCACCGACGCCCTGGAGTGCTACGACACGCCGGTCTCTGCCCTGGCCCACCTTCTCGGCGTCTCTTGGCGGACAANNAATGGAGGCATCGAAACCACCCACAGAATGGCCCGCGGATTCCACAACTTCGAGAACTACAGAATAAGAAATCTACTCGCCGTCGGAGGCCACCGAGTAGCTGTAATACGCCTGGTGTGCCCAGACCAAACTGGCAATTCGTTGGCGTAGAATTTTGAGCCGTCGGCCAGTGATCGAACCACGAAGGACGCCGACATATCCAAATCCAGAATCCTGCTTTTGATAGCCGCGAACCTCGTTAATGGTTTCGGCAGCGTCGACGATCACGCACTGATCCTCGGTGAAGGACCGCAGGAACGAAGTTAGGGATCAGGGTGCACAGATCACCGTGAAAACCTTNTTCTGCGCCCCATGCCGCAGCAGCGCTATGTTGTCGATGGAATCAGCTCCGGGTACCATTCCCGCGGCCAAGGCAGCAGTCTTCAACCCNCGGTTAGCTCCATTGCCGGTGGGGATCTTCACGCACTCATCAACAAGGTCTTGCAGCCCGGCTTTGCGAGCCAAAATCATGACCGGTAGCAGCCCGACGGAGGAGAAGAGGTTCGGGTGATCGCAGGAAATAGGCGCCGAGGATAAACGGTGAAAAAATTGCATCTGCGAAGTATCCTTTTGTTCTTGTTGTTCTCGGAAAAATTGGTCTAAGGTCAGGGTAATTTTCCCCGGAAGAACCATATCGTGGCAGAAAAGACCGGCCGTTCACAGACTTTCATTGGCGGATCGAGGCTAAGCTCTGGTAACGGCACGAAATAACAGGATGATTCCTGACCGAAGAAGGAAATTTCCGTGAAAGTAATTGTGATTGGTGCAGGGCTATCGGGACTGCGCGCTGCAGGCCTGGCATCCGAACAAGGGCACGACGTCACAGTCTTGGAAGCATCACAAAGAGTTGGTGGCCGCGTCGATACCGAGCTGGTTGATGGATTTCGGTGCGACAGAGGGTTTCAGCTTATAAATCCAGGCTACCCGGACGCTCGGCGGGCTCTGAACCTCAATGACCTGGATCTCCATGCATTAGGGTACGGTGTGGCGGTTCGGGATGGCTCTGGCCTTCAGATATTGGCGGATCCGTTCCGGCACCCCGCCTACCTGAGAGGGTTGTTCGGCGGTACGCTCAAGCTATGCGACGTTTCTGCGTTACTGCGCTGGACCCGCCTTGCAAGCAGCGAATCGCTGACACTGCACCAAGCCATCGACGACGCTGGTTTCTCTGCGCCCTTACGCAAGGTCATCGAAAAATTCTTTTCGGGTGTGGTGGCAGACCGGGATCTNAAAACCGTGGCGTCCTCGGCTCGAACACTGGCCTGGTATTTCGCCAAGGGAGTCCCGTCGTTGCCAGCGCAAGGAATGTCGGCAGTGGCACATCAGTTGGCCGAGCCGGTCTTGGAACACATCCGATTCTCAACGACCGTAGAATCCCTCATCAGCCACAACGGCCAAGTGAGAGTAGTCTGTGCCTCCGGCGAAGAGCTGATAGCGGACCGGGTGGTGGTGGCCACCGGTCCCCGGGTTAGTGCCCGGCTCACTGGACAGCCAGAGCCAACCATGAATTCTCTGACCACGTGGTGGTTCGATGCTCTTGACCGTCCCAGTAAGTTGCCTTTCCTCTACCTTGATGTTCGAGAAGATTCCCAGCTGATCCACACGTCGGTGATCTCCAATGCGTGCCCGTCGTACGCCCCTGCCGGACGTCATCTAATCCAAGCAACTATCGTAGGTGCGCACGATTTAGATGACAGCGAAGCTATGGCCCAAGCCGCCAGCATCATNGGGGTTCATGATCCCGACTGGAGATTGCTGGTGCGCCACGACATTCCTGATGCATTGCCCTCCATCGAGCCCGGGCAACATCCNCTAGCTAGTGGGATCGCTGGAGTGATAATTGCTGGTGACACTGCGGAATCCTCGATTCAGGGCGCATTGGCCAGCGGGGTTGCAGCCGCACACGCACTTGGCAATACATGCGGACTGGTCAATACGCGTGATTCCTTCAACGATACGTTCACCCTTCGGATTCGGTGTATCGGCGACGCAAAGGACATATGGGATAAGCTGACCGATCTGGATAGCCACACCAGAGCCATTCCNCTCACCATAGTGACTCCAGCACGAAGCCATATGCGCGATGGCCTGGAATTTGTCGGACTCACGTCGCTGGGGCCAGTGAAAATAGCAGACCGCATGCTGGTACGCCGAGCTGAAGCACCTAGTGAGGGAAATCCGGGACGTCTAAAAGTGTCGAAATTTGGTCCCGTAGCAGGCGAAGTCGAGGCCAGCATCGAGCAACATGGCTCCGAGGTCGTGGTCCTCTGGCGCCAGAGCCTCCGGCCGGCGTGGCTGCCACGCTGGCTCAGACCACTNGGAACTGTTGTTGCACGAGTGGGCTACGGCATTGGACTGCGTAAACTTCTCACCTGAAAAGCGTCTTGGTCGAAGATGGCTCGCGAGGTTGCTAAACGCAATGTCCGGGCCCTCAGCATCGCCGACGTGCAGAGCCTACGCAGCTGGGTCAAAGCTTGGCAGAACAGCCCTGACCACGAAGNNCCCCGGGCCGCCGACTTTATCGAAGCCGTCGACGTTTTCCTGTCCACTGGTGCCAGGATCGGCGAGGTGATGGCCTGGCGATGGGAATATGTGGATCTGGATACAGAGCACCCACCCTTGATCATCAGCGGGACCGCAACCCGCTACAAGGGCAGCCGCTGCTCCGGCAGGACCACACCAAGACAGCGCTCNGGATACCGCACCGTGGCACTNCCCCGCTTCGTAGTGGAGACCCTTAAACACATGCGATCCGACCGGAGCCCGTGGCCCGTGGACTTTCTTTTCCCCTCGGCTGCCGGCACGGTGCGCAGTCCCAACAACTTCCGCCGCCAGTGGAGAAACGCCAGGGAGGGCTCAGGCTACGAATGGGTCACCCCGCACGTCTTCCGCAAGACGGTGGCCACCATCATCGACAGGGAATACAGTTCCAAGGCTGCTGCCGCCCAGCTTGGGCACTCCGGCAGCGCCATCACGGAGAAGCACTACATCGAAAAGGCGGCTGTGGCCCCGGACCTGACGAAGGCGCTTGAAAAGTTCGCAACCGCTCGCCCACAACCGAAGCCTTTGGGCCCAGCTGCCTTGCCGCCGTCGAGCACTGGCCTAAGTCTCTAGAGATTTTGCTATGGGGAACTACTGAGTCCCGCCCAGTTCTGCGCTATTGGCCGATCCCCAAGAGTAGGAATACGGATTCCATGTGGTGTCATCAGCAAGGGTTCCAACCAGCACAGGATCAATGAAAGCCACAATCTCAGCAAGCTGCCCGCCAAGGGTAGGCAGACAAAGCTCTTCCAGCTGGCCCTTTCTGCGCCAAGCCACCCATTTGCCTTGGGCTGCATCGTCGTAGTCCGCAAGGTAGGGGCTTATGGACTCCAGTTCGACTCCACGGAAGTCCCCAACAGCTCTTGCTGCGATCCGAAGTTCCCCTGATGTGAAGGCATAGGCTCGGGCGATTGAACGAATATCCATGTAGTCCCGCCATCTGGTACTTGTGGACCCTCGCTGCAAAATCGTGANCGACTTTTCAGCGATGACCGTCTCCAGAGGATTGCCCATGAGATGAACGTCCTCTCCGAGAATCCCTGGCAAAGTGACTGGCTTTGGAGCCGGCCAGATGGGATCCCCTGTACTTACATCCAGCTTGATCATCAGACGAGCACGGTGAAGTAAAGCGGGCATATGCACCCGCAGGCCCCTGTACTCCTCCTCATCACGAATCTCCTCGATCCGTACGTCATCAAGGTTGAAGGTGAGCCCATCGTCGGCCTCAACATCACAGATCGTTTGGAGCACATCTCTCAAGTGGGCCTCGTCCAAGGTGAACTCCAGGGCCTGCATGTCAATGTCCCGCGTGGGCCTCCTCATGCTGAAAGCTGCCAGGAGGACACCACCCTTGAGGGAAAAGTCGTTGACAAATCGGGTTTGTGCAAGCCTACTCAACACACGCTCCAGGCCATAGAGTGTGATCATTTCATCTCCGGGGCGCCGCCGTTCCCTCCCGAGCCTGATGAGTTGTTGGTAGGTCTTCTCGGCGCTCATGCAAGTATCTCCAGTGCATTTCTGATCGGTCCGGTGGCGCGGGGCAGTTGTTTGGCTATTGACAACAACTGCGCAGGACGTGATCCGCGTCGTCGCAGCCAATTCTTCAAGGCTTCAACACCAATTTCAGCCCCTTCGGTCCCGCGCAGCCTGAAGACATCAACAATCGATCGCTCAGCTGAGTAAATACCGATAGGCAGCTTTTCGCCCGGGATCTCGATAGATGTGCGCTCCACATCGAAAGTGGCGGCATTGAAGTAATGCCAGCTGACCGGCGCAAGCGTAGTAGGACCTGTACGTCCACGAGGGAGGGCCATGTCGATCTTGCCCGGAATCATGTCAATGAGGTCGTGCCGAGCCAAGGCACTCGAGAGACAAATGGTACCTTTCGGTGCCTTGTAGGCGATTTCCAGCAGATCCAGGTCCGTAGCTGGGGAGTCAATGTCCCGGTACAGCCCCGGTCCGATCTGTTCTATCTTCCNCGCATCACGTAGCCGGTACAGGGTTCGTGATGAAAGCCCGCTTTTCCGGGCTTCCGCGACCGTAAACGGGCCCACCTTGAGTTCTTCGTAGCGCACCAAGCACCTTTCTTTGCCTATATTCTACTACACGCAAAGTTATCTGTCGTAGAATATGAGCGCGATGGAACCACCAGGTCGATGGATTCCACTACGAGCCCGGTGGTGTAAATGGGGTCAAATCGCAGCTCGCATTTGACTCAAAGCGTGTCGTTTCCGTGTCGTTCCCTCTACGTCAAGCTGGTTGTGAGCCACTCGGTTCTTTCATCATTGATTGAAGGAGACAGCCATGACAATTGGGATCCAGGGGTATACCCGTGAGGAGATTCGTGAGTTCATGCACGAGTACTATCTGCAGCCGCACGGGACAAAGACTGCGTGGCTTGCCGCCCGGCAGGTGCCTGATGGTACGTTGCGGCGGTGGCGGAAGCTGGTATTCGAGGGCGACCTCGACCGGAATCTGATTCCAAGGGATCATGGGGTNATGGCCCGCACATCTGGCGAACGGTCCGCGCTTGANAAAGCGCGTGCCAAGGAGATCGCCAAACACCAGTCCGAAGTTGAGAAGCTCAAGAAGCGTATTGCGGAGCTTGAAGGTACGAATTCAGCCTTGGGAAAAGCTATAGGGCTCTTGCACGAGTTGAGCGTGCCAGGGCCCGATACAACCCCGACGAACGATCGGAACGGTTCATAGACGCAGAGAACGTCCTCGTCATGGCCCTGAAGAGAATCATGAGTTCTCAGCGGCAGGCGCTTGAACTGGCGGGTGTATCGCGCTCGACGTGGCATTACCGCCAGGCACCCCGTGAGGGTCCGGATCCCCTCCACCAAGCGGAGCGGGCGTACGAGTGCCGCATCAGCCCCGAGGACCGTGACCGGATCGTGGAGTACATCATGCTGGGATGGGCCCAGCAGGTCTCCGTGGATCACTCCTTCGCCACGGCGTGGGATGCCGGGGTCATGCTCGCTTCCCGACGCACCTGGTGGCGCATCGCGGCGGAGATCGAGGACCAGCTGCTGCGCCCACGATTCCCNACTAAACGCGAGAATAAGCGGGTNCCGGCGGGAAAACCGGTGGTGAAGGCCACCGGCCCATGCCAGGTATGGAGCTGGGACATCACCGATGTTTACTCTCCGTGGCGGAAAATAGTCTTCAAGGTCTACTCTGTGATGGACATCTTCTCCCGCCAGATCGTCGGGTGGCGGGTGGAAGAACGTGAAGCCGACCACCTGGCAGTGGAGATGTTCGAAATAGCCATCGCCCGGTACGGCGCACCCCAAGTGGTGCACGCGGACTCCGGGCCGGCCATGAAGTCCCATCTGCTCCGCGAGGCCCTCACCGCCCACGGAGTGGAGCTATCCCACAACCGGCCCTACGTGAGCAACGACAACCCATTCAGTGAGTCCGGGTTTCGGACCATGAAATACCGACCAGGCTACCCGCGCATCTTCAAGACCGTCGAGACCGCCCGAACCTACATCGACGACTACGTGCCTTGGTACAACACCAAACATAAGCACTCCGGCATCGCACTCTTCTCGCCTTCACAAGTCCACGACGGCTCTTGGAAGGATGTCTGGAAAACACGCGACCACGCGCTTCAGCACTACTACGACAAGAACCCCGGAAGATTCCGCCAGCGACCCACCACACCAACCCCGGCCGACCATGTCGGCATCAACCTGCCCGAAACAAAACCAGCCAGAATAAGCGCATAGTGACTCCACACAGCTTGACAATTTTCGGTTGAGCCGTTTCTGGGCAAACAAAACCCTCCAAACAAACGTTTCCGCAGCTCAGAGGGTATTGCAGTGGAGCTAAGGAGATTCGAACTCCTGACCTCTTCTTCAGATTGTGGTGTTTTAACGTCTTTTGACGTTGCTTAAAACCCTAGATTCCGCGGTAAAACAGTGGTTTCGACAGCTAGTGGACAGCATCGAAGGTCGACACGTTTTGGTCCAAAGCGTGTCGTTTCCGTGTCGATTTCGCCGGGAGTCGCGGAAGCCCCGAACAGGACCAGCTGTAGGCCGCTCAGCCCAAACTCTGCGCAAGAGTTGGGCCGCCCAGGACCAGTACTCGACTCCGTGCGCCCCAGCTCGATGCGAGACCACAATTACTGCGAGGACTCAGAGGCCCTAACCCGTCTTGCGAGGTTCCGTGGATAGGAAAAATGCTGGGCAAGCTTTTGCCAAATCTGGGCCTTCCAATTGTGTACCGTATAGGGCCCCATCACCGGACAGTTCACCGTACACCCTAAACGGTCGAAGACATCATCCCGCACCCGATCCACGACGTACTTTGGGGACCGTTTCCTAACCGAAGCCGTCGATAGGGGCTGGCCTGGCAACGCCGCCGACGCGCCGCCCGGAACTCACTTGTCGCCATTTTCGACACCAACCATTCGCCGATAATTCACGTCAGATGCTTTGGCAGCCCTGCCATGCCCATACAAACGCCAGCAGCTCCACACCATTCCGGCCACCTAATATGAAGCCACCGCCAAGAGATCCGCCTGCAATTCCATGACCTCAAGAGCCTCACACGTCTTGCATCTAAGCGGTGACTGCCAGAGTCTCAAAAAGTCCGTGTTTGGTCATGTAGTTCTCGCCGCCATTCACCATGGACAGGTATGACAAAGCACGCGGCAGCGGAGACTCGCAAAGGTCATCGCGGCTCTCCAAACACTCCACTCCCCGCCCTGGGCGGTGGGCCCCTGACGATGTCCATCGCCCGGCTCTCAGCCGATGCCGGAGTGAAGTACCTGCTCAAGACCACGGCCCACGGCGACGTGGACGTCAAGGACCTGACCGATTACTACACTAAGTCAGGCAACCCCGCNGGCACATGGCTGGGAGCGGGACTAGAAGGAGTGGGTCTCCTGCCCGGCTCCATCGTCACCGACGCTGCCGCCAAGTCAGTCTTCGAGCAAGCCACCAACCCGGTGAGCGGGGAACCGCTCGGGAGACCGCACGGTCACCGCACCGCCGTCCACCCGTCGGCCAGCCAGCCNGCGGCCACAACCGTTCGGGCACCCGTCGCCGGATTCGACCTGACATTCAGCGTGCCAAAATCTGTTTCGGTCCTCTGGGCCATGGGGTCCGGGGACGTTCAGGACCGGGTGCTGGCCGCCCACCACCGTGCCGTGCAGGAAACGCTCCTGTGGTTGGAGGCAAATGCCATCCATACCCGCGCCGGCCATAACGGCGTTGCCCACGTTCAGGTGAGGGGCGCTGTTGCCGCCGCGTTCGACCACTGGGAGTCCCGGGCTGGAGACCCTCAACTTCATACCCACCTGGTCATCGCCAATCGGGTCCAGCGGATCTCCGATGGGGCGTGGACGACCCTCGACGCGCGCACCATCTACCAGTCGGTCGTGGCGGCCAGCGAGCACTACAACGGGCTTCTCTTCGACGAACTCCAGCACCAGCTGGGAACGGTTGTTGAGCTGAGGGCCCCTGCTGTTGCCAGTCACAATTTCGTCCTGGAACTGGCCGGCGTCAATCCGGCCCTCATCGCGGAGTTCTCAGCACGGGCCCGATCCATTGAGCTGGAAAGGACNCGTCTGGTCTCCAACTGGGTGCAAGACCACGGCCGNAGCCCCTCTGAAACCACCATCATCAAGCTTCGCCAGCAGGCAACTCTGGCAACCCGTCCACCCAAATCCAGCGAACCCACCCCGCTCAGCCAGCGCATGCGCCAGTGGCGGGACCGGGCCGAGCGCCACGGAATGCCGCCAGAGCGAATCGTGGCCGAAACCGTCCACCGCTCACGCAAGGAGCCTTTGGGGCGCGTCGAGCTGACGCCCGACTGGCTATCCGCCGCAGGGCAACTCGTTCAGGAGATCGTGGCCCAGAAGCGATCCACCTGGACTCGTTGGAACCTGTTGGCCGAGGCAGAACGAGTCTGTGCTGAAATTCGTATGGTCACTTCTGTGGACAGGACACTCATGGTCGATGATGTCGCCACTGCAGCCGAGGACTGCTCCGTCACACTGAACGAGTACAGATACACGGCTCCCGTAGGAGCCCGGCCCGATGTTGCCAGCAACCGCCGCACCGTCTTCGCTATGCCTGAGGGACGGACCTTCTCTGACTCCACGATTCTGGCCAACGAGGACGCCATCATGGCCGCCAACACGTCCACCGACGGGCCGGGACTGGATCCATGGAATGCCATCGACGCCCTCAATGCCTCCCATGACCAGTCGCTCCACGGCGACCAACAAGCCGCCGCCCTGCAAGTGCTCACGAGCCGCCACCGCCTCGACGCCATCACCGGGCCGGCAGGGACGGGCAAAACGAGCACTATGCGCGCCCTCGCGATTGCGTGGCAACAGGCCCATGGACAAGGGAGCGTGGTGGCCCTGGCCCCGTCGGCCGTCTCCGCTGACGTGCTCACCACGGCGCTGGGATTGCCTGCCGAGAACGTGGCCAAGTGGCTCCACGAATCTGCAGGCGGTGGCGCTGCTGCCCGAACTGAGCGCTACTTGGCCAGCGAACATGTGCTCCGCAGCCTGCCTTCAGACAGGACACCCGGTACCCAGCACAAGCAAGAGCGCGTCATNAAAAACTTGGCATCGTTGGCTGCGGATCAAGAACGCTGGCAGTTCCGCGCCAACCAGCTCGTCATCGTCGATGAAGCCTCCATGGTGGCCACGTACCAACTCGCCGCCCTCACCGACCAAGCCCAAGCCGCCGGTGCCAAGATAGTTCTGGTTGGCGATCCGGCCCAGCTGGACTCCGTAGATGCCGGCGGCATCCTCGGCTGGCTTGACCGCAGCGGGCATGCCGCACGGCTGACCACGATTCACCGCTTCAGCCACATCTGGGAGCGGGATGCCTCCCAGCAACTGCGAAACGGGGACTTTGATGCCGTCACTCAGTATCAGCGGCATGGTCGGATCAAGTCCGGCGTCTACCCAGACATGGCGAACGCCGCTTACGCCGCATGGACTCAGGACCTCGGCAGCGGTCTCAGCTCCATCCTCATCGCCCCGGACAACGACACCGTCAATATCCTGAACCGCCGGGCCCAAGCTGACCGAATCTCAGCCAATCTCGTTGACCCGTCCCGCTCTACAGCACTCAGCGACGGTTCACACGCTGGAGCGGGCGACGTCGTCCTGGCCCGCCACAATGACCGCCGCATCCTCGACACCTCCGGCAAGTACATCCGCAACGGCACCCTGCTGACGATGATCAAACCACCTGACCGTTCTGGCAGCGCTTGGTTCAGGCGGCAGGACACCGGTGCCCGCGTGCGACTGGACGCCAGCTACGTATCTCGCTTCGCGGAGCTTGGCTACGCCACAACCGCCCACCGGGCCCAAGGCATAACGGTCGATTCGAGCCACTCACTGGTCAGCGAAGGCAGGCTCACCCGCGAGCTGTTCTACGTCAGCATGACCCGCGGCAGGGACACCAACACCGCCTACGTTGTGGAACCCCAGCCCGACGACACAGAAAGACTGGACCCCACCGCCCTCCCTCACTGGCCAGAAATCCTGGGACAAATTCTCGCAGCCCAAGGTGCCGAACGCACCGCCCATGAAACCAGGCAGCACCTACTCGAGACCAACGACACTCTCCACCAACTCGCTGCAGAACACGACTACCTGACCCAAATTTCCGCCAGCGACCAACTCACCAAATTCCTTGCCCGCCACGCTCCCGATCAAATCGCCGAACTGCANAAATCGCCGTCCTGGGGTCCTGCGGTGACTCTCTGGAAGCGGCTGTCCAGCAGCAACAGGCAGCTGGCAGAACAAACCGTCTTGGGCGCACTCGCTCCCTCGGGCCCAGTCAGGGATCACGCGGCAATCCTCCACAGCCGACTTTCACAGGCTCTGGGCAAAGACCGCCACACTGTTGGGTTGGTCCATGTCCACAGCGATCGCGAGGATGTCGCTGCACTGCTCCACCAGGTCGAGCGCAGACTCGCGCGTCGCTCCGCCGTCGTGGGCTCCCGGGCGCTGATCCTGGATCATCCTTGGAAACGGGAAATCGTCCAGCTGCTCGATGCTGCGAACAACCCAAACCTCACCCGGCGGGTCCTGCAGGACGTCGCCGTCTTCCGGGACAGGTGGGGTGTCACGGATGAGTTCCTGCCGCTCGGACCACAGCCCAACTGGGAAGACGAACAGATGGTCAGCCACCGGCACCGCATCGAGAAATCCATCGAAGCTTCCATGGCAACCACCACCCGTGCANNAGCACCGACCCTCCGCCTACTCTCAGCCACCTCGCGCGGCCCTGGCACTACGGGACCCCGGCCTGCGCTTATAGTCCACAAAAATGAAAAGGAGAAAGCAATGTCCAACCAGTCTGAAAGCCAGATCCCTCTCAGTGCCATCCATCACGAATGGCTCACGCCCCGGGAGGTGTGCGAAGAACTGCGCATCCCACCGGCCACGTTCTACCAGTGGCGCTTCAAGCACGTCGCCCCCACCGTCCACAGGATCGGCCGACACTTGCGCATCAACCGCGCAGACCTCGATGCTTGGCTCAGCGCAAGGGAGGAACACTGATGCAACATGCACGACGGCGGATCCTCCGTGAGTGCCATGGCTAGGCACCCACTCCCCTGGAAACATGGGGCAAGGTCAGCCGAACAAAGTTGACTGCCAGCAGCTGGCGAGCCTCTGCCCGATACAGGGACAGCGACGGCATCACCCGAACGGTCCAGGCCTTCGGCCCCACGGGTTCCAGTGCCGAGCGCACCTTGATCCTGGGGCTCAAGGAGCGCACCGTCAGCAACCCGGAGGGAGTCTCACGGGACATACGCCTCAATGCGCTCAGTGAATTGTGGTTCGCGGAAATGGAGGCGAGCGGCCGCGCCAGCCGGCAAACCATCGAAGGCTACCGCGACACATACCGGCGCACCATCAGCCCTGCTTTGTCCGGACTGCGGCTGCGTGAACTGAGCACGGGCCGGTTGGATCAGTTCCTGAAGAAGGTGGCCCTGGACCACCCCGCCACGGCCAGGCACTCCAAAGTGGTCCTCGCCGGCATGCTCGGCCTGGCAGTCCGCCAAGACGCCATTCCCAGCAACCCCATTCGTGAAGTTGCCGGCATCCGCCAGCCCCAACGCAACGTCCGTGCCCTCAGCATTGCGGACGTGCAAAGCCTGCGCAGCTGGGTCAAAGCCTGGCAGGACAGCCCCGACCACGAAGGCCGTCCNCGGGCCACCGACCTGCTCGAAGCCGTCGACGTCTTCCTGTCCACCGGTGCCAGGATCGGCGAGGTGCTGGCCTTGCGATGGGAAGACGTGGATCTGGATACCGAGCACCCATCTTTGACCATCAGCGGTACCGTGACCCGATACAAAGGGCAGCCGCTGTTCCGGCAGGACCACACCAAGACAGCGGCCGGATACCGCACCGTGGCACTCCCCGCNTTCGTCGTAGAGACCCTCAAACGCATGCGATCCGACCGGAGCCCGTGGCCCGAGGACTTTCTNTTTCCCTCGGCTGCCGGAACGGTGCGCAGCCCCAACAACTTCCGCCGCCAGTGGAGAGACGCCAGGGAGGGCTCAGGCTATGAATGGGTCACNCCGCACGTCTTCCGAAAGACTGTGGCCACCATCATCGACAGGGAATACAGTTCCAAGGCTGCTGCCGCCCAGCTTGGGCACTCAGGCAGCGCCATCACCGAGAAGCACTACATNCGAAAAGCGGCCGTTGCGCCGGACCTGACCAGGGCGCTAGAAAAGTTCGCCACCGTTCGTCCATCTGCGGTGCCCCTCAGCATCACAGCACCATCACCGCCCTATTCTGGGCCTGGCCTCTAGGATTGAACACATGAACGAGTCCAGCCACCTGTCTCGACCCACCGGATACAGCGAGCTTCTGACAGACCTCAGGAGGCAAGTCCGCGTTGCTCGTGCCAAAGCTGTGCGAACGGTCAACACCCAGCTGATCGAGCTCTACTGGTCCATCGGCCACGACATTCTCCTCCAGCAGGAACAGCAAGGGTGGGGAAGCGGCGTCATCAGGAGGATCGCCGAAGACTTGCGGGCGGAGTTCCCGGATATGAAAGGCCTCTCGGCCCGAAACCTTCAGTACATGACTACATTTGCCGGGGCCTGGGCCAAGGCGCCAATTGCGCAGCAGGCTGCTGCGCAATTGCCATGGGGCCACATCATGGTACTTCTGGACAAGGTGCCGGAGCAGGAAATCAGAGAATGGTATGCCGCCTCCGCCGTGGAGTACGGGTGGTCCCGAAACGTTTTGCTCAACATGATCATGAACAAGACCCTCGAACGTACGGGTTCGGCGCCGTCCAACTTTGCGCAGCAACTTGCTGCGCAAGATTCGGAGTTGGCTCAGCAGATCGCGAAAGATCCATACAACTTTGAATTCCTCGGGCTCTCCGGNGAGGTTGCCGAGCGGGACCTCGAGCAGGCACTCATGGACCGTATCGTCGACACCCTCAGGGAATTGGGGCCGGGCTTCGCATTCGTCGGCAGGCAAGTTCACTTCGACGTCGGCGGAGACGATTTCTACATCGATCTGCTCTTCTTTCACGTCGAGCAATTGCGCTACATCGTCATCGAACTGAAGACCGGGAAATTCCAGCCTGAGCACGCCGGACAACTCAACTTCTATGTCGCCTTGGTCGACGACAGACTGCGACGGGAAGCCCATGCCGATACCGTGGGCATCCTGATCTGCGGAGACAANAATGACCACACCGTCCGCTACAGCTTGGGCCGGGCTGTATCCCCGTTGGCCGTCGCCTCCTACACCTATGACTCTCTACCTGCTAANGGGCGTGCAGGGCTGCCCGACGTCGAGAAACTGACGGCAGCCCTGGACTGGCTAAGCGAGGAAACGAGCCCTTCGGCCCCGGAAAATAGACCCTGATTGATCTCAAAGCGTGTCGTTTCCGTGTCGTTGGGCCATTTTGGGCACTGAAAACCCTCCGACCGGACGTTTGCCCTGGTCAGAGGGTATTGGGGTGGAGCTAAGGAGATTCGAACTCCTGACCTCTTCGATGCGAACGAAGCGCGCTACCAACTGCGCCATAGCCCCGTGGCAGCGCAAACACTGCCAACATTTCTAGGTTAAACCCGGATCGTGGAAGATTCCAAACGAACCTGCCGAGCAGGCCGGTCCGACGCACGTCACCACGCCCGGCAACCCCGGCGCCTAGGACTTCTTGCGCCAATACTTGTTGGCCGCGGCAACGGTAGCGAACTCGATCGCCACCACATGGGCTGCTGCCGTCAGCGAGTCGGGATCGTGTGAGTACGTTGGGCGCAGCGAGTTGCGCACTTCCGCATCCGGCTGGATCGCACCGATGCTCTTTCGCGCCAACATCATGGCCAGTTGCCGCCCTTCCTCCGGAGTTGCAGTAATCAATGTACCGCCAGGAATGAGTTCCATCTTTCGCCTCCATTTGTACCATGTGTTGGTTGCTCTCACGCTACTACGTTTGCATGGATAAAACCGTGAAAAATTTCATCCTAGCGGCGAGCAACCCCACGTGGCATGACGCAATTATGGCTATCAACACCAACTCCATTCACCACATTCACCACATTCACGTGAGCGTGACAGACATCGAGCGTTCGCGGGCCTACTACGAAGGCCTCTTTGGTTGGCCCATCGCGTTTGAGATGCCGGCAGATACCCGGAAGGCGAAAACGCGTTATGCATTCCTCTACGGCGGCGTCATCGACAACATGGGCCACGGTCTTCTGGGGCTACGGCCGGTTTCAGCTGATTCGTTTGACGAAGAGCGAACCGGGCTCAACCACCTGAGCCTCAGTGACGCGCCAGAGACCACTTACTTGTGATCTATGGGGCGTTCACTGTTGCTAGCGCCGCGATTGTAGCCATTCACCAAAGCCAACATGCCCTACAGCATGCTCAGGCACCAAGTTCTTGCCAAGGCGCAGAAACGCACCAAACGCTCCCGGAAGAGGCAAAGTGGTAAGTATCGCCTTGCTGCCAGCAACATCTTTCCATTCCTGCGCCAGCGCTTTCATGGTGGCCACGGCGGGCCCGCCGGCGATGACGTGGCGACGCAAGGCCTCACCCTCCACTGCTTCAGCCAGCAAAACCCGGGCCGCATCCGACGTCGCAATTGGCTGGAATGAGACACCGGCGAAGGACGGAATGATCCCGGCCTTGGCCCNCGCGGAGAAGAAACCGGCCACGAGGTTGTGGAACTGCGTTGCGTACACAACACTTGTGGGTAGCTCGGCCCGCTCATAGTTGCGGGCCCTGGCTGCTTGGACTTGGTAATACCCCAATGAGCACTCGTTTGCACCAGCAATCGTCAGCAGCACACAGCGCCCCACCCCGGCACGCGCTGAAGCCACCAAAACGTCAGCCGTCATGGCTGGCATTGCACGCAGCGACACACCGGAGCGAGCATCCAGCGTCTCCACCAAAGCATCCACACCTGCCAATCCCTCCGCAANCCCTCNGCCGGAGCGGAAATCGGCGCGCACGTACTGTGCACCTGGCACCCGGTTCGGAACCTCCGGGACGTGGCGGCTCAGCGACCTCATCGTGTACCCCATGGCAACGCCGTGTTCAATCACGGCCCGCCCGCAAGNTCCGGTCCCGCCGGCAACTGCAATTACCACCATGATGGCCACCCTACCCCGCGGCAACAAAACAACTACACAACAAGCTGGCGTGCCCTAGACTGTGCCCAATTTGTCCATGGCGGGTGTTCTCGCCATTTCCTTGATGGCCAGTGCCGCCCCACCACGGGCACCTGTTGCCGCACCGGGCGGCAATGCGGCCCGGACCACTGAGATGTGGGAACTTGTCAGCGGCAGGGTGTGGCTTTTCAGGGCAGCTGAGAGCGGCCCCATGAAAGGCTCCCCTGTTTGGGCCAGCTCCCCGCCGATGACCATCAGCTCCGGATCAAGTAAGTTGGCAATGCCAGCCAGAAACCGCCCCGTCAGTGCACCAATTTCGCCCAAAACCGCAAGGCAGCCAGGGTTGCCATTGGCCGTCTCTTGCAGCACATCGGACCAGTCAGCCGTCTCGCCAAACATGGGACGCAACAGCGAAAGCACATGAGCCGTTCCGGTCCGCAGTACCAAGCACCCTCGGTTACCGCAAGGGCAGGCTGCACCGTTGATATCCGTGGACATGTGCCCAATTTCTCCTGCTGCACCGATGCTTCCGCGGTATAGCTCCCCTCNTGAGAACAGGGCCATGCCCACACCACTAGAAAAGTTAATGTACAACACGTTCTCGCTATGCTGTCCTGCGCCCCACTGCTTCTCGGCAAAGCCTTCAAGCCGGGAGTTGTTCTCAACGAAAATCTGATAAGGCAGGTGCGTCGCCAAGACGCTACGCACATTCACCATCGACCAAGGTTGGCCTGGGAGGGACCCGCCCACCAGGTTTGTTCGCCTGTCAATTTGGCCCGNGACGCCCACACCGACACCAACGATCTTGGAATCGTCAATGTCCGTTTCAGCCAACAAAATGCGCAGCGCGCCGGCCGCGGCCACCACTCGTGAGTCAGCCGTGTCAGTAGCGTCTACGCTCAGAGTTGTCTCTGCCACAGTGTTACCGGCCAAGTCGGAGGCACTGATGGCCACCTGATCGAGAGTGAAGTCAATCCCGAGACTGAAGCCGGCCGTCGGGTTGATAGCCACGAGTTCGTGCCCGCGTCGCCTTGATTTGTGTTCCGGTTCAAGGTTCAGCACCACCTGGCGTTCCAAGAGCTCGTTGGTAATGTTGGTAATGGTAGTCCGCGACGTCTTCATGCGTCGGGCCAGCTCAGCCCTGTGGAGGGGACCCTCATTCAACAACAGCTCAAGTACTTGGCGTGTGTTGGTGGCCCGTAGTCCCTTTAAAGAACCGCCGTTAGTTTCCATGCCCAGCTTCCACCCATATGTTTCGCGTCATCTAAGTCCTTTCGCGCAGTAGCTCAGCCAGAAGCCCTAGCTGGCGCGGGTCTTCCAATGCGGATCCTACTGCAATAACTCGCGCACCTGCGTCAAGGAACTCCCTCGCGTTGTGGGCGTCCATACCGCCGGTTGAGACGAACTTCAACCCGGGGAACGGTCCGCCCATGGCCTTTAGCCAGGAGGTTCCCAGCACGCTGGCTGGAAAGGCCTTGACCCAGTCAAGGCCTTGGCCCATAGCCACCTGAATATCGCTCGCTGTTGCAACCCCTGGCAGATGGGCCAACCCGGCTTCAGCGCACGCCTGAATCACCTCGAGATTGGTTCCTGGGCTCACCGTGAAAGCGGCCCCGCAATCCTTGGCCTGCGCCACGTGTGTCAGGTTAAGAACCGTCCCGGCACCGGTCACCAAGCCGCGCTCTCGGGCGGCCTGAGCCAACGCTTCCAATGTCTTGAGGTCTTCAGGAGTCTGGATGGGCACCTCCACGCAGGTCACCCCGATATTCCACGCCAGCTCGGCCACTTCGAGGGTGCGCTGCACGCCCAGGCCCCGCAAAATAGCCATGATCGGGGTGGTGGAAAACATGTTCTCAAAGAACTCGTTAGTCAATGTCTGCCGCTTCTTTCTTCAGTGCTTGAAAATCGCTGGTGCTGGATAAGGCTCTGGCCGCAAATTGGTGACCTCGTGCCAGTCGNNGTTGGGGCCTGCTCCCCTCGAGCATGGCTGAAAGCCAGCCTGCTGCAAACGCATCCCNCGCACCCACCACCTCAACGACCTCCACCACCGAGGCCGGAACGAACGTGGATGCGATGCCATCAAATTCCGTGGCACCAACGGCGCCGTCCTTAACGATCAGCGTGTCAGAACCCCNCAGGAACTCCCGCACGTCCTGGGCGCTCTCAATGCCCGGCCACAGCGTCTGTGCCTCATCTAATCCAACGAAGGTATAACTGGCTTGCCGTGCGTAATTTCGCAAAACCTCCATAGCACTCTGAACATTCCACAGCCCCGGGCGGTAGTTAACGTCAAACGAGACAGGCACACCTTCCAGCCTGGCCCTGTCAAAGAGCTGCTGCACAAGCTGCGCGCACGTCTCCGACAGCGCAGGAGTGATCCCAGACAGGTGCAGCAGCCGCACCTTGCCCCACGGCAGCGAATCCACCATTTCGGGCCCCATGAGCGCTGCTGCGGAATTCTTGCGGTAGTAGTGCACAGTGGTCGAGTCAGCGCCGGGGTTCTTGAACATTACGCCCGTTGGCGCGGCAGGATCAACGCCAACGTATGTGGTGTCAACGCCGTTCTTTGNCAGCGCTTGTATCACCCTCCTGCCCAACGGATCCTCGCCAACCCGGCTGGCCCAAGCAGCAGTATGCCCCANATCGGCCAGCCACTGGGCCAGGTTCGATTCCGCCCCGGCCGTCGCGACTGAAAAAGCAGTAGCTGTTTCTAGCGGTTCGGCCAAGGTTGGGGCAACAACGGCCATCGTCTCGCCCAGAGCGATTACATCGATCACCGAGCCCCTCCTTGTCCACAACCACTGACATTCTCAGGGGACCACGGTAGGGCCGTGCAGCAGGCCCGCCAACGCCGACAGTGACGCAGAACAGCTTCCCGGCGTCGGGCTGCTCCTGCTGCCACCCNTCCTCCAGCCATCCGCTGCAGGTGGTAATAATGAGCAAGTTCCCTGCAAGTGCGACGGCAGTTGGCCTTTGCACCGGGACATGGACGACGGCGAGCAGCTCACCTTGGGGTGAGTAGCGGTGGACTGCCCACCCATCCCACAACGCAACCCAAATACAGCCCTCGTCATCCACGACGAGGCCGTCTGGATCCCCTGCCCCAGCTGGGAACCTCACGAGGTCCGTGCTGCCGACGATCCCCTCTTGCGGATCGATGTCGAAGCGGCGCAGCACCTTGGTGCTTGTATCCACGAAGTAGGCGCTGCGGCCATCGGCTGTGAAGTCCAGCCCGTTGGATATGCCGATGCCATCGCGAGCGATCTTACTGTTTCCCGAGGTGTCGAACCGCCATAGACGCCCTTCGCCGGCAACACCGTTCTTGCCCATGGAACCAACCCACAGGTTCCCTGCGGTGTCTGCTACGCCGTCGTTGAACGCCGTTGGACGGCCAGCTTCCGGCGCCGCCAACGCAGAGATGACTCCGTCGTGGGCAAGGTGGATAAGCTCGNNCTCTCGTGCCATCACCCAACCGGAACCCCGCTCCGGTAGGGGTGTGACCGGGCCTGCCATGCCTACCACGTCAAGGCTGCGCAACAGCTCAAAGTTTGTTCCTGCAATGGCTCCGATATGGACGTTGCCGCCGGTGATGTCCGTCCACAGCAGTTCGCCGCTACGGGCGTCAATTCGGGGTGTCTCCCCTAGCTCAGCACGCGGCCCGCCCATACAGACAGCAGTGAATTCACTGGGCATGGCCCCTACCATTCCAGGAAAGAGTTGTCGTTTTGGCGCCAGATGGAGTTGCGCCAGCGGTGCGGGGTCAAGGCGGCATGGCGCACCTTTTCCTCATCAATGCCGATGCCCAACCCTGGGGCCACGGGCCGTTCAATGTAGCCCGTTCCCATGTTGAAGACCTCTGGCTCGCTCATGTAGTCAAAGAGGTCTGGACCTTCCTGGTAACCAGCACCTCGGCTCTGCTCCTGGAGCAGGAAGTTGGGGCTGGCAATGTCCACCTGCAGGCTGGCGGCAAGTGCTATGGGTCCGAGGGNGCAATGCGGGGCCAGCTGAACACCATAGGCTTCGGCCATTGCCGCGATTCTGCGCACTTCGGAGATACNCCCAGCGTGGCTCAAATCCGGTTGAACAACACTGACACCATTACCCAAGACAGTTTTGAAATCCCATCGAGAATAGAGACGTTCCCCAANGGCCAGCGGAATCGATGTTGCCTGGGCAATCAGGCCAAGGTCACCGGAGAGCTCGGGCAAGAGCACCTCTTCGGCAAAGATGGGCAGATACTCCTCCATCAAGGGCAGAACCCGCCGGGACATGGCCGGGGTGAACCTGCCATGGAAGTCCAAGGCGATGTCCAACTCGTCACCGCCAGCTTCGCGAACCGCGGCGAGCGAGCTCACCATTTTCCGAATAGTCGCTGCTGTGTCGAGGGNGGCGAGCTTGCCTGCGGGGCAGAACTTCACTGCTGTAAAGCCTTCTGCCATCGCTTCACGTGTCGAATCGGCAAGCTCAGCCGGGCTCTCCCCATGAATCCAGGTATACATGCGCACTTTGTCCCGCACGGGACCGCCAAGCAACTCGTAGATGGGAACATCCAGTGCCTTGCCTTTGATGTCCCACAGCGCCTGGTCAATGCCAGCCACAGCACTGGNAAAGACAGGCCCACCCCGATAGAAGCCGCCCTTGGTGAGGACCTGCCAATGGTCCTCAATCTTGGAGGCATCTTCACCAATGAGATAGTCGGACATCTCAGCAACCGCGGCAGCAACAGTCTCGGCCCGACCTTCAACGATGGGCTCTCNCCAGCCCACCAAGCCGCTCTCGGTCTCCACGCGCAGGAACAGCCAGCGCGNGGGAACCTGAAACGTTTCTATCTTCGTAATTTTCATGCTTTATCCCTTGAGTTCAAAATCTTCAGTCCTGCTCGTGCAGGCAGGCGGATGAGGCCAAGCCAATCCGCACGCCCTGCCACATTCTTGGGTATGTCACCCAATCATGTGTCAAAATAAATGACATTATTGCTTCGAGTGTAGACATAAAGCAGTGAAAATGTGCGTTCAGATGGATTTACGTGTCATTTTGTAATTATTATTGACAAATACGAACATCCTGTGACTATACTCACAGGTAAGCCGAACTGCATTGCATGTGGCGGGATCACCCAACTACTTTGAAGGACTCTTCATGACTCAGATTAAGCCTTGGCTTAAAGTTGCCACCGGCGCCGTGTTGGCAGCATCGGTTGCTTTCACAGCCACCGGATGCGCAACCACCGACACCCTTCCGCCNGACGGCGAGAAGTCACTTACTTACTGGTCGATGTGGACAGAAACTGAGCCTCAGGCGCAGGTCCTCAAGACCTCTCTTGATGCGTTCCAGAAGGACACCGGCGTCAAGGTTAATGTCCAGTGGCAAGGACGTAAGGTCCTAGACAAGGTCACCGCCGGTCTGCTCTCCAATGATGTCCCGGACCTGGTTGACCAGGCCTATGACGGTCTGGGCCCGGCCCTTGCCAAGACGAACCAGCTAGAGGACCTTGCTTCGGTACTCAAGGAGTCCATCCCTGGCGAAGACGGCAAGACCGTTGGCGATGTCATTCCGGCCAAGTACTTCGACGTTCTACCCACCTATGGCGGCAACGTGAAGACCTACATGGTTCCCTACACCATCTCCAACGTCTCAGTGTTCTACAACAAGGCCAACAAGATTGCCCCGGAAGCNCCCAAGACTTGGGATGAGCTGATAGCCAACTGCAAGAAGGCCCTCGCAGCCAATATTGCTTGTATCGCCTCTGACGGTGACGCAACCTGGGCCAACAGCTACTGGTTTGACTACTTACTCAACCGCAACGGTGGCGACGGTTCCTTCGCCAAGCTGCTCGAAGACAAGACTGGCGCTTCCTGGGAGGATCCAGCCGTCCTAAAGACTGCGCAGCAAATCCAGGATCTCATCAAGAGCGGCTACATCATCAAGGGCTACGACGCTTCCAAGTACCCGGAGCAGCAGAACGCTTGGGCCGCCGATAAGGCCCTGTACTACCTGATGGGCAGCTGGGCCCCGGCGGAAACCGGAAAGTATGCTGCCGAAGGATTTGACTACGGCGCATTCAACTTCCCCACCACCTCGGCATCATCCACGACGGCTAACGACTCCATTGCCTTCGGTTTTGCAGTGCCGAAGAAGGCCAAGCACACTGACGAAGCAAAGCAGTTCATTGCCTACTTCGCCAACAAGGACCGCATGGGTGAAATCTCCACAGTAGCGAATAACCTCTCTGCCCGCCCCGACGTCGAAGCTCCTGCCACGTTGAAAGACGTCGCTGCCATCCTGGCCGACAACCCCACAAGGCTCCCCAATGATGGTGTCTCCGGTGACGTCGTTGACAAGGGTTTCAACGCAACTTTTGACAAGCTGTTCCTGGGCAAGGTCTCTGCTGAGGAATACGTCAAGGAAGCAAAGTCCGCCATGGTGGCCTACTGGAATGCCAAAGGATAATAGCTGATGGCAACCCTGTACTTCCGCTGGCACGCGGGCGCAATTCCGGCCGCCCGCGTGCCAGCATGTCGGCAATAGAACGTAGCAGACGCCGGCTCTTCTGGCCGATGCTAGCCCCTGCGCTGATCTTGATGGCCTTGTTTTACGTTGTTCCCATCATNTTTGGTGGATGGTTGAGCCTAAACGAATGGGACGGCATCAACGATCTGAAGTGGGTGGGTCTGGACAATTACATCCGCCTGGCCAAGGACCCTGTATTCATCGGCTCCATCATCAACACCCTGAAAATTCTCTTCATTGTTGGAATCGTGACTTTTGTCTTCGCCTTCGCCCTGACCATGATCCTGCGGGACATGATGGGAAAGAAGTTTGTCCGTAGCGTACTGTTCTTCCCCACGTTGATCAATGCCATGGTTTTCGGTATTTTCGCTGGCTTCCTCTTCAGTCCTTCCGGGCCCGTGAACAAATTGTTGTTGCTGGTCGGTGTTCAAGACCCGCCCAAGTGGCTGGCCCAGGACAATCTGTTCAACATGATCATGATCGTGATGATCTGGAGCGCTACCGGCTACTTCACCACCATCATCATGTCCGCCGTGGATCAAATCCCTGCTTACTACTACGAAGCGGCCGGTCTTGACGGGGCTGGTCCCTGGGCCAAGTTCCGGCACGTTACNCTGCCGTTGGCCTGGGATGTCATCTCTGTCTGCGCAGTGTTGTGGACCATGAGTTCGGTGAAAGTCTTTGAGCTGATCCTGGTGTTTGGCGGTTCCACAGCGAAAGCACCGCCCACGAACACCTGGTCCACGGCACTGTACGTCTACCAGGCAGCCTTTGGCAGCGGTGGCGACCGAGAGTTTGGCATCTCTGCCGCATCGGCAATTGTCAGCCTNCCTTTGGTCACCGTTCTCACAATCGGTCTGCGGCGGATGCTGCGCCGTGACGCCGTTGAAATCTAGGAAAAGGGTTGAACCAATGAACCAAGTCATAACTCAGCCTCCGCTTCAGACTGAAACGACACAGGCATCCCGTCCTCCGCACATTCCCACACGGCGCAAGTCCTCCCGGAAGGACCGCATCAGCCTGGGTGGCTATGTAGGCCGCGCTGCCGTCTGGCTGCTAGTGGCCTTCAACCTCTTCCTTCTGGTATGGATGGTCATCACGTCCCTACGCGATACGCGAGACATTGTCCGCGATCCGCTGNNGAGCCTGCCGGCAGTCCCGTTCTGGGAAAACTTCTCCACCGCATGGAGCACAGGAGCATTCGGCCCAGCGCTCATCAACTCGGTGGTTGCCACGCTTGTTTCTTCCATATTGGTGGTTGCCATTGCGGCTCCAGCAGCTTACGTGCTGGCCAAGTCCACACGGAAGNNCTCTTCCACCTTCACCCTGCTCTTTGTGCTGGGGCTGGGCGTTCCAGGACAGGTGCTGCTGGTGCCCGTGTACATCATGATGGCCAAGTTTCAGGACATCTCACACCTGAAGATGATCAACAGCATCCAAGGGCTCATCATTGTGATGGTCGGCTTGGGTATCCCCTTCACCGTTTTCCTGCTGGCCGGATTCTTCCGTACCCTGCCGGTGGAAATTGAGGAAGCAGCCGCCATCGACGGCTCCTCCGGTATCCGCACCTTCATCCAGATTGTGCTGCCGTTGGCTCGCTCCGGCTTGGTCACCGCCTTCATGCTGGCAGTCATCAGTGGCTGGAACGAAACCTTGTTCTCGCTGGTATTGCTCACCACCTCCGAAAATCGCACACTGCCGATCGCACTACTGGCATTCCTCGACCAGGCACAATTCAACGGCGCTGACTGGGGCGGGCTCTTTGCCGGCATTGTCATGGTGGTTACNCCCGTTCTGGCACTGTTCATCTGGCTGGGCCGACGCATTGTTGAAGGCATGACAGTCGGTATCAGCAAATGATTGAAAGGAACGTTCGGCTTTGAAACCTCTTCTCCTTCTCACCGGAGGAAACGGCACGGTTGGCCGCTTGTTGCTGGAGCATTTGCGCCGCAGCTACCGGATCAGGGTCACCACACGAACGGCCCTCGATCCGCGGCCGTCCATATTCGCTCCAGAAGATGAGCTCGTGGTCGGTGATCTCTCAGACCCGGATTTCTGCCGGTCTGTGGTGGTCGGTTGCCATGCAATCGTCCACCTTGCCGCCAACGCCTCTCCAGCCTCTTCGGTTGGGGAGGCGTTGGGCAATGTCACCATGGTGGAGTATCTACTCTCCGCAGCACGCGAAGATTCCATCCACCACATCGTGATTGCAAGTTCAGTTCACGCCACCGGATTGGACTACCGTGACGGAGTCCACCACATTGATCCGGCTATGGCACCGCGTCCCTGTTGCCCCTACGGTGCTGGNAAAATCGCCATCGAGGCGTTGGCTCGACTCCACCAAGACTCACAAAACAATGCGGTCTCCTGTCTCAGGCTTGGCTTAACTGGTTGGCCCTTGATTGAACGGCAGTTTGCCGAGACTTGGTTTTCCAGCGGGGATTTGCGCACTTTGATCGATGCCGCACTGAACCGGTCNCCCGGCTTCGGCATCTACCACGGCGTATCTGTTGATTCGGTACAACGTTGGAACACNCAAAATGCACTTGAAGATCTTGGCTGNGTTCCCCGGGACCGCTGGGAAGTTGAGCCCGCCCGCGTGCCTTTGGCCACCTCCAGCACTTGCCAACTATTCCAAATATCATAATCCCAGCTTCTGTAGGACCTAGGGCATAATCCTCCGCTGGTACAGGTCTCGTTCCTGGTTTGACCGGCGCAGTTCATCTGAAAATGATAGCCCGGAGGATAGTGAAACGGCCCTTTTGAAGGCGGCCGGAGTATTCACGGCCATTCTGATGTCATGCTCGGTCATCCAGGCTGTGGTGGCTGTGCCATCCCTCATAGTTGCTTCCACTGCTTCCTCCGTGATCTACCTTTACATTCTGTGGCCCCGGCTAAGCCAACAGAAGCCCAAGGAGCATGACCAGCGCCTTGCCTGCCGAGTTTTGTTGCCAGCCAGGACTGCTACCAGAGGACAACTCCCACAGTTTGTCTTCGACGGGCCTGGTCCGCACCAGCACCTCTGCTGTCCGCCCGGTTGGCGCGCTCCTGGCCACCCTTGACTTCATCTGGAGCAACGCGTGCAACCCCGTGTACCAGAGACAGTCTGACGCGGATCCCGGCGCGTGGAACAACGGAACCACCCACCACACCAACGCTGCGTTTGCAGCCACGAACGTTGATGCTGGCGGCTAAGACTCCGATGCAGCCATCGTGAACAAAACCCGGGAAGTCACTTCGGCCATCAAATTGGCATTGACCGCCGCAGCCACTTCCACTGGATGGGACAAGCTCAGCGCCAGTGTGTTGGAAGTAGCAGAAAACACCGTACCGACGGGGACAGTAGCACCGACGAGGACATTAACAACGTAACCTTCACAAACACCCAACGAATCGCCCACACCCCTGAGAACGCCATGCCGACTGCCTCGACATCAACCCCTGCCAGGCCCTCAGTGTCCCAAGACACGTCCCAGGGCCCGTCACAGCGCCGGTGGCACCCAGTATCGAGCTGAGCTCCAACACCGTGGGTAAGTCGGAAAACTAGTCATCACCGGTGGCGACTTCCAGCCCGGTAGCAGCGCACCCTCCTACTGCACTCCCGCCCGCTGATGTTGGCCACTACTACTGCTGATTCCAATGGTGTGGTGAATTTGCGGGTGGTCTTGCCCTCTGATGTTAAGGCCGGCAATGACGGCATTCTCCTTGATGGTGTGGGACTTGATGGCGAGGTGCGCCAGGCCAGCGCGTCCCTGACTATCACTTCCTCGACAACTAGTGTTCAGGAAACGGAAGGCCGCAACCGTGTTTGCACTGAACAATCGCAAGTCAGCCACCCACGAGCAGCAGCCACCGTGGAGGCCACCCACACTGGATTCCCAGAGAATGCGGTCCTGTCAGAGACACACCAGTTCAAGACTGGGACCCGCTCGCCACGGCTGTCAAGGCAGGAACCCGGAAGCCACCGCCAGCTGTTTTGAGCAAGAAAATAGCCGGGCCCCGAAGGACCCGGCTGATTCCAGTGAAAGTTTAGGCTCGGCGACGTTGGAGCACGTCATCCAAATTGTTCAGGGCGTAGCTACCGCGCTCGGCGGCAGGAACAGAGGCAGGCGGCAGAGGGCCGGCGCTGCCTTCTTCTTNTGGCAGTTCATCAGAAACAGTATCTGGCACAGAAGCAATTCCCTCAGCTCCCTCGCCCACACCAGCTTGGGCCGCCTTGATGGAGGTCCCAGCTGACTTCGGCGCTTGCGGCACGATCAGCGGCTTCTGCAAACTCAACGCCCGTGCCGCAGTCACATAACCAGGCACCGGAACCTCAACAGGCTCCCACGACTCCCNCGAGAATTCACCTTCAGCAAGAGTTTGAGTGTGCGCCAACTTGGCATCTGCTGTGCCTTTGGCTGCCACGCGCAGGGCCGCGGTACGCAGTTCCTCTGCGGTCAACGGTTNTTGCACGGGTGCCGGTTCTGCACCTTCGGCACCGTCAAAGAGCGCCGTCTCCCGCGGTTGCGGCGCCGGTGCCAACGACTGTGCTGAAGCCGTGTTCGCCGTCGTGCCTGAATCCATGCGGGCAGCTCGGCGGGCAGCTTGATCACGGAGGGCAAGGGTTCGCAGGCCGAGAATAACTGCAACGAAGGCAGCCAGCGACGTCCACGTCACAGAGGCAGAGCCCAACGAGAAGACATTCAAGGCGCCGGAGATTCCTGCTGTCAACAATGCCAGCAAGCCAACCAGGGCAATAAATGTCCTACCCCAGCGAATTCTCAATGGTGGTTCAGCTGCCGAAGGCACGGCCGAAGAAGGTCCCGGCCCCACGTGAATGTGGGCGTCGGAAGTAATGCTTTCCATTGACGTCTCCTGCAACTGCTGGATGGTGGGCTAGCGGCGCATGTCCGGCCACATTTCAACCCTAAAGGGGAAACATGTCCCTACCTGCATTACTGGCGGTGTGTCGCCCGGTAAGAGCGAAAATCACCTGTTTCTTACGTCCGACGTCGAATATCCTCACCCAGCACTTCTGGACGAGCTGCCGCTGGTGTATAGGTAGCACTGGAACTGATCGCTGGTGTCAGCGGAATCTACCGGGTAGCTAACCAACGAGCCAAAATCCCTCCGGNGACTTCTTCTTCGGTCAGTGCAAAACTGCGATGGTCCGCCCACTTGCCGTTGATGTGTAGGTAACGCGGGCGCAGGCCCTCATNCCGGAAACCCAATTTTTCCACAACCCGCAAACTGGCCGTATTTTCGGGGCGGATATTGATTTCCATCCTGTGCAGACCCAGCTGCCGGAAACAGTGGTCAGTAGCCATGGCTACAGCAGTTGGCACAATGCCACGGCCGGCCCTACCCTGATCCACCCAATATCCCAGCGTGGCAGACATTGCCGAGCCCCACTGGATGGAGGAGACAGTCAGCTGTCCCACGATGGCTGGCTTGGGCTGGGTGGGGAGCCGCTCGGTGATGATGAACGGGAGCGCCGCAGCCTCACGGGCTTGCTGGTTCAGGACCCGAACCATCCCGGCATAGGTGGGCAGCGGGCCCTGACCAGCAGGGTTACTTGCCTCCCACGGCGCCAGCCATGCCGAGTTGCGCGTTCGCACGCGCGTCCACTCTGCCTTGTCGCGAAGCTTGATGGGGCGCAGGCACAAATCACCGCATTCCAAAGTCACCGGCCAGATGGCCTGCCCCACACGAAGTTATACCTTGAGGCCGGCGGTGAATTCGCCCAACCACTCGCGTAGGTCTGGGCCTAAGTCTTCGCTTTCGCAGGCCAAGGTGACAACAGCTTTGAGGTAGCTCAGCTTGTCACCGGTGTCATAGCGGCGGCCGTGGAAGATCACGCCGTACACCCCGCCTCCTTCACCTTCCATGGTCGCCAAGGTTTGCAGGGCGTCGGTGAGCTGAATTTCATTGCCGCGTCCTGGCGGGGTGTTTTCCAGAACCTCAANAACTGCTGGGTGCAGCACGTAGCGGCCAATAACTGCCAGGTTAGAAGGAGCTTCCTCGATGGAGGGCTTTTCCACGAGGTGGTTGACGCGGACGTACTCTTCACCGTCAATGATGCTCATGTCCGCACAGCCGTAGGAGGAGATCTTCTCCTGCGGAACCTCGATCAAGGCCACCACGGAACCGCCGGTGCGTTCCTGCACAGCGATCATGGTGGTCAGGAGCTCATCGCGTTCATCGATCAAGTCATCACCCAAGAGCACAGCAAACGGCTCATTACCCACATGGGTCTTGGCACGCAATACTGCGTGGCCTAGGCNCCTGGGATCACCCTGGCGGACGTAGTGAATTTCGCCAAGGTCGGTGGCGTGCTGGATGGCGGCTAGACGTTCGGTGTCACCCTTGGCCTCCAACAGCTGCTCCGTGACCGGGACACGGTCAAAATGGTCCTCCAAGGCGCGCTTGTTACGCCCAGTGATCATCAAAACGTCGGTGAGGCCGGCGCTAACAGCTTCCTGAACCACATATTGAATGGCAGGCTTGTCAACGACAGGCAGCATTTCCTTGGGCATTGCTTTGGTGGCTGGCAAGAAACGAGTTCCCAAACCAGCTGCGGGAATTACCGCCTTGCGTACATGCTTTGCAGAAGTCATGCCACTAGGTTAGCTGAATTGGCCTAGAAAGCGCGGATAATGTGAGTTGTACACGTCAACAGTCGTTCGAAAGGGCCCCATGAGCTCACTGGATGGCCCTCTGGCCAGTCCCTTGGACAAACCTTTGGACAAACCTTTGACAAGGCTGCTTGGCGCGCCCGGTTGCGTGCCCAGCGCCGGGACATGCAGGTCTCACCCCAGCGATTCGGCCGCAGGTTTGGCCCGGGCGGGGATTGGCTGGCTAACTACTCTGAGAGAGCCCGTTAACCCAAGGAATAGTGGCGGTGCGCAGGCCAAATCTGGTGCCGGATTTGATACCGATGGCGGCGCTGGTACGCCTCGGTGCGTTTGTGCTTATATTTCGATGGGCAATGAGCCACCCACCGGACAGCTCTTGGATGCATTGGCTGCTGCCGGGCACATCGTGTACGTGCCAGTCTGCGAACCCAATTTTCAGCTGACGTGGACCCGATGGTCACCCGGTGCTCAGATGGCGCCAAGCCTACTGGCTCCCGTCTTGGAACCCATGGGTGTGCGCTTACCGTTCGCCCAACTNGGGGCAGTGCGGGCTATTTTNGTCCCAGCCCTTGCTGTCGACGCATCCGGAGTCCGCTTAGGCCAAGGCGGCGGCTATTACGACCGGTTCCTAGCGAACGTCACGGATGTCCCGTTGGCCGCCGTGATCTACGCGCATGAGTTCCTCAGCGCTGGTTCACTCCCCGAGNNCCCCCTTGATGTGCCCGTTGCCTACGCGATCACCTGCAGGGCATCAGATTATGGCTAGATAGTTGAGTCTTCATCTAGGTTGATTCTGTGCGCACACCAGAAGACTCCCGAACCGTTGTGCCATTGTGCGGCGCGCCAATATAAATGGACGGGTGGGAATGGATGGAGCTCTGCGGAGGTTTTCTTCCGATGCTAGAATCGAGAGTTGGGACCATGGAATGCCAGCCACGCGACTGGTAATCACAGGGTCCCCGCGCATGTATCCAGGAGGAAAATCAGTGCCCACGTACGCTTACGCCTGCAAAGATTGCGGCCATGCCTTTGATATTCAGCAGTCATTTAGCGATGACTCCTTGACTGTCTGCCCCGAATGCCGCGGTAACCTGCGCAANAAGTTCAATTCGGTGGGTGTGGTGTTTAAGGGCACCGGTTTCTACCGCACCGATTCGCGCTCCACCTCCAGCTCGGTTCCGGCAGCAGCAACGGCCGGCTCCGAGTCCGCAAAGGCGCCTGCGGGTAGTGCAGCTCCGGCCAAGACGTCCACAGAAAGTACCTCTAGCTCAGGTAATTCAAGTGCCAAAGCCCCGCTACCGCTGGAACCTCCAGCCAGTAGCGTCTCCCGTCTTAGTTCGGCCACTTATTCTGCACAGGAGAGTAGATCCTGGATTTAAGTCCTGCCACGGGCATCCGTTCCTGCACAGGCACACGCGGGGCTAAGACTGTCCCCACCAACAGGTTCACCTCTCCTTCCTGTCATGGAACGGGTTTAGCGTGGGTTCATGAAGCCATCGCGTACTTCCTCAGAGCCGCATCCGTACCCAGGGCCTGCATGGCGTTCAGGCGCTTTGTCAGGCCGCTCTTCGCCACCGTCAATCTGGGGCAAGATTCTCCGGTTGATCGCGTGCCGTCGACGACTCTTCGCAGCGTTGCTCTTCTGCGCGGCTGCATCCATTGCTGTCCAACAGCTCACNCCTGCGAGCCCGGCCACCACCACCGTGATGGTTGCTGCCCATGATCTCGCTGCGGGACACATACTTGGTGCCGCAGATCTTGTGGCGGCACCAGTGAGTCCGCACATGGTGCCCGATGGCGCCTTGCGCCCGGAAAGTGCCACTGCGCTAACTGAAAACAACGCTCCCACCACCGCGCTGCAGCCACCAGCTGGCACAGAAGGCGTGAGTGAAACAGGGGTAGTNGCGCTGGCATCCTCAACGGATTGGTTGGGGAATCAACTCTCCGGTCCGCTTCGTCGAGGCGAAGTGCTCACTGACGCTTCACTTCTAGGCAGTGGATTACTCATTGGCGCACCCGCCGGCAGCCAGGCCGTACCCTTGCGCTTGAGTGATCCTTCCACGCTTGCTCTGCTACGCCAAGGCCAGCTGGTCAGTGTTGTCTTGAGTAGCAGCCAAGGCATGGATGGGCCCGTGCACAATGATGTGCTGGCCGAAAGTGTGCCCGTTTTATGGACTCCCGCCTTAGCCCAAGAAAATGGTGGATTGCTCCCTGCCCAAGAAAATGCGGCAATCGTGGTGGTAGGAGCCTCCGCAGATCAAGCAGTGCAGCTTGCCGGCGCCATCAATCGTGGAAAAGTATTCCTCATCCTTTGAATAATCCCTAGCCGGCTAGCTTCTTGCTCGCTTGATCGCTGCAAAGTAACTGTTGGATTCAGGCAAATAGCACAAGCCCACGGCTATAGCGCCTAATACTATTTGTGCCACCGTGGTCAGACCTGTGGGGAAGCTCAGACCCAGCAATTGAGTCAAGGTGAGCACCACCAAAANCCCGCTGCNCACTCTGGCAAAGGAGCGGCCTTTGCGCAGGAACGCGCTGATGAACACATAAGCACCCACGGTCACCAGCCCAGCCATGACGACAGTGAGCACACCCATGTTACGCATCAATTCCAAGCTCGGAACGTTGCCGGTGAGCGTATCAAGCTGGGCTTGGATGGCAACAAGACGCTCAGCTGACGCTGCATAAATTAATGCGAAAACTGAGGCCACAACCTGCACTGCTGCGGCGAGTACCAGCAGTCTTGCTGCTGCGGTCACCAGCTTCGGGGNTGCAGGCTGAGGGCTCCCTGTCGCTTTGTCCAAGAAGGCGCCCAGCCCAGNGAATTTTGGCGGAGTGGCCATGATGGTCCTTCGGTTTTAGCCCCAGTGTGNGGGTTTGTTCTCGCGCAGCCATGCATCATGGCCGCGATCAGAGGCGGAGTCGCCCCAGGTATGGTCGGCGTCGTGAGGTGCTTCCTTTGGCAGTACTGGCGAATCCGGGGACTCTCCTGCCGTCTTCTCGGATTGCCCCTCTGCCTCTTCGCTACCTTTGTCCTCTGCCTGCTCACTCACAGCCGTCTCGCTTTCTGCAATAACTTCCACTCGTTGCGGTTCCCCAGCCAAATCTGTCCCGCCAGTTACCGCGGAATCCGAAATGATGGCATCCTCCGCAGAAACATCTGCCGCTTCAACCACTGGTGGTGCAGTATCTGTTGATTCAGCTTCTGCTGCTGCCGGGCCACCGTCGGCTCCCGCCTCCGTGACTCGCCCGCTGCGGCGTCGAGAACGGGGCGAATCGATCACGGCCGTCATTGACGGATCAAGGGATACGCCCATGAGGGAGGACAAATCGTTGTCCCCTGAGGTGGAGTCCAAGCCAAGGTACCGGCCAATTTGATCGGCACAGCTTGAGGGGTCGGTAAAGACTTCAATGGTCCACAGTGGCACATAGCGCCATCCCAGACGTTCAAGCATTTGCGGACGCANATGGCTGCGCTCGCGCACACTCATGTTCTGGTATTTGGCTGTACCATCGGATTCCACGGCAACAGGGACTGGGACTTCGTGTTCTTGAAGGCCCAGCAGTGCAATGGGGTCAGNGGCCGCGGCCATGTCCAAGGCGCCGTCGTAATGGTGCCATACACGCGCACCACGGGCACGGAGCCTGTCGGCAAGATCCGCCACCAAGGNGTCTTCTCCCGTTTCCCGTTCGCTGTCTAGGGCTCGTGTGGCTGGGGTGCCCAGCAAAGAGTTCCCGGCAAGCTCGCGGTCAAGGAGTTCAAAGAAATCAAGGGCACCAAAACTCAACCTGCTTTCATCCAAATCCTCCGGACGGAAACACGTGACAATGTGAATGTGGGTCCGGGCCCGGGTCATGGCCAGAGCAAACTTGGCCCGACCGTCAGGCTCAGAGAGCGGGCCAAATCCGTGCAAAGCACGGCCGTGCGGCGTGCGCCCATAACCAAGAGAGAAGATGACCCTATCCCGGACTAAACCGGCAGCCCGGTCCACGGTGACAACCCGGAATGACTCAGGTCCCGAAGCGANAAATTCTGTGAGCAGCGGGTGGTTCGCCATGTGCACTCGGATGGCCTGGGCCACTCTGACTGCATGACGATCGCTGGCTGTGATGATCGCCAACGATTCCCGCGGACGAACCCTTGCATGCTCGAAGACCAAGTCAACAATGCGGTTGACCTCGGCAACCACCGATTCCACGCCGCCGTCGCCAGCCCTGGCAGCCCCTTNGCCATCAGGCAGGTAATCAACCGTCAGCGCATGTTCAAGGCCCGTCACTGCACGGCCGTCAGGCAACCGTTCCAGCTGCGAATCGTAGAAACCGGTACTGAGCTGACGGATAAGGTCTTCATCCACAGCACGGTAGGAGACTGTGAGGCGCTGGCGTGGAAGAATCCGCGAAAGCGCACCAAAGACACTTTCCAAAGGGTGCTGCTCAGTGCCACGAGTTTCTGCGGAGGCAACAGCCACCGTGAAACTCTTCGGGCAGGCAGTTTGCTCGTCACCAAAGGCAATCACTTGCTCGGCTCGGGCCAAGGCTGGCAATGCCGACTGCAAGGAGGTGGACTCTGCATCTAGAATGACGACGGCGTCGAAGCGGTAGTCTGCTGGGACGGCTGAAGGGACAACCAGCGGACTCAGCACAAATACAGGTGCTAAATTACGCAGCAAGTCAGGTGCTTGGGCGCTCAACGCCGCAAGGGAAACCCTTCCGTCCTTCAACACATTGCGTAGCATCTCGCCCTGCCGGTTGCGTCCGGCGAGGACCTTGGCCCACTCCTGGGCCAGCCGCCAGCGGATCCGCCCGGGCCCGGAAGCAACATGTGTTTGGTCAGCCAAACGGAACTCAGCTTCCAAGCGGCGCAGGTTCTCGCCGTCGGACATGGCAAGGTATTCATCCCCGCTGATCATGGCCTCCAGCACTGACTGCCACCACGCAAGCTCAAGCTCAGCGCCAGTTTGTTCAGCAAGTACCTCGCGCCGGCCCAAATCGTCAAGCAATTCACCCAGACCCTGCTCACGCATGCCTTCAAGTAGCAACGTGCGCTCGGGCAGTGTTTCCAAGGAATCCTTAGAATCAACCAATGCTTCAAGGCGTCCCACCAGCTCACCCGCGTTGAAATTCAGCAGGTCCCCGCCATCAACGGTGCGCTCCAAAACGGCGCCGAGGGTCATGAGCTTCTCGCGCAGGCTCATGTACGTACGGCTCAGCTCAGCCAAACCAGAGGGAACCGTTGGGTGGCGTTTGCTGGTGGCGGTCTCGGCCCAGAGGGTGCTTTGCTCGTTGACAAGCAACAAGGAGGCGTGGAGGTCCGCAATTTGCACACCCGGACGCACCAAGTCCTTGGCGTTGCGGCGGAACCGCGCCCGCTGGAGGGCCGGCATCTCAACGCCTCGCTCACGGCGCCACGCCGCAGTGGCGGTGGCGGCGATCATCTCATCGGTTGACCAATCGAAAATATCGGCGTTGAACTTGTCCAGACTTTCACGGATTGCAACCAACATATTCAGCTGGCGTCCCCACTGGGCGAACGAGTTACCCTCGCGGATCTGGCCAAACTTGGCCACCTCGCGCATTTNTTCGGCAAAACCAGGCACTTGTTCGTGCAGCTGTTCAGCCAATGAATAAGCGGTTTCCGTCTCTTTGCGTGTCACCATGCGGGCGCCGTGCCAGGCACTACTCACGGCAGCCTGGCTGAACCCGCCCAGGGACGCGGCCCGGCGCAAGCGCCCCGTCAGCTCTTTGCGGTCACGGATACTATCAAGCACACTACGCTTGAGCCGGACCGTGGTGGCGGGTGCAGGGTGGATCGAGGTCAGTTCAGCCAAGGACTGCATGGCCTGGTAAGGAGAGCACCNCCAGCGTTCACGAACATTGTGCAAACTGGCCACATGATCAACCAGCTGATGGCGGTGGTCCACCAATGTTTCATGCAGGCTTTCAAGCTTCGGCTCGGTGGCCTTTTCATTGCGGGTGATGGCCCGGATCAATTGTGACTTGATCTGCTGTGGTCCGGTTTGTGCACTTAACTGCAGCAACAAGGAATCAAGGTCATGATCGCCAAGGATTTGAGCAAGCTCATTCAGCGTTCCCCGGCGCTCACCCACCACCAGCACACTCTTGCCATCGTGGACGAGCTGGCTGATCGCATTGACGGCCGTCTGGGTCTGGCCGGTACCAGGCGNGGTGGAGACGAGCACTGATTCGCCATTGCGGATCATGTCAAGGACATACTGTTGCTGCGGATCGGCGTCGCGCACCAAGATTTCATCTTCTGGGTGGCGGTCATCCAACGCGGCAAACCGGGTGAAGTCAGGCTCAAGTTCAACAGGCAGAACATCGTCACCAATATGGCGCTGCAGCCGTTCAAGTAGCTCATTGCCGGCGATCAAGGCGGGGTCCTGCAAATTCTCTGCCAGGAACGCGAAGCTCGACACTACGAGGTCGTGTTCCACCGTGGCCTCTGGGATCGGGGCAAGCAACGTCCGGACGCGGTCTAAGACGGGCGCCGGGTCAAAACGTGCAGTGCTGTACGCCAGCCGGCCAAGTGCTGCGGCGTCAAGATGAATATTGGCGTGTGCGGCTAGGTGCTTGACCAGTGCCGGATTTATCTGGGCTTGCTCCATCAGCTGGAGTTCGTAGTCGTCCTGACCGGGACGGACGGTAAGTGCCACAGCGGCTAGCAACACTGGTGCGCAGATGTCACCACTATTTTGACCAGCAACGGCAGACCAGCGGGCCATACCGGCGCCGAGGTATCCGACGTCGATCCCGCGATCGGTGCTGAGCTCGAAAATTTTGGCACGCAAAGCGGCGGCGGCTTTCTTAGCTTCCGCGTAATGCTCGGGTTCACGAATCAACGTGGAGAGGCGGGTTTTGCGGCCAGCCAGAAGCTGAGCAAGGCCCGACGGATGGGCGTGCGTGAGTGCGATGCTGCCGTNGCCTGGTTTTACGAAGGCAAGGGCAGTGTCGGCGCCGGAATAGGAGTCCAAGCCAGCAAGCCAGGTTTGGAGTTCCACTGAACTCGCATTGGGGCCTGTAACTTCGGACACGGGTGCCTTCTTCTCTGCACTTGAGCGAAACGGTCTTGACCATACTGACATGTAAATTAGGCTATCGCTCCCAGCCTGACATTGCTTGTTCGGCACACTGGAGGGCACCATATTTAGCCTGAATTTACAGGCTTTGGCGCCTCCAACGCCCCTAACGGGGATTACTCCCACTCAATAGTTCCCGGCGGCTTGGACGTGACGTCCAGAACTACCCGGTTAACGCCTTCGACCTCGTTGGTGATCCGGTTGGAGATCTTAGCCAACAGGTCGTACGGCAGGCGTGACCAGTCAGCCGTCATGGCATCTTCGGAGGACACCGGGCGCAGCACAATCGGGTGGCCGTAGGTGCGTCCATCGCCCATGACGCCAACACTGCGCACGTCAGCGAGCAGCACAACCGGCATCTGCCAAACCTCGTTATCCAGACCAGCTGCAGTCAGCTCGGCGCGGGCAATCGCGTCTGCCTTGCGCAACAGTTCCAGGCGTTCGCCGGTGATTTCGCCGACGATCCGGATGCCCAACCCTGGGCCGGGGAATGGCTGACGGCCAACTATTTCAGCGGGCAAGCCCAGCTCGGCACCGACTGCGCGAACTTCGTCCTTAAACAAGGCACGCAACGGCTCAACGAGTTCAAAGCGCAGGTCCTCAGGCAACCCGCCCACATTGTGGTGACTCTTGATGTTGGCAGCACCTTCACCACCGCCGGATTCCACAACATCGGGGTAGAGGGTGCCTTGAACCAGGAACTTGATCTCTTCACCTTCGGAAGCGGCCTCGGCCATGATGGCGCGTTCGGCTTCCTCGAAGGCGCGGATGAATTCTCGGCCAATGATCTTGCGTTTGGTCTCCGGATCAGAGACACCGGCCAGGGCGTTCAGGAAACGGTCCTGCTCGTTGGCCACGTAGAGCTTAGCTCCAGTAGAAGCCACAAAGTCCAGTTCTACTTGCTCAGCCTCACCTTGGCGCAGCAAACCGTGGTTCACGAAGACACACGTGAGCTGATCGCCAACGGCGCGCTGCACCAGGGCCGCTGCCACTGCGGAGTCGACTCCACCGGAGAGACCACAAATGACCTGGGCGTCGCCGATCTGTGCCTTGATGCGGTCAACCTGCTCATCAAGAATGGACGTGGCAGTCCAATTCTTTTCCAACTTGGCGCCGTTGAACAAGAAGTTCTCCAGCACCGTCTGGCCGAACTCGGAGTGCTTGACTTCGGGGTGCCACTGGACGCCAAAGAGGCACTTTTCTTCATTAGCAAAAGCAGCAACTGGCGCCCCGTGCGATGATGCCAGTACGTCAAAGCCTTCAGGGGCTTNTTGCACACTGTCGCCATGGCTCATCCAGGTGGTCTGATCCGTGCCTGTTGAGCTGAGGATTGAGCGGCTCTCGCCGATGAGTTGCACCTGCGTTGCACCATATTCGCGCAAACCTGTTTCGGCGACTGTTCCGCCCAGGGCTGCTGCCATGGCTTGGAAGCCATAGCAAATGCCCAGAACCGGAATACCGGCTTCAAAGAGGTCTGCACCAACGCTTGGTGCGCCCTCAGAGTAGACGCTTGAGGGTCCTCCGGAGAGGATGATGGCAGCTGGGTNTTTAGCCAGCAACTGCGCAGTTGTATAGGTATGCGGCACGATTTCCGAGTACACATTGGCCTCACGCACGCGGCGCGCAATCAGCTGGGCATACTGGGCTCCGTAGTCCACAACCAGGACGGGCTTCTGGGAAGTCTGGGCCTTAGCGGGATTAGTCACCCTATAATCTTAACCACGGCGGCGCCACCTTGTCGCTGTGCTGCTCTTTCAGTGACGAGTTACTCAAAACGTTCGTCATGGCCGGGATATTTTGAGCGGATCAGTAACGCTTTCCTGCCTTTGGATTCGCTGCAACTTCGGCCAATACTTCCTTGTGGATCTTAGTTTCAACAATGAATGACAGGAACGGAACCACACCACCAAGGGCAATCAAGACCAGCTTGCCGAAGGGCCACCGCATCAACGTCCACAAGCGGAAATCAGCAATGAGGTAAGCAACGTACATCCAACCGTGGATGATCAGGACCATGGTTGAGAGGTTCACGCCACCGGTGACTGCCATGACACCGCCATCAATGTTGACAAGGCCTAGGCCGTGCGCCAGTCCGGCGGTATCGGTGCCACCTGCCACCAGGACACTCTGGAAGCCGTAGCGCAGCACGAGTTCCACGACCAGCAGCAGCAGCATGGTTCCAGTGGCATACGCGAGGACTTTGTAAAACTTCAAGGCGCTGAGAATCTGCGCTGGCGTGCNCCCGAAGCGCCGCTTAGGGTGGGNCTTGCTTGCCGGGGATGTCCCTGCAGCTGGGGTGGTGCTTGACTTTGTATTCTTGGACTCGGTCACGGTGCCGATTCTCCTCAATCTGTGCTTGGTTTCAGATTTGTGTCTGGTTTCAGGCTGACCGAATTTCAGGCGGACCGAGAATCCGGTCTGTGCAGTTGTTCAGTCAGTGCAAAAGTTCTTGCCTAGGCAAACTTCGGTTCTTGGCGGATCATCACTTTGTGTGGGTGCAGTCTCCGGCTCAGTGCCGCTGGTGTGTCCGACGTCGGAGCCGTCACCTTCGTCGTCTTCGTCGTCATTGTCGTCATTGTCGATGTCGANAAGTTCGTCTTGATCGCGGCGGTAGTCATCCGCAACCAGGCGCCACCACATGAACACGGCAAAGCCAGCAAACACCACCCACTCGATGGCGTAGAAAATATTCAGCCAATTGACCTTGTTGTTTTGGTCGGTGGCGGTCACTGTGATTGGAACCAGAGTCCCCTTCTGCGTGGAAGCACCCACTTGCTGGCCGTCGAGGACTTCAGTGTGGGAGACGATGAAGGCTGAATAGGTTGTCACCGACCAAATGTTGGTCAGTTCAGCAGAGGACAACGTGCCAATCTGTCCCTGCGGAAGCCCCTTCTTTAGCTCAGGACCCTCGGAGTTGAGCAGCCTGCCTTCAAGCATGATGGTTCCGGCCGGTGCTGCAGGGATGTTCTCAGGGGATGCAATCCAGCCACGGGCTACTGGGATCACGGCTTCCTTGGTCGCGGCGACACCGCTAATGGTTGGGGCACCCTTCACCTGAAATGCGGTGACTACCCAGTATCCCACGTTGCCGTCTTGGAGCCGGGAAGGTACCAGAACTTGCTTGGTGGGATCGAACTCTCCCTTGCCCGTGACAAGTTGCCCTTCAACATCACCCATCATGGGTTCACCCGGGCNGATGGTATCCAACAGTGGCTGGACTTGTTCAGTGACCGAGGGCGGAGCGACGTCCTTCTGCAGTGAACGGGAGAACTGCCACTGGCTCAGCAGGACTAGGACGGCAGCCACAGCGAGCGTAAACACCAGCGCGGCTATCCATTTTGGCTTNNTAATGGCAGTTTTCAACACATATCAACGGTACTTCGTAAGCATGTAGAACAGCGAATGCACTTTGAAAGCCGCCTCCTGTTTGCCTCACGCCCTCCCTGATTCTGGTACATCGTGGCAGCGATTTTCAGGACGAGCTGTGGGAGGGTGTGGATGGGCCCACGCGCCCGAGGGACCCGCTGCGAGCTTGCGAGCTGTGGGAGGGTGGATGGGCCCACGCGCCCGAGGGACCCGCTGCGAGCTTGCGAGCTGTGGGAGGGCGTGGGATTAGTGGTCGAAGAACACCAAGGTTGAGTTGATCAGCTCGGCGATTACCTCAGCATCGTGTGCCCGGCGCAGCGACTCGCGGAAGTTCTCTTTGAACAAGGAACGGGCCAGCGTGGCAAGGACTTCCAAGTGGGCTGAGAATGAGCTGTCGGGGGTGGCGATGAGCAAGATCACTGTGGCAGGGCCGTCGACGGCACCAAAATCCAGGCTGTGGTCGAACTTGGTGATGCCTACGGCGATGGATATTTCCTTGACGTATTGGCTTCTGGCGTGTGGGAGGCCAACCCCACCCGGTAAGCCTGTGGCCATCTGGTGTTCTCGCGCATTCACATCACGCAAGAAGCCGTCAAGGTCACTGACCCTGCCTTGTTCGAACATTTTAGCCGCTAATTGGGCCGCAGCGTCCTCTTTGGAATCTGCCACCATTTCCAAAATCACCAACCCGGNGTTGGTCAGTTCCATCTCATAGCGTTCCAGCGAACCCGATGTCATTAGTACCTTTCGGCTGCGTTTTAAGGGCTGTTTCCCGCCCTAGTCTAGCCTCACCGTCCGTGATGCCAAGGGAGTGCACAGCACTAGATGTTAAAGCCCGAGCGCCCCGGTCCGCAGAGGACGGGGGCGCTCGAGGAACAACGGCTGACGCTATAAAACTAGGGAGAAACAATGACCTCTACGCGCTGGAATTCCTTCAGATCGGAGTAGCCGGTGGTGGCCATCGAACGGCGCAGGGCACCGATCAGGTTGGAGGTTCCGTCGGCCTGGTGCGCCGGTCCGTACAGCACCTCTTCCAAGGTTCCCACGGTACCCATGTTCACGCGGTGTCCGCGCGGGAGTTCCTGGTGGTGGGCCTCGGCGCCCCAGTGCCAGCCCTGACCGGGAGCCTCAGCCGCACGGGACAATGCTGCCCCGAGCATGACGGCGTCAGCTCCCATGGCAATCGCCTTGACGATGTCTCCGCTGGAGCCCATGCCACCGTCGGCAATGACATGTACGTAGCGTCCGCCTGATTCATCCATGTAGTCGCGGCGGGCAGCTGCCACATCCGAGATGGCACTGGCCATGGGTGAGCGGATGCCTAAGGCACGGCTGGTGGTGGTGGAGGCGCCTCCACCAAAGCCCACTAGTACCCCTGCAGCACCAGTTCGCATCAAGTGCAGCGCCGGAGTGTAGCCCGCAGCGCCACCCACAATCACAGGGACGTCGAGTTCGTAGATGAACTGCTTGAGGTTCAACGATTCGGTGGTTTTAGAGACGTGCTCAGCAGAAACGGTGGTTCCACGGATCACAAAGATGTCAACGCCGGCGGCGACAACGGTCTTGTAGAATTCCTGGGTGCGCTGCGGTGTCAGTGATCCTGCCACTGTCANCCCTGCGGCACGAATCTCCGCTAGTCGCTGGGTGATGAGCTCCGGCTGGATAGGTGCACTGTATAACTGTTGCAGGCGCAGTGTTGTCTCCGGGTTGACCACGGAGCCTTCCAAATGCGCTATTTCGTCTAGGATCGGTTGCGGATCCGCATATCGGGTCCAGAGACCCTCCAAATCAAGCACGCCCAGCCCACCCAATTTGCCCAATGCGATGGCGGTCTCCGGGGACATGACGGAGTCCATCGGAGCCCNCAGCACGGGCACATCAAATTGGTAGGCGTCGATCTGCCACTTCACCGACACATNCCTGGGGTCGCGGGTGCGCCTTGAAGGCATAATCGCAATCTCGTCCAACGAATACGCGCGGCGTCCGCGCTTTCCACGGCCAATCTCAATCTCATTAGTCACGCCCCTACCCTATCCCAGCGAGGGCCAGAGCCATTAAAGTGTCCGGCGCGGGTTGTTAACCTGCCGGTTCAGACGCCGCTAAAGTCTGGTCCCGGCAGCATCCTGAAGGGCCTGTGCTGCCTGCGTTTCCAGTTCCACGATGAGCTCGAGCCGTTTGGCCATGGCCACAAAATCAGCGCTCCGCCCCGTACCATCTTGCCCAGCTGCGCCGACCAGTCCGGTCAAGAACTCCCAGTGTTCCCNCAATTTTCGGTACATTCGGGCGCAATCCATCATTACCGCGGCGCTGGTCATGCCAGGTCTCCCTAAAAGGTCCACACTGGGAACCCTTCTGTGAGCAGNTGCTGCCTCCTGCANAAATTGCGCATATAACGGCCGCAAGGCACCAGGGCCGCTATAACGCCTGCCCGCGAGCAGTCCATGCAGCATTTCCAGGCCAGTTAGTGAACGCTGTGGATCGCCAAAGATCCGCATCCACCCGTGTTTGGATGACGTACTAGTAAGCCGCTGCACCCACGTCTGCATCCCCAGAATGCCAAAATTATTTGCGTAGCCCGGCGGTACTCNCGGCGGGGCCTGCTGCGACAACAACTCCTTGGCCGTCTCAGCCATCGCCCGGCCCAAAACCTGCAACGTCAATGCCGCCCCACTCCCCGCACCAGGTGNTGCCAGCACTACGTGGGCCTGCCAATGCTTGTCTGCCTTGCGGGAACCACGCGCGTACGCCAGCGCAGCAGAACTGATGGGCTCCAGGTGCCCGCTGCCCTCGTCCAGCAGGTAGCCATCTCCAACCTCACTGGCCAAGACAGCCACATCCACCGAATCCACATCAGCCAGCAGATCCTGCACTACCCAAGGCAGCTTGCCGCGCACCACACGCACGACGGCGGGAACTCCTGTTTCCAGGGCTGCATCCAGCCGCGCCTGAGCCAGGTCAGCGTTGGCCGTCTGTTGGATGTTGACGGCGGCACCACTGCGGCGTAGTAGGTTCTCCGTGTAAGGGCCCGGATGAAAACGAGTGACCGCCGATGCCGTTGTAATACTTTTGTACTCGAACGTGAAGATCATGAACCCGATCCCACCGGCCAGCCCTGCCAGCATGGCCTCGGTGAACGGCTCTCCCGTGAAAGGGCTGCGCACCCCGGACGCGGCCAAGACTCGAGTCCACAGCCCGGCGTCCCAATGCGAATACTCGGTGCTCGGGTCATAGGCAGAAGACATGCGTTGATTGTATCCGGGCAGGATGAACCCGCTCCGCGTCGCCGGGGCCCCTCGGCCGTTAGCGCCTCCCGCCCTCCCCACCGTCGCTCCGCGCCGCCGGGGCCCTCGGCCGTTAGCGCCTCCCGCCCTCCCCACCGTCGCTCCGCGCCGCCGGGGCCCCTCGGCCGTTAGCGCCTCCCGCCCTCCCACCGTCGCTCCGCGCCGCCGGGGCCCTCGGCCGTTAGCGCCTCCCGCCCTCCCACCGTCGCTCCGCGCCGCCGGGGCCCTCGGCCGTTAGGCTTAGCCCATGACTGAAACTGAACTGCGCATGACTGACCATGAGTTGCTTACCTTGTTGTCGATGACGCCTACCGAATCAGCGGCCGTCACACTGGGTCTGCTTCGTCTTGACCAGCATGGCGATAATGAGCTGCTCCACAATGCCGGTCTCACCACGTTGCTAGTGCGCGGGCTGGCCGCACCACAGGGCGAAAAGATAGTTCCAGTGGAAAAATGCNNGGTTGTCGGTTCGGTACTCTCCCAAGCCCAGGAATGGCTTGAAATCACCTTGACCACGCCCACAAGTAGCCATGTGCTCTTCGCTGTGGGATCCAATGTNGGGGCTATCTTGTTGAGTATTAGCCCCTACGGTATGCATGAGATCCAACCGATCGAATCGGGTGCGGCCATGGTAGAACTCGGTCTGCACCTGGCCAATGAATATCTGACAGTGGCTGCCGAAGGCCTACCCGCCACAGCCGTTGTCCGGCGTCTTCGCATCGATGCCGAACCTGTCGTCGCTCAGCTGACAGCAGTTGAATCCGGGGACTGGATGCTGCGTTCTGGAACCGAATCAGAGTTCACCGAAGACACCATCCCGGCAGCGGAAGCACTAGCCCGCTTCAAGGCCGCCTTGGACGCCTGAGACCAGCCACCCCTAACCAAAAATGCCCACCTAGGGTAATTGAAACGGCCCCGCACCTTGAATGCTAAGGTGCGGGGCCGCCGTCGTACTTCAGGCTAAATTCACAAGGTACTTCAAACTAAGCCAACAGGCCCACGAACCGGACCGATTCGGGAGCGCATCAGGATTACTTGTTCAGGTAGTTCGGGGCTTCCACCGTCATGGTGATGTCATGGGGATGAGATTCCTTCAAACCAGCCGGGGTAATGCGCACAAACTTGCCGCGCGCCTTCAGTTCGGCGATGTTCGGGGAACCAACGTAGAACATGGTCTGGCGAAGGCCACCCACCAGTTGGTAAGCCACCGAGGAGAGCGGGCCACGGTAGGCCACACGGCCTTCGATGCCTTCGGGGATGAGCTTCTCGTCCCCTGTGACATCGGCCTGGAAATAGCGGTCCTTGGAATAGGAGGTGTTCTTGCCGCGGGTCTGCATAGCGCCCAGCGAACCCATGCCACGGTAAGCCTTGAACTGCTTGCCGTTGACAAACACTGTCTCGCCCGGAGACTCCTCGGTACCAGCCAGCAAGGAACCAAGCATCACGGTGTCGGCGCCGGCAACCAGTGCCTTGCCGATGTCACCGGAGTACTGCAGGCCGCCGTCGGCAATCAACGGCACACCCGCCGGGATGGCAGCCTTGGCTGATTCGTAGATGGCCGTGATCTGCGGGACGCCAACACCGGCAACCACGCGGGTGGTGCAGATGGAACCAGGACCAACACCGACTTTGATCCCGTCAGCACCGGCGTCGATCAGGGCTTGAGCACCTTCACGAGTAGCTGCCTGACCGCCAATGACATCGACGTGGGCGGCCGCTTTTTCCCTCTTCAAGCGCTGGATCATTTCCAGCACACCTTGGCTGTGGCCGTTGGCGGTATCGACGAACAAGGCGTCAACTCCGGCCTCAACAAGCGTCATGGCGCGCTCATAGCCGTCGCCAAAGAAGCCAATCGCCGCACCCACACGCAAGCGGCCCTCGGAATCCTTGGTGGCCAGCGGGTATTGCTCAGCCTTGGAGAAGTCCTTCACAGTGATCAAGCCACGCAAGATACCGGCGTCGTCCACCAACGGGAGCTTTTCAATCTTGTTCTTACCCAACAGCGCGGAGGCATCTTCGCGGCTGATACCAACCCGGCCGGTGATCAGCGGCATGTGCGTCATGACGTCGCGGACAAGACGCTGGGAATATTCGTTTTCCGGGATGAACACGGTGTCGCGATTGGTGACGATGCCCATCAGGCGGCCAGCTTCATCAACGACAGGCAGGCCAGAGACACGGAAACGGGCACACAACTGGTCCAACTCAGCCAAGGTGGCGTCGGGGCCAACCGTGACAGGGTTGGTGATCATGCCGGATTCACTGCGCTTGACCAAATCAATCTCTTCGGCTTGGCGCTCAATAGACAGGTTGCGGTGCACCACACCCAACCCACCCTGACGGGCCATGGCAATGGCCATGCGTGATTCAGTGACCGTGTCCATCGCGGCCGAAAGCAACGGCGTCTGCACGGTGATGCGCTTGGACACCCGTGAGCTGGTGTCAGCTTCGGAGGNGATGACGTTGGTGTGTCCGGGCAGAAGTAAGACGTCGTCGTACGTCAGACCAACAAAGGCGAATGGGTCATGGATTTCAGGCTGGGACACGAAGGCTCCTTGGCGGGGTAGAACCATTTAAGGGTGTGCATCCAATGGCCGGTCCCGTGATTACGAAGCTGGCCTGTGCGTTGCTTACAGTCTAAAACGAAAGCGCCCTGACCCTATTCCCGAGGGCTGGGTCACACCGGGGTGCACTTCATCCCCAGAATCAAGCGCACAGGCCAGCACTAGAAAGGACCGCCATGGCGTTGGAGATCCGCATTGTTGTCCCCACTGGGACTGCCGACGCCGTGGTGGAGATTGCCCGCAATCACCCGGGCGTCTCGGAAATCTCACGGACGGTGGGCGCCTCCTTGGTTCCAGAAGGCGACGTCATTGTCCTGCAGGCAGTGCGTGAATCCGTCGAAGAGCTGCTGGAAAAGCTGCACGAGCTTCGCATTTCCCAACAAGGTTCCATCAGTGTCAGCTCCCCGGAACTGGTCATTTCCCAGCGGCTGGACGACGCCGACCAGGCGGTGGCAGGAGACGGTGCGGACGCCATCATTTGGGACGAGGTGGAACAGGACACCAACGCCGATTCGAAGCTGACTTGGAGCTATATGGCGTTTCTGATCATTGCCGTGCAACTGGCCGGAATCGGCATCATCACCGATTCCACCATCGCCATTGTCGGAGCCATGGTGGTGGGCCCGGAGTTCGGCCCGTTGGCCGGACTGGCCCTGGCTTTGGTGGATCGGCGGTGGAAGCTTGCCCGACGCGCGGCTCTCGCCCTAGTCATAGGCTTCCCCATCGCCATGGCGGTAACTGCGTTGGCAACGCTGTTATCAATTTGGCTAGGTCTGTTTGACCCTGCTGTGGTGCTCAGCAAAAATAGCGCCACCGAGTTCATTTACCACCCCGGCCCGTACTCTTTCATTGTGGCCGTGTTGGCAGGNGCAGCTGGCATGCTTTCCCTCATTGGCCGGAAGTCCGCGGCGTTGGTAGGCGTTTTCATTTCCGTCACAACCGTCCCTGCCGCCGGGTATGTCGCTGTTGCGCTGGTGTTGGGCGAACAGGGCAGGGCCGCCGGATCCGTGCTGCAGCTCCTCCTGAACGTCACCGGAATAGTGGTTGCGGCCGCAGCCGTGCTGTTTGTTTACCGGGTAGCCCGCCGTAGACGTCCGGCNCCCACCCGTTACTCGGCGGCCCACGCCGCGGCCGCCGCCCGCAGTGTGGGGTCGCGGAACCCTTCCGTCGCTGAGGTACCCTTTGGCTGTCGCGGCAGTCCCAACACTGGGATTGATGGCGAAGCTAAGGCACAGTGGAGATATGAAGGAAGTAACTGCAGGGTTCTTGACTAACCACTCCCCGGACTCGGACCTCAACGGTGCGCCGGTTCAGCAACGGGGCCTGATGAGGGTTCTGCACCGCTACCCACTGGTGTGGCTGACGGTCCTCATGGGCATCATCGTGGCGTTTATGCTGCTGACTGGCCACCAAGATGCCGCACGCTGGACGGCGAGCAGCTACGCCGTCGCCATCGCTTTATATCAGGGCGTTGGCATGGTCAGGGACATCGTGCGCGGCCATTGGGGAATAGACATTCTTGCGGTCACGGCGATCTTTGCCACGGTGGCCGTTGGCGAATACATCGCATCTTTGATCATCATTTTGATGCTGACTGGCGGCGCCGCCCTNGAGGATTACGCCACCGGACGCGCCAACCGNGAGCTGCGTTCGCTGCTTGAACGCGCGCCACGCATTGCCCACCGCGAGAACCCCGATGGAACAACCTCCGATGTGCCGCTGGCTGAGATTGAGATTGACGATTCTTTGCTAGTCCGTCCGGCAGAAGTTGTGCCGGTGGATGGTGTGCTGCTCTCCGGACCGGCCATGTTTGACGAATCGGCGCTGCGAGGNGAAAGTATGCCTGTTGAGCACTTTGTGGGCGACGCGGTGCTCAGCGGAGCCCTTAACGGGCCAGGCGCTGTCCGCATCAGGGTCAGTGCTCGTGAGGAAGATTCCCAGTTCAGCGCCATCATTGCCCTGGTGCGCGATGCAGCCGAGAGTAAAGCACCCGTGGTGCGGCTCGCTGACAGGTATGCCGTCCCGTTCACAGCNTTTTCGTTGGCACTGGCTGGGCTGGCGTGGTTTCTCAGTGGTGACCCCGCCCGCTTTGCCGAAGTCCTGGTGGTGGCCACCCCTTGCCCCTTGCTGATTGCCGCGCCAGTAGCCTTNTTGGGTGGCATGAGCCGGGCCGCTAAATCTGGAATCATCGTCAAAAGCGGTGGAACACTAGAGCAACTCTCTCGGGTCAAGACAGCCGCATTCGACAAGACCGGAACACTGACAAGCGGGGACCCCACACTCCATGAGATCCGCAGCGTCGAGCTGGCTCCCGACGAGTTGCTGGCGCTCACGGCCTCTGCCGAGCAATACTCCTCCCATGTGCTGGCCGCCGCCATTGTGGCCGAGGCGCAGTCNCGNGGTTTGGCGCTCCACAGCACCGATTCTGCCATCGAGCACGCAACCAATGGGGTCAGCGCCAATTTTAGTGGACGCGATATTTTGGTGGGCAAACGCGCCTTTGTCGCCAGCCACGCAAGCGGCGTTCAGGAGGCGTCACTGACGGGCGGGCAGCTGGCCGTCTATGTGGGAATAGACGGGCGCTTTGCCGGGACCCTGATTATGCGTGATCCGCTGCGTCCAGAAGCGCCAGCCACTTTGGCAGCACTGCGGGCACTGGGGTTNGCCGATACGGTCATGCTCACNGGGGACGCCGAGGCAACGGCGAAGTTTATTGCTGCTGAGGCCGGCATCACCGAGATCCATGCAGGGCTGCTGCCGGCGGATAAAGTGCGGCTGGTCAATGCGCTGGAGCACCGTCAGGTGTTGATGGTGGGCGACGGGATCAATGACGCNCCCGTCCTTGCCTCGGCCGACATCGGCATTGCCATGGGCGCCAGNGGGTCCACCGCGGCCAGCGAGTCAGCCGACGTTGTCATCATGGTCGATGACCTGGCCAAGGTGGCCCAGTCGGTGCAGATCGGGCAGCGGACGGTACGGATCGCCGTGGAAAGTATCTGGATTGGCATCATCCTCAGTGTGGGGCTGATGTTCATGGCAGCGTGNGGGCTGATCCCTGCCGTGGCCGGAGCACTTGCCCAGGAAGTCATTGACCTGGCGACCATCTTGAATGCCCTGCGCGCATTGACCCCGGGTAAGAAACCACGCTAAGCGCAAAGGGACACCGCTCGCGTTTTCGGATACCGGTATACCGGTGTCCGAAAACGCGAACGGTGTCCCTTTGGCAAAACCACACCTCGTGGGAGGAGGTGGGGCTAGTGCTGGTGTGCTGCTTCTTCGTCCTCGGCAGGCTTGTCCGTCACGAGTACTTCGGTGGTGAGCACCAAAGCTGCGATGGAGGCTGCGTTGCGCAGGGCCGAGCGTGTGACCTTGACGGGGTCGATGACGCCGTCGGAGATCAGGTTGCCATAGACGCCGGTGGCTGCGTTGAAGCCGAAGCCGTCTTCAAGTTCGCCAACCTTATGCACCACAACGTAGCCGTCGTGGCCAGCGTTCTGGGCAATCCAGCGCAGCGGCTGAGCAACAGCCTTGCGCACCAGCTCGATGGCCGTTGCTGCGTCGCCGGTCAGGGCTAGCACAGCGGCATCTTCATTAAGGGCCTTGGCGGCCTGAACCAGTGCGGAACCGCCACCGGCCACAATGCCTTCTTCCANAGCAGCACGCGTTGCGGACACGGCGTCCTCAATGCGGTGCTTCTNTTCCTTGAGCTCAACCTCGGTGGCTGCGCCAACCTTGATCACGCCGATGCCGCCGGCCAACTTGGCCAGGCGTTCCTGCAGCTTTTCCTTGTCCCAGTCGGAGTCGGTGCGCTTGAGCTCAGCACGCAGCTGAGCCACACGGTCAGCCACATCCTGAGCCGTGCCGGCACCGTCAACGATGGTGGTGTTGTCCTTGGTGACAGTGATACGGCGAGCCGTACCCAACACTTCAAGGCCAACCTGGTCCAGGGACAGGCCGATCTCCGCGGAGACAACCTGTGCGCCGGTCAGGATTGCAATGTCCTGCAGCATAGCCTTGCGGCGGTCGCCGAAGCCCGGTGCCTTGACAGCCACAACGTTCAACGTGCCGCGCAAACGGTTCACGATCAGCGTGGACAAAGCCTCGCCGTCAACGTCTTCAGCAATGATGAACAGCGGCTTGTTGGCAGCAAGTGCCTTTTCCAGCAGCGGCANAAATTCCTGCAGGTTCGAGATCTTGCCCTGGTTGATCAAAACCAGTGCGTCTTCCATGACTGCTTCCTGGCGTTCTGCGTCGGTGACGAAGTACGGGGACAGGTAGCCCTTGTCGAACTGCATGCCCTCGGTGAGGACCAGTTCGGTGGAGGTGGTGGAGGACTCTTCAATGGTGATGACACCATCCTTGCCGACCTTATCGAACGCCTCGGCGAGCAGGTCGCCGATTTCCTGGCTCTGCGCGGAGATGGCGGCAACTTCTGCCACCTGGCCTCCGGCAACCGGGCGTGCGTTCTCCAACAGGCGTGCGGCAATGGCTTCAACGGAGACCTGGATGCCGCGCTTGAGCTCGCCGGGAGCTGCACCTGCGGCTACGTTGCGCAGGCCTTCTTTGACCAGTGCCTGTGCCAAAACGGTGGCCGTGGTGGTGCCGTCGCCGGCAACATCGTTGGTCTTCGTGGCAACTTCCTTGGCCAGCTGGGCACCAAGGTTCTCATACGGGTCTTCCAGCTCCACCTCGCGGGCGATGGTGACGCCGTCGTTGGTGATAGTGGGAGCACCCCACTTCTTATCCAGTACTACGTTGCGACCGCGCGGGCCCAGGGTCACCTTGACGGTGTCGGCAAGCTTATCGATGCCGGCCTCAAGGGCCTTCCGTGCGCTGTCATTAAATGCAAGCTGCTTAGCCATGCGTTATGTCCTTTCGCGCAAAGACCCACGGCCGTGACCTGTGAACGGTCCCGGCGCGGGGCTTTACAAAGTGGTTACTTGACGAAGGTCGTTACTTAACGACGATGGCCAGTACGTCGCGGGCCGAGAGAACCAGCAGCTCTTCGCCACCGGTCTTCACTTCGGTTCCACCGTACTTGGAGTAGATAACAACGTCGCCAACGGCAACATCGATCGGGACACGGTTGCCGTTGTCATCAACGCGGCCGGGTCCAACTGCCACAACTTCGCCCTCCTGGGGCTTTTCCTTGGCAGTGTCCGGGATAACCAGACCTGAAGCGGTGGTCAGCTCTGCTTCGAGCTGGCGAACAACAATACGATCCTCAAGAGGCTTAATAGAGACCGACACTCGGACCTCCCCTTCACATGCGTAAATTTTTGATGCTTGGCAGTCTTCTTCGCCATGTTTTCAAGGAGCCTAACCGTCGTCGCGGTGCCGGTGATGCTCCCATGGCCAAAAGATAAGCAAGTTAGCACCCTCAGGGTGAGAGTGCTAACTCTGACTCTAGGTAACTGGTTAGCACTCGGTCAAGGTGAGTGCCAGATTTTCCTTAAAAGTACGACGTCGGCGGGCCCGGTTTCGCTCACGGCGCACCGTGGGCGTCCCCTTGCGGTGGGCACCGGTGGCTGAAATAGCCGCGCCCCTGCCAAATCACTTGGTCACAAAGCTTCTGCGGTGCAAGGATAAAGCAATGACCCCAAGTCCTGTGCAGGTGCGTGAGCTGAAGAAATCCTATGGCAGCTTCACCGCCGTAGACGGTGTTTCCTTTGAGATCCATGAGGGTGAAACCTTTGCCCTATTGGGCCCCAATGGTGCCGGCAAAAGTACCACCATTGAGATCCTTGAAGGCTACCGCGACAGGACCAGTGGCGAGGTCCAGGTTCTGGGCGTCGATCCGCAACGCGGAGCTCTGGATTGGAAGGCGCAGTTGGGGATCGTACTGCAATCCAGCGGCGAGAGCGGAAATGTCACGGTACTTGAGCAGCTGACACACTTTGCCGGCTATTATCCGCACCCACGCAAGGTAGCTGAGGTCCTCGAAGCGGTGGGCCTGGGCAGCAAAGCTAAGACCCGGATCAGCAAACTCTCCGGCGGCCAGCGCCGGCGGGTGGATGTTGCCTTGGGCATCATCGGCCGTCCCAAACTTTTATTCTTAGATGAACCCACCACCGGGTTTGACCCGGAGGCCAGGCACCAGTTTTGGAGCTTGATCAACCAACTCAAGGCTGAGGGCACCACCATTTTATTGACCACCCATTACTTGGATGAGGCGGCAACCTTGGCTGACCGGGCGGGAGTTATTGTGGGCGGCAAACTGGTGGACATAGGCCCCATAGATACCATTGGCGGTGCGGCAGCGCGGGTTCCGCTGGTGCGGTGGCGGCAGGACGGCGTGGTACGCCAAGAGCGCACACCGGAGCCCACCGCGCTAGCGGCCCGGCTCTACACAGAGACGGGCGGAGAGGTGCCGGGCCTTGAAATCACCCGCCCCAGCTTGGAAGACATTTATTTGTCCATGGTGGCCACCCACTGCGCCAACAACGCTGTTGCAAGCGCAACTGTTACTGCCAACCCATCTGAAGGAGAAGGCGCGTGAGAACGATCCAGCTGGGATTCTCCCGCATCGGCTACGAGCTGAAGCTGTATTTCCGCCAAGGCGACTCCGTCTTNTTCACGTTCTTGTTCCCCATCCTGATGCTGAGCGTGTTTGCCGTAGCGTTCAGCACCAGCGGCAACATCGGNGCGGCCCCGGACGGCAGCGGCGGCATCAGTTTTGCAGCGTTTTATGTGCCCGGCATGGTGGCAGCTGGCATGCTGCTTAGCGGCGTGCAGAATCTTGGCGTGGACATTGCCGGGGAAAAGGGTGACGGCACGCTCAAGCGTCTCGGTGGCACTCCTNNGCCGATGTTTTCCTACTTCATGGGCAAGATCGGCATGGTGCTAGTCAGCTCCGTGTTCCAAGTGATCCTGCTGTTGCTGGTGGCCCGTTTTGCCTTCAAGGTGGAGCTTCCCACCGCGCCGGAAAAGTGGCTGATCTTTGCGTGGGTCTTCCTTTTCGGCGTGATTACCAGCTGCATTCTGGGCATTGCCCTCTCAGCCCTGCCCCGTTCCGGGAAAAGTGCCACTGCTGTTGTGATCCCCATTGTGCTGCTGTTGCAATTCATTTCAGGCGTGTATCTGAACTTCTCGCAACTGCCCGGCTGGTTGCAGAACTTTGCCAGCATCTTTCCGCTGAAATGGATGGCCCAAGGGATGCGCAGCGTGTTCCTACCTGCCTCGTTTGAGATTGCCGAGCCCAGCGGCGCTTGGGACCTTGGTCTGGTGGCCCTTGTGCTGGGCCTGTGGCTAGTGGGCGGCCTGTTCCTGTGCCGGTTGACGTTCCGCTGGATCCGCAAGGACAGCTGAGGCCCTGCTAGTAGTAGACCGCCAAGGGGCCGCGTGGGCCGGCAATAACTTGCACGGGGTGTCAAAGACCCGGCTGAGGACCTCATCAGTCATGATCTGCGCCGGGGCACCAAACTCAATGACTTTGCCATCTTTGACCGCACAAATATGGTCTGCATAGTGTCCGGCGAAGTTGATGTCATGGAGCACTATGACAATGGTGCGCCCCAGCTCTGCAGCGGCTCTTTGTAGCAGTTGCATCATCTGCGCGGAATGCTTCATATCCAGGTTGTTCAGTGGCTCATCCAGCAGCACATAGTCCGTGTCTTGGGCCAGCACCATGGCCACGTAGGCGCGTTGGCGCTGGCCACCTGATAGCTGGTCCAGGTAACGGTTCTCCAGCTCATTGAGGTTCAGGAAGTCTACAAAACGGCTGATGACCTCCTCATCCGCAGCGGTCAGACGCCCCTTGGAGTGTGGAAAACGGCCAAAACCCACCAGCTGTCGCACAGTGAGCCTGGTGACGAAATGATTCTCTTGGCGCAAGATGGAAACGATCTTGGCCAGATCCTTGGAAGCAGTGCGGGAAATATCATATCCAGCAATCTCGATAGCGCCGGAGTCTACGCCCAAGAGGCGCCCGATCATGGTCAACAGCGTTGACTTCCCAGCACCGTTGGGACCCACCAACGCGGTGACGCCGCCGTGGGGAATCGTCAGCGTGACGGGGCCGATCGCCACTTCACTGCTGTAGCTTTGTTGACGTCAGTCAACGTGATCACAGGCGGCCCTTTCGAAGGATGAAGAATAAGAACACGGTGCCGCCAACAACCTCGATGATGATTGAGAGAACTCCTTGGGCATAAAAGACGTGCTTCATAATGAAGTACGCCCCTGCCAGGACAACGAAACCAATGAGCACGGCCACGGGGAAGACGTAGCGGTGGTCGTAGCTATCAGCCAGCTGGTAGGCCAAAGTCGCCACCANAAAGCCCAGGAACGTCATGGGACCCACCAATGCGGTGGAGGTTGCCATGAGGATCGAAACCAGAAACAGCACTCGCATGACTTCAAAACGGTGATTCAGGCCCAGATTGGTGGTGGTATCGCGGCCCAGGGCAATGATGTTCAACCGTTTGGCGTTCATCAGCAACAGCACCCNCGCGCCTAAGCACAGCCAGATGGCGATGGGCAAGTAGCTGACTTCGGCGTTGGAGATGGAACCAAACAGGCGAGCCGTGAGCACATCAAATTCGCTCGGAGTCAACAGTCTCTGCATGAACACTGAGTTGGATCCCAGACCGCCACCAATGACGATCCCAATCAGCAGCATGATCGCCAAGTTGCCATATTTGCCAGAGAGCAACCAGCCATATAAGGCCATCGAAAGCCCCACCATGATCAGGATTTGAATGATGAATGCCGGAATGCCTTGAACTGCCGTTACACCTGCTGCGCCCAGGANAAACACGGCCCNCGTCTGCACAGCGATGTACAAGGATTCAAAGCCCATGATGGACGGGGTGATGATGCGGTTGTTGGTAGCTGTTTGAAAGCTCACGGTAGCCATGGCCTGGCAGATAGCCACAACCAACATGATCACAACGCTGGTGCCGCGTATTTCAGCTATCCGCCAGAATCCCGTGCTGCCGAGGGGCATGGGGTTGTCCCAGGCCAGCAGGCCGAAGCCAAATCCCACGGCCATGGTGATGAGCACGGCCAACACTATCCAATAGCGTTTGTGAGAACGGGCAGTAGGCAGGGCACCGGATGCGCGGTTGCCGTGGCGCCGGCTTTGAAGGTGCCGGGTCTGCTGGAGTGTGGAGGTTTTAGCCATTGCGGCGCTGCTTCAACAAGAGAGCAATGAAGACCACTGCGCCAACAACGCCAAGGATCAAAGAGACCGGAACTTCAAACGGCATAATGATTATCCGTCCTACCAGATCACAAACGGTCACAATGCCGATGCCGAGCAAGCACACCCATGGCAGGTTCCCGCGCAGATCGTCACCACGGAACATGGAGACAATGTTAGGCACAATGAGTCCCAGGAATGGCAAGTTACCCACCACCACCGTGACGATTCCGGTGGCGATGGCGATGAGCCCGGTACCCAACAGCATGACCTGGTGGTAGTTCAGCCCCACACTGGTGGCCACGTCCTGCCCCAGTCCGGCCACCGTGAAGCGATCAGCAACAAGGAACACGCCAACTCCCACCAGGGCAACAATCCACAGCACCTCGTACTGTCCGCGCAGCACTGAGGTAAAACTTCCAGCAAACCAGATGCCCAAACTTTGGAGCATGTTGGTCTGTAGCGCGATGAAACTGGTGACGGCCCCACGACGGCGCCGAGNCATGATGCCCACGATCGGCACCGTCANGGAGGCCTTGAGCGAGACGCGGCGCAAGAAAAGGANAAAGATCATGGTGCCGATGAAGGCGGCAATGACTGCCCCACTCATTTTGAGCAGAATACTGGCGCCGGGGTTGATGATCATAACCGTCAAGAGCCCCAGGCCAGCCCATTCGGTGGTTCCCGTGGTGGTGGGTTCCACAAAACGGTTTTGTGTCAGCATCTGCATGACCAGTCCGGACATGGACATGGCGGCACCTGCCAGCACTAAGGCGATGGTGCGCGGGATGCGGGTGATCGCAAACATCCNGCCGCCGTCCTTGCCTCCGAAAATGTCATAGACACCGGTGAGCAGTGAGAACACCAAGAGGAGCCCTACAACGGCGATGCCGATGAGCAACTTGGGTTCAAAGAGCCGGCCCTTGGACGGGCCCCTCATGGTGGTGGTCATGCTCAGCCGTCCTTTCAGATCTGCCTTTGCTGCAGCGGCTTTTACTTCTTGGCTTCGAGCGCGTCCGCGAAGCTATTCAGGAACTTGGTGTAGGTCTGAATGCTCTCATTGGTGTAGGTGTCAGCTGGCATGTACACAATGTTCCCGTCCTTGGTTGCAGTGACATTCTTCAACGCACCGGAACTTTCCAGCAGCGTATTGGCCGGCTTGTAGGCGGCATCATCAGCGGACACAGCGGCGTCGCGGTCCATGACAAGGATCCAGTCGGGGTTGGACTTGGCAATGGCTTCAACGGAAATGCCATCACCTTGGTGGTCGGTGCTGGCATCCTTGACTTCCAGGGCCGGGGTCAGGCCCAGGATGTCGAACAGCGGGCCAAGCGTGCGCCCGTTGCCCGGTGCCGAGTAGTTGATGTTTCCACCGGAAGTGATTACACCCATGACGGTTTCATCCTTGTTATAGGACTTCTTGACCCGTGCCACTGCTGCGTCAAAATCCTCGTTGAGCTTCTTAGCCTCAGTCTGCTTACTAAAAACTTCGCCCAAAACAGTGATTTGGCGCTTCAGTTCGGTATCGAAAGGCTGGCCGTCCCGCGGATCCAGTTCAAGAACCGTGGCGTTGGNGGCCAGCTTGGCAAAATCGTCATGGAACTGGGCGAAGCGCTGACCGTTGACAATCAGGTCCGGATCAACGGCTACAACAGCCTCAAGGTTTGGTTCGCGATGGTTGCCCAGGTCCACGATCGAGGAATCCTGCTTGTACGCGCTGGTTTTGGGCATCAGGGCCACCGCACCGGCGCTGAGCTTGATATCCCAGTCTGAGAGCGTCTCAAACGTCCTATTGTCCGTAGCAACCACGGACTTCAGTGGCATGTTCAGCGTGTGCGGACCGTTGTTATCTTCAACTGTCACTGAGGTGGCGTTGCTCGGAGCTTCGCTGGCGGAGGTTTGCCCGCCGCAAGCGGTCAGGGCCAGAATCGCCGTACTGGTGGCAAGAATCAGGAAATGCTTCTTCAACATCAATATCTCCAAAAATTTTAGTTAGCTTAGGCAATCCTTACAACCGGTCCCCAAAAGCTATTACACAAGGTATTAATTACGCAAATATTTCATGCGCTATATCACGTGACGCTCATCACACCATGTTCGACGGTTACGATTTAGGAATGTCCACCGATGCGATTTCCCCTGCTCACCGTTGAAGGCTGGGAACTGTTGTCATCCCTGGGCCCCTATAGCGAGGCTGACTCACTGACCTTGAATGAGTCACTGCGCAAGGCCGGGCACTCGCCCGAATTAGTTGCCGCAGCACTAACTCAGGCCCGGCTGCGTGCCAAAGCTGAAACCAAATTTGGCGAGTTCGCCCACCAGATGCTGTTCACCCAGGCAGGCCTGGAACAAGCCACCCGATTGAACATCGCCGCCTTGCATGCGCAACGATTTACGACGGCCTCCATCACCTCTGTCGCTGACCTGGGCTGTGGTCTCGGCGCCGATTCCTTGGCGATGGCTAGCCTTGACATCAACGTCACCGCCGTGGAGATAGACGAGATCACTGCCGCTTGCACCACGGTGAACCTGATGCCNTTTCCCCACGCTAAGGTGTTGTGCGCCAAGGCAGAAGACGTTGATCTCACCGGCATCGAAGGNGTGTGGCTCGATCCCGCCCGGCGTACCACAAGCACTTCGGGCACCACCCGGCTCTTTGACCCGGAGGCATTCTCGCCGCCGCTGTCATTTGTTGAAAAGCTGGCAGACTCAGGCCTAGCTGTGGGCGTGAAAATGGGGCCAGGCATNCCCCATGAAGCCGTTCCAGACTCGGCCGAAGCCCAGTGGATTTCTATCAACGGCGATGTGATGGAGGCCGGGCTATATTTCAATCAGCTGGCCCGCCCTGGCATCCGCCGCTCTGCTTTGGTCATTAGCAAGAACGGCAGTGCCGAGCTCACAAGTGCGCANAAATATGAGCCGTCCGAGCAAAATGCGCTGCTGGGCCCGGTCAGCGGGTATCTGTATGAGCCCGACGGCGCAGTCATCCGGGCCGGGCTGGTGGCAGATCTGGCCCGGAGCATGGACGCACATTTACTCGATGAACACATCGCCTATCTCTCCTCAGATGAGCTAATCGAGACCCCATTTGCCCGCAGCTATAAGGTCATTGAGGTCAAGCCATTCAACGTCAAGGCGCTCAAGGCCTGGGTGAAAGCCAACCGGATTGGTGTCCTTGACATCAANAAACGAGGTATCTCTACGACACCTGAGGAATTGCGCCGCCAGCTGCTCACGGGTTCCGGCAAGGGACCCAACAAGGCCACGCTGATCTTGACCCGCATCGGGGACGAGAGAGTCGCCGTCGTGGTTGAACCCCATGGCCCCGTAGGTGCCCCGCTAGGGCTCTAAGCGGATGGTCACTATTGCCGGGAAAACTCGGATGCTTCACGAACCAGCTCGGGGCTGGGGCGCACACCCGTGTACAGCACAAATTGCTCCTCGGCCTGGATGGCAATAACCTCGGCGCCTGTGATGACCTGTTTTCCAGCTGCACGGGCAGCTTTGATCAATGGCGTTTCGGCGGGAAGTGCCACCACGTCAAACACCATTTGAGCCGCAACCACCTGCTCCTCGCTGAATGACTGGGATGCCTCCTCGGCACCTGCCATACCCAGTGGAGTGACGTTGATGAGCATTCCCGCATTAGTATCCTCAGCCTCCGGCAACCACGTGAACCCGTAGAGCGCGGCAAGAGCCCTGCCCCGCGCTTCGTTGCGGGCCACAATCCTCACATGAGCGAATCCGGCGTCGGCCATGGCTGCGGCAACCGCCTTGGCCATGCNCCCTGAACNCCTCAGCAAAACCGTGGTGGCCGGGTCAATGGCATTGAGCGCTAAAAGCCGGGCGATCGCAAGGTAATCCGTGTTGTAGGCGGTGAGGAGACCACCGTTGTTGACGATCGTATTGACCGAATCGATGGCAGCCGCGGAAGCATCCATGACATCGACCAGGGCGATGACTTCTTCCTTGTACGGCATTGAAACGGCGGCACCGCGAATGCCCAGCCNCCTGATTCCGGCCACAGCTTGGGCTAGGTCGGTTGGGGCAAACGCCTTGTAGATGTAGTTCAGCTCAAGAGCGTCATACAGATAATTGTGAAACCGCGTGCCAATATTGCTGGGCCGGGCGGCGAGGGAGATGCACAATGTCATGTCTTTGTTCAAAATGGGCATGCTCCATTGTGGCGCAGAACCTGAACTACAATCAGAAGGCATCCGGCACCCTTGCTGCGGTGCACCTTCAACTCCACCATTGCCAAGGGGCGCCGCTGTGAAGATCGATTTCGCCAAATCTGAACAATCCACACTGGGTTTGGAGTGGGAGATTGCGCTGGTTAACACCGAAACTGGCGAGCTTGCGGCCCGTGCCGATGATGTTTTCAGCAACATCGAGGCCGCCGATCCNGGATGTGTTCAAAACGGCGAACANCCCCACATCAAGGGCGAAATGCTCCAAAATACAGTGGAGTTGGTCACAGGGGTCTGCCACACCGTGTCCGAAGGCACCGAAGATTTGCGCCGTAACCTGGGCCTCCTGCGTAACGCATCAGCACCCTTGGGTCTTGACCTGCTCAGCGCTGGCACCCANCCCTTTAGCAACCCGAGTGAACAGGCTGTCACTGACAAGGAACGCTACGCCAAATTAGTTGACAGGACCCAGTGGTGGGGCAGTCAAATGCAGATTTACGGTGTCCACGTCCACGTTGGCCTCGACCATGTTTCCAAGGCCATGCCTGTCCTTGACGGATTGGTGAACTATTTCCCGCATTTCCAGGCGCTCTCAGCATCCTCCCCATACTGGAACGGTGTGGATACCGGATACGCATCCCAGCGGGCCCTGATGTTTCAGCAGCTACCCACGGCAGGGCTGCCGTTCCAGTTCCCCAACTGGGCCGCGTACGAATCCTACGTTCAGGACATGTTCACCACCGGCGTTATTGATGCACACAATGAGATCCGTTGGGATATCCGCCCCGTCGCGAACCTTGGCACCATTGAAATGCGTATCTGCGACGGCATGTCCACCCTTGAGGAAATTGGCGCCGTCGCAGCCCTGACCCAATGCCTTGTGGAAGACTTCTCCACTACCTTGAACGACGGCGGCACCATCCCCACCATGCCGCCGTGGCACATCCAAGAAAACAAGTGGCGTGCAGCCAGATACGGCATGGATGCCATCATCATTTTGGATGCCGCTGGCAAAGAACAGCTTGTCACCGAGCACCTCGTTGAACTGATGAACAAGCTGGAACCGGTTGCGACCAAACTCGGCTGCGTGGATGAACTTGCCAGCATCGAAAAGATCATCGCCAACGGTGCAAGCTACCAGCGCCAGCGCCGGGTTGCCGCCGCACACCAGGGCGACCTGCGCGCCGTCGTGCGTGAACTCATCACGGAAATGGAAAGCAACTAGTTCCCACCAGCCGGCTGGATAATTCGCAGACATCCTCTCTGATGACAGGTGAAGCGAACTCAGTTTGGTTAGCGCATCGGTGCGGCGCGTGATGTGCCAAAGCTGGCGTGCTTCCTATTTTCCCTCTAAAGCCCGCGGCTTTTCTAAGACTGTGCTCAGAGAGCGGCATGCCCGGTGATAGACCGGCTCACGGGATCCTTCGGTGGTGTCCATACCGGACGCCTGTTCGGACAGTCAATAAGTAGGTAGATAGCTGAATCAGGGCCAGCCAAACGCCAGATGGTCTTCCAAAGACAGTTCTTCGTCATTCACCAAACGAATGAGCGCATCTGCCGCGTTCCCCTTTGGATGGTGAGACTGATTTTCAGGATGACAACGGGTTAACAGGGTCCTATTTCCGCAGAGGTTCACCCGGGCGATAGTGCGAAGAATCGGGGATAAGTCCCATAGCGAGGACTCTATCAGGGCACAATTTCCCCGTCCTAAGTCAGCCGGCATCTTCCAGCGCTGGCTTCGATGAGCTAGGGCGGGATGCAGATCTGATCACGTGGCATGAGGCACTGATTGCCACATGTGGCTCACGTTTCCTCATCTAAGAACGGCTACTGATATCACTCGGTACCGGCCAGTACCCATACGTAGAGCGTTTCACCTACGGCTAGCCCTAGAAGTCTGATGGGTCCCGCGAATCAGTCGCGGAGATCACGGTGGGACGCGCTCCACGATCCCCAGCAGTCGCGGCATCGAGACCGCGGGCCAATTTTCGCGAGCAAAATTGCCGGTGCTGGGAGTAAAATAATTGCAGTATCGCTCGTCCGCTACTGGAGGATGCAATGAACCGTCCAAACGATCGCTCCCGTACAGCGCTTCTCGTGATAGATGCCCAGAACGGTGTTTTGGCCACCGCCCACCAGCGTGATCTTGTAGTTGCAAACATCGCGACTCTGGTTGATCGTGCCCGCGCTGAGGTGGTGCCGGTTCTCTGGGTGCAGCATTCCTCTGCCGAGCTACCCATAGATAGCGAAGTCTGGCAGATAGTTCCTTCCCTCACGCCCGCGAAGGGTGAGGCGGTGATCCGCAAAGAGTATGGTGACGCGTTCGAGGCAACCGATTTGGAACAGATCCTCGCTGGGGCAGACATCGGCCACCTCGTGGTTGTCGGTGCGCAAACCGACGCGTGTGTGCGCTCCACCCTCCATGGTGGTTTCACCCGCGGCTACGATGCGACATTGGTCTCTGACGCGCACACCACTGAAGATCTCACCGAGTGGGGCGCACCACCGCCCGCTCAGGTGATTGCACACACCAATCTTTACTGGAGCTTCCAGAGCGCCCCGGGACGAATCAGCAAGGTGATGCCGACGGCAAACGTCGATTTTAGGCGAGGAGCCTTTAGTTCGAAATAGAGCCTCCACACACACCTGCGGCGGCCATCTCGTGCACCGGGCCCGCTATGGCCGCGCAGTGGTTGTGCAGGCGATTGTTGAAACCTGTGCAGTCGTGGTGGCCAATGACAGCGCCTTCAGTGCTGACCTTGGCACAGTGCAGGGAAGTTTAGTGGTTCTAAAGATCCCCTGAATTTCTGCGTTCCCGGTGTAAACGCCCGTTGTGCGTGGCGAGCAGGCTCATGAAATCAGCGAGCAGAGCGCCGATGAGATAGTTCAGGCTTCCACAATGGTGTGCCGTTGTGGACAATGGGAGGATGCAGACACCCCGTGATGAGCTTCCAGCGGTTCCGCCAATTGTTGGGCAGGCCCCGGATTTCGATTGGGCTTCAGCGCCGGATGTACCGCACCAGCTATTCCTGCGCTGGCTGCGGGACGCGATCAACGCCGGTGTGCCTCAGGCCCACGCAGCGACACTCTCGACTGTCGATGCGGACGGCCTGCCAGATGCCAGNGTGCTAACCGTCAAGGACGTGAGTGGTGACTGTGGTTTCACGTTCGCAACGGGTGACGAATCGGCCAAGGGCCGCCAATTATTGGCGAATCCAAACTGCGCCCTGACGTTTTACTGGAGTCCACTCGCCCGAGTGGTGCGTGTCCGTGGAGCCGCGCAACGAGCTAGCGCTGCAGAATCAGCGCAGGACTTCCTCGCACGCCATCCACAAACCCGAGCTAACGCTTTGGCCGCGCCGCAGAGTTCCACGTTTTCAACGGACGCAGTCCGCGATGAACTGATCTCCCAAGCCCAGGCCGCCATGGAGCTCGATCCCGGGATTGTTTCTCCGCAATGGACCCTCTGGACGGTGGTACCAAAGTCAGTTGAATTTTGGCAGGGCGAGCCGGACCGCAATCACCAACGCCTCAGCTATATCCGGACCGAGACCGCGTGGGACAAGCAGCGCTTATGGCCGTGAAGTATTGCCTCGATTTATTAACCGTCCCGCAGAGTTCGTATCGGTGCTTCCCGCACCGCCCAGGACACTATCCTCGTTGTCCCAGTGATCACGCTCGGTCATCGCAGTGACAGCCACCAACGCTGGATGCGATGCTTTGGTTTTACTGTAGGGAAATAACTACAGCACGTTCATCTCACTACTGATCAACCAGCCCGCATGTATACGCGGTTTCCGTGTTGCAACTTAGATCAGGCGGAACAGCGCAGTGAGCCAAAACCGGCCCCTCGGAGCTGCGAACCAACATTCCAGGCCACTCCCGTGTGGGCCCAAGACGCCCATTGGAAAGTGCCCACCAGAGGCAGACGAGCACCTACTGCGGTGTTCTTAATGAATTCTTAGATTCAATGCGCGAGGGTTAAAGCAGGGCCTTCTGGGCCGCTTCCCTCCGCCAGCAATTAGAGAGTTCATTGATGGATGCATATCCCACGCGCAGAAACCCCAACGCCGGAAACCCTGACTCAGGGTTGGCCTACCGCACGCGATTGGCAGTCCTTCCGCACTTTCCTTTCTGNGGGTTGTGGGTGGCTGTCTTGTCGGCCGCGGTGCTAACGCTCGGGTTTTCCGTGTCCAGCACNCCCACTTTCACCGCGAGTGAATTCAGCGTTGACCAGGAGTTGAGCCGGAACCATGATGGCGCCCTAACAGCGTTGGCCATGGTACTAGACAAAGCATTTTCACCAGTTGGCGGAATCACCATGATCGCTCTGGTTTGCTTGTTCCTTCTGATAGTGCGCAGATCGCCCATCAACGCCTTTGCCTTCGGTGGCCTAGCGGCATCCGGATGGCTCGCAAGCCAATTCTTCAAGGTCATCGTAGAACGGCAGCGGCCAAACCCCGCACTGCTCTTTGATCCACTTGCCCCTGAAACAGGTTCCAATAGCTTCCCCAGCGGCCATGTTGCCTTGGCGGTGGGCCTGGCCTGGGCATTCTGGTTCCTGCTGCGNAAAGGGCCCTGGGCCAAACTGTCGGTGGTCCTTGCAGTGCTCGTTCCCGTAGTTGTGGCATTGTCCCGGCTATACGTCGGCGTGCACTACCCCACCGATGTTGTCGCTTCCTTCCTGGCTGCGAGCGCCGGCGTGTTCTTATTTGCCGGTGTCTGGAACCGGTATCAGGGAGCACTCATGCCTCGCATCCCTCTACTAGATCGGCTGGGGCCCGTCACCGCACAACCCGCTGTCACCGGGTCTACTCTTATGAAAGACCCTTCCGCAACGTCCCCGCCGGAAACCCTGATCGAGGTCCTTGTTTTGCAGCAATTTATGATTCCCACAGTGCAAGGCCTTCTCCCCAGCGGAGCCCTTTCCACCGGCACACTTTCTACAGGTGCCGTTCCCTCAGGTTTGCTCTCATTCCTGGATCCCGCTGCACTCTTGAGCGGGTTGGGGCCGGCCACGCTCGCCGTCGTTGCTTTGATGGTTTTCATTGAATCGGGCCTGCTCTTTCCGTTCCTCCCCGGGGATTCGCTTCTCTTCACAGCTGGACTCTTGCACCAGCAGCTCAATCTCTCACTGCCTGTATTGATCGGGGTGGTGGTGCTGGCAGCCGTTACCGGCGACCAGGTGGGTTATATGCTGGGCCGCAAATTTGGTCGCCGCTGGTTCAAGGACGACGCCCGCATTCTCAAAACCAAGTACCTGGTCGAAACTGAGGAGTTCTTCGCCAAACGTGGCGGCTGGGCCATTGTGCTGGCCCGATTCGTTCCCATAGTGCGCACCTATGCACCCCTGGTGGCCGGGGTTGCCAACTACAACCACAAGAAGTTCACACTGTGGAACATTGCTGGCGCCGTCGGTTGGGCAGGCTCCATCGTCTTGTTAGGCACCTGGCTGGGACACTATGAAATAGTCGCCAACAATATTGACGTTATTGCCGTCGTGCTGGTTCTGGTCTCCATCCTGCCTGGCGCAATCAGCATTCTGCACAAGCGCAAGGTAACCAGGTCTGCAGTGGAGGTTTCAGCGGAGTCTTCTTCGGCACTTTCACCGCAAACTTCGGCACAAGCGCAGGCACATCTCAAGACTCAGTCTGCCGCGCAAGCCCCTCCCCACCTTCGCTGGCATGGAGAATCACACCGGGGACGATCAAACAGGGGACAATAAGGAGCATGCACATCCCTGAGAAGCCGCGGCTCTTGCTGGTAGAAGACGATCCCGTTCTGGGACCGTTGATTGCCGAGCTGCTAGCGGATGACTATGACGTCCAGGTGGCACCCGATGGACANAAGGGACTCCATCTGGGTCTCAGCGCACCGTGGGCCGCCATGGTCATCGACAGAGGCCTTCCCGTCATGAACGGTCTAGATCTGATAGCGGCGCTGCGCAGCAAGGGAATCACCACCCCAGCTATCATTCTCACGGCATTGGGCAGCACCGCAGANAAGATCGTCGGGCTCGACGCCGGAGCGAACGATTACATGAGCAAACCCTTTGACGCCGGTGAGCTCAAGGCTCGGCTGCGCGCATTGACCCGCAGTTTCGCNCCACGCCCCGCCCAACTCAGCGTTGGCGACTGGATCCTTGACCCCGCCAACCGCTCGCTGCGTTCGAGCTATGGCACGCAGGTGGGACTCACCGCCAAGGAAAGTGAACTCCTTGCCTTTCTGGCCAGCAGCCCTGATCAGGTCTTCACGCGCCAAGAATTGCTACAGCAACTGTTCCACCCGGACGATTCACCAAGTGTCATCGACACCTATGTGCATTACTTGCGCAAAAGTGTCAAAACAGTGATCCGCACCGTCCATGGGCTGGGCTACCAAGTGGGAGATGGCGCATGAAACTTCCCCAGCAGATGGCAGCCACCCCGGCCACCACGTCTCTCGCGGACTCCCCTCAATTGCGGCGTGCCGCGATTTCTGTNGGGCTGCGCATTGCCGTGGCTATCGCCTTGCTGGTTGTGGTGGTGATCATCGCCGCGGCACTGTACATGCTCTACGTCTCCCACCATCCAGAGATTGCTGCTTCTGACACCTCTACCCGGGTCTATGTTGAATCCAACGACATGCTCAAGGCCATGGCCGTGGCCGGAGTTGTGGGAATTCTAGCGGCAGGGGCCATTGGCTGGCTCAGTGCCCGCAGCGCCATCCGCCCGCTAGGTAAGGCTCTTGAGCTGCAGCGCCGTTTCGTCCAAGACGCCAGCCATGAGCTGCGCACACCGTTGACGATCCTTGATGCCCGGGTGCAACTGGCCGAGCACAAGGTTGAGCCGGGCACCGATGCTGCGCGGCTGCTGGGCCAGATCCGCAATGACACGGCCGCGCTCTGCGCCACTGTGCAAGAACTCCTCCTCGCGGCCACCGGTGANACCAGACCCCAGGCCGAACCGCTGCGTGTCTGCGCCGTGGTGGACGAGGTCACCGCCGGGTTGCAGGATCTGGCTTCCTCCCGCAGCATCCTTCTTCACACCGAGTGCGACGGCGACCCTCAAGTCCGTGTCCACCCCAACAGTTTGCGCCGTGCGCTCTTTGGCCTAGTGGACAATGCGCTCAACCACACCCCGGACGGCGGCACCATCAAGATCACCGCTTCTGGTCAGGGACGAAAAGTGCTGATCACTGTTGCTGATACCGGCACCGGTATTGTGGGCATTGATCCGGCCAGGGTGTTCGAGCGGTTCGCTCACAGCACTGCGGCAGCCTCTGGCGGCCGCCGCAGTTACGGGCTGGGCTTGGCTCTGGTTCATGAAATCGCGGTAGCAGCTGGTGGCTCCATCGAAATCGCAGCCACAGGCCCCACCGGCACCTCCATGGCTCTCACCTTACCCAGCGCCAGCTGAGCCTTGGCACGTCGAAATTACCGCAGCGCACAAGAGTGCACATGCGTTCACCGGCCGTTTACCTACCGCTGCTAGCGTCATCTGGGCATGTCCACCAACAATCGGAAGGCTTCATCCCTATGAGCAGCACACCGGGGCTCGCCCGCAGACTGGGCACCTTTGACGCCGTGGTGATTGGACTGGGGTCCATGATCGGGGCCGGCGTGTTTGCCGCTTTCACCCCAGCCGCCCAGGCTGCCGGGTCTGGTCTATTGATCGGGCTGGTCGTCGCCGCCATCGTGGCGTATTGCAATGCCACCTCCTCTGCCCAGCTGGCAGCGGCCTACCCCACCTCCGGNGGCACCTACGTGTACGGCCGCGAACGGTTAGGCCCGTGGCCTGGCTTCTTGGCAGGCTGNGGGTTTGTGGTTGGCAAGGTGGCCAGCAGCGCCGCTATGGCCATGACCTTCGCCGCCTACGCCGCACCNAGCGGGTGGGAACGNCCAGTGGCGATTGCCGCCGTCGTTCTGCTTGTCGCCGTGAACTACAGNGGTGTCAGCCGGACGGCCGCACTAGCCCGGATCATCGTGGTGGCTGTTCTTGCCGCGCTTGCCATTGCTGTTGCAGCGCTCTGGGCTGGTGGTCCCGGCCTCACGGCCAGCACGTTCCTCGGACCGGGGCTGTTTTCGCACGGGTGGTACGGGATCCTGCAGTCGGCCGGGCTGCTGNNTTTTGCCTTTGCCGGTTATGCCCGGATTGCCACACTGGGTGAGGAAGTCAAGGATCCCCGGCGCACTATTCCGCGCGCGATCCTGCTGGCACTGGCCATTGCCGCCGTCATCTATGCCTGTATTGGGGTGAGTCTTCTTGCTGCCTTGGGGCCCGACGACGGCTGCTTTGCCGATGCGGTGGCCCGGTGGNNGTCCGGGCCCATGTCGTGCGCGGCATCCCTGGGGGCGTTGCTTGCCTTGATTGCAGGGCTGGGACGGACATCGTTGGCCATGGCGCGGGAGGGCGATTTCCCTCGCTGGTTTGCGGCCATTCACCCCACGTTNTTAGTACCGCACCGGGCGGAACTTGCCCTAGGCGCGGCGATCATCCTCATCATCGCCTTCGCGGATCTGCGCGGTGCCATCGGATTCTCCTCCTTTGGCGTGCTGATCTATTACTTAGTAGCCAACATTTCCGCATTCACCCAGCCAAGAGCTGACCGCCGCTATCCGAAGTTNTTACAAGTGTTCGGTGCCGCAGCGTGTGTTGTCTTGGTTGCCACGCTGCCGTTTCAGGCCGTGCTGGTGGGGCTGGCGATGTTTGCTGTGGGTATTCTCTACCGTGTGCTGCGGTTGCGCCGTGCTGCTGTGATCCGGACACACAAGTCCCGCTAAAGGCTGATGCTAGTCACGGGCATGGAGGAATCTGGAGCGAAGGACAGGTCGCTGGNGGCAANCCCGTTCATGACCAACTGTGCACCGAGGGCCGCCACCATGGCACCGTTGTCAGTGCACAGGGACATGTTCGGCACTAATAACGTGATGCCCGCAGCCAGGCACCGTTGCTGTGCACGAAGCCGGGAATTCTGCAACGCCACCACGGTGGTAATGCCTTGTTCGCGGCAAAGCACCGCTTTGGCCGTGTGACGCACGGCCTCTTGAAGGGGCTGCACCACGGGAACCTCTTTAGCCGCACCGTGCCCCGCAGTCTTTAGCCAGTCGTAACGGTGCGGACCGGGTTCTTCTGCGGTGCCCATGTATTTGGGCATGGTGAGCAACCGCACGGCCTTAGCATTACCGTCCCGTGCTAGCTTGTCGATGGCTGGACCACCGGGGTAGCTCAGGCCCAACAACCGGGCCACCTTATCGAACGCCTCCCNCGCGGCGTCGTCAATAGTGGCACCGAGTAGTTGTACGTCGTCGGCAATACTGCGCACCCGCAGGATTTCGGTGTGGCCACCTGAGACAAGCAAGGCACCTAAGTTTTCCGGCAAACCACCATCACTGACAGCTGCGATGGATTCATCCAGGAGACCCACCCNCACATGCGCCACCAAATGGTTGATGGCATACAGCGGCTTACCCGTGGCCAAGGCCAAGGCCTTGGCTGCACTGACACCCANCATCAGCGCACCTGCTAGGCCCGGCCCACTCGTGACGGCAATAGCGTCCACCTCGGCAAGGCTCACCCCAGCATCTTTAAGTGCCTGCGCCAACGTGGGCACGAACGCGTCCAGGTGGGCACGGGAGGCAATTTCTGGAATGACACCGCCAAACCGGACGTGCTCTTCCATGGAGGAAGAGACGGTATTTGTCAGGAGTTCGGTGCCGCGAACCAGCCCTACACCTGTTTCATCGCACGAGGATTCGATCCCCAGGATCAGCGGGTTGGCCTGGTTCATGAAAGGTCCTTCGGGTTGCTGATCTTGGGGGCATGTACCGGCTCATCGGCGGCAGGCAGGGTCAGGGCCATGACGAGCCCGTCCGAGCCGTCCCGGTAGTATCTGCGCCGGGTGTGAATGTGGATGAAACCGTAACGCTGGTACAGCCGCTGCGCGCGTGGATTATTGGCGCTGACCTCGAGCATAATTTCCTGCGCACCGCGCCGGGCTGCCTCGGCAATGAGTTCGCTGAGCATGGCCCGGGCTATACCCCGGCCCTCAAACTCCGGTAGTACGCCAATAGTTTGAATATCACCAATGGGCAGTACACACATCAGCCCCGCGTATCCCGCAACTTGGGGAGCGCCGCCGGAGTTACTCTGGTCTTGATGCTCCAGATCAGCTGGAACCTCCGCAATGATGTAACGTCTGGTTTCGGGCTGGGCAATCTCACCCACAAACATGGACCGGGGCCACGAGTCCACACCGAAGAGCTGCTTATCCAGTTCGGTGATGAAGTCAATGTCTACTCCAACCATGTCGCGCAAGATCACAGGCCTGTTTGGCTCCGCCGTCTTGTTCTGGTCTTCGTCAGGACTTACCAGATCTGCGTCAGGGTATTTTTATCTTTCATCACAGTGCACGCTTCCGCGGGCCGGGCACCTTGGCGTCGGATTCACGCAGGTAGAGCGGGGTTGAGTCTAATAAGCCAGCTCCTTCAAGAGAGCCGGCAGCGACGATTCGCCGTGCCGCGGCGCGTCCTAGCTCCAGCGCAGTTGGTTGAGCCTGGGCAAAGAGCGGGTACACACTGCAACCGTTGCCTGTCAGGACCTCTTCGTAGAGTCCGGCTCCTGCACCAAACACTTGGACCCCGGNAATTTCATCTGCAGGGCCCACATGCGGGCCCTGCAGGAGTTGGGCTCCCGCGTTGTACCTGGCCCAATATACTTCCTTGCGGCGGGCGTCGGTGGCTACCACAAAATCGCTCACAGCGAGGGGCCNCACAGCCCTGCCCTCGCGGTAAGCCGGTGCGTCAAAGACTTGGTGGGCCAGCGCATCAAGACTCATCATGCCGTATAACCGAACACCCCAGCTGAAACTGAGCGTGCGTGCCATGGCGATGCCAGACCGCAGCCCGGTAAACGGTCCCGGGCCAGTTCCCACCACAATGGCATCTAGCGCTGGGCCTTCCGTGACGGGATCGGTGAACAACGATTTCACCCCAGGTGCCAGCACCTCGGCATGGCTGCGGGTGTCGGTGGTAGCAAAATTAGCCACCACCTCTACTGTCCGGACGTGGCCCAACGGGTCAAAGTCAAGCAATGTAGCACTAGCGACGGCAGAGGTGTCAATGGTCAGGATACGCACGTATTTTATTCTATTCTGTTATGTTCATGAGCCGCCCCAGCGGTGTTTACCAACTGGCCCAGCACCGAAAATCAATGCCTTCCCAGCGTGGACCAATGGCCACCAGATGTAAGGTGCGGGGTTCGTCGTCGTCCTCGTCAGTGTCGAAACTGTCGGCAAGTCTAATGCCCCGGCGTCAACGGCAGCAGTGCCAACAACGCCGGCGTCAACGGCAGCAGCATCGACTGCAGCTGCCACGACGGGGCCAGGAGTTTCTAAACCGCCTCCGACAGCGCGGACAAGTTCAATTTCCAGCCTGCTGGCGGCTAAATGTTCAACCCGCTGCGCACCCCACTCCACCACTGTCACGGAGGAATCCATGGTGTTTTCTAGATCGATGTCATCAATTTCACCCGGTGTTGCCAGCCTGTACGCGTCAACATGGACAAGATCAGGGCCACCNGGGTTGTGCCCGTCGGTCAGGTTTGGATGGATCCGCACCAGCACAAAGGTAGGTGAAATGATGCCTTCGCGCACACCNAAGCTGCGGCCCAGGCCTTGAGTGAAAGTGGTTTTACCTGCGCCGAGTTCACCGCTGAGGACCAGAAGGTCTCCGGCTTTGAGCAGCCGGGCCAGGTTTTCGGCGATCTGCTGCGTTTGCGCGGTAGTTCCTGAAGCAAATTCCCAGGCCGTCACTGGTTTTCACCTGCGGCTCCAGAGGTCATCCGGTCTGTTGCAGCGGTGACCTCGGCGCTGGTGTCAGGGATCAGCACGGCCTCGCCAATGTACCTGCGCGGCACTCGCGGACTGATCCGGGTCACCACCTCATAGTTGATGGTTCCGGCAGCCGCCGCCCACTGCTCAACCAGGGGCCCGCCGTCGTCCCCGTTACCAAACAACTCCGCAGTGGCGCCCAGGGCAGTCCCGTGCGTGCCAAATCCAGCGCGCGCGCCAGGGCCCAGATCAATAACCATCTGATCCATAGCGATCCGACCCACCACCGGATAGGTGACACCGTTGACACGCACGGGGCCGCCGGTGGCAATGCGCGGGATACCGTCGGCATAACCCACCGGTACCAGCCCCAAGGTGGTCGTTTCAGTGGTGATGTAGTTCAGCCCGTAGGACACTCNCTGCCCGGCTGGCACGTCCTTGCACAACGCGATTTGGGTTTGCAGAGTCATGGCGGGGACCAGGCCAAGCTGGGCGGAAGTAAGGTCTGCAAACGGTGAGAGGCCATATATTCCCAGCCCCACCCGCACCATGTCGAAGTGGGTATCCGGGCGGGACATCGTGGCGGNGGTGTTAGCTAGGTGGCGCACTTCCAGCTCTGCACCGGCCTCTTCAGCAACAGCCACCGCCTCACGAAAGCGCTCCAGTTGCTCGTCCGTCTCTGGCCGTTGGGGTTCGTCAGCAACCGCCAAATGGCTAAATACGCCAACTATGCGCAGTAGCCCGTCACGTTGATGCGCCATGGCCGCTGCCACCAGAGCCGGCCAGTCGGTCCAGGCAGAGCCGTTGCGGCCAAGCCCTGTATCAATTTTCAGGTGAACACGGGCGGGACGTTGCAGGGCCCTGGCCGCGGCAACAATATGTTCTAGTTCCCAGCCAGAGCAGCCCAGGTCAATGTCTTGTGCCACGGCGGATTCAAAGTCAGTGGCTTCGGTGTGCAGCCATGACAACACCGGAACGTCAATCCCGGCACAGCGAAGGGCAAGTGCTTCACTGACATGGGCTGTGCCCAGCCAATCAGCACCGGCAGCCACGGCAGTTCGGGCCACAGGGACCATGCCGTGCCCGTAGGCGTCGGCCTTCACCACTGCCATAAACTTTGCAGGGGCAGCAATCTCGCGCAGATGACGGATATTGTTGGCGATCGCGGACAGGTCAATGATGGCTTGCCGTTCAAGGCTTGAATGCTGCTCTGGAACAGGCACAACTAAATGGCTCACCCGCCCATTTTAGGCCTTTTCTGGTGATGCTGCAGGGCAGTGCGGCCGGTCACAATCCTCTGCTACGAATTTAGGTGACCCCGGTGTTCCCGGGCGGGCTAGGTTGAGTGCGCTGGCAGTGGCAAGATAAGTACAGATATCGGCAATAACCGTACTAGGTAACCACCGCCTTGCTTGCTGTTCCAGCCCTAGCCCAGTGTTTTATCCACCATCAGTCAGGAGGTAGGCCGTGCATCAGGTCCGACGCGTGGCCATGCTCTCCTTGCATACTTCNCCNCTTGAACAGCCAGGTGGCGGGGATGCCGGNGGCATGAACGTTTACGTCCACCAACTGGCCCTGGAACTGGCTGCCACGGGCGTGGCCGTGGATATTTATACCCGCAGGACTGCCAGTTCACAGCCCTACAGCGTTGCACTTGCCCCGCTGGTCACCGTCCACCACATCGAGGCTGGNCCCTTTACCAAGGTCTCCAAGGAGGCCCTGCCCGAACTCATCACGGACATGGCCGACGCCGTTGCCAGTCACATTGGCGCCCTGGCCGGAGAGCCCGTCACTGTCATTCATTCGCACTATTGGGTCTCTGGCATGGCCGGGATCCTGGTGGCCCAGGCGCTGGATCTGCCGCTGGTGCACACCATGCACACGATGGCCCGAGTCAANAATGACCACCTGCCGCCAGGGCAGAGCGCGGAGCCAAGTATTCGCGAGGACGGAGAGCAGCACATTGTTGCAGCTGCCACCCGACTGATCGCTAACACCACTGCCGAGGCCGCCGAGCTTGAGGGCCATTATGACGGCTGTGAGCAACGGATTGACGTGGTCTCNCCCGGCGTTGATCTGAAAGTTTTCAAGCCTGCTTTCAGGGACCGTTCGCGGCAGCTGCTGGGCATCTCTCCNGGACGCTTCCATGTGGTNTTTGCCGGGCGCATGCAGCGCCTGAAAGGACCGCACGTCCTAGTCAAGGCGGCCGCTTTGCTGCGCGCCGAGCGGCCCGACATCGACCTGCAACTGTCCTTNTTGGGCGCCCGTAGCGGCAATGAAAAGTATGATCTGGTGGCGTTGATTGACGACGCCGGTCTCGCCGGCACCGCCGCTGTGCACCCGCCTGTGGGCCCGGAAATACTTGCCGACTGGTACCGCAGCGCTGACGTTGTAGCTGTCCCTTCCTCCAGCGAGTCCTTTGGCCTGGTCGCNCTTGAAGCCCAAGCCTGCGGCACTCCCGTCATCGCCACCAACGTGGGCGGGCTNCCCCGTGCCGTCAGCGATGGGCGCACGGGCCTGCTGGTGGAGAGCAGGTCAGCGGCATTATGGGCGGATGCCATCGCCTCTCTGCACGATTTCAGTGACACCCGGGCTGACATGGGCCGGGCCGCCTCCGTCTTTGCAGAGGCATTCGGGTGGGANAAAACTGCCGCCCAAACAATCCTCAGTTACGATCTGGCGTTGACGTACCAATACATCACTCCGCCCGGCTGCTGATCCCCCACCCAACCCCGCACCACCTTTGACGCAGTTTCACCCAACCCCGCACCACTTTTGACGCAGTTTCATCCAACCCCGCACCACTTTTGGGACACAAGGACCGGCGTCGTTCTTCAAACACTAGTTGGCGGCTTAGCCACGGGAGCGAGAAAGGAAGGGCAGGCGCTGTTTCATGGCACCTGGGGTGCAGGGTGCTTATTGTTCTTTCCACCCTACCCTTTGACTAGTCTTTAGTGCTTTCATGTGTTCTGGGCCACATTTTGAACACACATCGATAACGTGTCAGTGGTGGTCGCACCGGCTCATCATGCACCCATTGTGAACTCGGGTCCCTGCCGGCTGGCCATGTTGGAACCGGCGGGCAACGACGCCCGGCGGCGATCCTGTTGAAAGGTTCACAGCCACATGAAACGAACGGGAAGAATTCTTTTCACAGCCCTGGATTTCGGAAAGCCGCCGCAGTGTGCGCTGGCTTGCCACTGCTTATGGTCTCAGTNGGGGCATTGCCAGCCACGGCCAACCCGGGCGGGCAGGGAACAACCAGCCTCACCCAAACGTCCATCGATCCGCTGCTTTACCAGGCCGGCCGCTACATTGTAGTGATGGCCGAGCAGCCCATCGCCATGTACGACGGCGGTACCCCAGGACTGGCGCCCACCAAACCAGAGGCGGGCCAGAAGCTTGATGCCACGCGGTCCGAGGTCCAACAGTACCAAGCGCACCTTGAGAGCAAGCAGGCGGAGGTGGCCAAAACAGAAAACGTCACAGTCAAACGCACGTTCACGGCCGCTCTCAACGGCTTCTCCGCCGATCTTTCAGCTGAACAAGCCTTGGCACTTGCCAAAGATCCAGCCGTTTTGGCTGTTGCGCAGGACACCGAGAATGCGCCCGACTATTCCAGCACTGACTTCTTGGGTCTCAGCGGTCCCAACGGAAGCTGGAATACCTCCTTCGGTGGAGTAGGCAAGGCTGGCGAAGGCGTGGTGGTGGGCGTCATCGATACCGGTTACACNCCNTCAAGCCCGTTCTTCGCCGGCGAAGAAGTCAAACCGTTGACGGGCGAGCCCCAAGTGGGCGTGCCCTACCGCACCGCAGACGGCCAAATCGCCATGTTGAAGGCCAATGGCGAAACGTTCTCCGGNGAATGTCAAGTGGGCACGGAGACGGGAGCCGATTTTGATGGCACCGCGTGTAATTCCAAAGTCCTCAGCGCCCACTATTTTGCCGATGACTTCATCAAATATGTGGCGCCGGAGAACCGTGCACCGCAAGAAGTGCTATCCCCAGTGGATGTGTCCAGTCACGGAACGCACACCGCCAGCACTGCCGCCGGCAACGCCGACATCAGAGCTACCATCGGTGACCGGGACCTGGGCATCACCGGCGGAGTAGCNCCCGCCGCTAAAATTTCGGTCTACAAGATCTGCTGGGAGGACAACGATCCTGGCACAGGCGGTTGCTATTCATCCTCCGCTGTTGCAGCCATCAACCAGGCCATCCTGGACGGCGTGGATGTGCTGAACTATTCCATCTCTGGTAGCACTTCAACCACCACAGACCCCGTCTCATTGGCTTTCTTGTCCGCAACTTCGGCGGGAATCTTTGTTGCTGCTTCTGCCGGCAATTCGGGGCCCACAGCGGGGACCGTCAACCACGGCGCTCCGTGGGTAACCACTGTGGCCGCTTCCTCCTTCTCCTCCGAGCTTCAGGGCACAGCGGAGTTCTCCGATGGCACCAAATTCCGCGGCGCCAGCATCATGATGGAGAACGTGCCGCCAAGCCCCGTGCTTTTGGCCACAACAGCTGCCGCTGCCGGTGCTGCTAATCCTGAACTGTGCGGACCCAATTCATTGGACGCCGCCCAAGTTACCGGCAAGGTGGTGGTGTGTGACCGTGGAGTGATTGACCGTACCGCCAAGAGCGCCGAAGTCAAGCGTGCCGGTGGTGTGGGCATGATCCTCACGAATGTCACCGTTTCCTCCGAGGACGTGGACCTACATGCAGTACCTACCGTCCACGTGAACCCTCCGGCAACCCAGATCATCAAGGACAAGATCGCCGCTACCCCGGACATCTTGGTCGCTTTGGTGGACAAGGACACAACGGGCTTGCCGGTGGCGCCGCAGCCGCAGATTGCTGGCTTCTCTTCCCGCGGGCCGTTGGGAGCAACGGGTTCGGATCTTCTCAAACCGGACATCGCCGCCCCTGGTGTAGCCGTATTGGCTGGCGTTTCACCTATCGCCACCGGCGGTGCCCAGTTTGGCATGATGTCTGGAACGTCCATGGCGTCCCCACATGTTGCCGGTTTTGCCGCACTTCTCATGGCCGTGAACACCACGTGGTCACCGGCAACGGTGAAGTCCGCGATGATGACCACAGCCACCAACGTGGTCAACGCCGACGGCAGCAAGAACAATGATGTGTTTGCCACAGGCGCAGGCCAGAGCGCCGTAGCCAAAGCGCTCACGCCGGGGTTGGCTTACAACGCTGGCGATACCGAGTACCTGGAATTCATCCAGGGAACAGGCATGGATCTAGGCATACCGGATCTGGGTAGTACCGCACCGCGAGACATGAACGTGGCATCCTTTGGCGTGGGTGAGCTGGCCGGAAAAGTCACCGTCACCCGGACCGTCACCGCACTGAAGCCNGGGCTCTACCGTGCCACGGCACAGGTTCCAGGAGTCAACGTCAAAGTCACACCCTCTGTGCTGAACTTTTCCGCAGCAGGCGACCAGCGCACGTTCAAAGTGACCTTTGAAAACGTCTCAGCAGCCCTGGGTACCTTCGCCATGGGCAGCCTGTCCTGGCAAGGTGCCGGCGCTACTGTGACGTCACCGGTTGCTGTGCGTCCCATGCCCGTACTTGTGGCCCCGGAGGTGGCTTTCACCTCCAAAAGGGCNAAAGGTAGCGGAAATATTCCGGTAGTTTCAGGCACTAACTCCCCAGTGAATATGACGCTGGATGGGCTGTCCAAGGCCGATTCAAGCGCCATTGCACTGGTTCCGGGCCCGCTCGTCGTGGGCACTAATCCGTCCAACGTCATCAAGGAAGTGACTGTGCCGAAGGGGACAAAGCTGGCGAAGTTCCAGGTCATTTCCTCGGACCCCAACGCCGATTTTGACATGATCGTGTTCAATCCGCAGGGCGGGTTCAGTGATGTCAGGTCCGGTTCCTCCAGTGAAACACTGTCGCTGGCAAACCCGGCACCGGGAACGTACACGGTGCTGGCCAACCTGTATTCCAGCGCTGGCGACACACCTGTTGCGGCAACCATTGACGCTGCCGTCCTGGGCGACAACGTTGGGAACGCCTCGGTGTCACCGAACCCGCTGGTATTGGCCAACGGCAAGTCCGGCAACGTGACGCTGAGTTGGAAGGGACTGAAGCCAGGCTCCTACTTGGGCCGAGTTACCTTCGGTGACACGGGCACGCAGACATTTGTTTCCGTCATCGTCTCNCCCAAGGGCACGGCTGTTGTTCCCGATACGGAAGAGCCCAACAGCGGGAAGCCGATCAAGGACAAGAAGGCGTTGTCCTTGTTCCCTGACGCGCAACCACTGACAGATCTACAGCAGTAGGGTCTTCCCACACCCGGTTCCAACGCTCGAGGGCGGCCATCTGGAAAGTCTGGATGGCCGCCTTCGAGCGTGCTCGGCTATCTAGCCGAGTCTGTGGTCAGATGGCGCCGGTGCCGCCTGCCAGGGCGCCTAACAGCGGCGCTAAAGCTTGCCACCGAGCGATCTCGCAGCCATCGGTGCGCTTGAAGGTGGCGTCAACTTCCTTGCCGTTAAACCAACCTGTGACTACGGCAATTTCAGGGCCACCGTACTGCTGGGTGCAGGCGCGTGTTGGGTCCGGGACAGGGAAAACATCTTCTGCCCGTGAGCTTCCACAGCGGCGAGCGCTGCGGCGGGTCTGGCAAGGTGGACTCGGGCGCTGGCGTGGAGCCATCGGCTACGAGACGGAACTGGCGTGGTGCGGCCCCGGTGATTGCGTGAGTGCAATGGAAAGGTCGATGCTGGACGCCGGGTGCCTGCGGCGGACGGGGTAACGGTAGGATCCTCGGCGGGTTTTCCTCCGGCGGCTGCTGGGCGCACCCAGTGATCACGGCCAAGGCTGTGATGAGCAGCGCCATCACGGAAAGACGCAAATAGCCCGGCGGGTTCGGGGCTTTGGTCTTCCGTGGCAAGTTTTGCTGTTCAGACATTATGACCGCCTCCATGCGTTTCTGCCATGCTAACGCACCGTCCTGCGGTTCTGCTGGTAACGGCAACGCTGCCGTCGCTTCCTGTCTCTGGGCCACGGCTCCGTTACTCTTGATGTACCTGTTCGCCCAGCGCTGGGTCACCTCCGGCGTTATGAGAGGATGCATAAGAAAATGGCCACCTCCGTTTCCGCCGCTGTTCCTGCTGCCAGCGCCGCTGATGCCCTGTGGTGGCGTCAGGCTGCCGTCTACCAGATCTACCCGCGCAGCTTCGCCGACACCAACGGCGACGGCGTGGGCGATTTACCCGGCGTCACGGCCCGCATGGGATATCTTTCGGCGCTGGGCATTGATGCGATCTGGCTGAGCCCGTTTTATCCCTCCGCACTGGCCGACGGCGGCTACGACGTCGACGATTACCGCAACGTCGATCCCCGGCTGGGCTCCTTGGACGATTTCGACACCATGGTGGCTGCGGCTCACGAGGCGGGCATCCGGATCATTGTCGATGTGGTGCCCAACCANCCCTCCAACCGGCACGAGTGGTTCAAGGCCGCGCTGGCTTCGGCGCCGGGGTCNCCCGAGCGCGCCAGATACCAGTTNTTTGACGGTTTGGGGACNGACGGCGAGCTGCCGCCCTCGGACTGGCCCTCCCACTTTGGCGGGGCTGCTTGGACCCGTGTGGTGGAGACTGCCGGGCCGCGTGCTGGCTTGCTGGGACAGTGGTATTTGCATCTGTTCGCCACCGAACAGCCCGATTTCAACTGGGATCACCCGGAGGTTCGTGAGGACTTCCGCACCACTTTGCGCTTCTGGGCTGATCGCGGCGTTGACGGTTTTCGCGTGGATGTGGCGCACGGGCTGGCTAAGGACATGTCGCTGCCGTTGCGGTCCAAGCCTTCGCTGGAAATCCTTGTTAACGACGGCTCCGACCCGCTCTTTGATCGCGATGCCGTGCATGCGATCTTCGCTGGTTGGCGTTCGGTGCTCAACGAGTACAACCCACCCAAGGCTGCTGTGGCGGAGGCTTGGGTGCCCTTCACTGAACGGCGTTTGAAGTACGCCCGCCCCACGGAACTGGGACAGGCCTTCAACTTTGATCTCCTGCAAGCGCACTTTGACGGTGCCGAGTTCCGCACCATCGCCGANAAATGCCTGTTCGAGGCCGCAGCATCCGGCGCGTCCTCAACGTGGGTATTTTCCAACCACGATGTTGTACGCCATGCTTCCCGCTATGCNGCCCCTGATGATAGCACCTTGGAAGTTCTCGAAGCTTGGCTGATGGCCGACGGCGCTACNCCCGTTCCCGATCTGGCGCGCGGTGTGCGCCGGGCCCGGGCCGCAACGTTGTTCATGCTGGGATTGCCCGGCTCGGCCTACCTGTACCAGGGCGAGGAGCTGGGACTNTTTGAGGTGGCGGACTTACCTGCTGGCTCGCTACAGGACCCCACGTGGTTCCGTACTGGGAAGAAGGTCAAGGGCCGCGACGGCTGCCGTGTGCCGCTGCCTTGGTCTGCCTCAGCAGTGAATTTCGGCTTTGGTGGTACCCCGTGGTTGCCGCAGCCACAGTGGTTTGCCGCTCTGGCCGTGGACGCCCAGGACGGCGTTGCCGGCTCAACACTGGAAATGTACCGGGCAGCCCTGAAACTGCGCCGTGAGCTGCAGGCACAGGAGTCGTTGGAATGGCTCAGCGAACCCGGTGCCGATGTGGTGCATTACCGCCGCCCCAACGGCTGGCAGGTGCTGACCAACTTTGGTGGCGTGCCCGCGGCGCTGCCAGCCGGCGTCGATCTTTCCAAACTGGCTCTCAGCTCAGGGGCAGCACCAGGGGCAACGATCCCCGCTGAAACAACCCTCTGGCTCACCCTTAACCCTCAGACGCCGCATCACTTTTGACCGGTTTCACTAAACGCCGCATCACCTTCGGCGCCGCGTGCCTGTGGATAACTCCGGGCACAAATTCCATATCTGGGCCACACTTTCCTTATGGAACCCCAAGATGCGTGCGGCATCCCACCCGCGCCTTTCACCTCAAATGAGGCTCGCCGTTTGGGGATTTCACGCACCGTGCTCCGGCGCAAAGGTGTGGAAGGCATCAGCCATGGCTTATACCGCCCAACGAGCTGGGATTTTGAGCTTCGGCCGCCGCGCGGCGCTCAGTGCCGCGACCCCGGCGCCTGGATTTCACACGTCACTGCGGCAAGGCTGCATGGGCTTATCTTGCCNCCACGGCTGGGCGATTCCACTGAACTACATGTGAGCAAGCCCCGGCAATTGCCGCAAATACGCAGGAAAGGTATCCGCGCCCATAACACTATTGCNCTTACCAGGGAAGTGATCTCTGATGAGGACTTGCAGATCAGCACCCGCGCACGCACGTGGCTGGACATGGCCCGCACGCTTTCCCTGCCCGAGCTGATATGCCAGGGTGATCACCTCATCCGTATTCCCCGGCCTGAGTTCGAGAACCGCGAAACCCCTTATGCCACCCTCGCTGAATTGCGGAAAATAGTTGGTCAGCATCCCAATCTCCAGGGGATTATTCATGCCCGCGAAGCCCTGGAACTCATGCGCGTCGGCGCTGATTCCGCNCCTGAAACCCTCCTGCGCCTAGCCATGTTCGACGCCGGGCTGCCGGAGCCTGACTTGCAGCTCGCCCTCTGGGATCGTCCCAACTCACCGTCAGCGGATGCGGGTTACCGTGCGCGGCGTATCGCCCTCCAGTACGACGGCGCCCATCACCTTGATCCGTTACAGCGTCACAGTGACCGGCGCCGGGATAAGGCTTTCGAATCCGCTGGCTGGACAGTACTGAACTTCACTCAAGCAGATACGGTTGACGAATTTCAAGATGCTGTGATTCGCATCAAAGGNGCCTTAAGGAACGCCTGGGTGGACCCTGGCACCGCGTCTGGTTTTACTTCTGGACGTTGAAGCCTCCAGTCCGGTTTACCAGAACGCTCCCTCCTGAAGTGAGGGAGCGTTCTGCATTCACCAACCAAAAGTGATGCGGCGTTCACGAAAAGCCAACCAAAAGTGATGCGGCGTTCGGTAGGTGGGGTTAGATTTCGCCGCGGATGAAGGCTTCAACCTTTTCGTGGGCGATGTCATCCGCGTACTGCTCCGGCGGGGACTTCATGAAGTAGCTTGAAGCGGAGAGGATGGGGCCGCCGATGCCGCGGTCAAGAGCGATCTTTGTTGCACGGATGGCATCAATGATCACACCTGCCGAGTTGGGTGAATCCCATACTTCCAGCTTGTACTCCAGGGAAACGGGCGCGTCACCAAAGTTACGGCCTTCCAAGCGGACGAAGGCCCACTTGCGGTCATCGAGCCAGGCAACATAGTCGGACGGGCCGATGTGGACGTCATCTTCGGTCAACACTGCTGAGGTGTTGGACGTGACAGCCTGGGTCTTGGAGATCTTCTTGGATTCAAGGCGTTCACGCTCAAGCATGTTCTTGAAGTCCATGTTGCCGCCAACGTTGAGCTGGTATGTGCGGTCAAGAACCACACCACGGTCTTCGAACAACTTTGCCATGACACGGTGGGTGATAGTGGCACCGATCTGGGACTTGATGTCATCGCCCACGATCGGGATACCAGCAGCAGTGAACTTATCTGCCCACCNCTTGGTGCCAGCAATGAATACGGGCAGGGCGTTGACGAAGCCAACACCGGCGTCGATGGCGCACTGGGCGTAGAACTTCGCGGCTGCCTCTGAACCAACAGGAAGGTAGCAGACCAGGACATCAACCTGGGCGGCCTTCAATGTTGCCACAACGTCAACAGGATCAGCGTCAGATTCAACAATGGTCTCGCGGTAGTACTTGCCAAGACCGTCAAGAGTGGTTCCACGCAGCACCGGAACGCTCAAGTTGGGAACGTCGGCGATCTTGATGGTGTTGTTCTCGCTGGCCCCAATGGCCTCCGAGAGATCCAGTCCGACCTNTTTGCTGTCAACGTCAAATGCAGCGACAAACTGCACATCGTTGACATGATACTGGCCGAACATGACGTGCATCAGGCCCGGAACCTTAACGCTGGGATCAGCATTTTGGTAGTACTGGACACCCTGCACCAAAGACGCGGCACAGTTCCCCACGCCGACGATGGCAACCCGAATAGGATGATTGGACACGGAACTCCTTCATAAAACTAATGGGCCCGGCTCTCACTTTGCGGTGATGGGTCGACGCACGCCTTCACATTTTAGATAAAGACACGACGCACGGCTGTTTCGACCGGACCTGACGCCCCAACGGCGCCCTTAACCATTCTAGTCAACTCCGCCTACACCGAATTTGTTCCCTCGGGGTAGGAATATCTCTTTGTTTTGTCACACAAGCCTGTTTTTCTGTCCTGCCCAAGCCTGTATTTTTCTGACAACCAGCCGTGGTGCTACTTTTGCGCCCACCGGTTGATATCAGATTCGACGGCGAACTCATCGATCGCCGTCAGCTCTTCCCNTGTGAAGCTCAAGTTGGTCAGCGCCGCGACCGTATTTTCCAGTTGTGCCACGCTGGAAGCGCCCACCAGCGCCGAGGTAACGGGGCTTCCCTTGGGCTGCTCACGCAAAATCCAGGCGATGGCCATCTGAGCCAGCGACTGTCCACGGCCAGCAGCGATGTCATTGAGTCCGCGAACCCTGTCCATCTNTTCCTGGGTCAGATCATTTTCGTGCAGGAAGTGTTCCTTGGCGGCGCGGGAATCAGCTGGCACGCCCTTGAGGTACCTGTCAGTAAGCATGCCCTGGGCCAGCGGTGAGAACGCAATAGACCCTGCCCCGACGGCGTCGAGGGTTTCATACAGGTTGGGCTCGCCGTTCTCGGTCCAGCGGTTGAGCATGGAGTAGGAGGGCTGGTGGATCAGCAGCGGAGTGCCCATTTCCTGCAAGATCCGGGCGGCCTCAAGGGTCTGGGCCGGGGTATAGGAGGAGATGCCGGCGTACAGTGCCTTGCCGGAGCGGACCGCGTGATCCAAGGCCCNCATGGTTTCTTCCATGGNGGTGTCCGGGTCCGGGCGGTGGCTGTAAANAATATCCACATAGTCAAGGCCCATGCGTGAAAGCGACGCATCCAAGCTGGAGAGCAGGCTCTTGCGCGAGCCCCACTNCCCGTACGGCCCAGGCCACATGAGATAGCCGGCTTTGGTGGAGATGACGAGCTCATCCCGGTGGGCAGCGAAATCTTCCTTGAGGTGGCGGCCAAAGTTTGTCTCCGCGCTTCCTGCCGGCGGGCCGTAGTTGTTGGCCAAGTCAAAATGGTTGATACCCAGATCGAAGGCCCGGCGCAGGATGTCCCGCTGGTCCTCAAACGGTTTGTCGTCCCCAAAGTTGTGCCACAAACCAAGCGAGATGGCAGGCAGTTTCAGTCCGCTGCGTCCAACTCTGCGGTATGGCATGGTTTCATAGCGGTTTTCCGCGGCGTGAAAAGTCATACCCTTATCTTGCCACCGAATTACTGTCACCGGAGTCTAGTTGCGCTCCGGCGCGCGCAGCACCAGCACAGATCCGGAGGTGACAGAGACGGTGGCACCGGCTGTGAACTCGTTGGCTGAAACGCCGTCAGTATGGATTTCCACCACCCACCGTGAGGCGTAGTCCTCCCNCGGCAGGGTAAAGTCCACCGCGTTCTGCCCACCGTTGAACAACATCAAGAAACAGTCATCAACCACGTCCTTGCCCCAAGCATCACAGTCTGGGATGCCGCCACCGTTGAGGAACACACCGATGCTGTGGCCAAAGCCGCTGTCCCAGTCCGACGCCGACATGGGCGCTGCGTCGGNGCGCAGCCACACAATGTCCGCCAGCGCGCCATCGTGACCGCGTTCCACAGGGCGCCCGTCGAAGAACCTACGACGGCGGAACACCGGGTGTGNCGCCCGCAACCGTCCCAGCCGGGAGACAAAGTCAACCAGGTCGGCGTCGGCCGTGTCCCAACCGATCCAGGTCAGTGCCGAGTCTTGGGCGTAGGCATTGTTGTTGCCGTTTTGACTCCGGCCCAGCTCATCACCGTGCAGGAGCATCGGCACTCNCTGGGAGAGCATGAGCGTGGTGAGAAAGTTACGCTGCGCCCTAGCCCGCAGCTCCCGCACATCCATGTCGCTGGTAGGTCCTTCCANCCCGTGGTTGTAGGAGCGGTTATGGGATTCACCGTCACGGTTCTGTTCCCCGTTGGCCTCATTGTGCTTGTTGTTGTAACTCACCAGATCGGCCAAGGTGAAACCATCATGGGCGGTGACAAAGTTGATGGAGGCCACGGNGCGCCGTCCCGAGTGTCCGTAGAGATCTGCGGAACCTGTCAGGCGAGAGGCGAACTCTCCAAGGGTGGCTGGCTCACCGCGCCAAAAGTCGCGGACGGTGTCACGGAACTTGCCGTTCCATTCGGTCCACTGTGGCGGAAAGTTCCCTACATGGTAGCCTCCAGGGCCCAAGTCCCACGGTTCAGCAATCAGCTTCACCTGTGAAACAACAGGGTCTTGTTGGACCATGTCGAAGAAGGCCGAAAGTTTATCGACGTCGTAAAATTCACGGGCCAAGGTGGCCGCTAAATCAAAACGGAATCCATCAACATGCATCTCCTGTACCCAATACCGCAACGAGTCCATGATCAATTGCAGCGAGTGGGGCTGGCGAACATTCAGGGAGTTCCCTGTTCCGGTGTAGTCCAGATAATGCTGCTTGTCCTGGTCTTGCAACCTGTAATAAGCGTCATTGTCGATGCCCTTGAAAGACAGCGTGGGGCCCAAATCATTTCCCTCAGCGGTGTGGTTGTAAACCACATCCAAGATCACTTCCAGAGAGTTGCGGTGCAATTCCTTGACCATCTCTTTGAACTCGCGGACGTGATCGCACGGGTCAGAACTCGTGGCGTATTCATTGTGCGGGGCAAAGAAACCGATGGTGTTGTAACCCCAGTAATTGCGAAGCCCCTGCGCAAGCAGCCGCTCATCCTGGACGAACTGATGGACGGGCATGAGCTCCACCGCGGTGACGCCAAGCTTCTTGAGGTGGGCAATAACGGAGGNGTGTGCCACGGCGGCATACGTGCCACGCTGTTCTTTGGGGACGTCGGGGTGCAGTGCAGTCAACCCTTTGACGTGGGCCTCGTAGATAATGCTTTGGGAATACGGAATATCTGGCTTTTNGTCGGTATTGCCGTATTCATCAGACCAGTCGAAATAGTCGTCGACTACTACGCTGCGATAGGTGTGGGCCGCAGAGTCTTCGTCATTGCGGGTCAACGGCTCCCCTAGCTCATAGGCAAAGACCGGCTGACCCCATCTCAGTACACCGTCTATCCCTTTCGCATAAGGGTCAAGGAGTAGCTTGGCCGCGTTGAATCTCAGCCCGTTCGCGGGGTCCCACGGGCCATCAACCCTGTACCCATAGCGTTGGCCGGAGCCGACACCGGGAACATACCCGTGCCAGACGTAGGCATCCACTTCTGTGAGCTGCAAGCGTGTTTCTTTACCGTCCTGATCGAACAAGCACAGCTGCACTGCTTGGGCACCGTCGCTGAACAACGCAAAGTTGGTGCCGCCAGCATCCACGCGGGCTCCCAGTGGATGATCCCTGCCCGGCCACATTTCCATGTTTCCCCTTTTTGATGTTTTTGGCGTTCACTGGCACGGTGTGTGGGCCCAGCGGTGTGTTCAGTTCAGTTCCAGTGGCGGCCACCGCGTGGTTTAGCTCTCTCCGGGCCTCGCTGCAAAATTCAGCGGATGTGTATCCTGCCCCGAGGGACAGCCGCGCCCATACAGCAGGAATTTTTCCTGCGAGCAGTCCTGCATTGAGCGGTTGGCTCAGGTCCTGGCGCGCTAGTTGGGCCGAAACCGAGTCAGTGCGTGCAAGTTCCCCATGAAGTGCCGCTGCCAGCGCGGCCGTCCGGACAAGAACATCCAGCTCGGTTTTACCCACCAGCTTTGAAAAATCATCGTGGACTGCGTTACCGGCCAAAACAACAGGATCAGCAGCACCAGTCCCCATGGCCAGCAAAGCAACCAAGATTCCAGCTAGGGTGTCCCCGCTTCCTGCTGTGGCCAGCCGAGGCGTTCCATTGGCCTGAGTGAAGACCCTCCCATTAGGTGCCGCCACCACAGTGCTTGGCCCCTTCAATAGCACAACTGCGCCAAATAAAGCGGCCGCCAGGCGAGCCGCAATCANGGGTGCTGCTTCAATGCCTGAGCGGTCCAGCACCCTTGCGGACCCATCCGCGGACTCACCGTGGTTAGTAAATCCGCACCGGGAAAACAGCGCTGCTAGCTCACCAGCGTGCGNGGTGAGGAGCAGATGCGCATTCTCGTTCCCGCGGGCAGGAGCCACCAGTGTCAAAGCAGCGGCGTCAACCACGGTAGGGCGCCCGGAGGCAATGGCCTCGGCTGCCCGTTGCAGTTGGCCGGCGTCCCCATCAATCCCAGGACCAACAACCCAAGCCTGGACGTGAACATTATGAGGAGAGTCTTCTGAGCACACAACTTCAGGATTTCGCACGTGCAGGGCTGCCGCCACATGCTCCGGACCAAGATAGCGCACCATCCCAGGCCCGCAGGCAGACGCCGCAGCCGCCGCTAGCAAGCCCGCCCCTGGGTATTGATTGGAGCCGGCAATAATGCCAGCTACTCCGCGCGTATATTTGTGGTCAGCTGAGCCAGGGCNTGGCAACAAAACGGCAAGGTCTGCCGGTTCAAACCGGAACACCTCACCCTCGCCCAGATGAGGCTCAAGCCCCAGGCTGACGAGGCTGAGCCTCCCGCAGAACTGCTCACCGGGAGCATTCAGCAGCCCGGTTTTATACGCTCCAAAGGTCACCGTCAGATCGGCGCGCAGTACTGGGCCGTGCACTTCGCCAGTGGTGGCGTCAACACCACTGGGCAGATCACACGCCACAACCGCGGGCCTGTCCCTACCGGAGAGTTGTTGGAGCCGGGCAACAATCCCGGCAGCCGGTTCACGTAATCCGCCTTGGCCACCGGTGCCCAGCAGCCCATCAATAACCACGTCAGACACTTCCGCTTCAGCAATGAAGCTCGCCACGGCGCCCAGGCCGCTGACTTCCGCGGCCTTTGGGCTGGCGGCTGCGGTGTTTGGGCCGGCGGCTGCGGGAAGGTAAACGCACCGTCCGCCGGTTTNTTCAAACGCAGCCAGCGCCTGCGTGTGGGTTCGCGCGCCGGTAAGTAGCGCCGTCGTACGNNCGCCCCTGGCAGCAAGCCAGGCCCCGGCGAAGAGGGCGTCCCCGCCATTGTTTCCCGAGCCAACCAGCAACACCGCCTTGGCGCCGTACACGCCCTGGCCGCGGGAGCGCAGAGTGGTAACGACGCCTAAGGCGAGCCCGTACGAGGCCGTGCGCATGAGCTCCGGACCGCGTCCCGCCGCCAGCAGGGGCGCTTCGGCCGCACGGACTGCAGCAGCCGAGTGGGCGCTGATCATGTCAGCTTTCGGCAATCACCATGGCGGTGGAGATTCCGCCGTCGTGGCTCATGGACAAGTGCCAATGCTTGATTCCCTTGGCCTTGGCCACGGCCGCCACCGTGCCTTTGACGTTGATGGTGGGCCCATGTTCATCCAGCCCGATCCAGCAGTCCTGCCAGTTCATGCCGGCGGGTGCCCCAANGGCCTTGGCCACCGATTCCTTGGCCGCGAACCGGGCAGCCAGCGACTGCGTGTTCAAGCCGCGTTCAGCCGGAACGAAGAGCCTATCTCGCAGCCCGGGAGTCCGCTCCAGCTGGCGGCCAAAGCGTTCAATATCAACGACGTCTACACCAATGCCAATAATCATGGTCTCAGCCTATCCTCTCGCTCCCACAGCTCATCCTTCGCCACGAACCCCGCACCAGCAGGGCCACACCATGGAACCTGCTCCGGAACTATTCCACTGTCACAGACTTGGCCAGGTTCCNGGGCTGGTCAACGTCATAGCCTTTCGCGGTGGCCAGCTCGCAGGCAAAGATCTGTAGTGGAACGGTTGCCAGCAAAGGCGCAAGGAGTGTGCTGGTTTCGGGAATGTAAAACACATGCTCAGCGTGCTCGCGCACTGACTCGTCGCCTTCCTCGGCAATCACAATGGTCATAGCCCCACGCGCCCTGACCTCTTGGATATTTGAGACAACCTTGGCGTGCAAGGAATCGCGGCCACGCGGCGAGGGAACAACCACAATGACAGCCTGGCCCTCTTCAATCAGAGCGATGGGCCCGTGTTTGAGTTCGCCGGCCGCAAACCCTTCGGCATGGATGTACGCCAATTCCTTCAGCTTGAGGGCACCTTCCATGGCCACCGGGTAGCCAACATGGCGGCCCAGGAACAACACTGTGCGGGTGTCGGCCATGCTGCGGGCAAGAACCTTGATCTGCTCCGCGTTGGCCAGGACCGTGGCGATCTTGGCAGGTGTTTNTGCCAACTCGGTCAGAATGTCCTTGATCTGTCCCTGAANAAGGTTTCCACGCAGTTGAGCTAAATAAAGTCCCAGTAGGTACGTAGCCGTGATCTGCGCCAGGAACGCCTTGGTTGAGGCCACCGCGATTTCCGGTCCGGCATGGGTGTAGAGGACAGCGTCTGACTCCCGTGGAATCGTTGAGCCGTTGGTGTTGCAGATGGAGACAGTCTTCGCACCTTGTTCGCGGGCGTAGCGTACGGCCATCAGCGTGTCCATGGTTTCCCNCGACTGGGAGATGGAGACGATGAGGGTGCGTTCATCCACAATGGGATCCCGGTACCTGAACTCGTGCGAAAGCTCCACTTCCGTGGGGATCCTGCACCAGTGCTCAATAGCGTACTTGGCCACTTGCCCGGCATAAGCCGAGGTGCCGCAGGCCAGCACGATGATCTTGTTGATCGTCTTCAAGACGGAAGGGTCAATGCGGAGCTCATCGAGGGTGAGCATACCGTTGACGTCGGAGCGGCCCAGGAGGGTCTGTGCCACAGCCTCGGGCTGGTCGTTGATTTCTTNTTCCATAAAGGACGGGTACCCGCCTTTTCNGGCAGCTGCTGCGTCCCAATCGACCAGGTATTCACGCCCTTGGGCCGGAACACCGTAAANATCGGTGATAGTTACTTTCTCGGCGGTGATGGTGACAACTTGGTCTTGGCCCAGTTCCACAGCCCGGCGCGTGTAATCAATGAAACCTGAAACATCAGAGCCCAAGAAGTTCTCGCCGTCGCCCAATCCCACAACCAGGGGAATTTCTGCGGGCTGCCACCACAACACCAGGCGCTTGCGCATGCGTAGCAACCAGAGTGAACGCACCTTNNCTAGCCGCTGTGCCACCAATTGCATCGCCGTGGAGAGCCGGTCGCCGGCGGTTTCACCTTCCACCGCATCCTCACCTGAGGCATTGCTGGCTAGTCCCCTGTAGATCTCTCCCAACAAGGTGGCGGCAACTTCAGTATCAGTAGCGGAGATGAAACTGTGCCCGCGCTCTAGCAGTTCAGCTTTCAACAGTGAGTAATTTTCAATTATGCCGTTGTGAATCACCGCAAGCGCACCGCCGTCAACAACGTGCGGATGGGCATTAGCATCCGTGGGACCGCCGTGGGTGGCCCACCGTGTGTGGCCAATCCCGGTGGCCGCCGCAGNGAGTGGATTCCGCGCAAGTTCCTCAAGGAGGTTCACGAGCTTCCCGCTCTTCTTGCGCATCTCAATGCCCTCAGCACCCACAACGGCAACGCCTGCGGAGTCATAGCCCCTATATTCCAGGCGGCGCAGCCNCTCTACCAAAACCTCAAGGGCTCGGTGATTCGTTGATGAACTTAGTCCCTGAGCCGGGGCGGTACCGGCGTATCCCACAATTCCACACATGAAAATCAATCATAAACCCCGTGAATTTGCAGGACGTTCTACGTCCTCGTAGGGGACCACGCATGAAAAGAGTCATCGCTTCTATGGCCTCTGTGACCTGTAGTTTCCCACCCCACCCCAAACAAGGCAGAATTGACCGTGTGACAGCGCAAAGAACCGAGTCCGGCAACAGCGTCAGCGCCTCNCCCTTTGTGGAACTGGACCGCCAGACGTGGTCCCGGCTTGCCAATAAAATTGAGCAACCCCTCAACGAGGAAGACGTCCAACGGCTCCGCGGCCTGGGCGACCAGCTGAATATGCGTGAGATTCATGACGTTTATTTACCGCTCTCACGCCTCCTTAACCTCTATGTAGGCGCCGCCGAGCATCTGCACAGTGCCACCACTACTTTCTTGGGTGAGCGGGGTTCCCGCACGCCGTTCGTGATCGGTGTGGCCGGCTCCGTCGCTGTGGGCAAGTCCACAACCGCACGTGTGCTGCGCGAGATGCTGCGCCGGTGGCCTGATACNCCCAATGTGGAACTCGTCACAACTGATGGCTTCCTTTACCCCAACGCCGAGCTTGAGCGCCGCGGCCTCATGGGCCGAAAGGGCTTNCCGGAGTCCTACGATCGGCGCGCCCTGCTGCGTTTTGTCAGTGCCATCAAGAGCGGTGCTGAGGAAGTCCGCGCGCCCATGTACTCCCACCTGACGTATGACATCGTCCCCAACAAGGAAGTCGTTGTCCGCCGCCCCGACGTGCTTATTGTTGAGGGCTTGAATGTCCTCGCCGCCGCCCGGCCCCGCACCGACGGCCGCTCCGGCCTTGCTGTCAGCGACTTCTTCGACTTTTCCATCTATGTGGACGCCAAGACCAGCTATGTTCAGCAGTGGTACATTGAGCGTTTCCGTTCGCTGCGCACTAGCGCCTTCGCAGATCCTGATTCATATTTCCGCCGGTACGCCGAGCTTTCCGATGCTGAGGCGACTGCCACGGCGTCCCGAATTTGGAAGAATATCAACGAGCCTAACCTGCTCCAGAATGTGCTTCCCACCCGTGGACGTGCCCAGTTGGTTCTGACCAAAGATTCTGACCATTCCATTCGCCGCATGTTGCTGAGGAAGGTCTAGTGCCCGTTGTTGGTTTCCACCAGGCACGCCGCCCCCGTCAATCTCCAGCATCCTTGCTGCGGCGCGAGCTCTCTTGGCCACGCCCTGGAGGGATCGCTGTCTCCGTTATTGGTGCTGCACTGATCTTCTCNGGGGCTGTGGCTTTAGGCCCTGCCAGTGACTCCTCACCGCCGTCAGCGGTAGCCAGGTCTTCNCTGCCCAGTACGACGCCGGGCNNCCAGACCAGGAGCAGCCACCCTCCTCCGCAGCCACCCATGACAGTGCAACCACCGCGCCTTCCAGCGGCCCAGCCCCGACCTCCACTAACACTTTGNCCGCCAACCAACGCTACTGCCCCTCTCATAGCGGGCGCTGGCGCCAACGCACCCATCCAAGCGCTGTTCGCCGCTGGCAACGGACTACCNAAGAACACTGCGTTGTGGGATATATCGGATCCAGATAGCCCGCTCGTTTTNGTCAACAAACGCAATCCTCTAATACCCGCAGATTATGCCCCAGCTGACTTGGTAGTACCGAGCGTCCTCTCCGGCTCTGCTGAGCCGGTCCTAGTCCGNGCAGAGGCTGCTGCCGCTGTGGAGCTCATGTTTGCTGCTGCCGCGGCACAGGGCGTGATCATCACGGTCAANAGTAGCTACCGTTCCTTCGAGACCCAAGTGAGCGTCTACAACGGCTACGTGGCAGATAAGGGAGTTGGCGCTGCCGACACAACCTCGGCCCGCCCGGGTTTCTCAGAACACCAAACAGGCCTCGCCATTGATATTGGCGATGCGGAGGCCGGAACCGCCTGCGATTTCAACTCGTGTTTCGCTGATACTGCGGCTGCACAATGGGTCGCAGCACACGGGGCAGACTACGGCTTCGTGGTCCGCTATGCNCCCGGCGAGGAAGCCGTCACCGGTTATCTTGCTGAACCATGGCACCTGAGATATTTGGGAATCGCTGTGGCTGAAGATATGAGTGACCATGGCATTCACAGCTACGAGACTTACCTGGGGATGCCAGCCGCGCCCGGATATTAACAGCACTTTGAAGGGAAAAGCACTCATTCCCACCAAAACAGCGAGAGTGCGGTACCTTAGGCTCATGCTAAAGGGATTCAGAGATTTCGTTATGAAGGGCAACGTCGTTGACCTTGCCGTGGCCGTTGTTATTGGTGCAGCTTTCGGAGCAGTAGTTAACTCCCTCGTAGAGAACGTTCTGATGCCGCTGATCGCTGCGTTGTTTGGTTCTGCCAACTTCGATAGCTTCGCGCTGGTGACCATCGACGGTGTGGACATCAAGTTCGGTGTGTTCCTGACCGCCTTGGTCAATTTCGTGATCGTTGCCGCAGCAATTTACTTCATGGTTGTAGTTCCCATGAATCACATGATTGCCCGTCGCAATGCAAAATTGGGTATCAAGGAACAGGAGCCCGCAGTAGACCCGCAAATTGAACTCCTCACCGAAATCCGTGACGCGCTCACGGCCCGGCCCACAGGCGGGCTGCACTAACCGAACTGTTCCCAAGACCACGAAGGCGGCGTCCCACCAGGGACGCCGCCTTCTATCGCAGAAAACCTCTAGAGTGACAGCTCTGCTTTCACCACAATGACAAGGTCGTTACAGATACGTTCAGCTGTAGCAATATCTCCGGCCTCAACCATGACGCGCACCAGAGCCTCAGTTCCTGAGGGACGCAGCAGCACGCGTCCGGTATCGCCAAGCTCGGCTTCAGCCATAGCCACAGCGGCGTTGATAGCAGGAACAGAGGAAGCCCTGTTCTTATCCACGTTCTTGACGTTGACCATGACCTGGGGCAACTTCGTCATAACCGCCGCCAAGTCCTTCAGGGTCGTCCCAGTTTTAGCTACCTGTGCCGCTAACTGCAGCCCTGTGAGCAAGCCATCGCCGGTGGTGGCGTACTTCGAGAAAATTACGTGCCCGGATTGTTCCCCACCCAAGGTGTAGCNCCCGCGGCGCATCTCTTCGAGCACGTAGCGGTCCCNCACACCGGTTTCACGGATGGTGATTCCTGCATTGCGTAGGGCAATTTTCAGACCAAGATTACTCATGACGGTGGCTACTAGTACATTGTCCTTGAGCTCACCTGATTCTTNTTGGGCCAAGGCCAGGACAGCCATGATCTGGTCACCGTCAATGACGTTACCCTCATGGTCCACGGCAAGGCAGCGGTCGGCGTCACCATCGTGGGCGATGCCCAAGTCTGAGCCCGTGGCGAGCACTGTTTCTTGCAGCAGCTCAAGATGAGTGGAGCCCACACCGTCGTTGATGTTCAGCCCATCCGGGGCTGCACCAATGACAGTGACCTGCGCACCGGCGTCAGTGAACACCTGGGGCGAACACCCGCTGGCTGCACCGTGGGCACAGTCGAGCACAATCTTTAGACCGTCAAGGCGGTGCGGCAGGGTCCCCAACAGGTGCAGAACATACCTGTCTTCCGCATCAGAGAAGCGCTGGATACGTCCCACGTCAACTCCCACGGGCCGGAAGGCGTCGTGTTGGAGCTGCGCTTCAATGGCGTCCTCAACGTCGTNCGGCAAGCTTTTGCCGCCACGGGCAAAGAACTTAATGCCGTTGTCAGGTGCCGGGTTGTGGGAGGCGGAGATCATGACGCCAAAATCCGCGCCAAGATCCGCAATAAGGAAGGCTGCGGCCGGGGTGGGCAGCACACCGGCGTCGTAGACGTCCACTCCTGCGCTGGCTAAGCCAGCCTCCACGGCGGCGGCGATGAACTCACCGCTAGCCCTGGGATCACGGGCAATCACGGCGCGTGGCCGTTTTCCCTCGCTCATCTGCTCATGGCCTAGAACCACCGCAGCGGCCTGGGCAAGTGACAAAGCCAATTCAGCCGTCAGTAGGCCATTGGCCAAACCGCGGACACCGTCTGTTCCAAATAATCTTGACATCCCCTTCAGTCTAAATCATGGAACTGACAAAAATCGACATCACCTCATGCGGCACCCCACCCCTCAAACGCCGCATCACTTTTGGCGCGAATTTCCTGAACCCCGCATCACGTCTGACTGAAATTTCCTGAACCCCGCATCACGTCTGGTTGAGGTGCGACGGCGGCTCGGGCCCTCTTGTGCCCAGCTAGTGCTGCGCCGTCCTGCCGCACGTATATACGGACTTTTGCGCCGATCGCCGAAGGTCACACACGCTCGGTGGGCTCATGATTTCGGAAGGAAGCGATCTGAAAATGATCCGGTCGGGTGGTTCATCCGGCTACAAAAGTGATGCCGCGTCCACTAAAACCCGCCAAACGTGATGCGGCGTCCACGAAAACCCGCCAAACGTGATGCGGCGTCACCCAAAAACGGGAGGGGACAACAAAACCCCACTCGTAACGAGTGGGGTTTTGTGAAAGCGTTGAGATTAACGCTTNGAGTACTGCGAAGCCTTACGAGCCTTCTTAAGACCAGCCTTCTTACGCTCGATGACGCGAGCGTCACGAGTCAGGAAGCCTGCCTNTTTCAAGATGGCGCGGTTGTTTTCGACGTCGATCTCGTTCAATGAACGAGCAACGCCCAAACGCAATGCACCAGCCTGGCCGGAAGCACCGCCGCCATGGATGCGGGCCCAAACGTCGTAGGCACCGTCAAGATCGAGGATGCGGAACGGGTCGTTAACTTCTTGCTGGTGCAACTTGTTCGGGAAGTAGTTGGACAGCTCGCGGCCGTTGACAACCCACTTACCGGTGCCGGGAACGACGCGAACGCGGGCAATTGCCTGCTTGCGACGACCAACAGCAGCGCCTGAGACAGTCAATGCCGGGCGTTCCTTCTTGGNGGCTGCATCAGTTGCAGCCGAGCTTTCGCTCGTGTAGCTAGTCAAAACTTCTTCCTCGGCCACAACGGCTTCGGTGTTCAGCTCTTCAGTGTTCTGAGCCACGATTCTCCTTGATTAATGATTGAGGCGGTGGCCAGGACTACTGGGCGACCTGGGTAATTTCGAAAGTCTGGGGCTGCTGCGCTGCGTGGGNGTGCTCGGAGCCGCGGTAGACCTTCAGCTTGCTGATCTGAGCGTTGCCCAGCTTGGTCTTGGGGAGCATGCCAGCGATGGCCTTCTCCACTGCGCGAACCGGGTTCTTCTCCAGCAGTTCTGCATAGTTGACGCTTGACAGGCCGCCCGGGAAACCGGAGTGGCGGTAAGCGCGCTTCTGTTCGAGCTTGGCGCCGGTCAGAGCAACCTTCTCGGCGTTGATGATGATGACGAAATCGCCCATATCCATATGGGGAGCGAAGGTCGGCTTGTGCTTTCCACGCAGCAGTGTTGCGGTCTGGCTGGCAAGACGGCCCAAGACAACGTCATTGGCATCGATGATGTGCCACTGACGGTTGATATCGCCGGGCTTCGGGGTATACGTACGCACGGTTTTGCCTTCGTTTCTTGTTCTTAGGTGGTGTCACAGATGGTTGACACCTGCTATCTATGCGTTTACCGGAACAGAGGTGAGGGCTCTAACACCAGTCATCCTGACACTTCCCGATGACGCCCATTCAGTGGTAGTCCTGCAACCGGACCTGTAACGGGCGCGTGGTATCGGGATAGGACACGCACAACGACTATCCACGATACCTTTAATAATGGGCCAAGGTCAAAGCGGGGTACCAAAGGCTGTTACGGGTGCCCGCCGCGTCCNGGTTAAGGTGGCGCGTTCATGAAGTTCGCCCGCGTCCGGGTACCGTACTTCCTCGAAAATTAGCGGGTGGGCGCTTGCCAGCACGGATTTGGCGTCCCTGACGCCCGCCAACTGTCTCTCGCGCATCCAATGCGGACCCTCCATGCCCTGCCCGACCCGCAGCGCCGCACCTGTCAATGCGCGCACCATGTTGTGGCAAAACGCATCGGCCTGGATGTTGAGGTTAATCACACCGTCATCTCCACGGGTGAAATCGAAGCGCTGCAGGGTCCGCACTGTGGTGGAACCCTCGCGCGGTTTGGCAAAGGCCTTGAAATCTCCCAGCCCCAGAAGCTCGGCGGCCCCGGCATCCATCAGATCGGCGTCAAGGTCCTGGTTGAACCACAGGGTCTGCGCGCGCAGCAACGGATCCCGCTTGGTTGAAGCGTCGGCAATCCTATAGCTGTAGCGCCTCCACAGGGCCGAGAACCGCGCGTCAAAACCATGGCCGGCCCGTTGCACCCTCTGGATCTGGATGGCCCCTGGGANGTCCTTCAGGACCCACCCCAGCGCCCCGTTGATGCGACGGAGCAGGGCCAGGCACGGTTCGAGCGTATTGTCTCGGTTCAGCCCATCCCATTCCGCCTGGGTGAGGTCGCAATGGGCCACCTGCCCGCGGGCGTGAACACCTGTGTCCGTACGTCCTGCCACTGTTAGGCGCACGAGTCGGCGCATGATCAGCGCCAGGGCCTCCTCCAGGGTTCCCTGCAGTGTCTGCAGCCCCGGCTGAATGGCCCACCCGCTGAAGGGACCGCCGTCGTACGCAATGTCCAGACGTACGCGGACAAGGCCGAGTTCTTCGGGAGAAGGATGGTGGTTTTGCATGCCTGAATTCTACCGGCCAGCCATGGCGGCACCGAATTGGATCAGCAACCTCAGTAACCTGTCTGGGGCACCGCACAGGCCACAATACGGCTGCCCAGACGAGGCGCACAGAACAGGGCAGTCACTGGTTGTTAATGCGGCAAGGACCCGCCACCTTGAAGGTGACGGGTCCTTGCTACTAAAACAAAAGCTTTCGCTTAAGCCTTACTTGGTTTCTTGCGCAGATGCTTCTTCAACCTCTGCTGCAGCTTCTTCAGCTACAACTTCGGTCTCAACAACTTCTTCGCTCGGTGCTTCTTCAACCGGGGCAGCCTTGGCTGCAGCAGCTGTAGCTTCCTTCACAACGGCCTGCTTGGCGCTGACCGGCTCCAGAACGAGCTCGATGACAGCCATGGGAGCGTTGTCGCCCTTACGGTTGCCGATCTTGGTGATGCGGGTGTAGCCGCCTTCGCGGTTCTCCACGGCCTTGGCGATGTCGGTGAACAGCTCATGGACAATGCCCTTGTTGCTGATCAGGCCAAGAACGCGGCGGCGGGACGCCAGGTCGCCACGCTTTGCGAAAGTTACCAGTCGCTCTGCGTAGGGGCTCAGGCGCTTTGCCTTGGTCAAGGTGGTGGTGATCCGCTTGTGCTCAAACAGAGCAGCGGACAGGTTCGCGAGCATCAAGCGCTCGTGAGCCGCTCCGCCTCCAAGGCGGGGACCCTTAGCGGGTGTAGGCATGGTGTTTCTCCTCAGGTGTCAACCGAACCTCAAGCGGACACATCAACTGTGTCCGCCCGGTCGGCTTTAAAATAGTTGTTCGAACTTAGAGCTCGTCGTCGCCAAATGCGTCGTCGTTCTCGTCTAGGGCTGCGGCACGGGCGGCAAGATCAAATCCTGGAGNGGAATCCTTCAGGGACAGACCGAGCTCAACCAGCTTTGCCTTTACCTCGTCGATGGACTTCGCACCGAAGTTACGAATGTCCATCAGGTCAGCCTCTGAGCGAGCAACAAGTTCACCCACAGAGTGGATGCCCTCACGCTTGAGGCAGTTGTAGGAACGAACCGTCAGGTCCAGGTCCTCGATCGGCAGGGCCATGTCTGCGGCAAGAGCGGCATCCGTCGGTGACGGGCCAATCTCAATACCCTCAGCCGCGGTGTTAAGCTCGCGGGCCAGTCCGAACAGTTCAACTAGCGTGGTGCCAGCAGAGGCAATGGCATCTCGCGGGGAGATAGCCTGCTTGGTCTCTACATCGACAATCAGCTTGTCAAAGTCAGTGCGCTGTTCAACACGGGTAGCCTCCACGCGGAAGGTCACCTTCAGAACGGGTGAGTAGATGGAGTCAACCGGAATACGGCCAATTTCCTGATCTGCGTTCTTGTTCTGGGCTGCTGAAACGTAGCCGCGGCCGCGCTCGATGGTCAATTCGAGTTCGAATTTGCCCTTCGAGTTCAGTGTGGCAATGTGCATGTCCGGGTTGTGGAATTCCACACCGGCAGGAGGAGCAATGTCTGCGGCCGTGACAACGCCAGGACCCTGCTTGCGCAGGTAGGCGACGACAGGCTCGTCATGCTCGCTCGAGACGGAGAGGCCCTTGATGTTCAGGATGATCTCAGTGACATCTTCCTTAACACCGGGAACCGTGGTGAACTCATGCAGAACACCATCGAGGCGGATGCTGGTGACAGCAGCGCCAGGAATGGAGGACAGCAAGGTCCGACGCAGGGAATTTCCCAGGGTGTAACCGAAGCCTGGCTCCAGCGGTTCGATAACAAACCGTGAGCGATTCTCGGAAACTACTTCTTCAGATAGGGTGGGGCGCTGTGCAATGAGCACTGGGTTTTCCTTTCAGCGAGCATCCGCTATATGACGCAACACAGGTAGTGGAAATGACGGCTGACGAGAGTTAACGGCGGCGGAGATGGCCTCCACCATGGGTGAAGGCCAACTCTGCAGCTCTGGTGTCTCGTTAGACGCGACGGCGCTTGGGCGGACGGCAGCCGTTGTGGGCGCTGGNGGTGACATCCGAGATGGAGCCAACCTCTAGTCCAGCAGCCTGCAGTGAACGGATAGCCGTTTCGCGGCCCGAGCCCGGACCCTTTACGAAAACGTCAACCTTGCGAAGGCCATGCTCCTGTGCGCGCTTGGCAGCTGCTTCAGCAGCCATCTGTGCAGCGTACGGAGTTGACTTACGCGAGCCCTTGAAGCCAACTTCACCGGCAGAAGCCCATGAGATGACTGCACCGTTCGGATCCGTGATGGAAACGATGGTGTTATTAAAGGTGCTCTTGATGTGCGCCTGGCCCAGCGCAATATTCTNTTTATCCTTGCGACGCGGCTTACGAACCGCTCCACGAGTCTTTGGGGCATTATATTCTCCTACGAAAGTTTAATAAGGGTATCGGCACACGCTATTTCTAGCGGCCGGCCTTCTTCTTGCCTGCGACGGTACGCTTGGGACCCTTGCGGGTACGTGCGTTGGTCTTCGTGCGCTGGCCATGCACGGGCATGCCACGACGGTGGCGGATACCCTGGTAGCTGCCGATTTCTACCTTGCGGCGGATATCAGCTGCTACTTCGCGGCGAAGGTCACCCTCAACCTTGTAGTTACCCTCGATGTTGTCACGCAACTGAACGAGTTCAGCGTCAGAAAGGTCCTTGACACGGACGTCCGGGGAGATCCCCGTTTCGGCCAGGACTTTCTTTGCACGGGTCTTGCCCACGCCGTAGATGTATGTAAGCGCTACTTCCAACCGCTTTTCGCNGGGAAGGTCTACGCCAGCGAGACGTGCCATATTTGGCTGCTCCTTGTGTAAACCGGAGGTCGTAGGCAGTACACCCGCATGTTTTGTTTATGCGGCCCTGGCCTCCGACCAGGGTCCATTGAAACGGTTGCGGATTACTCCGCCTTCGTCCAACTTGTGCTGCCTTATTTTAATGTACTTACGTGAGCAACTGCTCAGGGTCTTCTCAAAAGAGAAGATTTAGCCCTGGCGCTGCTTGTGGCGCGGGTTCTCGCAGATCACCATGACTCGACCGTTACGGCGAATCACCTTGCACTTATCGCAGATCTGCTTGACGCTCGGCTTGACCTTCATGGCATTCCTTTGCGTGATTGCAGTTGTGGTTACTTGTAGCGGTAGACGATACGACCACGTGTAAGGTCGTACGGGCTCAGCTCCACCACAACTCGGTCCTCAGGAAGGATACGAATGTAGTGCTGGCGCATTTTTCCTGAGATATGGGCAAGAACGATGTGCTTGTTCGTCAGCTCAACACGAAACATCGCATTGGGCAGCGCTTCAGTCACAACGCCCTCGATCTCAATGACCCCGTCTTTCTTGGCCATATCCTCCGCTAACTTTGTTGCGCCGACATAGGCAGTCCCGAAAGGAACTGATTTCAGATCGGCGTTCGATTTGCTACTGATTATTGTTCGTCCGCATGGGCTCAGCATGAATGGCTTGACGCCAAATCCTGCCGGGCACCCCACAAAATAGCAGGCACAGACAACCAACAACCTACTCTAGTGCAATTTAGCCAATATGTTAAATTGAGCCCCTCAGTCTTGCACCCGGGAACGGCTGAAGCGTTCCACTGGGCGTCGTCACCGGTTCCGCTTGGGCAACCCCGTCGAGAATGGCTAGGCGCACCGTCTCTGCCGCCGCACTTTGGAGTTCAATCAAGGACGCGACCGGGATTCCTGGATGGGGCACTAACTGCTCAGCACACGTGGACAGTGCAAAGATGGTGTCCCCGTCGGCCAGCGTGTGCACGGGGTTCAGCGCCCTGGCCATGCCCGCGTGGGCGGCAGTAGCCGTGCGTTTGGCCTCCGCGACACTGAGTGTGGCATTCGTTGCCACCACCACCAAAGTTGTGTTCAACCNCTCACCCACCAACACTGCGGGGCTGCCTTCTTTCCAGGGGATGCCAGCGGCATTCACCACGGCAATCGCGCCCACCACAATGTGGGCGTTGGCCCCGGTCAGGCGCAATGATGCCGTTCCCAGTCCGCCCTTGAAATTTCCGCCGCCAATGGCTGCCCCGGTGCCAGCGCCAGTATTCCNCCGTACGACGTCGGCCCNCACAGCCGAGCCTGCAGCGTCCAGTGCCGCCTCGTACCCCATATCCGCGTTGGGCCNGCTTGAGAAGTCCCCGCCCCGGCCAAGATCAAAGATCGCCGCCGCCGGAACTATGGGTACCACCCCGCCCGGGACCGCAAAGCCCCGGCCGTTTTCCTCACACCACCGTTGCACGCCACCGGCGGCAGCCAGTCCATAAGCACTTCCACCAGTGAGGGTCACCGCGTCTACGGTAGAGACCATAGTAGTGGGATCTAGTGCATCCGTTTCGTGCGTGCCTGGACCGCCGCCGCGCACGTCTACCGAACCGATGGTGCCAGGTGGCGGCAACACTACGCTCACCCCAGTTAGCCAACCATTGGCGGTGCGTTGGGCCTGTCCTACGCGGATGCCTGGCACATCGGTAATGGCTCCTTGAGGTACATGGCCAGAATTCTCCTGTGACATCAGCTGCACTCCTTCGTTACGCCCGGGTGTCTCCCCTCGATTATGTCTTGGACTCAGATCTGGCACCATTGCCCTGACGGCTACGGCTACGGCTACGGCTACGGCTACGGCTACGGCTACGGCTACGGCTACGGCTACGGCTGCACAAAACCGCGTCTGCCCGCGAACCAGCTGTTGGGCAACAGCGGGTTCGCGGGCAGACGCTGGTGTGCGGGCAGACGCGGGTGTGCGGGGCAGACGCTGGTGTGCGGGGCAGACGCGGGCTACAGCTGGGAAGGGTGGGCTCAGCTCTTCAACTTGGGCTGAACAGTCTTGGTGTAGATGCCAGCCAGCTTTTCTTGCAGTGCGTTCAAGGTGGTGGCGACATCTGCATTCTCATTCATGATTTTCGCTGCGGCGTTTGCCATTTCCAGATCCGCGCCGGGAAGGAATACGCGGCCGTAATCCTGGCTTCGCGTCACCTTCAGTTGGTCAAGGGCCACCTGAATTTCGGGTGTGGATGCCAGTACAGCAGCCATGTCTGCATCATCGCGCACCGGCATGTATCCGGTTGCTGCCGAAAACCGTGCAGTGTTTGCCGCGTTGGTCATGAAGGAGACGAATTGTGCTGCTGCCAGCTGCCGTTCAGNGGAAGTCTTCGCCGCAATGACCAATCCGGCCCCTCCTGTTGGGCATACTGGCGAGGCAGATACACTGCCTCCTGGTAGGAATCCAACACCGATGTTCATGTTTGCTGTTTTGGCTGCCTCGAGTGTTCCCACCAAGTCCCCTGTGGAACTCACAGTGGCGCTGACTGCCCCAGCTGTCATGTCCGAAACGGCATCTTTGGAGGAGACACCGGCCCAACCATCTTTGGTGATGGTCTCCTGCACCCATGTCATGGCTTTGATGGAGGCCTCTGAATTTGTGGTTAGCTCCCATTCTTTGGACCATCCGCCACCCTGGCCCCACAGCACGTTCTGCAGCGTCCATCCCGCATATCCGGCTAGTGCGGNGTATTGGTAGGCGTGCTGGTAGCCCTTGTTGCCCGCGTTAGCTGCTTGGATCTTTGGCGCCCACAGCGCAAATTCTTCCCACGTGGCCGGGGCCCGGTCAGGCAGCCCAGCCGCTTTGAAGTGGTCCTTGTTGTAGTAAAACAATGGGGTGGATCGAGCATAGGGGACGGCCCAATGCTTGTCCGTATGCTTGTAGTCGCCAAAGAGTGTCGCATTGAACTGCTCACTCTTGTCCCNCACCGTGGCCAGCAGGTCATCTAGGGGCGTGACGGTGTCTGCAATGGCGTACCGGAACCACCAAACATCTGAGGCCACCACAACATCTGGAACGTTATTCCCTGCCTGTGCAGTCTGGAACTTCTGTGCCACTTCTTCGTAGTTGGCACCGCCGGTGACCAATTCAACCTTGATGCCGGGGTTGGCTGCTTCAAAATCCCGGATCAGTGCAGCCTCGATATCTGCTGATTTGCCCGGGTGGCTGGACATGAACGTGATCTTGGCTGCGGGTGTCACCTTGGTCCAGTCAGTTTTCATGGCGGTAGCTGCAGTGCCCGCGGTGCTGGGTCCTCCGCAGGCACCCAGTGCTAATGCCCCCAGACCGAGGCCTGTGACAGTGAGGAAATTTCTGCGATTAATGGTCAGTGACATGGTGATTTTCTCTTTCTTTCCTGAACGACTTACGGGAATGGGAAAATTTGATCTTTATCCGGTGACGGAACCTTGTGTCAATCCGTCCACGATGAAGCGCTGGAGTGCTGCGAAGATGAGCAAAATGGGCACGATGACGATCACGGCGCCTGCCATGAGCACACCCCATGCTTGTGCTGTGGAATCGCTATTTGCCAGCAGTGTCAGGCCGACGGGAAGTGTCATCATCTCTGGCCTGTCGGTGACGATGAGCGGCCAAATATAGTCGTTCCACTCCCNCACGATTGTCACCAGCGCCACCGTTGCAATGCTGGGGCCGGAGATGGGAACTACCACCTGGAACAACCTGCGAAGGTGTCCTGCTCCATCAATTTCTGCCGCTTCCAAGATGGAAGGTGGAAGTGACAGGAAATGTTGGCGAAGGAGAAAAGTGCCGAAGGCTGTGCCCAAACCCGGCAATATGATGCCCCAATAGGTGTTCAACCCGCCCAGGCCTGCAATGAAGAGGTAATTGGGCAGTACCGAAACTTNGGGTGGGACCATAAGCGCCACCAAGATGGCTANAAAGATGGCTCNTTTGAAGGGAAACCGGACAAAGACCAAGGCGTAGGCGGTAAGGATCGCCAAGACGCATTTGATGCTCGATCCGATCACGGTGACAATCACGCTGTTTATGAAGAACCGCAGGAATGGCACGGTGGTGGCAGCCTGCGCGTAGTTCTCAAATGTTGGGTTCCGCGGCAGTACCGCTAGCTCAGTGGTGACGATCTCCCCGGGCCCTTTCAGAGAAGAAAGGACCATCCAGACCAACGGCGCTACAACCACAAAGGTCGCCAGAGTTAGCGGCAGGTAGCCGGTGAATATGGTGCGGGTCAGATTGGCTGCCGAGAAGGGATGGGCCCCGCCACGAGGACTTTTCGCCCCGCTGCCGGAACTGTCGCTGATGTGGACACTCACGCGTAATGCACCTTTCGTTCGATAAAGCGCAATTGCAATCCCGTCATAATGAGCAGCAGCACAAACAGCACTACCGAGATGGCCGCCGAATAGCCTGCCCTGTTATAGGCGCCAAACGCCTGCAGGTATGCCTCGAAGATGAGCGTTCCGGTGCCATTGCCTGTGGGTGTCATAATTTTGATGATGTCGAAGGCTTGCAGTGAACTCAGCAAACTGGTGATCAGCAGGANAAACGTCGTGGGCGAGAGCAGGGGAAAATNGACTANGGAAAATCGCCTCACCGGCCCTGCACCATCGAGCGTGGCTGCTTCCATGACGTCCTGGGGCATCGATTGCAAACCCGCTAAGTAGACGATCGCGCAATAGCCTAGGTTCTTCCACACGTAAACAATGATGACCATCAACAGCGCAAGATGGGGATCATTGATCCATTGCGGGCTAGCTAATCCAACACCTCGCAGCACCCAGGAGAGGACACCATAGACAGGATCAANAATAAACAGCCACACCATTCCTACGCCTACCCCTGAGAGCACATAAGGCGCGAACACTGCCGATCTGGCAAGAGTGCGGCCCGCAATCTTCTGATTCAGGGCCACAGCTACCAGCAGCCCTAGAACCATGGAACCGCCAACTGTGGAGAGAGTAANAATGGCCGTCGAGCCAAGTACCGCGGTGGCGTCCCCGGAGGTAAAGAACTCCACATAATTCCCGAACCCCACCGCAATTGCTTCGGTAGAGCCCAGCGTCCAGTCCAACGTGGAGTAATAGATGTTGGTGATCAGCGGACGGTAGGTGAAGAAGGCAATCAGCAAGAGATTGGGCAGGGCAAGGGCAAGGAACACCCATGCTTCTCGTCGCGCCCGCGGTGCCATGAATTTCCTGCCGCTCAGTTTTGGCTCCACACCCGTAGCCGGGGACACTGGCTGACCACCCTTGAGCGCGGGCGTTTCCGGGGCAGCGGTTTCTAAGGTTGCCTTGGCGCGGTTCGCGCCGGTCACCACGGTTTGTTGTCCCATGGCCACCTAGCTCACCAGAGTGGACGCAGGCGAAATGGAGGTGAGCGCATGGCGAATCAGCTCAGGATCATCAGTGCAGAGAGCATCCACGCCCAAGCTGGCCAGCACACGCGCTCTGGCCGTGTCATTGACTGTCCATGCCCACACTTTCAGTCCGCGTGCATGGATAAGATCCACCGAAGAGCGGTCAAGTATCCCCTCCCACACTGAAATTCCTGTGCTGTTGTGCAAGCTAGCGAAGTTGATGGCTTCCTGTAGAGATCCCCNGCCGCCAGTATCGATTGCTAACCCAAAAGTAGCGGGCTGGCAGTCACTGTCGGNGGCCAGTAATCGCATCTGTTCCAGTACGCTGAACTGCGTTGAGGAGCAAAACCAGTCAAGGCCAGGATGCCCGGCGATGACTGCCAGCACTGCGTGGACGGAAGTGGGGTCCTTGATCTCGATGTTCACCTGTAACTTGCCCGTGACCAGCTTCAGCACTTGGGCCAGAGTAGGGACAAACTGGCCGCCTCCTGCATCGAGCAACCCGAGCTGGCGAGCAGTGAACTCCTNGATGCTACCTGTGCCATTAGTGGTTCGGTCCGCAGTCTCGTCATGGATAACCATGGGAATCTGATCGGCTGAGAGATGGACATCTAACTCAATACCATCCACACCCAGGGCAATAGCTGCGCAGAAGGCGCTGAGCGTGTTCTCCGGGAGATGTGCTGAAACCCCACGGTGGGCATATATGCGCATATGCACAGGTCTCCTCATTGGTCTTGAACCGTTCGAACACTCCTGCCTCGTGGCGGTGTTCCTGACGGGCTCACTGACCAAGCTACGCATGCCGTTGGCGCATCTGGTGGAAACAAGGTGGACATCAAGGAAACGAGGATTAAACAGTTGCACCCTGCCTTGACGGATAACGTCAGGGCAGGGTGCAAAGGTAATCGAAGTGTAGTTGGGCCGTCCTGTGGGTAGGGCTAGTCCAGTGCGACCGGTGTGACGCCCCACGGCGCAAGACGCTGTGCACCGCCGTCGTCCGCGGTAAGAACCCAGATACCCTTGGCGTGCACTGCAACAGAGTGTTCCCAGTGCGCGGCGCGGGCCTTGTCAGTGGTGACAACAGTCCAGTCGTCCTGGAGCGTGATGGTCTCCAGCCCGCCGCGGACAAGCATAGGCTCTAGCGCCAGGCACATCCCAGGCTTGAGCTTGGGTCCGCGGTGCTTGGACGCGTAATTTAGCACGTCGGNGGCCATGTGCATGGCTGAACCGATGCCGTGGCCGACGAAGTCTTCCAAGATACCTAATTCAGGCCCGGGCTGTGAGGTGACATAGTCATCGATGGCATCGCCAATGTCCCCGACATACTTGGCGCTGGCCATGGCAGCAATTCCGCGCCACATCGCTTCCTCGGTGATGTCGCTGAGGCGGCGGTCTGCCGGGTCTTCAGCGGAGGGTCCGCCCACAATCATGCTCCGGGCCGAGTCTGAGTGCCAACCTTCAACAATGGCGCCACCGTCGATGGAGATGAGGTCTCCGGCTTCCAGCACACGGGAGCCGGGGATTCCATGGACTACTTCTTCGTTCACCGAGGTGCAGATGGAAGCCGGGAAATCGTAATAGCCCAAGAAGTTGGAGGTGGCTCCAGCCTTCTTCAGCTCCGCTGCGAAGATGGCATCCAGTTCACCTGTTGTTATGCCAGGCGCAACAGCAGCAAGTGTGGTCTTCAACGCAGAGTCGAGGATGAGCCCGCTGCGGCGCATGATGCGCATCTGGTCGGTTGTCTTGTATTCAATTCTTTGCTGGCCAAACGCCATGAAAGAGTCCTCTCGTTAAAAAGCCAAAGGGCTCCTCCCCGTAAAGCGGGAAGGAGCCCTCCTTCACAACCCGGTGCCAGTGCGGCGCCGTTGGTAATGCTTTATGGACGTTAAAGGCAGTTTAGACGTTCTTGATGGCATCCATGATGCGTGCCGTCACGTCGTCCATCTCGCCCAGTCCGTCGACCTTGGCCAGAATGCCGCGCTCCGCATAGCGGGACACTACAACCTCAGTCTGTTCACGGTATAGATCTAGGCGGTGGCGGATGACAGCTTCCGTGTCATCGCTGCGCCCAGTTTCTAGCGCACGGCCCAACAAACGCTTGACGAGTTCTTCATCGTCAGCAGTGAGCTGAACAACAACATCAAGACTTGCCTTGGCAGCGCCGAGAATGTCATCGAGTTCATCCACCTGGGGTGAGGTACGCGGGTAACCGTCCAAAAGGAACCCGTCAGCAACGTCGCCCTGGGCGAGCCGATCACGAACCATTCGGTTGGTAACACTGTCAGGCACGAAGTCCCCGTTGTCCATGTACTTCTTCGCTTCAATCCCCAAGGGTGTTTCGCCCTTGACGTTGGCGCGGAAGATGTCACCGGTGGAGATGGCGACAATGCCAAGCTCCGCACAGATTCGTTCTGCCTGTGTGCCTTTACCTGACCCGGAGGTCCAATAATCAGCATTCTTGTCATCGCAATAACCCTTCATAGTGGCGCTGCTGGAGCTGCGCATCGATCTGTTTGACCGTCTCCAAACCAACACCGACAACAATCAAAATGGAGGTACCACCGAACGGGAAGTTCTGGTTGGCGCCAACCATGACCAAGGCGATGAGCGGAATCAAGGCGACAATGCCCAAGTAAAGCGCACCGGGCAGTGTGATGCGTGAAATAACGTACTGCAGGTAATCCTGGGTGGGACGGCCAGCACGGATGCCGGGGATGAATCCACCGTACTTCTTCATGTTGTCGGAGACCTCTTCAGGGTTGAAGGTGATCGCAACGTAGAAGTAGGTGAACCCAATGGTCAGCAGGAAGTACATCAGCATGTAGAACGGGTGATCTCCACGGGTGAGGTAGTTATTGATCCATTCGATCCATGGCGGAACGTCAGTACTGTTAGCTGGTGTAGCGAACTGTGCAACAAGTGCTGGCAGATACAACATCGAGGAAGCGAAGATAACAGGGATCACGCCTGCCATGTTGACCTTGATGGGGATGTACGTGCTGGTGCCACCCATGGTCCGGCGGCCAACCATGCGCTTGGCGTACTGCACAGGAACCCGCCGCTGGGACTGCTCCACAAACACAACCAACGCAACTACAAGCAAACCAATGACCATGACGGTCAGGAATGTGCTCCAGCCCTGGGTCTTCAAGATAGCACCCAAGGAGGTTGGGAACTGTGCGGCAATGGCAACAAAGATCAGCAAGGACATGCCGTTGCCGACACCCTTTTCAGTGACGAGCTCGCCCATCCACATGATCAAGCCGGAACCGGCGGTCAAGGTGATGATCAGCAACAAGATCGTGACCAGGTTGTCATTGGGGATCAATGCGCCTGGAGAGCCTGCCGCGCCACAACCAGCAAACAGCTGGCCTGAACGGGCAAGAGTTACCAAGGTGGTTGCGTTAAACAAGCCCAAAGCGATGGTCAAGTAACGCGTGTACTGCGTCAGCTGGCCCTGGCCCTGTGCACCTTCAAGGTGCAGTTCCTGAANACGGGNGATCACAACACGAAGCAACTGAACAATAATGCTCGCAGTGATGTAGGGCATGATTCCCAAGGCAANAATGGAAACCTGAAGCAAGGCGCCGCCACTGAACAAGTTAACAAGCTGGTAGATACCTTGGCTTGTATCAGCAGCATTCACGCACTGTTGGACATTACGGTAATCGATTCCAGGCGATGGGATAAAAGCGCCCATGCGGAAGATGGCAAGAATTCCCAGCGTGAACAACAACTTGCGTCGCAGATCAGGCGTGCGAAAGGCGCGGCCAAATGCGGTAAGCAAGCGTCCTCCTGATGTGTAGTAATGAAGAGTCTTCTTATACGAAGCCCAAGGAAAGAGTCTAGTTGGTGATCTAGCTCGCTTTGACACTGTGACGGCTTACAGAGCCTAAAAGGCGAGGACGCAGACACCTGGTCAATAACACGAAAGACCCCTGGTGAGCGGAACCTGAGCTCCGCCCACCAAGAGTCTAGTCGCTAGATGTGCGCATTTATGAACTTTTAGAGTTCGGTGGTGGTGCCACCTGCAGCAGTGATCTTTGCAATGGCGCTGGTGGAGAATGCGTCGGCAGCAATATCAACCTTGACGGTGATCTCGCCGGTGCCGAGCACCTTCACGGGCTGGTTCTTGCGAACTGCACCCTNTTCAACCAGTGTCTCGACGGTGACAACGCCACCCTCGGGGAAGAGCTCGGTCAGCTTGTCCAGGTTTACAACCTGGAACTCGACGCGGAACGGGTTCTTGAAGCCACGCAGCTTCGGCAGACGCATGTGCAACGGCAGCTGGCCGCCAGCAAAGCCAGCCTTTACCTGGTAGCGAGCCTTGGTACCCTTGGTACCGCGGCCAGCAGTCTTACCCTTAGATCCTTCACCACGGCCAACACGGGTTTTAGCCGTCTTAGCACCGGGTGCGGGGCGAAGGTGGTGTACCTTGAGTGCATTCTGCTTTTCGGCAGTTTCTACAGTCTTCTCAGTAGCCATTTTACTTAGCCTCCTCGACCTTGATCATGTGCGGAACCGTGTTGATCATGCCAACGGTCACTGCATCAGCAACACGAACGACAGAGTCGCCGATGTGCTTCAAGCCCAGTGAACGAAGGCAATTCTTCTGGTTCGCCTTGGCGCCAATGACGCCCTGACCTGAGTAATTTCAAGCTTCTTCTCGGAAACCTGAATGTTCTTCGGTGTAGTCATTACAGACCTGCCTTTTGCATGTTGCGCAAGAGAATGGCCGGAGCAACCTCATCCAGGGCAGNGCCGCGGCGAGCCGCAACAGCCTTGGGTCNTTCCAGGCCCTTCAACGCAGCAACCGTTGCGTGAACAATGTTGATGGCGTTTGAGGAGCCAAGTGACTTGGACAGCACGTCATGGATACCAACGCATTCCAAGATGGCGCGAACCGGGCCACCGGCAATAACACCAGTACCAGCAGCAGCCGGACGCAGCATGACAACGCCAGCGGCGGCCTCACCCTGGACGCGGTGCGGGATGGTCTTGCCAATCATGGGAACGCGGAAGAAGGACTTCTTGGCTTCTTCAACACCCTTGGCGATAGCTGCGGGAACTTCCTTAGCCTTGCCGTAGCCAACGCCAACCATGCCGTTGCCGTCACCAACGATGACCAGAGCGGTGAAGCTAAAGCGACGACCACCCTTGACAACCTTGGCAACGCGGTTGATGTTGACAACGCGCTCGATGAACTGGCTCTTCTCGGCTTCCTTGCCACCGTCGCGACCGCGGCCACGGCCACCGTCACGGCCGCCTTCGCGACCTCCACGAGCACCGTCGCGACCGCCACGGCCACGGGCGCTATCAGCGCCTGCAGCTGTCTCAGTCTTCGCGGCTGCACCGTCAGCTGCAGTTGCTTCTGACACAGTGTTCTCCTTGTTAGTGTTCTCGGTCACAGTGCCAGACCNGCCTTCACGTGCGCCATCAGCGATAGCTGCGACACGACCGTGGTAACGGTTACCGCCACGGTCGAAGACAACAGCTTCGATGCCGGCAGCCTTGGCGCGCTCAGCAACGAGCTCACCAACGCGCTTAGCCTTGGCGGTCTTGTCGCCGTCAAATGCGCGCATGTCTGCTTCAANGGTCGATGCCGATACCAGGGTCAGACCCTGAGTGTCATCGATGACCTGAACGAATACGTGGCGCGCTGAGCGGTTAACCACCAGACGCGGACGAACGGTGGTGCCGCTGACGCGCTTACGAACACGCAGGTGACGACGGCCGCGTGCTGCGGCCTTGGACTTTCCTCGTACGGATAGTGCCATGGTTACTTACCAGCCTTTCCGACCTTGCGGCGGATGATTTCGCCGGCGTAGCGTACGCCCTTACCCTTGTACGGGTCGGGCTTGCGCAGCTTGCGGATGTTGGCAGCAACTTCGCCCACCTGCTGCTTGTCAATACCTGACACGGAGAGCTTTGTGGGGCTCTCTACGGCCAGTGTGATGCCCTNCGGTGCCTCAATGACAACCGGGTGGCTGAAGCCCAGAGCGAATTCCAGGTTCCCGCCCTTGGCGACTACGCGGTAACCGGTACCAACAATTTCCAGCTTCTTCTCGTAGCCAGCAGTGACACCAATGATCAGGTTGTCAATGAGGGTGCGAGTCAAACCGTGGAGTGAACGCGAATCGCGCTCATCGTTGGGGCGGCTAACGGTGATGGTGTTCTCTTCAAGAGCAACCGTGATGGGGCTGGCAACAGTGAGCTGCAGCGATCCCTTCGGGCCCTTGACAGAAACCAGGCTTTCTTCAACCTTGATCTCGACGCCGGCAGGCACGGAGATGGGGAGACGTCCAATACGTGACATAAGTTCTTTCCCTTCTCTCTCTACTACCAGACGTAGGCGAGGACTTCCCCACCCACGCCCTTCTTGGCAGCCTGACGGTCGGTCANAAGACCGGAAGACGTCGACAGGATGGCGACACCCAACCCACCCAACACGTTGGNGAGGTTTGTGGACTTTGCGTAAACGCGCAGTCCGGGCTTGGAAATACGACGCAGGCCAGCGATTGAACGCTCACGTGCGGGACCGTACTTCAAGTCGATGGTCAACTTCTTGCCAACTTCAGCGTCTTCGACCTTCCAGGCAGCAATGTAGCCCTGCGCCTTGAGGATGTCGGCGATGTGGCCTTTAAACTTGCTAAACGGCATGGACACGGTGTCGTGGTGTGCCGAGTTTGCGTTGCGCAGACGCGTAAGCATGTCTGCGACAGGATCTGTCATTGTCATTTGGGCGCTTGCCCTTCCTCGTAACGGTTTCCTTCGGGTGCCTGTGAAGTGTAGAAATTAGATTTCAGCTCTTCACAGCAGCAGAACGGACCTTTACGTAGATTATTTATCTTCGGATTTGAACGGGAAGCCAAGCGCCTTAAGCAGCGCGCGGCCTTCGTTATCTGTCTTGGCTGTGGTCACGACAGTGATGTCCATACCGCGGGNGCGGTCAATGGAATCCTGGTCGATCTCGTGGAACATAACTTGTTCGGTCAGACCGAACGTGTAGTTACCGTTGCCGTCAAACTGCTTGCCACTGAGGCCGCGGAAATCGCGGATACGGGGCAGTGCGAGAGTGACCAAGCGGTCCAGGAATTNCCACATACGGTCTCCACGCAGCGTGGCGTGGCAACCGATCGGCATGCCTTCGCGCAGTTTGAACTGTGCGATCGACTTGCGGGCCTTAGAAACCTGAGGCTTCTGGCCGGTGATGGCTGTGAGGTCGCGGACGGCGCCGTCGATGAGCTTGGAGTCCTTAGCGGCATCTCCAACACCCATGTTGACAACAACCTTGACCAGGCGCGGAACCTGGTTGACGTTCCCGTAACTGAACTCCTCGATCAAGCTCGGCTTGATTTCCGCTGCGTAGCGGGCCTTCAGACGAGGTGTGATCTTCGGTGTGTTCTCTGCAACTACGGCGCTCATGGCAGGTCCTTCCCGAGGTCTTGGCAACGCGGATACGTACTTGACGTTCGCGGCCATCGCGCTCAACGGTGTCGATGCGGTAGCCAACGCGAGTCGGCTTCTTCGTGGACGGGTCCACTACAGCAACGTTGGAGATGTGAATGGGTGCCTCGACGGTCTCGATGCCACCAGTGTTAGTGCCACGTTCGGTCTGGCCAGCCTTGGTGTGCTTGGTGACGCGGTTTACGCCCTCTACCAACACGCGGTTGGTTTCGGTGTAGACCTTCAGGACCTTGCCCTGCTTGCCACGGTCGCCGCCACGCTCAGCCTTGGCGCCTGTGATGACCTGAACCAGGTCACCCTNTTTGATCTTTGCCATAAGTTACAGCACCTCCGGAGCCAACGAGATGATCTTCATGAATTTCTTGTCACGAAGTTCACGGCCAACCGGGCCGAAGATACGGGTACCGCGGGNGTCCCCGTCAGCCTTAAGAATGACAGCTGCATTCTCGTCAAACTTGATGTAGGAACCATCCGCACGGCGGCGTTCCTTCTTGGTGCGAACGATGACAGCCTTGACGACGTCACCCTTCTTTACGTTACCGCCGGGAATTGCATCCTTGACGGTTGCGACAATGGTGTCGCCAATGCCTGCGTAGCGGCGCCCAGATCCACCGAGAACGCGGATTGTCAAGATTTCCTTGGCACCCGTATTGTCGGCGACCTTAAGCCGCGACTCCTGCTGAATCACTAGTATCTCCTGTTCGTCGCGCCGGTTCTTGGCCACAAAATAGCTGTGGATAAGCCTTGCGGAACGTATTGTTCGGGATGTCTCTGAACGTGCCTGGATTTTGCCAAAACACGCCTAAACACTCCATGCCAACTGCACTTTCCAATCCGGCCCAATGCGTGAATGAACACGCGACCGACGGCAGTTTGTAGTGGCACGATGCCTTTACGAGGTAGTTGCGCACCCACTGACACTGCCGAAGACGGCGGTACAGAAAAGGCGCAGCAATAAATAATCCTAGCACGACGGCGGAACCCGGAGGTACGTGCGCTGGTGGGCAACAGCGTTACTTCGCGCACACCGCGGTGACGTCGGGCCGCTAGCAAAGTGTTAACGATGTTGGGCCCGTCACCGCAGACGGTGACGGGCCCAACATTTTAGTTCACAAGCTCAACCCAAAGGTTGAAAGTGATTACTTAGCCTTCTCGACGATCTCGAGGAGGCGGAACCGCTTGGTAGCGGAGAGCGGACGAGTCTCGGTGATGATGACCAGGTCGCCGATGCCGGCGCTGTTCTCTTCATCGTGAGCCTTGACCTTCTTGTTGCGGCGCAGAACTTTGCCGTACAAGGCGTGCTTTACACGGTCTTCGACCTCAACAACGATGGTCTTATCCATCTTGTCGGAGACGACGTAGCCGCGCATCTTCTTACGGTCGCCACGGACTACAGCCTCGGCGCCTTCTTCAGTGTTGTTTACAGAATCGCTCACTTGGCGTCCTCCTCAGATTTTTCAGCCTTCTTGGAGGCCTTCTTGGCTTCCTTGTCAGCCTTCTTGGAGGCCTTCTCCACGGGTGCAGCGGCAACGACGTCCGGGCGAATGCCCAGCTCGCGCTCACGCAGCACTGTGTAGATACGGGCGATGTCGCGCTTTACAACGCGCAANCGACCGTGGCTTTCCAGCTGGCCTGTGGCCGACTGGAAACGCAGGTTGAACAGTTCTTCCTTAGCCTTGCGGAGTTCTTCGACAAGACGTGCATTGTCGAACCCGTCAAGCTGTGCAGGGGCAAGTTCCTTGGAACCAATTGACATCTCTACTCACCACCTTCGCGACGCACGATGCGTGCTTTCAACGGCAGCTTGTGGATTGCCAGGCGCAGGGCCTCGCGTGCTACCTCTTCTGATACACCGGAGAGTTCAAAGAGAACACGTCCCGGCTTGACATTTGCAATCCACCACTCGGGTGAACCCTTACCGGAACCCATACGGGTTTCGGCAGGCTTCTTCGTCAAGGGACGGTCAGGGTAGATATTGATCCACACTTTTCCGCCACGCTTGATGTGACGAGTCATGGCGATACGAGCGGACTCGATCTGACGGTTGGTTACGTAGGCCGGCGAAAGAGCCTGAATGCCCCACTCACCAAACGAAACCGTGGTGCCGCCAGTAGCCTGACCCGAACGACCGGGGTGGTGCTGCTTACGGTGCTTTACTCGACGTGGGATAAGCATTTAAGCCTGTCCTCCTTCTACTGCCGGAGCCGCAACCTCTGCAGCTACAGGAGCTTCAACCGCGGCAGCAGCCTCGGTACGCTCAGGACGGTCGTTACGACGACGGTCGCCACCGGCGCGGGGCCNGCGGGCACCGCGGTCATCGCCGTCACGGCGCGGGCCACGGCCACGAGCAGGAGCAGCGGCTGCCTGAGCAGCCAGTTCCTTGGACGTGACATCGCCCTTGTAGATCCAGACCTTGACACCGATGCGGCCGAACACGGTCTTAGCTTCGAAGAAGCCGTAATCGATGTTGGCACGCAGGGTGTGCAGGGGCACACGACCTTCGCGGTAGAACTCGGTGCGTGACATTTCAGCGCCACCCAAGCGACCAGCACAAGCGACACGGATGCCCTTGACGCTGCCGGTGCGCTGTGCGGACTGCATTGCCTTCTTCATTGCGCGGCGGAAAGCCACGCGTGAAGTCAGCTGCTCTGCGATGCCCTGGGCAACGAGCTGAGCGTCAGCTTCCGGGTTCTTGACTTCCAAGATGTTCAGCTGAACCTGCTTGCCGGTGAGCTTTTCGAGCTCGCCGCGGATGCGGTCTGCTTCTGCTCCACGGCGACCGATAACGATACCGGGGCGTGCGGTGTGGATATCCACACGTACACGGTCACGGGTGCGCTCGATCTCAACCTTGGAAATACCGGCGCGGTCCATGCCTGTAGACATGAGTGCGCGGATCTGGATGTCTTCTTNTACGAAGTCCTTGTACCGCTGGCCGGGCTTGTTGCTATCTGCGAACCAATGTGAACGGTGGTCCGTCGTGATCCCGAGACGGAAACCGTGCGGGTTTACTTTCTGTCCCACTTAGCGAGCCTCCTCTTTCTCGGNGGTAGCGACAACCACGGTTACGTGGCTGGTTCGCTTCTTGATCTGAAATGCACGGCCCTGTGCTCGCGGCTGGAACCGCTTCATGGTGGGGCCTTCATCAACGAAGATCTCGCTGATGTACAGATCATTTTCATTGAACGCGATGCTGTCGCGATCTGCCAGAACGCGGGCGTTAGCCACTGCGGACTGGACTACCTTGAATACCGGCTCCGAAGCTGCCTGTGGGGCAAACTTCAAAATCGCCAATGCCTCATTCGCCTGCTTGCCACGAATCAGGTTGACGACGCGCCGGGCCTTCATAGGCGTTACGCGCAGATGACGCGCACTTGCCTTGGCTTCCATTGCTATCTCTCTCGTCTTTGCCGTAAAGCCAAGCGCCTAGCGGCGCTTGCCCTTACGGTCGTNCCTGACATGGCCGCGGAATGTCCGCGTGGCGGCGAATTCGCCGAGCTTGTGCCCGACCATCGACTCGGTGACAAACACAGGGATGTGCTTGCGACCGTCGTGCACGGCGATCGTATGACCCAACATTGCGGGAACGATCATCGAGCGGCGGGACCAGGTCTTAATTACGTTCTTGGTACCCTTTTCGTTCTCCCGAGCTACCTTAACAAAGAGGTGCTGGTCAACGAAGGGACCCTTCTTCAGGCTACGTGGCATGTCTCCAGGCTCCTATCGCTTGTTCTTGCCAGTACGGCGGCGACGAACAATCAGCTTGTCGCTCTCTTTGTTGGGACGGCGGGTACGGCCTTCGCGCTTACCGTTCGGGTTGACCGGGTGACGTCCACCGGAGGTCTTACCTTCACCACCACCATGAGGGTGATCAACAGGGTTCATGACAACACCGCGGACGGTCGGGCGTACGCCCTTCCAGCGCATACGGCCAGCCTTACCCCAGTTGATGTTGGACTGCTCAGCGTTTCCAACTTCGCCGATGGTCGCGCGGCAGCGCGCATCAACGTTGCGGATTTCGCCGGAGGGCAGACGCAGCTGAGCGAACTTGCCTTCCTTGGCGACGAGCTGAACAGAGGCACCAGCTGAACGAGCCATCTTGGCACCGCCACCGGGACGCAGCTCCACAGCGTGGATAACAGTACCCACCGGGATGTTGCGCATCGGCAGGTTGTTGCCAGGCTTGATATCAGCTTCCGGGCCGGCTTCTACGAAGTCGCCCTGGCTGAGCTTGTTGGGTGCGATGATGTAACGCTTGGTGCCATCAACATAGTGCAGGAGGGCAATGCGTGCGGTGCGGTTGGGATCGTATTCGATCTCAGCAACGCGAGCGTTAACGCCATCCTTGTCATGACGACGGAAGTCAATCAGGCGGTACTGGCGCTTGTGGCCACCACCCTTGTGACGTGTCGTGATACGACCAGTGTTATTGCGGCCACCCTNTTTGGGTAGGGGACGGACCAGAGACTTCTCCGGCGTCGACCGCGTGATTTCTGCGAAGTCGGCAACGCTCGAGCCGCGACGGCCCGGGGTTGTCGGCTTGTATTTACGGATTCCCATAGTTTATTTCCTCGTTAAAGTGGTCTCCGCTTATGAAAGCGGACCGCCGAAGATGTCAATCGTGCCTTCACGGAGGGAGACAATGGCGCGCTTGGTGTTCTTGCGCTGTCCCCATCCGAACTTGGTGCGCTTGCGCTTACCGGCCCGGTTGATGGTGTTGATCGAGTCGACCTTGACGGAGAAGATTTTCTCCACGGCCAGCTTGATCTCGGTCTTGTTCGAGCGGGGNTCGACCAAGAAGGTGTACTTACCTTCGTCGATCAAACCGTAGCTCTTTTCCGAGACGACGGGTGCAAGCACTACGTCGCGCGGATCCTTGATGGTGACGGCGCTCACTTGGCGTCCTCCTCAATAGTCTGGGCAGCTTCGCCGCCGGCGGGAACAAAGCCTGCGGCTTTGGCGTCCTCGACAGTTGCGAACCAAACCTCGGCCACAGTGGCGTCATACCAGCGTGAACCAGGCACGTGGTACTTCATGGAGTCCTGGTTGCCCTTGATGGTGCCTTCAGCATCATCATTTGCTTCAACGGAAACCAGTTCTTCCACGAGCAGCAAGCTGGAAGCGAAAGCTTCAGCAGCGGCACGGCCTGAGACGAAAACGTCGTAGGCAGCCTGCGTGAAGACGATGTCATCAGAAACCAGAACGTCGTAGGTGTTGAGCTGGTCAACATACAGGACGTGGAGGTTGGTGATGTTACGTACGCTCAAAGCGGCAACGTCGTTGGCGCGCTCGATGACAACGAGCAAGTTCTTGCGCGTTGTCACAGCAGCCAGAGTAGCCATTGCAACCTTGGTTGAGGGCTTGGAGCCAGCAACCAATTCAGCGATAACGTGGATACGGCCGTTGCGTGCGCGGTCAGAGAGGGCGCCGCGCAAAGCTGCAGCCTTCATCTTCTTGGGCGTACGCTGGCTGTAATCGCGAGNGGTAGGACCGTGGACAACGCCACCGCCGGTCATGTGAGGGGCGCGGATGGAACCCTGACGGGCACGGCCGGTACCCTTCTGTGCGAACGGCTTGCGGCCTGCACCGGATACTTCGGCGCGGGTCTTGGTCTTGTGCGTACCCTGACGGGCAGCGGCAAGCTGAGCTACGACAACCTGGTGCAGCAAGGGCACGTTGGTCTGTACGTCGAAGATCTCTGCAGGCAGGTCAACTTTACAGTAGCCATTTACTTATGCTCCCTTCACGGCGGTGCGTACGAATACGACCTGGCCGCGGGCGCCGGGGACGGCACCCTTGATCAGCAGTAGCGACTTTTCGGCGTCAACGCCGTGAACCGTGAGGTTCATGGTGGTTACGCGCTCGGCACCCATACGGCCTGCCATCTTCATACCCTTGAAAACGCGGCCAGNGGTGGACGCGCCACCGATGGAACCGGGCTTACGGTGGTTCTTGTGAGCACCGTGTGATGCCGGGGCGCCGTGGAAGCCGTGACGCTTCATGACACCGGCGAAACCCTTACCCTTTGAAGTACCGACAACGTCGACCTTCTGGCCGGCTTCGAAGATCTCAACTGAGAGCTCCTGGCCGAGTGAGTAAGTGTCAGCATCTGCAGTGCGCAGCTCGACGACGTGGCGGCGAGGCGTGACGCCTGCCTTTGCAAAGTGACCAGCCAAAGGCTTGGTGACCTTACGGGGATCGATCGCACCGTAGCCGATCTGGATCGCTACGTAGCCATCAACCTCTGCGTTGCGCAGCTGGGTGATGACGTTGGAGTCGGCCTGGACGACGGTTACGGGAACAAGCAAGTTGTTCTCGTCCCAGACCTGGGTCATGCCGAGCTTCGTGCCCAGGATGCCCTTAGTGTTTCGGGTCGCGGTCATAGTTTCTCAGCACCTCCCTACAGTTTGATTTCGATGTTCACGTCGGCCGGCAGGTCGAGACGCATGAGCGAATCAACTGCCTTGGGCGTGGGATCAATGATGTCGATGAGACGCTTGTGCGTGCGCATTTCAAAGTGCTCGCGGCTGTCTTTGTACTTGTGAGGAGAACGAATTACGCAGTAAATGTTCTTCTCGGTGGGCAGCGGCACAGGGCCTACTACCGTTGCGCCTGCGCGCGTGACCGTCTCAACGATCTTCCGGGCTGAAACATCAATAACCTCGTGGTCATATGACTTCAGCCGGATGCGGATTTTNNGTCCCGCCATGGCGTCGTGACTCTCTTTCCTGTAACGAAGCATCCTGAAAGGAGCGATGCTGTTGACGTAAACGCTGTTTACTTTTCTTAGTTCATATGTGGCACTCTCAGCCACGCTTCCAACAAACTGAATCCGGATATTTCCGGGTTCCTCAATCCATCGAAGCTCCGACCCCGCGGTCGGGCGTGTCGCAAATAAATACGCACGTACCCGCACTACTAATGCGAAGGAAAGGTTATGTTTGGGCTTTAGCTTGGACCCTGCGAAGAGCATTATCTCAACCGGGACACGAAAAGCACTTGAACAACTCAATAAGTATGCCGGATTCTGGCGCTGAACACCAATCGGGACAGGCGTGACTTTTCTTCTCAGCAGCAAAGACCCCACTGCCCCAGTCTTGACGGGCATGAGAAGCTACAAGCGTGAGCAAAGTAACTAAAGATGAGGGCCAGCAGGCCCCTCATCCACTCAGATATTGGCAGCTGTCCCCACGCGCCGGGTCAGCGGAAGGTGGATATCGTTCTTTGCGCTGAGCTGGTTTGGTGTCTGGATTGCCCAGTTAACACCGGTGCAACTGTTGCTTCCCTTGCAGGTGGAAAAGAACCTCAATGCCACGGACTGGGTACAAAACGTGCTCGGGTTCGGCTATATCTCAGGTATTGCTGGAGCCTTCGCGCTGGTGGCGTATCCGCTCACTGGGGCTCTGTCCGATAGGACCACCTCCCGTTTTGGCCGCCGCCGCCCTTGGATCGCAGCGGGTACGGCAGGCTTCGCTATCTCCCTTATAGCTGTGGGGCTACAAACCTCTTTGCTGGGAATTGGGATTTGCTGGGTGATAGCAAGCACCTTCTTCTGTATCTTGACTGCTGCTTTGACTGCTGCAATCTCAGATCAGGTGCCCGTGAACCAGAGAGGTTATGTCTCGGGTTGGATTTCTGCGCCTCAGGCGATCGGCATCATCGCCGGTCTTGTCCTGGTAACAACTCTGGGACTGAGCACCTTCGGCGGTTATGCGCTCATAGCAGGACTGTTAGTAGTGCTGGGGCTACCATTNTTGCTGCTGATCCCCGATGCCGTACTGCCGCAAGGAATCATCCCGCCACTCTCATGGCGCTCCCTGCTCGAAGGGATGTGGATCAGCCCGCGCAAGTTCCCCGACTTTGGCTGGACCTTGCTCAGCCGGATCCTGGTGAACCTTGGTAATGCTTTTGGCACCAGTTTGCTGCTCTACTTNTTGATGTATGGCTTGAAGGTGCCCGACGCCGAAGGCTCACTCATTCTCTTGACGCTGGTGTACATGCTCTTCGTGATTGCGGCTTCGCTGTGGCTTGGCCGGCTCTCTGACAAGCTCGGAAGGCGACGAGCCTTCGTGTTGGGCGCCTCAGTCTTACAGGCAATGGCCGCACTCATTCTCGCGTTTGTCCCCAGCTTGGAAGCAGCCACCGTTGCAGCGGCCTTGTTGGGGCTAGGTTATGGCTGTTTCTTATCCGTGGATCAAGCACTAGCTACCGAGGTCCTGCCCGACCAGCTCTCCCGAGGCAAGGACCTGGGCATCATGAACATCGCTTTGACCGTACCCCAAGCATTCGCTCCCATGTTGGGTGCTTTACTGGTTAGTGCCGTCGGAGGCTTCACCCTGCTCTTCTTGATATCTGGCATAACGGCCTTGGCCGGTGCCGCAGCCGTTGGGCAGGTAAAGGGGTGCGCTAGCCCTCCCTACACCCGGCTGCAGGCATTGCCGAGGCCGTGCCATAGCCGCCGTTATCCGTCAGCACACCCATTCGTGACGGGCGTGCCCAGACACAAAGGACCCCAGCCGAAGCTGGGGTCCTTTCCTAAGACATTAAGGAGTCAGAGACTACTTGATGATCTTGGTGACACGGCCTGAACCAACGGTGCGGCCGCCTTCGCGGATAGCGAAGCCGAGGCCCTCTTCCATGGCGATCGGCTGGATCAGCGCGACAGTCATTTCGGTGTTGTCGCCAGGCATAACCATTTCCGTGCCTTCAGGCAAGGTGATGACGCCGGTAACATCCGTTGTGCGGAAGTAGAACTGCGGGCGGTAGTTGGAGTAGAACGGGTTGTGACGACCGCCCTCATCCTTGGCCAAGATGTAGACGTTGGCTTCGAAATCGGTGTGCGGGGTAATGGAACCCGGCTTGACGATAACCTGGCCACGCTCTACGTCTTCGCGCTTGATTCCGCGCAGCAGCAGACCACAGTTCTCGCCGGCCCAAGCCTCGTCGAGCTGCTTGTGGAACATTTCGATACCGGTAACCGTGGTCTTCTGGACTGGACGGATGCCGACAATCTCAATTTCAGAGTTGATCTTGAGGGTTCCACGCTCGGCGCGGCCCGTAACAACGGTGCCACGGCCGGTGATGGTGAAAACATCTTCAACGGGCATCAAGAACGGCTTGTCCTTGTCGCGAACGGGGTCAGGAACGTTGTTATCAACGGCATCCATCAAGTCCTCAACGGACTTGACCCATACGGGATCGCCTTCCAGAGCCTTCAGGCCGGAAACGCGCACAACAGGTGCCTCGTCGCCGTCGAAGCCCTGTGAGGACAACAGTTCACGAACTTCCATTTCGACCAAGTCGAGGAGTTCTTCATCGTCAACCATGTCGGACTTGTTCAGTGCAACCAGCAGGTAGGGAACGCCAACCTGGCGGGCCAACAGAACGTGCTCGCGAGTCTGGGCCATCGGGCCGTCAGTGGCGGCAACCACCAAGATGGCACCGTCCATCTGCGCTGCACCGGTGATCATGTTCTTGATGTAGTCAGCGTGACCGGGAGCGTCTACGTGTGCGTAGTGGCGCTTCTCAGTCTGGTACTCAACGTGGGAGATGTTGATCGTGATACCGCGCTGCTTCTCCTCGGGAGCCGAGTCGATGGAGCTGAAATCACGCTGCTCGTTGAGATCGGGGTACTTGTCGTACAGTACCTTGGAAATGGCAGCCGTCAACGTGGTCTTACCATGGTCAACGTGACCGATGGTGCCGATGTTAACGTGCGGCTTGGTCCGCTCGAACTTTGCCTTCGCCACGGGTTCCTCCTAGAACATTTAAGAAAACTTACTCTCAGTAGCGCTGTTCGCCACTGAAATCAAAATAAGTCTACTGGGGCTTTTGATATTTAAGAAATTGCCTGGCGTTGGGCCTGCCCCAACATAAGGCTAGAACAGGCCCAAACCAAAGATGCGACTACTCGCCGCGAGCCTTCTGGATGATCTCGTCGGCGACTGCCTTCGGAACCTCAGAGTAGCTATCAAACTTCATCGAGTACACGGCACGGCCCTGGGTCTTAGAACGCAGATCGCCAATGTAACCGAACATGCCGGACAAGGGAACAAGAGCCTTGATGACCTTGACACCGCTTGCGTCTTCCATGGACTGCATCTGGCCGCGACGCGAGTTGAGGTCACCGATAACTTCACCCATGTATTCCTCAGNGGTGCGGACTTCAACTTCCATCAACGGTTCAAGCAGAACCGGGTTGGCCAACCTGGCAGCTTCCTTGAACGCCATGCGACCAGCGATCTTGAAGGCCATTTCCGAGGAGTCAACATCGTGAGAGGCGCCGTCAAGCAGCGTGGCCTCGATGCCAACCATCGGGTAACCGGCCAGCACGCCGTCAGGCAGTGCGGACTGGATGCCCTGGTCAACGCTGGGGATGTACTCACGGGGAACACGGCCACCAGTGACCTTGTTCTGGAATGAGTACATTTCGCCTTCGTGCGTATCCAGCGGTGCAATCGCAATCTGGATCTTGGCGAACTGACCTGAACCACCGGTCTGCTTCTTGTGCGTGTAGTCATGCTTGACTACAGCGCGCTTGATGGTTTCGCGGTAAGCAACCTGCGGCTTGCCAACGTTGGCCTCAACGTTGAATTCGCGACGCATGCGGTCCACCAGGATGTCCAGGTGGAGCTCGCCCATGCCGCCAATTTCGGTCTGGCCGGTGTCTTCGTTGAGGGTGACGGTGAACGTCGGGTCCTCAGCGGAGAGCTTCTGGATGGCCGTGGACAGCTTCTCCTGGTCACCCTTGGTCTTGGGCTCAATGGCCACGAAGATCACGGGATCCGGGAAGGTCATCGACTCAAGAACGATCGGGTTTGCGGGATCGCACAAGGTGTCACCAGTGGTGGTGTCCTTGAGGCCGATCACGGCGTAAATGTGGCCTGCATGGACCTCATCTACGGGCATTTCCTTATTGGCGTGCATCTGGAAGAGCTTGCCAATACGTTCCTTCTTCTGCTTCGTGGAGTTCAGCAGCTGAGTACCGGGAGTTGCCTTGCCGGAGTACACGCGGATGAAGTTCAACTGGCCGAAGAACGGGTGCGTTGCGATCTTGAAGGCGAGGGCCGAGAACGGCTCGCTTTCACTCGGTTCGCGCTTGATTTCGATTTCTTCGTTGCGGGGATCGTGACCGATCATCGCGCCAACATCCAAGGNGTTCGGCAGGTAATCGATGACAGCATCGAGCATCGGCTGAACGCCGCGGTTCTTGAAAGCAGAACCACAGAAGACCGGGTAGATCTCAGAGTTAACTGTCAGCTTGCGGATGCCAGCCTTCAGCTCATCGATGGAGGGTTCAATACCTTCAAGGTACTTCTCCATGAGCTCTTCGGAGGACTCTGCAGCGGCCTCAACAAGGGCTGCGCGGTACTCTTCTGCCTTTTCCTGAAGATCAGCGGGGATCTCCTGGACTTCGTAGGCGGCACCCATGGTGACGTCACCCTTGGAGTCACCGGCCCAGACGAAAGCCTTCATGGTCATCAAGTCCACGACACCGATGAATTCGCTCTCGACGCCGATCGGCAGCTGCATAACCAAGGGCTTGGCGCCCAAGCGGTTGATGATGGTGTCTACGGTGAAGTAGAAGTCAGCTCCGAGCTTGTCCATCTTGTTGACGAAGCAGATACGCGGAACGTTGTACTTGTCAGCCTGACGCCAAACAGTCTCAGACTGCGGCTCAACGCCTTCCTTGCCGTCGAAAACAGCAACGGCACCATCAAGCACACGCAAGGAGCGCTCGACCTCTACCGTGAAGTCAACGTGGCCGGGTGTGTCAATGATGTTGATCTGGTTGTTGTTCCAGAAGCAAGTCACGGCGGCGCTCGTGATGGTGATGCCGCGTTCCTNTTCCTGTTCCATCCAGTCAGTCGTCGAAGCACCATCGTGCGTTTCGCCGATTTTGTGATTCACACCCGTGTAGAACAGGATGCGCTCAGTGGTGGTGGTCTTGCCAGCATCAATGTGGGCCATGATGCCGATGTTGCGGACCTTGTTCAGGTCTGTAAGCACGTCCTGTGCCACGGTTTCTCCCTTATCTAGAGATGAATTGAAGGGTGCCGGTGGGTTCGCCACCGGCAACCTCATAGCTCTAGTTACCAGCGGTAATGTGCGAAGGCCTTGTTGGACTCTGCCATCTTGTGGGTATCTTCGCGACGCTTAACAGCGGCACCAAGACCGTTGGAGGCATCCAGAACTTCGTTGCGCAGACGCTCGGTCATGGTCTTCTCGCGGCGAGCCTTCGAGTAACCAACCAACCAGCGAAGTGCCAACGCGGTCTGACGACCGGGCTTAACTTCAACCGGAACCTGGTAGGTGGCGCCACCAACACGGCGGGACTTGACCTCAAGGCTCGGCTTGATGTTCTCCATGGCCTTCTTCAAGGCAACTACGGGATCAGCACCGGTCTTCTCGCGAACACCCTCAAGTGCACCGTAAACGATGCGCTCTGCCGTTGACTTCTTGCCGTCTACCAGAACCTTGTTGATCAGCTGTGTGACCAAAGGTGAACCGTATACGGGATCTACTACTAGCGGCCGCTTGGNGGCCGGACCCTTGCGAGGCATATTACTTCTTCTCCATCTTTGCACCGTAGCGGCTGCGTGCCTGCTTGCGGTTCTTAACGCCCTGGGTATCCAATGCGCCGCGGACAATCTTGTAGCGAACACCGGGAAGGTCCTTAACACGGCCTCCACGAACGAGCACGATGGAGTGCTCCTGAAGGTTGTGGCCTACACCGGGGATGTAAGCAGTAACTTCCACGCCACCGTTGAGGCGCACACGTGCAACCTTACGCAGAGCCGAGTTCGGCTTCTTCGGGGTGGTTGTGTAAACGCGCGTGCAAACGCCGCGTCGCATGGGGCTACCCTTTAGTGCGGGAGCCTTGGTCTTGGTGACCTTGGGTGTCCGGCCCTTTCGGACCAGCTGGTTAATCGTAGGCACTTTCGTGTTCTCCGTTGTTTTCTCGAGTTGTTTCTCGTGTCGCTTTCCCCGAGTCAAGCAACCGCTGCGCACAGGGCGTCAGAGTCGCAAAACCTTCAAGGAAGAGCCATTTACTGGTAGTCGCAGACTCGGCGACTTCACAGCGCCTAGGCATGCAAAATGTGGCATCTGCTGTACAAGAACCGTACAACCCGGACCCGCATCCACTTTCNNTTCACCTAGGTGAAGGAAATTGACGCTCTTATCCACTGCCACACTAACAATTACTTATTACGTTACCACGTGCTACCGCCGGNNCGCACGAATCGGACGCCATCATCGCCCCTTGACACCTGCCACACACAGGCGCAAAGTTCTAAGTACCCACGACCTTGCAGGAGCGGATCGTTAGCCTGCAGTGCCTCTCNNATGCGGGCGGACAAGTGGCAAAGAGTGGTGCGTCATGGCTGATGCAGATTTGGTCCTCGAGGGCGGCGGAGTCAAAGGTTCCGGCTTAGTNGGGGCGGTGACGGCTCTCACTGCACACAGTAGCCCCTATACATTTCACCGTGTTGCAGGAACCTCCGCCGGCGCCATCGTGGCAGGCTTCCTTGCAGCTGGCATGAGTCCGGCCGAAGTCAAAGATGTTATGGACACCCTGGATTTCTCCCAATTTGAGGATGAGGCAGGTTTTATGGGCCACATCCCAGGAATTGGCCAGGCGAGCGGTCTNTTGCTCCATGAGGGATTGTTCAATGGAGGTTTCTTACACGAATGGCTATCCCAAACACTCGCAGCCCACGGGGTCAGGACATGGAAGGACTTGAAAGACGATGATCCCGGCAGTGCCCTACCGCCGAATCAGCGCTACCGTCTGGTGGTGATAGTTTCCGATGTTTCGCGCGGGCTCATGCTGCGGTTGCCGTGGGACTACCAACCGCTACTGGGAATAGACCCTGACCCACTGCCGGTGGCTGACGCCATCAGAGCCTCGGCTTCTATCCCGTTCTTCTTTCGCCCGTGGAAAATGAGTACAAACAAGGATGCTACGGGCCACGACCACATCATCTGTGTGGATGGAGGCTTGCTCTCAAACTTCCCCATGTCCATNTTTGACCGCCATGACTCACTACCCGCGCGGTGGCCAACCATTGGTGTGAAGTTGTCAGCCCAAACCACCATCCGCACTGGTGATTGGAGTCCGGATAACAGCAATGTCCAACTCGCCAAGTCCCTCTTGGGTACCATGATGGGCGCCCACGACAGCGCCTATGTCAATGATCCGCAAGCAGTTTCACGGACAATCTTCGTTAACACCGCCCCGTACACAGCCACTGACTTCCATCTCACTGGCGAAGATAAGGGGACCTTGTTCAACAAAGGCATGGTTAGTGGGCAGAAGTTCCTGTCCAACTGGGATTGGGAGAAGTGGAAGGCCGGAGACTACAGCATGGGCTAGTGCAGGAGCGTTGCCTGAAAACACCCTAAAGTGAGGGAGCGTTGTTAGCACGACGGCGGTGAATCACCTTTGCAAGGTGACTCACCGCCCGGTCGTTGCCTCCCAAACTTCGCAAGCTCAGTTCGGGTCCTTCGGCAACTCCCTTATCGCACTATCGGCATGTCAGCCGGAGAAGTTGGTACCGAGATCGTAGTCATCCAAGGGGATGGCACGGAACTCGTTGCCCAGATCTCCTACGCCGCCCACATAGTCGAAGTCGCTGAATGCGCTCGGACCGGTGAACAGGTTGGCCTTGGCTTCTTCCGTGGGCTCCACCGTGACGTTGGTGTAGCGCGGAAGGCCGGTGCCGGCGGGGATCAACTTACCGATGATCACGTTCTCCTTCAGACCCAACAACGGATCCGATTTGCCTTCCATGGCCGCCTGCGTCAGAACGCGGGTGGTTTCCTGGAAGGAAGCAGCGGAGAGCCATGACTCGGTCGCCAAGGAAGCCTTGGTGATACCCATCAGCTCGTTACGCCCTGATGCCGGCTTCTTGCCTTCGGACACGACGCGACGGTTTTCCGTCTCGAAGCGGCCGCGCTCGGCAAGCTCGCCCGGTAGCAGCTTCGAGTCGCCGGACTCGATGACTGTGACGCGGCGGAGCATCTGACGGACGATAACCTCGACGTGCTTGTCGTGGATACCCACACCCTGGCTGCGGTAAACGCGCTGAACTTCCTCTACGAGGTGCTTCTGAGCGGCACGCGGGCCAAGAATACGCAGAACCTGCTTGGGGTCAACCGCACCCACAATCAGCTTCTGGCCAACTTCAACATGCTCACCGTCAGCAACCTGCAGGCGTGCTCGTCGCAGAACCGGGTAAGCGATCTCTTCGGTACCGTCATCCGGTGTGAGGATCAAACGCATCGTCTTCTCGGACTCATCAATGTTGATGCGACCGGCAGCCTCTGCGATCGGAGCCACACCCTTGGNGGTACGTGCTTCGAAGAGCTCCTGGATACNGGGCAGACCCTGGGTGATGTCCTCGCCACGGCTGGCAGAAACAGCACCACCGGTGTGGAAAGTACGCATGGTCAGCTGGGTACCGGGCTCACCAATGGACTGAGCCGCAATGATACCGACGGCTTCACCAATGTCCACGGTCTTACCCGTAGCCAAGGAACGGCCGTAGCAAAGTGCGCAAGTTCCAACAGTTGACTCACAGGTGAGCACTGAACGGACCTTGATCTCTTCGATACCAGCGGCAAAGAGTTCACCGATCAGTACGTCTCCAACATCGGCGCCAGCAACAGCTAGCACCTTACCGCTGGCATCCACTACCTCAGAAGCCAAGGTACGGGCGTAAACGCTGTTCTCGACTTCCTCGTGCAGCACGATTTCGCCCATGGAATCAACCACGGCGATCGGCAGGGTCAAGCCGCGCTCGGTGCCACAGTCGTCTTCGCGAACGATGACATCCTGGGACACATCGACCAGACGGCGCGTGAGGTAACCGGAGTTAGCCGTACGCAGAGCCGTATCAGCCAGACCCTTACGAGCACCGTGAGTAGCAATGAAGTACTCCAAAACCGACAGGCCTTCACGGTAGGAAGACTTGATCGGGCGAGGAATAATTTCACCCTTAGGGTTAGCCACCAAGCCACGAATACCGGCAATCTGGCGAACCTGCATCCAGTTACCACGGGCACCGGAGGAAACCATACGGTTGATCGTGTTGGATGCAGCGAACGAGTCACGCATAACATCGGCGATCTCGTTGGTCGCCTGGTTCCAGATGTCGATAAGCTCCTGGCGGCGCTCCTCGTCAGCAATCAAACCCTTGTCGTACTGGGCCTGGACCTTGGCAGCCTTGACCTCGTAGCTCTCCAAGATGGCGGGCTTCGCGGCAGGGACCTCAATGTCGGAGATGGCAACTGTAATACCCGAACGGGTTGCCCAGTAGAAACCGGCATCCTTCAAGTTATCCAGTGTTGCTGCCACAACCACCTTGGNGTAGCGCTCAGCAAGATCGTTGACGATCTCAGAGAGCTGGCCCTTATCTGCCACTGCTTCAACCCACGGGTAGTCAGCTGGCAAAGTGTCGTTGAAGAGCACCTGGCCCAGGGAAGTGTCGATGATGGCAGAATTGCCAGCTTCGAAACCTTCCGGACCCTTACGTTCGGCGCCGGGAATGAAGTCAGCCAAACGGATCTTGACCTGTGAGTTCAAGTGCAGCTCACCGGCGTCGAACGCCATGACAGCCTCAGCCGCGGTGGAGAACATACGGCCTTCGCCGGCTGAACCCTCGCGCTTGGTGGTCAAGTGGTACAGACCGATGATCATATCCTGTGACGGCAAAGTCACCGGACGGCCATCTGAAGGCTTCAAGATGTTGTTGGAGGACAGCATCAAGATGCGGGCTTCAGCCTGCGCTTCGGGGCTCAACGGCAAGTGAACTGCCATCTGGTCGCCGTCGAAGTCAGCGTTGAAAGCACCACAAACCAACGGGTGAAGCTGGATGGCTTTACCTTCAACAAGCTGCGGTTCGAACGCCTGAATACCCAAACGGTGCAGGGTTGGTGCACGGTTCAGCAGTACCGGGTGCTCGGTGATGATCTCTTCAAGAACATCCCACACCTGGGGACGGAAACGCTCCACCATGCGCTTGGCGCTCTTGATGTTCTGAGCATGGTTGAGGTCAACCAAGCGCTTCATCACGAACGGCTTGAAGAGCTCCAATGCCATCTGCTTGGGCAGACCACACTGGTGCAGCTTCAGCTGCGGACCAACAACAATGACCGAACGGCCGGAGTAGTCAACACGCTTGCCGAGGAGGTTCTGACGGAATCGACCCTGCTTGCCCTTGAGCATGTCAGAGAGCGACTTCAACGGTCGGTTGCCCGGCCCGGTGACGGGGCGGCCACGACGACCGTTATCGAAGAGCGAATCAACAGCTTCCTGGAGCATGCGCTTTTCGTTGTTGACGATGATCTCCGGAGCACCCAGATCAAGCAAACGCTTGAGCCGGTTGTTGCGGTTGATCACGCGGCGGTAAAGATCGTTCAAGTCCGAGGTGGCGAAACGGCCACCGTCGAGCTGAACCATGGGGCGCAGTTCCGGCGGGATCACCGGCACGGCGTCAAGGACCATGCCAAGCGGGCTGTTGTTGGTTGTCAAGAAAGCGTTGACAACCTTCAAGCGCTTGAGGGCACGGGTCTTGCGCTGGCCCTTGCCATTAGCGATGATGTCGCGAAGGATCTCCGCTTCACCGGCCATGTCAAAGGTCTCAAGACGGCTCTTGATAGCTTCAGCACCCATGGAACCTTCGAAGAACATGCCGTAACGGTCACGCAATTCACGGTACAGGGCCTCGTCGCCTTCAAGGTCAGCAACCTTCAGAGCCTTGAAGCGATCCCAAACCTGCTCGAGGCGATCGATGTCAGCGTCGGCGCGCTTGCGCACGTTCGCCATCTGACGGTCCGCGGAATCGCGGGCCTTCTTCTTATCGGCAGCCTTAGCGCCTTCACCTTCAAGACGCGCAATTTCGCCTTCAAGGTTGCGGGCGATCGTGGCGATGTCGCTGTCACGTGTGTCCACCATGTGCTTCTTTTCCAGATCATGCTCAATCTGGAGGTTCGGCAGCTCGGCGTGACGTGCTTCGTCGTCAACACTGGTGATCATGTACGCAGCGAAGTAAATGACCTNTTCAAGGTCCTTCGGTGCAAGGTCCAGCAGGTAGCCCAAGCGCGAGGGGACGCCCTTGAAGTACCAGATGTGGGTGACGGNGGCTGCAAGCTCAATGTGACCCATGCGCTCACGGCGTACCTTTGCGCGAGTGACTTCTACGCCACAACGCTCACAGATGATGCCCTTGAAGCGCACGCGCTTGTACTTGCCGCAGTAGCACTCCCAGTCGCGGGACGGGCCGAAGATCTTCTCACAGAAAAGACCGTCTTNTTCCGGCTTGAGCGTGCGGTAGTTGATGGTTTCCGGCTTCTTGACTTCGCCGTGGCTCCAGTCGCGAATATCTTGCGCGGTGGCCAGGCCAATCTGCATACTGCCGAAGGAGGATTCGCTGGACATATGGGTCCTGTTCTCTCTAATTCTCTAAAGTCTGAATGTCTAAGCGGGGTACGGGAGGAAGTGAAGGTTCGACGGCGATGGGCTGGCCACCGCCGTCGTCCCCTAAACTTCTTCGACAGAGTTAGGCTCGGCCCGTGACAGGTCGATGCCCAGCTCCTCCGCGGCCCGGAAGACTTCTTCATCCGAGTCACGCATCTCAATCGTGGCGCCATCGGAGGAAAGGACTTCCACGTTCAAGCACAGCGACTGCATTTCCTTGATCAGAACCTTGAAGGATTCCGGGATACCCGGCTCCGGGATGTTCTCGCCCTTGACGATGGCCTCGTAAACCTTCACACGGCCATGGATGTCATCGGACTTGATCGTCAGCAATTCCTGCAGCGTGTACGCCGCACCGTATGCTTCCAGGGCCCAAACTTCCATCTCACCAAAGCGCTGGCCACCGAACTGGGCCTTACCACCCAACGGCTGCTGGGTGATCATGGAGTACGGGCCGGTGGAGCGGGCGTGAATCTTGTCATCCACCAAGTGGTGAAGCTTCAAGATGTACATGTAGCCCACGGAGACCGGGTCCGGGAACGGCTCGCCGGAGCGGCCGTCAAACAGCTGGGTCTTGCCGGAGGAATCGATCAGGCGAACACCGTCGCGGGTGACGTTGGTGGAATCGAGCAGGCCTGTGATTTCTGTATCACGGGCACCGTCGAACACCGGTGTAGCAACGCGCGTCTGACCGCTTTCGCGGGGCAGGTTGGGCAGGTTCTTGATCCAGTCAGGCTCACCTTCAACCTTCCAACCGGTCTTGGCAACCCAACCGAGGTGGATTTCCAGAACCTGGCCCACGTTCATACGTCCTGGAACACCAANGGNGTTCAAGACGATGTCCACGGGAGTACCATCTGCAAGGAAGGGCATATCCTCGATCGGGAGGATCTTGGAAATGACGCCCTTGTTACCGTGACGGCCAGCGAGCTTGTCACCGTCGGTGATCTTGCGCTTGTTGGCAACGTACACGCGAACCAGCTGGTTCACACCGGNGGGCAGGTCATCTTCGGAGTCACGGTCAAAGACGCGTACACCAATGACGGTGCCGGACTCGCCGTGGGGAACCTTCAAGGAAGTGTCGCGAACTTCGCGGGACTTCTCACCGAAGATGGCACGGAGCAGACGCTCTTCCGGGGTCAGCTCGGTTTCACCCTTTGGGGTGACCTTGCCTACCAGAATGTCGCCGGCTTCAACTTCTGCACCGATGTGAATGATTCCGCGCTCGTCCAGGCCTGCAAGGATTTCCTCGGAAACGTTCGGGATATNCCGGGTGATTTCCTCGGCACCAAGCTTGGTGTCGCGAGCGTCGATCTCATGCTCTTCGATGTGGATAGAGGAAAGCACATCTTCAGCAACAATGCGCTGCGAAAGAATGATGGCATCCTCGTAGTTGTGCCCTTCCCAGGACATGAAGGCAACCAACAGGTTCTTACCCAGGGCAAGCTCGCCCAAGTCCGTTGCCGGACCATCAGCGATGATGCCACCAACTTCCAGACGCTGACCTTCAGAGGCCAGAACGCGCTGGTTGTAGGCCGTACCCTGGTTTGAACGCTTGTACTTGGCGATCGGGTAGTTGATCTCCGTGCCATCGTCATTCAACATGACAACAACATCGGCAGAAACTTCCGAAACCACACCGGCCTTCTTGGCAATGACAACGTCACCGGCGTCAACAGCGGTGGCGCGCTCCATACCGGTACCCACGAACGGGGCCTCGGAACGGACCAGCGGCACAGCCTGACGCTGCATGTTCGCACCCATGAGGGCGCGGTTGGCGTCATCGTGCTCCAAGAACGGGATCAAGGCGGTTGCCACAGATACCATCTGGCGCGNGGAAACGTCCATGTACTCGACCTCGTCGGCCGGGATCAGAACGGGCTCGCCGCCACCACCGCGCTGGCGAACCAGGACGGAGGCTTCAACGAAGTGGCTGTCGTCATCGAGCGGCGCGTTGGCCTGTGCGATAACAACTTCCATCTCATCGTCAGCTGTCAGGTAATCAACTTCGTCAGAAACGAAGCCATCCTTGACCCGGCGGTACGGGGTCTCGATGAAACCGAACGGGTTGATGCGTCCGTAGGAAGCCAAGGAACCGATCAGACCAATGTTGGGCCCTTCAGNGGTTTCAATGGGGCACATACGGCCGTAGTGCGACGGGTGAACGTCTCGAACTTCCATCCCTGCTCGGTCACGGGACAAACCACCCGGGCCCAGCGCGGACAAGCGACGCTTGTGCGTCAGGCCGGCTAGTGGGTTGTTCTGATCCATGAACTGTGAGAGCTGGGAAGTTCCGAAGAACTCCTTGATCGCTGCCACAACAGGACGGATGTTAATCAGTGTCTGCGGCGTGATCGCTTCGACATCCTGAGTGGTCATACGCTCGCGGACAACGCGCTCCATGCGGGAGAGTCCGGTGCGGACCTGGTTCTCGATGAGCTCGCCAACGGCACGGATACGACGGTTACCAAAGTGGTCGATGTCATCAACATCAACACGAAGGTCAACCTCTGCGCCATCGCGCTGGCCCTTGGTGGTCTTGTTGCCAGCGTGCAAGGCAACCAAGTACTTGATCATGGCGACGATGTCATCCACGCTCAACACCGAAGCGTTGGGGTCGCTCAACGGCAGGTCAATACCCAGCTTGCGGTTGATCTTGTAACGGCCAACTTTGGCCAGATCATAACGCTTGGGGTTGAAGTACAGGTTGTGCAGCAATGCATCAGCAGCGTCAACGGTGGGCGGCTCGCCCGGACGCAGCTTGCGGTAGATATCAAGCAAGGCATCTTCGCGCCCTGTTGTGGCATCCTTTTCCAAGGTGGCACGGATCGAGTCAAACTCGCCGAACTCTTCCAGGATCTGGCCTTCGCTCCAGCCAAGGGCCTTCAACAGCACGGTGACTGACTGCTTGCGCTTACGGTCTAGACGCACACCAACCTGATCGCGCTTGTCAATCTCCAGCTCGAACCATGCACCACGTGAGGGGATGATCTTGGCGGTGAAGATTTCTTTATCACTTGTCTTATCCGCGGTGCGCTCAAAGTAAGCACCCGNGGAACGGACCAGCTGGGATACAACAACACGCTCGGTGCCGTTGATGACGAACGTGCCTTTGTTGGTCATGAGCGGGAAATCGCCCATGAAGACAGTCTGTTGTTTGATTTCACCGGTCAAGTTGTTCATGAACTCGGCCTTGACGTACAGCGGAGCGGCGTACGTGGCGTCGCGATCCTTGCACTCGTCAACGGTGAACTTAGGGTCAGAGAATTCCGGCTCCGTGAAGGACAGGGACATGGTGCCCTGGAAATCCTCAATCGGAGAAATTTCTTCAAAGATGTCAGAAAGACCCGAGGTGACGGCCACACTGTCATCGCCAGCGTCCACGGCGTTCTGCATGCGATCCTGCCAGCGTCCATTACCTACGAGCCAGTCAAAGCTCTCGGTCTGGAGTGCAAGCAGATTCGGCACGTCAAGCGGCTCGTGAATCTTTGCGAATGAGATGCGACTCTTTGCACCGTCGGTGCTGTTTGAATCGATAGCGGTTGCAGCGTTATTTATATTAGAGGTGCTCGAGGCGACCAAGAGGGATCCTTCCACAGACCTGCAGGCTTGTTCTTACGACCCTCACCCGATTCACTCCTGGTCATCAAACCCGGACGAACGCTGGTCAAGTAGCCGCAGAAGCGCTTCACGGTGCAGTCTGACTGCCCCGTATTGCACGCTGTCCTTAGCTCTTGACCTAGACAAAGCCCACCGCTATATGAAGGCTGAAGGTTAAGAGGGATACGCAAAGAACTACATTACAGGCTCATGCAGCCCCGTGTCTACCCCAGGAAGCAATAAATCGCAAGTATCGGAGCTACTGAGGGAAAGTTCCCCGCTATTACGTCGAATTTCAGCCACTATTAGTCTCGTCACATTGAGGAAAAGATGGCTTCCACAGATGCCACGAAATTTCCTGCCAGCCCAAGCTGTTAGATTCTATGTAAAGGACAAGCGCAGTTCAATGAGGATCTGCGCGGCACGAGTTTCAAGGAGCGCGGCAGCCATGACGGTACAAGCAAATGATGTGGTAATTCTTGCAGGAGCCCGCACCCCGCAAGGACGGCTCAACGGACAATTGGCACCGTTTAGCGCCGTCGAACTTGGCGCCAAGGCCATCGCAGCGGCGCTGACGCGTTCTGGTATCAATGCCACTGACATAGACCAGGTGATCATGGGCCAGGTCTTGCAGGCCGGGGCAGGACAGAACCCGGCCAGGCAGAGCGCGGTNGGGGCCGGGATTGGCTGGAATGTTCCTGCCGTGACTATTAACAAAGTGTGTTTGTCCGGGCTGACTGCCGTGATTGATGCCGCCCGCATGATTCGTAGCGGCGACGCCTCTGTAGTGGTTGCCGGCGGGCAGGAGTCGATGACGCAGGCCCCGCATATTCTGCCAGGCTCCCGTCAGGGCTGGACCTATGGTGCCATCCAAGCACTGGATGTGGCCGCGCACGATGGCTTGACCGATGCCTTTGACGCTGATTCCATGGGGCTCTCTACTGAGCGNGGGAACATTCGTCTGAATATTTCCCGCCTGGCGCAGGACGAAGTGGCTGCGGCGTCACACCAACGAGCCGCCGCAGCAGTGGCGGCAGGAGTCTTTGATGAGGAGATTGTCCCTGTCATCGTTCCCCAGCGGAAGGGCGAACCGCTGGTGTTGAGCAGCGATGAGGGCATTCGTCCGCAGACAACTGCAGCGACTCTTGCCGGCCTGCGCCCAGCATTTACGGCCGACGGCGCCATTACCGCTGGCAACTCCTCTCCCCTATCCGACGGGGCTAGCGCCCTTGTGCTAGCCTCACGTGCCTATGCCGAAGAGCACAATCTGCCCTGGCTTGCTGTTGTTGGCGCNCCCGGTCAGGTGGCCGGACCAGATAATTCCCTGCACTCCCAGCCTTCCCACGCGATATCNAAAGCCCTAGACACAGCAGGCTGGGACGTTGCCGAGTTGGACTTCATTGAAATCAATGAGGCTTTTGGCTCCGTGGCGGTCCAGTCTTTGCGGGATCTTGGCCTTCCACTGGAGAAGTGCAACATCCATGGTGGCGCCATTGCCCTGGGTCACCCCATCGGCTCGTCCGGGGCACGCCTTGCCCTGCATGCAGCACTTGAGCTGAGCCGACGCGGATCTGGTAAGGCTGCGGTGTCCCTATGCGGCGGCGGCGGTCANGGAGAGGCACTGCTTTTGTTCCGGGATGCGTAATGGGCGCTGGGCTCTCAGCCGGGTCAGGGCTCTCAGCCGGGTCAGGGACTGAAAGTGGCTTTACACTAACGGGCCACACCCGTGTCACGGCTGATGCGGCCAGATACGGACTATCGGTGGAGATCTTTGGACGCCCAGCAGCGAATTCACTCACGGAAGCTGCAGAGTCCCTGGGTATTGAGCCTTCAGACATAGTAAAGTCCTTGGTTCTCAAGCGCAGTGATGGCAGCTTTCTCTTCGCATTGGTGCCCGGCGGCCGGTCCATTTCATGGCCTAAACTACGTGCTGTAGTTGGTGTTAACAAACTACAGATGCCNCCTGCCGCAGAAGCTTTGGCGGCCACAGGTTACGAACGTGGCACCATCACTCCNCTAGGTAGTACAACCGCGTGGCCCGTATACGTTGACAGGGCCATTGTGGGGCGCCGGGTTGCCATGGGAGCTGGCGAACACGGCTACAGTTTGTTCGTCGAAGCCGACTCCCTCATCGAAGCCTTGCACGCCACGGTCGCAGATATTTCCGTCCTTCAGTAGCAAGCTGGTTCTGGTGTTCACCGGTGAACAGAGCATCGGGGCTAGAGACGTCTATGAGCACACAGAAAAGCCCCGCACCAACCGGTACGGGGCTTCTATGAAAGGCTAAAGAGATTACTTGAGGGTAACCGTGGCGCCGGCAGCTTCGAGAGCGTCCTTGGCCTTCTCAGCAGCTTCCTTGGTTGCACCTTCAAGAACGGCCTTGGGAGCCGAGTCAACGACCTCCTTGGCTTCCTTCAGACCCAAAGAAGTGATCGCGCGAACTTCCTTGATAACAGCGATCTTCTTCTCGCCAGCTGATTCGAGGATAACGTCGAATTCAGTCTGCTCTGCTTCTTCTTCAGCTGCGCCACCGGCGGGGCCAGCAACTGCAACAGCTGCTGCAGTTACTTCGAAGGTCTCTTCGAAGAGCGTGACGAACTCGGAGAGCTCGATGATGGTCAGTTCCTTGAAAGCTGCGAGCTCGTCCTTAGCCATGGCGGTTGGCCTATTAGGGCCGAATCCGTCCTCATGGATTTAGGGAAAACTATGGGGCTGGGCCCAGCTTGCCAGGTTCCAGAAAAACGCGTCAACGGTTTTCCTCGCCAGCAAGTGAGGACTAAGCCTCGGTGGCCTCGGCAGCGGGAGCCTCTTCGGCAACCGGCGCTTCTTCAGCGGCGGGTGCTTCCTCAGCGGCCGGAGCCTCTTCAACGGGAGCGCCTTCGGCAAGCTTGGCACGCAGGGCGTCGAGGGTGCGNNCAGCGGCGGCCATCGGAGCCTTGAGGATGCCAGCAACCTTGGCCAGCTGCAGTTCGCGAGACTCGAGGGCTGCCAGTGCGGCTACCTGAGAAGCATCGAGAGATTTGCCTTCGAAGAAACCGGTCTTAATGATCAGCTGCTTGTTGGCTTTTGCAAAATCCGTGAGGCTCTTTGCTGCTGCAACAGCGTCACCCTTGATGAAAGCAATGGCGGTAGGGCCGGTCAGCTGACCCTCGAAAGCGTCAACACCAGCTTCCTTGGCCGCAATGGCTGTCAGAGTGTTCTTTACAACCGAGAACTTGGTGTCCTGGCCGAGAGAAACGCGCAGCTCCTTGAGCTGAGCTACGGTGAGCCCACGGTATTCGGTTAGGACTGCAGCAGTTGAATCATTGAAATCCTGTGTGATTTCTGCAACTGCAGCCACCTTTGTTGGCGTTGCCATAACCCTCCTTCCGGGAATTAGTGCCGGTCTTTACCTGTCCTGCCCAACACCAGCAAGCTGGAGGATGGACAAACAAAACGCCCCGCACAGATGTACGGGGCGTTTTTCGCAGCGGATCCATGGGTTTTATCCCGGTTCAACACTGCTCAGAAGCTTTGTGCACCTGCGCTGGCCGTCCATGTAAGGACTTTTCGTATGCAAACCGGCCCGGTTCCAACGCAATAAGATGCATGTTGCACTTACCTGCTGGGGTGGTTGACATCGACCGACGGTCTTTGGTTCTTAAAGGTTACAGGACAACTAGTGCAGACACCAAATCCATGTGGGGTGTTCGCTGGCTCAGGAGTAAACCTTGTGCAAAGTTTTCGCAAAGCTTCTTTCTAGAGCGCGTTCTAGAGCGCGTCGAAATCCTTGCGCCACTGTCCTGTCATTCCGGCACTGACGTAGCCAAGTTGGGCGTTGACGCCAAGCATGTACGAATGTTCGGGTGCATTCCAGGTGTAGATGGTCTTTGTCTGTGGAAATTCGCGCATCAGTAGTTCCATGTTCGCTACCTTGATCTGAAGCCCAACATCCTTACCTTTGTGCTCCTGCTCCACCACGGTGTCATCTTGGAACGCTACATCCCCACGGTGGCCCAGGATTGAAATCGAGGTGAACCCCACCAACCTGCCCGAGTCAAGACACTGCGCGGCACTGACCATTGTGTGCCGGCCGGTGAGCGCTGAAAGTTCTTCCGCCTCACGTAACTTGGCGACATCCCAAGACTCCTGGATCACCTCGTCGTGAAGACTCAAACCCTTTTCTAAACGTGCGATCTCTTGAGCCCACTCTTCGGGGCAGTTGTCCATCCACTGGTGCACAACGTAGGAAGACTGATGCGTCGCGGAGGCTTTCTTGGCCAGCTCTAAGGTGAGGCCCTGTTGCAGCGGCAGCGCACATGAACTGAACTTTTCTACCCGCTCCAAATCGTATCCAGCACTGTAGGCAAAGCGAGCTTCCCTGCTGCTCAGCGGCAGTGCCCCTGNTCCGAGGCTCGCTTTGATGGGATCAGTTGCATCGTTTTCCAGAGCGGCTGCAGGGTGGTTTGTTTCTACCATCACAATCCGCCGATTCTCACCCTTAACAAACAATTCGGCGGCTTCTAGGAGCTTACGCCCCGTCCCCAAGCCAGCAGCAGCAGGAATCACGTCCAAGGTCACATGCGCCAGCTCGGTGTGCTCATCCAGCGGTAATGCTATGCCAGCGCGGCCCACAATCTCCCCGCCGTNGCGTGCCACCAGCACCACATACCACTCGTAGGGGTCGTGGCATTGGGCGAACAATTCTTCGGCCGTATATGCCAGTTCGTCGTTTCCCCAGGTGTGAACACGCACTAGGCGGGATACTTCAACGGCTTGGCGAAAGTCTGCCGCAGAGTGCCCCTCCAACGTCTCCGGGATCCGCAATTGCTCGATGGTCGTTTCGGTCATGGCTTGATTACCCCACAGTTAACTTTCCTTGAGGCCGCACCATGACATAGTCATGCTCGACCTTCTTCCCCAATTGAAAACTTCTGGTTCCTACAATCGCGAACCCATGTTTAGCGTAGAAACGTTGAGCACGCACATTTTCACTGTTCACGCCCAGCCACGCTTGCCTCTTGCCGTGGACGGCAATCCAGTCCAGGCTCACCTGCATCACCTGGCCACCGATACCAGTTCCATGAACGTCCGGGTGTGCATAACATTTGCTCACCTCAATGGCCTCCGCACCGAAGACCACGGCAGCCACATCTGAATCCGACGGCGGCGCGTCCACCAACATCGTATAGGCCAGTAGGCGCCCGTCACCTTCCACGGCGCCTTCCTGGGCAACAAAGAGCACCCGCACGGGGTCCGCTAGATACGTGGCGAATACTTCTTGGCTCAGATTCGCAGTGACAAACGCAGCAATCTCAGCCATCGGGCTGCTGGGCGGGCACGCCAGCGGAAAAGTTACTGCAGCCAACTGCGCCAAGGCGTAGGCGTCTGTTGCCGTGGCCTCTCGGATAGTGGCTTTCATGCACGTACTCCTTGTCCCGCCAACCTGCTGTCAGTGGCGGCTCTCATCTACCAGCTTACAAAGAAAGGACCGTTGTGGCAAACGCCACAACGGTCCTTAGCTTTATAAATTCTCAGGACTAGCCCTCGATGACAACCTTCGTTGCTGCAGGGTCAACCGGGATGCCGGGGCCGAACGTCGTGGAGACGGTGGCCTTCTGCAGGTAGCGGCCCTTGGAAGCTGAAGGCTTCAAACGAAGCACCTCTTCCAGAGCAGCTGCGTAGTTCTCGCCCAACTTCACGGCGTCGAAAGAAACCTTGCCGATGATGAAGTGCAGGTTGGAGTGCTTGTCGACGCGGAAGTCGATCTTTCCACCCTTGATGTCATTGACAGCCTTGGCGACGTCGTTGGTGACGGTACCTGTCTTGGGGTTAGGCATGAGGTTACGAGGACCCAATACCTTACCCAAACGGCCAACCTTACCCATGAGGTCAGGTGTAGCAACGGCTGCATCGAAGTCGGTCCAGCCGCCCTGGATCTNTTCGATCAGGTCGTCGGTGCCAACAAAGTCGGCGCCAGCTGCGATGGCAGCTTCGGCACGCTCACCTGTTGCGAAAACCAGGACGCGGGCAGTCTTACCGGTACCGTGAGGCAGGTTGACTGTGCCACGGATCATCTGATCGGCCTTGCGAGGATCTACACCCAAGCGGAAGGCAACCTCAACGGTGGCGTCGAACTTGGACGGGTTGGTGTCCTTGGCGAGCTTGATGGCGTCGAAGGGTGCGTATGTGGTATCCACATTGATCTTCGCCTGAGCTGCCTCATATGCTTTACTGCGCTTTGCCATGCTGCGTTTCTCCTTGTGCAGTTGTGGTCATTAGGACCGCGCGGGCCCTGCCACTACGTCCGCCGCTACCCACCCAAGGTGAGCTGTACGGCGTCGTTCTTAAATGTTTTGTGTGCCCAAACGGGCGTAAAGCGAAAGTCGAAAAGACTTAAGCTTCGACGGTGATACCCATGGAACGGGCGGTGCCGGCGATGATCTTCTCGGCGCCTTCGATGCTGGTTGCGTTGAGGTCAACCATCTTCTGGGTGGCGATCTCGGTGACCTGTGCCTTGGTCAGGTTCGCAACCTTGACGGTGTGCGGAGTACCTGAACCCTTAGCAACGCCTGCAGCCTNTTTGATGAGCTCTGCAGCCGGCGGGGTCTTGGTGATGAACGTGAATGAACGGTCTTCATAAACCGTAATTTCAACGGGGATAACGTTTCCGCGCTGGGATTCCGTGGCAGCGTTGTACGCCTTGCAGAATTCCATGATGTTCACGCCGTGCTGACCAAGCGCGGGACCAATGGGCGGTGCCGGGTTAGCGGCGCCTGCCTGGATCTGCAGCTTGATAAGGCCGGTGACCTNTTTCTTGGGAGCCAATGTAGGGTCCTTCTCTCAATAACTTTTCCATAGGACGACGGAGCGCGTCCTAGGTGGTTGGCCGAATGGCGTCCGGCCGGACGTTTCACATAGAGCTAAGCAAGCCCCACGCGAAACGAAATTTAGGGGCAACTAGATCTTGGTGACCTGGTTGAAAGCAAGCGTGACGGGAGTTTCGCGCTCGAAGATCGAAACCAGCACCACGAGTTGCTGCGCTTCGGGCTTGATTTCAGAGATCGAGGCAGAGAGACCTTCGAAGGGTCCGTCCTTGACGATGACGGCTTCGCCAACCTCAAAGTCGATCTCGGCGTCGCTGGGATCGTGACGCAACGGTACGCCGCTCTCTTCTGCCTGCTGCTCTTCGAAGATGGGAGCAAGCATGGAGAAGACTTCATCCAACCGCAGCGGGACAGGGTTGTGGGCGTTGCCAACGAATCCTGTGACACCAGNGGTGTGGCGGACAACGCCCCACGATGCGTCGGTGAGATCCATGCGAACCAACACGTAGCCGGGGATCCTCACACGGTTAACAACCTTGCGCTGGGCATTCTTGATCTCCACGACTTCTTCCATGGGGACCTGAATTTCGAAGATGTAATCTTCCATGTTCAGCGACAGGCTGCGTGATTCAAGGTTTACCTTGACGCGGTTTTCATACCCTGCGTAGGAGTGGATGACGTACCAGTCACCCTCTTGGCGGCGCAGCATGGCCTTGAATTCTTCTGCCGGGTCAACCTCAGGCTCAATAGCTGCATCAGGCTCAGCGGCTTCCTCGCCCTCAGCGCTAGCTACGGCGTCGGTGACCGACGGGGCTTCGTCAGTGACGACGTCGGCCTTGGGCGCATCAAGGTCGGCATTGTTGGCAGCATCAGCAACCACAGTGTCCTGGTCCTGCTCACTGTATGTAGCCTCGGGCTCCAGCTCAGACACGAATTTCCTGCTTTCCTTGTGCGTTTCTTAATGGCTCAAACCGACCTCATACCGAAGTGTTCGGCGAGGTCGGCCAAGTTGAGCGTTTTACTGCTCGATGTTTACGTTTCCACCAAAGATCCACAGCACGGCTTTACCGAAGCCCAGATCCAAGACGGTAACAATACCCATGACGATTACTACGAATACCAGCACAACCGCAGTCATGTTGATCAACTCTTTGCGAGTGGGTGTAACAACCTTCTTCAGCTCACCAATAACTTGGCGCATGAAGAGAGCTATTCGGCTAANAATTCCCGGCTTCCCGGGCTTAGACGCTTTCTTGGCAGGTTCCTTGGAGCTGCTTGCCGCAGTTTCGGTCACCAGTGCCTCACTCATCATTGTGTTGAACGACCCGCAAATCCGTGGATTCGGACGATGCGATGTACAGATTATTCGCTCAGGAGCCATGGCTTGCTGACACGAAGTTTTCATGTCAGCAAACCGCTGCACCTATGCGCAGGGCAGACAGGACTCGAACCTGCAACCTGCGGTTTTGGAGACCGCTGCGCTACCAATTGCGCCACTACCCTTTGGAGATCATTCACAGAACTTGCTATCTGCTGTGTCAGAACTTCCGTTCAGTGTGAAGAACCATGAATAACTTACCGTCTTGAAGCTGTGTTGTACAAACCAGCATCAAGGCGTGAATCATCATGGTGCTTGAACACCAGTTACCTATTCTACGCATTCTTAGAGCCATACGTCGAACCGGGTGTGCAATGGCCCTAAAGTAGACAATGACGAAGTTTATATTTTGGGTCCCCACCGAAGAAAGAATCCTGATGTCTGCCGAATTGACAGCTGATCAAGCCTCCGGGCGCCGCATTTCCGCAAGGATCGCCGCCATTGCCGAATCTGCCACCCTGGCCGTTGATGCCAAAGCCAAGGCCTTGAAGGCTGCGGGCCGTCCTGTTATTGGCTTTGGCGCGGGTGAGCCCGATTTCCCCACNCCTGACTACATTGTGGAAGCGGCCATCGCAGCAGCCCGCCTACCCAAGTTCCACCGTTACTCTCCCGCAGCAGGTCTGCCCGAACTGCGTAGCGCCATTGCGCAGAAGACTCTGCGCGATTCGGGCTACGCCGTGGACCCGGCCCAGGTGTTGGTGACTAACGGNGGCAAGCAGGCCGTCTATGAATCCTTTGCGACTCTTCTTGACCCGGGCGATGAAGTCATTGTTCCTAGCCCTTTCTGGACCACCTACCCGGAGGCGATCCGCTTGGCTGGCGGCGTGCCCGTTGAGGTGTTCGCAGGTCCTGAGCAGGGTTACTTGGTCACCGTTGACCAACTTGAAGCGGCCTTGACCCCGCGGACCAAGGTGCTGCTNTTTGTCTCCCCGTCCAACCCGACAGGCGCCGTCTACTCACCCGAGCAGACCCGGGAGATTGGTGTATGGGCCGCAGCCAAGGGCTTGTGGGTCATCACGGATGAAATTTATGAACACCTGACCTACGACGGCGTCCCCTTCACCTCCATCGCCACGGCCACCCCTGAGCTGGGAGACCGCGTTGTCATCCTCAACGGTGTAGCCAAAACGTACGCCATGACAGGTTGGCGGGTGGGCTGGATGATCGCGCCGCTTGATGTCACCAAGGCCGCCACCAACATGCAGTCCCACGCAACTTCCAATGTGGCCAACGTGTCGCAGATGGCCGCCCTGGCCGCCGTCTCTGGGCCTTTGACAGCCGTGGATGAGATGAAGGTGGCTTTTGATCGCCGCCGCAAGGCCATGGTTGCAGCACTGAACGCTATTGACGGCGTGGAATGCCCCACNCCGCACGGCGCGTTTTATGCCTACGCCGACGTCCGTGGCCTGTTGGGCCGTGAAATTGGCGGCATCAGGCCGGCCACATCAGCCGAGTTGGCCGCACTGATCTTGGACAAGGTAGAAGTTGCTGTTGTGCCCGGTGAAGCATTCGGCCCCAGTGGCTACATGCGCTTGTCCTACGCCCTCGGCGATGACGATCTTGCAGTAGGTGTTGGCCGGCTGCAGGAGTTCCTTGGTTCCGCCAAGCTGTAAGCCGCCTTGCCGGCGCTTCCGCGGGAGGTCCCTCGCGAGCAGTAAGATTTCCGCGGTCGCTGAGCGACCTTAGAAATCCATCCTCGCTCCGGGATCTCCCGCTTCTGCGTCAGAGGATGCGAGGGAACCGCGGCGTCGTTGCCGTTTAGAGCAGGCGGCGCTCTGCTGCCCAGCGAGTCAGTTCATGACGCGAGGAAAGCTGCAGTTTACGCAACACGGCCGAGACATGAGTCTCCACGGTTTTGACGGAGATAAACAAAGCCTTGGCCACCTCCTTGTAGGAGTAGCCGCGCGCTATCAGGCGCATGACTTCCAACTCGCGGGCCGAAAGTTTGTCCAGCTCGTCCTCAACGGCTACCTCAGCGGTGCCAAAGGCGTCGAGGACAAATCCGGCCAGCCTGGGCGAAAACACTGCGTCTCCGCCTGCCACCCGCCGAACGGCGTCCGAAATCTCTGCTCCAGAAATTGATTTTGTGACGTAACCCCGTGCACCGGCCCTGATGACCGAGACAACATCCTGCGCAGAGTCCGAGACACTCAAGGCCAGGAACTTCGTGGTGGCCAGCAGCGCGGTACATCCGGCGATGACTTCTCGCCCACCTTGTCCGCGCCCACCGGGTAAATGCACATCTAACAGAACCACATCGGGTTGCACTGCGTTGACTGCAGCAATTGCTTCCTCAACGGTGGCGGCCTCCGCTAAAACCACAATGTCCGGTGCAAGGTCAATTTTGAGTCCGGAGCGGAAGATGGCATGGTCATCAACGATCACGACTCGGATCGGTGTTGACGGCAGCGTCATTTGATTTCCTCCGTGGCTGGTGTTTCGATGGGCAGGTGCAGCCGCACTTCAGTGCCCTCGGCTGAACTAATGATCTCAGCCGTACCTCCGTTGCGCTGCATGCGTCCAAGAATGGACTCACGCACTCCCAGCCTGTCAGCTGAAACCGCGTCGATGTCAAAGCCATGACCACGGTCCTTGATGAAAACATCCACACCCCTGGAGCCTGCTTCAACGTAAACGGAAACGGTGGTTCCGCCGTGCCGTACACCGTTCAGGACCGCTTCCCGGACGGCTTGGACAAGTGCGTTACCGCGTTCGGCCAGCTCTGCATCCCNCACCGTAACAACCTCTACCGCCTGCCCATACAGGTCTTCGGCTTCTGCGCATACGGCCTTGACCCGTTCAACGAGCGCCCNCGAGTTATGCATGTCATCCTGATAGATCCATTCACGCAATTCGCGTTCCTGGGCGCGCGCCAGCCTGGTTACATCAGTGGGTGAGTTGGCGCTCTTTTGGATCAGTGCCAGGGTTTGCAGGACGGAGTCGTGCAAGTGAGCTGCTATCTCCGCCCGTTCGGTTTCGCGGATGCGACCGGCCCGCTCGTTCTGAAACTCGCGCCAAAACTTTATTGCCCACGGGGCCAGCACCAGCGCCACACCGGCCAAGACGGCAAGGGAGGCCACCACCGACGCCCATAGCAACGTCCAGGACCCGGAACCTGACACGATCACAATGACCCCGGCAATAACAAGGCCGACACCGCCGCCTAGGCGCACCAGAGCCTTGGGCGTGTCTGCCTTGGCCGCACTCAACAGACCAACGCGGCGAGTGTTATCCAACTGCATCCACGCCAGCACTGCGCCCACCACGATGATGAACAGCGGAACCAGAGTACCCAATTGCAAGTTCCAGCCCATCCGGCGGCCAAATATGATGAATGCTGCCGCAAACAGGCAACCGCCAATGATGATTTCCTTGAGCCCGATCGAAANTCTTTGGCGCCCTGCATGTGTACCGCCGGTTGTTTCGGTTTCCCCTGCGGATTCCGCAGCAGGCCGGAACAGTTTTAGGCGCGGGTTTCCGTCGTCGTCAAGCAGTGGGCTNNTCCTGCTCCCCGACCTCCCCGCCAGGGGCACCAACAGCCATAGCCACGCGTAAAACACTAGTCCGGCACCAAAGAAGAAGCTGCTGGCAACCATGATGGCGCGTACAAGCCCCACTTTGACTCCCAAGTGTTCAGCTAGCCCGCCGCACACCCCGGCGACAATGCGTTTCTGCGACCGGTACATCTTTGCGCTCATGCCCCAATCCAAGCATGCCCTGAGCCTTGCACTGTGCTTCCGGGTTTCTTCAGGGTTCTTTCAGGGTCACCCCGGATGTGCCGGGCAGCCCTCGGCGAGAAGGATAGAACCATGGATACCTCACANCAGCACCCCGAACAGCAGGCAGGGCCGCCGCCGTACCCCAACACACCNCTACCACAGCCGGAATCCGGCAAATTTTTCCAATGGCTTCGAAACCTCGGCATCAATAGATCCGGCAGCCGCTGGGTAGGTGGGGTTTGCAGCGGACTGGCTGCACGGTGGGGCATTGACCCGGTCATCGTCCGCGGGCTGGCAGTGGTCCTGACCTTGTTNTTCGGTGTGGGCCTTTTGGTCTACGGCGTTGCGTGGGCACTACTGCCTGAACCCGACGGCCGGATCCACGCTGAGGAAGCCGGACGCGGGCACTGGTCCACGGGCATGAGCGGTGCCGCCGCGTTGATCTTTCTGGGCGTGCTGGGTCAGGGCCCAGGATTTGCCTTGGGCCGCGACGACAGCTGGGTGATCTGGCCCATNTTTTGGCTGGCAGGCATCGCCGCCGTCATTTACTGGGCACTAAACCACGGAAAAGCCAANAATTCCCGCCCCGATCAACAACAGGACCCTTCAGGGCAGGGGCACTCGTGGTCGGGGCAGCAATCCAGTTCGGGCGACAGCGCCAGCACCAGCCCGCGGCAGGCTCCAGGTGCCACGGGCCATGCCGGAATCTTCACCACAGGCTTCGCGGCCCCGCCCACCGGCGCACCTGGCCTTCTGCCCCCACAGTTCGCAACCCAGCAGACCTTCAGCCCAGATCCGAAGATGTACATCAAACACAAGCCCGCNCAAGGTCATCCCCGGCTGGGCACCGCAGCGACTCTTGTGGTCCTGGGGCTGGCAGCCATTGTCGGATCGGCAGTCCTGCTCTTAAACGCCGCACATCTCATTGACCTCAACGGCTACCAAACAGGCGTCGCAACCGCTGCGGCAGCGGTCACGGCGGGCGTGGGGATTATCATTTCCGGGGCCCTGGGCCGTGCTGCCGGCGGCTTGAGCGCCTTCGCCATAGCCGCACTCGTCTTCGCTGCCCTTTTNAGCGTGCCACACATCGAGAGCCCGTTGGAGGCCTTCAACACCTCAACGTGGGCACCTGCCAGTATCAGTGCCGCGGAAGTGGGGCAAACGGTTGTGCTGGGTAATTCAACGATCGACCTGACCCAGATCACCGCCACCACCGCCCTACCCAATGACGTTCGCGTGCCCCTTGATTTGGTGGTTGCCAATGTGAGCATCAAAGTTCCGGCCAACATCCCCGTCACTGTCACGAGTGAACTGGCCGCGGCCTCGTTGACCGTCAACGGCCATAACGACGGCAAGATCCTCACTGACCAATCCAACACCGACATCAACCAAGGCGCAACAGGACACCGAATTCTCATAGTCCTGCAGGGTGCGGCCAGCAGCATCAACATCACCACAGTTCCCGCCCGGCCCTGAGCTGCGGTAATGCACCACAATCCCACCCGCAAACACCCGCAAACACCCGCAAACATCTTGGGTACACCGTGAACACCCCTGCAGACCCCATGAACCTCCGCCCCGACAGCCGTGGATCCGAGCGCCACGGATCCGAGCGCCACAGATCCGAGCGCCACAACACAGCCGCTAACGCCACATCAATGCCCGACACTGACAGAAAGCCGGTGCGCGTGGGCACTGTGGTCTGGGGCGCCGTCGTCGTTGTCCTGTCTGTTTTGATCATGCTCAGCAGTCAGCTGGGTCTTAGACTGGACGCCGGACAAACAGCCATGTGGGTGCTTTTGGGAGCCGGCGTGGCGATGGTTGCTGGGGCGCCCTCCGCTTGCTGCGCAAGAAACAGCCACTGGCGTGAAGCGTCCACGGGTGAACGTGAAGTTGCTGAGATCACATGAACGTCTAGAATGATCTACAGAGGAGCTCAATGGTGCGCTCAACCCACATTGACTCCACCCTCGAAGGACCTACATACACATGAAGATCGGAATTCTCACCAGCGGCGGAGACTGCCCTGGATTGAATGCAGTTATCCGCGGGATCGTGCTCAAGGGCATCAAGGTCCACGGCCACGAATTTGTTGGTTTCCGTGATGGTTGGCGTGGCGTTGTTGAAGGCGATGTCATGGACCTTCCACGTCAGATGGTGCGCGGCATCTCAAAACAGGGCGGCACCATTTTGGGCACCTCNCGGACCAACCCGTTTGAGGGTAATGGTGGCCCTGAAGTCATCAAAGCCAACATGGACCGCCTAGGGATAGATGCAATCATTGCCATTGGCGGCGAAGGAACCCTTGCTGCGGCACGCAGGCTCACGGATGCTGGCCTGAAAATTGTGGGCGTTCCCAAAACCGTTGACAACGACCTGGATGCCACCGATTACACCTTTGGTTTTGATACGGCTGTTCAGATCGCCACCGAAGCCATAGACCGGCTACGCACCACCGGCGAATCGCACCACCGTTGCATGATCGCAGAGGTCATGGGCCGCCACGTTGGCTGGATCGCCCTGCACGCTGGTATGGCAACGGGTGCCCACGCCGTTTTGATCCCGGAACAGAAAACCAGCATCGAGCAGATCGTGGAATGGGTCCAGGAAGCACACGATCGCGGCCGCGCNCCNCTGGTTGTTGTTGCCGAGGGCTTTGTCCCCGACCACCAAGACTCTGCCCACTCCGAACGCGGCCTTGACACTTTCGGACGCCCCCGCCTGGGTGGCATTGGCGATCAGCTTGCNCCCGAAATTGAAGCCCGCACCGGCATTGAAACACGCGCAACCATACTTGGACATATCCAGCGAGGCGGCGTTCCCTCCAGCTTTGACCGGGTACTTGCCACCCGTCTGGGCATGGCCGCCGTTGACTCGGTGGTGGAAGCACGCTGGGGCACCATGGTCTCACTCAAGGGCACAGAGATTGAGCATGTGCCGTTTGAGGCGGCTCTTGANAACTTGAAAACTGTGCCGCAGCACCGGTATGACGAAGCTCGAATCCTGTTCGGCTGATCCGCACCCACTACCTGCAAGCATGCAGCGGGATCTGCTCCGCTGCTCTCCCTGTGCATGCAGCGAAGATCCTGAGCGTGTGTTTCAGGTTAGCGCCCGCAGCACTTCTTGTGCTGCGGGCGCTAACGTTTGCCATGACCTTTGATCTGAGCTCCGCGCCCATTGTTTTCCTCGCCTGGGAACGCGGTTTGGCGCTGCCTGAGGACTCATTGTTAGTGGGGAGCAACAACCACCGCATCACCCACCCGGTCCCCGGTCCAACACTAAATTTCCTACGGCTATGGGACACCTCGATCCTCACCGGGCCAGCTCACCTACTGGCCGCGGCGAAGGACTATGACGACGACGAATTGAGTGATCACTCAATCATGCTCCGCCTGACAATGCACGACGGCGGCCGCGGCCTCGGCACCCAAGCGCTCTACTATGCCGATGAGCTGGCCTTGCATCAGCCCCAGCAAACTGTCCATGTGTCCTCGGACCCGGGGCAAGCTGCCATCCTTGAGTCCTTGTGCCCGCCGGACGATGTCAACGATGTGGGTTTGGCAAGTAGGGAGCACAAGTTCACGGTCATGGACTCTGGAACGCCCGACGCCGTCCCCTTGGCCTGCAGTGCCTACGCCGAGTACCAGGGTCTGCTGGCCCAGCTGGGCACCTTGGTGGCGCCTGAGCACCGGCGTCAGGGAGTGGGCACTCTAGCTACCAGCATTGCCGCCCATGAGGCGTTGGCCGCCGGACTCATTGTGCAGTGGCGGGCTGATATCAACAACGCTGGTGCCCACGAGCTAGCAACATCACTGGGTTTTAGTGTGGTTGGTTTACAGACTCAGGTTTCACTTCAGGTTGATCAAAACCGGCATAAATAGCTGATACTTCTCGTGGTTTAGCAAACATGATGGCCACTGCGGCACCGAGCAGTACAGCTGCGGCAGGGAGCAAGGTGGATTGACTCATGGCCGTGGAGAACCCTGCCCGGAGGAACTCAGGCAGTTGCCCAGCTGCTCCGCTGGCTCNCCCTGCAGCACCAGCTGGCAGTTCTGCAGCCAGACGGGTGGAGATCAGTGCAGCGATGGCCGCGCTGCCTAGAACGGAACCGATTTGCCGGGTGGTGTTGTACACACCGGCCCCGGCGCCAGCCTCACGGGNGGACAGGTTGCGGGTGGCCGAGGTGGACAGGGNGGCCCAAATTCCGGAACTGGCAATGCCCAACAACCCGCTCGGAAGCAGGAACAGCCAAATCGGGGTATCGGNGGTCATCAACACTGATGTCCAGCCAAGGGAGATGGACATGAGGATGAAGCCGGTAAAAGCCACATACCGGGNGTTGACACTGTCCACGAGCTTGCCCACAAAGGGTGCCAAGATTCCTGAGAGCAGGGCCATGGGCACCATCATCAGCGCGGATTGTGTTGGGCTCATACCACGAACCAGCTGGTAGTAGAAGAACAGCGGAAGACTCATGGCGGTGATGCTAAAGCCCATAGTGGTGATGGCTATGTTAGCCAAGGAAANATTGCGGACCTTGAACAAGTTCAGCGGTACGAGGGGCTCGCCCTTGTTTATTGCCTGCCAGAGGACAAAGGCGACAAGGAAAACAATTCCGGCAATGATCATGCTCCATACGCTCAGTGGTCCGGCGATGGTGCCCCAGTTGTAGCTTGCGCCTTCCTGAATACCAANAACCAACAGGAACAATCCCACCGAGCTGAGGAGGACACCCAAAATATCGAACTTGTGCTCGTGGGTTTTCAGTGTCGGAACTAGCCGCCATGCCAACGCAAAGGCGACCACGCCAACAGGAACGTTCACAAAGAAGATCCATTCCCAGCCAAGTCCGTCAACTAATACACCGCCGAGGATGGGGCCAACCAGCATGGCAACACCAGCCGTGGCACCCCAAAGCCCCATGGCTGGACCGCGCTTATCGGGCGGGAAAATACGCGTGATAATAGCCATGGTTTGAGGTGTCATCAGCGCAGCGCCCAGACCTTGCACCACGCGGGCTAAGATGAGCATGCCAATATCGCCGGAGAATCCACACCACAATGAAGCCAGCGTAAATATGCTCAACCCCACAAGGTAAAGGTTCTTGGGGCCATATTTATCGCCCATGCGGCCGGTGACCAGCAGTGGCACTGCGTACGCCAGAAGATAAGCGCTGGTCACCCAGATGACTGTGTTGATGTTGGTGTGGAGCCCTTCCATGATCTTGGGGTTGGCCACCGAGACGATGGTGGAATCCACCAAGATCATGAAAANACCTAGGACTAATGCCCATAACGCGGGCCACGGTTTTGCCACAGTTTCCATGGGCTGATCCTTAGTGTTGAGTACTGTCTTGGTAAAGTTTTTCACGGTGGTGTTGGCTGGTTCGGAGCCGCCTATTAAGCAGCTGCCCCAGAGCAGTGAACCGTCCGTCAGTTCCGTGCAAAGGCCTTGGACCCAGCCAAGTTCGGCCTTCAGCAGGTGCTGTTGATAGCTGACGTCGATCCAGTATTGGCGTGGCGCGGCGCGCGCAAGTGCCAACTTCTGCTCGGTTTCAAGTGTGGCCAGCTGTTCTTCCAGCACGGCCATACGCTTGCCTAATAGGTCCAGGACTTCTCCAGCAGGCAAATTATGAGCCTCGGACAGTGCTTGTGGAAAACGGGGATATTCTTTCAACGGTGTGGACAGCAAAGCACATAAACTCTCTGTCAAGCGCTTCCTACCGGCAGGGAGGATGGCGTATGTTGTCCGTTCTGGACGGTTGCCGTCCCGGGCGGTTCCAATGGTTTCCACCAAGTCTTCCCCGGCCAGCCGAGCCACCGCGTGATACAGAGTCCCCGGCCGCACTTTGAGCAGCCGGTCCTCATGACGGTGCATCAACAGCTGGTACATCTCATACGGGTGCATGTCCTTTTCGGCCAACAGGCCAAGAGCCGCCATGGCTAAAGGTGAGAGTTGCTGCCCTGGTGCCATACCAAATTCCCTGAGTCTTTCATCCGCTGTCCTGGGGTGCTCTGGATGGCTCACAACCACCGCCTGCTTGAGCTTCAGCCTATGCTGGTGCCCCGGATATATTATTCCATACGAAGTATTCTAAGTGGAATACCCCAGCCCAACATTTACTCCGCACGCTTGTTCTTGACTTGTTATTACTGGCCCGGCCGGATCAACCTGCTGGCGTGCTATCTAGACTTATTGGCACGCCAGCGTACGCTCACCTGGGTGCGCGCAGGAAGCCGGTCTGCCGTCCCACCACTTGGCCAGCGTCAGTAGCTACAATGATCTCCTGGCTTGCCGGGTACCGCTCGCCGTCGTCATCCACGCTCAGTACGGCGTCCGGATCCACGGAGCGCTTGATGAGGGCCAGTGCGATGGGGCCCATTTCATAATGCTGAGCCGCCGAAGTGACTGTGCCAACCACGCGGTCATCCAGTGTCACGTCGCTGCCTGGCGCTGGCAGTGTGTGCAAGGAACCATCGAGCTGAAGGAAAACCAAACGTCGCGNGGGCCGGCCAAGGTTGTGTACGCGGGCAACAGTTTCCTGCCCCTTGTAGCAGCCCTTGGACAAGTGCACTGCAGTACGCAGCAGATCCAGTTCGTGCGGGATACTCTTCTCATCAGTCTCCGCACCGCGGCGTGGGCGCCACGCTGCCAAACGCAGCGCTTCAGCCGCCCAGACCCCAGCTAGCGGTCGCTGCCCCACAGTCTCCACCAGCTCAGTAGCAGGAATAAGGTACTCGCGCCATGGGCGTTGCACACCGGGATGCTCGGCTTCAGGGATCGCTGTGTAACTGTAACCGCCGGCGCCAAGGTTGGGCCACGGATCAACCCATGTCAGGAATTTTTCCCATTCAGGGACTTCAACTACTGAGCCCAGCACCGCCCAGTCAGCGGAGACATCGGCAACTTCAACCCGCAACGTGAACTTCATGGAATTTAGCCACTGAGCCAACGGTTGCGCTTCGGCGCTCTCCACAATCAACCAGGTGCACTCACCGTCGTCAACAACACGGGCGTCAAACTCGATCCGGCCCTGGACCGTGAGCAATAACAGCTCGGTGCCAACGTTAGGTGCCAGTTTTGTCAGTTCCTGAGAAGAGAGTGTGTTCAGCCAGCTGAGCCTATCTGGGCCAGACACCGTCACCACACCTCGATGCGACAGATCCACAACGGCACTCCCTGGCTTCCCAAGGTAGCCCGCCAGCAATCGCTGTTCACGGTTAGGATCCCCATAATGGGCTCCAACACCAGCATCAAGGCCACCAGCTTGGACGGCACCGGATCGATTCAACAAAGGACTCAAATAGCTCATAACGATTTCAACGCCTTCTCTTAGTGGCCTATTCCGTGGGGTCATATTGGCGGGCATGCCCGCCATCTCATGCCCGCCACAGATCCGATATTTTCTGGTAGAGGTCCTACAAATAGCAACAAAAGCCGGCCCTTGCCCTGCTGATAGGCAGCGGAAGAACCGACGTTTTAGTCAAGTCTTGCCATGCGTGCACCGGGAGCAAACCCGCCAACAGCGAAAGGTGGGCGTCCCGGCGTCGTACATAAAATTCTCAAAGCAAAAATCAGGAAGTGACCTTGTGCAGAACTGCGGAAGCGTGAGCTGCGAGGGATTTACCCTGGGCAGCCACATCCCAGCGCCAATACAAATCATTGTTGACAAGCCCAAAGATGCGGGTTGCCGCGGTGTAGTCCTTGGCTCCTGCCCCGCGCATGACTGCATCAGTGGAGAGCTGAATCTGCGGGCCCTTGATGGTGCCATAGTACAGTTCCGAAATACCACCGGGGTGGACAATGTTCACCATGATCTCAAAGCCACCATCAGCGTTGCGCAAGGCTTCGACGTCGTCAGCTGTCCGTAGCGCAGGCACCATTTCTGCCGGGATCAAACCGGGCCCACCGTCAGCGTCATTCAAGGTGCGGTCAAGCTGCCAAAATCCTGTTTCCACCGAGAGAGGGCGCAAAATGGCGCCCTGTTCATCAGTGAGCCACGACTCCGCCGTGTATTGCAGGTACGCCAGACCGTTAGATGAGAACGTCACCGTCTGGGTGAAGAACTCTGAATCGGCTTCACCGGCACCCAGCCGGCCAGCTCCGCTCCACGTGCCAAGCAGCCATGACAGCGGCACCAGCTCCGGGGTCAGGTCTGTGGGGATCTCAATGGCCATGGCAGATTACTGCTGACCCTTGAAGAGGCGCCACACCACCAGTCCGGCAAACCAGGCCATGGCCACGCCAGCCAACACCAATAGACAAATGAAGAAGATTTCCAAGGCAAGTACGCTCATAATGCCATCCTACAATGTTCTGGCAGCGTTCTTGACGGCACCGGGCACAGTCCTAGTGCAGGATCATCTTCTCCACGAAATACACGAGTGCGCCGAGGGACAAAATTGGTGCAAGCGCCGCTGCGATCAGGCCAAGGCTGGTCTTTGCGGGCCCAGTCAGCGTCCGGAGCCGGTGGGATGCTGCAATGACCGCCCCGACCAGGGCGCCCAGAATGGCAGCCGGCACAATCCGAACATCCGAGAAGAGCAATGCGGCAAGGGNGCCAGCCAATACTGCCAGGGCGATGGTCAACGGGGCCAACACCCGATCGGGCCAAGGAAGCATGCCGGCTAGAAGTGCCACCGCTGCACTGATAGCCACTATCAGGGTCATCCCTGGTTCGCCCAGGAACCTCAAGGAGGCCACCCAGCCGCAGGCGAAACCACCGATTGCCACTCCGGCGGCGGCGCCCAAAATCGATTCCAGCCGGCGTTTTGCTCNCGCGCCCCGGATGAGCTGGACAACCATGAGCGCACCAAAGCCTGCGGCGATGTAGAGCGGGGTCCACGCCAAGTAGTCTGTGCTGGCGGTTAACCCAGCGGTAAGAGCTGCCCCTGCCCCGGTCAAAGCAATGACGATGCCCAGGGNTTTCTTAGCGGGAACGCCGAGGTAATGCGGCCAGCCGTACCCAAAGGCCACGGCCAGGGCAATGCTCACTCCCACCGTGTAGCCCAGGCCCAGATAGTGCCCGGTCACCAGCAGTGCGAGTGCGATGATTCCAATAAGTCCGGCAATAGATGACTTCACACATCAATCCTGCCTTATTCTGCCGGTACACTGTGGAACAACTCAGTGGGCGGGGCGTCTTAGTGTACTTATTACTCGCCTTGTGAGGGACTCTTAGTCGGTTCGTCGCTCAAAGATGCGCGTTTAGAGCACTTTGTTAGGAAGCCATGCCGCAGATTTTAATGCTGACCAACAACCACGGCAGTTCCGTGGACGTTCTGCCTGCCCTGGAACTTTTGAGCCACACCGTCCATATTCTTCCTGCGGTACCTACAGCCCTACTCGACGCCAAGCCTTGTGATTTGGTCATGGTGGATGCCCGCAAAGATTTGGCCGGTTCCAGATCGTTGAGCCAGTTGTTGCGGGCTACTGGAATCAGTGTGCCGCTGCTGCTGGTTTTGACCGAGGGCGGGATGGCCGCAGTATCAGCGTCCTGGGCGGCAGATGACGTCATCCTTGATAGCGCCGGGCCTGCCGAGGTTCAGGCGCGTATCCGTTTGGCTTTGACCCGTGCTGCAAGCGCTGAGGAAACCACCCACCCGGAGATTCAAGCAGCGGGCATTGTCATTGACGAGGATAGTTATACGGCCAGGGTCCACGGGGCAGTATTGAACCTGACGTATAAAGAATTCGAGCTGCTGAAATATCTCGCCCAACATCCCGGGCGTGTCTTTACCCGNGCACAGCTGCTCAACGAGGTGTGGGGCTACGACTACTACGGNGGAACCCGCACAGTGGATGTTCACGTTCGGCGCCTGCGCGCCAAGCTTGGCTCGGAGAACGAAAANCTGATCAGCACGGTGCGGAACGTGGGTTACCGGCTCACCGCTTCAAACACTCCAAGCGACGCACTCAGCGACGCCTAGCACGCGCTGGCTTGCCCAAAGCGCCCGGCCAGCGCATTCGGGCTAGTGTTCGCTACTGTTCGCTACTTCATGAGGAGACACACCGGCTATGACTGATCCCCGCACGCCTTGGTCATAATGGACGCAGATACTTTTGCCACACAATTTGACGGCTCCCGCCTTGCCCGGTTGGGCGAGCTGACAACACTGGGCTCCACAGTGTGGACACCATCTTTGGACACTGCTGAAGTGCAGGACCAGCTTGCTGGCGTTGAAGTGCTTATCACTAGCTGGGGCGTGCCGCTCCTGGATGAGGTGGCGCTGGCCCGCATGCCTTCATTGAGGGCTGTCTTCCACTGTGCCGGTTCCGTGCGCACATTTGCCACCGATGCCCTCTGGGAACGCGCCATCACGGTCTGTAACGGGGCAGATGCAAACGCGATTCCGGTTGCAGAATTTAGTTTTGCCAGCATCATTCTGGCTGGGAAAAGGGCCCAAGTGTTGGCCAATGACTTCCGCACCCACCGCGGTGAACGAGCTTTCGCCACGGACCGGGGAGAGATGAGTAATCTGGGCCGCACCGTTGGCATCGTGGGATATTCAAGGATTGGCAAGAGGGTGGTGGCCATGCTGCGCCAGCTTCAAGATGTCACCATCTTTGTCGCTGACCCGTATGCGGACGCTGCTGAAATTGCTGCTGCAGGGGCAAGCCTTCTCCCGCTGGGGCAACTGCTGCCGCTAGTGGACATCCTTTCCATCCATGCGCCGTCGCTGCCAAGCACCCACCACATGATTGGTGCCGCTGAGCTGGCGGCCCTACCGGATAAGGCAACCATCATCAACACTGCCCGCGGGGCCTTGATTGATACTCAGGCACTGACTCATGAGTGCCGTACGGGGCGTTTGACAGCCATCTTGGACGTGACAGATCCCGAGCCGCTGCCGTATGAGAGTGAACTTTACGATCTGCCCAATGTCATCTTGACTCCCCACGTAGCCGGATCATTGGGAACAGAAACGCGCCGCATGGTTGATGAAGCACTGGCTGATTTGGCACGTTTCAATAGTGGCAGCCCGCTCCTGGCACAAATCCGGCGTGAAGACATGGACCGCAGCGCATAAAGCATCCTCGAGCCAAAGAACCCACCCTAAAGCGGGTCTTTGACCGTTAACTCACTAACCCACGGTGAAGGTCCAGAAGAAATGAGAAGGCCCGTTTCCGCAAGGGAAACGAGCCTTCTGTGCTGGTGGAGGACATACGGGTCGAACGTATCGAGGACACCCCACTGGTGTATCCCCAGTAAAATCCCACGAATCAAGTGACTCCTGGAATCTGGCCCAACCCGATTTCTCAGGCTGCGCTGGTTATAAACTCTATGCCACGTCCTTGTGCTCATGCAAACTGGCACGAAACCATGGAGATGAAAACAGCACAGCCGGGCGTAGTTCGACACGTTCGTGCCCCAGATTCTGGCATTAGCTTGGGCAGGGCCACTAGGCTGTGGTTATGAGCCCCGCAAAGACTGACAACTGGCCAGTGACGGTAATCCCGGGTGCCCCGGGGTCCGAGTATCTGCGAGAGATCCAGACGGTGATTGACGCTGCCGAAGACGCCGACGGCAACCCACCCTTCTCCGAGCAGACGCTAGTGGACCTCCGTTCCGCCGAGGCAGGNCCCCACAGTGTTTTGACCCTACTGACCTATGCNCCCGAAGATGCCTCACCCACGGTTGGTGAAGACCTTGCCGGGGTAGCAGTTGTGGTCCTGAACGGCAGCGAAGGTGTCTTGGAAATCGTGGTTCACCCGGCCTACCGTAATGACGGAGTTGGCGCCATCTTGGCGGACAAACTTGTTCAGGTTCGCGGTTTGCAGGGTCTGAAGGCTTGGTCCCACGGCGACCATGAAGCTGCCGCCGACCTTGCCGCAAGCTATGGATACCGGGCCATCCGTGAACTGTGGCGTATGCGCCTTGTTCGGCAGGCGCCGCCATTCGATGACATTCCAGTGCACCGTCAGCAGCAGTACCCAACACCTGACGGCGTAAGGCTGCGTACTTTTGTCCCGCACCAAGATGAGGGCGCGTGGGTTGCGGCCAACGCGGCAGCCTTCGCGCACCATCCTGAGCAAGGTGCGCTGACACTGACCGATCTTCAGGCGCGCATNGGGGAGCCATGGTTTGATCCGGCAGGGTTCTTCCTTGCCGTCAATGACGCCGATGAGATTCTGGGTTTCCACTGGACAAAGACTCACCCTGCCCGTTCGGGGCAGGCTGCCATGGGCGAAGTTTATGTTGTGGGTGTGACTCCTGCTGCGCAGGGGCTCGGTTTGGGTAAGACACTGACCCGGCAGGGCATAGACCATCTGCAAAATGCCGGGCTGCGTGCCATTATGCTTTACGTTGATGCAGACAATGAGGCGGCGGTGTCGTTGTACCGCAAGTTGGGCTTCACCAAGTGGGATTCCGATGTGATGTACGGGCCCATGTCGGCATAGCCTGCACACCGCCATTGGTGGGGCGCCCCGTAAGGTTGATTCAAGGCAGTACCGACTATGAGGACTTGTTGATGAAGCGCGATTACAAGGGATCCGTGGGCACCACGGCAGCCAATGGCCGGGAACGCTTTGTTTCCGGTGAAGTACCGGCCTCACGGGCCACCCAGGACCGAATTGAGATCCCCGAGTTTGAGCCCACGCTCATCCCTGAAGGTGATATCAGTCCCGATAGATTCCTGGACCGGGAACTAAGTTGGCTGGCGTTCAACGCCCGCGTACTGGAATTGGCTGAAGACCCGGATCTCCAGCTACTGGAGCGGGTGAACTTCCTCTCCATTTTCGCTTCCAACCTGGATGAATTCTTCATGGTGCGGGTGGCAGGCTTGAAACGCCGGATTGCCACTGGCCTAGCTGTACCCTCCCCGGCTGGCCTGAGCCCGCTTGAAGTTTTGGAGCAGATCAGCGACGCCGCACACGAACTTCAGGCCCGTCACGCCCACGTNTTTGCCAACCAAATCCGGCCTGCATTGGCCTACGAGCATATCCACTTGGTCCATTGGGAAGAGCTCGATGACCCGTCCAAGGTTCAGCTGGCCAAAATGTTTGCCGAGAAGATTTTCCCCATTCTCACCCCGCTAGCCGTGGACCCGGCCCANCCCTTCCCTTATATCTCCGGTCTTTCCTTGAACTTAGCTGTTGTGGTGCGCAACCCCGTCAGCGACAAGGAACTGTTCGCGCGCGTCAAGGTTCCGGACCTGTTGCCGCGGCTTGTCTCCCTTGACGGCTCGCGTGCAGGTACGGTGCCTGGCCGCGTGGCACGTTTCATNCCCCTTGAAGAAGTCATTGCCGAGCACCTTGACCAGCTGTTCCCCGGCATGGAAATTGTGGAGCACCACACTTTCCGTGTGACCCGCAATGAAGACCTTGAAGTGGAAGAGGACGACGCCGAGAACCTTCTGCAGGCGTTGGAGAAGGAACTGCTGCGACGCAAGTTTGGTCCCCGTGCGCTTGAAGTCGCCACGGACATCAACCCCAGTATCTTGGCGTTGCTTGTGCGCGAACTGGACGTCGATGACACCGAAGTGTATTCCTTGCCCGCACCCTTGGACATGCGCGGCCTCTCGATCATCGGCAATATTGATCGGCCCGATCTGCGTTACCCCAAGCATGTGGCCCACACCTCCCGTGACTTGAACGCTTCAGANACTTCGAAGGCCGCCAACGTATTTGCGGCCATGCGCAGGCGCGATATTTTGTTACACCANCCCTATGATGCCTTCTCTACCTCGGTGCAAGCATTCCTGGAACAGGCTGCCGCGGACCCCAAGGTCCGTGCTATTAAGCAGACCTTGTACAGAACTTCAGGTGATTCNCCCATTGTTGATGCGTTGGTGGATGCAGCAGAAGCTGGCAAGCAGGTTTTGGCCCTGGTTGAGATCAAGGCACGCTTTGACGAGCAGGCCAACATTTCCTGGGCCCGAAAGCTTGAGCAGGCCGGGGTCCATGTGGTGTACGGCATCGTGGGATTGAAAACCCACTGCAAGCTTTCTCTGGTGGTTCGTCAGGAACAGGACGGGCTGCGCCGCTACTGCCATATTGGCACCGGCAACTACCANCCCCGAACAGCCAGGTACTACGAGGACTTGGGTCTACTCACAGCTGATAACCAAGTGGGAGAGGATCTTTCCAAGCTCTTCAACCAGCTCTCGGGCTACGCACCCAAGTCAACCTTTGAGAGGTTATTGGTAGCTCCCCGCTCAGTCCGCTCAGGACTCATCGATCTCATTGACACCGAAATTGCCAACAAGAAGGCTGGCCGCCCTGCCCAGGTGCGCATCAAGGTCAACTCGATGGTGGATGAAGCCATCATCGATTCCTTGTATCGGGCATCCCAGGCCGGTGTTGACGTGGGCATCATTGTGCGAGGTATTTGTTCGCTACGNCCCGGGGTTCCGGGCCTCAGCGATAACATCACGGTACGTTCGGTGCTTGGGCGCTTCCTTGAACATTCGCGCGTCTTTACTTTCGCCAATGCCGGGGATCCTATTATCTACATCGGTTCAGCAGATATGATGCACAGGAATCTTGACCGCCGGGTTGAGGCGCTGGTGCGCCTATCCAACAAGGAAGACATTGCCGAGGTCGGTTCCTTGCTGAACCGCTATTTGGATCCCCGCACTGCCAGTTGGCATCTGGATAATGACGGCGAATGGAAACGTCACCATCTCGATGATGAAGGNAAACCCCTGCTAGATGTTCAGTCTTGGCTACTTGCCAGCCGTTCACGTCCGCGAACAACACTGCACCGGTAATGCGCAACGCTGAACACCTCGAGGAAAACCTCGACGACGCCGCCACCGTGTCCATCTATGCTGCCGGTGCCCTCTGCTGGCGGGTCAAGAANAAGAAGCTTGAAGTCCTCCTGATTCACCGGCAGCGCTATGATGACTGGTCCTGGCCCAAAGGCAAACTGGACCGCGGCGAGACGCTTGCTGAATGCGCTGTGCGTGAGGTATTCGAAGAGGTGGGCCTGCCTATCACGTTGGGTATCCCACTGCCCTCTATCCGCTATGCCGTGAAGCCGGGGCTCAAAGAGGTCCACTATTGGGCTTCGGGCGTTGATGACATGCCGCCCATGCCGGATGGGAAAGAAGTGGACGCCACCAGTTGGTGTAGCCCGAACAAGGCGCGCGGACTGCTCTCTAATCCGTCCGATCTGGAGCCTCTTGAGGCGCTGGTTGCCGCCCATGAGGGCGGCACTTTGGAGACCTGGCCATTGTTGATCATCAGGCATGCCAAGGCCAAGCCACGTTCAGCGTGGACGCGCGCTGAGGGTGAACGCCCATTGGCGGCCACTGGAAGGCGCCAGGCCCTGTACTTGCAGCGCCTGCTAATGTCGTGGCACCCAGGACGGATCCACACTAGCGGCTGGATGCGGTGCATCGCCACCATTTCNCCCTACGCCCAGGCCACCAAGGCCAAGGTTAAGGTAGTTCCGTGGCTCAGTGAAGCGGATCATAAGCGCAACCCCGCCAAAGTCACTGCAGCCGTTGAAAAGTTACTCACCCGCACCAGTGCCACCGCCGTATGCACCCACCGCCCTGTGTTGCCCACGGTTTTGGCAACCCTTGCCACCCATATGTCTGTTGACATGGCTGAAACACTGCCGTTGATTGANCCCCACCTGTCCCCTGGAGAAGTGCTGGTGGCCCATGTCTCCCTCGCAGATCCCGGGTGCATTGTGGCCTTGGAGCAGCACAAACCCTACGAAGACTAGCGCCGCTGGCCACCCTAGCGCGCCTTGGTCGCTGCAAGGGTCAGCGCAAGCCACTAAACAGCCAATCCCCGTTTCCGGCGAACACACCCCGTAGCCCCTTTCACAGCAGCGTCTTTGTACTGTACGTTTGATACAAAGATTAGGGGCTACATGCTGGCACCAAACTTCACCGAAATGCTCATCACTTTGGGCACNCTTGGGATTATTCTTGCTGCGCTGATCTACCTGTTTCTTCGTCTTAAAGTGTGGGGCCAGAATACTGAGAAAACTTTGGAGTACGTCCGCAAGCATGCCCTGTGGACAGGTGTTATCGCTTGGGGTGTCAGCAGCTTGTCTGGCGCCGGTGAGATGGGAATTTTCTCTTCCGGGCAGCTCCAGCTCTCCAACAATCCGTGGGACGTTATCTCCTGGAGTCATATCCTCGGCCCGGTCTTAGCCGTGCTGGTGGTGCACAGCGTTGGCCAACTGTCATGGCCNAGTCCTAAATCGCCCACGCGTGTAGCCGTCATAGAGTTTCGCCGCACCCGCGACTTCGTGCCTAACGCACTGGGTGTCACGGTAGTGGGAATCTTCGCCGTTTCGGTGGGCGCGTTGGTCTGGTTGGCCTTTGCACCGGCATTCACACCTGCGGAGCCGTTGCCTTCCAGTGGCGCGTTGATGTCCGGGACAAAGGGCAGAGTCCCTGGGTACATTCTGGCAACGGCACTAGGTGTTGGGCTACTTCTACTGACCGCGGGAACCCTGCTGGTGATGCGGCTCATCGCATCACGGCGCTCCTTGGAGGACCTGACGCCGGAGCAAAACAAGACACTGCGAATCATTGGCATCAATAGGTTGTTGCGAGTCTGTGCCACGGTCGCCTCCGGACTCGCCGCGGTCGGCGGAAATTACCTCGCCCAACCCGCTCCCGGCTCAACAACTACGTCCTGGGTCAACTGGATGGGCGTGCTGAACGTTCTGGTGTTGTTTGCCATGCTCCTGTGGAAGCCGCCGTTGCTGGAAACCGACGCCGACGCCGGCGCTTACAGCACNCCTGCTTGGCCTCACGCGCAGCGGATATGGCCAGAAGCACGGTATCCTCCTCCCCACGACGACGGCCCTGCCGCGTCACACTTGGCCGATTCCACCCTCGCTGCAGTCATCCCGGCGGCCCTCCTGGGCGCCCTGCTCGGCACCGTCTTCATAACCTGGCTTGGCTGGCTGGGTCCTTTGACGGTGGGCATCATCTTCATACTGCTCGCCTATGCCGCTCTTGAGGGACTACTGCGGCGCAACTACGCGACACCAGGCAACCCGCGGACCACGACGCGCAAACCGCTTCCATGGCCGCTGTTTGCAGCGCTCATTGTTAGTGCGGCGGGTCTGGCTTTCGCACTGAGCCAGATCTGGCTTGCCTTGATTGTTGGGATCGGTACCGGGCAAGGATGGACTGAAGCAACAGGGCCCGGTTCCTTCTTGGTAGTCCCGCTGTGTTGTGCAATGGCAATTCTTCTAGCGGGTGCATTGGCAGCATGGCAGGTTCTGCGCCGCACGTCCCTGGACAGGGCTTCTGCTCTGCTGGATCGCACCCTGCGCAGACGCTCTTTGTTCCGGATAGCCCGCACCGTGGCAGCAGGCTGGTTCACCGTCATTGCGGCCATATTGCTNGGTGTTCCCTCCGAAGGACCGGCCAATCCACTGGCACCTGCGCCCAACTTCACGATCCTCACTGCGCTAGCCATAGTCATATCAGCCCTNTTATTGGTCTATCCAGTCCGCAACTTCACGCCCAAGGATTTCCTGCCGCCGCCAGCATCCACACCGCATCCGCCCAACACTAAACTGAGCAAGTAGCGCCGATGGAAGCGCACATCATCATTGATTTGGGGACTGCAACCCCACCGTACGAACAAGTACAAACCCAAATCGCCTCGCTCATTGCCGTGGGCGAGTTGCCACCGGGAACCCGGCTGCCCACCGTCCGCAGCTTAGCCGGTGACCTTGGCCTGGCTGCCGGAACAGTGGCCCGGGCGTACAAGGAACTTGAAGCCGCCGGAGTTCTCACCACCAACCGCCGGCAGGGCACGGTGGTTGCCGGTGTCACTGGCCCCGCGCAACACGGCCCACCGGCCACGGAGTCAGAGCAGCTACAGCCAGCACCGGTGCGCAATGGGTTGGCGGTGATGGCCGCCGTGGAGCAGCTATTGGATGAGGGCGAACGGGCAGGACTGGACGGAAAGACGCTGATCTCACTGATTCAAGGGCGAATTAACCAGCGGGCTAACTCGAAGTAGACTGGTGCGCGTGACTATTTTGACCCCGTACGAGGACCTGCTCCGCGACGTACTAGCCAATGGCACCGCGAAAGCGGACCGCACGGGTACTGGCACACGGAGTGTNTTTGGCCGCCAGCTGCGCTTTGACCTCTCCGAGAGCTTCCCGCTGATCACCACCAAGCGCGTGCATTTCAAGTCTGTTGCCATGGAGCTGCTGTGGTTCTTGCGCGGGGACTCAAATGTGCGCTGGCTGCAGGAAAATGGTGTGAAGATCTGGAACGAGTGGGCGGACCACGACGGCGAGTTGGGTCCTGTCTACGGTGTCCAGTGGCGCTCGTGGCCCACCCCAGACGGCGAACACATCGATCAGATCTCACAAGTCATGGAGTCCTTGCGAAACAACCCGGACTCTCGCCGGCACATTGTCTCGGCCTGGAATGTGGGCGAGCTAAAGAACATGGCTCTGCCGCCGTGCCATGCTTTCTTCCAGTTCTATGTTCAACCAACAGAAGATGGCCGCGGCAAACTCAGCTGCCAGCTGTACCAGCGTTCCGCGGACACCTTCTTGGGCGTGCCGTTCAACATCGCCTCCTACGCGCTGCTGACCATGATGATGGCACAGCAATTGGGTATGGAGGCTGGCGAATTTATTTGGACCGGCGGTGACGTGCACATCTACGAGGACCATCTCAACCAGGTTGCCGAGCAGCTCTCCCGCGAACCGTACCCGTACCCGAAGCTGACGTTCGCCCGCAAACCGGACTCGATTTTCGAGTATGCTTTCGAGGATTTCGAGCTGGTCGACTACCAGCACCACCCCGCGATTAAGGCGCCGATTGCTGTATGAGTGAGACACCCTCCACGCCCGCAACCTACCGTTTCAGCCAGCCCATAGTGGGCATGATCTGGGCACAGACCAATCGGGGCGTGATTGGGGCAGACGGCGGCATGCCGTGGCACCTCCCTGAGGATCTGGCCCACTTCAAGCGGGTCACCTTGGGTCATCCCGTGGTCATGGGCCGCAAAACGTGGGACTCGTTCCCGGAGAGTTCCGNNCCCCTGCCTGACCGCACCAACATTGTGGTGACCCGCCAGCANGGGTGGGCTGACATGCCTGAGGCCAGGGGCGCCGTCGTGCTTGACTCGGTGGAAGAGGCGCTGGTTGAAGCCCAGTTCTCNCCCGGTGGCAACGAGGTGTGGGTCATTGGGGTGGGCANNGGTTTTGAGCAGGTCAAAGAACATTGCAACGTGGCTGTTGTCACCGTCATCAACACGGATGCCTCAGGTGATACACAGGCACCTGCTTTGGGGCCTGAGTGGTCGTTCCGGGGCGCCACGCCCAAGGANGGGTGGCACACAGCAAAGAACGGCACCGAGTACAGGATGACCCTGTGGGCCAAGGGCGAAACCGAGTTTTCACCCGAATAGGCTCTGCTAACGGCCTCTGCCCGCAAAGGTAGCACCATGGCGTTTCGGTCCAGCAAGTATTGCTACCGGAAACCCGGCTTTGAGCAGATGCTGCGTGAGGAGGCTGCCCAATCTGAGCATGAACAGGCCGTGGCCAATGGCGAGCAACGGATCCTTGTCCAAGCCGCAGATGGCAATCTCTATAGCTACTTGGCCAAAGAATACGGTGCCGAAAGTGGCGGCATTATTCCTCTCACCTCGGTGCTGGGCCATTATCGCCGGTATCAGTTCAAGGCAAATGAAGGCTCCGGTGGGTCATGAAGGGATTGGCATTGCGGTCTTTGCGCTCATCATCTTGACGTTTAGTTTTTCCTGATAGCCGCAGCCTTGGATCTGATCAAAGAAGCCAAAGCGGCAACCCTGGGCAAGTGGCGGGGCCACGCCCCACTGAATAGCTCCTGCGACCCCGGCCAGGCATTTGGCGTTCACTCTGTGAAACGAACTTCAACCAATTTGCCCCGCCCTACTAAACTAGAACCATGACCAATAACAGTGTTCCTTCCGTCGGCCTTGTCGGCTGGCGCGGCATGGTCGGTTCCGTTCTGCTGCAGCGTATGCAGGACGAAGGCGACTTCGGCGATATCAACCCCGTCTTCTTCTCCACCTCAAACGCTGGCGGAGCTGCNCCTGCTATGACGGGCGCTGGCGATGCTGGCAAGCTTGAAGACGCCTTTGACATTGACACTCTGGCCAAACTTCCCATTATTGTCACCGCCCAGGGCGGGGACTACACGAGCCAGGTCCACACCGAGCTACGCAACCGCGGCTGGAATGGCCTGTGGCTAGATGCCGCCTCAACACTGCGTATGAACAACGATTCCATCATTGTCCTTGACCCCATCAATCGCGATGTCATTGACGCCGGTCTGGCCAATGGCACCAAGGACTTCGTTGGCGGTAACTGCACTGTCTCCTGCATGCTCATGGGACTGGGCGGACTGTTCAANAACAACCTGGTTCAGTGGGGCACGTCCATGACGTACCAGGCGGCCTCCGGTGGCGGTGCCCGCCATATGCGTGAGCTATTAAACCAGTTCGGCACACTGAACTCTGAGGTCGCCAGCGAACTGGACAACCCGGCGTCGGCCATCTTGGAAATTGACCGTAAGGTCCTGGCCCATCAGCGAGAAGGCGTGGACTCCAGCCAGTTCGGCGTGCCCTTGGCAGGATCGTTGATCCCCTGGATCGATGCTGATTTGGGCAATGGCCAGTCCAAGGAAGAGTGGAAGGCCGGGGTTGAAACCAATAAAATCCTGGGTACCACCGCTGAAAACCAGATCATCATGGACGGGCTCTGCGTGCGCATCGGCGCCATGCGCTCCCACTCTCAGGCTCTGACCCTCAAACTCCGTGAGGACCTGAGCGTCGCCGAGATCGAATCGCTGCTGGCCAACGACAACCAGTGGGCCAAGGTGATACCCAACACCAAGGAAGCTTCCATGGCGGATCTGACNCCCGTGGCAGCCTCTGGCACCCTGGACATTCCTGTAGGCCGTATCCGCAAGATGGAAATGGGCCCGGAGTACATCAGCGCGTTCACCGTGGGCGATCAGCTCCTCTGGGGTGCCGCCGAGCCGCTGCGCCGCATGCTGAAAATCGCCACCGGCACGCTCTAACCCACTGGTGGTTGGCCCTGTCCGCACCAGGTGAGTCCCGGCAGGCTCAACCACCTAGCATGGGCGGCCGCCTGATTCGCAAGGGCCTTGCCTTGGCTCGGGCTGAGCTCACCAAAGAGCTCTGGATGCACGACGCCGGCCAGTTCACTTTGTTNTTCCTGGGCACCTTGGGCTTTGCGCCACGTGCCGACCACCTGTCCTCCAGCCACAACGGTGGCCTTGAACANTCCGTTGCCTCCCGGAACTATCAGTGAAGCGTGGTGTGCGGCCAAGGACGCACTACGGTCCGTGTAGCCCAGTAGATACTCGTCGAGCCNCGGCAGGAGCAGCAACGTGCGGGCTCCTGAAAATCTCTGGACTGGCGCCTGTCCACCGAGCAGTTCTGCGGTTTCCGGGGCCAGCCAGTAGAGTGATCCATTGCATTCAAGGGTGGCAAGCTGGCTTTTGACCTGCTCCAGAGCGGTGTTGATGTCTTTGAGCGTCAGTTTCGCCCACCACGCAAAGTCCTTGATAGTTGCTGGCCCATGGCCACGAAAATAACGCAAGGTCAGCTCGGCCAGAGCCTCCTCACGCACCAGCACGCGAGGATTCTTGATCCACGTCTTCGTACTCACAAAGAACTGGGTCTTGCCTGTGCCAGCATTGGTCCTGATGGGACCCTGCACCAAAGTTCCCTCGGTGCACAGCAGCCACAGCAGGTGGATTCCGCGCTGGGCTCTGGTGCGCTGGCCCGCCGCCTCAAACGCGGCAAACAGCTCGTCCCGAGTGGCCCTCCCACATGCGCTGCGCGCCTCCGCCTGCCCGGCCCTGCTGCCCGTCCCGAATTGCTCCAACAGTCCAAGGGCAATGCTGCGTACCTGATCAAGGTCCGGCCCGGTAATCTCCAGCTGGCGGTGGCGGGCAGTCATGCTCGAGAGCATCCGTTCACGTGTCAGCGAGAGGATCCAGCCTAGGTCTTCGGCAACAGTGACGTGGAGGGTGCCGCGCANGGGCCAAGAGCGGACCATCTCACCACGGTTGAATGCTGCTTCCACGTCTGCGCGCGTGCTGCCAGGCACCCGCAGACCGATCGACCACAGGGCACCTGGGAAATCCTGTCCCTGCAATGCCGTCAGTGAACGCACAACGTCCACCAGGCCCGGGATGGGCTTGGTGGACGTTGGGAGGATCCCTTGGCTGTGTAGTCGCAGCAAGGCGAGTGTGGCAGGAGTAACGCTAACGCTCATGCACTCAATCTAGCGCTTGCCTCAGCGGGCCGAACGCATATTTGCCGTGATGGGGCATTCGAACGGGTCACGCTGACCCAGACCTACACGGTTCAGGTACTTCATGACGATCATGTATGACTGACCCAGCGTGGTTTCGGTGTAGGCGATGTTGCGCTCGGCGCAGTACTGGCGAACCATGGGCTGAACGGCCCGGAGATTCCTGGAGGACATGGTCGGGAACAGGTGGTGCTCAATCTGGTAGTTTAGCCCGCCCATGGCAACATCAACCCATTTGCCACCGGTGATGTTACGGCTCATGAGGGTCTGGCGACGCATGAAGTCGATCTTCACATCTTTGGGAACCAGCGGCATGCCCTTGTGGTTCGGGGCGAACGAGCCACCCATGTACAGGCCCAATGCCATGACCTGAGCGGCGATGAAAGCCAAACCAATGGCCCAGCCAAGGAACCAAATAGTGAAAGCTGGCAGGATGATGAGGCGCACAACCAGCATGGCGATCTCAGTCTTGCGCTGCGGAACAATCTGCTTGCGGTCAAGCACCCGGCCAACGGCGGCGATGTGAAGATCCAGCGCAGCAAGAGTCAGCAGCGGGAAGAAGAAGTAGCCTTGGCGCTTGGCGAACCACTTGGCGAAGCCCTTGCGCTTGGCAGCGCTGTCAGGATCAAACACCAGCGCACCGGGATCAATGTCGCCGTCGACACCAATCTTGTTCGGGTTCAGGTGGTGCTTACCGTGCTTGTTCATCCACCAGCCGTAGCTCAATCCAACAAAGAGGTTACCGGCAATACGAGCCAGCCAGGCGTTCTNTTNTGCGGAGGCAAACACCTGACGGTGGGCGGCGTCATGCGAGATAAAGGCGGTCTGCGTACACATGAAGGCGAAAAGCACTGCCGTGATCAACTGCCACCAGCTCTGCCCCAGGGTCAGGAACAGCGTCAAGACGGCCAAATAGCCAATGCTCTGGCGCACAATGCGCACTATGTACCATTTGACGTCCCGATCCATGAGGCCGGTGGCCCGCACCTGCTCACACAATTGGATAAAATCCGTGACGTGGCGGTCGCGTGCCGGGCGTTTTCTGGCCGGTTTGGTGAGAACAGCGCTCTCGTCCAATACATCCGGGCTATCAAGTGTTGCCGACGACATGGGGCTCCTCGTACTGGCGCGCTCCGAAGGAAGCGCCAGAGAATAGAAAAACTGAATCTTTCATTAACACTAGGAAGATTCACGGCGTAGCACATCACACCTGAGAGCCGTCTTGCCCCCTACCGAGGTAGGGGCAAGCTGAAATAGTGCTAACTTATGCGCGGTAGCCATCCGCGGGCCCTGCGCATCAGTGGTTATGCACGGCATCCAAGGGTAGGTCCAGCGCATAAGTTGAGAGAAATCGCAGCTACCCGATCGCGCAAGTCGTGGGAGTAGGTAGTCGCGGGAGCGGTTGGATGGGCCCACAGGCTCGCGGGAGAGTCTGTGGACTACAGCGTGCAGCCCACAAGCACTGGTTCCGGGACCATGGCAATGCCAAACTCACGCACCACGCCGTCGCGCACCGTTCGGGCAATCGCCAAGATGTCTTCGGTACTGGCCCCGCCACGGTTTGTGATGGCGAGGGTGTGCTTGGTGGACAGGGATGCGCGTGCTGCGGTCCCGGAGGGCTCCATCGCATCCGTTAGCTCACCTGCTAGGCCGAACCCTTTGACGAAACCGGCGTGTTCAATCAGCCAGGCGGCGCTGAGTTTCACCAGCTCCCCTACTGGCCAACGCGGAGCGTTCTCAGGCAGTGCCGCTGCAACCTCAGAGGTGACGATGGGGTTGGTGAAGAAGGAACCTGTGGAGAAAGTGTCCCGATCCGAAAGGTCCAAGACCATACCTTTGGAGGCGCGCAGAGCCAGGACGGTGCGGCGGACGTCGAGAGAATTGGCGCGCTTGCCGACTTCAACGTCGAGGCGGCGAGCCAACTCCGCGTATTTAATGGGTGCACTCATTCGTCCCAGCAAAAGCTGGAAATCAACACTGAGGACTACATAGCGCGGGGAGCCGTTGAGCGTGGTGGCCTTGAGCAGAGAGTTGCGGTAGCCGAATTTGAGTTCGTGGTTGGTGAAGGTGTGGATAGCATTCTTCTGCCGATCCCAAGTGCGCACTGCGGCAATGGTTTCAGCGACTTCGCAGCCGTAGGCACCCACGTTTTGCACAGGGGTAGCTCCTGCGCTGCCGGGAATTCCAGAGAGCGCTTCGATGCCGCTCCAGGCGTGTAAAACACTTTGGTGCACAAAGTCATCCCAGTTGTGGCCGGCTTGAACAACTACCGAGGCACCACCACAGGTATCCTGTGAATTGATTTGGTACCCTCGGTTGGCAATCTGCAGGACTGTACCAGCAAAGCCCTCATCCGCAACAACCAGGTTGGAGCCTCCGCCAAGTATCAGCAGCGGCTCATCGGCGCTGTCCGCTGCCCTGACGGCAGCAACGATTTGATCCTCCGTGGTGCCCACAACAAATTTACGGGCGGGCCCGCCCACTGCGAGGGTTGTCAGGGTACTGAGGAATTTTGCTCATTCACAATTCCAGACTATCGCGTGTGGGCATCGTGTCATCGCGTGAGGTGACAGGGCTGGCGTGTAGTGAGATCACAGCTACGTTCTCCAAGTATTTCGGCTTGCGCACAACAGGTGTGAGGAAGAAAGCCACAACCAGCATCACCAGCACGGCAAGCAAGGAATGCAGCACACCTACGTGCTCGGCTAGGAGCCCCAGCAGCGGCGGGCCACCCAGGAACGCGCCGTAGCCCACGGTGGACACCACCGACACCCGTGCGGCGGCTTGCTCCGGGTCATCGGAGGCAGCGGACATGGCCACGGGGAAGCCCAATGCTGAGCCAAGGCCCCAGAGCACCAGTGCGGCCAACGCCATCTCCGTCGAGGCAGCGAAGACAAATAGACCCAGGCCAATGATCGCCAGAGCCGCACCAACACGCAAGACGATGACACGGCCGTACTTGTCCAAGACCACTGTTCCGGCAAAACGGCCAATTGTCATAGCGGACACAANAATGCCGTATCCAATAGCCCCAATGGCGGCCGTGGAGCTGTATCCATCAACCATGGCCAATGCCACCCAGTCTCCAGCGGCACCTTCTGCTAGACCCAGCCCCAGGACCATGGCGCCCAGCATCAACGTGCGCGGATCACGCCAAGCAGCAGCGATCTTGGCCTTGCCTGTGCTCTTGGCCGCTGCCGCCTTCGCAGTATTGTGACTGGCAGAACTTTTGTCTGTGATGACCGGAATGGGACCTGTGCCAGGTACCGNCCCGGAATCTCCTACATCCACCATGGAGCCGGTGGAAGAGAGCTTGTCAGCCTGGTAATAGCCGGTGCCGATGAGCACGGCAAGGCACACAATAATGGCGATTACCGAGAGGTGGATCGCCACAGGAACGTGCAGTGAAGCGGCGAGTGCGCCAACACCAGCACCTACCACGGTGCCAATACTGAACGAACCGTGCAGGCGCGGCATAATGTGCCGTCCCAACGCTCGTTCAACAGCCGCACCCTCAATGTTCGAGGACGTGTTCCAACTGCCTGTCCCCAGCCCCACCAAGACCAGCCCGGAACCCACAACCAACGCATCCGAAAACACCGTGGCTCCCAGCCCCATGATGATCACTCCCACGGCTTNGATGACACTGCCCAGCCGGGACGTCAGTTTTGAGCCAAGGCGCAGCACAATCAGCCCGGAAGCGGCGACTGAAACAAAGGAACCCAGCGACATGCACAGCAGCATGAGCCCGACTTGGCCTGGAGTCAGGGTCAGGTCATCGCGGATGGCGGGAATGCGGGAAACCCAGCTAGCAAAGATCAGCCCTGAACCGGCGTAAGCAGTGAAAACACCGTTACGCCAGGCGTTGACCTGGCTCACGCCAGACGGACCGTGGCCTGCGCCTTGACCAAGACTTTCTGCCCGCCCAAGGTGACAGTTAAATCAATTCGTGCAGTCCCGGCGTCGGAATCCAGCGCACCCACAACACCGCTCACACCAACAATGGCACCCGGCTCGTCGTCAAGATCGGCGACGGGTACGGGCTTGGTGAAACGTGTGCCATAAGAGATAACGGCGGCCGGGTCGCCAACCCAATCGGTCACCAACTGCACTGCCGCCCNCATGGTGAACATGCCGTGGGCGATGACCCCGGGAAGTTCGACATCACGGGCAAAACGGTCGTTCCAGTGAATCGGGTTGAAGTCCCCGGAGGCGCCAGCATACTTAACGAGGTCTGCGCGGGAGATCTCGATAGTGCGTGAACCGATTTCGGTACCCACGGCCAAATCTGCAAAGTTGATCTGTGTCTGTGTCATTACTGTCCCTCTCCGCGCACCAAGATGGCTGACACGGTGGTGGCGACAGCCTCGCCGTCGACCGTTGAAATTTCGGCACGGGTGGTGATCATGGCACCACCACCCATGCCTCGAACGGTGTCCACATGCAGTTCAGCGAGCAATTCATCGCCGGCAATTATGGTCCGGTGATGGGTGAAGCGCTGCTCGGCGTGCACCACGCGGGAGAAGTCGATGCCTGATTCGGGGTCGTTGATCAACAACGCATCCGCGCGTTGGGCCACAATGATGGCGTAGGTGGGAGGCGCCACAAGGTCAGCATGCCCCAAGGCGTGGGCTGCAGCAACCTCAAAATGGGCCGTATTGCTTGCCTTGACGGCTCTGGCGAAATCCCGAATGGACTNCCTGCCAACACTGTAGATTTCGCGTAACTGGTAGCTGCGTCCCTGCAGCTCGGGATTGATACTCATGGGCTTAAGCCTATAGCCCGGATGAGCTTGAGGGCACACTAGGCCCGCGTGCCGGACCGCATTTTCTCTACGATGGCCAGAAGCGAATCAACGTCCATACTTTCTTGATGCTCCGCCTGATTATTCACGCCGGAGGGAAACCCAANAAGGACCGCGTTGTAATACAGTCCATCGCCTAAGAGCATCACCGCCCGGGCCACTGCCGGATCACCAATGTCACTCAGGATCAACTCAAGCCACCGTGCATGCAGCTGCGCGAAAGCGTGCCTCACGGTGTCGTCATCGCTTTGAATGAGGCGGTGAGCGGCAACAATTGTCCGGTCAAACGGTGTGCCACCAANAACGCTCGTCCGCACGTAGTAGCTGGCACAGCCTTGCGGGTCCTGAGCCATGGCAGCGAAGTCCTGCTCAGCGTATTCACTCAGTTTGGCGAGGAGCCCTTCTGTGAGGGCTTCTTTACTCTTGAAGTGGTAGAGCAGGCCTCCCTTGGAGACGCCTGCTGCGGTGGCAACGGCTTCTAGGGTGGCTGCGCGCGGACCGTCACTGATCAGGAGTTCCTCATAAGCTGAAAGAACCCGGTCGCGTGCTGAGGGTTTTGTAGTCATTAGTCCACCCTACAAGAAGTGACGGAGTGCACCGTCCAGACGGTACACTAAACCGGCCGGACGGTTTACACTAGTTAACATGGCGTTATCACTAAGCACTCCCACAACCGGTCTGCCCGAGACCACACCACGCGCAGGCGTCCGTACCTGGGTAGCCCTGGCTGTTCTTATGCTGCCTGTTTTGCTCGTTTCGGTAGATAACACGGTGCTGAGTTTCGCTATCCCGTCGATTTCGTTGGCGCTGATTCCGTCAGCCTCGGAACTGCTGTGGATCATTGACGTGTACCCGCTGGTCCTGGCTGCTTTGCTGGTGCCGATGGGTAGCCTTGCCGATAAGTTTGGCCGCCGTAAACTGCTGTTGATCGGCAGCACCGGATTCGCCATTGTCTCGGTNTTTGCTGCCTTTGCCCCCAACGCCGGGGCTCTCATCGGCTACCGGGCACTGCTTGGCCTCTTCGGCGCCATGCTCATGCCGTCAACGCTGTCGCTGATCCGGAATTTGTTCCTGCACCCGGCTCAGCGCCGCAAGGCCATCGCCATCTGGGCGGCCGGCTTCTCCGGCGGAGCAGCACTAGGTCCCATTGTGGGTGGCTTCATCTTGGAGCATTTCTGGTGGGGCGCAGTGTTCTTGATGTCCGTGCCTGTTTTGATCCCGCTGCTGATCCTTGCACCCATCTTTGTACCAGAATCCAAGGACCCGTCCCCAGGCAAGATTGATCTATGGAGCATTCTGCTGTCCTTCGGCGCCATGGTTCCCACAATTTTCGGTATCAAAGAAATTGCCCAATCGGGCTTCTCCGTCATCAATGTGGTGCTGATAGTTACAGGCATCACTCTGGGAACTTTATTTGTTCGCCGCCAGCTGCGCCGCGAGAATCCCATGATGGATGTGTCACTGTTCAAGAATCCCGTTTTCAGCGGCAGCGTAAGCGCCAACCTGTTGAGCATCTTCGCCCTCGTTGGATTCTTATATTTCATCACCCAGCACTTGCAGCTGGTGGTNGGGCTTTCNCCCACCCACGCGGCCTATGTTCTGGTCCCCGGCCTGGCAGTCACCATTGTCTCGGGACTATTGGCAGCCTCCTTAGCCAACCGTTTCCGCCCGTCATGGCTAGTTGCAGGCGGTCTGTTACTCAATGCCTCTGCCTTCATGATTGTTTGGCTAAACACTGATGGGTCCGTGGCTGGCATCATTGCGGCGTTTGTTGTCTTGGGTGCCGGTGTGGGCATGGCTGAAACCATTTCTAACGATCTGATTCTTTCCGCTGCCCCTCCAGCCAAGGCCGGCGCGGCGTCGGCAATCTCTGAGACTGCCTACGAGGTGGGTTCAGTGTTAGGAACAGCCGTATTGGGCAGCGTCCTGGCTGCGGCGTACAGGCTCCATGTTGTGGTTCCGGCAGGGATATCCGCGGCTGACCGTAACTCCGCCTCACAGACACTCGGTGGCGCCATCGATGTTGCCAGCGCTCTGCCTCCCAAGCAAGGTGCGGCACTACTGGATTCAGCCAAGCACGCCTTTGATTCAGGATCAGGGACTGTTGCCATGGTCAGCGTTGTGCTCATGCTAGGGGCGTCCCTGATGTGCCTATGGACGCTGCGTAGCGCCACGGCAACNCCCGATCCGGCACAGCACTGAGGCTGGCACAGCGGATGTGCCGGCATGGCGGGGCTGGGAAAATCCTAACTTCACAAGTCACGGCCACTTCGGCACGTCATCGCTACCTGATCCCCGCATGAAACGCGCGGTCGGCTTTCTTTAGGCCTTGTGCTCCTCGGCAGCCTTAATACGCGCTTCTGCAGCCTTGAGCTCCTTGCGGATATTGCGTCCGCGCAAGCCCAAAGACGCCATATGCGCCANAAGTCCAACGCCGATGAACGGCAGGGCGATATAGGTCATTGCTGCGGTGGAGGTGATCGCACCCATCACAATGATCACAATGCCAATGAAAGTCAGGCCCATGCCTGCAANAACAGCGTATTTGTAGCCGGTCGGAGCGGTTTCCCAGAAGTCGTTAAGCACACCCCAGTCTACCGGCCGAGGGACCCGAAGCGAGCGAAGCGAGTTTTGGGAGGCTGGTAGAGGCTACCGGCCGAGGGACCCGAGTGGGCCCACGGCCGCGTGGGGCCCGCCGTGAGCTTGCGAGCGGTGGGAGCGGCTGGGGAGAAGCGAGTTTTGGGAGGCTGGTAGACGCTACCGGCCGAGGGACCCGAGTGGGCCCACGGCCGCGTGGGGCCCGCCGTGAGCTTGCGAGCGGTGGGAGCGGCTGGGGAGAAGCGAGTTTTGGGAGGCTGGTAGACGCTAGCGGCCGAGGGACCCGCCGTTAAAAGAGTGATTCTTGCAAGGCCGGGATCTCCGTCACATACTCACCCAGAGAGATTTTGTGGCCCTTGAGAGTGCCAAGGTCGACAACACAGGCGACATCGACGCCGTCGAGCACCACTAGGGCGTTGGCCCNCAGCATCGAATCCAGCCGCATCCCGTGCGCCCNCGAGTCCAGCGGCTGCGGATATGCAATCCTCTGCCCGTCAACGCTGATTGCGGCGGAAANACTACTACCTTCCCACGTCTCAGTGATGGTTTCGAATCCCGCTAGCGTCTGTTCGTCAAGCAAGTCACGCACGCCAGCGGCAACGCCCTGATTACGTTCGCCCAGATCCGCCGTGGGCCGGGGAGACAGCAGGGCGGCTGATTTGTTTGCTGCGCGCACAAACTGTGTCACGCCAAGGCCCTTTGAGACCATGTCCTCGAGCAACCGCACCACGGAGCCGTCCTGCGCACGGGCCACATATTGGGCCGCAATGGCGCCTTGGTCAGCCAGACGGCTCCACTTGCTGCGCTGCGAGGCCGTCCCTACTTTGGTTGTGCCATCAGCAAAGGTGGCAACATAAAGCCAGTGCGGCTGTGCCAAATATCTGCGCATCCCAGCTGGAGCGATACCGCTGCGATGAAAGTCGTGCATGTATCGCAGCTCGTCCTTGGCAAAGCACGCCCCACACTGAAAACCACGTTCAGCTCCTGNCCCGGTGGGGCAACGGTAGTGTTGTGACTCTTCGGGACCTTGCACGGTTGTATACCCGAGGCAATACCGCGCTGGCACGCCAACACCGGCAAGGGCCTTGAACCTCAGCCATTGCCCGGGCACAAGCGGAAGCCGGACACCGCCGCCGTCCGTAGTCAAGGCCAGTGCGGGCCCGGCTGGATCCCATGAGACGCCGTGAACCAGCATTGAACTGGCCACGGCCTCGGGCACATCCGTCACCAGAAGTGTTAGAGCGCGGGCTGTACGCCGTAGGCCACAGCCAGTTTCATGATCTNTTCGGCACGGCCCAGGCGCGGCAGGTCGGAGCCGTCGCGGATGACGCCACCGCGTTCCTTGAAATCAGCCATGAAGTCCGTAGCCCAAGCAACGTCCGTGGGTGTGGGGCTGATGACCTCGTTGATGATATTGGTCTGGTCGATGGCCAGGCACAACTTGCCGGTCATGCCCATGGAGACGGTGATGGCCGACTGTTCGCGCAGGATGGGGTGGCTGGTTCCCACCGTGGGACCGTCGATGGGGCCCGGCAGGTTGCCCACGCGGCTGGCGACAACAAGCTTGGCGCGGGNGTAGGCCATGGCTTCGCGGTCTGCGGACATGCCCGTGTCGCGGCGGAAGTCCCCGGAGCCGAAGGCGAGCCGGAAGGCTCCTTCTGCGCGGGCGATGTTATTAGCTTCCTCGATGCCGAGGGCTGATTCAACGAGGGCCAGGACGCGGGTTTTGCCGTCAAGGCGGTGGTATGTTTCTTTGACCTGTTCAGCGTTCTCGGTCTTGGCGAGCATCACACCCAGCAAGCCGGGAGTGTTGCGGAGTTCTGCAACGTCATCTGCCCAGAACTTCGAGTGAACGTCGTTGATGCGGACCCACGCCTTGCCGCCGTTACGCAGCCATTCGATGACGTCGGCACGGGCCGCGTCCTTCTTCTTGGGATCCACTGCATCTTCGATATCCAACACAACAGCATCCGCGCGCGATGCGGCGGATTCGTCAANAATCTCCGGACGCGTTGCGGGAACGAGTAGCCACGAACGGGCGATCTCGGCAGGGATGTTGCGGGTGCGGACAGGTGCGGAGGCGGCTTCGTCGCCAACAGTGGTAGACATACTTCTACCGTATACGGCAATCCTTGCTGGCGCCCTGTGCCATTCCACAATGCTTTGGCACTTCCGCTGGACAATTACACCATTTTCTCACCATGTGAAATTTATATCTCATTCTAGGGCTCTGGCATGATCATGGTGCGCAGGTCCAGCTGCCGCAACACCCTGTCAACAACCTCAGGATCTGCATCTGGCTCGTTGCGGGCACTGAGCACTTCAGTCCTGGCCGCATCCAAGGCGATGGTTTGGACAGTAATGGCTAATTCCCTGCCACGACGTCGTCGATCATCCAGACTTTCGTNTTTCAGACTGCCATCAAGCAGCTCGGCGTGCAGTCGCCGCATTTTCTNCTTCACCACTTGGAGCTTTTCTGGCGGCACGTTCTTAATCAGCTCATGGTCTCGCAGCGCAGCAATGGCTGCTTCCTGGGCACGCAAGGCCAGAACCTTGGCTGCCTCGCGCTCCTCTGTTCCGTCGTCAGTAGCCTTCAAAACACGCATGAGCCACGGCAAAGTCAGCCCCGGCAACACGAGCGTTGTCAACAGGACGGCGCAGGCCACCACGATAATTTCATGCCGTGCCGGAAACTCCGCCCCTGTGGGCAACACTGTGGGCAGGGCCAACGCCAGCGCGAGCGTTGCCAACCCACGCATGCCGCACCAGGAAAGGATCACCACGTCCTTGAAGCTAGTGGGCGGCAGGTCGCCCACGTTCCCTCTCGAGAGAAGTGCCAAGATCACGAACCACANAAACCTGACCACGATGACCAGAACACTGATGCCGATGGCCAAGGGAAGCATGGCCAAAATATCAGCGCCTTCGGACCTGATGACCTCGCGCACTTCTAGCCCCACCAGACCAAAGGCGAGCCCTGTAGCGAGCAGCTCTACAACGTCCCAAANAGCGGCGCGGGTGACACGCTCGGTGGCATCCTCCGCGCGTGCGTGGCGCTTGATCTCCAAGGCTGTGACAACAACGGCAATAACACCCGAGGCGTGCACCTCCTCGGCCAAGATGTACGCGGCAAACGGCACCACCAACGTCACCGCACTACGTGCTACAGAGGAAGAGATGAGCCTGGTGATCAGCCCCGTCACCCAACCCATGACCATACCCACGGCGATGGCGATGGCTGCACCCAAAAGGAACTTGCCGATGACACCCACTCCGAACGGTTGCCCGTCCATGGCACTGGCAACCGCAGCCTGAAAGATTACGATGGCAGCGGCGTCGTTGAACAAGCCTTCGCTTTGCAGGACAGTGATGAGCCTGCGCGGCATATGCACTCGACCCGCGATGGACTCTACGGCCACAGGGTCAGGCGGTGCGCACATGGCACCGAGTGCTATGGCCGCTGGGATGCCAATGCTGGGAATCAGCAGCCAGGTGGCTCCTGCCACCACGACCGTTGATACGGTAACAAGCGCTACGGCAAGCAACACGATGGTACGCCAACGGATACGGAAGACAGCCCAGGAGCTCTTTTGCGCCGTGGCAAACAACAACGGCGGCANAANAATAGGAAGGATTAGCGCTGGTTTAATCCGCAGGTCCGGGAACCCTGGAATGAAGGTCAGCGCCCCGGCCATGATCAGCATGAGCACCGGATAAGGAAGCTTCCACTTGTCTCCGAGGCCTACAGCCAGGACAGTAGCGAAAAGCAGTCCGATGATCAATATGAGCTGTTCCACAAAATTAACTTTACGGGGCCAGTGCCTCTTCGATTGGCATCTGGCCATCGCTAANATCGATGGTGCGCAAAATGGTGTCCGGGCGCGCCAAGACAGCTGCGGCCACGAGCGCAACATTGGCCCGGGAGGTCTTCCCGGAATCCGATGCATCACGCTCAGCAGCTGACGCTGTGTTGATCAGGGACGTGGGTTCCTCCATGGTCAAGGCACCAGGGCCCAAAATGGTCCACGCTAACTGGCTTGAGCGAAGATGCGCATCTGCTGCCGCTTTAGCTTCTGCGTAGGCAAAGAAACTGTTCTCCGGTGGCACCCCATGATCGAGGCCCGCACGCAAGTAGGAGACCATGATGTAACGGCCCANCCCGGCGGCCGCTGCCGCATCCATGGAGCGAATCGCAGCGTCACGGTCAACAGCGTAGGTGCGCTCTGGGCTTCNCCCACCAGCACCTGCAGACCAGAGAACCGCGTCCTGTCCAGCAAAGAGATCGGTGAGCTCAGCAACTGAGGAGGTTGCGATGTCATGCAATACCGGAGTTGCCCCGGCGTGCGTCACGTCATCAATGTGGGCTGGATTGCGAACCACGGCAGTGACTTCCATACCGGCCGCCTTCAAAAGCGGAGTCAGTAACAACGCAATTTTTCCGTGTCCGCCAACTATCAGAACCTTGTTCATAGTTTCTCCCTCTGCTTGAGCCTGCTGTTGGTGGCAGCCTACTCCACGAGTCTTTGTGGAGGGTGCGAAAGCGGCAGCCAGTTCCCCACACGAGCCCGGATGCATCAGTGGACGGATGCAGTTGCGGGGACCGCTGGGCCCAAGCCCACACCAGAAACAGAAAACCCGCACCCTCTGGCTAATTCACCAAAGACTGCGGGTTCTTTATTCTTTGTAGCGGCACCGAGACTCGATCTCGGGACCTCACGATTATGAGTCGTGCGCTCTAACCAACTGAGCTATGCCGCCATAATGAGAGTAGCCCGTGCCTCCCCGGTCAAAACCGTCTTGACACGAGCCTTACTCATTTGCGAGCCCCCACCGGAATCGATCCGGTGACCTCGTTCTTACCAAGAACGCGCTCTACCACTGAGCTAGGGGGCAACGAGAAAATACTCTACCAGTGCTTTTACAGTATGTGAAATCGAGAATTCTGATAGCCGATCTCGGGACCGAATGAGAGGCTATTTGCGCCTTAAACCAATGGTTATTCGGTCAGAAAATCCATTAAATACCACGACTAACGCCTCTTTGACGCATTGTTGATGAATTGCGTCACATGCAGTTCCTCGCCAGCAAATGACAGACAAAAGGCCGGTCGCTGTGAGGCAACCGGCCTTTACCGCCCTAGCTAATGGTGATTACCATTTGCCCTTGCTGTTGAAATTCTGTCCGCCTTCGTGACGGGGACGGCGGTCGCCACCACCGTGACCGGTGTGACTCTGTCCGCCACGATCCGCGCTGAAGCCGCGGTCGTTGCTGCGCTCTGCGGTGCGTTCTCCACCACGGAAGCCGCCGCTGCGGTCGCCGTCGAACTTCTTCTTGAAACCGCCCTGACCGCGATCAGTGCGCTCTTCACGAGCCTTGAACGGGCGCCCGTGGCNTCCTCCGGAGGGGCGACGGCCCTTGTCCAGCTCGAGGTTGATCAGCTCGCCGCTGATGCGGGTCTTGCTCAGTGCACGCCACTGGTCCTTGCTCAGCTCTGCCGGCAATTCCACCAAGGTGTGATCGGCGCGGATGTCGATGCCGCCGATCTGTGCAGAAGACAGTCCGCCTTCGTTGGCAATGGCGCCAACAATGGATCCTGGCATGACGCGCTGGCGCCGGCCCACCGAGATGCGGTAGGTGGCATTGCCTTCGGTCAGGGTGCGGGTCGGCCCACGTGAACCGAAACCGTCCTTAGCACGTTCCTTCTTCTGGTATTCCGGCGCTGCCGGCAGATCGTTGACAAGCAACGGCTGCTTGCCCTGAGCCATGACAGCCAAGGCAGCGGCAATTTCTGAGGCCGGAACATCGTGCTCTTGCTCGTAGGAGGCGATCAAGTCGCGGAACTTGGCAACGTCCTGGCTGGCCAGAGTTTCGGTGATCTTCTCTGCAAACTTGCCCAGGCGCAGCGAGTTGATGGTCTCAGCAGAGGGCAGGTGCATCTGGTCCACCGGCTGGCGTGTAGCCTTTTCGATGGCACGCAGCAGGTACTTCTCGCGCGGGGTCATGAACAGGATTGCATCACCTGAACGGCCAGCACGGCCCGTACGGCCAATGCGGTGCACATAGGACTCGGTGTCGTGCGGGATGTCGTAGTTGATCACGTGAGTGATGCGCTCAACATCAAGGCCACGGGCTGCGACGTCAGTGGCGACGAGGATATCGATTTTCCCGCTGCGGAGGGCCTCGATGGTGCGCTCGCGCTGTTGCTGCGGGATGTCACCGTTGATGGCGGCGGCCTGGAAGCCACGTGCCTTCAACTTATCAGCCAAGTCTTCGGTAGCCATCTTGGTGCGCACGAACGCGATAACGCCTTCGAACTCTTCAACTTCAAGCACGCGGGTCAAAGCGTCAAGCTTGTGCGGGCCCATGACCTGCAGGTAGCGCTGGCGAGTGTTTGCTCCGGTGGTGGTCTTGGACTTGACCGTGACCTCGGCCGGGTTATTCAGGTACTGCTTGGAGATACGGCGGATCGCACCAGGCATCGTGGCGGAGAAGAGGGCAACCTGCTTCTCCTTCGGGGTCTCGGCCAGGATNNCTTCTACGTCCTCGGCGAAGCCCATACGGAGCATTTCGTCGGCCTCATCCAGAACCAAGTACTGCAGCCTGGACAGGTCCAATGAGCCCTNTGAGAGGTGGTCGATGACGCGGCCGGNGGTACCGACAACAACCTGCGCACCGCGGCGCAGGCCAGCCAGCTGGGGACCGTAAGCCGAGCCGCCGTAAACGGGGAGAACTGAGAAGTTGTCCATGTGCTTGGCGTAGGAGGTGAAGGCCTCTGCCACCTGCAGGGCCAATTCACGGGTCGGAGCCAGCACCAGAATCTGGGTGTCCTTGGTGGGTCCGTTGAGGTCCATCAGCTCGGCCATGCGGGACAGGGCGGGAACGGCGAAAGCTGCCGTCTTGCCGGTACCGGTCTGAGCGAGGCCTACAACGTCGCGGCCTTCGAGCAGCAGCGGGATGGTTGCTGCCTGGATGGNGGAAGGCTTCTCGTAGCCAACGTCGCTTAGGGCAGCCAGCACGCGGCCGTCAATGCCCATATCGGCGAAAGTAATTTCATNTTCTTCCTCCACGGCGGGGAAGTNTTCAGTCAAGTTTTCGGGCATAGTCAAGAAGTCCTCATTCATAGGGCCAGGCGGCATAGNCTGCCGCATTGAGGAAATCCAGCCGCTACTCGGCATCCCGGGCAGGATCTCGCGCCATGTGCGCGCCGTGGGTACGGCCGCCAGTGTTGAAAAACCAACACCGTATGGCGTTTCTTTGCCGGCAATCCCCTATGAACGCTACTTGCCCGCACAAATCTTGCGGGCCCCATACACTTCAGGCTCCTGCCTCAAAAATTGGGCAGAAAATAAAAGGAGATACCGGAGTGGGGATATTTAAATTGTAGAGCATACGCTGCCCCGGAACAGTAAGAACCTCATTGCAGGCCAGTGAGGTTCGGCACACGCCGTCCGCTCACCCTTTCGGATCGCATTCAGAGGGACATGCAGTGTGACCCTCAGAGGGACGAAGCAGCCTGCTGGAGAATCTTCGGGAACCGGCTGTAGAAGTGTTGGGAAAGCTTCAATTCCCCGTTCGCTTCGAGCCGTTGGAGTTCCAGCACGTCCTCCGCCGTGGGGTCACTGAAGAACTTGCCCACAGTGATCCCGTGCCCGGGCACATGCTCAACCACCACGGCGTCCCNCGCAGTAGCCTTGCCCTNTTCCAGGACTCTCAGATAGGCGCCCACCAGCCCTGCCTGAGTAAAGCGCTTGACCCATTGCGGCTCATTCATGCGTTCGCCAAAAGTGGCGCACGGGACGCGGGGCGAGGTAACTTCCAGCAGTGCTTTGCCTATCCGCCAGCGCGTGCCGATCACTGCAGTGCTGGTTGCAACGCCTTGGGTTCGCAGGTTTTCACCAAAGAGGCCCGCAGGGATGGGGCGGCCCAACTCTGCACTCCAGTAGTCAGCATCTTCCTGCGAATAGGCGTAGACAGCCTGATCCGGGCCGCCATGGTGTTCGGTGTCGCCCTGAACATCGCCAAACACGCCAAACTTGCGAAAGCTCACAGGGCCTTGGACGGCGCGTTTATCAATGGCGGTGACACCGAACCCTGTCTTTGTGGTGACCAGCTGGTGAACCCGGCAAATAGCAAGCACGGTACCAGCGGGCAGCGTTGCATCAGTCATGCCTTAACACTACGTCAGGCACCGTACACAAATTTGAATACCCTTCCCACACCCGCAGCCGCACAGTGCAAGGCAGGATCCGCCACCCGCGCTTCTTAGACCGTTATCTAGGCCTCGATCAACGTGGCCGGAGCATCCTGTGCAACGTCAGACTCGGAAGCCCAGCGTGGCAGGAATGAGGCGGCAATGGCGGCCAGCACCATACNCCCGGCCATGATCCACATGGTTGAGGTGAAGCCGTCGATGAACACTGCGGACTGACTGGTTCCGGCGCTGCCCTCGAGCGCGTCGAAGAAAATGGTGCCGATGATGGCCACTCCTAGTGCCCCAGCAAGCTGGCTGGTGGTGTTGAACAGGCCCGACGCGCTGCCAGCAAACTTGGTGGGCACTTCAGAGAGCACGAAGATCCCTACCGGTGCCACCACCATGCCGAAGCCGGCGCCGCTCAAAGCTAGTCCGGCAATGAGGTGCCACGGGGTGACTGTTCCGCCGACAGCTTGGACGGTGAAAATCAGCACCACAAAGCCCAGGGCAACCACCAACGGGCCCAATTGCAGAACTACCCGGCCGATCTTGCGTGCCAGAATTGCTGCGGAGAGACCGGCTAGGACGGGGACCATGATGGAGAACGGGATCATGGTGAGCCCGGCCTTGAGGATGGGATATTCCAGGCCCAACTGCAGGAACAGGGTCTGAATCAAGAAGAAGCCATTCATGGGGATGAAGAACAAGAACATCATGGCGATACCTGCAGCGAACGGGCGGCTCTTGAACAAGGACACGGCCACCAACGGCTCGCCCCCACGCTTTTCTTCCCGACGCTGTAGCAGCACAAAGCTTGCCAGTACCAGCACGCCGAATGCCATCGACAGGTAGGTCCACAGCGGCCAGCCTTCCTCCCGGCCCATGGTCAGCGGGTAGAGGATGGCCAACATGCCCACCGCCAGAATCACGACGCCGGACAGATCCAGTTTGTGCCGCTTCGGCGCCTTGGATTCGGGGACGAACTTCACGGCGCAGATCACGGCGAAGATGCCCACTGGGATGTTCACAAAGAAGATGGTGCGCCAGCCCCATCCGAAGATGTCGGCATCAGTCAAGATGGCGCCAAGGATGGGACCCGAGACCGCTGCTACGCCAGCAAGTGCGGAGAAGCCAGCCATGGCACCGGCACGTTCGGAAGGCTTGTACATGACCTGCAAGCTCGAAAGCACCTGCGGGATCATGGCGGCCGAGGCGAAGCCCTGCAGGGCTCGGGAAGCAATCAGCATCTCCGGGTTCATGGCCGCACCGCACAAGACGGAGGCCACTGTGAACGCCACCAAACCGATGATGAAGATCTTCTTGCGACCGTAGATATCGCCCAGACGTGAGCCGGTGATCAGTCCGATTGCAAGGGCCAGCGTGTAGGAGGCCACCATCCACTGCAGCTGGGCATTGTGGGCACCCAAGGCCCGTTCAATATNTGGCAAGGCCACGTTGACGATAGTTGCATCGAGCAACTCCATAAACGAGGCCATAAATAAGGAGATCAGAGCGAAGGTGCGTGCCTTGCCAATGGGCGGGGCAGATTTCATACGGTTTCCTTCAAGATTGAGGTGTTAAAACTGTGGTGCAAAATTTGTGGTGGGAAAATTTCGGCAGGCCAGGTGCTGCGGCAGGCCAGGTGCTGCGGCACGCCGCCTTGCCGCTACAGGGACGCTTCGCTCGCTGCTGCGAGTTCAGTCAAAGATTCCCTGCTCCATGTCATGGCTCCGGAGTCCAATTCGGTGAGGACTCCTTCTAAGAAATCCAGTTCGGTTTCGCGGGTGCGGATGATGAGCTCGGCATCCAGCAGAACTATGCNGGGCAGGCAGTCACNCACGGCTGCCATTTCCTGCTGAAGCGTTGAAACCTCAGCGGCCACGGCATCCCGGCGGCTGCGCAACAGTCCGGCCAGTTCGCTGGGTTCAAGCACCGGAGCATGAGCTAGTGCCGCATGGAATTCCGGGAATCCATACTTGGGTATGGACAACATGTCCGTGAGCCAGCTGTGAGCGGTGGCGCGTCCGGCGTCGGAAATTTCATAGACGGAACGCTCTGGGCGGGCACCATGACGCTCTACCTCGGCGACGCGGATCAGGCCCTCGCGGGTGAGCCTGTCAATGGTGCTGTACAGGCTGGCACGTTGGTGAACGTTGACAACTTTGTCCTTGCCCCGCAGCGTGATCAGTTGCTGCATGCGGTACGGGTGCATCGGCGCTTCCAGCAGCAATGCAAGCACCGCCAATGCCAGCGGGGAACGTTTTGTCATAGTCATAATCTTACTAATTGCTTTATGACCAATAGCTACCAAACGGCACATATTTTTCTGTGAGGCGCCCCACTCCCGCAAGCTTGCGGATAGTTAGGGCGCGAAACGGTATCCCATGCCTGCTTCGGTGAGCAGGTGGGCAGGGTTGGCCGGGTCCAGCTCCAATTTCCGCCGTAATTGTGCCATGTAGACCCTCAGGTAGTGGGTTTCCTTCGCATAGGCCGGACCCCACACATCGGTGAGGATCTGCTGTTGGCTGACCAGACGGCCCGGATTGCGCACCAGAAGCTCTAGCACATTCCACTCGGTGGGCGTCATCCGCACCGCCTCCCCGCCGCGCAGGACCAACTTGTTGGCAAGGTCCACGGTGAATTCAGCTGTTTCAACCAGCGGTTCGGCACTTTGCGGGCCGGCCCGTCGCGTCGCAGCCCGCAACCTGGCCAGTAATTCATCGAGCCCGAACGGCTTTGTCACGTAGTCGTCGGCGCCGGCGTCGAGCGCCTCAACCTTGTCATGCGAGCCATGCCTGGCCGAAAGCACAATGATAGGGACACCACTCCAGCCGCGCAGACCGGCGATCACCTCCAACCCGTCCATGTCAGGCAGCCCCAAATCAAGCACGACGACGTCAATCGGGTGGGTTTGAGCGGCCGCCAGCGCCGTGGTTCCGTTGTGGGCCGGCACTACCGTGTATCCGTGGGCGTGCAGGTTGATTTGCAGGGCTCGTAGGATCTGGGGTTCGTCATCAACGATCAAAACGGTTGTCATGGCTGCTTCCTCAAAGAGTTCTCACGATTCCGGTAGAGAGCGGCATGCGGATAATCATGGTCAATCCTCCGCCGGGAGTTTNTTCTGCTTCCAACACGCCACCCATAATTTCGGTGAAACCTTTCGCCACGGCCAGCCCCAGTCCTACGCCGGTGCCACCCTGTGGACCATAGGAAACGTCGTCGAGCCTTTGGAAGGGCCGAAACATATCAATGACATTGGCGGCAGGGACACNCTTCCCGTGGTCAACCACGCGCAATTCGCTCGCCGGGTGGCCGTTGATGGTGGAGCTACCACTGCCACCGATGGAGCCCACTACCGTGATGAAAGAGTCCGGGGCATACTTGAGCGCGTTTTCAACAATGTTGGCGATGACCCGTTCAAGCAGACCTGGATCAGCCTCGATGGGTGGCATGTTCGCGGGCACTTCGCTGCGGATGCGCTCAGCCGGGATGCCGTGCAGCGCCGCCGGCAGTACCTCTATCCACGTCACAGGACCTTTCACGGGCTNGACCATCTCCGCACTGAGCCGTGACATGTCTAAAAGGTTGCCTACTAGGGCGTCCATTTTATCCGCGTAATGCTCAATGGTGGCCAAGAGTTCCGCTTCGTCCTCCGGACTAAAGCTCACCCCGGTTTGGCGCAGGCTGCTCACCGAGAGTTTAATGCCAGCCAAGGNGGTGCGCAGGTCATNGGAAACGGCCCGCAGCACGGAGGTGCGGATCTTATTATCTTGGGATAGCTGGATATTTTCCCGTTGTGTCAGGGTCAACGCCTCCCGCTGTTCCAGTGCCATCAAGTGAGCGCCAAAGGCACTGAGCAGCCTGCGGTCACGTGCCGGTAGCACCCGCCCGCTGAGGCCCAAAACCCACCGCTCAGAGATTTCCTCAACGTTCTGGGCATCATTCGGGGTGGCCGGCGGATTTTCGCCCACGGAAGCGTCTGCACGCCAGGTGGACAGATCGCTGCCACTGCCACTGAAGAGCACCACAGAAGTCATGGCAAAGTGTTCCCGCACCTGTTCTAAGAACACTTGAACGGTGTCTTGAGAGGCTAAGATGCCGCGGGCCAGTTCACTCAACGTTGCTGCCTCGGCCCCAGCCCGGATGGCCTCCCGCGAGCGCCGGGAGGACTGGTCGACGGCGAGCGCCACGGCCACAGCCACTAGCAAGAAGATAGCCAATGCCAGCAGATTTTCGGGGTCGTTGATGGTCAGGGTTCGCACCGGCGGCGCAGAATAGTAGTTCAGTAATAACGTTCCCCAGACTGCTGCCACGACGGCTGGCCACAGGCNCCCGATGAGAGCTACGGCGATGGCTGCCGCCAGTTGGATGACCATGGTGGTTTGCAGGCTCAAAGGCCCTGTGCCCACTTGCACGGCAATGGGCAACACAGCGGCCAAAACAAAACCTACGGCCACACGCTTCTTGTTCGTCTCGCCACGGTTGCGCAGGCGCTTGGTGGTGGCACCCAAAGGGTGCGGGACCATGTGCACATCGATGTCACCGGCGTTGCGCACCACCATCGCACCAACTCCGGGCGNTGCAANAACACCCAGGAGAGGTCTACGCCGGGAAGTCCCGATGACAATTTGGGTGGCGCCAACATTGCGGGAGAAGTCCAACAGTGCTTGCCCAGGGTCATCGCCGCCTACAGAGTGGTAGGTCCCGCCAAGGTCGGTGACGAGCTGGCGTTGGGTTTCCAACGCCGCAGGGGCACTCGCGCTCACACCGTCGGAGCGTGGCACGTGGACAGCCAGTAGCTCCCCTCCGCTGACCCGGCTCAAGATCCGGGCGGCACGGCGCAGCAGGTACTCCCNCTCGGGTCCACCGGTCAAACCCACCACCACCCGTTCCCTGGTGGGCCAACTGGTTTCAATACCGTGGCTCTGGCGGTAGTGCGCCANCCNCTCCTCGACCCGGTCTGCCAACCACAGCAGAGCCAGTTCACGCAACGCCGTCAGGTTGCCCAGCCGGAAGTAGTTGGCCAGTGCCGCATCAACCTTGTCGCTGGCATACACATTGCCCACACTCAGCCGTTGGCGCAGCAGTTCCGGCGGAATATCTACCAGCTCTATCTGTTCGGCCCGGCGCACAACATCATCGGGCACGGTTTCTTGCTGCCGCACACCGGTGATGGTCTCCACCACATCCCNCAAAGAGGCAAGGTGTTGGACGTTCAAGGTGGAGTAAACATCGATACCAGCTGCCAGTAACTGCTCAACGTCCTGCCAGCGTTTAGCGGTGGTGGACCCTGGCACATTAGTGTGCGCATACTCATCCACCAGCGCCAGTGCCGGTCGCCGCGCAAGGAGGGCCACGACGTCGAGCTCCTGGAAGTCCGCATCCCGGTAGGGGATACACACGGTGGGCAACACTTCTAGATCTCCCACCTGAGCACGGGTTTGCGCCCGGCCATGGTCCAAGATGATGCCCGCCACCACATCTANCCCTGCCGCGGCTTGGGCGCGACCTTCCTCCAGCATGGTGTAAGTTTTGCCCACACCGGGTGCCGCGCCCAAGAAAATCCGTAAGATGCCCCGTGCCATAACGCTTATTCTCGCAGCACCTTAGAGATTGGTCCGCGCTTGAAGAAGCGCGGCGTTCAAGGTGGTGGTGTTGACCGAGGGCTGGCCCAGGAAACCCAGCAGGGCATTGGTGGTGTTTTCACTGATCAGCTCCTTCACTGTGGCCTCCGCTAGCCCTGTTGCTTTAGCTACCCGTGGCAGCTGTAGCCGCGCATAGGCTACGGAAATCTGCGGATCTAATCCAGAGCCACTGGCCGTAATCGCATCGATCGGGATAGTGTCCGGGGCTACGTTTTCCCGCGCAGCCACCTCTGCCCTATTCGCCTCGATGGCCTCGATCAGTGCTGGTTGGTTGGGTCCTAAATTACTGGCCGAGGAGCCCGCCGCATCCCACTTCACAGAGGAGGGCCGGGNGTAGAAGAATTCCTCTCCCGTGACGGGCTGGGCAAGCAGCGAAGAACCGGCCGCTTTCCCGTCAACAGCAAGGATGGAACCGTTGGCCTGGGCCGGAGCAATGAGCTGGCCCAGACCAAAGACCAGAGCAGGGTAGGCCAGTCCCAGGATCGCCGTGGTGCACAGCAGGAATCGTAAAGCAGTCAATAGTTGGCGTCCATAAGCGTTCATCGTGCTAACCAATCGTCGAGAAGGCAGAAAGAACAAGGTCAATGAGCTTGATACCGATGAACGGGGCGATCATGCCGCCCAGTCCGTACACCAGAAGGTTCCGCGACAGCGCCTGAGTGGCGGACACCGCCCGGTATTTCACTCCGCGCAGCGCCAGTGGAACCAGCACCACAATGATCAGGGCGTTGAAAATCACGGCGGAGAGAATGGCATTCTGCGGAGAGGACAAGCCCATGATGTTCAATAGGCCCAGCCCGGNGAACGTGGCTGCGAACAGGGCCGGCACAATGGCAAAATATTTTGCCACGTCATTAGCCACCGAGAACGTGGTCAACGATCCACGGGTGATCAGCAGCGCCTTGCCAATGCCCACAATGTCGATCAGCTTGGTGGGATCTGAATCCAGGTCCACCATGTTGGCCGCTTCCTTGGCCGCACTCGTCCCTGAATTCATGGCCACACCCACATCCGCGGCGGCCAGTGCCGGGGCGTCGTTAGTGCCGTCACCTGTCATCGCCACCAGATGCCCGGACTCCTGCTCGGCTTTGATAACAGCCAGCTTGTCCTCCGNGGTGGCCTCAGCCACAAAGTCATCAACACCAGCCTCGGCCGCAATGGCCGCTGCCGTGATCTTGTTATCGCCGGTGATCATGATGGTTTTGATGCCCATGGCTCGCAGCTCGGCGAACCGCTCCTTCATACCGGGTTTAACCACATCCGCCAAATGAATAACACCCAAAATTTGGGCGCTCTGGCCGTCGTAGCTGGCCACCAGCAGCGGAGTGCCACCGGTTCCGGAATATTNTTCCACCGCCTGTTGGATTTCCGCTGGTAAGGATCCGCCACGCTCGCTGACATAGCGTTCGACGGCGGACCCGGCACCTTTGCGGACCTCCTNGACGGTGGTACCAGGGTTAGCGAGGTGGCCTACGGGCAGGTTGAGCCCGCTCATACGGGTGGTGGCGCTGAACTCAATAACTTCAACATCGGCACTGAGCGCCTGCGTGGCGCCGAGTGCACCAGAGTCAAGCCCTTCAGTTGCCTCTTCAGTTGCGCCATCGGCCAGTTCCACAATGGAGCGGCCTTCGGGTGTTTCATCGGCCAAAGAAGACAACCTGGCGGTTTCGATCAGCTGGTTGGTGCTAACACCCTNGGCGGCAATAAATGCCACGGCCCGGCGGTTTCCGTAGGTGATGGTGCCTGTCTTATCCAGCAACAAGGTGGTCACATCGCCGGCTGTTTCCACGGCCCGCCCGGAGGTAGCCAGCACGTTGCGCTGGATGAGCCGGTCCATGCCGGCAATACCGATCGCTGGAACCAACGCCCCAATGGTGGTGGGAATCAGGCAAACCACCAGGGCCACCAAGACCACCGGGCTGGGCAGCGCATCCGCGAAGGCCGCCATGGGAGCCAAAGTCATAATGGCTATAACAAACACGATGGTCAGCGATGCCAACAGCACGTTCAGGGCGATCTCGTTGGGTGNTTNTTGCCGGGTGGCGCCCTCCACAAGGGAGATCATCCGGTCAAGGAACGNTTTGCCGCTGGCTGCAGTAATGCGCACCACGATCCGGTCCGAGAGCACCATGGTCCCGCCCGTGACCGAGCTCCTATCCCCGCCAGATTCACGGATCACAGGTGCTGATTCGCCCGTGATGGCGGATTCGTCAACGCTGGCCAGGCCTTCGATGACGTCACCGTCGCTGGGGATCAATTCCCCAGCCACAACAATCACAATGTCGCCCACCACCAGATCGGTGCCAGGAACCATTTCTTCGCTGTAGTGTGGCTCCTCCCCGCTAGNCTGGCCGGCGGGCACCAAAGCCGAGCTCCGGCGTCGTGCCATGACTGAGGTGCGGGCCGAACGCAGACTATCCGCCTGGGCCTTGCCACGGCCTTCGGCAATGGACTCGGCAAGGTTCCCGAACAGCACGGTCAGCCACAACCAGACCGTGACACTGATTGAAAACACTGCCGTGGAGGAGCCCAGGATGAGCTGTTGGATGCTCACCGCGGTGCAGAGGATGGAACCGATCAGCACGGTGAACATGACAGGAGAATGGATCATGAGGCGGGNGTTGAGTTTGGACAACGCCAAGGGCAGAGCCGCGCGGAGGGTGGTTAGATTCATTTCAGCAGTCCTTCAGCAGCCGGGCCCAAGGCGAGCGCCGGGAAGTAGGTAAGTGCGGTGAGGATCAGCACAACTCCGCCAAGCAGCACCGCAAAGAGGGGACCGTGTGTGGCGAGGGTGCCAGCAGTATTGGGGATCTTGCGTTGTTTGGCGAAGGAACCGGCCAGGGCCAGCACCAGGGCGATCGGCAGGAACCGGCCCAAGAACATGGCCAGTGCCAACATGGTGGCCAGCGCCGGACCGGAGCTGGTGATGCCGCCAAAAGCAGAGCCGTTATTGTTAGCGGCCGAGGTGAAGGCGTACAGCACCTCGCTGAAGCCGTGCGGGCCTTGCGCCGGTGCGGCGGCGGCGAGCGCGGGAATGGAGACGGTGATGGCCGTTCCCAGCAGCACCAGCGTCGGGGTGACCAGGATGTATATGGCGACCAGTTTCATCTGCCCGGCGCCAACCTTCTTGCCCAGCATTTCCGGGGTTCGTCCCACCATGAGTCCGCCAATGAAGACGGCCACCACCGAGAGTACCAACAGCCCGTAGAGACCTGAGCCCACGCCGCCGGGAGCAATTTCGCCCAGCATCATGTTCACCATGGCGAGCCCGCCGGCCAAAGGTGGCAGGGAATCGTGGGCGGCATTGACGGCGCCGGTTGAGGTCAGCGTGGTGGCGGTGGCGAACAAAGCAGTGCCGTTGGCGCCGAAGCGTTGCTCAATGCCTTCACCCACACTGGTTCCGGTGCCTGCGAAAGCGGCAAGCGCCCAGCCCATCAGTGCTGTTGAAATAAGCCAGAATGCGCCCATGACGGTAAGTAGCGTGTAGCCCTGGCGTTTATCACCCACCATGCGCCCGTACATGGCCGGTAAGGAGAAGGGGATCAGCAGGATAAAGAACACCTCAAAGAGGTTGCTCACTGCTGTGGGGTTTTCAAAGGGNTGGGCGGAGTTGGCGTTGAAGTAGCCGCCGCCGTTGGTGCCCAGCAACTTGATGGCTTCCTGGGAGGCCACGGGCCCGCCCGGAACGGTTTGCTGTGCGCCGGTGACAAGGGTGTGAATGTCGGTGCCGCCCCAGTTTTGGATGACACCGGTGACGATCAGCACTACGGCACCAATGATGCTGATGGGCAGTAGTACCCTCAGCGCNGCGCGGGTCAAGTCCACCCAAAAGTTGCCCAGGTTAGAGGTTTGAGCGCGCACCAGCCCGCGGATCAGTGCAACCACCACAGCCAGACCCACGGCGGCGGAGAGAAAGTTCTGTACAGCCAGTCCCAGCATCTGCACACCGAAACCCAGGGTGGTTTCCGGTGCGTACGTCTGCCAGTTGGTGTTGGTTACAAACGAGACTGCCGTGTTCATGGCCACCCAGGGGTCAACGGAGCCTAGGCCCTGGTTGAAGGGCAGCACACCTTGGAGCAGTTGGAAGAAGAACAACACCACGATGGAGACGATGCTGAACGCCAACAGCGAGCGCAGATACACCTTCCAGTGCTGATCAGCTTGCGGATCCACNCCTGAGAGCTTGTACAGGCCGCGTTCCACGGTCAAGTGTTTGTGGCTGTTAAAGGTTGCCGCCAGATACTTGCCCAGTGGCTGGTGGAGGGCGGCCAGCGCCACTACGAGCACAGCAATTTGGGTGGCCAGCGCGAAAGCATTGAGTTCCATGGCCGCGTTCACCACTTCTCGGGCCGGATGAGGGCCGCGAGCAGATATACCAGCAGGCCCAGCCCCACCAACCCCAAAATTATCCACGTAACCAATTCCACAACCAGCTCTCTTTCACAATGTGCGTTGATGTCTTTTCAATCACACATCCGGCAGAGGGCGCTGTCGTGCGTTTTACGTGTTCTTAACGCGTTGACCGCCGTTCTTGACAGCTTCCTGACGGACATTCTGATGTGCTTCGCTTTGTGTCTGCTGTGGCCTTCACTTATGCGCAGGATTCGCCGCCGAGTAACGCGCACAAGTATCGGACTCTTCACTTATGCGTAGGATTCGCCGCCGAGTGACGCGCACAAGCGCTTATGCGCCAGGTTCGCCAAGCAACCCAACGCATAATTATCGGCACTTCACTTATGCGCAGGATTCACCGCCGAGTTACGCGCACACGTGAACAAAAGTCAGGCCGAGAAGCCCCCATCAGCCTTGATCAGCTGGCCATTCACCCAACGACCGCCCGGTGAGAGCAGAAAAGCCACTACCGGTGCCACATCCGCCGGCGTGCTNNGCCGTCCACCCGGTTGCATCGCTGTCAGTGATGCCCGTGTGGATTCATCCATCCAGCCGGTGTCCACGGGGCCGGGGTTTAGGACGTTGGCGCTGATCCCCTGCCCACCCAGTTCACGCGCTGCGGCAATGACAATCCTGTCCAAGGCACCTTCTGACGCCCCGTACGGCAGGTTAAACGCTGTGTGGTCACTTGTCAGAGCAACCAAGGCTCCGCCGTCGTCCGGGATTTGCCCGGCGAACGCTGCAATTAGCTGCCAACTTGCACGGGTATTGACGCCAAAGTGCCGCTCAAAGCTCTCCAGCGAGGTGTCGAGAATCCCGGAGTCCACCGATTCACAGTGTGAGAGCACCAATCCCGTCAGTGGCCCCGCCTCCTGCGCAACACTCGCCATGAGCAGTTCGACGGCGGACGGGTCAGCCAAGTCTGCTGGCAGGGTCCATACCCGGGCACCTGCTGCCTCAAGCTCAGCGGTGAGAGCGATAACATCTCCGGGCTGGACACCCCAGGGCATCCGCGCGTCGTAAGCCTGCCAATAGTTCAACACCAGATTCCAGCCGTCCGCTGCGAGCGCCCGCGCGATGCCTGCACCAATGCCCGCTGTGCGTCCCACTCCTGTGATCAACGCCGTTTTCTTGTCCATCGCCCCAGACTATGCCTGCGCTTATGCCCGTGCCGCCCTCAGTGTAGAAAAATACGCTGTAGCTTGGAAGTGACCACAGATGGCAAGCGAAAGGCAGTCATGAGCAGCTCACAGCCCACNCCCACACCCGGATTTATCCCTGGCCGGGTCACGCGCAGGGCGGCTGCTCCCGCTGGGAAGCCTGGTGCAGTGCCGATCAAGCCCGCTGCTTCAAGCCCTCTGGTCCCCGGAAGTACGGGAGGTTCCAAGGCGACCCCGGCTAAGGGTGGCAAAAATCTGGCAAGCCCGTGCCGGTGCCGGCTAAAAATCCCCGACACCGCCAGCATTAGTGCCACTATTCGCGAGGCTGCCGCCGCTGCGAAGAGGCGTGTTTTGGCCATCACCAATGCCCACGTGGTTCCTATCGATGGCAAGCCATTCGACGGGACAGTGCTGGTGGAAGGTGGCAAGATTCTGGGGCTGGGCGCCTCCCTGGTGATCCCCGAGGGCGCCGACGTGTTGGATGCGCAGGGCCAATGGTTGCTACCCGGTTTCATTGACGCGCATGTGCACTTGGGGATGGACCCCGAAGGCGAGCTTGGCGCCACGAACGACGTCAACGAAATGACGGACCCCGTCATGGCAGGNGTCCGTGCCATCGACGCCGTCGACCCCTTCGATCCGGGCTTCGATGATGCACTGGCCGGAGGCATCACCACCGTCAACGTAAACCCCGGCTCCGGCAACCCGATCGGCGGGCAGGCCATTGCCCTGCACACGCACGGGCGCTACATCGAAGAAATGGTGTTGCGGTCNCCCAGCGGCGTGAAGTCGGCCCTGGGTGAGAATCCCAAAACGGTTTACGGCGATAANAAACAGACTCCATCCACCAGGCTCGGTACGGCCTTGGTGATCCGGCAGGCCTTTATGGACGCACAAAACTGGATGGCCAAACCGGAGCCGCGCCCTCGCGATGCCCACTTGGAAGCCTTGGCCATGGTGCTGCGGCGCGAAATTCCGTGGCGCCAGCATTGCCACCGTGCCGACGACGTGGCCACCGCAATCCGGCTCGCCGATGAGTTCGGCTACGATCTGGTCATTGACCACGGCACGGAAGCACACGTCCTCGGAGACGTTTTGGCGGCCCGTGGCACGCCGGTGCTGATCGGCCCGCTGTTTACCACCAAGTCCAAGCCCGAGCTGCGGGCCCGCTCCATCGCCAACCCGGGCAAGTTGGTGCGCGCCGGCGTCGAAATTTCCATCATCACCGACCACCCGGTGGTGCCGATCAACTTTCTGGTTCACCAAGCTGCTTTGGCCGTAAAGGAAGGCCTTGACCGGGACACCGCGCTGCGGGCCATCACGATCAATCCCGCCAAGGTGCTCGGGCTAGCCAACCGCATGGGCTCGCTGAAGGTCGGCAAGGATGCGGATTTGGTGCTGTGGAGCGGGGACCCTCTGGACGTCATGCAGCGTGCCCTGCAGGTGTTCATCGGTGGTAAACCGGTCTATAAGTACGACGCCGTGACCGGACAAGGTGTCCCGGCCCCTAGGGCGTAGCCTCACCACAACAACGATGGCTCGGGCATTAATGCCCGGGCCATCGTTGTTGTGCACTGATTTGCTTTCGTGGGGTCGCCTGCTTTCGTGGGGTCGCTTACACCAGTTTTTGACCGGCTTATTGGACCTACTTATGCGCAAGGGCCCCACAGACTGGGCACACCAGATAAAAACTCTGCTGGGCTGTGCCGCGCGGACAACGCGAAGGCTTAGGCCGGGAGCTGCAGCACAGCGCCGGTGAAGATCAGGTCGGGGTGGATGACAGTGTCAGTGTTTGCCTGGTACAGCGTCTCCCACCCGCCCTGGATGCCCAGTTTGTCAGCGATGATGCTCAGCGTGTCGCCGGACTCGATGGTGTAGGTCTCGCCGCTGAGCGCAATCTGGATAGCTGCAGGCGCCTGCTGGACCGGTGCTTGCTGGACAGGCGCCTGCTGCAGCGGTGCCTGGACCGGTGCTTGCTGGACCGGTGCTTGCTGGACCGGCGCCTCGACGGGTGCCTGCTGGACCGGAATCACTTGGTTTGACAGCGGCGCGACGGGAGCTGGCGCTGCTGGCACCGCCGCCGGTGAATACTGCGCACCGCCGCCACCGCTCAACCCAAGTTGAGCGGCGCAGGATGGCCAGGCACCCCATCCCTGGCCGGCCTGGACATTCTCGGCAACCGCGATCTGCTGCTCGCGCGTGGCGTTTTCAGGTGCTCCCGNCCCGCCATAAGCTGCCCACGTGCTCGNGGTGAACTGGAGGCCGCCGGAGAATCCGTTGCCCGTGTTAATAGCCCAGTTGCCACCGCTTTCACACTGTGCCAGCGCATCCCACGTTCCGCCGTCCGCTGCGTTGGCGCCAGTTCCGGCTGCCGCCAATCCTGCCCCGGCAATGGCTCCAATGGCCAGAAAACGGCCGATATTACGAGTGATTTTGGTGTTTTCAACAATGCGTTCTCCTCATGGCCACCTTCGCTCCATCCGTCCCCGGACATCCGTGCGCCACCGTCCAACCTATAGATGTGGAGGTTGTTTCCGTGACCTTCCGGATGACGGTGTTCGGTGGTGGAAGGTCCGGGCATTCTTGGCCGCGAAAGCTGCGACCGCCCGCAGGGCATAGCTAACTCTAAAATGAATCCAAATCGATATACAAATCAGGTAACTGTTACCTTATCGTCATAGAATTTAACAGCTTAATAGTGTATTTAGACAAGGTGAGGCTTACTGGTTATTTTTGTGCTTGGACTGTCCAAGAAATCCAGCGGCTGGTTGACTGTCTATAGTGCCGTTGCCCGCCAGCCCGCCGCGACGGCCGGCCGACTCGAAGGAATGCCATGACCATCTGGACGTGCGCCACCTGCGCCATCGAACACCCTGACACTCTTGAACCACCACTTATATGTGAAATCTGCACCGACGAGCGGCAGTGGGTTCCTGCTGACGGCCAACGCTGGAGAACCCGGGCGGAGTTGGCGTCAGCTGGGCATCACATCACGGTGACTGAGCTGGAACCGGACCTTTATGCAGTCGAAGCCGTCCCCGGGTTGGGGATCGGTCAGCGCGGCTTGCTCGTCAAAACNGGGGTTGGCAACCTGCTGTGGGAACCTCCAGGGTTCATTGACGACGCCGGTATTGCGGCGATCCGCGATCTGGGAGGAGTCTGCGCTATTAGCGCCAGCCACCCGCACCTGACTGGTTCCTCAATCCAATGGAGCCACGCTTTGGGCCGTGTGCCGGTCTTTGTAGCGGCCGCTGACCGGCACTGGATCCGCCGCCCGGATCCGGTAATCCAACTATGGGAGGGTACTGAGGAAGTACTACCTGGCGTGACCATGCACCAGTTCGGCGGACACTTCGCCGGCAGCAGCATGGTCCATTGGCTGGCCGGAGCCCAGGGTCANGGAGTGCTATTTGCTGGCGACACCGTCGGCGTCGGGCGGGACAGAAAGTCTGTGAACGCTATGCGCAGCTACGTCAACAACATNCCCCTGCCCGCCCGCTCCATCCAGAGAATCCTTGACACCTGTGCACCGCTTGCCTTTGACCGCATCTACAGCGCGTTCACTGTGATCGATTTCGGAGCCAAGGACATTGTGGAGCGTTCTTTACTCCGCTATATTGCCTGGGTCACCGGAACCGTCCCGGACGAATAAGCGCAGCGGAACAACCACTGACGCTCCTGCGTCAAACCTGATGCGGCGTCCGGCAAAACCCGTCAAACCTGATGCGGCGTCCGGTTGAGGAGAGAAGGCTAGAGGGTGTTGATCGCCTGCTCCAGGTCTGCAATCAAATCAGCGATATCCTCGATGCCCACTGACAAACGGATCAAATTCACCGGAACGGCGAGTTCGGTGCCCTTGACGGATGCGTGTGTCATCTCCGAGGGGTAGTTCATCAGCGATTCAATCCCGCCCAGTGATTCAGCCAGCGTGAACACGTGAGTGGACTCGGCAACCTTGCGTGCCGCTACCTCCCCGCCCTTGAACTGCACGGAAATCATGCCGCCAAAGCCGCGCATTTGCCGGGCTGCCAGCTCATGACCGGGGTGACTGGGCAGTCCCGGGTAGAGCACCCGTTCCACCTCAGAGCGCTCCAGTAGCCATTCGGCAATGGCTTGGGCGTTGGTGCAGTGCCTGTCCATGCGCANCCCTAGGGTTTTGAGTCCGCGCGTGGTCAGCCAAGCCTCCATCGGTGCGGATACCGCGCCCACAGCAAACTGCACAAACCCAATCTTCTCGGCAGCCTCGGCGTCATTGAGCACAATGGCTCCGCCGGAGGCATCCGAGTGCCCGCCAATGTACTTGGTCGTGGAATGCACCACCACATCGGCACCCAGGGCGAGCGGATTTTGTAGGTACGGAGAGGCAAAGGTGTTATCCACCACCAGCAGCGCACCCACAGCATGGGCGGCGTCGGCGAGCGCGGCAATGTCAGTAATCTTCATCATCGGGTTCGACGGCGTTTCCACCCACACCATCTGTGTGGCACCCTCCGGTCCGCCGGTGGCAATAGCGCCAGCCAGCGCACCGGCGTCGTTCATATCAACAGCGACGTTACTGATACCCCAGATGGACAGCACCTTGTTGATCAGCCGGTAGGTGCCACCATAGACGTCGTTGCCCATGACAATGTGATCCCNCGGTACCAGCAGCGCCCGGATCAGCGCGTCCTCGGCGGCTAGTCCGGAGGCGAAGCTGAACGCAAACTTACCGCCTTCGAGTGCGGCAAGTTGGGCTTGCAGGGCGTCGCGGGTGGGGTTGGTGCCGCGGCCGTATTCATAGCCGTTGCGTAATTTGCCAATTCCATCCTGGGCGAACGTGGTGGTTTGGTACAGCGGCGGGATGACCGATCCGGTGGTGGGATCAGGTGTTTGCCCGGCGTGGACGGCGCGGGTGTTGAAACCGGACGTGGTGAAGCCTTCAGTCATGATGTTCTCCTTCTAAGTCGCCTGGTTGGACCAAGTCAGTGGTGTTGCAATTAGTGGTTGAGATAGTTCAACAGGTCATAGCGGGTCAGCACGCCGACGGNGGCACCCACGAAGGTCACCATGAGCGCATCCACGTCCTGCAATTTGGCGCGTGCAGCAGAGATCGGTTCCAGCGAGCCGATGATGGGCANGCGGGGCTGCATGTGTTCGGTGATCTTGTCCGTCAGCCGCGCCTCATGGCGAANAAGTTTAGCCGTCAGCGTGCGCTCATCGACCGAGCCAATCACCTCGCCCATGACCACCGGTGGTTCGGCGGAGAGCACCGGAATTTGTGAGANCCCGTACTCGGCCATGAGGTTGATGACATCGCGCACCGTCTCGTTGGGGTGGATGTGCACAAGGTCCGGCAGCTGGCCCGTCTTGGCCTTGAGTACATCCCCAATGGCTGGCTCATCGGTGACCTTCANAAATCCGTACGACTGCATCCAACCATCATCAANAATCTTGCCCAAGTAGCCGCGCCCACTATCTGGCAGCAGTACAACGACGACGGCTTCTTCTCCCAGCCCCTTGGCCGCTTCCAGCGCGGCCACCACGGCCATACCGGAGGAGCCTCCCACGAGCAAGCCTTCCTCACGTGCCAAGCGCCGGGTCATGGCAAAGCTGTCGGTATCGGTGACGGCAATAATCTTGTGCGGGACAGTGGGGTCGAAGGAGGCCGGCCAAATGTCTTCGCCCACACNCTCCACTAAATAGGGCCTGCCGGTGCCGCCTGAATACACTGACCCTTCCGGGTCGGCGCCGATGATCTGAACTTCTCCGCCCGCAGTGGCAGGACGGTCCCAGGACACTTCGCGCAGGAACCGGCCAGTACCGGTGATGGTGCCGCCGGTACCCACACCCGCCACAAAGTGCGTCACCCTACCGTCGGTGTCGGCCCAAATCTCCGGGCCTGTGGTTTCGTAGTGACTCAGCGGTCCATGGGGATTTGAGAATTGATCCGGTTTGTACGCGCCGGGAATTTCCCTGACCAACCGGTCGGAGACTCCATAGTAGGACTGCGGGCTGTCAGCGGCAACGGCGCTGGGCGTAACCACCACTTCGGCGCCATAAGCCTGTAAGACTGCGCGCTTGTCCTGGCCCACCTTGTCCGGAACCACAAACACACACTTGTATCCGCGCTGCTGGGCCACCATCGCCATGGCCACCCTGGTGTTGCCGCTGGTGGGCTCCACCACCGTGCCACCGGGGAAGATTTTGCCTTCCCTAGCCGCTTCATCCAGCATCTTCACGGCGATGCGGTCTTTGGCGGAGCCACCCGGGTTCAAGTACTCAAGCTTCACCAGCACGGTGGCTTGGATACCTTCGGTGACCTTGTGCAGTTTTACCAGCGGAGTCTTGCCAATAAGGTCTAGGACGGAATTCGCGTACTTCATAAGTCCCAACGTATCCCCTAGCTGCTGCGAACCAAGAGAGATTACCCTTTAGTGCTTCGTGCAGGTCCCAGCCAGCGGCCGCAATAAACTTAGCTCCATGACAGCAGAGGAACTGGCCACGCTCACACTGCTGCGCCGGGCCAAGGACATGATTGACAGAGACTATGCGCTGCCACTGGATGTTGCCACCATTGCAGCCAAGGTATTCATGTCCCCTGCCCACTTCTCCCGAAAATTCCGTGCCGCTTACGGAGAGACCCCTTATAACTACCTGATGACCCGGCGCATTGAACGTGCTTCGGCACTGCTGCGTGCAGGAATGTCAGTCACCGACGCGTGCATGGCAGTGGGAGCCACCTCGCTGGGATCTTTCAGCACGCGATTCACACACATCATGAAGGAAACNCCCACCAGCTACAAAGCCCGTGATCACGGTGCCATTGAAGCCATGCCACCGTGCTTTGTCAGGTCAACAACCCGGCCCAGACGTACCGCAACTGCGCCAGGGACCACAGGGGCTCCCAGCAACGCGAGCAGCCAGTCGAGCAGGATTGAAGAAGTATCTGCCCCGGAGGCGCAATAACGTAGGGGTATGAGCATCTCATTGCAGTACACCAACATCACCGTCAACAACCCCGATGAATCCATCGAGTTTTACCGCGACGCACTGGGCCTTGAGGTCAGCAATGACGTCAGCTCCGGCGATTTCCGCTGGGTAACCATGGGCAGCAAGACCCAACCGGGTCTGGGCATTGTCCTGTCAGAACCGTATGCTGGCCGCTCACAGGAAGATGGCGATGCCATGGCCAAACTCCTAGCCAAAGGCATGCTTCCCATGCTGGTTTTCAGCGCCAGCGACCTAGATGCCATCTTTGAGCAGGCTCTTGCTGCTGGGGCCGAGGTCCTTCAGGAGCCGGTTGTTCAGCCATGNGGGCCACGTGATTGCGCTTTCCGGGATCCCTCAGGCAACACGGTCCGCGTCAACCAGGCCTAACCCCGCACTCCGGCCCAACGGCTCCCCACGGTTCCCGTACCACCTACCACTTACCCCTACCCCTACCCCTACCCCTACCACCTACTCAATTCGAGCGCAGTAGTCTGCCATGTCAGTGACAAACATGGCAGACTACTGCGCTTTCGAACTCATCAGGGCGGCCCTGGCGCTAGATCAGCCCATCCGAGAGGTGGTTTGGTGTGCCGAAGCGGTGCGCAGTAATGCTGATGGCTTGTTCATGCAGGAACGGCAGCATTTCCACCCGGCCAGCCTCGGTAACCTGCCCATGGTAAATAGCCAGGTCGGGGCGCCCGGATGTGGCCTCGTAGAGGGAAGCGGCATCCCCACCAATGAGGCGAATGCGCCCGGCACCGAAGCGGCGCGCTGTGGCCAGCCATTGCTGGTCTGATTCCACAGTGACGTTAATGCGCAGGCTGATCAACAATGCCTGCACCCCGCTGGGAAGGGCCGTCCAGGAGGAGACCGCCGGGGTGGCCCTGGCCACGATGCCTGCCGCAAGTACGCGCAGCAGCTGGATCACAGCCTCACCTTCGGCCAAGCGAACCAGCGGGTTCAACGGCAGATAGCGGAACACATTGCGCTCGGCAAGCAGGGCGGAGACGTCCTTAGCCACGCCGAACTCGGACGCCCATGCGCCAGCATCGCTGTGCAGGGCCCGTGTGAGGAACGCCTGCTCGTCAGCGCTATAGCTGGCCGCAGCTTGGATCATTTTACGCGCAGCATCCCNCAGAGGTGCAGTGGCCGTGGACTCCGCTGGCGTCCACGAACCCAAGCCCACCAGATAGTTNNAGCCGCCGGCCTTGGTGCCTGCACCGACGGCCGACTTCTTCCAACCACCAAATGGCTGGCGCTGCACAATGGCACCGGTGATGCCACGATTCACATACAGGTTTCCTGCCTGGACGGTGTCCAGCCACAGACCGATTTCTGCCGAATCCAGGGAGTGCAGACCGGAGGTCAACCCGTACTCAATCCGGTTCACCATGGCGATGGCCTCTTCCAAGGTCTCAGCCGTCATGACACCCAGCACAGGGCCAAAGTACTCGGTGAGGTGGAACTCGGAGCCAGCGCGAACACCTGTACGCACTCCCGGGGACCAAAGCCGCCCGGTGGCATCAAGCTGGCGGGGTTCAATGGCCCAAGCCTCGCCGGCGTCCAGTGTGGTCAGCGCCTTGCGCAGCTTGCCGGCGGCGGGTTCGATGATGGGCCCCATCTGGCTGGTGGCCGTTTCCGGGTAGCCCACGCTCAGGCTTGATGCTGCGTCCATGAGCTGGTTGCGGAACCGCGGCGACTGGGCCACGGAGCCCACCATAATCACTAGTGACGCGGCGGAACACTTCTGCCCGGCATGGCCGAAGGCGGACTGGACAACGTCCTTGGCCGCCAAATCAAGGTCGGCACTGGGCGTGACAATGATGGCGTTCTTACCGGATGTTTCAGCCAGCAGCGGCAGGTCAGTGCGGAAACGCCGGAACAGTTCAGCCGTCTCATAGCCGCCGGTCAGGATCAAACGGTCCACGGCGGGGTGTGAGACCAGCGCTTGGCCCAAGTCACGCTCCTCCAACTGGACAAGCGCCAACACCTCGCGCGGCACCCCGGCATCCCACAGCGCCTGGACCATAACGGAGCCGCTGCGCTGGGCTTGGCGTGCTGGTTTGATGACGACGGCGGAGCCTGCAGCAAGTGCCGAGAGCGTGGATCCTGCCGGGATGGCGACGGGGAAGTTCCACGGCGGAGTCACGACGGTGAGCTTCGCGGGGACGAACGTTGCGCCGTCGAGAGTGTCCAAGTCCTTGGCACGCTCAGCATAGAAGTGCGCAAAATCGATGGCTTCACTAACCTCGGGGTCACCTTGGTCCAGCGTCTTACCGGTTTCGGCGGCCATGACTTCCATCAGCTCGGCACGGCGAGACTCCAAAACGTCGCCAGCGCGGTGCAAGATGGTGGCGCGTTCGGCGCCACTGAGGGCGCCCCACGCCTTGCCATGTTCAACGGCAGTAGCCACGATCGCATTGAGCTCGCTCAGTTCGGTCAGCGTTGTGGCTGCAACAATGTCATGACCCAAAACGGAGCCGGGGATGCGGGCCAGGATGTCCTGGCCCCAAGCGCGGTTGGCGGCTAGCGCGGGGTCTGTGTCAGNGGTGTTGGCAAAGCTGTCTATGCCGATCGGGGCGGGCTGGTTGCGGTCCTGCACCCGGTTGGTGCCTGGAACGGTGTCATCCAGGTCCTGGAGTGAGGCCAGGAAGCGTAGTTNTTCGCGCTGGAACAGGGCCTCATTTTCGGAGAGTTCAAACACAGCAGACATGAAGTTCTCCTGGCTGGCTCCTTCTTCCAAGCGGCGGATCAGGTAAGCGATGGCAACGTCGAACTCACCGGNGTGGACCACCGGGGTATACAACAGCAGCGAACCAACATCCTTGCGTACGGCTTCGGCCTGACCGGTGGCCATGCCCAGCAGCATCTCAAACTCCAGCGTCCCGGTGGCGGTGTCGATGCCGCGCTGCTTGGCCAGTAGCCATGCGTGGGCCACGTCGAAGAGGTTGTGCCCGGCAACGCCGATGTGCACGTTGTTGATGTGTTCGGNGGTCAGCGCGTAGTTCACAATGCGCTTGTAGTTGGTATCTGAATCCTGTTTGGTGCCCCACGTGGCCAGTGGCCAGCCGAAGACGGAGGCTTGGACCTGTTCCATGGGCAGGTTGGCGCCCTTGACGATGCGGACCTTGACCGCGGCACCGCCGTCAGCCCGGCGTGCCGCGGCCCACGTTTNGAGGTCGATCATGGCTGCGAGTGTGTCAGGCAGGTATGCCTGGAGCACGATGCCAGCTTCGAGGTTCTTGAATTCCGGCTTGTCCAAGAGACGCTTGAACACCGCGATGGTCATGCCGAGGTCCTTGTACTCCTCCATGTCCAGGTTGATGAACTTGGCTTTGGGGAAGGAGTTGGCCAGCGTGTACAACGGGGTCAGCTTCTCCACGACGTGGTCGACGGCGTCGTCGAAGGCCCACGGGGAGTGGGNGGCTACGGTGGAGGATTCCTTGATGGAGACGTAGTCGACGTCGTCCCGCGCCAGCAGCTTCAGGGTTCCCTCGAGGCGGCGGTTGGCTTCGTTCTCACCCAGCACTGCCTCGCCGAGCAGGTTGATGTTCAGATCCACCCCGCCCTTGCGGATTTTAGTGATGGCCGGGCCCAGCTTGGCATCGGTAGCGTCGACGATGAGGTGGCCCACCATTTCGCGCAGTACCTTGCGTGCCATGGGGATGACGATCTGCGGCAGGACCGGGGCCATGACACCGCCCAGACGCACGGCACCGCGCATGTACCACGGCAGGAACGCAGGCACCTGGGGAGCCAGGGTAGCTAGGTTGCGGGCCGCCACAGAAAGGTCCTCAGGGCGGATCACGCCGTCAACAAATCCCACGGTGAAATCAAGGCCGTTGGGGTCCTTTAAAACACCTGCCAGGCGTTGCGCTGAGACGTCGGCTGGGAATTTCGCAGCCTCGTTCAGCCAGTGTCGCACTAGGGCAATGCTCTCCTGGGCAAGAACATCGCTGGGGACTGGAATGTTTGCGGAGGTGACCGCGGAGACCGAACGTGTCATAGTTGCTGATGCATTCATTTCTGTGAGTTCCAAGAGCTGGATCAAGCTTTCTATTCACCAGTATGGGACGTTTTTCCAATAAGAAAAGTGGTGATTTATGATGATTAGTAGTCAGCTTTACTTATCTTTTGAGTTTCTCATGCTTGACATCAAACGCTTGCGGCTCTTGCGTGAATTACACCTCCGCGGAACCTTGGCGGATGTAGCCGCAGTCATGCAATACAGCCCCTCTGCTGTGTCCCAGCAGCTGACACTTCTGGAGAAGGAAGTNGGGGTTCCGCTNTTTCGCAAAGTTGGCCGGCGCGTGCAGCTCACGGCGCAGGCAGAGATTCTGGTGGAGCACACTGCTGAACTTTTAGAGACCCTAGAACGCGCAGAAGCTGACATGTCTGCTTCACTGACCACTGTGACAGGGACCGTCAAACTTGCGGTGTTCCAATCAGCTGCCCTGGCCTTGATTCCTGACATGCTGACGTCTTTGGCTCAGGCCTACCCGGATGTGCGCGTAGAAATGGTTCAGCGGGAGCCTGAAACTGCGCTGCATGAAACCTGGGCAAGGGACTTCGATCTGGTGGTGGCCGAACAATATCCAGGCCATGCCGCGCCTCTTCATTCCGAACTGGACCGGGTGGTGTTGACCACCGACGCTATTCGCCTAGCCGTNCCCTCTGACAGTGCCACTGGAGGCATTCGCCGGTTTCGCACCGCACCAATCACCCATATTGAGGACACCGCAAACCTGCCGTGGGTCATGGAACCACACGGNGCAGCGTCCCGGCATTGGGCCGAACAGACGTGCCGGTTAGCAGGATTTGAACCCGATGTACGGTTCGAAACGGCGGACCTGCAGGCCCAGATCAAACTCATTGAGTCAGGCAACGCTGTGGGGCTGATGCCAGATTTGATGTGGACAGGACGCCCCTGCCCTNNGACGCTGATTGACTTACCGGGGCTTCCCCGCCGGACAATCTTCACCTCAGTCCGGCGTGCCAGCCGCCGTCGCCCAGCACTNTTGGCTTGCCGGGAACTTCTAACCCAAACCGCGCAAGGCGTCGCTGACCGGGCATGAAAAGATCGCCTTGGCGGCGTTTCCTTCCGCGCTGTTCCTGGTGGGACTGGCGTTACTGGGCTCCGGCCTATTGACGCCGGATTCCGCGGCGACCTTGGCAATGCGCACGGCGCCGATCCTGCTCTTTGTTGTTGCCATGACCGTCGTGACGGAGCTGGCTAACAGTGCCGGACTGTTCGGCTCCGTCACCGCAAGGCTGGCCAGGTGGGGCGCACGGGCAGGCACCGGGGAGCAGGGTCACGGCCGGATCATCGTCCTGTGGCTCATAGTGATTGCTGTAGCCACGCTCAGCACCGCGTTCCTATCTCTAGATACCACTGCCGTGCTCGTCACNCCCGTAGTGGTGTTCTTGGCCCGGCATGCCCGTATCCACCCGTTGCCGTTTGCCTTGACCACTGTGTGGTTGGCTAATACGGCGTCGTTGTTCCTTCCTGTATCAAACCTGACAAACCTGCTGGCCCAACACCGTTTGGGCTTGAGCCCGCTGGGGTTTACGGAACTACTCTGGGCACCGGCACTGCTGGGTGTGGCAGTTCCCACCGCGGCCCTGTGGCTGCTGTTTCGCAAGGATCTGCACGGGAGATTTACGGCCCCAGAAATTCCCCAAGCGGCGGACAAGCGGCTCTTAGCGTTCAGCGGTGTCACGGTCGCAGTGTTATTGCCGGCGCTTGTCTCGGGCATTGCGGTCTGGATCCCGGCAGCCATTGCGGCCGCGTTCTTGCTCGTGGTGTTCAGTATCCGCAAGCCCGGAGCCTTGCGGTGGACCATGCTTCCGCTCCAGCCCTTGCTGCTGGCCATGGGGCTCTTCTTGGTGGTCGCCACTTTGCATGACCACGGGCTGGCCACAGTTTTGGCAGGAGCAGCCGGTTCCGGCAACGGGTTCGTGGACCTGCTCCAAATGGCCGGNGGTGGGGCTCTGGGCGCCAACGCTGCGAACAATCTGCCAGCGTACTTGGCCTTGGAACCGCTGGCGGACTCGCCGATGCGGCTGGCGGCACTACTGATCGGGGTGAATCTGGGCCCACTGGTTTCCCCTTGGGCTTCGCTGGCAACCTTGTTGTGGCACAGCCGGCTCAAGGCCATGGGAGTTGAGATTTCTTGGCGTGCCTACGCCCTGGCCGGTGTGGGTCTGAGCCTCGTTCTGGTTCCTACGGCCGTGCTGGGGTTGTGGCTGTCAGCCGGAGCGCCCGGGTAACGGGGCAACAATGCTGTTCGGGCAGCCCCGCATCCGGGCAAAATTTCTCACTTCAGGCACAGCCCGGGTGGCCAGGCTCGCTACGCCAGGCCCCTCACAATAGGGCCCAGCAGGCGCCGCGCGGCGGTGCGGTCAGATTGGGTGGGACGGTTCATCAGGACCCGGGCCGGTGCCACTTGGTGAAGCCAATACCCTGACACCGGAAGGATTCTAATCTCTAGTTCAAACGGCTGCGCCTTGCGGCCAAGGTCATTTTCAACAGAACGCACCAGCTCTTGCAAGACCGGGCCGTCAGCCTTCCAGCGGCGGGCGGAGTCGCGGGCGTCTTGGTCCCTGAAGAGATCCGCCGCGGCAGCTGCAGGGCCCAGCTGTTTCTCCACGGCTTGCTGGAAGGCAGGGTGCGTTCTGCCAGCAACAATCCCGCCAAGGAGCTGATGTGAGCNTCGGCTGCTCACCAAGTCAGCAAACCATAACGCCCATTCATCGGCCAGTGCCACGTCCGTGAGCGGGCCTGTCACAGGAATGTGTTCTGGAACTTGCGGTATCAGTGGCGGCACGAAGAACGGTTTCGTAGCAGGTATCCCGTACACATCACGGATATGCAGCGCCACTGACAGCGCCCAGGAAGTTCCCTCGCTCACGCACCAGCTTGAGGTCGTCATCCTCAGTCTGGCGTTCGTTATCCATTTCATGACTGTGCCCATCTGCTGGTCGCCTCTGACCGGGCCCCGGCTACTCCCACCCTAGGTGTGCAACCGTTTTCCAGCTAGACCCGGATCAACAGCTCCCCACCTCGCACTCCAACGCCTGGCAAATGGCCACAAGTGTAGAGAAGCGGATGGCCTTGGCCCTGTCATNTTTCAAGATTGAGAGGTTCACAATACTGATGTCCACCAGTTCACTGAGCCTGGTCAAGGTCATACCGCGGTCAGCGAGCAACTCATCTAGCCGGCAGTGGATGCCAGCATTCTCGGCGGCCGTCACACCAAACCCTCAGCGTCCTNTTGAACCTTGCTGCCCTGACGAANAAGCTCCGCAAGAACCATCAAGACAAGGGCAATCCCCACCGGCCAGAAACTGAATTCCCATTCGTAGGCCACGGACGGCAGGCCGATAATGTTGTGAATATCGCTCCACGGAATCGTTTCACCTGTTTGACCCCGGGCGGTTGCGCCCAAGACCTGATGAGCACCAATGCTGCCACCGACGAGTTNGGAACCCTGCCCGAGCATCCCACCGAGCAGCACCACACCCGCCACCTGCCTCACTCCCTGACTAGGCTGGGGCAAAAGTGAACGATTCATCACTGAAGTGCAGAGCCTAACAATCACCAGCCCCACCCNTACGGCCACGGCGGCTTGGGCGAGATTGGCTCCGGCGAGCCAGAGCCGGGCAGCTTGGTCCAGCCCGCTGACACTGACCACGGCTTGGGAGAATCCGCCTGATTCAACCACCGCTAGTGGCGTCTGGATATCCACATTTTCCGGTAGTACTGGCCAAAATTGTTTCACGGGCAGCACCATTGTGATGTTTTGATCCCACAACGTGGTGGCGGCGTTCGTCAATCCGCCCACCGTGCACGCTGCCACATAGATCCAGGCCACCACGCGCGTCACTTTGGCTACTTTATTGCCTTCAGTGGTTTGTGGATCTGCCCCTCGCCACCTGATGAAATAGAGCATTCCCGCTACACCGAGCCCCAGGACCGTCAGCATCATCAGCCACCATGTGAACAATTGAACCCCACCTTAACGTTGCTCGATAATAACGATAAACGTTAAGTTAGCAGAAGATGACTGCCTACTCACATTTTGTTCTCGCAACAGCGTGCAACCATGGAGTTATGAGCGTCGCAGCAACCACCGGCCCCTCCGGCACNTGGAATACCAGCGGGCCATACTCGTTGCAGCACTCTCTGGGCATCATTGGCCGCGGTCCGGGCGACAGAACAATCCGGCTCTCNCCCGGCGCAGCGTGGCTGGCTTTCAACACCCAGGCTGGCCCGGCAACATTGGGCATCATCCAGCACGGCAGCGACCTGCGCATCCGTACGTGGGGCCCCGGGGCGCAGTTTGCCCTAGACGGAGCCCCGGCGCTGCTGGGGGCGNNCGATGACTGGTCCGCCTTTGACTCCCCGAGNTTTACAACAACCCTNCCCCACCTTGTGCAGGAAGCACGACGGCGGCACCCGGCACTGCGCCTGCCCGCCACCGGGCGCATGGTTGATGCGCTGGTACCTGCCATTTTGGAGCANAAAGTTACCGCGTTGGAGGCCCGGCGAGGCTATGCACTGCTGATACGAAAGTTCGGTACTGCCGCGCCCGGCGCCGGGCACCATGGCGAAATCCCTGCGGACTTGCTGGTGGCACCAACACCGGCACAGTGGTTAGCCATCCCGTCGTGGGAATGGCACAAGGCCGGTGTTGGGCCACAGCGTTCGGCTACTGTGTTGCGGGCGCTGAGTTCGGCGTCGGGCTTGGAGCGTTTGAGCAAACTGCCGGCCGAAGAGGCGGGGAANAAGCTGCAGAGCATCCCTGGAATTGGTGCTTGGACAGCGGCTGAAGTCACCCAACGCAGCCATGGCGACGCCGATCAGGTTGCGGTGGGTGATTACCATTTAGCCGCCTATGTTGGCTGGGCGCTGATTGGGAAACCCGTGGATGACGCCGGGATGCTAGAACTCCTTGAGCCATGGCGTGGACACCGGCAGCGTGTAGTGCGGATGCTTCAGCTGAGCGGTTTCCGTAAGCCATCGTTTGGTCCGCGCATGACCATCCAGGACCACAGATGGCACTAAGGGCGTTAAGCGGCAGCGGTTCACACGGCGGAACCCGTTCTCGAAGGAGCCCTTGCATCGCCTAGGCTATTTGCATGAGCGAGATCATTAACTTACAGGCCACTTTCATCCCCAATGAGGACGAGTTCTTCCGTGTGAAGCTCGCACTCGAGATTGCCATTGAGCAGGTCGTGGAAGAGACGGGCTGCATCCAGTACGAAATCACCGAAGAATCAGAAGAAAGNATTGTTTTGACGGAACAGTGGGCTAGCCAAGCAGATCTTGACAAACACGGTAAGGGCATCGCCGTACAGGACTTGAATGAATCGCTCAGTGCACTGCTGGCCGAGCCCGTAAAGCTCGAACGCTTCTAAGTACCCCGCCCGAGCGTCGAGTTCCAGAACCGAATTCCAGCCCAGATTTCCGATAACAAAGAGGCCTGTCACCTTGTGGTGACGGGCCTCTTCGGGGTTAGCGGCGAAAGTTATTCAGCTGCTGTTTCTTCAGACTGCTTGGCTGCCACTGCTGCGTGCACATCAGTCATGTCAAGGGCCTTGACCGCATCAATGACTGAATCAAGCTGTGTGCCATTGAGTGCACCGGGCTGAGCGAAGACAAGCACCTTTTCCCTAAACGCCATCAAGGTAGGGATGGAGGTGATGTTCGCTTCGGCGGCGAGCTGTTGCTGAGCTTCGGTGTCCACCTTGGCGAACACAATGCCGTCGTGTTTCTCCGAGGCAGCCGCATAGGTGGGTGCGAAACGCACGCAGGGCTGGCACCAGGATGCCCAAANATCAACGATGACAATGTCGTTGCCCTCAATGGTGGGACCAAAAGTTTCTGTGGTGATATCAACTGTAGCCATATCTCAACGGTACGGGATGAGGATACTTTTGGCCCATGTTTCGCTCACCGCGTGAGCGGAACCGCCAACTCAAACCTTGTGCGGTTCGTGGGCTGATAAGAATGCCCGTCCTCCAAAGATCACCAATGCGCTGACCAGCACCATCGCTGCGGCCACGTAGAACGTGGCCGCAGCGTNTGAATATTCGGCGATTTTGGTGGCCATAAATGGTGCCAGGGCGCCACCCATCCAGCGCACAAAGTTATAACCGGCACTTGCCACCGGGCGCGGGGAGTCTGAAACGTTCATGGCCATTTCGGTGAACAAGGTGTTGTTGATACCCAGCAATGCCCNCGATATTACGGTCAGCACCACGATGGCCGTCACCGAATGTCCTGCCGAGAGCGCCAGACCTACCAGGATCACCATCAGGCCCAGCAGCGATCCCATCAAGGCCCGGGTAGGGCCAAGCCAGCGTTGCACCANGGGTGCAACGAACACGGAGAACACGGCTACGGCCACGCCCCAACCAAAGAACACGGCCCCAATTCCATAGGCATTAAAGCCCAGGATGAACGGTACGAATGCGAGGATCGTGAAGAAGCCGTAGTTGTAAAACAGTGCACTACCTGCTGTGATCCGCAAGCCCTTGTGTCCCAGCGCCACCAATGGATCTCGCAGCCTGGTCTTGGTGGCCGGCAAGGGTGTTTTGGGCAGCATGACAACGAGCAAGATGAACGCAATGGCCATAGCGGTGGCGGTGCCAAAGAATGGTGCCCGCCATTGCCAGCCGCCTAACAGTGCACCCATGAGCGGGCCCAAGGACAAGCCCAGACCCAAGGCGGCCTCGTACAAAATGATCGCCGTGGCCGNCCCACCCGAGGCCACACCGACCATGACCGCCAGCGATGTAGCCACGAACAAGGCATTACCTAGGCCCCACCCGGCACGGAACCCCACCAGCTGATCAACCGTATTGGACATGCCAGAGAGTGTCGCGAAGACCACAATAATGCTGAGCCCAATCAGCAGCGTCTNTTTGCCACCGATGCGTGAGGAAACAAATCCGGTGATGAGCATGGCGATCGCTGTGACTAGGAAATAGCTCGTAAACAGGAGGGAGACCTCGCTGGGTGTGGCCTTGAGATTCACTGCGATGGCCGGCAGGATCGGATCCACCAAGCCAATTCCCATGAAAGCAANAATAGCTGCGAAGGCTACCGCCCAGACGGCCTTGGGCTGCTTGAACATTGAACGTTNTTCATTGGCCAGTATGTCTTCAACTTCGTGGGCTGCCTGAGCGCCCGATGTGCCTTGCACGGCTTCTCCTAGTTTCTTGCGTTGTGGAAAGTTCGACGGCGGGAGCTAAGTTCCCTGCTCAGCCCGCCAATGCGTTATTGAGTTTGGCAATGGCCGGGAGGGCTCTGGCGATGGCCAGACGCTCGTTGGCGCTGAGGGTTTNTAGCGCCTCCGCCATCTTGACGTTACGTTGGGCGTTGGCCTCGTCAAGGCTGTTGCGTCCGGCTTCACATAAGCGAACCAAGACCACCCGGGCATCGGAGTCATCAGGGATCCGCTCCACGAGCCCCAAGCTTTCGAGCTTGATGATTTGTTCCGTTGCACTGGGCACCCGGATACCGCAATTGCGGGCGANTGACCCTACACGCTGTGGCTGCGTGGCAATCATGTTCAAAATGCTGACTTGACCTGTGCTGAGTTCACCTTCGGCATCAAAGGACCGAATCAAGAAGACTGCTTGGCGCAAGATGTCGCGATAGCGGCCGGCAAAGTCTTGAAGTTCAACATCGTTCATAGTTAGGTAGACTAACATCTTTTGTGGATCGCGACCATAGTGCCGGTCACAGAAACTCGCCTTTGACCACATCCGGTGCACCAACATAGCTTCCCGGACGATAGTTTTCACCCGCCGATCCCGCGCTTTTCCTTGCCAAACTCCTTGGCTAGAATCACCTTTGCCTGAACTTCGCAGGAAAACCTCACCCTGGGACACATGAAGTTCACAGCCAATTAACCTTCTTCCTGCATCATGGCGGTGTTAGCTCAATCACAGAAGCATTGAAGCGGCACATCCAGCAGGAGGCATCATGACCCGTCCGTCACATCACCATACGATCATCCGTCCCGATTTCCATGAGCTCTGGCCGCTGCTTTCCCACGACCAGCCCATCGCCTTGGTCAATGAGCGCGGTTGGCGGCTTTCCGGCAAGGTAGAGACCGTCACCAAGGACAGACAATGCCTGTGGATCCAGCTCGATGGNGGCATGGGACGCCAGCTGATCCACCACCAGGACGGTTTCGAACTCGATGACGGCAATCACTAGGCACAATAAACCCACAAACAACTAACGCCCAATCCCAGCGGGGATCGGGCGTTAGTTCTTTAGCAAGCAGCCATCAGATCACGGTCAGCGCTTTGATTTCCGGTAGCCAGCTTTCACGGCAGCAGACTCGGTGGAGAAGCAGATTTCAGGAGTCGTCCGGGAGTAAAATTGCTGTCCCTTCAGGTGGTAAATCCGGCTTGGGGCATTACCCTTGATCGGAGCCCACGACGGGCACTCCCACTTGCTGACCGGTTGGGCCGAAGCTGGCTTGGGCGCAGCCACAACCTTGACATATTTTTGTGTGCTGGATGCAGCGGCCACGGAACCCTGCTTGGCCCACCGGATGGACCACTTGCCGGAGCCCGACGCCGTGAAGGTTGCCTTGAGGTACCCCGAAGAGTTGCTCTTGATGGTTCTGAGCGCTTTATTGGNGGCCTTACCATCTGGATCAAAGTAGATGGTTGCCGTCAATGAGCCTGCCTTGACCCACTTCTTACCGGAGACACGTTGCGCCTGCGCAGCAACGGTGACGGTCTTTCCCTCCACCACGGTGGCTGGACCTGCGCTAAAAGCAGCTACTCGGGCCGTTGGTGCGGCGGCTTGCGCCTGCATCGGGTAAACAAGTGAGGGAAGCAGGAGCACTAACACTGCTAAGGCGACGATGACGAGCCGGCGTAACCCGCGTGTGTGCACGCGCAAAGACGTATTCATTTTCCCCACTGGAGTTAGATCATGCAATCAACCGAAGATGCAGAGCTCACTGTATCTCCTCGCCCGCATATTCCACTTTTCATTTCAGCTGATCGTCACTTCTGGATCTAATACTCGGGTTGGATGAGCCGGACAAACTCCCCTGCCTCTGTCTCACCAATGTCCGCATGGTCCCGCAGAAGGCGTGCTGCGCCGTCGTAATCCCCGCCAGNAGCCAGATCACGGATGAGGCTGAAGATCTCCTCGTTCAGACGGGTGCTGGCAACCTCACGAATATCATCACCTTGGGAAACGATGGCACGGTAGCGGTAGGTGTTGGGCACGGCAATAGNGCTTGGGCTCAGTTTCAAAGCCAGCTACTTCACTGCTGGCTGAGGGGCACTCGTGGCAGCCTCAGGGGAGGCGTTAATGATGTCCGCTACCGTCAGTGGCGCTTCCTTGTCCACCTGCGCCTGGGGCTCTGGCGAGGGTTGCGGGAATTGGGCCAGAGCTGCCACGGCCGCGGCGGAGTCGCCCAAACCCAGGCCAGTGGCCTTTCGATACTCCTTCACCGCACTGAGCACCTGACGTTGGGCGATCAAGGAATAGACACGCTGGTGGGTTTCAGCGGTGAGCCTGGCACTGGCTTCCTCCGCATTTTCCCTGGAAATTTCTCGCCCAAGCCGTGCAGCTTTAGCCGTACGTGACTTAGCAGTAGAGTTATTAGTCGCGGTTTTTGGCCGCGGTGGCGGACGTGCCAGCGGTGGCGGACGCATTTTCGAGGAGCNGCCCATTCTCCGGTTTCGGCGTCCCACCAGCCAGGATCCCACCACCACGGCAATGACAATAACCAGCACGATAATCAGGGGCACGGCGTATTCCATGTCTTAACTGTAGTTTGCTTGAGACAGTTTGCTTGCGCCATTATTTTGGCGGGCACTGCAAGCAACATCAGTGGAGCCCGCTCCAGTACCGGTCTCTCACTATTTAGAAATCCTCGCCATTGGAGCCGCTCACCAAGGGTTAGTGAACTCTCGGCTCAGGCTCAAGGTCCCAGGAAGAGTTAGCGGTCACCAAAGCCCGGAACCTGCGCTTTCGCGCTCGGTCCCGGCTTTCACGTGCTTGGTGGCAGATACTGGATTCGAACCAGTGAAGGCGTTGCCAGCTGATTTACAGTCAGCCCCTTTGGCCACTCGGGTAATCTGCCATAGCCAACCAAACCCACAACCTCAGGTCCGGCTTTCGCCCCAACAAGTGGAAGCAGTAAAACAATACAAGGAATTTGCTCAAGAATCGAATCGAGAGTTTCCAAGGGCCAGAATTGGCGTCCAGGGCGGTACATTTCCCGCATAAAGCAGGCCCGGATGCGGCGCCGGCACTCTCACGTACTCGCAGCCACGGATTAGCTGTTCAGGACGTTTACACGTCGCTTTGAATCCTTCTCACCAGCTGATTCTCCAAGAAGGCTGCCTGTTCGGNGGTGATTTGCTGTAATTGCACCGCCCGGGCCATATCCTCGTGAACACCAGAGATCCGGGAGGATACCGAATTTGCCGGGGACCCAATGATGCTTCCTGCAGCAAGGCTGGATGCGGATCCGCCCACCACGCCAGGCCCACTCAAAACAGTCACAGCAGCCAAAGTGACTGCGGCAACGGCCGTTCCCACGGTTATCCTTCCTGCTTTGTGTTTGGTGCCGGGCCCTGCGCAGCGGTAGTAGCCCCATCTGCAGTGGCACCCTCTAGGGCCATGCTGGAGGTGATGGCAGGTGTTCTCACGGCTCGTCCGTCTCTGGTCATTGATCCTCCTGTTGCCGATGCTCTCAACACCAACCATTTTGTCTTGAACAAATGTGCCCTTGCCGAAGGAACCCTTGAAGGACGCTGTGAGCGGCTCGCTGCGACACAAAAAGGGGTACTAGGCACCAAGCCAGCTAGGCTAGGAAGCAAATCAACCGCTCAACTTTCCAAGCATGTGGAGGAATCATGGCCAGTGAGTCAACGTTCGACGTCGTTAGCAAAGTAGACAAGCAAGAGGTCGCCAACGCTCTGCACCAGGCTCAGAAGGAAGTAGTGCAGCGCTACGACTTCAAGGGCGTCGGCGCTGAAATCGATTTTAGCGGCGAGAAAATCATGATCAAGGCCAACTCCGAAGAACGCGTCATGGCCGTCATGGACGTCTTTGAGTCCAAGCTGATCAAGCGCGGTATCTCCTTGAAGTCCCTCGACGCCGGAGAGCCCTACGCTTCCGGTAAGGAGTACCGCTTGGAAGCAGAGATCGTTGAAGGCATCGCCCAAGATGTGGCGAANAAGATCAACAAACTCATCCGCGACGAAGGCCCCAAAGGTGTGAAATCAACCATTCAGGGCGACGAGCTCCGCGTAAGCTCNAAGAGCCGCGATGACCTTCAGGAAGTTATGGCCATGCTGCGCAAGTTCGAGGACGCAGACCTCCAGTTTGTGAACATGCGCTAGAACGGTTGAACTAAAAGCGCTTACTGCTGAATTCGCCGCTAAATTGGTGAAAAATTTCGGCAGTATGCGCTTTTTCCTGCCCGCGCACTTGGTGCTGGCATAGGATTCCTTTGCCCCTAGATATTCTCCGCCGCACATCAATGTACTTTGGAGCGCCATGAGCCCCATGAAATTCCGGTAGGAGCACAGTGCTGGATAGATCTATTAACCTCGGACGTGGAGAAGTCTAAAGAGTTCTATACGGCCTTATTTGGTTGGAGCTACGAAGTNGGGGATCAGGATAAGTACGGCGGGTACGCCATGGCCTTCAAGGATGGCAAGAGTGTTGCCGGACTTATGCCTAACCCAGAGAACGGCCAGGGATCCCCGGACATGTGGACAACGTACTTCCGGGTGGAGAACATTGCCGAGTCCATGGAGACTGCCAAGAACGCTGGCGCCATCGCCTATATGGACCCCATGGAGGTGCCTGCGCAAGGGAAAATGGCGATGCTTGGTGACCCTGGTGGCGCGTCCATAGGTATGTGGGAATTTGGTGGCCACACAGGATTCTCGGCCCACGAGGAAAGTGGCGCTGCAGCGTGGCACGAGCTGCACACCAAGGACTACAACGCTGCCGTACATTTCTATACGGACGTCTTTGGCCTGAAGGCCTCCGTCATGAGCGATACNCCCGAATTCCGCTACACCAACCTCGTCGACGGTGACAAAGAGNNAGCCGGCATCATGGATGCCTCCACTTTCCTTCCGCCGGAGGTCCCCTCAAGCTGGCATATTTACTTCCAGATTGACAACGTCGATTCCACCATCGCTACCGCCCTCACCCTAGGTGCCACGGTGATCAACCCGGCCGAGGACTCTCCCTACGGCAGGATTGCTGGGCTCACCGACTGCACAGGCGCCATGTTCAAGCTAGTCCAGCCNCCGGCTCAAGACTGAGCTGGGGCGGAACCGGGCAAGAATCTTCTCAGCGACGCCCCGGGCAGCCGGGCTGAGCAACTCTAGGCTGTATTTCCAAGACTGCAACGCCATCTTTAATGTGGCACCCAAGGTAGGAACGCTGCTGGCTGGCGCCAGTTCCAACTCTGCCTGCAATGCAGGAAGGTCAATATCGCGTACCGCTTGGTTTCTCGGTGAGCGATGTTGAACTACAGCGCCTTGATTGTTGGGAGCCCGGATACTCCCCGCTGACAGCAAATTTCTTGGTGGAGCCGTCTTGGACGTCACCGCCCATCCAGAGCTGTTGGCCCCATCAGCCAAAAGCCAACAGCTCAGTCCACCGTTTGGCGAGCCTTGTTCAACTACTACGCAGGGTTCCACCAGCGCGGCTCAAACGCAAGGTTCAACCAAGCCCGTGTCATAGGCCAGCACCACGGCCTGGACCCTGTCACGCAGTCCCAGTTTGGCCAAAATTTTACTGACGTGAGTTTTCACTGTCTGCTGAGCGATGAAAAGTTCACCAGCAATCTCTTGGTTTGAAAATCCCCGCCCAATCAAGGTCATCACTTCAAGTTCACGTTCAGTGAGCCCCTCAAGCCGCGCCTGAGAAAGCTGCGGCCGCGCCCTGGACATTGCAAATTGCTCGATCAGGCGTTTGGTCACCGATGGTGCCANAAGTGCCTCCCCGGACGCCACAATCCGCACAGCAGCCACTAGCTCCTCTGCGAGCGCATCCTTTAACAAGAACCCACTGGCCCNCAGTCGCAACGCATCGTAAACATAGTCATCCACATCAAAGGTTGTCAGCATCAACACATGGGTGGCACCAGCATCGGAGCGTGGGTCCTCGGCGAGGATCAGCCGGGCTGCTTCCAATCCGTCCATGACGGGCATGCGCACATCCATCAGCACAACATCAGGGTGATGGATCGCCGCCAGCTCAACCGCCAGCGCGCCATTTTCTGCTTGCCCCACCACTTCAATGTCATCCTGGGCACCGAGTAAAGCCGCAAAACCTTCCCGAACCATAGCCTGATCATCGACCACCAAAACTCTGATGCTCATGGATTGATACCTCTCTTGATCTGGTTTTACTGTTGCTATTCTAAGCATTCAGGGGCAGCGTCGCTGTGACGGAGAATCCGCCGTCGGGCGTGGGGACACATACAACCGTGCCGCCCACAATGTCTGCGCGTTCCCGCATCCCAATCAACCCCTGCCCCACGTGGGCACCCTTATCCAACTGCGCTATGACCGCACCCACGTCAGATTTAGAGTTGACCACCGCAATGCTCAACCGCCCATCCTTGACGGAAAAGGACACATGCACCGTTGCCCNCGGCGCATGCCGGATGACATTGCTCAGCGCCTCCTGCACAATACGGTAGGTGGTCAGGGCGATCACCTCGCCAATTTCCTGCTCGTCGACGCCGGTCACTGCCGGCTGGGNGATACGCANCCCTGCCGAACGCGCCGATGAGAAGAGCTGGCTCAGATCACCCAGTGTGGGCTGCGGGCCCAGCTCTTGTCCGGCACCCGGGTTGCGCAGCGATCCAAGCATGCTGCGCATTTCCGTCATGGCCCGGCGTGAGTTAGCAGCAATGTCATCAAATTCTTTCTTCAGTTCCGGGCTCAGCCCAGGGTGCCGGTAGCTGGCTGTGGTTGCTTGCACCACCACCACGGACATCCCGTGAGCTACCACGTCGTGCAGTTCGCGGGCAATACGGGTCCTTTCCTCCGCCAACCTGCGCCGTGACTGTTCCTCGGCACTGACGGAGCGTTCAGCGGCCAGTTCCACACGCAAATGCTGCCACTGTTGCACCACCACAGCCGCCACCATCAGGCCGCCAGAGACAGCAGCGAAGATAATAACGTTATTTTGGGCACTGACGGAAAGTCNCCCGGGAAAATNCAGGTAGTTGGCTGCTATGCCCACCATGACGCTAGTGAGCCATGCCCCTGCTGCAATCATCCAGTGGGCCCGCAGACCCGCCACACAAATCACCAGGACCTGGGTCACCATTGCAACAACGCTAANAGGCACAGGGGCAGCTCCCACTGGTTCAGCTACCAGCGGCAGGACAGCCATCGGCACCAATGACACCAGCACTCCGGCCACAGGGCGGGCAGCCGTGAGACCCAGCGATGCCGAATGCAAGATGGCCAGTCCCAACGCATAGGGCAGGGCCATGTGGTACAAACTCATGTTCAACGGCGCCCCAACAGCCAGAAGAGCAATGCAGAATGCGGCAGTGCCCAACCATACCCAGCTGATCCCCTTCAACCGCCACAAATTGACGGTGTTGAAAGGGGCAGGCGCGTCAAAAGGGGATGGGCCGTGGCCGGTAGCGGAGTTGTGAGCTGCTGTCCGGTTGGACGGTGCGCCAGCTATGCCACGGACGTGGACAGCCGAAGCTTGGGCTTGATCGGCGGGCACTGTGCGCGCCGGAGTCTGAGCAGGAATTTTGCCCGCTGCGCTGTTCTTAGTGGTCTTCATACCCGTTGATTATGGCTTCCGTAGTGAGTTCAGCCGTGGGTCCGTCTGCGTCAAGGCCGCTCAGTCCACCGGCAGGGGCGCCGTGCCATGATCGGATCTGCCATCCGCCAGNGGCGGTGCTACCTGCAGGCTCGCCGTCCAGGGTGACAATCCCGGTGTTTGAAAGATCATGGAATTTGGCATCGGACCAGTCAATATTGTTTCCTCGGTGTCCTGCCCAGAAGCGGATCATGGCACCGTGGCTCACCATGGCAACAGCTTCATGGGCCGCAGCGGCTTCCTCGACAACGGCGTCGAAGCGCTCCAGCACCTCAAAACCGTTATCGGCCCNCGGCATACGTGCCGAGAGGTCACCGGCTAACCAGGACTTCAGTGCATGCAGATACGCCTCTACGGAAGCTAGGTCTCCCTTCATTTCTAGGTCTCCGGCACTAATCTCCCGTAGCCCGTCCCGTACCACCGGGTTCAGATGGCGTGCAGCGGCAAGCGGGGCTGCCGTCAGTGCCGTGCGGGTCAGGTTTGAGATGTAGAGGGCTTGGATACTTTCCTCGGCCACGGCGGCAGGCACAGCAGCTGCCTGCAGTTCTCCCAAGCGGGTCAAGCCAGGCCCTGGGACTGCTGTGTCCAGGAGGCTGCGAACGTTGTTGGGGGTTTGGCCGTGCCTAATCAAAATCAGTCGCATACTTCTATTCTCACCTACTCGCCGCTTTTGCAGGTGGTGTCCGGTGGCGCTGAGTTATGCTGTGAATGAATCTCACGCTCAGGGAGGCCTCATGTCAGCTGCACAGGAGCCATTACTTGCTTCCACATTTTGGGGCATTCGCCGGCCCGTGTTCCCTCTGACAGCAGGCCATTTTGTGATCCAACTCATTGATCCAGCCGCTGCCTTTGAGCACGGCTCGGCCGCCGATCTGTTGCACTGCTACGGACATTTGCGCCGAGCTCTGACGGCCTTGATGGGCGCCACCTCCGCCCAGTTGTACAGCACCTTCAACGGCCATCCTGATGGGGATGCCATAGGGGAACCGGATGCAGAAACNCCCACNCCCACCCTGCACATCTTCATCACATGGCCAGGAAGCACCCCGGCGTCACACGCTCTCCGCCTTCCCTCTCATCAGCGCGTGGCGGCGGCATATACCGGGGAGCTCGACGACGCCCTACGCAACTGGGGTGGCGGAATAATCACGCACGGTGGCGCAGCACCCTGCGGCTTTGACGGTGGAACGGCAATTGCTGCTGGCACTGATTCTTTGGGCACCACCGGGCTTCACGGCCCTGGTGAACAGCATCCACGTCCAGGAGATCCTGCCCCGGGCGCAGACCGCTCGTGGGAGCCCGAAGGCTGGGCGGATCGCCCCTTTCATATTGAACCAGCCCGCCCCGTGCACGGCGAGCCCTTCCGCTGCGGGCATTGGACAGCTGTNCCCCGCTTCGCCGTTGCACCACTAGATTGCGCCGAGCCGGAGGCGTTGCTGGACCTGGTTAAGACCATGAAGGGCCTCGCCTCCCACTCACTGCCGCCTTTCCATGGCACAACAGTCTGGGCCACAGACCAGTGGGGCTCCGCCAAACCGAGAACCCTCCACATCTTCGCCCGGGAGCACGGNCGACGTACCCCATTGGTGGCCGACTTCGTGGCTCGCGGCGGACTGGATTTGCCCTCTTCCGGCTAACAGCAACAGAANATCCGTTGGCCATCGCCTACTGTGGAGAAATGACCAACGATTCCTCCCTCAACGAAGACCAAACCGCCAAGGTCACCGCCTTGGCCATGGATCTTGCCCGTGAAGATAAAACCGCTGAACTGGCCGAATTCCTGGACCATGGGCTCGCCCTGGACGTCCAAGACCCCGAAGGCAACACACTGTTGATGCTGGCCGCCTATAAGGGCCAGTCCGGAACTGTTTCCATGCTCTTGGAGCGCGGTGCCAACGCAAACATCCGAAATTCTCGGGACCAGTCCCCTCGCTGGCGCACTCTTCAAGGGCGAAGACGCCGTGGTGGCACTCTTAGTGGCCGCCGGAGCCGATCTAGACGCCGGAATACCCTCAGCCCGCGCCACGGCCGCCATGTTTGGCCGTGAGCACTTACTCGGCTGAGTACCCCAGTTCTCCTTATAGCCCCCACCCTCGAAGGTGCAGTAGTTGGCAATGTTTTCCAAAACATTGCCAACTACTGCGCTTTCGATTGCGACGAGGCTTAAAGTACGACGGCGGCACCCAACTTTGCCAGTAAAGCAAAGGTTGGGTGCCGCCGTCGTGAGTGCTGGTGTTACTTGGAAGCCTGGTGGGCTTCGATGGCCTTGCGGACACCTTCACCGTAGGCCGGATCAGCCTGGGTGCAGTTGAAGATGTGGCGCTCGATGGTGGCCTGTGAGGCACCATCGATGGCACGGGCAGTGTTCTCAAAGAGCACCTGACGCTGGTCTTCGTTCATCTTGTCGCGGAACAAGTTACCGGGCTGCTCGAAGTAGTTGGCATCGTCTTCGCGGAAGTTGAACCGGTCTGCAGTGGCGCCAATGGCCAGTGCGGGATCGGCGTAGGCGGGCTGCTCGGCCCAGCGACCGTAGGAGTTCGGCTCGATGCCGGNGGTGCGGCCCTGGTTGCCATCAACGCGGCCCTGACCGTCACGGTGGTACGTGTTGGCAGAGGCGTTCTTCGGAGCGTTCACCGGAATCTGGTGGTGGTTCACACCAAGGCGGTAGCGCTGCGCGTCACCGTAGGAGAACAGACGGCCCTGAAGCATGCGGTCCGGGGAGAAGCTGATGCCGGGGACAACGTTGGCCGGAGCGAAGGCTGCCTGCTCAACATCTGCGTGGTAGTTCTCAGCGTTGCGGTTCAGTTCCCACTCGCCAACCTCGATCAGCGGGTAGTCCTTCTTGGACCAGACTTTGGTGAGGTCAGAAGGGTGGTACTTGTAGGTCTCTGCATCTGCTTCGGGCATGATCTGAACCATGAGCTTCCACTTGGGGAAGTCGCCGTTCTCGATCGAGTCGAAGAGGTCGCGCTGGCTGGACTCGCGGTCGGCAGCAACAAGTGCACCGGCTTCTTCGTCCGTCAGGTTCTTGATGCCCTGCTGGGTGATGTGGTGGAACTTAANCCAGAAACGCTCGCCTTCGGCGTTGATCAAGGAGAAGGTGTGCGAGCCGAAGCCGTGCATGTGGCGGTACGAAGCCGGGATGCCACGCTCGGACATGACGATCGTGACCTGGTGCAGGGATTCGGGCAGGTTGGTCCAGAAGTCCCAGTTGTTCTCGGCGCTGCGCATGTTGGTGCGCGGATCGCGCTTGACGGCGCGGTTCAGGTCAGGGAACTTCAACGGGTCGCGGAAGAAGAACACAGNGGTGTTGTTTCCCACCAGGTCCCAGTTACCTTCGTCCGTGTAGAACTTCAGTGAGAAGCCGCGGATGTCACGCTCAGCGTCGGCAGCGCCACGCTCGCCGGCAACGGTGGAGAAGCGAGCGAACATTTCAGTCTGCTTGCCAACTTCGGAGAAGATGTTCGCCTTGGTGTACTTGGAGATGTCGTTGGTGACCGTGAAGGTACCGAAGGCGCCTGAACCCTTGGCGTGCATGCGACGCTCGGGGATGACCTCGCGGCTGAAGTGGGCCAGCTTCTCAAGGAACCAAACGTCCTGCAGCAGCAAGGGACCACGGGGTCCGGCGGTGAGGCTGTCCTGGTTGTTGGCAACCGGCGCGCCTGCGGCGGTGGTCAGCGGTGCGGTGTTTTCGATAGTCATGTTTACTATTCGCTCCTAATACTTGTGAGATCGTTTTCAATGCGAAGTCGTTTACTTGCGCAGTCCGGGCAAGTGCCCCAATAGATGACCTCGGCTTCGTCAATGCTGAAGCCGTGGTTATTGGAGGCATGCAAACAAGGTGCGTGGCCGACAGCGCAGTCGACATCAGCAATATCCCCGCAGGTTCGGCACACAACGTGGTGGTGATTGTCTCCCACCCGCGTTTCAAAGCGTGCCGGCGACCCTGCTGGTTCAATGCGGTGCACCAGGTTTGCCTCGACCAAAACTGCCAAGACGTCATAGACGGCCTGTTTGGAAACACTGCCCAATTCATTCCGAACCTCACCAATAATGGTGTCGGCATCGGCATGCGGATTGGAGCTGACTGCTTCCAAAACTGCAAGGCGGACTCGAGTCACGCGCAGTGATACTGCCCGCAACATCTCTTCCGTCTGCCCTTTGGTGACCATGTGTCAATTATGCTCTCCTATCTGGACTGAGTCCAGTTAGGCCGACCTTATATGTGTGACTCATTCCTCCACAGCCGCTGCCTCAGAGCCTGCCCGCACAGATAATAAAGTCCTTCTAGCGCGTTTTGTGCGCTCGCTCTAGGCTGACGTCCATGGACACTTTTAGCGGAATTCCTGCGGCAGCCATGGANTTTTATACCGCCCTTGAGGACAACAACAACCGGCCATGGTGGCTGGAGCACAAAGACACGTACGACGCCGATGTGCTGGCGCCGCTGGCAGCCCTCCTGCGTGTGCTGGAACCCAGGTTTGGCCCTGGCAAGATCTTCCGCCCGTACCGGGATATGCGGTTTTCCTCGAACAAGGAGCCCTATAAGAACGCCCAGGGGATGTTCGTTTCAAACTATGAAGGTGTGGGGTTCTATCTTCAGGTCAGCGCAGATGGCTTACTCATAGGCGGNGGCTGCCACTCCTTCCCTCCAGCGCAGCTATCGCGCTACCGGGCAGCCGTGGACGCCTCCGCCAGCGGAAAAGTGCTGACGGCAATCATCACTGCGTTAGAACACGCGGGCTTCGTCATCGAAGGGCAAACGCTGAAGACCCTCCCGCGAGGTTTCCCGAAAGATCACCCGCGTGCGGAATTGCTCAAACACAAGACACTGAGCGCATCCGCACAGTTGGGANNACCAAGCTGGTTAGCAAGCGAGAGCGCACAGGACCGGATAACCGAGCACTGGGANAGGCTACGGCCCTTGGTGGATTGGCTCATCCGCTACGCAGCACCATAAATCAGTGCCACCGTGAATCACCTCCGTTATGAATCAGCTCCGGCATGGCCGCACCCTGCGTGAACCAAAATTGCCGCGCTCCAGAAGCCATGAGGGTGATGACTCACAGTCAGATGCAGTTGCTATCCAGGGATGCGCTTGAGGTAGTAGTGCATGGGGGCATGGCGGATCTTACGTGGCGTAATACGCACCACCACGGATGCTGTTGTGAACAATGCGCGCAAAAGCTGGTCTTGGGGTGGCGCCCAGTTGAAGCCGTACATCTCCCGCACTGAGGCAGGCAACAGCCCTGCAGTTAGAAACCGGGCCAGTGGCATGAGTGTTTTGACCCACACTGGCGCACGTTTGGCGGCGAGGAGTTCGCCAGCTACGTCTTTAATACTGTCATCAACGCTGAGCTGTTGAAGTTGCTGCGCCCAGTACACATCAAAGTCGGCGCGTGTTTTGGGCCAGAGTCCAGCTGGCATTCCCAACGCAGTTCCTAACACCGAATAGCTCTGATAGACCGATTCTTCATCGGCCAGTGTGAGCGCAGGGAATACGGCGTCGTACGTCAGACGTGCCGAATCATAGAGGGTGGCGGCAACCCACAATTGCAGCTGTGGGTCTGATGCATCATAGGCCGGCACCGTTGCTACGCCAGTGGATTTCACCGGACGGTGTCCGCGCTGAACATGCCTTTGGACGCTTTTGCGCTGCCCGGNGGTGCCGTTGCTCAGTGCGTAGATATAGCTCAAGGTGCCATGGAGGCGTTTGAGTGGATCGGCAGCGAAATCCGAATGCCGCGCAACCCCGTACCCTACGCCGGGGTTGGCCAACTGTAAGAGGATGGCTCTGCCAGCCCNCGCTAGCAGGATGGATTCCGGGGCGATGTGCGCCCAATCCTTGGCTATTTTCGATCACGGCTCATGCCTCTAAGCGTGGCACACCATTTCTGGTGAAAGCTGAGAGGGCTGCCAGGGCTTATTGATGGCGTTCACCGATAAAAATCTGGGTGTGGGCTGGGATTATGTTTTGCCCGCCCCACCTGAGCCCAGCCACACTGAATACAATCCACGCCACCTTGAAAACATTTCAAAGGGCAGCCAGGGAATGCTCGTTCGTGCCTGGCTACTTCTTGGAAATGTTCACCATGTGCTCGCGGTTAACCACCTTGATGCGTTCGCGCGTCACTTCGACCCCAGGCGCCGGGATATAGCTTTCGCCAAGGCGTTTCTCATGCGCGTCGAGCTTATTCCAGCCCTCCCATGTGGTGAATTCGATTCCACGGGATTCCAGCAGTTTCACAATCTCATCGTCTCCGGGACGCTCGGCCAGAGGGAGGCTGAGCCGGTCTTCGAGGAGGCAACCGATGGTTTCTAGAGCATCGCCCTTGGTGCTGCCAATCAGCCCCACTGGTCCGCGTTTGATCCAACCCGTCGCATACAGGCCCGGCACTTGGGTGCCGTCTGCTGCCAACACGCGTCCGCCGTCGTTGGGAATGACACCTCGGCGAGCATCAAAATCCACCTCGGGCAATGCCGAGCCAAGGTAGCCCACCGCCCGGTACACAGCCTGGACCGGGTAATCGATGAACTCCCNCGTACCCCGGACGTTGCCGGTGCCGTCAAGCTCATTGCGCTCGAATCGGATACCCGAGACGCTGCCGTTGGTTCCAGTGATCTCCACGGNGGTATGCAGGAAGTGCAGATGCAGGCGGCGCGACGCCGGAACCCTCGTTTCGTCGTGATCTTCCGCCAGCCAGTTGGTGAGCGTGTTGACCATGATCTTGACCTGGTTGTTGGACTTGATGGCGGCGTCGGAGGCCTCATCAAAATCAAAGTCCTCGTCGTAGAGGATGATGTCCACATCGCGAGAATGGGAGAGTTCTCGCAATTCCAGCGGGGTGAACTTCACCTGAGCCGGGCCACGGCGCCCAAAAATATGCACATCGCGCACGGGCGAGGCCTTCAAAGCGTTGTAGACGTTCTCAGGAATCTCGGTGACAAGCATGTCATCGGCATGCTTAGAGAGCACCCNGGCAACATCCAACGCCACATTGCCATTGCCAATGACAGCGATCTCTTCGGCGTTAAGCGGCCAATCGCGCGGCACATCCGGGTGCCCGTCATACCAAGAGACGAAGTCGGCACCGCCATAGGAGCCCTCAAGGTCAATACCGGNGATGTCCATCACGGCGTCCTTGGTGGCCCCGGTGGCGAAGATGACGGCGTCATAGAAAGAACGCAGCTCAGCCAGGGTCAAGTCCCGGCCGTAGGTGACATTGCCAAAGAACCGAATGTCACCACGGTCCAGAACCTTATGGAGTGCGTTCATGATCCCCTTGATCCGGGNGTGATCAGGCGCCANCCCGTAACGGATCAGGCCGTAAGGGGCTGGCTGGGACTCAANAATATCGATACTGACCTGGACCTCGCCGCCAGCAACTTCCTGGGACTTGGTCAATATGTCGGCGGCATAGACGCCGGCCGGACCAGAACCAACAATGGCGACGCGGAACGGGCGGGCGGAGCTCAAGTTAGCCAAGTAAGAAGTCCTTCCGAACCGTCAATCGCAACATCAATGGATCAACTGTTGCATAGGAAGACACGAATTAAGTGCCACTTTCATAGTCTAATTGCCATGCGGGGCGCCGGTAAGTGTCTGTGAGTCAAAAGTGACGAAGCCCTCATTGGCGGGTGTGGCACCATGAACCCTCCCCTTATTAGTTCGCTGCATGCCCGCCACTGCTGAAGATCCGGCCAATCCCAACCTAACAGCACCTGCACGCGCATCCTTCAAATGCCTAAAACACGTTGCGCTGCCGTCCAATGAATTCCAAGTGGACATGNGATTTTATGTCCCATCAGTGTTGTTATGGGCTTGTGACAATTAGCGAACCCCACACAGCACCCATCCCCAGCAACCGNGCAAAGGCCGGCAAGCCCGCACGCTCTGAAGCAGCAACCGGNGTGCTCTATGGCGTCGGCGCTTATGGCCTGTGGGGTTTGTTGCCCATCTACTTCATCTGGCTGATGCCTGCCAATAGCCTTGAAATTGTTGCTAACCGGGTGGTGTGGTCGGTGATNTTTTGTACCTTGATCATTACCGTTAGCCGTGGGTGGGGAAAATGNGGCGCGGCCATCAAGAACCGGCGTATCCTGGGCACCCTTGCCGTCGCCGGGATCTTGATAGTTATCAACTGGCTCACCTACGTCTTTGCTGTCACAACCGGCAGTGCCATTGAAGCCTCGTTGGGGTACTTCATCAATCCGCTTGTTTCTGTACTAATAGGCGTCATCGTCCTGAAAGANAAACTCCGGCCACTGCAGTGGATGGCTGTGGGTGTGGGATTTGTGGCGGTGGTGGTGTTGACGTTCAGTTACGGCAAGCTGCCCTGGATTGCTCTGGTACTTGCTTTCAGCTTTGGCACCTACGGATTCGTCAAGAACCGGGTNGGNGGAAAAGTCGACGCGATCACCAGCCTGAGTATCGAAACTGCTGTGCTGACACCCTTTGCCATTGCCACCATGGTCATTCTGACGCTCCTAGGCCAGGCCACGCTGACCGGAATGGGCCCCGGACANTTTTGGCTTCTGGCCTCCTCAGGCATCATCACCGCTGTCCCACTGCTGTTCTTTGGCGCCTCCGCCAGCCGGCTTTCCATGACAGGCATTGGTCTTTTGCAGTTCATGACACCGTTGATCCAGTTCATTGTGGCCATCACCCTCCTCGGCGAACACATGGGCACCGAGCGTTGGATCGGTTTCGCCATTGTTTGGCTGGCCTTGGCTATTCTCATTACTGACATGCTGCTGAACTACCGGCGCACATCCCGGCTTCGAAAGTACGCCTCGGCCTAGGCCAGGCTGCGCTTATCCTAACCTTGGCGGGCGTCGCATTTTCGGCTAGATTCCCTGCCTCTGGAAGTCCCGCGGGACCACAACCATGGGGACCGGCAGTGCGCGCAAGATCTTATTCGCCGTGGATCCGAGGAAGATCTTCCTGGTCTCAGCCAACCTGCTGGAGCCGACAACAACAAGTTCCCCTGATTTCCACCCAATCCCATCGACGGCTTCTTCAATGTTTCGTCCATGGGCAAGTGTGACCGTGACCTTGTTATTTGGAAGTGTGGCAGCTGCTTTCGCCAGCACCGTATTCACATGTTGTTTGGCGGGGCTCAAGGCGTTGTCTAGGTCAAAGTCCGATTGTTCCAGCTGATCAATCTCCACTACTGATACCAACCGCAGCGGCACTTGACGCCTCCGGGCAGCGCTGGTTCCGACGTCGAGCACTGCCTGCCAGCCTTCGCGCATGCCGGTCATGACGGTGAGGCGGGTGAGTGGGTCTTTGCGGTTGTAACCGCGCGGTGCCAGCGCCACTGGAACCGGCGAGGCGTGCAGCAAACCGTTGGCCACCGAGCCCACGGTGAAACGCTTGAACAGCCCGTTGCTTGCTGCTCCCACAACGACCAGCGCCGCGTTGTCCTCTTTGGCGGCCTCGATCAGTCCATGGACAAACGAGTCTGCAACGCGCGTGGAAANAATGGCCGTGACATCGTCGGGGACCATGGACAAAGCATGTTTTTCCAGGTCGGATCCGGCCGTTTTGCCTCCATGAACCACGTTGACCAGGTGCAGCTCCGCGCCCTGAGTTTTAGCGATGACCCNCGCAAGGGCAATAGCGTCAGCTCCGCGTTCATCAGGCCGGTACCCCACTACGTATTTCATGAATCAACCCTTCGGCAGGCCCGTTGTGCACAGTGTGATCACGCGCACCTCAGGGCGTTCGTAGCACTGACTGTACATCGAGGAGTCCTTGTGGAACAGGACCCTGCGGGGACCTCACTTTCATGTCCGACGGCGGTTACCCCGTTTGCTGGCTCCCACGCCGCGGGTATATGAACAACACTGTGATTGCTCCTGAGGTGGGCAGCAGTTCGCCGATGGCGCTAGGAGTGAAACTGCCGAGGGATGCTTTGCAGTACGTTTTCAATCCAACCCCAGGCCGGCCACCAGAAAGGAGGGCCCTAAAGCTGCACCAGTCCTTGCCGCGGTAAGGAGTACATGTCCGGAAATTGCTCCACCATGGTTTCAGTGGAAGTAAATAGATGCGGCGCCAACACCGCCGTCATGCCTACAGTCACCGCTGCTGCGCCGAACCAGAGTGCCTTATGGGTGGAAGGACTTCCTGCCGCCCGCTTCCATCCGGGCGTGTCCTCTCGATATGAGGAAGAGTGCTACAGCCGCCGTTCCCAGCCCCCAGTAATCAGGGCCGGCGACACTCCGGCAATGTCCACACCCCATGTTGAATAAACGGTGCCACGGTAGTCCGGTGCAGACACATTCTCTGCTATGGACCATTATTGGGCCGTCATCGTAAAATCCCGGCACCTACCATCGCTGCAGCAATTATCAACGGTATCCACCATCTCAGATGCTGCGATTCAGCCCGCTGTAGTGGTTCTGTGGCTGGCTCAGACACCTCAGCCGAGGGGAGCATCTGTGGCACAAGTTCTTGCGGTCCATGACCATTACCTCTTATTCCTGGTTTTCCTCGGCAGGCGGGCTGCTCACCGAAGGACGTGAGGTAGCCAGCAACAACACACNCCACAGCAACGCACCTGCCCCCACCATGGTCAGTGGTCCGCCAATCTGGGTAATCGTTTGCGGCCACGGCATGGTTGAGTAGTCAATGCCATGCAGTGAACGAATCTCCGAGTCAAGCTGGAGTGGAAATAACTGCGGCGCAAACCATGCCCATAAGGCTGCGGCAANTAAAATAACCCNCACGACCACTGCGGCTTTTGCCGAGACCGCAGCAGNCCCGCCTTTTCTCTTGGTGCGCACAACCATCATTACTGCAGCGATGGTGAACCCCAAGACCAACAGTGGCTCTTTCCCCAACTGGAGCATCAATGGCCACGGGATCGAGTTGGCCCCTTCTTGATATCTGGCTGGGTCGAAATAGACTTCGGGCATCAGAGTCGCACCGAACACGGCAACCATTCCACAGGTCAACGCCACGAGTGCGACCATCGCGAGCCCCGCCCGCAGCCAATGCGCCTGTTCACCGTAGTGGAGAGATCCAAGTAAGAACATCGCAGCCACCATCCCTAGCCCTGCCGTGAAGAAGGCTGGAGCTCCAGGGTAAATGACGAATCCCCAAGGAGTCACCATAATCCCGTGAAAATCGTTCGGGTCAACGCTTCGTGCAGACGGAATAAGAACTGCCGCCATCAAACAAAACGCGGCAGCTCAAAAATTAGGACAACCGCACCCAATCCAAAACCACGAGCGGACGCTCCAGTGAGTTTCTCGTACACTGATGTCCCAGCCATCCGGGTACCCTACCTGTGCTGGCTCTGCTAGCCGTTCCGGATCTATCCTCTGGGACGTACCTGAGTCTCGGTCCAGGATCTCCGGGTTGAAACGTGGCAGCTGTGCCACCTGCACCGTCGGCTCCGCATCTGCCCGTTCACCACCGGGCTGAAACATGGCTGGATACCGCTCATCGAAGTCGTCGGTAGACATGGTTTTGCTCCTTACCCCGAAATTTCATCGGTGGCTAGAGCGCTCACTGGTGGCTGTGAGGTGGCCAGTATCAGCACACCCCACAACAACGTGCCCGCCCCAACCAACGCCAGCGGCCCAGAAAATTCTAGAATTTGTTGTGGCCACGGGATGCTTTGGTGGGGCATGCCATCCACCANCCACTGTTTTACTCCCATGGTCAGCGGNAAACATCCGCTGCAAAACAACACGAACGCTGCTCCGCCTAGGAGCACAGCTCCGGTCATACACGCCGTTTTGCCAGTGACCGTTGCGTAGATCCGGCCTTCTCCGGTGCGCATAATCAGGAGAACCGCAAGAACCGACAAACCCAAAACCGACAAACCCAGTTTGCTTTGATACAGGAAAGACGACCACGGGATTGACCATTGCGCCTTGGCTGAGTCAGCCATGGCATATGCGCCTTCAGGAAAAATCTGGGTATAAAAGAAACCGATGAAGGCAACCACCAGAGCACCTACNCCGAGAAGGGCTAGGCCAATGCGCAAAGCCTGAGCATGATGAGGGTATTTTAGCGATCCCAGTAACAGCAAGGTTGCCAGCAGTCCCACCCCGGCGAGGATCAAAGGTGATGCAACATGAAGGATGAGCCAGCCNCACGGAGTTACCGCCATTCCAGGAAAGGCTGCAACACTCCCACTCCTCGATGCAGGGATGAAAGATATTGCCGTCAAGCAAAAGAGCCCGACTCCCACACAGGAAAGTGCCGCAGCCACGCAAATAACCCACGACCGTACACGCCAATTCTGGTGACGTTCGCCAGGACGTGCTGCGGCTGCGCCGGCGAACTCCAGAAGTTCCACTGCCAACATGCCGGTTTGCGCGGCTTCTCCGGGACCATTCCTCACGGGGCCCTGCGCTGGGGCGATAGTTACTTCCCCAACGGATACCTCGGCCGGCATGACGGCTACCGCCATTCCCCGTTCTAGCGAAGGTGCATGTTGGACCGCAGGTTCTGGTTCGGGGAGTAGGTATCCATCGTGAAGGTGCTCGGGGAGCAGCTGCTCGGGTGCAACAAATTCGCCAGTTTGTCCGCCACCACGCTGGAACATGGCCGGGTAGCGCTCGTCAAAATCCAGGTTGCCCATGCCACCCCAATGTGTCGGTTTCGAAAGAGAACATCCCCAGCCTACCCAGCACAATCCCAAGTCTTTCTTGTGTGACACCTTGCTTTCTTCTCGAGCAGGGAACTGCCCCACACCAAACTAGATAAGCCTGAAGCCTTGTCTTGCCTTAAAAATTTACTTAGGGTCAAAATCACCATCCCTCAACGGACAGGGCGTCCCTTCCCATGAAGACCAACCGATTGGCATTAGTGGTGATTGTGGCGCTTGCCATGGTGGGAACAGCTTTGGCAGTGCCCACGGCAGCAGTGGCAGCGATGCCAGACAATGGGGCCGTGGCAGCGAAGTATGCTTCATTTGGCAGTGCTGGTGGACGTCTTGGTGAGGCCATCACCCCGCTACGCTGTTCCTTGCCGCAGGGGCTGCTACCGAGCCTACCGGCACGGCAGCATCTATTGGACTGCTGCCACCGGGGCTCATGTCACCCTCGGCGGCATTGGCGCTCGGTGGGCAGCATTGAACTGGGAGCGCGGATTNTTGGGCTACCCCACCACCGATGAAAACTGTGCTCTGACCGATGGCGGCTGCGTGCAAAATTTTCAAGGTGGACGTATTTACTGGCAGCGCCTTAACGGATCCTACGAGGTTCATGGTGGCATCGGGAGCCGCTGGGACCAATCCGGCGCCGAACGCGGCCCTGGGCTACCCATCAGCGGGGAAAATTGCACACTTATTTCAGGCGGCTGCGTGCAAAANTACCAGCGCGGCTACGTTTACTGGCAGCCCTCCATAGGCTCGCACACCATCCACGGCAGCATCGGATCCAAATGGGTCCAGATGGGCTACGAGCGTAGCCCACTTGGCTATCCGGTGAGCGAGGAAAACTGTGCAGGGGCGCCAGTGAAATGTGTCCAAACCTTTCAGGACGGAATGATCACTTGGCCATCTAGTGCCGGGGTTAGCGTCAGCCCTTACCCCAGCAGTGTNGGGGTAGTCGTGAACAAGCGCCGACCCAATGCACCGATCAACCAGACACCNCCTGACCTGATCTGGACCGGCTCCCAGCTCATGCGCAGTGAAGCCGGCAACCATATGACGGACTTCATCTGGGGCGCCTCTGCTGCAGGTGTGCCTATCACTATGGTCAGTGGCTTCCGCTCTTACGCCACACAAGAAAACCTCTACAATTATTACGTTTCGCTCTATGGGCAACGTGTAGCCGACACGATCTCCGCGCGCCCAGGCTACAGCGAACACCAAACAGGATTAGTGATGGACATTGGNCACCCCAATGCGAATTGTGCGCTGGAAGCCTGCTTCGTCAATACACCTGCAGGGCAGTTTGCTGCTGCCAACGCGTGGCGCTACGGCTTTATCGTTCGTTATCCACAGGGCTATGACGCCATTACCGGATACACCTACGAGCCGTGGCACCTGCGCTATATCGGTGTCAGAGCAGCCACCGATATGCACAACCGCAGCTACCAGACCTTAGAGCAGTACTTCGGTCTCTCCGCAGCGCCAACGTATTAACCTGCCTGAACACGCCGTGCCCACTGGCATCCGTTAAACTGCGCGGATCGCATCCAACAGAACATCAANGCCGTCGTTGAGTAGTTCATCGCTGATGACAAGCGGCGGGAGCAGGCGGATGACGTTGCCGTAGGTGCCGCAGGTGAGGATGATGACCCCGGCCTGCAGACAGGCAGCGGCGATGGCTTTGGTGTCCTCCGCATTGACTTCCTTGGTGGTGTGGGCGGTGCCGGGCTTGACCAACTCAATGGCCATCATGGCTCCGCGGCCACGGATCTCACCGATGATGCTCTTGGCGCCTAGCTCCTGCATCAGGGCAGAGATGCGCTCGGTGACAATCTTTTCAATGTTGGCCGCACGGCCATTGAGATCATGGTCCTTCATGGTCTTGATAGCGGCCAAGGCTGCGGCACAGGCGATGGGGTTACCACCGTAGGTGCCGCCAAGGCCACCTGGGTGCACGGCGTCCATGAGGTCGGCTCGGCCCGTGATGGCTGACAAAGGTAACCCACCGGCAATTCCCTTGGCCATGGTGATGATATCCGGGACAACGCCTTCGTGCTGGACGGCGAACCACTCGCCTGTCCGGCAGAATCCTGACTGAACCTCGTCAGCAATGAAGACAACGCCGTTATCTTTAGCCCAGGCCGCGAGGGTGGGTAAGAAGCCGTCAGCGGGGACAATGAAGCCACCCTCGCCCTGAATTGGCTCGATCACGATGGCCGCCACTGAATCGGCTCCGATCTGCTTCTCGATCATGGTGATGGCACGACGGGCAGCTTCCTCACCCTTAATCTCGGATTCCTCACGGAAGGNGTAGCTCATGGGTACACGGTAAATCTCCGGTGCGAACGGGCCGAAGTTCCTCTTGTACGGCATGGCCTTGGCGGTCAGGGCCATGGTCAGATTGGTACGGCCATGGTACGCATGGTCGAAGGCAACAATGGCGTCGCGTCCTGTGGCTAGGCGAGCCACTTTGACCGCATTCTCCACAGCTTCGGCACCGGAGTTGAACAGGACAGTGCGCTTCTCATGCGTGCCAGGGGTCAGCGCGTTGAGCTCTTCGGCAACAGCCACGTAGCTTTCGTACGGTGTGACCATGAAACAGGTGTGCGTGAAGTGGCCAACCTGCTCCCGCACGGCCTCAACAACGTTGGCATCCGAGGCACCCACCGATGTGACGGCGATGCCTGAGCCCAGGTCGATGAAGGAGTTGCCGTCCACGTCAGTGATGATTCCGCCGTCGGCATCGGCTACGTACACCGGAACACCGGAAGAAACCCCGCCAGCGACGACGGCCTTGCGGCGGACATCTAGTGCAGCTGACTTCGGACCCGNGAATGCCCNCAGGATCTGGCGTTNTTGGGCAATGCGGTACTGAATATCTGACATGGACATTCCTTTCAACGGGGTGAAAATCGAGTAATTATTTGTTGGCGCGGACGGTGGCGTCCGCGCCAACAAGAGGTGCGGCTAGGAGTCCAGATTGCTCATGACATGCTTGATCCGCGTGTAATCCTCTACGCCATACATGGACAAATCTTTGCCGTAGCCTGACTGCTTGAATCCGCCGTGGGGCATTTCGGCAGTGAGCATGATGTGCGTGTTGATCCACACAGCGCCGAAGTCCAAGTCGCGAGAGATACGCATGGCCACGCCGTGGTTCGATGTCCAGACACTGGAAGCCAGTGCGTATTCGACGTCGTTGGCCAACTCAACGGCCTCTTCCTCGGTCTTGAAGGTCTGGACAGTGACCACCGGGCCGAACGTTTCTTGCTGCACAATGTCATCGGTTTGTTTCACGCCGTCGATGACGGTCGGGGCAAAGAAGAAGCCCTTCTCGCCCACACGGTTACCGCCGGTGACAACCGTGGCATAATCCGGGATACTCTGAACAATTTTGACCACCTGGTTGAAGTGGTTGACGTTGTTCAGCGGACCAAAGTAGTTCTGGGAATCGTCGGCATGGCCGGTTTCAAGGCCCTGCGTGGCGGTAGCGAGCGCCGCTACGAACTCATCGTGAGCCGATTCCTCCACCAAGATACGGGTGATGGCCGTACAATCCTGGCCGGCGTTGAAGAAGGAGAACTCGGCAATGGCCTGAGCTGACTTGCCAAGATCGGCGTCTGCGAAGACGATGGCAGGGGCTTTGCCGCCCAGTTCCAGGTGTGCGCGTTTGAGCCCTTCGGCAGCACCCTTTGCAACGGCAATACCGGCGCGGACAGATCCGGTGATGGAGACCATGGCAGGGGTCTTGTGCGCCACCATAGCAGCACCTGTTGCCCCGTTGCCAAGCACAAAATTTACAACACCTGCCGGAACAATGTCCTTGATGATGTCAGCAANAACCATGGTGCTTTCCGGAGTGGTGTCGCTAGGCTTGAGGACCACCGTGTTGCCTGCTGCAAGAGCCGGTCCGAGCTTCCACACCAGCATCATGAAGGGATAATTCCATGGCGTCACCTGGGCAATGACACCCACAGGCTCGCGGCGTACATAGGAGGTCATGTTTTCCATGTACTCCCCGGCAGAACGGCCTTCGAGCAGGCGCGCAGCACCGGCAANAANACGGAACTGGTCAGCTCCCACAGCAACTTCCTCAGCAGCAATCATGGACTTGACCTGCCCGGTGTTCCGGTGCTGCGCCTCCACGATTTCATCGCTGCGAGCCTCAATGGCGTCAGCAATTTTCAACAGCACCGCTTGGCGCTGCCCCGGAGTTGCATGCTTCCACGTCTTAAACGCAGTGGCTGCCGCCTCCATGGCCGCATCCACGTCGGCTGGGGATGAGATGGGTGCCTTGGCAACAATCTCACCATTGGTGGGATTGACAATGTCCAAGGAATCAGTGCCGGTAACCGGAACGAATGTGCCGTTGATGAAGTTCTGCAAGGTTTGGACCACAGTGTTCAACCTCTTTAGCTCGATGTGGATGAGGCGGCAGATGCACCGCATATGCGACAGCCTAAGCCCGAAACAAGGTCCAAGCGAATAGCCAACTGCACCACAGCCACCATTCTGTGTAGTGCGTTTGTATAGTTAGTGCATGGCACTTTCCTTGGCAGACCTTCTAGGCGTCCCCGGCTTGCTTCTAAAGAACCTTGGCTCAACCAGAACTGCGCTGACGGCAGCCATAGATTGGGTGGCAGTAACTGAACTAGAAAACCCACAGTCGTTCCTCAGCGGAGGCGAACTGGTCCTCACCACCGGGGCCAGGCAAGGCACTGCCGACGCACAACGTTCCTTTGTCCGGCAAATCAAGCGGGCGGGCGCCGTCGGAATCGGTTTTGGTATTGGATTTGAGCACGATGCGGTGCCACCTGCTCTCTTGGCCGAAGCGAACCGTTGGTCAGTGCCTGTGGTGGAAGTTCCCTATAGCACTCCGTTTATTGCCATCGGAAAACTTGTTGCAGATGCCCGGTCCGCTGACCATTACACGAAACTTGAGCGGCTGCTGCGAGAGCACCAGGTGCTTGCCCGTGCATTGCTGACCGGTGGCGGGTTATCTGGATTGTTGAAGAAATTATCGTCAATGGTGGGCGCTGATGTGGTGGTCGCCCAGTATGGCGGTGAGGTCGCTGGGACGGTGGCAGATACCACGCCGAACGATGCCGAGTGGCATGCCGTAGCGCTGTCTACCGGAAAGCGTGATGCCAGCATGCTATGGCTGCGCAAGCCTTTTCACGATGATGGGATTGTTGACTATGCACGCGGGCTAATCAGCATTGAACTGAACAACCTGGTACAACGCCGGCAAAGTTCTCGTCAAATAGCGGGCCAGGTCATTTCCGACATTGTCAGAGGCACGTTGGAAGCCGCCGATTCAACCGCCCGTTTGGAGAATCTGGGCATTGCATCTGCAGCGAAGAACTTTGTTCTGCTGGTGAGCACGCAGGAAAGCAAGTTCTCAACCCTTTCAACCNNATCTCTACCAGCTGGACTGGAAACCGCAGTTGCCGCCACCATCAGTTCTGAAGGAAGACGAGAGTTGCTGATTGTGGTGCCTACCCTGGCCGGTGATCCTGCTTCACTGGGCAGGGCATTAAACCATCAAATGCACAACATTGGGGTCACTGCTCCTGTAGGTATTGGCGGGGCATATTCGCAGGCGAATGGCTTGCGATGGAGCTATTTTGAAGCTCGGGAAGCTGCCACACGGGGCCTTGAAGTCAATGTTCCGGAACGATTGAGCTTGACCTCNCTGCTATTGGCTAGCGAAGACGTGCCCATGGCAGATATGGCAGCAGAGGCTTTGGGCCCCTTGACTGCCTTTGATACCGCCCACGGAGCTGGCCTAGTTGACACCTTGGAAACATACTTACGGCTCAACGGTTCTGTCGCCGCGGTGGCTGAAACTCTGGCTCTCCACAGAAATACCGTGCGCTACCGGCTGACCCAAATTGCCGAGCTCACCGGTTACGACCCTGCGTTGACACCTGATCGTGTGCAGTTATGGCTGGCTTTGGCAGTACGCAGGCTGTCCCCGCCGGCCTGAACCCGGCCACTGTCTTTGAGAGACTCGATGTCAGTTCACAACTGAAGCACCGCGGGAGACGTTAACCATGTCTTCACGTGGCACCACCTTTACACGCTCGCGCTGCACCGTCCCGTCCTCGGAAANGGAAGCACCCAACGCCTTTTCATGCGCGTCCAGTTCCAGCCAGCCTTCCCACGTGGTGAATTTAACTCCCCNGGACTCGAGCAGTTCAACCACGGCATCCGGGGCAGCATCGACGGCCAAGGGCAACTGTTCGCGGTCGGAGAGCAGATGGGTGATGGTTTCCAACGCGTCACCTTTGGTACTGCCAATCAGACCAACCGGGCCGCGCTTGATCCACCCCGTTGCATAGATGCCGGACACATGGGTGCCGTCACCGTCGAGCACACGTCCGGCGTCGTTCGTGACAACACCGCGCTGGTGATCAAAGTCCACATCCGGCAGGGCAGAGCCAAAGTAACCCACGGAACGGTAGACGGCTTGGACAGGGTAGTCGATGAACTCACCCGTGCCCCGGGCGTTGCCGGTGCCATCCAGTTCGGTGCGCTCAAACTTGATACCCGTGACTTTGCCATCCTCCCCGGTGATCTCCACTGGGTTATGCANAAAGTGCAGGTGAAGGCGGCGGGAGGCGCCCGTGGTGGGATCGGCGGCGTCGTCGTCCTGCTCCACCAGCCAGTTAGTGAGCGTGTTGACCATGGTCTTGACCTGGTTATTGGTCTTGACAGCGGCATCGGAGGCCTCATCAAAGTCGAAGTCCTCCTCGTACAGGACAATGTCCACATCGCGGGAGTGGCTGAGCTCGCGCAATTCCATGGGCGTGAACTTCACCTGAGCGGGGCCGCGGCGGCCGAAAATGTGAACGTCCGTGACAGGCGATGACTTCAAGGCTTGAAAGACGTTGTCAGGGATTTCCGTGACAAGCATGTCATCGGCGTGCTTGGAGAGCACGCGTGCTACATCAAGGGCCACGTTGCCGTTGCCGATAACAGCAATTTCCTTGGCAGTCAGCGGCCATTCCCNGGAGACATCGGNGTGTCCGTCATACCAGGAGACGAAGTCCGCGCNCCCGTAGGAACCTTCAAGCTCGACGCCGGGGATGTTCAGATCCGCGTCCTTGATGGCGCCGGTGGCGAAGATGATGGCATCGTAGTGCTTTTGCAGGTCTTCCAGCGCTAAATCCGTGCCGTAGTCAACGTTGCCGAAGAAGCGAATATCGCCGCGATCCAGCACTTTGTACAGTGCGTTCACAATGCCCTTGATGCGGGNGTGATCCGGGGCCACACCGTAGCGGATCAGGCCGTACGGGGCCGGGTAGCGGTCAAAGAGGTCAATACTGACGACCAATCCCTCACGCACTTCTTCGCTTTTAGTCAGCATGTCAGCTGCATACACGCCAGCCGGGCCGGAACCAATGACGGCAATGCGCAGCGGGCGCTCGGCGGTTCCGGGGCTGCTGAGGTCACGGGGTGTTTGATGACACGGCTGTGCTCATTTCTATGTGAATCGAAAAAGGGCTTATGGATAAGTCTAAGAGAGTGCTGATAGTTCCCCGCGTGCCGTAACACTCTGTTGCCAGTTCCGCAGNGGCCAGCGGACTGACTCGGACTACGTCCCCTACGACGACGACGGCGGGGTTGCGCACTTGAGCCGTCTGGGCGAGGGNCCTAATGGTGCCCAACGTGCCGATGGTGACTCGTTGGTCCTTGGCAAAACCATTTTCAATGATGGCCACGGGGCAGTCGTTCCCGCGACCGGCCGCCGCCAAGATTGGTATGGAACGGTTCAGTGTACCCACCCNCATAAGTAGAACCACCGTGTGGTCGCTGCCATGCGGGACGTTTTCGAGCTCTTCATGCCCGCTGATCATTGTGAACGCCTTGGCAAGGCCTCGGTGTGTCACAGGGATCCCGGCTGCGGCTGGAACGCTCACGGCGCTGGTGACACCGGGAACAACTTGAACATCCACACCGTTTTCACGGCACGCAATGGCTTCCTCACCGCCACGGCCCAAAACGTACGGGTCCCCGCCTTTGAGCCGCACCACCCTGTTACCAGCTTGGGCTTCGCGAACCAGAATCGCGTTGATTTCACTTTGTGAAACGGGATGGTGTCCAGGCGTTTTCCCGACTTCAATGATTTTAACGTCCGCGCCGAGTGTTCCAAGGAGGCCGCGGGNGCCAAGCCTATCCGCCACAACCACGTCTGCCTCGGCTAAGAGTCTGCGTCCACGTACCGTGATGAGGTCTTCCGCGCCGGGTCCGCCACCGACCAAGGCAACAGATCCTTGAGTACTTTTGCGGAAGCGCTCCAGCGGCAGGTCACCGCTTTCAAGTGCTGCGGCAATCGCATTTCTGATAGCCACTGCCCGCAACGGGTCTCNCCCAGCGTTGACGGCAACCTTGATGTCTTGGACTGTGGCGACCGCTGGTGTCCACGCTGCAGAGTCCTGTGCAGCTGAATGGTTCACACACCAGATCCGATTCGCCTGTGCATCTGCAGCAACCTGCGCATCAATTTCAGCGCTGGCGGCCGTCACCACGTACCAAACACCGTCCATGTCTGAGCTTTCGTAGCAGCGGGCGTGCCAGGTGAGCAGGCCGGCTTCGGCGAGCTCTTTGGCCGGCGCGCTGAGAACCGGGGTCACCAGCGTGACGTGGGCTCCGGCGTCGAGCAGTGCCTTGGCGCGGCGAGCGCCGACAGTGCCGCCACCGACTACAAGAACGGGGCGGCCGAGCAGCCGGAGCGAGGTTGGGTAAAGATCCACAATTGCCATGAAATAGAGCCTAGAGAAGTCCAATATCTAGGGACAAGGAGCGCGTTACACCCGTTCATGTAGCGTCACGCGGGGACATATTTCAACAGGTGTGAATGCACCGAAGCAGTGGAAACGCCGAGACCACCCCGCCGTGCGGAGTGGTCTCGAACAGGACCTGCTGGGCCAAGGACCTGCCGACCCAAGGATCCTTGCGCAGGGGATCCTTGCCCCGGGGAGCGGCAGGATTAGCGGCAGGATTAGCGGGTGCTGCCGGCCAGCAAACCCCGTCCGCGCAACAGGCGCTTTTCCACGGNGGCAAAGACGAGCAGTTCAACGGCGATACCCACGAACAAGATGATCAAGATTGCTGACATCACGATCCCCATATCGGAGAGTTGACGGCCCTGCTCCAACAGCGATCCCAGACCAAAGCCCAAGCTGCCGCCCATCGCAATAATTTCAGCGGCCATCAGTGAACGCCACGAGAATGCCCAGCCCTGTTTCAATCCGCCAACATAGCCAGGAAGCGCCGCAGGAAGCACCACGTTCACTGCCATCTCCCACCGTGATGCACCCAGAATCTGGCCCACGCGGCGGTATTGCGGCGGGATCTGATCCACGCCGGCAATGAGCCCGTTGATGATGGAAGGGATGGCGCCCATGAACATGACGAAGTACACGGTGGCGTCAGTCAGGCCGAACCAAATAATGGCCGCAGGGACCCATGCTACGGACGGCAGTACCTGCAGTCCTGAGATCAAAGNGCCGAAAGCGCGCCGTAACAGGCGAACTTGGGACAGCAACAGACCAATCGGGGTGGCCACCACAATGCTGATGGCAAAGCCTGTGAGGCCGCGCTGGAGCGAAGTCCAGACCGCTTCTTGGGCGGAGCCGCCCTGCCACAACGTGCCCAGCGAGCCGAGAACATCTAGTGGCCCGGGTACCAAGTCCCGGCGTCGCAGGCCCAATGAAACATAGAACTGCCACGCAAGGAGCAGCACAATGAAGGCGGCCAGTGGTAACAATACGCGGGAGAAATCGATCCNCCGGCGCTCAACGGACTGCGATTGCAGCGAATCGAGCCCCGCTTCCAGGGAGCGCATCTCCTCTTCAGTGCCGCTTTTGATCAACGGCGAGGTTACTGTTTCAGGCATGTTTGCGGATCTCCTGACGCAATCGGGTGGTGATGTCTGCGCTCAGCTCTCCAGCGGCTCCGGCATCGGTGCGGTGTTCTTCGGAGACGTTCCATTGCGCCACCACCTGGCCGGGTCGGGAGGAGAGCAGGAGCACGCGCTGACCCAATCGGACGGCCTCGCGCACGTTGTGGGTGACAAANATGATGGTCCGCCCGGTTTCCTTCCAGACCCGCTCCAGCTCATTGTGCAGCAGGTCCCGGGTGATGGCATCCAGAGCCGCGAAGGGCTCATCCATCAGCAGCAGCGGTTTGTCCTGCGCCAGCGCCCTGGCCAGCGCAACGCGTTGACGCATACCGCCGGAGAGCTCATGCGGACGCTTATCTACGCTATGGCTCAGATTCACCAGCTCCAGTAGCTCCGCCGCACGGGCTTTGCGTTCGGCCCGGCCCACACCGCGCAGCTTCAGCGCCAGTTCAACGTTTCCGCGGGCACTGAGCCACGGGAACAGGGCCGAATCCTGGAACATGAACGCGGCCCCGTCTTCGGGCACTTCCAGGCTNNCCGGCGCTGGGCACGTCCAGCCCTGAAATGATGTTCAACAGGGTCGACTTCCCACAACCCGATGCCCCAGAAGCGCCACAAACTCACCTTGGCCCACGGTCGCGTTCACGTTATCGAGCACCGGCGCCCCGTCTCCAAAGCTCTTGCCCAAGTTTTCCAGGACGACGGCGGGTGCCCGGCTTTCACCGCCGACCTCCCGTGTCCTGTGCAGGCCAGTAATGGGGTCAACTACTAGTAGTTCTGTCATTGTGTACCCAATCCTGCTGCCGTGACGGGTTGTCCGCCGGCAGCTTTTAGTACTTTGTTTAGCAACGTCAGCTCGAAGAGCCCTCTGAGCTCTGCTGGCTTGGAAACACCAACACTGACCCCGTGCTCCAAAAGCGTGGGGAAGGTGGCCGCCAACGGGTCCGAGGTAAATTTCAGCTCTGATAGGGACCGGGCAATCACATCGTTTTCCAACGGCTTTCCGATGGCCAGCTTCAGTGCCTCGTTGATGACGGCACCAGACTCAGCCGGGTGTTCATCGAGCCACTTGACCGACTCCACATGCCCGGTCAGCAACGCTTCCACAGTTTGTGGGTGTGCTTCTAGAAATGTCTTATTGACGGCCAGCACGGTGGTGCTGAACTCTCCGTTGTCCCAGAGGTCAGCCTCATTGACCAGGACTTTAGCCCCGGCTTGGAGCACTAGACGGGAGGTCCAGGGCTCGGCGACCCAGGCGCCGTCGATCTTCCCCTCCTGAAATAGCTGCAGCGTTTGGGCATTGGTGGTGGGGTTGATGGTGACGTCGCCGCCGCCTGAAGTGTTGGTGCTCAACCNCCGCTCGCCCAGCCATTTGCGTACCGCCACATCCTGGGTGCCGCCTAATTGTGGGGTGGCAATGGTTTTCCCACGCAACTGTGAAACATCCGTAATGTCCGCCCTGACCACAAATTGGGCGCCACCGGAGGCCGCACCGGCAATGATGCGGATTGATTCGCCGCCACTTTGCACAAAGGAATTCAGGGCAGGATTGGGGCCAAGGTAGGCGGCGTCGATGGCCCCGGCATTGAGCGCCTCGACTGTTGCTGGACCAGTAGTGAACACCTGCGTTTGCAGTTCAGTTTCGCCCAAATCCTTGGCGAAAATGCCCTTCTCAACACCCACCAGTGCCGGTCCATGGGTGATGTTGCCAAAGTAGCCGAGCTTGACGACGGCGGCGGGTGCGGATTCCAGAGCTGGCGCAGCAGAATCAGGGCCCTTGGCGTTCACGCTAGCCACGGCGGCACCTGCCCCGATCAGAGCAATGAGCGCGGTGACGGCGAAAATTTCCAGGCTGCGGAACTTGCGCTGGGGCTTCTCCCCGGCGACGATGCGTCGCAGCCGTAGCGCGGGAAAGTTATGCCCGGAATCGGGGGTCTGCAATTTTCAGGGCGGTTGTTTGCCGTCATGGGACAGGTCCTTCAAATGGGTGGGTGGCAGCCGGGAAGGCTCTACCCCAGTGGTCATGGTTAAACGTTAGGGACTGCCAAGGAGCCTGTTCAATGAAGTGGACTCCGGGGTCACGGGGGTCATCCAGCGTCACATATTGCTGGCAGTAGGCGGGCGTGGCCCTGAAACCAGCCCGACGCCGCATATTTCAGTGACGCGTATCAGCCCAGTCCGCCGGCGGACACCTCAGGTTTGCCGTCCTTTGTCAGTGCCCTGTTCAGCGGGCGCAGTTCGAAGATGCCCGNCAGCTGCGCTTGTTGACTGACCCCGGCGGTGACCCCGTCCGCCAGCAGTTTGGGGAACGTTGCCGCCAACGGATCTACGGAGAATTTCAGCTCCGACAAGGACCGCTCCAGGACGTCTTTCGGCAGTTCCTTCCCTGCTACCGCTTTCAAGGCAGTATTGACTGCCGTGGCCGTGTCTTGGGGATGGGTGTTGAGCCAGTTGATCGCCTCTGAATTCCCGGCCAGCAGGGCATCAACGGTTTGTGGATGCTGCGCTAGGAACTGCTTGCTGACAATCAAAATGGTGGTGGCGAACTCGCCCTTGTCCCACAGATCGGCTTCGTTGACGAGCACTCTGGCACCGGCTTGGAGGACCAGGCGCGAGGCCCACGGCTCAGGCAACCATGCGCCGTCGATCTTGCCTTCTTGAANAAGCTTCAGTGTGCTGGCGTTGTCTGTGGNGTTAATAGTGACATCACNCCCACCGCTGGGTGTCGTGGTGAGGCCTTGGCCAGCCAACCACGAGCGCAACGCTACGTCCTGGGTGCCACCTAATTGTGGGGTGGCCAGGACCTTGCCACGCAGCTGCGCCGCCGAGGTGATGGAGGGCTGAAGAACAAGTTGGGCACCGCCGCTAGTGGCGCCAGCGATGATACGGATGGACTCGCCGCCGCTTTTGGCGAAGGAGTTAATGGCCGGGTTCGGCCCCAGGTAGGCGGCGTCGATGGCACCGGCGTTCAGTGCCTCGATTGCTGAGGGGCCGGCATTGAACACCTGGGTTTTCAGTGCTGTGGTGCCGAGCTGTTTGGCGAAGATACCGCTGTTGACCCCAATCAGGGCCGGTGCGTGAGTGACGTTAGCGAAATAGCCGAGCCGGAGTTCGGTAGCGGGGCCGGTGGCAGCCTGCGCATTCTTGGCGGCGTTGGTGGCGTTGTTAGTGCTGGCACTTCCTGCAGCCACGGCCGCACCAGCGCCGATTAAGGCAACCAAGGCGGCAAGGGCCACGATTTCCAACCCGCGCAGCTTGCGGCGGGTTTTCGCCCCGGCCACGATGCGGATGGTTTTCAACACCGGACTGGCGGTGGTCTCTGCTGGAGTCCCTGCGGCAGAACTGGCAGCTTGTTGGTTCTTCGGGGTTTGCGCAGGGTTTGATTCAGGGGCGTTTTAGGCATGGGAAATCCTCATCGATGAAGGGTGGCAGGCTCAGTGATGGAGGCAGCAACATCGCGGTGAGAGCCGTTCCACGCTGGCGGGAACGCCCAGGAGTTGGACAACCCATTGTGCGTTGGCCACTGTTGTGGCGGCGGGGATTCTCGTCATGGATCAAGGCTAGGTAAGCTGCCATCCACCCCACAATGATGCTGACGCGCGGCGTCACGCACATTCACTCCACGTCACAAACTAGATCACAGCCCGGGCCACTGATCGGGGCGCGTCCTACAGCAACCCTGCGGCACCGGCAAGTACCTCGGCTGGCGTGAAGATGCCCGTTGGCTAGCGGGAACTTGCCAAATCCTCAGTCCTTCTCGGGGCGAAGCTTGCGCAACCGCGAGCGCAGTTTCCTTTCGCGGTTGCTGTCACTGCCAACCTCCTTGGTGGCATCAACGTAGGACTCCCCAANGGTTTCCAACAAGAGGTCATCGGCCACACGAACTTGTCCCGGTGAGAACCTGTATTCCATGATTCTGGCAACTCGGTCCGGGTCCATTGAATGAAACCATTCCTCCGCGGCGCTGACGGTGTCGACGCCGTTGGCAGCAAGAATGCGCACCATCCAGCCGTACTGATTTTCTTTGCTGGTGCGGTACTGAGGGAAAGCGCGGGCCAGCACGCTTTGGAGGGATCCGGCGTCGAGCCTTAAGGATTCGCCGGCAGCATCAGTGGCGCCTTCAACCTGTAACCTCTTCAGGATGTCGCTAATATTCACAAATTGTTGGTCCGCCAGCTCAATGAGGGTGGAGGCCATGGTGAAGGCCCTGCTGATCTCGGCGTTGTCACCACTTGAGCCCTTGAAACGGATGTCGTGCTCAAACTCCGCCCAAGCATGCTGGAGTACCGTGCGGATCTGCACCTCAAAACGCTGTCCCGTGTAGTCTTTGCAACCGTTGGGCGGGTTGTGAACTGGAACTTCAAGTGTCAGGTGGCGTCCTGCGTAGCCAATACCGCCGTTCTTGCGCATCATGGCGGTCTTGTCTTCATCGTCATGGCAGATGAACTGGCTAGAAAGCGCGATCGCCACAGCATCAATATCCGATTCCACGAACAGAATGACCCGGACGCCAATCAAGTCATCGAGCCGTGCCAAGCCGCCAGGGTATTTCAACAAGCCATCACTGCCGCGGCGGGCCATCTTCTCGCTCGCAGACTCGGCCGTTTTGACCCTGAACTGCACGTCGTGGTGGTTCAGTCCGTCGTCGTGAAGCCTGCCCACAATCGTGTTGCGAATGGCTTGGGCAGCATCTTCTAACACCTTCTNTTGTGCAGATACTTCTGCAAATATCTGGTCCAAGTGATCGATTGCCTGCCCCATAACCGCAACTCATTTCTTCCAGCGCGCCGTATCTGTAACTCTACGCACGCGCCGGTCCAATGTCTCCCCTGCGCATTATCAGATACTGCTGCAGTGACAGCTGAAATACTCAGTGTCCTGTGAACGTTTGAGCCTTTACTTCACCAGCAGTTGGCCCAGCTCTTGGGTGCAACGGGTCAGCGCCACATACAATCCGTTCCATCCTCGCGGTGCCGCGGCAATACTGGGAGCGTCGATGAGCAACGTGGCATCCCACTCCAGTCCTTTGGCATCGCTCGCGGAGAGAACCGGTGTACCAGGTAAGGATTCGCGCAACGCTGACACGCGTTCAACAGGAGCAATGACACCTACCATTCCGCCGCTCCACCGGGTTGACAGCTCTTCGACGGCGCGTGCTGCCTCAGCGGCAAGCTCACGTTCGGTGACATGGCGTTCCCACGGCTGGAGGCCTGAGGCCCGGACCGCACGGGGAGGCTCATTGTGGCTGCCCGCCTTGCGGAGCACGGCTCCGGTGAGGGCCATGACTTCTAGCGGTGTGCGGTAACAGATGGTCAGCTGCGCCTCGGTCCACCTTTCACCGAAGGCAGCGCCAACTGCTTCGCCCCAGGTGGTGTGCCGGTGTGGCGCCTCTGCCTGGTCAATGTCGCCCACAGCGGTGATCGATCGAGAAGGGCAGCGGCGCATGACCATTTGCCATTGCATCTCCGAAAGCTCTTGCGCTTCGTCAATGACAACGTGGCCATAGACCCAGTCCCGTTGTGCGCCAGCACGATCGCTCATAAATTCGCCCTGCCCATTGTTGGGGATTACATCGCCGAACAAATCAGCCAACGCGTCGTACAAGGGCAGATCGCTGCTGGCCCATGGCTGTGGCTCACCAACGATTAGTTCGCGTTCAAGGCCGGTGAGCTCCGGCGCCCACTGCTGCAACAGGGCATCATCCCCAAGGAACCGGCGCAGTTCAACAGCCGTATCGAGTGTGGGCCAGCACTGCTGAAGCATGCCGTCCAAAGCGGCGTCGAGAGCGATCCTCTCGCGCAGTAGCTCAATGTCGTCCTCGGTGAGCGTCCCATCTACCTCGGCACCCGTTGCACCGGAACGCACAGCGCGATTGTCTGCGTAAGTGAATGCGGCATCGAATTCACTGAGTAGGTCCTCAAGGCCGTCCTCAACCTGTGTCAGGGTCTCTTCGCTGCGGGCCACTATGGCATCGGTGAGTAAATCGTGAACATGTTGGATGAAAACTGCGCGTGCTCCGTGGTAGGAGCGTCCTGAGGTTGCTGAGGCGATGGCCCGGGCGATCTGTGTTTCACCAATCGTGTACCGTTCCCNCTCCCACATCAGTTCGACGTCGGTTGGCTGCGGGAGAGCCGATGCACAATACCGNNCGAGTGCGTGTTGCCACAGCGCCCTGCCTTTGATTTCGGCGACGTCACGTTGCTCCAGACGTTCCACACCCATGCCAGGAACCAAGGTGTCGCACGTCGCCGAGACTATTGCGGTCTCTCCGAGCGCTGGCAGCACCTGGGCAATATAGTCCAGAAAACGCGGTGATGGCCCAATCACCAAGACGCCCTGCGCGGCGAGCTTGGGATAAGTGANAAGTAGGTACGCCACCCGGTGCAAGGCCACCACGGTTTTACCGGTACCCGGTCCGCCTTGGACAACCAACGGGCCGCGGGAGTCCGCGCGAACCACATCGTCTTGCTCGCGTTGCAAGGTTGCCGCCGCGGTGCTCATCTGGCCAGTGCGGCGCTCTCCGAGGGCGGCGAGCAGGGCACCTTCGCCAACCAGTTCGCTAGCCCTGGAACCATCCAGTGGCTCGTCATCAAAGCTGATGACCTCGCGCCCTCGGGTACGGATATGGCGACGGCGGGCCTGTCCCTGAGGATCCACTGGCGTGGCCGTGTAGAAGGCCCGTGCGGCCGGTGCCCGCCAGTCAATGACGAGAGGATCGCCGTCGTCGCCGGAACTGGGGATGCCCACACGCCCCAAATGGCGCACTGTCGCATCGAGTGCGTCGATCCGTCCGAAGATCAAGCCTTGATCTGCGTGTTCCAGCTCAGCGCGGCGGCGGAGCAGCATGCCCATCCGGGCCTGCTCAATTGCGTCCGTCACCGGGGTAGCGAGCTCGGCGTCTAGATATTCCAATATCCCGTCGCGGCGTGCGAAGGCCTCATCGAGGATAAGCTGCTCTTCCGCTGTGGTTCCTGTGTGCGCGGCGGAGTCTTCAGCAACAAGTGTGGTCACATTATTTAAGGGCACTTACACTCTTTCACTACGTAGAACGGTTCTCGCTTACGAGGCAACACCACCCTGTACCAAAATATTCCAGCGGCCAAAACCTTCTTGCATATTCCCCTGGATGTTCTAAGGAATCACGGGAGTCAGGGTTCCGCAGCCTTCGCAAGCGCATTCGCTGAGACGTTCAACGGCGCGCGTTTGAGTCCCGGCACGAAGTGGACCACGCTCAGCAGCAGCCAGGTGACTATTACGAAAGGCCAGGTGTAGAGGGCGGGCACGCCCTGAAAGAGAATCGAGAGCACCCCGGCAAGCAGTGCTCCAATTGCGGCCAATACCCACGGTTGCCACGATCCGGCCACAAATAATACTGCCATAGCAATGGCCACCAACACGCCGGAGTACCCCAACATGCCGTGCCCCAATAGCAGAGGGTCCGCTCCGGTGGCCGCGGCCAGCACACTTTGGAGCACACTGCCCAATAAGGCGGCCACNCCCACTTTCCACTGTGCCAGGAACAAGGCCACCAGGATCAACGCACCGGCAACAAGGGAATCAATCAGCACTACTTGGGACACATTGGCCAAAATGGAGCGCAAGAANAGGGCAANGGGCGATCCATCCAGCGTGATGTATGCCGGTGCCACACGGCGGTCAGCCGTGGCGAAGAACAAAATACCGGCCACAATGCAGAACGGGGCCGTAATAGAGGGCAGCTTGAGTGGCTGGAGCAGGGCGGTTCGGAAAAGTCTTTGAACACCCCATGTCACGGGAGCGCACGCCGCACCTCCCAGGACCGCAGCAATAACTCCCGGCAGACCGCCACCGATGGCGGCGAACGCAGCGGCTCCCACTAATGCTCCACAAANACCATGATCGCCTGCACGCACAATTGCTGCCGGCGCCCGCATCAATGATCCGGTCACGGTAGAGGCGGCGCAGCCCAACAGCGTCAGCAACGCCATCTGCCAGCTGGCCACGGCAATCGCAGCCAGAAACAGCAACCCGGGAGCATNTTGAGCCTGAAAGAAGATCTGCGCGAAGCCNNCCGCAGCAGCGTACTGGCAGTTCCTCGCAGCAAAGGTTCCCTCAATGGCCGGGTGGCTGGCTGATTATGTTCCACATCGAGACTTTATCCTCGTTTGGGGACCGTCCCGGACACGGCACTCAGGTCAGTGGTTACGGTACCGGGTCTGTGTCTCTGGACGTCTGCACGAAAAGACACCGGTTGCGCTTTCGGACACCGGTATAGCGGTGTCCGAAAGCGCAACCGGTGTCCGAAAGCAGGAGCCGCCTCAGATGTTGTAGCGCTCATCCTCGTGATCGCCGGGATGATCGCGCACCAGCCCGGCCGCCAGCGTATTGCCGTCCTGCGGATCAATGACCAGGAACGCACCCGTGCGGCGGTGTAGCGCATACGTCTCCACCGGCAGCGGCGAGGACAGACGGATCTGGGCCGTACCAATGTCGTTCAGTTCCAGCCCGGAAGCCGCTTCATAGCCAAACGTGTCCAGGTCCAGCTTGCCCGTCACCGCACGGATCAGGCCCTGCACCGTCTTGCTGCCGTGCTTGATCAACACCTTGGCGCCTTCGCGCAGCGGCTTCGTCGAAAGCCAGCACAGCTCCGCATACAGATCCTGACTAACCTCACCAAAGGTGCCGGTCTGGGCAATCACGTCACCGCGAGCAATGTCGATCTCATCACTCAAACGCAGCGACACCGACTGCGGTGCCACCGCAGTTTCCAGAGCGCGTCCGGCAAAGTCAATGCCCACAACGGTGGCTGTGCGACCGGAGGGCAACACAGTGANCGCCGTCCCCACGGACACTTCGCCCGAAGCCACTTGCCCCGCATAGGCGCGGTAATCACGGAAGGAGGCTCCGGCGTCGCCCGCTTCAATCAACTCCGGCGCAAGCGCACCCTGGGGCCGGATGACCAGCTGGACGGGGAAGCGGAACGGCTCCAGCCCGCGCTCCAACTCATCGGTGGTGGGCAGCGTTTCCAGCAGATCCAACAACGTGGCCCNCGTGTACCAAGGGGTGTGGGCGGAACGCTCCACCACGTTATCGCCCTCCAGCGCGGAGACGGGAACTACCACCACGTCGCTGAGGCCAATGCTCGCGGCCACCGCCTGAACGTCAGTCTCGATGGNTGCAAAAACGTCCTCACTGAAGCCCACCAGATCGATCTTGTTCACGGCCACCAGCACATTGGGCACGCGCAGCAGGCGCAGCACCGAGAGATGCCGGCGCGTCTGCTCCAGCACCCCNNTGCGCGCGTCGATCAGTACGACGACGGCGTCGGCCGTGGACGCGCCGGTCACCGTGTTCTTGGTGTACTGGATGTGCCCGGGGCAGTCAGCCAGGATGAAACTGCGGCGGTCGGTGGCGAAGTAGCGGTAGGCCACGTCAATGGTGATGCCCTGCTCGCGCTCGGCCCGCAAGCCGTCGGTCAACAACGCCAGATCGATCTTCTGCGTGCTGCCATTCTCGCCGCCAAAGCCGCGGTCCGCGGAGGTGCGGGTGACGGCGTCAAGCGTGTCAGCCAAGATCGCCTTGGAATCGTGGAGCAGCCGGCCCACCAGCGTGGACTTGCCGTCATCGACGGAGCCAGCCGTGGCGAAGCGGAACAGTGTTGACTGCGCGAGTGGCGCTTCGGTGATAGTGCTCATTAGAAGTAGCCGTCTTTCTTTCGGTCTTCCATGGCTGCCTCGGAGATGCGATCATCGGCCCGGGTAGCGCCACGTTCGGTCAGGGTTGAGGCGGCCACTTCACGCACCACATCGTGCACCGTGGTGGCGTCCGAGGCCACAGCACCGGTGCAGGACATGTCACCCACGGTGCGGTACCGGACCTGTTTGATCACGACTCCCTCCTCTGGGCGGGGTTGAGATACCTCTCCCACAGCGCGCCACATGCCGTCGCGCTCAAACACTTCACGCTCGTGGGCGTAATACAGGTGTGGCAGCTCGATGTTTTCGCGTGCAATGTAGCGCCACACATCCAGCTCGGTCCAGTTGCTGATGGGGAACGCACGCACATGCTGGCCCACCGTGTGACGGCCGTTGTACAAGTTCCACAGTTCCGGGCGCTGGTTGCGCGGGTCCCACTGGCCGAATTCGTCGCGCAGAGACAGGATGCGTTCCTTAGCACGGGCCTTGTCTTCGTCNCGGCGGCCGCCGCCAAAGACGGCGTCGAACTTGTTNTTGGCTATCGCATCCAGCAAGGGCACTGTCTGCAACGGGTTGCGGGTTCCATCAGCCCGTTCGGCCAGTTCGCCACTGTCAATGAACTCTTGCACGGAGCCCACTTCCAGACGCAGGCCCAGGCGTTCCACCGTACGGTCGCGGAACTCAATGACCTCAGGGAAGTTGTGGCCGGTGTCCACATGCAGAACCGGGAAGGGAACCCTGCCCGGCCAGAACGCTTTGGTGGCCAGGTGCAGCATCAACACCGAGTCCTTGCCACCGGAAAACAGCAGCGCGGGGCGCTCAAACTCTGCAACCACCTCACGGATGATGTGGATGGCCTCGGATTCCAGCAGATCAAGAGAATTCAGGGCCGGGGTTTCGAGGGTTTCAGCCAACTCGGAGGCCGGATTAGTTTCAATAGTTTGGGTGCTCATACGTGTAGTCCGCATTCTGTCTTGGAGGTTCCGGCCCAGCGTCCGGACCTGGGATCGGCGCCGGGNGCCACTTTGTTGGTGCACGGTGCGCAACCGATGGAGGGATAACCCTGCTCCAGCAACGGATTCACCGGCAGCAGGTTGTCATCGGAGTACTGACTCAGCTTCTGGTACGTCCAGGTGGCCACCGGGTTGACCTTGATCAAGCCGTTCTTCTCATCCCAGCTGATCAACGGGGTGTTGGCGCGGGTAGGCGATTCGTCGCGGCGCACACCGGTGAACCACAGTTCGTAGCCTTGTAGCGATCGGTGCAGCGGTTCTACCTTTCGCAACGCACAGCACTGGGCCGGGTCACGGGCAAAAGGTCCTTTCNNAAGCAGCGAATCCTGCTCTGCCACGGTGTGCACAGGCTTCACGTCCACCACGTTCACGCGCAGGTTCTCCGCCACCGCATCACGCGTCGCATAGGTTTCTTCGAAGTGATAGCCCGTGTCCAGAAATAGCACATCGACGCCGGGCAGCTGCTCAGCAACCAAGGCTGGCAGCACGGCGTCGGCCATGGAACAGGCGACGGCGGCCGCACCGGTGGTGAAGTTCTCCGCCACCCAGGCGATGACCTCCTGCGCGGAGGCGTCCCACGGAAGTGCCGCTGCACCCGCCGCGGCAAGCACCTGAAGTTCGGCGTGGGACCGCAGAATGGTCCTCATTTGAGCAGTTCCTCATCAACCCGGTGCGCGAATTCAGCGAAGGTCTCCCCGCNGGAGCGGGCACCAACATATTGGCGGACCACGCGTTCCACATAGTCGGGCAGATCCGCTGCCGTGACCTTCAGCCCGCGAATGGTGCGCCCAAGGCCTGCCTCGGCCCGGTTGTCGGTGGCCAGCCCGCCACCTAGGTGAACTTGAANACCGGNGGCGGTGCCGCCGTCGTCCGTGGGCAGCATCATGCCCTTCAGACCGATGTCCGCGGTCTGGATGCGGGCGCAGGAGTTGGGGCAACCGTTGATGTTCAGCGCGATCGGCTGGGTGAGGACGCCGGTATCGACCAGATCCGCGAGGCGCGTTTCCAGCTCGGTGATGGCCGTGGCCGCGGTGTCCTTGGTGTTCACGATGGCCAGCTTGCAATATTCGATGCCGGTGCAGGCAATCGTGGAACGGCGGAACAGCGAAGGCCGGGCTGATAATCCGAGTCCATCAAGCACCGCAATGAGCGGCTCAACCTGTTCCTTGGGCACATCGAGAATGACGAGCTTCTGGTGCGGGGTGGTGCGCAAACGGAAGGAGCCGTGGGCTTCAAGGGCGTCGGCAACGGCCGTCAGTGTGCTGCCTGAAACGCGGCCAACGGTGGGTGTGACGCCGATGAAGAACTTGCCGTCCTTTTGCTCGTGGACGCCAATATGGTCTCCGGNGGATGTGGGCTTGGNGGCTGGCTCGCCGTCGGGCAGCGTGTGGCCCAGATACTCGTCTTCCAAGATGGTACGGAACTTGGCGGTTCCCCAGTCGGCCAGCAGGAACTTCAACCGGGCCTTGGTGCGCATGCGGCGGTAGCCGTAGTCGCGGAAGATGCTCGTGACGCCCAGCCACACCTCGGCGGCAACCTCCGGCGAAACAAACACGCCGAGGCGTTCGGCCAGGCGCGGGTTGGTGGACAGTCCGCCACCCACCCAGAGGTCGTAACCGACCCCCAACTCGGGATGGATCACGCCAACTAGGGCGAAGTCGTTGATTTCGTGCACCACGTCCTGCGAGGGATGACCGGTGATGGCCGTCTTGAATTTGCGGGGCAGGTTAGCCAGTTCCGGGTCCCCAATGAACCGCGCGCTGACCTCCTTGATCAGGGATGTGGGATCAATGATCTCGTCCTTGGCGATGCCCGCCACCGGGGAGCCAAGAATCACGCGCGGCACGTCGCCGCATGCCTCGGTGGTTGACAGGCCAGCGGCCTCAAGGCGGTTCCAGATCTCCGGGACATCCTCAACACGCACCCAGTGGAGTTGGACGTTTTGGCGATCAGTGAGATCCGCCGTGTCACGGCCAAATTCGGTAGAGATCTGGCCAATGACGCGCAGTTGCTTAGTAGTTAAGGCGCCTCCGTCGATGCGGACCCGGAGCATGAAGTACTTGTCTTCAAGTTCGTGCGGCTCGAGCGTTGCTGTCTTGCCGCCGTCAATCCCCTGCTTCCGCTGCGTGTACAGGCCCCACCAGCGGAACCGGCCATGCAAATCTGTTTTCTCGATGCTGTCGAAACCGCCGTGGGCGTAGATGGTCTCGATGCGTTCGCGGACGCTCAGCCCGCCGTCTTCCTGCTTCCAGACCTCGTTCGGGTTCAGCGGCGCCGTACCGTCCACTTTCCACTGCCCGTGCGGTTTGGCTGCTGGACGGGGACGGGTTGCCCGAACTGGGGTGGCGGGTGCACCGGCGAGGTTCGTCGCGGNGGCAGTTTCAGTGCCAGAGGCCTGCGCTCCGGCTAGAGCTGTCTGTGTCATAAAACGAGCGTAGATTGCCCCGAGCGCCCACCAATCACGATTGCAACGCGCGTTCACCTTGGGCAATATTTCGTCACAACCACCATTTCTGCTCTATTTGTGCTTCCTGCTCCGTTCGAATCCTGCGCATGGTTCGCTGCTAGGCCAACGCATCAACTAACTCCTCGCAGCTGCGTCAAAATGTTCCAGGGCCAGTTGTGCCAGTAGAGCCGAAGGAAGCAGCGGCGCAGAAACTACATCAGCTCCGGCTTCCGAAAGCTGGTCGTGGAAATATCCCGGCGCCAGCAGGTACGCCGCCACGGCAACCCCTGGCCCCTCGGTACGTAACTTCGCCACGGCGTCAGGAACCGACGGCAGCGCACTGGCACCATAGGCGGCAAGCACTTGCTCCGGGCGTCGAACAGCCAAATCTGCGGCCAGCACTTCAATTTGTTCTGCTGCTTCAGGTCTAGAGGATCCTGCTGCGGCAAGTACAATTCNCCAGCCATGGGGCAGTTTGCCCAGCCGTTCATCCAACAGTTTGGCCAGACGCGGGTCAGGGCCCAGCGGCGCCGCGGCCACAGTTCCGGGCCTGCTCGCCACGGCTTCGGCGATGTCCACCTGCACGTGGAATCCCACGGTCAGCAGCAGGGGTACGACGACGGCCCGCACGTCATGAGCCAGTCCAGCCACAACGTCAGGCAGAGCTGGTTCTTGGACGTCAACATAGGCTTCAAGCACTGTTAGCCCCGGGCGCAGGGCCGCGATTTCGGACCTGACCTGGTTGATGCGCTTCTGACCTTCGGCATTGTTGGTGCCGTGGGCGCACGCGATCAGGACCGTTTCCGGGCTTGGTGGGGTCTCTTCGGTTCTTGTCATACTCATGGGCAAACTCCTTCTCGCCGGTTTGCCGACGTGCGGGCTGGATCTTGCTGCCAATGTACGTTAATGAGAAGCCGGCCTGCAGCCAGTTGAGGACAAGTTGCGCTGACCGCTATGGTGCTGCCGTTGTCCTTGCGGTAGCGGGTTCCCCGGACTCCGGGCTGCCATCCGGTTAGGCTTTAGAGCACAATCCGCATTGGGTCCTCCANAGATCTTTTGAGCTCCTGCACGAACGCCGCGGCTGTGGCGCCATCTAGCACCCGATGATCCACCGTCAAGGTAATTTTGAGAACCTTCCGTGTGGTGAGCTCACCATCACGCACCACCGGCTCCTCCGACGTTGCACCCACGGCGAGGATGGCAGCCTCGGGCGGGTTGATGAGGGCCATGAAGCTATCGATCCCGAACATGCCAAGGTTGCTGACGCTGAACGTGCCGCCGCTGAATTCCTGCAGCGTCAAGGTCCCTTNCCTGGCTTTGCTCGCCAAGTCACGGGTTTCTGTGGCAATCTCCGCCAAACATTTCTTGTCTGCATCCCGCACCACCGGAACAATCAAACCCTCAGGCACTGCGACGGCCAAGCCGATGTTGATGTGCCGGTGTTGGTAGATCTTGTCTCCGGCCCACGACGAATTGACCTCGGGGTGAGCGCGCAGCGCCACCGCGCAAGCGCGCACCAGCAGGTCAGTGACCTGGCCTTTNNGAGCAAATCTCGCATTGATCCCGGCACGGAATTCAAACAGGGCATCCATGTGGACCACTGCAGTCAGGANAAAGTATGGCACGGCGGCACTCTCAGTGAGCCGTTTCGCCACCACCTTGCGCATCTGCGTCAAGGGAATCTCCACCGAATCCGCCTGTGCTGCAGNCTGCCTGCGCCGGCGCAGCCTTTGTAGGCGGAGCCGTGGACGACGGCGCATCCTGCCTCTTGTCTTCGGCATCAGTCCCGCCGTGGTCGGCGTGGTCGCCGGAGGCATGTTCACNNCGGCCGCCAGCACATCAGCCCGGACCACCCGCCCACCGGGGCCTGTCCCCTTGATGTCAGCAGGATCAAGGCCCCGTTCCACCGCCATCTTCCGTGCCAGCGGAGATGCGAAGACCCTGCCATCGACATGACCGTAGGCGTCTGCAGGGCCGTGACCGTGGGCGTCGACATCAGAGTGGGCATCCCTCTTCCGGTCCACGTCCGCGCTTTCGGGCGTGGCAGTCTTTGCCGAACCGCCGCCTTCCAGAGCAGCGGCGCCCGGAACGTCCCCGTCGTCGTCCTTCTTTTCGCGCCTGCACCTCCTTCGCTACCAGAGCCAGATCCGCTNGCCATCACCAATGAACGCAACGGGCTCTCCGATGGCCACGGTGGCGCCCTCGGCCACCAGAAGTTTCTCCAGCACGCCGTCGTCGAACGCCTCCAAATCCATCGTGGCCTTGTCAGTTTCAATCTCGCCGATGACATCGCCGGCCTTGACTGTGTCACCAACGTGTTTGAGCCAACGGCCCAAGATGCCTTCTTCCATGGTGTCGGAAAGGCGGGGCATGATTACCTCGGGCATGGGGGTCTCCTAACTTTGAAAACTTGTGTCATCGAGCAGTTCAAGGATCACGCGGCGCAGATCCCCGGCATCGGGCAGGGCGCGGCGTTCCAACGGTTTCGCGTACGGCAGCGGAACTTCGGCCGCCGCCACCCTGCGTACGGGTGCATCCAGGTAGTCGAACGCGCCCTCCATCAGGGTGGCGGAAATTTCCGCACCGATCCCATAGCTGAGCCAGTCGTCCTCGAGCACCACGGCCCGGCCCGTCTTGCGCACTGAGGCACAGATGGTGGGACGGTCAAGGGNGCGCAGGCTGCGCAAATCCACCACCTCTACGGAGATTCCTTCCTCCGCCAGCTGGCGGGCCACCTCAACAGCGATGGTTGTGGCGCGCGAATACGAGATCACGGTCAGGTCGGTTCCCTCCTTGACCACGGCGGCCCGGCCAATTTCCGCAGGCACGTCACCTGAGGGGACCTCACCTTNTGTGTTGTACAGGGCCAGGTTCTCCAAGAAGATGACGGGGTCATCGTCCCGGATGGCCGCGAGCAGCAACGCCTTGGCATCGGCTGGGGTGGNAGGTGCCACCACCTTGAGCCCGGGCACGTGCGCGTACCAAACCTCAAGGTTTTGTGAGTGTGTGGCTGCCAGTTGCTGCCCGCCACCGCCTGGCATCCTGATCACCATCGGCACGCTTTGCTGGCCGCCAAACATGCCGTAGATCTTCGCTGCGTGGTTCACGATCTGGTCGATGGCGATCAAGCTGAAGTTCAATGTCATGATCTCCACCACCGGGCGCATGCCCAGCATGGCGGCACCGATGGCCGCCCNCACAAAGCCTTCCTCCGCGATGGNGGTGTCCCTGACCCGTTCTGGGCCGAACTCGCTCAACAGCCCTGCCGTGATTTTGTAGGAGCCCTCGAAGATACCGATCTCCTCACCCATCAGGATTACCGTTTCGTCGCGGCTCATTTCGCTGCGGAGAGTCTCATTCAAGGCCTGCCGGTAGGTCACCAGGGCTGTTTTCTCTGCGTCTGCGCTCATGGCAGCACCACCATCCTTTCGCCGGGAAGTGCCGTGGGCGCGTTGGGCACCGGGTNTGCATACGCATAGTCAAAGAGCTGATCAGNGGTAGGATCCGGACCAGCATCAGCAAACGCCACTGCTGCCGCCACCTCAGCTTCCACCTTGGTTTCGATCGCAGCTGCCTGCTCTTCGTTGAGGGTGCCGCTGGCAATCAACTTGGCACGCAGGGCCGGCACCGGATCGGCTTCTTGGGCAGTTTCAACATCTGCTGCGGAACGGTAGCGGGCTGGGTCAACCACCGAGTGTCCGCGCAGCCGGTAGCTCATCAGCTCCAGTAAGGCCGGGCGGCGCTGCGTCCGGGCCGTATCCAGCGCTTCAGTGGCCGCTTGGCGCACGGCCAAGACATCGTCCCCGTCCGCCCTGACGCCAGGTATCCGGTAGGAGGCACCGCGTTTGTACAGCTCAGGCTCCCNCGCCGCTTTCTCCACGGTGGTGCCCATGCCAAGCCTGTTGTTGATGACAACGTAGACAATGGGCAGTGACCACACGGCCGCCAGGTTCAGCGACTCGTGGAAGGCGCCGATGTTGGTGGTCCCGTCCCNCATCTGGCACATGACAGCCTCAGCGTCCGGTCCCGGTGCACCGCGGTACGTCAATGCCAGGGCCGCCCCCGTCGCCGNGGGAATCTGCCCGCCCACAATCCCATAGCCGCCCAGCATCCGCACCCNCGTGTCAAACATGTGCATGGACCCTCCGCGGCCCTTGGAGACGCCGGTGGTCTTGCCAANAAGTTCCGCCATGACTTTGCCGCTGTCCATGCCGCGCATCAATGCATAGCCGTGGTCCCGGTAATTAGTGAAAAGGTAATCGGTGGGCCGCAAGGCATCCATCAGCCCCACCACGGACGCCTCCTCACCCAAGTTCAAGTGGCAATACCCGCCGATCTTGGCCCGTTTGTACATCTGGTCCGCGGTCAATTCAAACTTGCGGATGAGCACCATCCGCCGGTAAAACTCCACCAGCTGCCCGGATTCGCCCGCGTCGGCCCCTGCGCGACTGTGGGCTCTTTGCTCTGTTTGCGGGGCGCCTTGATGCTGACACCCAGGCCAGCTTTTGCTGTTTTCGACTCTTTCATGGTGAATCTCCCTCAAGCCTGTGTATCTCTGGCCGTGGTGGCTGGTGTCCAGTTGGTTGTTCCTGCTGCGTCATTTCTCACGTCCCAGGCGGCTGTTCATGCAGTTCAAACCGGCTGCCGTCAGCTTGGCATCGCGGGCATTTCTCCGGAGGCGTGGGCCCGCGCACAGGTTCCCCNNATACCTCGCACACCCATTCGGTGGCGAGCAAGGAGACAATGTCTCCCCGGCTAACAATCCCCACCACCTTGCCGTCTTCTAGGACCGGGAGCCTACGGACTCGTTTTTCGATCAGCAGGTGCCGCAGATCCGCGATCTTGGTCGCCGCACTGACCGATATCACGGCCGTGGTCATGAGCTCTGCGGCTGTTTCTCCATCCTTGGCAAGCAGGTCAAATTCACTGACCAGTCCCAGAACATGGCCGGAGTCATCCAGCACTGGTACGCCGCTGATCCGGTGGGAACGCAGCAGTTCTGCGATCTTCGCCACCGCCGTGTCCGCCTGGATGGATATCACCTGGCTGCTCATGATGTCTGCCGCTGTGGCGGGGATTCTTGCGTCCATTGTTTCTCCTAAGGTGTGTGTAACGGTCGCTGGCGGCCGGACCCGTGCCCGGTCGCTGAACGCTATTGGGCATGTTTGCTGGTGTTCGGCCCTCCGTGACCCAGCTGTCCTGAACCGGCGGCAACGGCTCCGGGGCCAGCTTGTCCTGGCAGCAGGCGGCTGCGTCGTCGGGTACAAAACCTCCGGCGTCCTTGTTGGTGATACCGATGGCGGAGATGACACCTCCAGCCACCAGCAGCAGGGCAACCACCGCCATGATCCGCCGGAACGAGTCAACATCCAGCGCGGTTCCAACGATGATCCCGGCTAGTGCGATGGCAACCAGACCAGCCACTCGGGAGACAGCGTTATTGACTGCTGAGCCAATGCCGCTTTGTAACGCAGGGACGGCGCCGAGAATGGCGGACGTCAGTGGGGCTACGGTCACGGCAAGACCGAGCCCGTACAGAACCAGACCAGGAAGCATCTGGAACCAGAAGTTGAAAGGCTCGGTGGCCGTCATCATCAGNNCAAAGCCGACCCCAGCCACTACCGGGCCCACCGCCATGAACAGGCGCGGGCCGTAGCGCCCGGCCAACCCTCCGAACACACCGGCAAGGAACATCGAAAGTACTGCTACTGGAAGCGTTGCCAAGCCGGCCTGCGCTGCTGTGAACCCGGCGATTTCTTGTAAGAAGATCACCACCATCAGTGGTCCCAGTGAAATCCCTGCATAGACAAAAGCCGTGGCCAGATTGCCCACAGCAAAATTGCGGGCCTTGAACAGCTCCAAAGGCATCATGGGGTGCCGGGTCTTTGCCTCCCAAAGAAGGAAAGCGGCCAGCAGGAGCACCCCGGCCACAAACGGAACCGCGACAGCAGGGTTCTTCCAACCCATGCGCTGCTGCTCAATCAACGCAAACACCGTGCCGGCAAGGCCCACCGCAGCCAGCACAGCACCAACAATGTCAATGCGAGAGTGAGCGTTCGCGGTGGTTGCCGTCGTGCTGATCGGGGCACNCCCAGCTAGTTGTGATCCAGCTGCTTGGGCCCGCCCCAGACCGGCCAAGAGCACCAGCGTGCAGGCGATGGGAATAATATTGATGCCGAACACGAGCCGCCAACTGACATACTCCACCAGCAGCCCACCCAGCAGTGGGCCAGCAACGAAGGCCGTCCCTGTCCAGGCGGTCCACGAGCCGATGGCTTTGCNCCGCCCCGGACCGGTGAAGTTCGAGGTGATCATGGCCAACGAGCTTGGCACCAAGAGCGCGGCCCCGGCCCNCTGGAAGGCCCGGGCGGCGATCAGCAAGGCCCCGGTTGGCGCCACTGCGCAGACCACGGACGCGACGCCAAAGAGTGCAAGCCCCACACGGAGAATACGAATCCGGCCAAAGGTATCCGAGAGTGAACCTGCCAAGAGGATCAAAGCACCCAGTGTCAGCAGATAGGAGTCAACCACCCATTGCTGGGTGGCTAGGCCGCCACCCAGATCGTTTTNGATGGCAGNGAGAGCCACATTGACAATGGCACCGTCAAGAAACGCCACGAAGGAGGCAAGGATAGCCACCCACAGGACCCGGCTCTGTAACGGCGTCATCGGCGCACGAGCCGCAGACCCTGAAACCGGCGGAGCTGAGGCCGCGCTGGGCGATCCGCCCTTGCGCGGCCGGTGCGGTGGTCTGACACCTTTGCGCTGTGTCCCCATGTGGCCATTAGAGGCCCTCTGAGGCCAGCCAGTCAAGGGTGGTCTGCGCCCAGTCCTGCTCCAGTCCATCTCCAGCTCCAGTCCTAAGCCCGAGTCCCAGTCCAGCTCCAGGTGAGGCAACCTCGGCTGCTGCGATCCGCTGGGCGTTTTCTAGGGTGCGGATTTTCATTGCGGAGTTAACTCCGAACACGGCGAAGTCATTGACGTCCGGGCCCAACAGGACGATCGTGGAGGGACAGTAACAGAATGGTTCCGCATAAAGAATCCGCAATCCAGGAGGGGCAATGACCCCACACAATTCCCTCATATCCTTATTCTTGGCGGCGGGTACGTCGGCCTCTACACGGCGTGGGGCTCCGCCGGCGCTACCGCCGGGCCGNNCGCACGGGTCACGGTGGTTGAACCCAACCCGTACATGACCTACCAGCCGCTACTTCCAGAGGTGGCCGGGGCGAGCTTGATGCCNCGCAGCGTTGCAGTTGAGCTCTCGCGTGCTTTGAAGGGTATGGATTTGTTCCGTGGACGGCTCGTNGGCATTGATATGGCCGGGCGCACCGCCCGGCTTGAATCACTCACCGGCACTCCTTCCACCATGGCCTTTGACCACGTGGTTCTTGCCATGGGTGCCGTCAGTAGGACCTTTCCCACGCCCGGGCTGGCTGAACACGGGATCGGCTTCAAAACNCTCGCGGAGGCCGTCCATGTGCGCAACCAAGTACTAGGAAACATTGCCATCGCGGCTGCAGCCACCGATCCACAGGTGCGCGCCAAAGCCCTGACCTTCGTTTTCGTCGGCGGCGGCTACACNGGGGTGGAGGCTCTGTGCGAGCTCAGTGACCTGTCCAAGCTTGCGGTGGATGAACANCCCTCGCTGAGCCGCAGCGAGCTCCATTGGGTTCTCGTGGAAGCATTGGATCGGGTGGCCCCGGAAGTGGGCCCTACACTCTCAAAGTTCACCTTGGCGCAGTTGCGTGAGCGCGGCATCGACGTGCGTCTGAAAACCACCATGACATCGTGTGTCGATTCGCAGGTGGTACTCAGCGACGGCAGCACCTTCGCCGCCAACACTCTTGTGTGGACGGCCGGGGTCAAGCCCAACCCGGTCTTGGATCACACCGATGTTCCCCGCGGGCCCAAGGGACACGTCAGCGCCAATGCCAAGCTGCAGGTCATCGATGACGACGGCGTCCCGGTACCTGGTGTGTGGGCCGCTGGCGACAACGCCCAGGTACCCGACTTGAACGCCGCCACGCAGCCTGAATTCTATGCCCCGAACGCACAAAATGCCATGCGCCAGGCGAAGGTCCTGGCCCGGAACATTGCTGCAGATCTGGACGGCAAGCCTGCTATTGAATTCAGACACAAGTCNCTGGGAACCTTGGCTAGCTACGGTGTGGGCCGGGGCCGCGGTNNTGTCCTGGGCATTGAACTAAAGAACCGTCCTGCCTGGTTTGCAGACCGGCTCTACCACGGTCTCGCAGTGCCCACCTTCAACCGAAAGTGGCATGTGTTTGCGGCGTGGATTGCCGGCGCCCTCACCAAACGCGACCTTACTGCGCTACCCAGCATCGAAGANCCCCGGCGCGCCTTTCTGGAGACGTTCGAGAAAAGGATTAGCGGCGTCCAGGGTTTCTTGGCTTCAGCGTTTCTTGGCGAAAGCCGTGCGGAGCGAGAGTTTGCGGGAGTATTCGATGGATCCGTAGCGGAACAAATGCACGGCAACGCGGAGCGCTACAAAACCAAAGACGAACAGCTCGGCGATCACGATTGCCGCGGAAATGCCATTGAGCGAGCCGAATGCGTTACGCAGCATGGCCGTGATGGGCGCCGTGAACGGGAAGAACGTGAAGATTTGCACAATGAGGGACCCCGGGTCGCTAACAACCATTGTCACTATGTAAAACGGGATGAACATCATGATCATCACGGNGGCAAACACAGTGCTGGCGTCCTTGGCCGTGGGCATGACCGCGCCGATGCCCACGAGCACGCCAGTAAACAAAATGAACCCACCGATCAGCAGCAGTGCCCNCACCAGCATGGGCAGGAACTGAAATTGCAGGTGGGAGAGATCGAACTCGGGCATGGCTAGCTGGTCGCGGAAGAACACATATCCAAGCAGCATGGGTGTGGTGAACACAATGGTCTGCACAGCACCCACAAGGAACAGTGAGATCACCTTTCCCACCACTAAGGTTGTGGGGTTCAAGGTTGTCAGGATCATCTCCGTGACCCGGTTTTCCTTCTCCTCCAAAGTGGAGGCCAGCATTTGGTTGGCCAACAGGATAATCACCACATAAAACAGCACCAGAAATATCAGCGGCGGCACCACTGTTTCCAAGCCACCTGATAGTTGTCCGTTCTTGAACGTCTGCAGCTCGGTACTAAAATTTCCTTGCACAGCCGCTGTCAGCTCCGCCGAGCCCACCTNTTCTTGGGCGGAGAGGACCACGAGTTGCTTCGCCACGGCGTCGTAGGTGCCGTTCTTGAAAATGCCCTGGTTGGTGCCAAAGACCTGCACCGGCTCCTTGGACAGGTTGACCGGAAAGCTGAAGTAGGCGTTGAGCATTCCAGCCTTGACACGTTCGACGGCGGTGCCTGGCTCGGTCTCCAGCGTCCCACCCATGGCGTTGGCCAGTGCTGGGTCGATCAGTGTTGAAGCATCAGAATAACTGAACTCCAGCTTCTGGTTCTNTTGGGCATCAGTACGGGTCTGCGTGGAGGAATTGCTGGCAAAGACCAGTGCGAAGACAATCCCCAGCAGCACGGGGATGGCGAGGGTGGCGATCCAGAACCGGCGTTNTTTCACCGTCCGGATGAATTCAAATTGCACTACCGTGCCTAGATTATGGCGGGCCATCTCAGCTCACCTCACCATGAGTGGTGCCGGTTCCAGCGGTCCTAACGGTTCTAGAAGCACCCGCAGCACCGGCTGCTACATCCCCATAAACCTGGATAANAATGTCATCCAGACTACGTTTTGCTGCCACAAAGCCACGCACCACAACACCGCTAAGGACTAGTTCCTTCAAAACGTGGGCCTCATCAACCGTATCTGCCAAGGATAGTTCGGCGTAGTTTCTTTCCTGCAACGTGACCTCATAGTCCGGTGATTTCGGGATGCTACCTGAATATTTGAGCCTGATAGTTCTGCCGCCAAACTGGTTTTGCACGTGGTCGATGGTTCCGTAAGCCTCCGCCTTGCCGTCCTTGAGGAGGATGATCCGATCGCACAACCGTTCCACTTCTTCCATCTGGTGCGTGACCATCATGACTGTTGCACCGGCTTGTTTACGTTCTTCGATGATGTCCATCAACAACCGCCTGTTAACGGGGTCAAAGCCTTTGGTTGGTTCATCCAAGATCAACAGTTCAGGCTCGTTCATGATGGTTACACCCAACTGGATCTTCTGCTGCTCGCCACCGGAGAGCTTGTCCACGCGCAGATCTGCCTNTCCTGCCAGGTCAACCCGGTCTAGATAATCCCGTGAAAACTNCTGCGCCTGAGCTTTGGACAGGCCCTTGAGCCTGCCAAAGTACGTCATCACATCTAGCACGGACTNCTNTTTGTATAGTCCACGCTCCTCCGGCAGGTACCCCAGCCGGGCCCCAAAATCGTCGTTGAACACTTTCCCATTGATCTCAAGGATTCCCGATGTGGGCCGGTAGATGCCCAACAAAGCTCTGATGGTGGTTGTCTTGCCGCTACCATTACTCCCTAGGAAACCAAAGGTCTCCCCACGCGCAACATCAAAAGATAGCCCCTCAATGACACTTTTGGACCCAAATTTCATGTGGAAATCGTGAATATGAATCAGTGGTTGTGCAGCGTTCATGTTGCCAGCGTAGCCATAAGTCAGCTCCATGACGCCAATAATTCGCCACTTATCTATCAACCACGTACACTGATCGCTGCCTGAACGTTGTGGGCAGCTATCCGACGAATGCGCCCCATGAACCTTGACCTTCCGCTCATACTCGATCTTCTGGGCGTNTTTTTCTTTGCCGTTTCAGGCAGTTTGCTGGCAGCCCGCAAGGGTTTTGATCTGGTCGGTTCGGTGCTGCTGGGCTCCATGGTGGGTCTGGGCGGCGGCGTTGTCAGGGACATCATCCTCAACCAAGGTCCGCCAGCGGCATTCACAAACCAGCTGTACTTAGTGCCTCCNCTAGCCGCGGCCGCCCTAGTCTATTTCACTGTGAANAACGTCCAGCGCAGTGGGCGGCTGCTNTTTATGTTCGACGCCGGCGGGTTGGCCCTCTTNTGTGTCACCGGGACGTTGAAAGCCCTGGAAGCTGGGATGAATCCCGTAGCCTCCATTTTGCTCGGCGTCACCACTGCCGTGGGCGGNGGCATCTTGCGTGACATCACAGCCAATGACGTACCCAAGGTNTTTGACCCCAAGGACCTTTACGCAATTCCGGCGTTTGCTGGTGCAGCTTTGGCCACCGGATTATGGCATTTGGGGTTGCTGAACCTAGCAACCGGGGCCACAGCCGCCGTCGTCGTTTTCTCTTTCCGCATGCTGAGCCTGCGCTATGGATGGCATGCTCCATTGGCTGCANNTCGGAGCTGGGCGCCGCGGCTGCCCCGTCGCGGCTAAGATTGCAGGTAGAGTATTGCTGCTAATTTTCGGAGATTTAAATGTCTGACATGTTCGTTGAAAAGTTCCGCGGCCTGGTGCCTCTGTACTTGGAGGAGCCATGGCAGGAAGCCGACGGCATCGCCTTAGTGGACCTTGACGCAGTCTTTGAAGAATTGCAGATCACTGTTCCGTTGGCGCTGCGCGAATTCCTGCATGCCCTGGGAAATTGTGAAGATCTCATGGAGGCGTACTACTACTTCTGGGATCCGGAAGAACTCGAAATCCAGGACGGCTACCTCCTTTTCCTTGAAGATGAGGAAGAGACCTATACCTGGGGCATTCTCGTGGACCAGAGCGATGTCCCGGACCCCATCGTGTGGCGACGAAACAACGCCACCGGCGAATGGATCAATGAAGAAGGCACCTTCAGTGAATTTGTGTTCGACATGCTCGACTGGGTTTTCAGCGACGACGAGTAAACCTTCGCAACTACACTTTAAAGCTATGGGAATATCCCTCCGATGGCGGTAGCGTTACACCATGGATGAACAACAGCCTTTGTCACCGTTGGTTCCCGATCCCGCCGAGATTGTGGGCCTGATCGAAAAATTAGTCGCCGGCAGGTGGCCGCGCTCTGAGTTCGATAGAAAAGCGCTATTTCTGGAGCTTGGCTTCACCTCTGGTGCCAGCTGGGACGACGCCGCTACAGCAAGCGAGACCGAGCATTATTCACTGAAATTGGGGAAACCCGGTGAATTCGCTTCCTCCTGGATCACCCACAATGGCCGTTTCATGGGCATCAGTATGCACCTGTACTCCTCCCTCGATACGGATAANCCCTCCACCCGTCAGGGTTTTGAGGACTTCCACCGTCAGTTGACAGCGCTTTATGGCGAGCCAGCCAATCCGTGGCACGATCCTGTGGTGCCCGCCTGCGTGTGGAATGTCAATGGCCGCCGCATCGTGATCCGTTTCTTCAACCTCCAGCACAGCTCCATGATGCTCACTATTGAGGACGCTGGGCTGGCCAGTGCAGCGGAGGCTGCGGCACGGCGTCGGAATGCCCCATCNCACTGGAACAACAGCGCAGAAGGCGCCAGCCCGTTTGTTGTCCCAATGCGCGGATCCAAGGTTTGAGAGGCACGGATAGTTCGGATTGGCAGCTGGGCAGTCTGCCAGATCCGGCCTCCCTCGTATCTCTAGTGCAAGGCCTAGTCAGGGATACGTGGCCAGCCACCGAAACTGGACGCTTGTATTGCGGGCACCTGGATACTAGATGAGGACGCCGTTGCCCCAATCTATTTCCAGATCCCGGCGGCAATGGCACCGTCCGGCCCTGAGGCAACCGAGTACTTTAATGAGATTTTGTTTTCTCTCGGGACATCGGTAATAGTTCTGCCTCATGACATCGGTGACACTTCAACGATTAAAGTGGTTACACTTCACCCCACCTTTATCCTCGGCAAGCACACAGCCCGCCGCCGAGCTAAAAGCTCCCACTCTCCCCGGATACGCATCGAATCTCTCCCTGCTCCGCATCGAAGGCGCAGTAGATGGCAATGTTTAGCGCAAACATGGCCATCTACTGCGCCTTCGAATTGCGGTGGGGCAGCCAGCAGAATTGCGGTGGGGCAGCCAGCAGCTAGTAGCGGCACACCGTCCGGCTTAGACGTCCCGGGAAACCACAGCTTCGGCGAAGTTAGCCAGCGCGGTCTTGACGATTCCCTCTGGCATCGGCGCTAGCGCGGCAATGGCCGCGTCAGACCATTCACGGGCCACAACCCAGGACCGTTCAGTAACGGGATGTTCGCGCAGTCCGGCCACGGCAGCAGCTAGGGCCTCGTCGCTGGTTAGGTCACCGTCGACGAGCTCAAGTACTGCGATCGCCTCAGCATCGCCAGCAGCAGCAGCATTGCGAAGTAGCAACACCGGTAGGGTGGGCACNCCTTCGCGCAGATCCGTCCCAGGTGACTTACCTGAAACCTGTTTCAGCCCAGTCACGTCGATGACGTCGTCGGCCAGCTGGAATGCCACGCCAACTTTNTCCCCGTACTCCAACAAAATGTCTTGGATCTCTTCTGCAACACCAGCGAAGATCGCGCCGAGCTGCCCTGAGGCGGCCACCAAAGAACCGGTTTTATCTGCAATGACGGAGAGGTAGTGCTCAATGGGGTCTTCGTCTTCCCGCGGACCCACTGTTTCATGCAGCTGCCCCAGGCACAGGCGTTCAAAGGTGCGGGCTTGGATGCCCAAAGCCCTACCGCCAAGTTCCGATACCAAAATGGAGGCGCGGGCAAANATCAGATCACCGGTCAAGATGGCCACGGTGTTGCCCCAGACCTCGTGAGCGGTGGGTGCCCCGCGACGGAAGGGAGCTGAATCCATGACGTCATCGTGGTACAAAGTAGCTAGATGCGTCAGCTCAACCACGACGGCGGCTTGNACTACTTCTGCCCGGTTGGGGTCGCCAAGGTGGGCAGCAAGGAGCACCAGTAGCGGGCGGATGCGCTTGCCACCTGCTTCAACGAGGTGGCGGCTGGTGGCATCGGCCAGCGGGTCCGAATGGGAAATCGCCTCCCGCAGCTTCTTTTCCACCCTGGCAAGGCTCATGGCCATGGAGGGGCCCAGATCCGGGTCGTCCGCCACGGCGGAAAAGCCGGACGGCAGTTGCAGCCCCGTGGCGATGGCCATGGTGCTGGGATTGGGGTCATACGATTCAGGGCACCCTTGACCGGCAGGGGCCCAGCTGTGGTTCGGGGAAGTAGTCACTGCTTAACACTAACTAGTGGAAGGGATTGTTGCTTGGATGTCCCGGACATGTCCTGATTCCCTGTGGCGGGAACCATCTTCTCCAGTAAATGAATCACTCTATCCTCAAAACCTCGTTCGTCCTTGTCCGTGAGGTTTGCCATCAGACGCACCACAAAACGCATCAGCACCGGCAATGGCATGCCCGTACGCAGCGCCAATTTCATGATGCTCGGCTTGCCAATCAAGGAAGCGAATACGCGCCCTAGTGTGAAGTGGCTTCNCCACTGCTCCCGGACAAAGTCGGCGTAGCCAGAGAGCGCATAGTTAGCAGCTAGTGGGGAGTTTGTTCCGGCCGCACGGATAATGAACTCTGCCGCAAACCGGGCAGATTCCATAGCGTAAGAAATTCCTTCGCCATTGAAAGGGCTCACCATGCCACCGGAATCCCNCAGCAGCATCAGCCCGGCAGAATAGTGCGGGGTCCTGTTGAAGCCCATGGGAAGAGCAGCGCCACGGATCGGGCCAACCTGGTTTTCAGNGGTGAAGCCCCACTCCGGAGGCATAGCTGCCGTCCAATCACGCAGCACCTGGCGGTAGTCCAATTTTCCGAATTCTCTAGAGGAATTCAGGATGCCCAAACCCACGTTGGAGGTACCATCGCCCACACCGAATACCCAACCATAGCCAGGCAAGATCTTGCCATCAGGAGAGTTCAGTTCCAGCCAGCCCTCCATCCAGTCATCATCGTGGCGAGNGGAGGTGAAGTAAGTGCGGTAGGCAACACCCATGGGCCTGTCATCGCGCTTTGCATGGCCTAAAGAAACAGCTGTGCGGGTGGAGTTACCATCGGCGGCCAATACTATGTCGGCGAAGAAGTCTGCGGTTTCGCCTGTCTTCTTGCCCGAGTCATCCACAAGCGAGGCCCTGGCACCCACCACGGTGCCGTCGTCGTTCGTTAATGCGGTGGAGACAGAATGGCCTTCAAGGATGATGGCACCGGCTGCACGGGCGTGAGCGGCCAGGGACTCATCGAAACCCAAGCGTGTACGGATCAGGCCATAGTTAGGAAAATTGCTGAGCTCAGGCCACGGGACCTCAATGCTGCGTCCGCCAGCAATCAAGCGCAGGCCCTTGTTGCGGCGCCATCCCTCAGCAGGATCGTGCGGCAAACCCATAAGCTGCATTTCACGCACAGCCCTGGGAGTGAGCCCGTCGCCGCACACCTNTTCGCGCGGGAAACGGGTCTTTTCCAGTACGGTGACCTCGATCCCGGCGGCGGCCAGGTGGTAGGCCGCGGTAGATCCGGCGGNGCCAGCACCTACAATAAGTACCTTCACGATGGGTGGAGTTCCTTTAGTTGGTGGGGTGGCAGCTGGCGGGGTGGCCGGCACGGGGACGGTGCTCTGCAACGGCTTGAGCGCGCGATGCACTGCCACGATTCCGCCGCTGAGATTTCGGTATTCTACTGACCNCCAACCAGACTCGGTGAGCCAGGCTGAGAGGTTGTCTTGATTGGGCCACACCCGGATGGACTCGGCCAGGTATATGTAAGCGTCCGGGTTGGAGGCCANCTNTTTGGCGATGGGAGGCAGCGCACGCATCAGGTACTCGGTGTATACAGTGCGCAACGGAGCGAAGGTGGGGTGGGAGAACTCGGCCACCACCAGCTTGCCTCCGGGCTTGGTCACGCGCAGCATCTCGGACAGCGCCTTCTTCGGATCCATGACGTTGCGCAGCCCAAAGGAAATGGTGGATACATCAAAGGAATTATCAGCGAAAGGAAGATTGGTGGCATCCCCGGCGATAAAGTCAATGTCGGGGCGGCGGCGCTTGCCAACCTTGAGCATGCCCACTGAGAAGTCGCACGCCACCACGTCGATCCCGGCATCTGCGTAGGGTTCGCTTGAGGTTCCAGTGCCGGCAGCTAAATCGAGGACCCGCTGGCCAGGCCTAGCACCCACAGCATCCACCACGATTCGACGCCACCGGCGCGTCTGTCCCACGGACAAAACGTCATTGACGATGTCGTATTTTGGGGCCACGTCGTCAAACATGGCGGCCATTTCTTCCGGACGCTTCTCCAAAGATGCACGGTTCACCCCCAGTGTCTCAAACTTTGCTCGGGATCGCTCATTGTTGTGTGCCACTTGTGGCCCATCACACCGTGACTGGGCCTAACTTGGGGCTCGGGGCGAGTAATCTTGACTCATCATGACTGCTTCCTTGAGCACCCATTCGCTGCGCACCCTGACCTTGGCCCTGACCCCGGCCACACTGGGTGAGCTTGGCGTGAGCGGACCCACCAGCTTATTGGGCGCCCTTTCCAACGACGATCCGTTGTGTTGGTTGCGCCGCGGTGAAGGCCTGATGGGTTTTGGTGAGATCGCTAGTTTTGCTGGGACCGGCACCGGGCGTTTCACCAACGCGGAGCAATGGTGGAAAAACTTATTGGTTGCGGCGGAGGTCAACGATTCAGTACGCATGCCCGGCACAGGCGCCATGGCCTTCGGCTCCTTCGCCTTCTCCAAAACCAGCGCAACCACCTCGGTACTGATCGTCCCCGCGCTGGTTGTTGGCTTCACCGCCGGTACTATCTGGCTCACCCAGCTGAGCCTTGATGGCACCGTCCCCACCGCTGATTCGGCACAGACACTACTGCGCACAGTACTGGCGGCCGCTGCATCCCCTTTACTTCACTTTCTTTGAAAGCTCGACGCCGAGCCCCACCCGGTAGGGACCGTGCGTTCTGGGGCGCTCACCGAAGCGCAATGGATGGAATCCGTGAGGGCCGGTGTGCAAGCCATTGCCAAAGGTGGCTTGGANAAGGTCGTTTTGGCCCGAGATGTGGTGGCTACGTTCACTGAGCCGGTGCAGAGAGTTTCAATTCTGCAACGATTGGTGCACCTTTACGGGGAATGCTGGACCTACGGCGTACGTGGTTTAGTCGGTGCCACTCCGGAAATTTTGATCAAGGTTGACGGCTCCACGGCACAGGCACGAGTATTGGCCGGAACCCTTGACCGTGAGGACGAACCCGCCGGCTCAACAGGCTTTGCCGCCACTGTTTTAGGTGGCTCACTCAAGCAGCGTCAAGAGCATGACTTTGCCGTCCGGTCCCTCACTCGGCAGCTGGCACCCTTCGCCACGGACCTGTCATTCCCCGCCGAACCTTTCATTTTGGAACTGCCCAACGTGTGGCATCTGGCCTCCGATGTTACGGCCCAGCTGGCCAGCTCCAACGGGCACCTGCCTACGTCCTTGGCCCTAGTAGAAGCCTTGCACCCCACCGCAGCGGTGTGTGGAACGCCTAGGGAAGATGCAGGAAAGCTGATCTTGGAGCTTGAAAGCATGGACCGGGGCCCCTATGCCGGCCCTGTTGGCTGGCTTGATGGGGCCGGCAACGGCGAATGGGGCATCGCTCTGCGCGGTGCAGTGCTGGAGGANCCCCACCACGTGCGCTTGTATGCGGGCGCAGGGATTGTGCAGGCCTCTGATCCAGCGGCTGAACTTGCTGAGACATGGGCAAAGTTCAGGCCCATGTTGCAGGCATTGAACCTGCCAAACCATCCGTAACAACACTCCACTGTCTGGGTTTTCAGACAGGGGCTAACACCTCGGGTTGCCACCTAGTCCTTGAAGTTGTTCAATGGTGAAACATTGTTTACCGTGATGCAAGTCACTCAGGGCTACACTATATTTCAACTACGCTGTGCTCGACGAAACAAAGGGTCAAAAATATGCAAATCTCAACTAAGCTGACAGTCCGCCTGGCCGCAGTCGCCGCCGTGGCAGCACTGGCGTTGACTGGCTGCACCAACGCTTCTCAAGAGCCTGCTCCCGGCGCCACATCCGGTGCTGGCGGCGCGGCCGCCTTTGACCCCACCAGCGTGGCCAAGGATGATGCCTTGATCGCCCTACTTCCGGATTCAGTGAAGAACAAGGCCACCCTCACCGTCGGTTCTGACACGTCCTACGAGCCCGCCGAATTCCTGGCCAAAGACGGCCAGACGCCCATCGGCTACGACGTGGACTTCGCCAAGGCCATTGCAGCGACACTGGGAAAGAAGGCTGAAGTCCAAACAGCTGACTTCTCCAGTATTTTGCCCAAGCTTGGCTCCGTCTACGACATGGGCCTGTCCTCCTTTACCATCACCGCCGAACGCTCCAAGGCCGTGAACTTCATCAGCTACTTCAACGCTGGCGTTCTGTGGGCCGTCCAGAAGGGCAACCCGAAGGGCATCAGCCTGGATGACCTGTGCGGGAAGAAAGTGGGTGTCCAGACGGGAACGGTTGAAGAAGACCCTGATGTTTCTGACCGTTCCAAGGCCTGTGTGGCAGCTGGCAAGCCTGCCATTGACATTGTCTCGCTGAAGAACCAGACCGATGTCACCACCCGTCTGGTGGGTGGCACCATCGATGCCATGAGCGCCGACTCACCCATCACCCGTAACGCTCTGGCCAAGACCAACGATCAGCTGGAAACACTCGGCGATGTTTACGACTCGGCAGAGCAGGGAATTGCCATTGCCAAGGACGACCTTGCTTTTGCTCAGGTCATTGAGAAGGTCATGAACAAACTCATCGACGATGGCAGCTACATGAAGATCCTTGACACGTGGAACAACGCCGAAGGCGCTGTCAAGCAGGCTGTCCTGAACCCCGCAGCTAAAAATTGAGAGACTCCCGCCGGCGAAGCACCGCGCCTGCCAGCGGTGCCAACATTAACCTGATTGACGCGGTTCCTGTCCGTCACCCGTGGCGCTGGGTGGGGCTGCAGTCATTGTGCTGGTACTGGCCATGGTCATCCAGTCGATGATGACCAACCCCAAGTTCTACTGGGGAACGTTTACCACGTACCTNTTTGATGTCCTTGTCATTCAAGGCGTGGGCTGGACGCTGATACTGACAGTGACTTCGATGGTCATAGCCATTGTGTTGGCCATTTTGCTGGCGTTCATGCGCCAGTCTGACAACCCGTTGTTCAGGTACGTCTCCTGGGTGTGGGTGTGGTTTTCGGGGCACCCTGTCTATACGCAGTTGCTGTTTTGGGGTTCCATCGGTGCCTTGTATCCGAAGATCATTGTCGGTGTGCCGTTTGGTCCGGAACTTTTCTCCTGGGACACCGCCACGGTCATCAACGCCACGGTTGGTGCCATTGTTGGTTTGGGCTTGAATGAATCCGCATATCTGGCAGAAATTTTCCGTGCAGGCCTGAAGTCCGTGGACAACGGGCAGATGGAGGCGGCCGAAGCCTTGGGTATGCGTAGGTCTAAGGTCATGTGGCGGATCATCCTGCCCCAGGCCATGCGTGTCATCATCCCGCCCACGGGCAATGAAACCATCGGCATGCTTAAAACTACGTCCTTGGTGCTGGCTGTCCCGTTCACCTTGGACCTGACCTTCGTCACCAACGCCTTGGCAAGCCGAACGTTCCTACCCATCCCGCTGCTGATGGTTGCTGCCTTCTGGTACCTCCTGATCACATCAGTACTGATGGTGGGCCAGTTTTACATTGAGCGGCACTTTGGCAAGGGTGTTGACAACGTCACAAAGGCACCGGTGAAGGCTACTGCAGCCGCTGCAGCAGCCCACGCCGGACCTCCCACCGCTGAAAACATCACCCGCCGCGGTGAGAATAACACAGAAGGCGGCACGTCATGACGGAAACCTCAACCTCTGCAGCTGGCTACAACGCTGCGGTGAAACCGCTGGTGGAGATTCAAGGCGTCCACAAGTTCTTTGGCGACCACCATGTGCTCCAAGGTATCGATTTAACCGTTAACCCCGGGAGGTCTCTGTCATCATCGGGCCTTCGGGTTCGGGGAAGTCCACCCTGTTGCGCTGTATCAACCTGTTGGAGACCATCAGTGCTGGCCGGATTTACGTCCACAATGACCTCATCGGTTTCCGGGATATAGACGGCAAGCTCCATGATTTGAACAGCAAACAAATCGCAGCCCAACGCCGGGAAATCGGCATGGTGTTCCAGCGCTTCAACCTGTTTCCGCACAAGACGGCGCTGCAAAACGTGATTGAGGCCCCACACAGGTCAAGCGTCAATCCAAGGCCTCCGCAAAACTGAAGGCACTTGAACTGTTGGAGATGGTGGGCTTGTCCGACCGCGCCAACTTTACCCTCTCAGCTCTCAGGCGGGCAGCAGCAGCGCGTTGCCATTGCCCGGCTCTGGCGATGGAGCCGGAGTTGATGCTCTTTGACGAGCCCACGTCCGCCCTTGACCCCGAACTAGTGGGCGACGTCCTGGAAGTTATGAAGAAACTGGCCAAGTCAGGCATGACCATGATCGTGGTGACCCATGAGATTGGATTTGCCCGCGAAGTGGGCGACACACTGACCTTCATGGATGCCGGCGTGGTGGTTGAGTCCGGGAACCCGCGCGAGATCATTGCCAACCCGCAACATCACAGGACCAAGGAATTCCTCAGCCGCGTCTTGTGACAACGCAGGCCTCTAGCAGGTCTCCAGATGGGCTCCTCCACCAGTGGTGGGGCCCATCTGGAGACCTGCTGTTATTAAGCGCTTCGCTGATACGGGCGTGGAGTTCGCGCAGGCCTTGCCGGCTTGCCGCCACCTCGATGATGCTGCGCCCCAGCACCGGAAGTGCAAGTGCCGCGTCCAGTTCGCCAGCAGTGCGCACCAGTGTGTGCTCCCACCCATATGCCGCAGCCAGCACACCGAGTTGCACCGTGTGGGGTGTGCCAAAGAAACGTTCCACGGCGGCGCCATAGTTGGGTGTCTGGGCGAGCGTTCCGTGCTCTAAGACTGAGAAGATGCCTCCGCCGGCATCGTTGAGGACAATGATTTGCAGACGTGGCAACTGCTCCGTGGGTCCGAGGTTGAGGGCACCGCAGTCATGCAGGAAGGTCAGATCACCCAGTAGCACCCTGGTGACTTCGCCCGTTGCTAATGCCACCCCGGTGGCCGTGGCAATGGTCCCGTCAATGCCGGCCAGTCCGCGGTTGGCGAATACCCGCACATTATTTTNGGCCGTTGGTCTGCCAGCCACGTCAACATCGCGGATAGGGTTTGAGGATCCCAGCATGAGATTGCTATCCGGGTCCTGCTGCGCCCTGGCCCAGAGTGCACGGGCCACATGCGGGCCCGTCAATACGGCGCCATCGTGCAATACGGCACCATCATTGGAGGCGCTGGCTTCGCGGCCCTGCGTGCTTGTGCCGGCTTCAACCAGCAGCTGCGCCAAGAGCTTATCCAGAGTAGCTTCAGCACGGGCCGCTGCCTCCTGCCAGGCTTGCAGCCAGCCTTCTGGGCCATGCCCGGCAAAACCAACTAGCTGGTCCCATTGGGTCAAAATCAGCTCTGTGCGCCGCCCGGCTTTAAACCATGAAACTGGTGCGGGTAAGAAGAGTGCGCGTTCTAGATTAGTTTGGGCCAGCAACTTACTGACCTGGCGAGAGAGTGTTGGCCGCCCAAAGATGACGACGCGTTGGATCGGGGTGGCACTTTCAGGCCCAAATTGCTCCAGCAGCAGCCGGTAGGATCCAATCGCATTGGGGCCAAAGCGTGCATTGGAGGAAGGCTCAGCCAGTAGGGGCAGGCCCAGCATCCGGGCAAAATGCTCCGCATCAGGTCCGGCCCCGTGGCCAGCAACAACCACAGTCCGATGACTCGTGGCGGGTAGCACCTCCGGTGATCGTGGGGTTTCCAACGTTCCACGGGTTTTAGGAGTTCGGGCTTGCCCAGCCCCAGCGGTGTCTGCATGCTCAGCCACCAACCNCGGCGGGCTCAATCAGTGCTCCAACCAGTGCTCCAACCACTGCTTCAACCACCCTTCAACCGCCGCTGGCTCCTGAATCACGGGCAGCAAACGTTCCCATTCAGAGCCGTCCAAAGCGGGTGTCAGCGGGTCACGGAACGCCAAGTTCACCTGGACTGGCCCGGCAGGGATACCGTCGAGGCGTCCGCGTGCAGCACTGAGCGCTGTAGAGACGGCGCTGGTGGGATCAATGCCAGCTGGAACATCAGTGGCAAAACGAACGTGGTCACCGAAGAGGTCCAGCTGATCCGTTGTTTGATTTGCCCCGGTACCGCGCAACTCTTCGGGGCGGTCTGCGGAAAGGACGACCAAGGCTGTGCCTGCGTGGTTTGCTTCCATGACAGCTGGCATCAGGTTGCCCACTGCGGTTCCGGAGGTGGTCAGTACAGCAACCGGTGCACCATCAGCCATAGCTAGCCCGAGGGCGGTAAATCCTGCCACGCGCTCGTCAATGCGCACGTGCGTCCTGATCCTGCCGTCGGCTTCAGCCTCAGCGAGGGCGTACACCAGAGGGGCGCTGCGGGATCCAGGGGCCACCACCACGTGCCCTACGCCTGCGCGTTCCAAGGCATCTACTACATAGCGGGCAGCATCCATCGAGCTAAGAAAAGTCACAGCCCCATCTAATCATCATCAGCTCAAGAACGGGTGTCAGAGCAGTGCGTAGCAGCGGCGCAGCCGCGACACCCACCACGCGCGCCGTTGTGTAGACGCAGCAAAACGGTTCAACAGCTCAGGATCGGCGATGACGTCCCGCACCTCCATACCACCGGCGACGGCCACCAGACTGGGTGAGGCAATATCTCCTGCCATCAAAGACACAGTGCCCAGTCCGCAGGCGTAGTCTAGCTCCGGCAGGGCGGCGGCCAGAGCCAGCCCGGTACTGATCCCCACCGAGGAATCAAGCGCAGAACTCACTACGGCGGGCAGCCCTGCCTCGGCCACAATCTCCAAGGCACGCCGCACTCNCCCAANGGGCGCAGCCTTCACTACTATCAAGTCAGCTGCCCCGGCCCGGGCCACGGCCAGCGGGTCCGTGGCTTTGCGGACGCTTTCATCAGCAGCAATCAATACCGAACCGTCAACGGCCTTGCGCACGGCAGCCATCTCGGCAATGGTGGCAACAGGTTGTTCGGCGTATTCAAGCCCAAACACCGAAAGCATGCTCAACGCCGAGACAGCCTGGGCAACGCTCCAGCCTCCGTTGGCATCAATGCGGATCTTGGCCTCGGGCAGCAGATGCCGCACGGCCCNCACCCGGGCCGCATCCTGAGCCAAGGATTGTCCGGCCTCAGCCACTTTGATTTTCACGGTATGCACAGCATCGAATGCCGCCAACACCTCAGGGACCATCTCCGCCTGTACCGCCGGGATGGTGGCGTTCACCGGCACCCAGTCCCGCACCCTCGNGGGTAACCCAAGCCAACCAGCCTCCAAAGCCGAGGCCAGCCAGCGGGAGGACTCCTCGTCGTCGTACTCCAGAAACGGGCCAAACTCAGCCCAACCGGAGGGCCCTTGGAAGACCATCAGTTCGCGGGTCAGCACTCNCCGGAATTTCACCCGCATGGGCAAAGAGATGACATGGGCGGCGGCAAGGACGGCCTCGAGCGGTGGGAGCGACAGCATGTCTTTACTGTAGTCCCCGTGCCGGTGGCCCCTGAGTCAGCGGACTCCCATGAATCTGTGGGAACCTAGAGGCGATGAATACCCACGCCGCACCCCACCGCTCAGGTCCGCACGGCCCTGTTGTGGTGCGCGTTGCTGCGTGGCCTTTTCTGGTTGCGGCTGTCATTAGTTTGGCTGGATTGGTGCTGAGCTACAGGTTCTTCATCACCACCACCGCCGGGCAGTACATTGACGAATCGGCTCTTGTGGAGGCGGATGTGGTTCGTCAGCGGATCGGCACCCAGGTGGCCCAAGTCCTTGACATGCTNCCTGCCACCTCCGTTGTTATTGCGGTAGTGGTGATTTTGTTTGTCACACTGGCCCGCAAACGGTGGAAAGCTGCTGGCATAGCCCTTGCCGCCATGGCCGCGGCGAACCTCTCCACGCAGCTGATCAAGGCAGGGCTGCCCGACCGTCCGGATCTTGGGGTGAATACGCTCGCACTGAACTCGCTGCCCTCTGGGCACAGCACCCTGGCTGCTAGTGCGGCGGCCGCCGTATTGCTGGTGGTCTCGCCCCGATGGCGCCCGGCTGCGGCNTTTGTGGGCGGCAGTTATGCCATCCTCGCTGGAATATCTACGCTCATCAACCAGTGGCACCGCCCTGCAGACGTCCTGGCTGCATTCTTTATTGTGGCTTTCTGGACCGCTTTGGCTGCCCTTGTTGTTTTCCGAACAGGGCGGAGCTGGAACGTGTGGCTGGGCCCGGGCAGGCACTGGGCGTCAGCGCGNGGGTGGACTGCCATGGCCTCACTGTTGGCGCTGCTTGCCGGGCTGGCGGTGGTGTTGATCCTACGCCTGGTCTGGGCCACCGGCGCTGATAGCACCACGAGCTATTTCCTGATCGGTGTTGGCCAGATAGTGGTGGGCGGCTATGGGCTGACCCTTGCCGGAACGCTGCTNTTAACCTGGCCCGTACGACGGCGTTCCTTACGTTAATTCTGTTGCCGTAAAGCAGGTGCTGGGCTGATTTTCTGAACTACAGTGGCGAGATGGACATCAAGTGCAGTGCTGGCGCACTTTCATCACGGCGGGCTTTCCTTACCTCGGGTGTTGTTGCCGGGGTGCTGGCTAGCGGCGCACTATTTGGTTGTTCCTCCAGCAGCACCGCGCCGGAACCGAACGGGACCCAGGGTTCCGCAGCTCCGCCGTCTCGGCAGCGGACAAGTCTTGGGCTGCTGACCTCTCATCCACTGACCTGCTGCTGTATGTCACCACGTTTGGCAGCTCTACCTGCCCCTCCTTCATCACCTCCATCAAGTTGCTTGAGGCCGATCACCTTGAGGTCACCACGGACACCGAGGGCCACAGAATGTGCTCAGCTGATTTGGCTCCCTACACATCAGCCATGGCCGTGCCGGAAAGTGTGTTTGCCAACGAAACACTCCAAGTCACCCTGAAGGGAAATCCTGAAAATATTTCCTTGATCATTCACAAGTAATTTCCACTCTTTACTGGGTGCGATTTTAGCGGGCCACTGGCCGCACCTGACGGCCCACAGGAGCAGGTTAGAGCGCGGCGGACAGAGGCTCCCAGAAGTAGGAGAAGTCCTCGGTGGGCCCTGCCATGAGGCGCTGGGTGAACAGGACCGCAATGAGGTCCCGGGAGGGATCCACATAGGCGGTGGTTCCGGATCCTCCTGACCACCCGTAGCGGCCAGGGGTGTTCCACGGTTTCCGGGCTGTGGGATTGGCCTCAGCAGTCTCAACGGACACCTGCCACCNCCAAGAAGTTCCCGGTTCAACCAGGCCCGCCAGCCCCACTTNTTGAGTATCCGTGAGCTGATCGCTGGTCATTTCCGCACGTAGGTCCGCTGGAAGTAGGGTGTCATCAGCCAGGGCTGCGAGGAAGGCCACGTAATCGGGCACGGTGGACACTAGGCCTGCCCNCAACGATTCAAACGGCGGCGGCTGTGAAAACAGTCCGTCAGGCTCATCAANAACGTCCAGTCCCGCCGCGGTTGGTTGATAGGCGGTAGGTAGTTCGCGCCGGTCCCCGAAGAACCCGGTGGAGGCCATGCCGAGCGGGCCGGTAATGCGTTCTTGTAGAATCTGCGCCAGTGAGGCCTGGCCGGCACGGGCCAGCAACACGGAGAGAATATCGCTGCCCACGTGGTAACTGAACATGGTGCCGGGCTGGTATGCCAGTGGCAGCGCTGCGATGCCGGACATATATTCTTCCGCGCTCATGCTCTGCCTGCGCACTCCCGGGAGCAGGCCCGCTGCGTNCAATGCTTGTGCCAAAGGAGTTTTCCCCTCAANGACGCCCAAACCGTGCGTGAGCGTCAGCAGCTGCTTTACAGTGATCTCGTGCTCCGCGGGGACGGTGCTTGACAGCGCGGCGTCTGGGCTGGTGAGTACCCGAGGGAAAGCGAGTTCAGGTAGCCACATATCGGCGGGATCATCCAGTGCCAGAGTGCCATCGGCAATCATGGACGCAGCCAGTGCCCCGGCCAGCGGTTTGCCCAACGAAGCAACCCGGAACGGCGTGGCGGTGTGCATTGTTGCTGGCAGGCCCAGTGTGCGCACGCCGGTAGCAAAGTACTCCGTGGTTCCCCGGTACCGGATGCCTGCTACCAAGCCGGGCGCCCACCCTGACGCCACTTTCTGTTCCAAGGCTCGCCACACATCATCAAATTGCGTGCTCATGTTTCCATGATTCGCGGCCTTGCCCCGGGCGTCAACAACTTTCTTTGCACCGGCACTCATCAGCCTTATCCGGCGTGTGGTTCTATCCCCTGCCAACCTCAGCGTGCGGTTGGTTTGTTGCGGGGAACCGAGTAGCCCAGCACGGTGGCCGCCGCCAGGCCTAACAACCCTGTGGCGGCAATGCCAAAGGACAGCGTCACTGCAGCTGTCAGCCCGGCCAGAATGACGGGACCTCCAGAGCNTTCAAGGTCAGACATGAACCGCCAGATGCCCAAGAATTGGGCCCTCCCGGCGCGCGGGGAGTAATCGGCACCCAGAGTCATGATCAGCCCTGACCCAATGCCGTTGCCGAAGCCAATCAGCAGCGCCACCAACAAGAGCGAGACGGCGCCGGTGGTCAGCGGCATGAGCAGCAACGCTGCACCCATGAGAATCATGGAGGGCACAGCCACCGCAGTGCGGCCTTTCTTATCCATGACCCGTCCTGCCGGGTAAAACACCAGCATGTCGATGGCTCCCGACAGTCCGTAAATGAGCGAGGTCGCCGCGGGGCTTAGGCCTAGGTTATCTGCCCATAGTGGCACCACCACCTGCCGTGAGGACCGTACGGCACTGACCAACAGCACCCCGATGCCCACAGTCANAAACACGTGGCGGTGCGCCAAGACCAAAGAGCGAATGGTGGGGCGGGGCCCTTGAGNTGCAGCTGAGGTATCGCTGAGCAGATCCGGTAGCCACGCGGCTAAGATCCCTGCTGCTGCCATGGCCACAGCTGCCACCCAATAGGCTCCGCTCAGGCCTACCAGGTGGATCACCAAAGCACCGATGAACGGTCCTGCGAATAGACCAATCCGTCCCACACCGCCCAGTGTGGACATGGCCCTGGCCCGCAGGAATGCCGGAACCGCCTCTGTCAGGTAGCTTTGGCGGGCCAGGTTGAATACCGCAGCAGCGGCGCCGATCAAGAACACACCGAGCGCGAATTGCCACAAGTTGGTTGAAANAACGCACAGCAACAAGGCCACCAGGCTCAACGCGGCAGCACCCATCATGCCCCGGCGTTCACCGAACTTGTCCGTGATGATCGAGGCCGGGATGTTGCTGACCAGCGAGCCAATGCCTATCAATGCCACCACCAGCGCGGCACCGGCCAGAGAGGAGCCCATGTCGCGGGCACTCAGCGGGATGATGGGCAAGATGGCGCCTTCGCCAATACCAAACAGCAAAGAAGGCCCAAAGGCCGGAACGGCGATGGACCACAGGCTGAAGTCGCCGGGATTTGCTGATTTGCTCACTGTCTCAACACTACGCCCGCAGTGCGCGCAGCTGCCGTCACTGGGCGGGCTTGTGCGGGCNNTTCCCGTTCCATGGTGTCCGCCATCCTTGCCGCAAAATTGGCGTCCACCGGGTGGCCGTGCCCCGGAATCATGACCGGATATTTTTCGCCCATGGCGGCCAGCTGGCGCAACACGGCTATCCACCCAGTGAGCGAAGACTCTGGCTCAACAGATGGTTGGGCCCCTTCCTCCAGCGCATCCCCGGCAAAGAGCACACCNGGGGCACCCACCATGAGATCGCCCTTGGTGTGCCCGTGTCCTAGGGTGAACAGTTCCACGGTGACACCACCAAGGCCAAGAACCATTGGCGTCGGTTCCGGAGCACCCTCAAAACACTCCGCACCTTCAAGGTTGTTTTCCCCACCGATTAGGTGCGTGGGAATCACCATTTCCGTTCCCACTCCCACTCCGGCAGCCATTTCCGGCTCCGGCACGGCCACAAANACCCGCTGCGATTCCCCNTTCTCAGCCATGGCCCGTGCGGCCGCAGCGTGCGCNCAAAACTCGGTGCCGCCATCATTNTTGGCACCGTCCCGCAGGAAGATGGCGTTGCCAAAGAAATGGTCCCAGTGCGCGTGCGTGTTCAGAACCACCAGCGGCAGNGGTGTCACCGTGCGCACTGCGGCAAGAATTTTGGCGGCGTGGCGGGGTCCGCAGCCGGTGTCGATGACCAGGGCTCGCTCGGTGCCCACCACCAACCCAATATTGACAAGGGCCCGTGCGGCACTGCTGGAGAGCAGGAAAATGCCTCCACCCAACACGAGCCAGCCTTCGTTGTCCTGCTGGACCATTGGCGCTCCAATCCACAGCGGCCGCATCCCCAGCAGCCACATCCCCAGCTTAGAGCTCGGCCAGCACACCCTCCGGGTTTTCCATGGCGTCGGCCACAAAGCGCAGGAATCCCGCGGCCACGGCGCCGTCGCAAACACGGTGGTCAAACGCGAGGGTCAGCTCCGTCATTTTCCGCACACACAGTGCCCCGTCCACCACCCATGGCTTGTCCATAATGCGGCCCAGCCCCAGCATCGCCGCTTCTGGGTAGTTGATGATGGCCGCCGAACCGTCCACGCCCAGCACACCGTAGTTATTGATGGTGAACGTGCCTCCTGCCAGTTCNCCCGGCCCGGCGTGAGCGCTCAGTGCCCGGTCTGTGAGCCCGCGGATGGCACTGTCCAGCTCCCTGGCGCTACGCCCTTGGGCATTGCGGAGCACCGGCACCACCAGCCCACGGCTGGTCTGGGTGGCAAAGCCCACGTTGATCCCATCAAATTCCACCAGGGTGTCTTGCCCGTCCTTACTCTCAAGCTGCATGGTCAGCTCCGGAAATCTCTTCAGNCCCGCGAGCGCGAACCGTGCAACAAATGCCAGTAAACCCGGCGCCGCACCCTTCGCCTTCAAGCCGCGGCGCAGTTCCACCAGCGCCGTGGCATCCACATCCACCCAGACAGTGGCATCGGGAATCTCCCGGCGGCTGCGTACCAGTGCTGCCGCCGCTGCCTTCTTCATTCCAGTCAGCGGAGTTCGGGACACCACCGGCAGCCCCGTGCGTTGATGGAGAACACCGGATGACTCCCCGCCTGTTCCCTGACTTGCTGGTGTGGTGGCATCGGCAGGTCCGCTTCCGGTGCCNACCTTCGGTGCCGGCACCGATTCTATTTTCTGTACCCGTTCTGGTTCCGAGCCCATGACAGCTTCAACATCGGCGCGCAGGATCAACCCATCGCTGCCCGAGCCCTGGATGTCTGCGAGCGCGATCCCATGGTCTTGGGCCAGCTTGCGCACCAATGGCGAAATGACCAGGGGTGCTTGCCGTACTGCTGGCCTGCTCCGTCCGGGACCTGAGGACCCTGTTGAGCCGTAGCCGATCAGCACATTCCCGGACCCNNACCAGGTTCCGGCACCTCGGCGCGCTGCTGCTGGTTCCTGTTCCCGATCAGGACTTCCTTCCGGCGCAATGGTGATCAGCGGCTTGCCCACTTCAAGNGCGTCGCCCACGGCGCCGTGCAAGGTGGCCACTGTGCCCTCAAAGGGCGAGGGCACTTCCACCACGGACTTTGCGGTTTCCACCTCGGCGATGGGCTGGTCTATGTGCACGGTGTCTCCCACTGCCACCAGCCAAGAAACAAGCTCGGCCTCCACGAGCCCCTCCCCNAAGTCTGGAAGCAGGAAAACTTGTCCACTCGGCTGTGGCTGTACGTCTACTTCGCTGCTCATGATTCCTCCCATTGGAGCCGGTCCACGGCGTCCAAAATACGGTCAACGCCGGGCAAGTAATGCTTTTCCAGTTTTGGTGCCGGGTACGGAACATCGAACCCCGTCACTCGTAGCACCGGTGCAGCCAGCGAGTGGAAGCAGCGTTCCTGGATGCGTGCGGCAATCTCAGATGCCATGGAGGCAAATCCGGGTGCTTCTGCAATGACCACGGCCCGCCCGGTGGATCTGACGGCGGCACTGATGGTTTCGTCGTCGAACGGGACAAGGGAACGCACGTCAACCACCTGCAGTGACCGCCCCTCGTTAGCGGCAGTCTCGGCGGCTGCGAGCGCTGGCGCCACGGACGGGCCGTAGGCGATGAGCGTGGCATCGGTGCCTTCACGGACCACGGCCGCACGCCCGATGCTGGACGGGGTGGCAGTGGCACCGCCGCGCTCCGAGGCTGGTGAGTACCGGGAACGCAGTGCGTCAAGATCCACCGTGGCCTTGGAGAAGTACAGTTTCTTCGGTTCCATGAACACCACCGGGTCCGGGGAGGCGATGGCGTCCCGGAGCAGGATGTAAGCGTCCGCAACGGTCGAGGGAGTGAGGACCGTCAGCCCCGNGGTGTGGACGTAGTAGCCTTCCGAGGAGTCGCAATGGTGTTCCACCCCGCCAATGCCGCCGGCGTAGGGGATGCGGATAACAAGCGGCAGGCGGACGCGCCCGCGCGTGCGGTTGCCCATCTTGGCAACGTGGCTGACGATCTGTTCGAACGCCGGGTAGGCGAAGGCGTCAAATTGCATCTCCACTACCGGGCGCATGCCGTTGATCGCCATGCCGGTGGCCATGCCAACTATTCCCGCTTCAGCCAGCGGCGTGTCAAAGCAGCGTTCCTCGCCAAACCGTGCCGTCAGCCCGTCCGTCACGCGGAACACCCCGCCGAGCGTTCCAACATCTTCGCCAAAGACCAACACGGAGGAGTCGGCGGCCATGGCGTCGGACATGGCCAGCGTCAGGGCTTTGGCAAAGGTGAGCTGCTGAACACCGGCAAGTTCGGAGTGAGTCAACACCGGCGCGGCGGTCATGACAGGCCTCCCTTGCTAACTGTTGCAAGATCAGCTGCTGCAAGTTCAGCGGCCAGCAGCCGGCTCTGCTCGCGCAGTTGCGGTGTTGGCTCGCTGTAGACAAACCGGAACATATCCAAAGGGTCCGGGGCACTCGGTGCGTTCAGCCCGTCACGCAGCTGTTGGGCAACCTCTTTCGCTGCCACAGCGAAACGTTCGGTGTCAGCGGGAGCCAGGTGTCCGGCGTCGTGCAGGTACTTTTCCAGCCGCANAAGCGGATCCTNTGGCANCCACTGCGCCACCTCCTCAAGAGAGCGGTAGCGGGTGGAATCATCGGCGTTGGTGTGCGCCTCCATCCTGTAGGTGTGGGCCTCAATCAGCGCCGGACCGCCTCCATTGCGAGCCCGCTCCACAGCACTGCCCAGCACCGCCAACAGTGCGGCCAGATCGTTCCCGTCTACCCGCTCCCNCGGCATGCCGTAGCCAATCGCTTTATGAGCCAGCGATGGCGCCACCGATTGGTGGATGAGCGGGACGGAGATGGCGTACTGATTGTTTTGGATCATGAAGATCACCGGCACATGGAAGACGGCGGCAAAGTTCAGGGCCTCGTGGAAATCGCCCTCGCTGGTGGCACCGTCGCCGCACAGCGCCAGCACCACGGTGTCCTCGCCGCGCAACTTGGCCGCGTGCGCCACTCCCACGGCGTGCAGCAGCTGCGTGGCCAGCGGGGTAGTAGGCAGTGCCGTGTTGTAGTGGTGCGGATCAAATCCGCTGTGCCAGTCCCCTCGCAGAGATTCAAAGGCCTCCATGGGTTTCACTCCCCGGCCCATCACGGCCACGGTATCCCGGTAGGTGGCGAACAGCCAGTCACTGCGACGTAACGCCATGTATGCCGCCACCTGGCAGGCTTCTTGGCCGAACGACGACGGGTAGACCGCCATCCGCCCTTGCCGCACCAGGGCACTGGCTTGTGCGTTGATCCGCCGTCCCAGCATCAGCTGCCCGTACCCTTCCAACAGGGTTTGCGGTGCGGGCAGAGGGTAGTTTTCCTTGTATTTACTGCCCTNTTTAGCGGTGCCGTCCGGGGCTATCAGCTGGACCGGCGTGGCCGATGGCAGCAGGTACTGGCCTTGACGCCCACTCAAGAGCGCCGCATTTCCCGGGTGGTCTAAAATTCTGGATGGTTCGTCATTGAACCCTCACTCCTTCCAACAGATGGCAGGATGGCTGGTTGCGGCACACGCCTGCCGATTCCTGGGTAAACGAACGTGGGGCAACAAAGATGTTCCGTTGACTTCAGTATGGGTTTTGTTGCCGAACGTCGCCATAACTCTGGAGAACTCTGGAATTTTCCGCGATTTGTCCTTAGTCTGGAAGACAAAACACTGCAGCAGGTGCGTGGGCTGCTCAAGTTGTTCCCGGCGTCGGACATCCCCAGCGTCCGCAATCCCGGCACCGAAGTGCAGCAACAGAGACGGAACCTCAAGGAGTGGCATGGAAGTGAGCACNCCCGAGCCGTTGGACGAGGTGGACCGGCGGATCATTGCCGAGCTCACCCGCGACGGCCGAATGTCCGTGAGCGTTGTGGCCGAAAACGTGCACATCTCCCGCGCCCACGCCTATGCGCGAATTTCTCGGCTCACTTCCAGTGGCGTGCTGACAAAGTTCACGGCACTGGTGGATCCGGTGAAGGCGGGGCTGAAATCCTCAGCCTACGTGACGCTGAAGGTCAGCCAGCACTCCTGGCGGGAGCTGCGCGAGGAACTGCGGGCCATCCCGGAGGTGGCGCACATTGCGCTGGTGGGCGGCGACTTTGACGTGATTTTGCTGGTGCGCGCCGAAGACAACCAAGGGTTGCGCCGGGTGATCTTTGACCAGCTGCAATCCATGGCCGGAGTGCTGGACACGCAGACGTTCCTGATCTTTGAGGACCTGGACAACCGCTGAACCGGGACGCCAGAGCTATGCTGAGCCCATGGACACCGCAGCCAAAGCCATCGAGCTTCTCCGTCCCTGTAGATCTGGAGCGCGGCTACAACAACCCCGGCGAGACCATCCGCCGCGTGCATTTCCTACGGCCCGTCAATGCAGCCGGTGGCGCTGACCGCCATGGCCAACACCGCCACCACGCTCATGAACAACGGTGCACTTCCGGAAGACACCCACAGGCGGAACTGATTCGCTTCAGGCTGCCCGCTGACACCGCCAACCGGTCGCCGGGGCTAAGTCGCCCCGGGCCATGCGACTGTAATTTTGGCTGGCACTGCACCCGGTGGCACAGCCACTACACAGCCACTACACAGCCACTGCACAGAGCGGTTCAAGGATCACCAGAGTTGAAAGGTTCCTGTTCCTACACGGACATTTCCGCCCAGCCACGGGTGTGGTTCTCAGCAGTCAGGCTCGCCGCCCCAACCTTCAGCACCTAGAGCACCCTCCCCACCGGGGAACCTCGCACGGGACAAGCCTGTACTTTCCTCACTCCGAGCACGGCTCTAGAATCGAGCACGCCTTCGTTCCTCGTGCGAAGACCGGGGTAGTCTCGAAGATTAAACCCGAGACAGGCTAAGCTCGCGTATTCAGCTGCCTGGCAATCATCGGGGAAACTCGAGAATGGATATTGTTTCGATTGTGATCGTCGCTGGGATTGTTATTCTGAGTCTGCTGCCAGTCTTGTTTCGGTCCTTCCGAAGTTTTTCNAAGACAGCAGATGACATCGAGGCCCGAAATCCTGATGTAGCGCGGGCCATCAGGGAGGCGCGTAACCAGATTGACCGAGCCAAAGGGCGGTATGGGCCCTAGCCCAGCGATTGAGATATGACACATATTAAGTGTTTCCATCTAGCTTCGGAGCGGACGGCAGGAATGTCTGGCGCCTTCCCTTGGGCACTTCGGCGTATTCAACCATCCTCTCGAAGCGCTCAGGACTGACAACCACGGCGGTGCACTGACTGCGACGCTCGATGAACACCACTTGGGTCGCTGCAGTCATCAACCTACGTGTTGGTCGTGGCGGCGACTAATGAGGATAAGGATCACGACGAGGGCTGCAGCGAGAACAATACTGACCAGATCGGTGATCGNTGGCTGAGCGGGGTGAAATACGAACCCAGCGAAATCGAACGTTGCATGAAGTGCGATCGCTGGACAAATACTGTCGGTCATCCGTACCAGGAATGAGGCGATGACACCGAAGAGGAACGCGAACACAATCGTGTTGAGAGTTGTTGCGATGCTTTGGTTAGGCGATATCGCGGCTGCCGAGTGTGCAACGGCGAAACCGATCGAGGTGGCAACGAAACCTACGATGGCATTGTGCGACGCGAATGCACGCAGCAAGATGCCCCGGAAGATGGTTTCTTCGACGAATCCGACCAGAAGTGCAAGGCCAGCAAATTCGATGATCGCTGCCCTTGATGCGTTGACGCCGTCCGAACAGACGATGACGGCAATAGGGAGCGCTGCTACCAGAACAATTGCTTTCAGTACACCAGGGTACGTTTTGGCGACGGGCCGGAACCCGGTGGCCCGCCAACTCTGGCGAACGCTAAGGAAGATGCCAAGGGCGATCGCGAGCGGGATGAACGCGGCGGCAAGCGNGGAGGTATCCGGTGAATCAAGGAGATAGCTGACGGTTCCTACCGCTGCCAGGAAGACGATGAGGCCAAGTGTCGTGAGGATGAGCGCGAGGTATGGTCGGGGTGTGCGGTTGGGTATGAGCATGATAAACCTTCTGAAAGAATACGACTGTATTCGTCGCTTTTGTGAGAATACGCCTGTATTCTTTACTTGTGCAAGCCCCACTTTTAGAAGGAGAAAATGTCCGCACGTTCCGAGGAATTCGCGGATGCTGCACTCCGAATCGTTGCCCGCCACGGCCTGCACGAACTTTCATTCCGCACAGTCGCACGCGAGGCGGGCTGGTCCCTGGGCGCCGTACAGAAAGCATTCGCGTCGAAAGAGGAACTCCTCCATGCAGCCCTTGAACGGGCACAATCGATAGTTGCAGGCACTTTCTCCGCCGAACCAGCGAAGCCGACCCTTCAGCGGTGGTTGGTCGAGTTGGTGCTGGCCACCCTCCCCATCGATGAGGAGCGTCGTGCCGCGGTGATCGTCGGGGTCGCCTTCTCGGACCGCGCGCCGTTCGATGAGAAGATCGCGGCCACGATCCGCTCAGCGGATGAGGCGATCCGCAGCCAGCTCGTGCGTCTGTTCGCTTGGCGGCGCGCAGAGGGCGAACTGTGTGCGCAACTTGACGACGACACTCTGGCGAGAACGATCCTCGCGTTCAGCAGCGGACTGGCCGGCCAACTGCTTTACGACCCGCGACCTTTCAACGCAGTTGAGGCGATGGTCACTGAGGTTATCGCCTCAACCGTAGGCCGATTGTGCGAGGAGTGAGTAGATGCAATCACCACACCACCCGCGGCCAGAGCCAAGACGTTGCACCGGGGCTTTCTTATCGGCGCCTTCCCGGATGCATCCATGCTGGCTTCAGCCTCTACTGGGCCGAGGGCGGGACCTGGCTCGTTTGGACGCTAGGAAGCAGCCTGCTGGAAACCTTCCGGGATGATCAGCCACGCCTACCTGCGGGACCCACTGTTTCGCGCATGGGGAATCGCTTTGGCAGTCGAACTATCCACGAAGCTCTCCCCATCCGAACCCGCTCTCCGCAACGAAATCCTGCAATTCACTACTTAGACGAGCCATGAAGCCGCTGATGCCTTCGGGCGGATAGAGCCAGAACCCCATTTGCTCGTCATACACGAAGACTCGGAGAAGAAGGTCCGCGCTGACGATCGTTGATGCCGTGACCGGTTCACCCTTCGTCGTCACCATCTCCAGACGGGCACGGTCGAGCTCAATCGGAGTCAGAATTGCCTCAAGCGCGGGCTGAGCAGCGAGCAAGATTTCTTCCACGATCATCATGTCTACATACTCGCAGCCGAGGAAGTCTTGGGCCAGAGAGGTATCTGTTCAAGGAACCCTGCGGGACTACTTACTCCAATTTGGCGCTCATCGAGGCTGAGGCCCCAGGAATAGAGGTGCTGCACGTTCTGCTAATGGCAATCCCATCCGATGATGCGCGTTGAGAACGCGCGAAGTCTTGGACATCAAAGCAATTAGAACGCAACCGGATGGTTATTTGTAGACTTCACGGCGGTGGGCCACTCGGACCACGGTAACGACGAGAAGATTGTCGACAACTTCGTAGAGTATCCGGTAGTCGCCAGCACGAATCCGCCAAGCGGTACTTTCGCCGGCCAGCTNTTTACAACCAGCTGGGCGGGNGTCTTGCTCAAGTTCGGCGATGCCGGACAGAATGCGGCGTCGGATTCCAGAGTCGAGCTTTCTGAGTTCTTTCGCGGCCGCAGTGGTGAATTCAATGCGGTAAGAACTCACGCGTCTAACTCAGCACGCAGTTCACTCAGGCTGACGCGCCCTCCGTCATCAGCCGACTTAGCTGCCCGGTATTCAGCGACATCACGGAACATTTCCAATTGCTCTAACAGTTCAAAGTCATCGGGGCCAATAAGCACAGCCGCCGGCTTGCCGTTCTTCGTGATCTGCACGCGTTCATGCCCGTAACTGGCACGGCCCACAGCATCAGCGAGACCATCGCGAAGTGCCCGAATGGTGACGGATGAAGTAATCGTGTTCATGTAACCACAGTAGCACTTGTGTACACATTTACCACGATGGTCCTTTCATGCAAAGACGATGCCGACTCCCCTGCTTCCGGTAGGTCCGGAGGAACCTTGAACGGGACTATGTCAGCGCCGCGGGATGACCAAGCTCGTCGTCGTCGGGCTTGCCACCCTCCAATGCGGTTACTCCGCTATTTTCAACGAGCAGCCGACTGCTGCTCGTTGGGTGGTCATGATCGTTGCAATCACGGCCAGAGTGGCAGTCGTGCCGGCGTGAGGGTGACGTGATGCCGAGGGGCCTACCCAAACGCGTCAAGGTCACGTCAAAACCTTGTCAAAATGGTAAGGTTTTGACATGGAAGTGTTGACGAAACTAGAGCAATTACGCGAGATTGCCTTGGACCAGCATGGTTTCGTAACCACTGGCCAGGCCATCGATGCAGGGCTGGGACACGCTGACCTTTCAAAATTGGTCGCCCGGGGCAGGCTGGAACGCGTCGCCCACGGCGTATACAGGGTTCCGCAAGTGGCGGAAACAGACATGGACCAATATCAGCTCGCCGTTCTCTGGGCTGGAACCGCGGAAGCGTGCCTGAGCCATGAAACGGCCCTGGCCGTACGCGGCATCAGCGACATCAATCCCGATCGCATCCACCTCACCGTATCCCGCGCCCGACGGATTCGACGCGGCGGCGGTGAGCAGTACATCGTGCACAGAGCAGACCTTGAACCGCGCGAAATCATTTGGTGGGAAGGCATCCGCGCCACAAGTGTGCCCACTGCCATCCGCCAGTGCATAGAAACAGGTGTCCCCACCTACTTGATCAAGCAAGCCCTGCAAGAGGCCCGCGGTACGAGCATCTTGCAGGTCAACGAACACACCCGGCTGGGAAGGATGCTCAAATCCCGCGATGACGCAGAACATACAGCCTAAGAACCTCGCTTCTTCGCTTTCGGCGCTGGAACCCAAAACCAAGGCACCGACCAACGCCCGCGTCCTGGACGGATGGATAAGCCGGGCCCAAGATCAACTCCACACAGCCGGNCCCCGCCTGGGCTGGTTGGTGGCATCAACTGTTGTCATCGCGGCCTTGCAGCGCGCCGTCGGTAATGACGACGCACCATTGTTCCTATTGAAGGGCGGAACAATGCTTCAGTACCGACTCAGTGGAATGTCACGGACCACCACGGACGTGGACGGGCTTGTTCGCGGCGAGATCGATGAGTTCCTGACACGGCTGGATGCGGCCCTCCAGGAACCGTGGGGCCCGCTAACCTTGGAACGCTCCGAGGCCGAAACGATCATCGTTCCCCACAAGATCGTGAAGCCTCGCAGATTCGACATCAAGGTTTCACTCAAAGGAAAGACATGGAGAAAGGTGAAGGTCGAGATTGCCGCAGACGAGGGCGAAGCCGGTGCGCAACCCGAGCGAATCGCAGCTCCCACCCTTGCAGGGTTTGGGCTGCCAGCACCAGAGACCCTGGCCAGCATCTCACTGCGTTATCAGATCGCACAGAAGATCCACGCGGCCTCGGACCCACACGATCCGCCGCGTTTCGAGAATGATCGGGCCCGAGACGTAGTGGACCTACTNTTGCTCAGAGAACTGTGCGAAGTTTCAGGAAGTCCATCGAATGCGGAGATTCGAGACGCCGTTCTCGACGTGTTCAACGTGCGCGCGAAAGAGGCAATCGAAACGAACGGCATCCCCAGGCCATGGCCGGTCGCGATCACCGCGCATCAACATTGGACTGCGAGCTACAACAGCGCAGCCAAGTCTGCGGACGTCCCGCTGTCTCTACCCGAGGCAGTCGAGAACACGAACGGGTGGCTGAAACTTATCGACGACGCCCACAGCACACCACCCGGAGCCTAACCCAACTGGAACCCATGGCACGCCCACACAGGTTCTGACAAGAGCGGACACCCCGGCGCGCAGGGGAACTCTACACGGTAGCGTCCGGTCGACCCTGATCCTGTCCAGGGGCCGCGAATTTGTCCACCAGCCTGTTGGACAAATGTCCCACAGGCCGTGGGACATTTGAGGCCATGGTTGCTGACCGCCGGGAAATTCCTGTTGGGAACCTGGAGCGGTACATGGATTGGCAGACCGGTCAGCTCTGATCGCCCTTGCCTATGGGGCAAATGTACTTGATCCTAATTCATTTACTGGGGCTGAGCTATTGATTTATTATTTCTACCGGTTGCGTACCCTCTGCGATCAGAACAGCCATCACCGACAGGAGACCAACGGTAAGGACAGCAATTCCAATCAACCCAACTTGAACCGTCTGGTTTAAATAGGTATCTGGTGCACTAGGGTCGTTGACCCACACGGCCGTCTTTCAATAGAAACCAGAAAGATACCGGTAATAGTGGCAGCTAGGGATACGGCCCAAGCCGCTATTCTTGCCCACCGTTGGCGCTGAGTAATGTGTGTCATTGCTGAAGACTACTGCCCGACCGGAAAACCAGCCACTGGGAAGAAAGAGGCTCAGGTTTCTGACGTGCTCTGGGGACCCAGGTAATGTTCTTTGCCCGGCAGCCTTGGACCCTCTCCAATGTTGCATTTGGTAGGTTGCTCGTGTTCGGATGGCCCATGCTCACTGCTGTCCCATAAGCCGGTCGACCACCGGCTGGGCGGAGCGGCTGATGCAGCAGTGGCTGAGAGGACTATTGGGTCGTCCGCTTGTCGAACGCCCTGCGGAACTATAGCTGACCTAGACATTCCCGTCCGCGTCTTTGAACTCCTTTGGCAGTGTGGTGGTCCGCCAAAAGATTGATGTTCTTGTGGCCCCACACGACCCACACCCGATGGTCACTGTGCTCATGGCCGGGGAAGCTTGCTCCACCTCGGGATTGGCCGAGCATAAGCCCACACCGTAAACGTCTGCGGGTCCACACAAGAACGTCACTAGTAGGCTCGTAAACCCTTGCGTACCAGGGGAGTGATCACTACTATTTGCCCATGCGATCCATGTTCGGACAGAGATTATGGACTGAAAGGCTTGCACGAGCGCTGATACTAGCGGCCGTGATGGTTGCGATAGTCACAGCATCCCTNTTACCGATTCCGGGCGTTGCTGACTCTGCGAATCACGAAACGGTTTCCAGTCTTGATAGCTTCGTGCGGCAGCAACGCACTGACCTTGGACTACCTGGGCTTGACGTTGTTGTGCTCTCCCAGGGTTCAGTCAAATTCGAGGGAACCTATGGGAACGTTTATTCTGGCGGGCCAGGNGTGACCCTGAAAACACCGTTCGTGCTTGGGTCAACATCCAAACAATTCACTGCCTTAGCAATTCAGCAGCTTATCTCGCAGCGACATCTCGCTTTGAGCGACCCTGTGGGAGCTCTACTCCTGGAACTAGGTGGTGCCAAGAGCCCGTTTTCGACCGTGACACTGGCTCAACTACTCAGTCACACCTCAGGGATAAGCGAACATGCCGGTCGTGAGGAATTCAATCCATGGCCAGCGGTCACCTCGATCCAAGACGAGAGCCGGCGTGTTTTGCAGAGTCCGCCCACCGCGGCACCGGGTGAGCATTTCGAGTACTCCAATGCCAACTACACGCTGCTCGGCGCGATCATTGAAAAGGTGACGGGGAGGCCGTTTGAGGATGCGCTCCAAGTCCTTGTCCTAGGGCCTCTAGGGCTCACCTCAACCACGAGTGACCTCGAACTTGCTCGCTCGAACGGATTGGCTGCCGGCTACTACACCTGGTTCGGGATCGTTCGCGTAGTAACNCCTGGGGCGATGTGGCCGATGGGCGCACCGTCCGCATTCATTACCTCCACGGCCAGTGACCTCACCCGCCTCTTGCAGGTCCACTTGGGTGAGCCATCAGGAATCGCTGCTGCAACACTTGCCAACGCCCGGGCTCCCCTAACTCGAGCCAACCAATACAGCCAATACGCCAGCGGGTGGTTTGTTCGCCCGTTCTGGGAACTGCACGATAACAACGAGAACAGCACCGACGCGAGCCTTCCAACACTGTGGGAGCACACCGGCAACACCGAACGATCGATGTCATACCTTGCGTTCGCGCCGTCCCTTGGCCTGGGCGTCGTTGTCCTGAGCAACTACGGTCTGGGTACCGACCAGGACAAACTCTCACGATTCACCGAAGCGCTATTGCACAAAATCGTCGGCACCCTAGACACCCCGGCGACGGTGGACCCGCTCGTTACCGCGGCGCCGGTCATCATGATCGGGCTCCCCATCCTGCAGCTGATGATGCTCGCCTGGCTCATCTTCGCAACCTCACGCCCACGGCACTCACGCACCGGGCGGTGGCTTCCGCTACTTGTCGGAACCCTGGTAACAAGCGGAACTGTCTATTTCGCGCTCTTCGTTGTGCCAAACCGAACACGGGCACCGATCTTCGATCCGACGTGGTGGAATGCCACTCCCGACCTCGCAGTGTCAGTGGGGATTAGTCTTCTCGCAGTCCTGAGTTGGGTAGCGCTCATCGCAGTTTGGCTCATCCGCAGGAGGACNCCTTTGATGGAGCAAAAGCGCAGCTACGACACTTAGCCGAGGCTATCGAACTACCTCATCGGACACTTCGCCAAATCTGCGCAGTGGCCCCTAGGATGGTAGTGCTAACAGCGGTGCCGCGGACTCGACCGAACCCACAGATCCAGGCGGCATCTAGGATGATCCTGGAAGGCCGGGAACGGCGCGTAGCTACTTTAGGCAACGATCGGACGCTCCAACTTGCCACTCCATTTCACAGTCCCCTAAACCCTGTTCAGCAATAAGCTGCGTTGAGGTGACCCAACACGAGACGATCAGCGGACCGGATTTCAGTGCCCACCTGACGACCGATTTATGGATACTTTCCGACTTCGAAGGGTGCCCGCAAGCGGAACCTTTANCCGGGCATCAACGGCGGGTGCGTCCCCTGCAAGAGATCGTCGGCGTAGGCGGTTACAGATCGCCCGTATAGCGGAAGAGTGGATGCGAGTGCTCTCAGCGCGACGCGCAAGGCCTCATCGTGGCGGCCACAGTCCCGAAGCGCGAAGGCGAGGAAGGCTTGCGCCGCATCGCCAGTCACTGGGTCATTCGGGTACCGTTCAAGGAGTTCAACGGCCTCGGCTGACTCCCCGGTGTTACGGAGAGAGCTAGCCAGCTGGACGATGGCTTGGGNGCGTCGCGGCCCTTGAAGGCCGTGGTCAAAGGCTGCCTTGTATAAAGGAACAGCTTCGTCCTCTCTGCCAAGGAAATCGTGGATCGAGGCCCACTCATAGATCGCCTCAGGGTCATCGTCCGCGCGCTCGGCAATCAGCGCCTCCATGGCGCGAAGCATCGCATCCGGTTGTGTGTCATCGGCAGAAGCCCAGAACGAATCGATGCGAACATCCCATGAAGCAGTCATCTTGCTATCGTCCCACGGCGACCAGGCGCTTGCCCGATGGGGAACCTTGACCGGGCCGCCATCTCCCGCTCATGGGGTTCGGGGCACTCGTGCTGAGACGAGCCCGATGACCGGTTCGCGGTTGATGATTTCTGTGACGTCGCTGATTTCCGTGATCCAGTCATGGACTTCAGGTGCCACAAGCTTGAACAGTGCGTTCATATCGGCCAAGCGCCCCGCGACACTGGTAGAGGCGCTGGCAACCGGTTCGAGGTGGGCCAGCCTGTTTCTTAAACTGACTGCGGACTCAAGAAACCTGGAGACGTCCGCCCGGGCTGTGCCGCGTGGGAAACCCCGATGTAGATAAGGGGTCCAGAGCGTACTTTCTCGGGCTCTGGNGGTGATGAGGAATTGCCAGAAGCCAAACGACAGCCTGGCGATGACCATCCCGTGGGTGGCTGCCGTTCCAACGTCACGTTGGGCTTGACGGAGTAGTTTCAAGCCATCGTTGTTCAATTTTGCTGTCGAATTCGAACNCCGCTGCGTACCGTTTTGCAGTTGCAGCCAGCCGGGTGTCGATTGTGCTGCCCAGTCGGGAAAAGCCGGTGCCAACTGGGCGTCAAGGGCGTTGCGAACTGCGACTTCCACGTGGGCCAAGTCTCGAAGGATTGCCGAAGAGAGTTCAGAGTTCCAAGAGTAGATTTCCATGGCCAGCGAGTGGTCACCGGAAGCCAACCATAGATATTTGTCGTAGCGGTGTTGCGATAGCCATGCGATGGCCTGCCCTGGAGTGGGAACATTGGCATGTGGCAATCCTTCAGGCATAAGTAGTAGACTACAGGGGCACTACGGGATCGGTCCTCTGTTCAATGGTTCACCATTCGAATAGGCAGCGTGGTGCATAGAAGGTATTGAAGGGCCCACCATGGTGGGCCCTTTCTTTCGTTAACGCTCTCGTGCGGGAGCTAGCACCACAATCGATTTCACTGATTTTGCTCGTCCGTATGGGGAACCACATGCGGGACAAGGTCAAGGCCTGCTTGATCCAATTCCGCACCTGTGAGTGGTGGCTTGAAGTCGATTCGTCGAATCAGGCCAAAGTCTGTTCTAGGTATTGGTCTTNTTCGTTGAACACAAGGTGGCCTTGGGCTCCGTTGACGATTGGGAGCTGTGGCGGGACATGGCCGCATTCCACATTGCCGATGATGGGTATGCCGAGCATTCCCAGGGCATCGAGGACCGCCTCTGCCTGGGTGAGAGTTGCCGAATCAGGGGCGCCGGTGCGTCCCACGAGAATGGCTTTGGCGCCGTCGAAGAAGCCGGCCAAGCGCATGCCGTGGAGGTGCCGGCAGATCGTCGTGGCATCAACACTGGAAGCTTCTACATAGACGATCAAGGACCCAGAGCCGTCATTGCGCAACGCCTCGGAATTCAGGTAGGNGGTACCGGCGAGGTTGACCATCGTCTCTATGCATCCGCCGATTAGACGGCCTGTAACGCTTACCTCGTCCTGGCCCTTGTCGAGCCGTTCCCAGGCCCCGGTGCCGTTCCATGCATTTTCAGTTACTTCGGGCTTGCTTTCCCAATCGTCCCAGTCATTGACACGATAAACGCCCGGCGAGACTTGCTTGAAACTGGCTCCCGCAGGCAGTGAAGCGATATCGATCCATGTCATCAACGATTCCGGGACTCGATATGGCGTGTCCAGGAGGTTGCTCCCATGGAGCGTTGCCATGCCTGTTCGGAGCGTGACCGGGGTGAGTAACGTTGAAATATCGGAGTACCCCACGAACCAGGTTGGTTCCGCGGAAGCGAGTGCATCGAAATCGAGGTGAGGAATGAGGTCAATGGCCGTCTCACCGCCCCACGGAGGCACAACGGCTTTGATCTTAGGGTCCAAAAGCATCCGCATTAGCTCACGGGCCCGTTGTTCAACGGGTGCACTGATGCGAGTGGAACCGTCCATGCAGTCACCCATATCCACTGCGAAACCGCGGTCACGCAATTGCTGTACGGCAAAATCCAAGCGTCGCGTAAGCGATCCTGGCACACCAGCCGACGGGGCAGTAACGCCAATTACATCGCCGGGTACTAGCGGCCTAGGGTATCGAATCTCCATAAATTCATCCTTGCATGCATAAGTGACTAGCCAATAAGTCACCGCGAACGTGACGATACCGCCCCTAGGATTCAACAGCCAGCAAATTGAGAACACCGATGGGGTTGAAGCCATCGCCCGTAAGCCGGTCGGATACCGGCCTGTGGATTCAGGCGCACGCGGGAGCCGGAAAGTCGTGCCATGGCAGTTCCAGGGGAACCTTGTCCGGGCGTAATATTGTGCCCGCCCCACAGCTTTGCCTGATTGTGACAAATTGGACTAGTTTCCTGAGCGGCCGAGCAACCATCTTCTGGACTCAAGGCCCAGGGTCAAAAGGGGCCAAGACGCCAGAAGTCAGTACTACCGTGACTGCCACAAATAGCATCAGTACCGCACCGGCAACGACCATGAGTTTCTGATTTTCTTTCATGAAGTCAGGATATGGCTCTTGACGCACCAGTTTGGCGTGGCGGCCCTGCTCAGTTCCTTGTTATGTAGTCCACGGTTCGTAGCGGGAACCTTGAACGGACAGACTGTCGTCGCGGACTCGGCCCTGAGCGGTCGTTTATGACCGGCTGCATAGCAAACAAAGTGATCCCGGTTGGCGGCCAGAAAGGATTGCCTAGCAGGTTTGTGCGTCAATCTCGTCTCGCCGTGCAGTGACGATGCTCCGCAGTGCGATATCAGGTAGCTGATGCTCCGCAGAGTAGTGGATGCTTCCGGTCGTCGTTTCGAAATTGGCCAGTACATTGAGATTAGCTGCCACAACTGCGCCACTGTATGGGTAGAGCGCCAGAAACTTCTTTGCCCGCACTGTAGCGATAAGGCCTTTACCCCGGTAGATGAGCGCGGCCATGGCGTAGCTTGTGCCCTCCTCGGCCTCGGGCACGATTTCGCGAGCGATCTTGTAGACACGTTCGAGGGCGGCACGATCGGCACCGTCGATCGTGCTCAGATATGCGCTGACTGCTGTTCCCATGATCTGATCGTACTACCTCCATCACGTAACAAACCCTGCGCACCCCGGGCTTCAAAACCACGATGACGGCTGCCTGAATGCCCAAGGTCGGCTTCGCGTTTCTTCCGTGCCCGCAGGGGAACGGCATACTCTACGGGTCTCGACTAGCCGGACTGGTTGATTGGATGCTCATCCAACCTCCATGAAGATGTTAAGAGGTTCCACTGATCGGAATATCAAAATTGAAGAGGCTTTGGTCTATGTCCGTGAGGGCGAGCTTGACGGCACCGTGGAGTACTCCCCGGTCTCCTAAAATCGAGGCCCGCAGGATGGGAGCAGTGACCAGTTTTCCTGCTAAACGGTCCGTCAGTTTCTGAATTATTTTCTGGCCTCCTTGGCCGATCCCGCCTCCGATAACGATGATCCGTGGATCGAGGGTGAGTGCGATTGCCTGTATACCTAGGGCCAAATCTTTGCAGTAATTGTCGAACTGGGTTTCGTTGGAACCTTCTTCGTTGAGCATTGTCTTTATACTGGGGTATTTGTCCAGTCGATACCAGCCCAATTCGGGCATCTCTCCGATGAGGCCTGCAGCTCCGCGATATCCGCGAACTAAACTACCGTCCAATACGATGCCGAGTCCCACGCGATACCCGGCGAGAATGTAGACCAGGTCTTCGTCCGCCGGGCTGTTGGACTGCCAGACTTCCCNCAGTGCGCCCAAGGCACTGTCGCCTTCTACAAGAACGTTAGTGTCGTACTTTTCACGAAAAGCCGCGGCAAGGTCAGTGTCGACCCATCCGGGCATGTCGGGGCCCCATAGAAGGTGACGCANTCCGTTACGCAGGACTCCAGGACTGGCAACACCAATTGACCAAAGTTGGGCCGCTGAAACATTCTTGCTCAGCAGTAGAGAGTCGATTTCATCGAAAGTGGCGGCAATCCTGCCTTCTCGATCCTGCTCCGGGCTAAGAGCAAGTTCACGCTCTGCCTGCGGTTCGCCGTTAAGATTGCACAGCTGAATCCTTAACGTATGCGCACCAATATCGACGCCCATGATACATCCCTGATTAGCATTGAAGCGGTAGGATTTGGCCGGACGACCCACCAACGTTGGATTGTCAGGCGCCGATTCCACCGCCCAGCCGTCCTCAACCAGTTCGGCCACGATGTCTCCGGCCGCGGGACGAGAAATGCTCAGTTCGCTGGTGATCTCGCTGATAGCGACGGACTCATGACGCATCCGGCGCAGCGCAGCCTTGGCATTGATCTGCCGTTGCAAGGTCCGCCCTTGAACGACGGGCCGCCATTTAGCATCCACTGAAATCCAATCCTTGACATTGATCTACGGCAACTCTACAGTCATTCCAGATCATTAAGTAACTTACTTAACTAGCTCAAGAGGATGTTCATTGACGAACACGACCATGCAAACAGCGCCACCAGCTCCGGCGGGGTTCTCCGGGCCTTGCCTCAAAAGCGGCGTAAGCGGAGAAGCGATACGCGTGTCGCGGCACTTTTCTTGTTGCCAGCGGGTCTCGGCTTTGCGGTTTTCTACTTTACCCCACTGTGCGCGGACTTTTCTAAGTTTCACGAACACCACCACGCTGCAGAGCGGTTCTTTGTGGGCATTAACAACTACACCAAGGCCTTCAGTGATCCGTTGTTTCTCAACGCTCTCGGAGTGACTTTCCTGTACGTCGTGATCAATATCGTGACGCAAACCCTTTTGCGCTTGCGCTTGCTTTCATGCTGCATCGTATAGCCAAGGCAGCCTTTTGGCGCTCCTTTGTGCTGCTGCCGTGGTTGGTCCCGGGTGTGACGGCGGCTTTGCTGTGGATGTGGTTGCTCGATCCTTCTCTGGGTTTGGTTAATGGTGTCTTTGAATCCCTTGGTGGACACAACTTCCCTTCTTTGCCGCTCCGGAAAGCGCCATCACCACTGTTGCTTTGGTTAACACGTGGCGATACACCGGCTACGTTGCCATTCTGCTTCTTGCTGGCATGGAGAGCATTCCCGGCGGACTCTACGAGGCAGCCTCCTTGGATGGGGCAGGGAATGGCGAATGTTTCGCTCGATCACCATTCCCCTGCTGAGGCCCATCCTGACCCTGGTGCTTATTATCTGCATGGTTGGATCCGTGCAAATCTTTGACACTATCGCTGTCGCCACTGAAGGTGGCCCACTCAACAGCACCAACGTTCTTTACTACTACATTTTCCAAAAGGCGTTTACGAACTTCGACTTGGGCTACGCCAGCGCGATGGCCGTGGTGGTGCTGGCAATACTGGCCGTACTCACCCTCTTGCAGTTCAAACTCGCTCGCGGCAACGAATCGGACCTGAGCTAATGACCACCACAGTAAAAATNAAGCCAGTAGCTCGCACTGAGCGCCGAAAGGTAAATCTTCTTACTCTGCTGGGTTGGGGATTCCTTATTCTCTGGGCGGCGCTGGTGATTGGGCCGCTTTTATGGACACTGAAAAGCTCTCTAAGTGTCAACGATCAGCTGTTCCAAGGCCCTTTGTCAGGACTTACAGCACCGGTAACCATGGACAACTTCCTGAGAATTCTGGGATTTGGTTCCACGACCGGTAGCGACGGNGGTAGCGGCGCAACATTGCCGTTCGCACAATTCTTTCTCAACTCTGTGATCTACACGGCCCTGACAACGGTGGGTCAAGTGGTGTGCTGCACCATGGCCGCCTACGCCTTCGCCAGGCTCCGGTTCCCATTACGTAATTTCATCTTCGGAATCTTCCTGACCGCACTAATGATCCNNCCGATTTTTACCATGCTCCCCAACTTTCTTCTGATGAAGAACTTGGGACTCGTCAGCACCATGGCCGGTCTGGTACTCCCGACCTTATTGATGACCCCATTCGCAGTGTTCTTCATGCGTCAGTTCTTCCTCTCGGTGCCCCGGGAGATCGAGGAAGCAGCAATTATCGACGGGGCCAACCACTGGACACTGTTCAGCAAAATCGTCGCCCCCATGGTCAAGGGACCCATCCTGACCCTCGGCATCATCACCGCCGTCCAACAATGGAACGACTACCTCTGGCCGTTACTCATTGGCAGAAGCGATTCCAGCACCGTCCTCACCGTGGGATTGAGCCGATTTCTGGCCCAATCCCCAACNGGGGCCATTGACTGGTCTGGCCTCATGGCCGGAAGCGTGCTGACCGTTCTCCCCGTCTTGGCACTGCTATTGATCTTTGGAAAAACTCGTCAGCGCCATTCAATTCAACGGAATCAAATAAAGGAAATCATGAAAAGAAACAATTGAGCAGTCTTCTCATTTTGACCGCAATGGGCGCCACCACTGCTTTTGCCGCGGTGGGATGCGGTACCGCAGATGGTGGATCCGCCGATGGAAACACCAGCCTGAGCTACGCCCTGTGGGACGACAAACAGCTACCGGCCTACCAAGCCTGCGTCGATGCCTTCACGAAGGATAACCCCACCATCTCGGTTAAAGTCACCCAAACCTCCTGGGACCAGTACTGGACAAACCTCACCACCGAGCTCTCTTCGGGAACGGCCCCTGACGTGTTTACCAACCATGTCTCTCGCTACCCTGAGCTCGCATCCAATAACCAGCTCTTTGATCTTCAGCCGGCTGTTGACGCTGCCAAGGTTGATCTTTCAGTTTACCGCGCCGGCCTGGCCGATAACTGGGTCAAGGACGGCAAGCGATATGCCCTGCCGAAGGACTTTGACACCATCGCGATCGCCTACGACAGTGCGAAAGTTGAGGCTGCCAAAATAGATCCGGCCACTTTGAATGAGCTGACATGGAACCCCGACGACGGCGGAACGTTTGAGCAGACTATCGCCGCATTGACCGTGGATAAGAACGGCAACAACGGACTGAGCGCTTCTTTCGATAAAACNAACGTCAAGAACTACGGGTTGTTGGCCTACGAGCCCGGTGACGGATTTGGACAAACGTGGTGGGGAAACTTTGCCGCCAGTAACGGATTCAGCTACACCGACAANAACCCGTTCGGCACGCAATACAATTACGACTCACCTGAACTGGCTCAGACTCTGACATGGTTCCGCTCCATTGTGGAGAAGGGTNNACATGCTGCCCCGGAGAAACTGGGTAAACTCGGCCCGGTCCAGCTTCTCTCTTCTGGCCAGGTGGCCATGAACACCAACGGGTCCTGGCAGATGAATGCCTTCACCGAAGCTAACAAGGACATCAAGTTCGCCAAGCTTCCAGTGGGCCCCGAGGGCCGCAAGTCACTCTTGAACGGTTTGGGTGACTCCGTCTTTGCCGGTACTAAGCACCCGGAAGAAGCGCAGAAACTTGCTCTCTACTTAGGCTCAGAGGAGTGCCAGACTGTTGTAGCTGCCAAGGCCGTGGTGTTCCCGGCTATCGCAACCACCGACGCCACAGCAGTGGATGCCTTCAAGAACAAGGCTGAGGCTCCTATTGATCCGACGGCCTTTATCGAAACCGCGGACGAAAAGACGCANACGGTGTTGTATCCGATCACAGAACACGCCACCGAGGTCAACAAGATCGCCGGTGATGCGATCGACGCCATTCTGCGAGGCACCAAAGAGGCACAACCCGCATTGACCGAAGCCCAGCAACAAATCAACTCCCTTTTCGGAAAATAACCTAGGACATTCACCATCGAGACAAATAACGCAGTAGTAGCCGCCCTCACTGCCCCGGAAAAGCCTCTTATTGCACCGGTCCCTCCCATGGGCTGGAACAGCTGGAATTCCTTCCGTTGCTACGACATCAGCGAACAAAAGCTCCTCGAAGTAGCCGATGTCCTCGTTGCTAGCGGCATGCAAGCGGCCGGATATGACACCTTCGTCATTGATGACTGCTGGCAGGCACACAGCCGAGGCAATGACGGACGCCTGCGCTCCCATCCCAAACGGTTCCCCTCCGGCATGGCAGCTCTGGGAGAAGAACTCAANAACCGCGGGTTCAAGTTTGGTTTGTACGGCTCACCAGGCCGTAAAACCTGCGCCATGATCTACGACCGCTATCCCGGCCGTGGCCTAGGCTCTTTCGGCCGAGAAGAATTAGACGCCCAGACATTCGCCGATTNNGGGGTGGATTTCCTTAAATATGACTGGTGCGAAGCCGACGAAGACAACACGAGGCTGCGCTACCCCGAAGCCTTCGAAAGAATGGCTTTGGCGTTGGAAAGTACCGGCCGTCAGATCATCTATTCGATCTCTGAATATGGTCGTACCCAGCCCTGGACTTGGGCTGGTGACTACGGGCACATGTGGCGCACCACCGTTGACATTGAACGGAACTGGGCCTCGGTCATGGCAATTGCTGACGCGCAAGCAGACATTACGCAGTTCTCAGGACCGCACCACTGGAACGANCCGGACATGCTGCAAGCCGGCAATCCTGGCTTGAACACGGCAGAGGAAGAAACCCATTTCGCTCTTTGGTGCTTCTTGGCCGCGCCGTTGATGGCCGGGCATGANCCCCGCACCATGACCGAGTCCGTGCGGAAACTACTCACCAACGAGCACCTACTCGCCATTGACCAAGATGCCCTGGGCCAGGCCGCGGCCCGGACGCAACCGATGACTGGTGTCGACGTGTGGACTAGGCCCCTGAAGAATGGCGAAGCATGGCTGGTGGTCAACAAAACAGAGGAAGAAGTCCAAGTAATTCACCAAAACGGGAAACTGCGCCTGAACAACACCAGCATCGCCACGATCGGCACTGGCGCCCACGTACTCCCACTGCGCGACGGCAAGAAAACCCCACTCGCGCACGACAGCACCTGGGAAATNCCCCACGGCTGTCTACCCATCACCAGTCAAATCCAGAAATGAGCACGGGCATTTGAACAGATAGCACCTGGTTAGGGTGGATGTCTTCTCACCGTCCTACGAGGACAGATCCACCACCGATCAAATGCATAACCGTCCTCCCACGTCTACACTCACACTGCCATCGAGGGGTGACGCATAGACTTCCGCAATGGACTGGCACCACCAGAACCCCTGCTGATTCTTGCCGCGTACTTGCAAACATTCGTTGGCCGATCCAAGCCTGTATTTTTCTTCTCCACCCACAATTTCCTGATATTGAACTCCACACCGGTGACCTCGCTCCGCTAACGAAGATGCAGCTTCAGCGACAACATCATGAAGACCTGAAAGCGCTGCTCGCCAAAGAGAACATCGCAACGGGAGAAAAGGAGCTACACGATGAAAAGAATAAGCAAATTCTTTGCCCTTACCGCCGCGGCAGCGGTAATCGCCGGAGCCGTCGGCACTATGCCGATACCCCCAGCATCCGCCGCATCGACCGGAGATTTTCCAGGTAATCCGTTGAACAAGCCAGGATATTACCTGACAGCAAGCGATGAGTTCAATGTCTCCGGAGCCACCCTCACCCCAGAACTCTGGAACACTAAATATCTTCCTCACTGGAGCAGCGTCAGCAACGAAGCCCGCTACGCCATCTCAAACGGGGCACTGGATCTTCGCATCGACAAAGACACACCAGCTTGGGACCCGGCATATGACGGCAACACCAAAATCTCCGGCATCCAGACAGCCCAACGCGATGGACTCCACAAATGGAACGCCAACTACCCAGGCATCAACCATCACGAACCCACAAACATGCAACACATCCAGCGCTACGGCTATTTTGAAATCAGAGCAAAGGTAGCCAAAGGAGGCGGACTCCACTCCGCGTGGTGGATGGTCGGAGCTCAACAAGACACTGTGCCCGGCAACGGAGCAACCAAACAAAACAGCGAAGTTGACATCTTTGAAACTCTAGGCCGTGACACAACCAAGGGGCTGTTCAACTGGCACAAATGGAACGATCCGGCAGGAGGAGAAAAGAGCACCACATTCGGAAACGGCTCAGATCTGTCAGCTGCCTACCATGTCTACGGTTTCGAATGGACACCTACCCAGATGAAGCTCTACCTAGACAACACACTGGTACAAACCATACAAGGCAGCCCAAACTACCCCATGCTCACCCTGCTCGGGATCTATGAAAGACAGACCCAGGANTCATGGACTGGCCCGTTCGATCCCTCTATTCCATACCCCAAGAACTTCTCCATCGACTACTTTCGCGCCTACCANAAAGCCCCAACAGGCAGTTATACCCTCGAAATAGACGACGCAGCCCTCTACGGAACCGCCAANGTCTGCTTCCATCGCGAATGCAACCGGGGACGCGCAGTCAACTACATCGGACAAGGGACAGAGAATAAAGCAATACTCGATGAACTCTACGCAGTCACCAGCGGATCAAAACANCTGACCTTGCGCTACGCCAGCGCTGAGACTCGCAATGTCACCTACCGCGTGAACCAANNGGACCCCCACAACAATGGCTCTACCGGCTACCAGCGGGTGGACCACCTTCAGCACGGCATCTTTACCACGTCACTCAACGCCGGCAATAACACCATAGAATTCTGGAACGAAACAGGATGGGCACCCGACTTAGACACCCTCACCGTCGGCTAGCGCCTGAAGCAACAAAATGGCAACCCTGCCGTGTGTCCAAAAGCCCGTCAGGGTTGCCATTCACTTGACTACACGCACAACACAGACTCCATTGCTTTGATGCACCGATAGGTGATCTCTCGCATTCGGACATCCAGTGCGACCTTTGGGACACCCCACCGGTGGCAGCATCCCAAAAGAGGGTTCAGCCAAGCCCCTCACCCAGTCCCACAAGCCGGTCGATCACCGAATTCGTGGTGCCCTGACCTGCATCATTGCGGGAAATGGTCGGCGGCCGTCCCGTAACACCCGTCCGCTCAACTGACCGGTGAAGGGGCATCCTGTGGCACACTGGGCCGTATGTCTAAACTACTGATCGGTTACGCACGCGTGTCCACGGAAGAACAAGACCTCACCGCACAGCGTGATGCACTGGCTACCCTAGGTGTTGGGAGTGAAAGAATTTACGTTGATCACGGCTTGACCGGCAGGAATATGAACCGCGCCGGTCTCCGCGAAGCCTTGGCCGCATGCCGCACCGGGGATACCTTAGTTGTGACCAAGCTCGACCGCCTTGCCCGTTCCGTCCGCGACGCCCACGAAATAGCCGACGACCTCGCCAGCCGAGAAATCAAACTCAACATTGGTGGATCCGTCCATGACCCTACAGACCCAATGGGAAAACTACTTTTCAACGTATTAGCCATGATCTCCGAGTTCGAAGCCGACCTCATCAGCATGCGCACCCGCGAGGGAATGAAAATTGCCAAGGCCAAGGGCCGACTCCGAGGGAAACAACCAAAGCTCTCCATCAAACAAGAAACCCACCTCCTTGAACTACACGATGCAGGAGAGCACACCATGGGCGAAATAGCCGAGCTGTTCTCCATCGGCCGCTCCACTGTCTACCGGGCCATTGAGCGCGGACGCAAAGAACAGCCGGACCAGCCAAGAACCAATAGGGAAAATACATCCAAGTTGGGGCAGCCTGCGATCGGTGATAATCGCTGGATCCGATGCAGTGACGTTAAAACCCAGTTGGCAACACTCCAAGCTCCCTTCCTCATCACCACTAAGAGCCTGAATGGTCACAGTCAGCGGCACAGCCGTTTTCCAAGGCAGTGTCTAAAACCTATGCTTCATTCAATGCGAACACCAAGCGATAGATCTGGCCTGATCAATACCGTCTCCCCTGATAATTCGTAATCTGGATAGAGATACTCAATGCCAAAGCGTTGCCGGACGTATCCTGTTCTTAGGATGCGGCAGCATCCAACACCGCACCTCACGGAGGGATAGCCAAAATGACCGAGGAATCAACCGGTTTCAGCACCCAAGAGCGTACAGCGATGAAGGCACGCGCACAGGAGTTACGGGCCGCGGGCAAAGCCGGCGCCAAGAAGGCCGATGGGCTGCAGGCGGTCTTGGACGCCATCGCGAAGATGACAGACGAAGACCGTGTGCTCGCCGAGCGCCTGCACGTAATAGTCACAGCGAATGCTCCNGGGCTGCTGCCGAAGACTTGGTACGGGATGCCGGCGTACGCGAACGACGAGGGCAAGATAGTTTTCTGCTTCAAGAATTCGGGTAAGTTCAACACCCGCTACTCAACCATCGAATTCCAGGACGCGGCATACCTCGACGACGGCGAGATCTGGCCGGTGTCTTTCGCGCTTCAAACGTGGAGCCCGGCGGTTGANGAAAAAGTCACAGAAGTGGTGAAGGCCGCAGTCTCCTAAAGGTGACCGCCTTGGGTCCATGGCCAGCTGAACTCCGGAACGGCTTTAACCTGCGACGATTGAACCATGACCTCTCTCCCGCCAACCAGCCAATGCCCGACCCATCCGCCATCGCGGCACAGGAGGCACCTCTGGTGAGCGGGAGGGTATTTATGGCCGCAGGTCTCGGGGCTCTGCTCTCCGCGCTAATGCTGTTGCTCGGATCCGGCGATCCCACCAGCATCAGCACGCCCGTGTTCTTCTTGGCGCCACTGGTCCCTGCCGTCTGCGCCGTGGCTCTTTGGCTACCGCTGTCCTTCACGAAAGGCACCGAAGCCCGCCGCCAGAGCATCTCAGCCGCCGGTGTCCTTGTCATCGTGGCCGCAATGTTCTTCTTCGTAGAATGGTCCGCACGCTTTGAACTGAGCCTTTACTTCGCGCTCATGCTCTTTGCCTGGGGCAGCCGACTAAAACACACACCGCTGAAATGGGCGGCCCTGCCATATCTGGCTGCCGCCATTGTCCTGCGCGTGTTCGACTTCCCCGGCGAAGCACTCGTCCTCGCTCTTCTCGGAGCGCTGACGGTTGCCTGGCCGTTCATCGCCAGCCGCCGCCCCGCCAAGGCCGTCACTTCCCCGTGAACGTGGGCTTCCGCTTGGCGCTGAAGGCAGCGAACCNCTCCGTATAGTCGGCCGTTGCGGAAAGTGCCACCTGCGCCTCATTTTCAAGCACGACGGCGTCCCACAGTCCCAGCCTTTCCTTGCGGATCCCTGCCACNNGAGTTTTGCTCGCGTTGAACGCGAGGGTGGGACCGGAGGCTGCCTTGGCTGCTGCGGCTCNGGTGAAGTCCAGCAGTGCCTCGGCCGGCATGGCCCGGCTAAATAGCCCGGCCGCCACGGCCTCCGCACCACTGACGAGCTCGGACGTGTAGATCAGGTCAAGAGTGCGGTGCGCCCNCAGTGTTTCGGTGAACAGCCAGTGCCCGCCGGAATCCAGCGTGGCACCAAGGTTGCCAAACGGCGAACCAAACTTGGCATTCTCGGCCACATACACCACGTCCGTTGCGATCAGCAGCCCCAATCCCACGCCGAGGCAGGCACCCTGCGCTGCGGCAAATGTCGGGGCCGGAAACGCTGCCATCTNTTGCAGCAACGGCGTCAACAGCCCTTCGAGGTAGCCGCGCGCATCGTCATTGGCACCATCCACCCCGGCAATGTCACGGCCTGCACAAAACGCCCGTCCCTCTCNCCTGAGCAGCAGCGNCCGGACGGTGCCTGCGATGGCGGCGGCAGCAGCGTCGTCGTACGCGGCATCCAGCTCTGACAACTCAGCCTCGTTGAGCGAGTTCAGCTTTTCCGGGGCATTCAGGACGATCTCGGCAACGCCTTCGTTGATGGAAAGGTCAATCACAGTGACTCCTTGGGTGTGGGAGCAAGTGGCGGGAGCGGATGGATGGGCCCACGTTCGCGAGGGCCCGCGGCGAGCTTGCGAGTGGGGAGCGGATGGGGATTAGCCGTCGTAGTCAACCTTGACCTCCGGCGTGGTGGGGTGGGACTGGCAGGTGAGAATGTAGCCGGCTTCCAGCTCGTCCGGTTCAAGGGCGTAGTTTTCATCCATGTGGACGTTGCCTGCAACTAGCTTGGCCCGGCATGTCCCGCACACCCCGCCGGCGCAGGCGAACGGCACGTCAGGACGCACACGCAGGGCTGCGTTGAGGACGGTTTCGCGGGCGTGAACGGGGCTGAGGATGTCGGCTCTGAGTCCGTCGAGGGTGAAGGTGATCTTGTAGGTTTCTTCGGAGGAGTCGATCAGGACCGGACGCCCGTGCTGGCCCTCCGGATGATCCGGGCGGCCGGTGGTGAACAGTTCAAAGCGAACGGCATCGCGTGGCACGCCTCGGGTTTCCAGCACGTCCCGGCACAGCTGGACCAGTTCAAACGGCCCGCACANAAACCATTCGTCAACCTCGTCTGCATGGATAGCCTTGCTCAGCAGCATCTCCAGCTTTTGTGCATCCAAGCGCCCGCTGAGTAGTGGGGAAATGCGCTGTTCACGAGAAAGCACGTGGTGGAGGGCAAAGCGCTGTGGGTACCTATCCTTCAGGTCTGCCAGCTCCTCCAGGAACATGACGTCCATGGCGGCCTTATTCGCGTAGACCAAGTCAAGGCGGGTATCTGCGTTGCCTGCCAGAAGCGATTTCGCCAGCGCCATGACGGNGGTGATGCCGGATCCAGCCGCGATGGCCACATAGGTTCCAGCAGTCCAGGCCAGTTCCTCCGGGTGGTTCATGCTGTTGAGTACATTCAGCGAATCTCCCGCGTTCTGGCCAGCACTGTCAGGCGAGTTTCCCGCGTCAGCCGGGGTGGCGCCGTCGGAGCTACCACTGCCCATCACTGCCCCAAAATGCCGGGAGATGAACGCCCNCTGTGGGCTCATGACTTCCATGGCGGTGCCAGCGGCCAGCTCGGCATTGGCCCAGGTGGAAAATTCGCCGCCGATGTCTCTCTTAATGGCGACTTTCAGTTCTGAGCTGCCGTCGGGGAATTGCACGGGCACGGCGCACAGTGAGTAGCTACGGCGCAGTTCACGGAGCACCCCGTCGGCATCTGGCATCTTCAGTCGCAGCGCCACGTACTGGCCGGGAAGGTAGTCGTAGAAGCCGGCCAGCCGGGAAGGCACGGCAANAGTGACCTCGATGGCGTCTTCCGTCAGCCGCCGTACTTGGGACACGGTCAGCTTGTGGAACGACACCCTGCGCCGGGCCGCGGCATTGATAGGGACGCTCATCAGAGCACCTTGAAGTAATCGAACGGTTCTTTGCAGTCCCCGCACACGTAGAGCGCCTTGCAGGATGTGGAACCGAACCGGGACAGTTCACGCGTGTTCAGCGACTGGCACTGTGGACATTTGACTTGTAGGGCCAGCCGGACCGGGCCACTGTGACCGCCCGCCGACGAGTTCCCGCTGGGCGGTGCAATTCCGAACGCTTCCAGCTTGGCCCGGCCCTGGGCGCTCATCCAATCGGTGGTCCAGGCCGGCGAGAACACCGTCATCACTTCAATCGCGGGTAGGCCGGCCCTCTCAAAGGCGGCGCGCACGTCGGTGCGGATGGTGTCCATGGCGGGGCAGCCCGAGTACGTCGGCGTGATGGTGACCCGGATCATCGGTTCACTGCCATCCTTCGCCGGGCCCACGTCAACGGCGCGCAGGATGCCAAGATCCGCGATGGTCAGCACCGGCAGCTCTGGGTCGCACACCGCCGCAGCAATCTCCCATGCACTCTGCCCGTCCACCACTTTGCCTGCCCTGTTCGTTTCGGCCACGGCGCTCACCAGCTTGCCCCTGGAAATTCGCGCGCCAAGACTTGCATTTCCGCCAGCAGATACCCCAAATGTTCGCAGTGACGACCGTGCCGTCCACCGCCGGTAGCCATGGGATATGCGGGCACGTCTAGTTCGGCCTGCGCCAGAACGGCACCCGTGGTCAGGTCAAACTCATCCTTCACGCTAGATGGCACGACGCCGGCATCCCNCAGTTGCGCCGCCAGCGCATCGTCCTCGAAGAGCTCACCAACGTACGGCCACATCGCGTCCAGTCCGGCGATCATGCGGCGGCGGGATTCCTCCGTCCCACCGGCCAAGCGCAGCACCCACTGGGTGCTGTGGTCCAGGTGGTAATCCACTTCCTTCACAGCCTTGGCTGCGATGGCTGCCAGCATGGGATCGCTGGAGCGGCTCAACTCACGGTAGAGGAGATATTGGTAGCTGGCCACGATGAACTGGCGGGCGATGGTGGCCGCAAAGTCACCGTTGGGTTGTTCAANAAGATGTGCGGAGCGGAATTCTGTTTCACTGCGAAAGTAGGCTAGATCGTCCTCGGTCTTGCCGCAGGCGGCCCCTGCATAGCTCAAGAATGAGCGTGCGTGGCCCAGCTGATCCAACGCGATGTTCCCCAGCGCCACGTCTTCTTCCAGTTCGGGGCCGCGGGAGATCCAGTGACCCAAGCGTTGGGCCAGGATCAGCGCGTCGTCCCNCAGCCGGAGCGCATATTCTGCCACTTCCGCACTGGGTTTGACCGTGCCGTCGGCGGCTGCCAGCGCAATATCTTCCGGGCGCAAAGCGTTGCCCGGAGTGATCCTAGTGGCCGACGCGGAGCTGTCCCNCTGGGCGAAGGGCGTGGGGTTGCGGTGGTGTGAAGTTTCAGATTTCACAGGTGCTTCACCCTTCGCTTTCACGTAGTAGGTGGCATGCCGGTAATCCTTGCCTTGCGGGGACTCAAAGAAGGAGCCTTTGGCGTCAGGGTCTGAGGCGGCGATGGCGTCGGAGGGGACCACCCAGATGGATACCCCTTCGTTGCGCCGGGTGTACAGATCCCGTGCGTTGCGTAGCGCCATGGTGGCATCGGGCGCGTGCAGTGATCCGGCATGGACGTGGCTGAGCCCTCTGTTGGAACGGACGAAGACCTCCCACAAAGACCAGGGCGGGGCATCCAAGGCGGATGCCGGCGTCGTACTTTCATTTTGAGCGTCCGGGTACATGGCTACGCAGCCTCCCTTGCAGCTTTTCTTCGGCAGCAGACTGTTTTGCGGCATAGGCTGCGGCGGCCTCGCGAACCCAGGCGCCGCCGTCGTGCGCGGCACGGCGGCGTTCCATACGCTGGGCATTGCAGGGGCCACGGCCGGCCAGGACCTCCTTGAACTCTGCCCAGTCAAGGGGCCCGTGTTCCCATTTTCCGGTGTCCGCGTTCAACCGGACGTCAGGGTCCGGCAGCTCGAGCTCCAGGACCTTGACCTGCTCGGCGAGCATGCCCACAAAGCGGGAACGGAGCTCGTCATTGCCAAATCTCTTGATGTTCCAGGCCATGGACTTGCTGGAGTTTGGTGAATCGCTATCCGGCGGGCCGAACATCATCAGCGACGGGGCGTACCAGCGGTTCACTGCATCCTGCGCCATCGCCTTCTGCCCTGNGGTGCCGTGCGAGAGCTCCAACAGGATCTCAAAGCCTTGGCGCTGGTGGAAAGATTCTTCCTTGCAGATCCGGATCATCGCCCGGGCATACGGCGCGTACGACGCCCGGCACAGTGGGACCTGGTTGGTGATTGCCGCGCCGTCCACCATCCAGCCGATGGCGCCCATGTCCGCCCACGTTACGGCCGGGTAGTTGAAAATGGAGGAGTACCTGGCCTTGCCCGCAAGCAGTTGTTCCATCATGGTGTCGCGGCTGGTGCCCAGCGTTTCCGTGGCCGAATACAGGTACAGCCCGTGCCCGGCTTCGTCTTGCACCTTCGCCATAAGAATGGCCTTGCGTTTCAGGCTCGGGGCGCGGGTGATCCAGTTCGCCTCCGGCTGCATGCCAATAATCTCCGAATGCGCATGCTGGGACATTTGCCGCACCAGCGCATGGCGGTAGTCATCCGGCATCCAATCCTTAGGCTCAATGCGGGAGTCCTTGGCAAGGATCGCCTCAAAGGCGTCCAGCCCTGCGGCGTCCTGAAGCTGTTTATCGTTTGCCATGGTTTCTCCTTTGGCGCGGTCCCCGTCAATACAGTCACAAATTAATTACCGACCGTTCGTTCAGGATATAGTGGCCTCCATGGCACGTCAATCGTGCGAAGGTCCTACCCAAGGCAGTGAACTGTCTGCATTGACAGGCCGCTCACTTGGGTATTACCTAATGAACATCCGGTAGGGGCAATGGGAGCGCAGATGGCCGCGGTTGGTTCAGGCATGGAGGCTGGTTCCGGGGACGCGCACGCGATCCTACTCAACGACCATGCGTCCGAATGGCTGGGCATCGAGGTGCTTGAGTGCGGAGACGGGCATGCGGTCATCGCCATGACACTTCGCGAAGAAATGATGAACGGATTTGGGACCACCCACGGCGGGATGATCTTTGCCTTCGCCGATTCCGCTTTTGCCCTAGCCTGCAATTCGCCCGACGGAAGCGAGGACAGCGTCACGGTTGCATCCGGCGTCGACATTAATTTCCTGGCACCAACGCACACAGGCCAGCGCATCACCGCCGTCGCGAACCGGCGCCAACTGCANGGGCGCAGCGGCCTTTACGACGTGCAGGTCTTCGCCGGGGACGCCGGCTCCCCGCCGATTCCCGCNACCGTGGTTGCCGAATTCCGCGGACGCAGCCGGACCATCCCCAAAACATCCACACTGAAAGGCCCGCCATGACCAGCATGAGCAATCCGCACGGGGCCGATCCCGCCGAACTGGATCCCGCCGAACTTGACCCCGCCGAACTCATCGGCCGCGACGAGCTGGAAGCACTGCAGCTCTCCCGACTCCGGCACACCCTGACGTGGGCCTACGACCGTGTACCNCTGTACAAACGCAAGTTTGACGAGGCTAGCGTCCANCCCTCCGACGTTAAGGAGCTCGGAGACCTTGCGAAGTTCCCGTACACCACCAAGGAGGACCTGCGCCAGGAGTATCCCTTTGGCATGTTTGCCGTGCCGCAGTCCGAGGTGGTCCGCATCCACGCCAGCTCCGGCACCACAGGCCAGCCCACGGTGGTGGGGTACACNAAAAATGACATCACCATGTGGGCTTCACTGGTGGCCCGGTCCATGCGGGCCTCGGGCGTCCGCCCCGGCATGAAGGTCCACAACGCCTACGGCTATGGCCTGTTCACCGGAGGCCTGGGCGCCCATTACGGGGCCGAAGCACTGGGCACCACAGTCATCCCCATGTCCGGCGGGCAGACGGAGAAGCAGGTCCAGCTGATCATTGACTTTGAACCTGACGCCATCATGTGCACACCCACCTACCTGCTGACCATCATGGATGCGATGGCGCACCGCGGCATCGACCCGCGTGCCACCTCGCTGAAGTTTGCCGTGTGCGGCGCCGAGCCGTGGACGGAGGAAATGCGCCAGGAACTGGAAACGGGCATGGGTCTTCACGCGTGCGACATTTACGGGCTTTCCGAGGTGATGGGCCCTGGCGTGGCCGGTGAATGTGTGGAGACAAAGGACGGAAACCACGTGTGGGAGGACCACTTCATCCCGGAGATCATCGACCCTTTNGACCACTCCACGGTATTGCCGGACGGCGAGCAGGGCGAGCTGGTGTTCACCTCACTAACGAAGGAGGCGATGCCCGTCATCCGGTACCGCACCGGGGACCTCTCCGCTCTCATGCCGGGCACCGCACGCCCGGCCATGCGCAGGATGGCGCGCATCTCCGGGCGCAGTGACGACATGATCATCCTTCACGGGGTGAACATGTTCCCGTCGCAAATCGAGGAACTCGCACTGCGCATCCCGGAGCTGAGCCCGCACTTCCAGTTGGAGCTAACACGCACAGCACGCCTCGACGAACTGACCATCCACATTGAACCGCGTGAGAACACCAGCGCGGAGGAGCGCACCGCTGCCGCGGCAACATTGCAGCGGCGCATCAAGGCCGGCATCGGCACCTCCTGCACCGTCGACGTCGTCGAACCCGGATCCCTGGCACGCTCCAACGGCAAGCTGCGCCGCATCTACGACAACCGACCCAAGCCCTGAGCCGCCGTCCGGCCCTTTCGGGACCCCGTGAGAAACTAGGAACCATGCCCAACTCCACCCACACCGCCACGTACACCCTCCAATCAAGCGGGGCAGGCCCGGGTATGACCAGCAGTCCGTGCTGCGGATTGCCGTGGACGTATTCAACAAGCACGGCTACGAGGCCACGTCCATGGGGAGCCTCGCCGAGCACCTGGGCATCTCAAAGTCCGCCATCTACCACCACGTNCCCTCCAAGGAAGACCTGCTGCGGCTCGCCCTGGAGGAAGCCCTGGGTGGTCTTGAAAGTGTGTTGATGCTCGACGGCGCCACCTCCGGGGCTCCCAACGACCGCCTCGAATTTGTGCTCAGGGAAACCATTGCGGTGCTCGTGGACCGGCTCCCGTTTGTCACGCTGCTGCTGCGGCTGCGCGGAAACACACAGATGGAGAGGGACGCGATGGCACGGCGCCGGGCCTTTGACAGCACCATCACCAAGCTGGTGTCCGAGGCCCAGAAGGATGGCACCCTGCGCCGGGACATCGCGGCAGCAACCATCATCCGGCTGCTGTTTGGCACCGTCAATTCAATCGTTGAGTGGTACAAACCCGGTGGCGAGTTATCCGCCACGGAACTCGCGGACAACGTCCTGGCCATCTCGCTTGAAGGCCTGCGGCGCTAAGACCTCGGACACCCGAGGTTCGAACTTGGCCAGACCCACCCCTCGACAAAGCTCACTGTCTGGGCGCACGATCATTACATGGCCACCAAGATTTCAGCTGCCCTGCAGGCGCTCTCCCACGAGCTTCGCTTTGAACCGACCACCAAACACATCCGGGCGTTACTTGGCGGTGTGCCGGTGCTTGACTCCCGGCGGGCCGTCATCATCTGGGAACCACGGCGGGTGGTGCCCTGCTACGCGGTGCCAGCGGACGGCGTCGTCGGTGTCCTGAGCCCGGCGGAACCNGCCGGAACCCGCCCGCCTGGAACGCATACGCTGCACCCCGGCATACCGTTCAGCAGGCATAGTACTGCCGGGACTGCGCTTGATGTTTCCGCTGGCGGTCAGACGGCTGTTGGTGCCGCGTTCCGCCTTGAGGATCCGGATCTTGTAGATTATGTGGCCTTTGATCCCTCCGCATTTGACTGGATGGAAGAGGATGATCCCGTCCAGTCGCANCCCCGTGACCCCTTCCACCGCGTAGACATCCGCCACAGCTCCCGGCACGTCCGTGTCACTGTNGGAGGGGACGTGCTGGCCGAATCCACCACACCGCTGATGGTGTTTGAAACGGGCATGGCGGAGCGGATCTACCTACCGCGGGCCGATGTGAATTGGGATGCCCTGGTGCCCACTGAATCGCTCACGCTGTGCCCCTACAAGGGCGCCGCGAGCTACTGGCGCTTGGCGGGCGGGCCCGAAGGCGACGTAGCCTGGAGCTACCAGAATCCCCTGNNCCCTAGCGGGGAAATTACCGGGTACGTGTGCTTNTACGACTCCGTGGTGGAGGTCGTCGAGCTCTGAGAATCGAAGGTGCACTAGTTGGCAATGTTTTCGACAAACATTGCCAACTACTGCACCTTCGAATGTGGTGGCGAGGGTTGGCGGCGCTTTCGAAGGTGGTGACTGACATCCGGCGGTCACTTGTAGAGCGTGTTTTCCTTTTCCACCAGGGTCAGGACGTCGTAGGTGGCCACAATGTCGCCGTTTTGGTTGTGCAGGACCGTGTCCCAGCAGACCTCCCCGTAGCTGTCAGTGGTGCGCGGGGTGATCTGCTTGGCCGTCAACGTCACACGAATGGAGTCCCNCGCCGCCACGGGCGTGAGGAAGCGGAGGTTTTCCAGCCCGTAGTTGGCCAGCACGGGCCCGGGCGCCGGTTCCACAAACAGCCCGGCCGCCCATGAGATCAGCAGGTACCCGTGCGCCACGATGCCCGGGAAGAACGGATTCTNTTCGGCGGCCACCGCATCCGTGTGGGCGTAGAAGGTATCGCCGGTGCTCTGCGCAAACGCCGTGATGTCATCCAGCGTCACCTGGCGCAGCCCCGACGCAAACGCGTCACCAATGCCCAGCTCCGCCAGGGACTTCCGGAACGGGTGGAGGGCCCCGTCCANCCCGCCAAACTCCGGCGCCCCAGCAATCACGCGGTCCGCACCTGTGTGCCAGACCCCGGTTATGGCTGTGAGCATGTTCGGTGAACCCTGGATCGCGGTGCGCTGCATGTGGTGCTTGACCGAACGGATCCCGCCCAACTCTTCGCCACCACCAGCGCGCCCCGGCCCGCCGTGCACCAGGTGCGGCACCGGCGATCCATGCCCCGTGGACGTGCGCGCATCCTCCCTGTTCAGCACCAGCACCCGGCCGTGGTGGGAGGCGATTCCCGTCACCACCGCCCGCGCAAAGTCGGGGTCGTTCGTGCACACCGTCGCCACCAGGGACCCGGCCCNCAGCGCAGCGAGCCGGACCGCCTCGGAGGCTCCGCCGTCGTGCGTGGAAAACCNCAGCACCCCGCATACGGGACCAAACGCCTCAAGCGTGTGCGCGGCGGNGGCCTCGGAATCGGCCCAGTTCAGAAGCACCGGGGACATGAACGCGCCAAGGACGACGCCNNGGACCCTCCCCGCCATATGCGTCATCTGGGGCGCATCCAGAGTTCCCCAGGCAAGCGCACCGCCGGCTGCGAGCATGGACTCGACGGCTGCCCGGACGTCAGCCAGCTGTTCCAGCGAGGCCAGCGCACCCATCGTGACGCCCTCGGCGCGGGGATCGCCCACCACAACGCGCTCGGTGAGCCTGGCACCGATGGCGTCAATAACGTCAGCGCGCAGGACATCGGGGACGATGGCGCGGCGGACGGCAGTGCACTNTTGCCCCGCTTTGACGGTCATCTCCGTAACCACAGACTTGATGAACGCATCGAATTCCGGGGTACCCCGGACGGCGTCGGGGCCAAGGATGGCGGCGTTGAGCGAGTCGGTTTCAGCGGTGAACCGGACGCCACCGTGCGCCACGTTCGGGTGGGCGCGGAGAAGGTTGGCGGTGCTGGCAGAGCCGGTGAAGGAGACCATGTCACGGTAGTCCAACTGGTCCACCAGTGTGCGGGCCGAACCTGAAATCAGTTGCAGCGAGCCCTCCGGAAGGATGCCGGAGTCAACCATGACGCGCACGGTTGCCGCCGCGAGGTAGCCGCCGGGCGTGGCCGGTTTGACGATGGTAGGCACCCCGGCAATAAAGGCCGGTGCAAACTTTTCCAGCATGCCCCAAACGGGGAAGTTGAACGCGTTGATCTGCACGTCCACGCNCGGCGATGGGGTGTAGATGTGCTCACCGATGAACGAGCCGTCCTTGCTGAGCACCTCCACCGGGCCTTCCACTATGACGTTGCTGTTGGGCAGTTCGCGCCGCCCCTTGGAGGACATCGTGAACAGCACCCCAATGCCGCCGTCGATGTCCACCATGGAGTCGATTTTTGTGGCGCCTGTTTGTGCCGAGACCGCGTAAAGCTCCTCGCGGGAGCCGTTGAGGAAGGTGGCAAGTTCGCGCAGTTTCAACGCGCGCTGGTGGATAGTTAGTTTGCCCAACCCACTCCTGCCCACTGTGCGGCCGTGCTCCACCACGGCGGCCAGATCAAGCCCATCCGCAGAAACTCGGGCAAGCACCTCACCGGTGCTGGCGTCACGGGCATCGGTACTGCGCACGTCGTCGTCGGGCGTCCACCACGCATCTTGGACATAGCTGGGAACAAACCCTGTTTTCGTTACGGTGGCCATCGCCAAACCGTCCTTTCCGTGGTGCCGTTTGCTGTTCCATTTGCTGTGCCGTGTTCTCTGGTCTGGGCGCATCAGTCCCAGTCGAAGAATCCCTTACCGGTTTTGCGGCCCAGCTCGCCGCGGGCCACCTTCTCGCGCAGGATCTGGGGTGNGGAAAACCTCTCCCNCAGGGTCGATTCCAGGTATTCGGCAATCTCTAACCGGACGTCAAGGCCCACCAGATCGGTGGTGCGCAGCGGGCCCGTGTGGTGGCGGTAGCCAAGCACCATGGCGGCATCGATGTCGGCTGCACTGGCCACACCTTCCTCCAACATGCGCATGGCTTCCAACGCCAGTGCCACCCNCAGCCGCGAGGACGCAAAGCCCGGAGAGTCTTTGACCACGACGGCGGTCTTGCCCAGCGCTTTCACCCNAGCCTTTGCCGTGGCCACCAGGGAGGTGCTGCTCAGGCTGCCCGCGACCACCTCGATCAAGGCGGATACTGGGACGGGGTTGAAGAAGTGCAGGCCGATGAAGTTTTGGGGACGGGCAAGTTCTGTGGCCAGCCCGGTGATGGACAGCGAGGAGGTGTTTGAGGCGAGGAACGCCGTGGGGTCGAGGGATTNTTCCGCACCCTGCANGGAGGCGATCTTCAGATCCCAAATTTCCGGGACGGCCTCCACCACCAGTTCGCAGGGTGCCAGATGGGTGTAGTCGGTGGAGAACCGCAGCCGTTTCATGGTCCCTGCCGTGGTGACCTCCGGCCTGCTAGCCAGTGACTTCTGTACGGATTTTTCCACGGCAAGCCCAACCCGCGCATTGGCGCTGGCAATAGCGTTGAGATCACGTTCCACGAGCACCACGTTGCAGCCGGCCAGCAGAAACGCGTGCGCAATCCCGGCACCCATGCGCCCGCCTCCCAAAACCCNCACAAAGTGCGGAAGGGTTGGCGAAAAGCCGCCAAAGGTGATGCCGCGTTGGTTTGTGTGGGAATCATTTGGGCTTCCTGTCCAGTTTCTTATCCTGTTTCCTATCCAGGAACGCCTGCATACGTTCAAACTTGGCCGGGGACTCAANAAGCTCCGCCTGCGCAAGGTTATCCGCCGCAGGGTGGGCCTCGCGTGGTGCGTGGAATACCCTCTTGGTGGCCTGCAAGGCGAGCGGCTCCTGTGCACTGATCCTGTCCGCGAGCGCGTGGGCAGCACCGAGTAGTTCGGCAGGTTCCACCAGTTCGGTGATGAGTCCCACGGCCAAGGCTTCCTCGCCGGTGAGGATCCTCCCGGCCAACAACATCTGTTTCGCCATCGGCTCCCNCACCAATTCCTTCAGCCGCCAGGTGGCCCCGGCCGCGGCCATGATGCCCAGGGACGTTTCCGGTTGGCCCATGCGCAACGCCGGCGTGCCAATCCGGAAGTCGGCAGCGTAGGCCAGCTCCGCACCGCCACCGAGCGCGTATCCGTCCAGGGCCGCAATGACCGGCATGGGCAGCCGTGCGATCCGTTCGAATAGGCCGGAATTGATGCCGGCCAGCGCATCCTCGCGCCGGCGCTCCCGCAGTTCGGCAATGTCGGCTCCGGAGGCAAAGACACCGGGCGTGCCGGTGGTCTGGTCCCCGGGCTGCCCCTNGAGAATGAGCACTTTCGGCTCCGCTTCCAACAGCTCACACACAAAATGCAGCTCAGCAACCATGTGGGCGTTGATCGCATTGCGCAGCTCCGGCCGGTTCAGCGCCACCACCACCCTGTCCGCCGCGCCGGTGACTACCAGCGTGGCCAGGAAATCCGGCCCAAGGGGACGCCCGGCGTCGTTCATCACAGGCCTGCCACCAGCAGCGCGGCGCCCTGGCCCACGCCGATGCACATGGTGGCCAGGCCCAGCCCGCCAGGGGATTCGCGCTCCAGCCGGCCCAGCAGTGTGATGACGATCCGTGAGCCGGAGGAGCCCAGGGNGTGGCCTAGGGCAATGGCGCCGCCGTCGAGGTTGACGGTTCCCGGGTCCAGTCCGAGCTCGCGCATGCAGGCCAGCGATTGCGAGGCGAACGCTTCGTTAAGTTCCACGGCGGCCAGTTCCGCCACGTTTCTGCCTTGCCTCTCGAGCACTTTACAGGTGGCGGCGACCGGGCCCATGCCCATGATTTCCGGGGCTAGGCCGGCGGCGGNCCCGTCGAGGATGCGGGCACGGGGAGTCAGCCCGTATTTCTCGACGGCGGCCTCGGAGGCAACCAAGATGGCGGAGGCGCCGTCGTTCAAGGTGGAGGAATTCCCGGCCGTGACCACGGTGCCACCTTTCACCACGGGGCGTAGGGCGGCCAGAACGTCCATGGTTGTGCCGGGGCGGGGCCNCTCGTCCATGTCCACCACGGTGCTGCCCTTGCCTCCGTGGACCGTGACGGGCACAATCTCCCCACGGAAGCGCCCGGCGGCGATGGCTTTGAGTGCGAGTTCGTGGGACCGGACCGAAAACGCGTCACAGTCCTCGCGTGAGGTACTGTAGCGGCGGGCCACTTCCTCGGCAGTTTCCGTCATGGAGAACGTCATTTNTCCGTTGCGGGAGAGTGCGCCGGAGAGGAAACTCGGGTTGGTAAAGCGCCAGCCGATGGAGGTGTCAAAGCTGGCTCCAGGCTTAGCGAACGCCTTCTCCGGCTTGGCCATGACCCACGGTGCTCGCGACATAGATTCCACACCGCCAGCCACCACAAGATCCGCGGCACCAGCTTTGATCATGTGAGAGGCCTGGGTGATAGCACTCATGCCGGAAGCGCACAGGCGGTTGACAGTGATGCCGGGGACGGTATCTGGAAAACCTGCCAGCAGCCAGGCCATACGGGCTACGTTCCGGTTTTCCTCGCCTGCGCCGTTGGCGTTACCCAAAATGACCTCGTCCACCAGGGCCGGGTCCACGCCTGTTCTTGCGATGAGTTCCTTGACGGCCAAAGCGCCGAGGTCGTCGGGGCGGATTGATGAGANGGAACCGCCATAGCGTCCCACGGGTGTTCGGACACCGCCCACCAAGAATGCTTGCGGTGTCTCTGCGGACATGGCCACACCTTTCATGGTCGCTGACGGACCGGCCGTGGCCATCCGCATGGGACACGGCCCCAATTTACCGACCGTTCGTTCTATAAATATTCCATGGAACACGAAGACGGTCAATGGCTCCTCCTTTAGCTCCGCACATCTGCGGCAACCACACCCACACGCTGCTAAACAAGGCCGATCAGCGATGGCTCCGCAGGTTGACCGCTGAGTTGGCGAAGCGTTGGGGAAAACCCGCCATTAGTGATGCGGCGTTGGGGAAAACCCGCCATTAGTGATGCGGCGTTGGGGAAAACCCGCCATTAGTGATGCGGCGTTGGGGAAAAGCCCGCCATTAGTGATGCGGCGTTGGGGGTGGTGCGCTGTTGGCGTAGTGCTCCACCTCTGACTGCGCTGCAAGCTCTGGCGTCGATACAGTGGAGCCATGAGCACTTCCGATGCCGCAGCAACCACGTCCGCCACAACTCCGCGCACNCCGGAGGCGTCCGCAACGCCACCGGTTGCCAAGAAAGTCCCGGTGGAACGAACCCACCATGGGGACACGTTCGTTGATAACTATGAGTGGTTGCGGGAGAAGGAAAACCCGGAGGTCGTGGCCCACCTGAACGCGGAACAGAGCTATACAGATGCGGTCACGGCCGGTCAAGAGCAGCTGCGCCAGGATATTTTCAACGAAATCAANAACCGCACGCAAGAAACCGATCTCTCCGTGCCCAGCCGCAAGGATGACTGGTGGTATTACGCCCGCATGGTTGAAGGCCAGGCGTACGGAATCCAGTGCCGCGTGGCCGCCAGCACCGACGGCACGCTTGCAGATTGGACACCTCCGCTTGTTGAACCTGGCGTTGAAGTTCCCGGTGAGGTTGTCATTCTCGATGGCAACCTCGAAGCCGCAGGCCAGCCCTTCTTNTCCTTGGGCGGTGCGGCCGTCACCCGCGACGGAAACCTGTATGCCTACGCCGTTGACAATGCCGGAGATGAGCTNTTCACAATCCGCATCAAGGATCTGCGCACGGGCGAGCTGCTGGAAGACACCATCGAGAACGTGTTCTACGGNCTTGGGTTCTCTCCCGACGGCACAACACTTTTCTACATGCTCGCCGACGATTCTTGGCGCCCACACCAGGTNAAAACCCATGTTTTGGGCACCTCTGTAGCCACAGATGAGGTGTTGTATCAGGAGGACGACGTCGCCATGTGGACAGGTTTCTCCCTCTCCGCCGACCGCCGGCACCTGGTGATCAGCATTGGCTGCTCCGAGTTCAGCGAGACGCGTCTGCTGGACTTTGCCGCCCCAGAAAAGGGCCTGCAGGTGCTGATCCCACGCAGTGCCGAGATTTTGTACGACGCCGAACCATTCCTTGCGGACGGGATCGANAAGGTTTTGCTCACGCATGACCGGCACGCGGTCAACTCGATGATTTCTCTGGTTGACACTGCCGAATTCATCAAGCCTGTCAGCGAGCAAGCATGGGCAACAGTGGTGGAGCACGATGATTCCGTCCGCATCAACGGCGCCACTGTAACGGCCACCCACATGGTTGTCTCCCTTCGCAAGGACACCATCGAGCGCATTCAGGTGACCGCGCTGGAAGGGTTGGGAACTGCGGACCAGGTCTCCGCCGTGGAACCGGTCTTTGCTGAGGATCTATATACGGCCTCGATGGGCGGGACGGAGTTTGCATCCCCGGTGATCCGCCTGGTCTACACCTCTGATTTCACCCCGCCGCGCGTCTACGACTATGTGTTGCCCGTAGACGGTTCNACAGGAGAGCTGTTGCTGCGCAAGGAAACTCCTGTCTTGGGCGGCTACCGGTCCGAAGATTACGTGGCAACGCGGGAGTGGGCCACCGCTAGCGACGGCACACTGGTTCCGCTGTCGGTGCTACGCCGGGCGGATTTGCCGCGGAACAGTGAGAACGCTGGCGTTGTGTACGGCTACGGCTCCTACGAGGTCAGCATGGATCCTGGTTTCGGCGTGCCACGGCTCTCGCTACTGGACCGTGGCGTGGTGTTTGTCATTGCCCATGTGCGTGGCGGCGGCGAGATGGGCCGGCATTGGTACGAGGACGGCAAGAAGCTAACCAANAAGAACACGTTCACCGACTTCATTGCGGCCACCGATTGGCTGGCTTCCTCCGGCTGGGTAGATCCGGCACGCATTGGCGCCATGGGTGGTTCTGCCGGCGGCTTACTGATGGGTGCGGTGGTAAACCTAGCACCGCAGAAGTACGCGGCCGTGGTTGCACAGGTGCCGTTTGTTGATGCGCTGACCACCATCTTGGATCCGGAGTTGCCGCTTTCGGCCCTTGAATGGGAGGAATGGGGCAACCCCATCACCGACCCTGAGGTGTACAAGTACATGAAGGACTACACGCCATACGAGAACGTGCGGGCCGTGGCCTACCCCAAGATCGCAGCCGTCACGAGCTTCAACGACACCCGCGTGCTGTACGTGGAGCCGGCGAAGTGGGTGCAGGAACTGCGGTCGGTTTCCACAGGTTCTGAACCCATAGTGCTCAAGATCGAGATGGACGGCGGACACGGCGGAGCCTCCGGCCGGTACGAAGGGTGGAAGACCCGCGCCTGGGACTACGCATTCCTAGCCGAGGCTATCGGNGCAACCCAGCTGCGCTAAGCTCCACTGGACTACGCACTCACTCGAAAGCGCAGTAGTTGGCAATGTTGGCCAGAAGCATTGCCCACTACTGCGCTTTCGATCTTGCTGACGCGTCCGGGCTTTGCCGGCCAAACTCCGGCAGCTAGGGCTCGAGTAAACCGGCCAGCAGTTCGGTGAGTAGCCATTCGGTGACGGCGCCGGGCAGGGCCTCCACGAGTGCCAGCACCGGGGCCATGGCCGCAGGCAGAGCACCGCCGTCCAATCCTAGGGCGCCCAGAACCTGACGGGCGGTGTTCGAATTCTGGGAGCTNNGCGCTGCATCTGCCAACAATGCCGCCATGGGACCTGCCACTGCTGCCAGCGCCTGCTGCGGATCGATGCCCGGAACACCGCGCACGTCCTCACCAGCTTGGACCATGGCGTGTTGGAGTTCGCCCAGAAGCGATTCCGTCACGGGTGTGATGGTCAGATGCGTGGTGCGCGGCAGGACCGAACCATCAGCCTGGGTGAAGGCGGGCTGCAGCTGTGCGGTGAATCCATNAATTTTCAGACGGTCCGCCCAATGGTGGGGATCGATCCGGGACTCGGCAAGGACACTGCTGTCAACGGCCACGGCAAAGAGCGGGCCGGTAGGATTTCCCACCACGCGCAAGCCCTCGATGCCGGCAACCGTCTCCAGAAGTGCGGCCGTGGATCGCGTGCACGATGCCGCCAAGTCGGCAAAACCGGCCGTGCCCAAGAACTTGATGATGGCCCAGGCTGCGGCCAGCGGCCCGGCTGACTTGGAGCCCAGAAGGGTCGGGTTCACCACGGGGTAACCGGGCCATGAGGTGGTGGCAAAGTACTGTGAACGCTGCCGGTCCCGGCCGCGGGTCAGCAGCACCGAGGCGCCCTTGGGTGCATAGCCGTATTTGTGCAGATCGGCGGACATGCTGCTCACGCCGGGAATGCTGAAATCCCACGGCGGGAGTCCTGGCCAGAACGGCAGCACCAGTCCGCCAATGCAGGCATCAACGTGGCAGTCGAGGCCTTTTGNCTGGGCTGCGGTGGCGATCTCGGCGACCGGGTCCAACTCAGCGTGTGGATAGGAAGGGGCGGAGACCACCACCAGGGCGACGTTTGAGTCCATCGCAGCGATCATGGCAGCAGCATCAGCCCGCCCGTCACCGTCGACCGGGATCAGCTCAAGGGTGAGACCGAAGTAGTGGGCGGCCTTGTGGAAGGCTGCATGCACCGATGCCGGGGCAAGCAGCCGCGGCATGCCTGAGCCGCGGTAGTTCTCCCGCGCCGTCTTGACCGCCAACATGCAGCTTTCCGTACCGCCGCTGGTGACGGTACCCACCACATCCGGATTCCCGCCCAACAGCTCGCGCATGAACGCGATAACCTCCCGCTCCATGGCGGCAACTGAGGTGAACGTTGTGGGGTCCAAACCATTGACCGGCTGCACCGCCAGCATGGCCGCCGACGCAAGCTCGTCAAGGGCGGCCAGCCCCGAATCGTACACGTAGGAGAGGACCCTGCCGCCGTGGGTGGGGGCGTCGGCCGTGCGGAGCCTGTCCAGTTCGGTAAGAATTGCTTCGGAGTTGCCGGTCAATGATGTCATGGGGTTCCTTCGCCGAACGTTGGTGCGCAAGTGTTGGGGTTGGCGTCAACGTCCTGCTGCGTCAGCGGGTAGCTGCGGAAGACGAACAGGCTGACGGCGATTAACACAGCTGGGACAAGACTGAAACTGAGGATGATGCCGTTGATGGCGGCTGGTCCCTGGGTCACAGTTTCCCCGGCCACAGATTGGACGTAGCCGCTGGCAGCTAGCACCATGGTCAGGGCGGTGGCGCCCAAGGCCATGCCCGTGGTTTCTCCCGCTGTCCAGACCCCACCGAAAATTCCGGCCGAGCCCTCGCCGTGGGNTTTCGCATCGTGGGAGATCACATCGGGGAGCATGGACATGGGCAGCGATTGCATGCCGGCGTATCCTGCCCCGGCCAGGGCCACCGGAACGTAGACCCACGAGCCCGNGGAAGCCACCATGGCCACAAGTGCCAACGCCGCGATGCCAAACATGATGCTGGCGTAGCGAAAAGCCCGTTCCTTCCCGATCCGGCCAGCAACAATGCGCCATAGCGGGGCGAAGATCAGAGCCGGGCCGATGAGGGCGATGAACAGGGCCGTCACGGCCAACTCCGAGTGCAGCACCCAGGTGGCCACATACTGTGCACCGGACAACATGGCGCCCGTGGCCAGCCNCTGCAACGCAAAACAGAGCAGGAGGGAGCGGAAGGCGGGGCTGCGCTTGAGCGCTCCGAGCCCGTCCTTGTAGTTGCTGGCGATGCTGCCGGGCACGGCCGGGCGGGTCTGCCCGCGCTGAGCCACGCGAGAGGACAAAATCATGGCCACACCGATGAGCACCCCGGCGACCAGTGCCATGAGCAAATAGCCCGCGGCCTCATTGTCCCCGCCCAGTGAACGCAGGGCCGGACCACCAGCACCGAACAACAAAATGGCCACGGCGAGGACAGCGACGCGGACCGAGAGCAAGCGGGTGCGCTGGTCATAGCTGGNGGTCAGCTCCGCCGGCAGAGCAATGTAGGGGACCTGAAATAGGCTGAACGCCGTGGCCGTAGCCATAAAGGCGAGAAGCACCCACACCCNCGCCAGTCCGGGTCCCATGCCCGAAGGCACAGCAAAGGTGAGCACGAAGAACAGCGGCAGCAACAGCCCGCCCAGGACCATGAAACGGCGCCGGGAGCCGGTGACCGCCAGCGAATGGTCAGATCGGGCGCCAATGACCGGGTCAATAACCACGTCCCAGATCTTGGCGGTGGTGACAAGAAGTCCTGCAGCGATCGCGGCGATGCCCAGTGTGTCCGTCATGTAGTAGATCAGCACCAAGCCCGGAAGTGTCGAAAATCNCCNCGTGCCGAGGGAGCCGATTGCGTATCCGGCCACAGTCCGGGCTGGCAGAGGTTGTTCCAACATGCTCATGGTCTGAAGTGTACGCATGAAACTGAGACTTGCATCACTTTCCCTGGAGGCGTGTCAGTGCGCAGGCGCGGGCACCGTGTGGCGGAAGGTGGGGTGTCCGCCGTCGAATGCGGTGTTGCAGCCTGGGGCTTGACGGCTAGAGCTTGTCTGGGAACTAGCCATGAATCCCGTCCTTGACACTTCCAGCTGGGCGTTTCAGAGTTAAGGTGGCTCCTGTCTGGAAATCTGTGGGGCTGCTAGCGAGGTTTTGGGCACATGGACGTGATGCAGGAATTCGCAACAGTTCCGCCGCAGGGCACTGCCAAAAATGCTCCCCGAGCGAGCATGCCCGAGCCAGCCCAGCCGCTGGACTCCGTCCAGCGCACCCATCCACTGTCACAAAATAGCTGACAGAAATTCACTCCACCGGAGGTGCCGCCGCTGTGCGCAATAGTGAGTGGCTCATGCGTGCTTAGCACTTAGCACGGGCCATTATTGCGTTCGGTGACGGCAGTCCAAATAATTTTGAATTGGAACAGACCGAAAACTGAATCGAGAATTCCCATGCGCAATTCACAAACGCGCCCTCACCCGGTCAGGCCCTTGCCGTCGNGCCAAAATCCGGGCAACCGCGTTGGCCGTCGTCGCAATGACAGCAGTTGTCCTGAGTGGGTGCAGCTCCTCCACGAACCCCACNCCTTCCGAATCAAGCACCGCAGAAGCCGTTGTCACCGCACCGGGCACTGCAGATGCAGGGACAGTCACCTGGTGGGCAAGTCCTATCACCAGCAGCGGNGCGGATCCCCGTACAGTGCTCATCACGGCCTTTGAAAAGGCCTATCCAAATATCAAGGTGGACTTGATCTCGGCCNNCCCGGACACGGACACCAACCGGGCCACGTTAACCACACAGATTTCTGGCGGTGCCGGTCCCGACGTTTACATGGGCGATGTCATTTGGCCCGCACAGTTCGCCGCCCACGAGCTGGCAACACCGTTGTCAAAGTACCTGCCCAGCAGTTATTTTGACACTTTCGCNTCCGGGCTGGTGGACGGGGCAACGTACCAAAAGCAAGTTTATGGTGCCCCGTTCTTTGAGGACCAGGGCTTCTTGTACTACCGCAAGGACTTGCTGGCTGCGAACAACATGAAGGTGCCCACCACGTGGGAAGAACTCATGGCAGATTCAAAGGCCATCCAAGCCAAGGGTCAAGCGAAGTACGGGTACGTATTCCAGGGCGCTTCCTACGAAGGTGCCACCTGCAATTTCATGGAAATTTTGGCTGATGCGGGAGGAACGGTTCTCAACTCCGATTCCACCTCCTCCACCGTCAACAGCCCCGAAGCGTTGAAGGCGCTGACATTCCAGCAGGAACTCGTTAACAGCGGTGTCAGCCCTCAAGCCGAATCAACCTATCAGGAACTGCAATCGATGAATGAGTTCGCTGCAGGTAATTCGGTGTTCCTGCGCAACTGGGATTACGCGTATTCCACTTCGCAGGCTGCCGGCTCGGCCGTGATCGACAAGGTAGGCGTGGCNCCCATGCCCACCTTCGAAGGCCAGAAAACACCGGGGTATTCAAACATCGGCGGGTGGAACCTGTACCTGAACCCGCACAGCAAGAATATCGCCGCGGACCTGACCTTCATCAAGTGGATGACAGGTAACGACGCCCAGACCACCCTGGCCACGCAGTTCTCTGAGATTCCCACCAACCAAGCTGTCCGGAAATCCGCGGACGTCATCAAGAGCAACCCCGTCCTTGCCGTGGTGCCGCAGACCAAATTGATTGCACGCCCGGCCCAGACGCCGTTCTATCCACAAGTGAGCACCGCCATTTACACCAATGTCAGTTCTGTACTGGCGGGGTCAATGTCACCGGCAGATGCACTAAAGGCTGCTGACGCCGCCATNAAAACTGCCCTGGGAGGCGGCGGTTTGTAGCCGGAATTCATGCAGCGATACCGGCTACGGTGCCGCCATTGGGCGAACCCCAGGCGCACCCTGGCCGGTGTCCGGTAAACGCTGCCGTGGCCAATGGGCCCGGTAAGGAACTTCCATTGAGGAGTCACGATGGCCACTGATCGAACGGCCCCGCCGGCGTCAAAGGAACCGCACAGGTTCCTGCCACCGGTTGTGAAAAGAAAACATGATGTCAATAGAAGGCGTATGGCCAGGCTCGGGTGNGTATTTTCAACACCCGCACTGCTAGTGGTTGCCGCAGTGACAATCTTTCCGATTGTCTTCTCCGTACTCATGAGCTTCAGCAATGTTCAGGTGCTTGGCAGCGGATTCAAGCTCAACGGTGCCACCTTGAACAACTTCAACATTGTCTTTGGTAGTGCAAAGTGGCGCTACGCACTGGTGTTCACAGTTATTTACACCGTGGTCACTGTGACGATTGAGATTGTTTTGGGCACCCTGATAGCCCTGGTCCTAGAACGGCTGCGGGGATTGCGTGGCTGGATGATGGCACTACTGCTGATTCCGTGGTCCCTGATCACGGTGATCTCAGCACAGTTGTGGAACTATATTTACGATCCCACCTACGGCGCAGCCGATGCCATCTTCCATGCGTTGGGGTTGGGTCAACCCGTCATTTTGGGCAGTAATGCTTCAGCCATCATCGCCATGATGGTGGCAGATATCTGGAAGACCACACCGTTTGTGGCCATCATTGTCTTGTCCGGGCTGGTCATGCTGCCAGGTGATGTGTACGAAGCGGCGGAGATGGATGGCGCCAATGGTTGGAAGACCTTNTGGCGCATCACCCTGCCACTGCTGCGCCCCACCATTGCCCTGGCCGTGCTATTTCGGGTCCTGCAGGCCTTTGGACTNTTTGATTTGCCGTTCGTCCTGACTCAGGGTGGACCCGGCTATGCCACCACATCCCTTGCCGTGCTCGGCTACCAAGCCATGTTCACGAATCTCTCGTTCGGTCCAGGCGCCGCGGTTGCGGTCACCACGGCCGCACTGGTGGTCATTGGTTGCATGCTCTTCCTGCGGGTGTTCAGGGCGCAGGTCAATGAAGGAGAGGAGAGCTAGCTATGCGCAAACGTTCATTGGCCCACCGTCTGGGGCTGGCACTGGCCAGCGCACTCACAGCACTNTTTGTGATGCTGCCTATTTATTGGATGGTGGCCACAAGTTTCAAGACCGACGCCGGCGTCTCGGCACCGTCGCCGCAGTGGTTCCCGAATCCGATCAGCACGGAGAGCTACACCAACGCGTTCGTGAATAATAGCTTCGGCCGCTACATCCTGAACTCAGTGGTGGTGGCCGTGGCCGCCACCATAGTGGTGCTGCTGCTCGGGACACTGGCAGGGTACGCGTTGGGCCGGCTGCCCATGCGNGGNAAGTTTGTCACGCTGATGCTGTTGCTGATGATTTCGGTGTTCCCAGCCATTGCTGTGATCGCCCCGCTGTACCTGCTCATGCGCGAGCTTGGCTGGCTCAACAGCTACCAGGCGCTGATTCTTCCTTACGCCGCCTTCAATCTACCNTTTGCCATCTGGATCCTGCGGAACTATTTTCTTGGCATTCCGCGAGAAATGGAGGAAATGGGGCGCATTGACGGTGCCAGCCCTNNGCGAACGCTGTGGTCAATCATCATGCCGATGGCACTGCCCGGATTATTTACCGCCGCTGTGTTCACCTTTACCGCGTGCTGGACAGAATTNTTGATGGCCCTCTCGTTCAACAGTTCCAACAACTTCCGTACCATTCCAGTGGGGATCGCCCTGTTTGGCTCTCCTCACATAACCCCGTATGGCACGTTATTTGCCGCCAGTACTGTGGCTGTCCTGCCCATCGCCATCTTGGTGTTGGTCTTCCGCAAGTCCGTGGTGTCCGGGCTGACCTCAGGCGCCGTCAAGGGCTAACACCTACTTAACGCAGGGAATGCTGCCTCNCTCAAGTGCCCCCGTCCAGTCCGAATATGTGGTTGTGGCGGGGCTGTTGGCGTACTGGCCGCGGTGGGGCTAGGCGAGGACGACGGCGTGGGGCTTGGTCCGGCCGGTGTGCTTGGTGACGCCGGTGTGCTTGGTGACGCCGTGCCCGGTGACGTGGTGGATGGTGGGGTTGTTGGTGGTGGNGGTTGTTGGTGGTGGGGCCAGCAATGCCGCCACCGCCGCCTGAACCTGGGGCACATCAACGGTGTTGATAGATTCACCGTTGGGTGCCGTGGAGAACCCCGTGATGGGCAGCGTGGTGAAAGAAATATTGCCGCTCACAATCGCGGTGGCTTGTTGGAGTAGCTCAAGGGNGTTCAGACCGGCGTCGAGGACGATGTTGCTACTGGCATCGTTGAGGATTGCTTCCATCTTGGGGATGTTTGTCAGCGTGCCAAGTTGTTTTAGTTGGTGGAGCACGTCAACAATGAAGGCCTGCTGGCGGCGCTCCCGGTCAAGGTCGGAAAACGCGTAATCGGGATTGGTGGTGTCCCGGCGTTGGCGGACGTAAGCCATGGCCTGTTGTGCATTGATTTGCTGCACGCCGGCGGCGAAGTTGGCGCCTGAGTACGTGTCCTGGGTTCCCTGGAGCACACACACCGAAATAGGGGCTATATCCTGGGCCACCTTGTAGAAGCCGGCCATGGTGACCTCCACGAAGTGGTCGATGTGAACATTGCCCAGGAATTGGGACACCGTGGCGATCTCGGCCGTCCGTCCGGCTTCGCGGGCCTGCTGGTAGGTGGCCTGGTTGTCTGCCTTTCCCTCGGCCAGCAACTGTGTTTGGGCAGCGGCCAGCCCATCACCGTAAGCCTCTTTGATCTTGCCCGAAGTGGCGGCGCCGGGGATGCCAGCAATCTGGACGTAATCGTCACGCGGGATGGAGATCGCAGTGGCCTTTGAACCATCAGCCGGGATGTGGACCAGCATCAAAACGTTTGCGTTGTAACCGCCGATCGATTGGTCACCGGCGTCGAGCGCGTCATACAGAGCTGGGGACAGCGGGTTGCCCTGCTCGTCCACGCGCGAGTCCAGGCCCATAACCAGGATATTGGTGTCCTGAGTGAGTTTGGGGACGGTCTGGATAACCGAAAGCGCGTTGGAGCGAACAATGTTGTTATTGACCTTGGCCGCGGTGAAGACAACCAGGGACACCACAGTCAGCAGCACCGCTAACACGGCAGCTATGGAGATGAAGAGGACCCGACGCCGGATGCGATGCTTAGATATTGCCATATGGTGTGCACTTGTCACCGGCTGCTCCTTTGTGCAGGCCGCATCCGGTAGAGAATGCTCCGGAAACGGCCGAGCCGGGCAAAAGCCGTCCGGCCCGGCTCACTCATCGTGACACAAATATGGGGCTACGAAGGCTGCGTAGGCCCAATTCGCAGGAAGCTCGAGCTATCTCCCAGCCGTCATACTTGATCACAACGGGGCAGGCACTGTCCGCCCCGGATGAATCGCCTTAGTGTTGAACCATGGTTGTGATCCCGTACCCAGTGACCACAGAGCGCCTCATTTTGCGGCGTTTTGCNACCGATGACCTAGACGATTACTTCAGCTACCAGAAACTGCCCGAAACAGCCCGGTACTTGTACGGCGGACCGCGCTCGTACGCACAATGCATGAATAGAATCGGCCAGTTTTCAGAGGACACGTTTGAAGGAGCAGGAGACTGGGCCACTTTCGCCGTGGAACGGNNCTCAGGGTGCGGGCTCGTGGGTGAGTTGGCCCTGAAATGGAACGACGGCGGCAAGCCCGAAGGCGACGCAGGCTCACCTGGAAGGGTNGGGGAGATCGGCTGGACCTTGGCGCCGGAGGTGCGTGGACAGGGTTACGCCACCGAGGCTGCCCGTGCGGTGCTGGAGTTGGCGCTTGGGCAGCTGGGTTTCACTCGCGTGGAGGCTAGGCTCGACGCCAGAAACCGTGCCTCCGCAGCCATTTGTGAACGGCTCGGCATGCAGCTCGAAGGTGTGCTGCGCGAGAACATGTACCTGAAAGGCGAATGGACTTCGGAGGCTATTTACGCCGCGGTTGGCGGCTAGAAGAGGATCGTGAAACCCTGCCAGCCGTGCCCCACCTGCAAACGCGAGAACCACCCACCAGTGCCGCTACCCGGGTACAACCACAGGTTCCCGGCACCATCGCGCACCATCACATCTGCGTTTCCATCACCGTTGAAGTCACCGGGACCAAACACGGCAGTGAAACCCTGCCAACCGTGCCCCACCTGCACACGCGAGAACCACCCGCCAGTGCCGCTACCCGGGTACAACCACAGGTTCCCGGCACCATCGCGCGCCATCACATCGGCGTTTCCATCACCGTTGAAGTCACCCGGACCAAACACGGCAGTGAAACCCTGCCAACCGTGCCCCACCTGCACACGCGAGAACCACCCGCCAGTGCCGCTACCCGGGTACAACCACAGGTTCCCGGCACCATCGCGCGCCATCACATCGGCGTTTCCATCACCGTTGAAGTCACCGGGACCAAACACGGCAGTGAACCCCTGCCAACCGTGCCCCACCTGCACCCGCGCCAAAAATCCCCGCCCGGTGCCAGCATAGAACCAGAGGTTCCCGGCTCCGTCCCGGGCCAGCAGGTCAGCTGTGCCATCGCCGTTGAAATCGCCGGGGCTGAATACGAGGTTGTAGATGTTCCAGCCATAGCCAATCTGTGCCCGTGGCAACCAGCCTCCGTTGCCGCTGCCCGGGTACAGAAACAGGTTCCCGGCACTGTCCGGCCAGGACATCGGCCGTGCCGTCACCGTTAAAGTCCGTCACGATGCCAGTGGAACCGGGACCGAAGGCGGACGGGATGGTGGCAGCCTTGAGCTGAAGCACCTTCAGCGCTGCAGCATTGACCACGGATGCAAAGGCAGGGTTGGACTGGGCCAAGCCAAGGACTGCGTTGTACATGGCGGCAATGGAGGCCGGGTTGGCGCATAGAAGCATGCTCCCGCCGGCGTCGAAGAAACTTGTGGCCCTGGTGGCCAGGGACCAAGGCGCCAATTGCGCTGCGTTGCACAGGTCATCGGAAAGTATGACGCCGTTGAAGCCGAGGTTCCCGCGCAAGATGGTCTGCATTATGGTGGCGGAAAACGGGCCGATGTGGGTCGCGTCAATCCTGTCGTAGTAGGCGCTGGAGACCATGACAATGCCGGTGCCGGCATCGACGGNCGCCTGGAACGGCTGCAGATAGGAGTCGTTGCTGGTGGTGACGGTGTCGTGGACGTTGCCGCTGGTATCCGTGTTCGCCGTGACCCGGCCTAGCCCCGGGAAGTGCTTGGCGGTGGTGACAATATTCGCCTGCGCCATGCCCGCAGCAAAGGCAAGACCGTGGCTCATGACTGCCTGGGGCGTGTAGCCGTATTCTCGTTGGTAATAGCCGATAGGGGCGTTGGAAGNGGCGAACGCCGCGCTGGGCACGGTGTCCAGCACGGGCGCCAAGTTCAGGTTCAACCCTGCGGCCGCCAGCTGATTGCCCCATGCCTGCGCATTGGCCTGCAATGTCGCCGGTGCCTGCGAGCCCTGGGCCAGTGCCGTCGGGATGGTGGAGAATCCGGGACCGCTAAGAACCTGGACGTAGCCGCCTTCTTGGTCTGTGCCTACAAGCAGCTTGACGTTGCCGGTGGTGCTGGGAGAGACTCCCGCGCTCATACGCTGGACCACGGCGGACGTCGCTACAGTGCCGGCGGCACTGCGCCCGGAAAGGTAGACGTTGCCCACGTGGTAGTTGGACAGTGCGGACAGGGTCGCGGCGGAGGCGCCAGTGGCATCGGCCGCCACCATAAAGAGCTGGCCTACCCGCTGCTCCATGGTCATGCGGGACAACTGGGCCGACGGCGTCAAGGCCGCCGCCGCTGCCATCGTGACCGGTGCCTGCTGAACGGGAGGCGGGGCTGCTGGCGCCGCACCGACCCCGAAGGCCGCGACAAGGGCCGTGGTGATTGCACAAAGCGTTAAGCGGTTGAGGATTTTCGCATGTTTCACACGGCTTCGGGTGGCGTTTTCCTTGCCTTCCACCCTACGTCTGTCTGGCTCAAATGACTACGCCCGGTGGCCGCTGAGGCCAGTCAGCTACGGGAGGAAGAAGACCGCCCAGAACGCGTGGGTCTCTTCACCTATGGCTAGAACGCACCACGGCGGCTGTCGCTTCCGCGATGGCCTGTTCTTCATCCGTGGGCACCACCAGGACTGGGATAGCCGAGTCAGCGGAGCTGATCACCCTGGGCGCTGCCGAGCGCACAAGGTTCGCCTCGACACCGAGCTTCACACCCAGCGCACCCAACCGTGCCACCACCTGGGCCCGGAAAGCTGCGGAGTTCTCCCCGATTCCGGCCGTGAACACCAACGCGTGCGCACCACCGACGGCCACGTGGTAGCCACCAATGTATTTTGCCAGCCGGTAGGAGGTGATGTCCAAGGCCATTTGGGCGCGAGCATCCCCGGTCTCGGCGGCGTCGGCAATGGAGCGCATGTCATTGTCACCAAAGAGCGCTTTAAGCCCGGAATCCTTATTCAGCAGCGTATCGATTTCATCGGCGCTCATGCCTTGGCGTTGCAAGAAGATCAAGATGGAGGNGTCAATGTCGCCGCTGCGGGTGCCCATGACCAGGCCTTCTAGCGGCGTGAAGCCCATGGACGTGTCAATACTGGCACCGCCCTGAATGGCCGTGATCGAAGCACCGTTGCCCAAGTGCGCCACCACGGCGTTGAACCCGGCCAGTGGCACCTCAAGCAACTCTGCAGCACGCTGGGTCACGAATTGGTGCGATGTACCGTGGAAGCCGTAACGCCTGATCCCGTACTGCCGGTAGAGCGAATCCGGGACCGCATAACGCCACGCGTGTTCAGGTAGTGTGCGGTGGAACGCGGTGTCAANAACGGCAACCTGCGCCATATCCGGCCATTTCGCCGTGATGGCGCGGATCCCCAACACATTGGCCGGGTTGTGTAGTGGCGCCAGCGGGTTCAGCCGTTCAATGGCACGGGTAATCTCATTATTCACCAGGACAGGTTCACTGAAACGTTCCCCTCCGTGAACCACTCTGTGTCCGACGGCGTCAATGGGCCGTTGCGCCAACTCACCTTCCAGCGCAGTCGCCACTTGATCCATGGCCTCACCATGGTTCCTAGGTCCAGGCCCACCTTCACCAATACGCTCAATCAAGCCGTTGGCGGCCACCTCGTTGGTGTCGGTGTCCCGGATCTGGTATTTCAGTGAGGAGGAGCCTGAATTGATGACCAGCACGCGCATTAGGAATCCTTCACTTGGATTTTTCCACGACAGGGCCCCGGCCGCAGGGTCCCCGGGCGAGCTTGCGAGTCTGGGGAGCGGCCGGGATTTGGGCTTGGATGGCTGTGATGGCCACCGTGTTGACAATATCTTCTACCGTGCAGCCGCGGGAGAGGTCATTGATGGGTTTGTTCAGGCCCTGTAGAACAGGGCCCACGGCTACGGCTCCTGAGGATTGCTGCACAGCCTTGTACGTGTTATTGCCGGTGTTCAGGTCAGGGAAGATGAACACCGTGGCCTGTCCGGCCACCGTGGATGCGGGCAGTTTGGAGGCTGCAATGGAGGCATCCACGGCGGCGTCGTACTGGATGGGCCCTTCAATGGCCAGGTCAGGTCGGGCTGCGCGGGCAAGCTCAGTCGCCTTGCGTACCGCGTCCACGGCAGTACCGGAGCCTGATCNCCCGGTGGAATAGGACAGCATTGCAATGCGTGGCTCAACCCCAAATTGGGCGGCCGTCTCCGCGGAAGCAATGGCAATATCTGCTAGTTGTTCCTCGTTTGGTTCGGGATTGACGGCACAGTCCCCGTACACCAGCACCCGGTCGGCAAGGAGCATCAAGAACACGGAGGAGACAATGCGGACACCCGGGCGGGTCTTGACAAATTCCAACGCCGGACGGATGGTGTTGGCCGTGGTGTGGGCAGCGCCGGAGACCATACCGTCCACGTAGCCGAGTTGGACCATCATGGTGCCAAAGTAGGAACCATCCACCATAATTTCCCTGGCCCGGGCAAGATCCACGCCCTTGTGCGCGCGCAGCCGCTGGTATTCAATGGCAAACTCCTCACGCAGCGGAGAGCGTACCGGGTCCACGATGGTGATCCCGTCCAGCTCAACGCCGTGGGCTGCGGCGGCTTCCTGAACCTCTTCTACCGAACCGAGCACGGTCAAATCGCAGACGTCGCGGCGGTGCAGAATTTCAGCCGCAGCAAGCACCCTAGCGTCTGTTCCTTCCGGCAGCACAATGTGTTTGCGTTCGCGCCGGGCCCGTTCAATGAGTTCATGGAGGAACCGCAGCGGGGTCATGGTGGCTGGCCGTGGCAGCGTCAGCCGTGCCAACAGCTCACTCTCATCAACAGAGCGGGCCCACGTACCTAGGGCAGCGGCCAGTTTCCGGCGCTGTCCGGTATGAATCTCGCTGCGCACTTCACTGACGGCATGGGCAACACTGTAGGTGTCGGCGTCGGAAGCAANAACTGGGAAGGGCGCGTGTGCCAGGAACGGCAGCACATGAGGGTCAGGCGGTAGCCCACCGGTCAGGACCATGCCGCTGGGGACAGGGAATTCCGGCGAGAACGCTGAGGCCAGCGAGGCGACCATGACATCGGCACGGTCTCCGGGGACAATGACCAGGTCATTGGATTCAAGCAGGTTCAGAAAATTGCCCACCGTCATGGCGGCAACTTTGATGGCGTGAACATCGCGCTCCAGCTCGGGGCTGCCGGCCAGCTGGCGCAGGCCCAGTGCCTTGGCAACTTCACCAACAGTCGGGCGGGAAATTTCGGTAATTTCTGGAATCACATAGACCGGTAGGCTGCTGTGGCCCGGGCGCACGGTCGCCTGGATAGAGGCAAGGTCCCCTGGATCGGCACGGTTGACCATCATGGCCAGCAGCGAGCATTTCTCGGCGGCAAGTTCCTTGCGGGCAACGTCCACGGCGTCGGCAATCTCCGCCGGCGTCAACCCGCGGGCACCCACAACCGCCAACATGGGCAGGCCAAGATTGTTCGCCAGACGGGCGTTGAGATCGAATTCCACCGCTGCGTCCTGGCCCGTCAGATCCGTGCCTTCAACGATGACAACATCGGCGTTCTTAGCGATTTCGCTGAAGATCTCCACAGCACGGGCATCGATTTCTGCGCGCCTTCCGGCCGCCANAAGGGCGCGGGCTTCCTTGGTTGTCATGCCCGCACGGCAGGTTTCCGNGGGCAGTTTATAGATGCGCCGCAGCATCAGAACCGTGGGATCGTGCTCGGGATCGGCGGCGGAGGTGATGGGGCGAAAGAACCCGATCTTGTCCGCACGCCGGTGAAGGGCATCCGCCAGCCCCAGGGAAACAATAGTCTTTCCGGAGCCAGGAGTGGTGGCACTGACATAAATTCCACGGGTCATTGTCAATTTCTTACCTTTCGCGTGTCTACCCCATCCAAGCACGCAACGGTTCACTCCGGCACGCAGTGCGGTGCGAATCACCATGATGGCACTGCTGTTTACTTCTTCGCCCTAGAGTTGAATCATGGACGGAATGAGTGAACTTTTGTTTGGCCGCATCAGCGGGCCTCTCGAGGCAGCAGTGACCGTCTTCTCCCTGGTGGGGGTACTGACGTTGTGTGTTGGCCTGGCATTGCTGGCCCGGCGCCACGAGGCCGGGTGGTGGTTGGTGGCGGGCTCATTCGTATTCTCCGAACTAGCTGCGCTGCTGGGCCAGCTCAACCTGCTGAGTTTGGGCACCAACACTGCTAGTTCCATATTCCTGATCGCGGCGGGGACTGCCGTACGGCTNATTTTAGGTGCTGGTATTGGCATCTACGGGTTGCTNCTCTTTTCAAAGTACCCACTCACCGCAGCTAGGCTACGTGGCATCACCTTGCGCCGTTTCCGGGGCTCCGATTTACTGGCCCCGCTGGCCGTAGCCGTGATTTTCGCCGTGGCGACCATGCTCCCGTTCCTTTCTTGGCATGCCTCCAGCACGCTGATTCTGGGTCCTGGAACTGACCTGATGGCNCTTTTCGTCTCGGCGGTGTTGCTGGGATTGCTGCCGGCAGGGTTGCTCGGCTTGGCCCACCGCAGCCGTTGGGCGTGGTTCCTGATTGTTATTTCCACGCTCGTGAGCATTGTGGGTGCGGTGCTTGCGGCCAGTGGCTCGGTGCTGATTTTCCTGTCCATCGCCGTCGTGGCCCTAGCCATCTACGGCTGGGGAGCGTGGAAAAGCATCCCGGCGCAGAAGTCTTCGCGTTCTTGAGCCACGTCAAGGCTGCGGCGCGCAGATCATCAATTAGCATGACCGTGTACACCAACCAAAGTCACCGTCCTGGCAAGGTTTTCACCCTTGCGGCCGCCACCTCCTGCCAAGAATCGTAGCCCCGCCTCATGATCCTTCCCGATCGACTCATCGCGGCGTTGCTGCGCGTGACGAAAGCAAATTCAGCCTTTGTCACGGAAGCCGGAGCCGACGCCCGCCTGCGTGAACGCATCCTTCGNCCCCGGCCTTATGGCCCGCCNCGTCGGCTCAGGGCGGACGTGCTTGTCTCGGCCGCACAAAATGATGCGGGCTGGCCCGTCTACTCGGTGACGCCCCGCAACGCGAGCCCCGCNGGCAGCGTCTTGTATGTCCACGGCGGAGGGTGGGTTGGCGAGATCGCACCTCAGCACTGGCAGCTGATCGCCCAAATTGCTGCCGAAGCCAGGACCACCGTCCAGGTCCTGATCTANCCCCTCATCCCGTACGGGACGGCACAGGACGTGGTCGACGGCGTGACCGGTGCGGTCCTCGCCGCGATCCACCTGCACGGGCCCACTGTCCTGGCCGGGGACTCCGCTGGAGGGCAGATCGTGCTCTCAAGTGTCCTGCAGCTTCGTGACCGGCACGGCGTCATCTTGCCCCGGACCATCGCCATCTCCCCGGCCGTTGATCTGTCCATGAAGAATCCCGATATCGCCGCCGTTCAGCCAAGCGATCCCTGGCTCGGCACGAAGGGCACGCAGCTTTTCATTGACCTGTGGAAAGACACTCTGGAGGTGAATGACCCTACTGTCAGNCCCCTCAACGGCGAGCTGGCGGGTCTGGGTCCCATCACAGTGTTCACCGGAACCCGCGACATCCTCTACCCCGACGGTCTTCTTNNTGCAGAGAAAGCAGCCAAGGCGGGCGTTGCTGTCGAGTTCATCGAGCTCGCGGGCCAAATCCATGTGTACCCACTGCTGCCGACGGCGATCGGGCGGGAAGCGCGCAAGGAGATCGTGGCACGAGTGCATCAGGCGTGCTGGAACTGACCCCGAAATGCCACCGACGCGGGCAAATTAGTGGTGTTCGCGGACCTTACCCGGCCCGAACGGCAGCCACGGCGCACTGTATCTAAACTGTTGCCCGTCGCCTGGCCCCACGGTGAACGCCACTTCACCAAAGCGCCACATGCGGTTGAACAAGAAGATCGTCACGTCGGCGGGGTCGGTGCCGGGCACCTTCCAGTTCCGTGTGCCCCACTGCGTCGGTTGGGCTGTGCCATTGACCACGACCGTTGGTTTCGGCACCCAGCCCGGCCAAGGTTTGCGCAGGGTCAGTTCGAAACGGCGGATCTCATTCGGGGCAGGGTTCACACCCGTCAGCCTACCGGGGCCATCGGCGTGAGCGTGCAGCTGGTGCACCCTGTGCATGAGGCACCAGTTTCATCCTCTAGCCTGAATCAATGACTAATGCCGCAGAACAATGGGGAAACGTGGCTGCCACCTGGTGGCAAGCCGTGCTCAATGGTTTTACCCACACAGAAGTCCCCGCAGTCCCGGCCGTGCTTTTGCTCGGCATCGTTGCCGCGGCAGTGGTATTGAGTATTCCCCGCGTGACATGGCGCTGGTTCGGGCTCTACGTGACCTTTGTTCATGAACTGGGGCACGCCTTTGCCGCTCTCATGACGGGCCGTTTCATTCACGGTTTGAAGATCGGGTTGGACCATTCCGGCCAGTTGGTCAGCAGCGGGCGGCGCGGTTTCAGTGCCACCTGGTCAGGNTTTTGGGGCTATCCGGCCCCGGCTGTGGTGGGTGTAGCACTCGTTTGGTCGGTGTCGGCCGGATGGGCCGGGGCAGCGGCATCCATCGGCGCCCTCATCCTCTTGGTGGCCTTGATTTTCCTGCGCAATTTCACCGGCATCGTGGTGGCCTTGGTCAGCGCAGCCATCGCCCAATCACTGGTCATGTTCGCGGACCCCATCACTGTCAGCTACCTCACCCTGGCCCTAGGCATTGCCCTGGGTGTTGGTTCGGTGCGGGACTTCTTCAAGGTGGCCGCCGTCCACACCCGGCGCCGCAACCAGCTTGCCAGTTCCGACGCCTTCATTCTTGCCCAGTCCACCGGGGTCCCGTCATGGCTGTGGCTCACGGGATTTGCCCTGGTCATCGCAGCCTCCGCAGCCCTTTCGGGCTGGCTGCTCTGGGGCCTGCTGGGCGCTTAGTCCCGCGGGCGCATCAGCGGAGGTCAGTCCCGCGGGCGCATCAGCGGAGGGTTCAGCACGGCCCTGCTGGGCTGCCCCGCTACCGGACGGGCCGCTTCGGCCAGCCGGAAAAGCGCAGCTGGCCGCCCTGTGTCTCCTGCTGTCATGCGCCCTGTATCTTCTAGGAAGCCTGGTGTGCCGGTGGCCTTGCGGTGGAAATTGCGCGGGTCCAGGCGCGTTCCCCAGACCGCCTCGTACACGGTGCGCAGGGCGGCAATGGTAAATTCGCTGCCGCAGAATGCGGCCCCGAGCGGTGAGTATTCAAGCTTTGACCTGGCCCGCTCCAGTGCATCGGTGAGGATCCGCTCATGGTCGAAGGCAAGCTGCAGCTCGCCTTCGAGTATCCGGCTGACCGGGTACCACCTGGCATGTTCGGCGTCACTGCCAGCCGCCAGCACCGGAAAGTTGGGGGCGAGCAGCAGGTGCGCCACGGCGAGCACATNCCNCCTGGGATCACGGCCAGCAGGCCCGTAGCTACCCAGCTGCTCGAGGTGTCCGGGGACATCCGCCACACCTGCCTCCTCGGCCAGTTCGCGGCTCGCCGCCGCCGCCAGGTCCTCCCNCGCCAGCACAAAACCGCCCGGCAGGGCTAGCTGACCCCGGAAGGGCTCGATAAGGCGGGTGATGAGCAGGACGTTCAGTGCGCCGTTCAGCACGGTGAGAGCGGCAACGTCCACCGCCACAGGGAACCNGCTCGGGCACGGGTGAGATTGGGGCATGGTCCTATCGTAAACAGTTATCGTCATGTTGACAATAAAGCCGTGATGCATCTACGCTTTGGTTATCGTCATTTTGACGAAAAGAATGAATTAAGGAGAATACCGTGGCCAACATCAAGCGATACCCCTGGATCAACCACTTCCTCGGCGGCCCCACCGGCTACGTCGTGCACCTGCANAAAGGCGCCGTCAAACACCAGGGCGTTGGCCAATCATTCTGGTACCGGCCAGCAAACTCGGTGCTCAGCGAGGTGCCCGTGGACGATCAAGAGCTACCAACCCTCTTCCACGCCATCACCCGTGACCACCAGGACGTGAGCATTCAGGCCAATGTCACCTACCGCTTCATTGACCCGGTGGCGGTCTCGCGCCGGCTCGACTTCGGCCTGCGCCCATCAAGCCCGGGCCCGGCAGGGACAGACGCCGCAACAGGAAGGGAGCAGGTCGCCACCATCATTGGGCAGCTGTGCCAGAGCCACGCACTGGACCTGATCGCCACCACCACCATCGCCGAGGCACTGGCCAGTGGCGTCAGCCAGCTCCGTGGTGTCCTCACCGGCGCACTGCAGGCGGACGCCCGGCTGCAGTCCACGGGCATAGAAATCCTCGGCGTGCAGGTATTGGCCGTGCGGCCGGAGTCTGACGTTGAACGCGCCTTACAGACGCCGGTCCGCGAACACCTCCAGGCTGAAGCGGACCGGGCCGTGTACGAGCGCCGGGCACTCGCCGTCGAACGCGAACGCACCATCTCAGAAAATGAGATGGCCAGCCAGATTGAACTGGCCACCCGCCGCGAACAGCTGGTTGGCCAAGAAGGCGCCAACGCGCGGCGCCAGGCCGGGGANAAAGCCGCTGCGGAGCTCATCCATGCGCAGGCCGCCGCTGAACGTCAGGACATCAGCACCGCCGCCGAAGCCAAGAAGATTCAGCTGGTGGGCGAGGCCGATGCAGCCCGCGAAGGTGCCACCATGGCGGTCTACCGGGACATGGAGCAGGCCACGCTGATGGCGTTGGCCCTGAGGGAGGCGGCCGGATCGCTGCCTAACATCGGTAACCTCACCATCACCCCGGACCTGCTCAGCGGGGCGCTGGCTGGACTGTTCGGCGCCCCTGGCACACTCAGTGCTACTGCCACGGCTACCGGCACCGGCACCGGCACCGGGAAATAGGGTATTGCCATGGCCACCCCACGTCTTGTCATCGTCCACCGGCGCACCGAGCTCCAGGAACTTCTGGACCGGCACGCAACCCGCGGCCAGGCCGAGTTCTTCCTGCGCACCCGGGGCCGCACACTGGGTGAGGTCCAACAGCGCCACGACCGTCTCAGCGCCGCATTGGCCATGGTCCGCTCCGGTGTACCGCCCGCATGGCGGCACGCTGAGGTGGAGCGGGCGGATCTGAGCCGCTTCCTACCCACACCCGAGGACGTCGTCGCGGTTGTGGGCCAGGACGGCTTGGTCGCCAATGTGGCAAAGTACCTCAACGGTCAGCCCGTGCTCGGGATTGANCCCGAGCCCGGCGCCAATCCAGGCGTGCTGGTCCGGCACACNCCGGACGCGGCATCGCTGCTGCTGGCGAAAATGGCAGACGGGACGGTGCCGGTGTGCCGCGAGCTCACCACCGTGACAGCCCGGCTTGATGACGGTCAGGAGCTTTCAGGGCTCAATGAGGTGTTCCTCGGGCACCCCTCACATCAATCGGCCAGGTACCGAATCAGCACACCCGGNGGCGGCACCGAGCGGCAGTCGTCGTCCGGGCTGATCGTCTCCACCGGGACCGGGGCCACCGGGTGGTGCGCCTCGATCGCCCTGGACCGTGGCGGACGGGCGTTACCGGAGCCGACCGATCCACGTCTCGCCTGGTTTGTCCGTGAGGCGTGGCCCTCNCCCGCCACAGGGGCTTCCCTGACGGAGGGGCGCCTGGATGCGGGTGACTCGCTGCGTATCACCGTTGAATCGGACAAGCTGGTGGTGTTTGGCGACGGCATGGAGGAGGACCGGCTGACCGCTTCCTGGGGTCAGGAAGTCACGGTCCAGCTCGGGAAACGCCCGTTACGCCTGGTTAGCTAGTGCCGCACCCGGTAATGCAGATGGACGACGCCGTTATCAAAGGCCCGCTGGTCCAGCAGTTCCAGCCGGGTTGTGTATGAATGGGGCAGGGCCGGTTTCCCTCCACCCACAACTATGGGTGCAAGGAAGAGGTGGATCTCATCCACCAGCCCGGCGTTGAGGGCAAGAGCGCCAAGCTCGGCCCCACCCACCGAGAGGTCGTCCGTAGCCTGCTCTTTCATGGTGCGGATGAGCTCCGGATCAAAGGTGCGCTCGATGCGCGTCTTGGCAGTGTCCACCTTCTCCAGGGTCCGGGAGAAGACCACTTNTTGTCCTTGGTGCCAAATAGCCGCGAAGTCGCGCACCACGCGAGTCTGGTCCGCTTTGCCATAGACGGATTCCCACACTTTCATGGTTTGGTACAGCCGCCGGCCGTAAAGGTAAGTGCCAATGCCCCGTTCCAAGTTATTGATGTAGCTGTGCACCTCGTCATCGGGCACGCCCCAATCGAAGCTGCCATCCCTGTCCTCGATGTAGCCGTCCAAGGATGTAATGGCGGCGTAAACTAATTTGGCCATGGCGGGTACCTCCAATGCATGACTGACTGAACTCTTCTTCAGTATTCACTTCCCGGGGCCCTCCGGAAGGCTACCGGCCCATCTNTTTCAGCAACCACTTCACGGCTTGGTCCCNCTGATTGCCGAATGGGTCCTCGTTGGCAACATACGTCCAGGTGGAGGACGCCCGGCGGATACCAGCAGCTTCCAGGTCCACGCCGTCGTGGGTCATTTCAAGCGCCTCAAGAATTTCCAAAGCACTTTCATTCACCCTGTCAAAGAAGCCCTCAAAGGAATTAATAGTTTCTCGCCGGTATTCATCCAACGGGTTTTGCCGCCCCAGAGCCCGCAGGTGGATGGCTGCCCGTTGTTCTGCGAGTAACGCCAGATGGTCACTCCACTGGGCATCCAGTTCAANAAGCATCACAGCCCTGCAAACACGGGCCAGTTCTGCATCTCCTAGTGCGATGCGCAGTTCCGCCAAGCGGCTGGAACCGGTCTGGAGGCTTTNCAAAATCTCCAGGTCGCCAGCATCCTTGCGCAGAACCTTGCCTCTTTCGGACAACACCACTTGGCGTTGGTAAGCGATCAGCTCGTTATATTTCCAGGAGTTTTGCTGCGTTGCGAAGCGTTCCTGCTCGGCTAGCCGCTGAGCCCTGTCCAGGAGCTTTGAGACGCCCACCTTGGTGACCAGTCCGGCGTCGTCAGCTTCCTGGGCAACGGAATCACTGAGTTCCAGGCCATGCGCCTCCTGCCCATTGGCCGCTGGATCCTCCATGCTGGAGAAAATGATGCTGGCGCCGGGATCGCCCTGCCGCCCCGCACGCCCGCGCAGCTGAGCGTCCAGGCGCGGCGAATAGTAGCGGCCCACGATGATGACCAGTAGCCCGCCGAGAGCGGCCACGTTGCTGTGCCCGGCAGCATCGGCAGGGCTGCCNNGGGCACAGTGGTGCCATCCATTGAAGCGCCACCCCAGCGGGTGCCACCCGCTGGGGTGCCACCACGGGGTTCCGCCGAGCAGAATGTCAGTGCCGCGCCCGGCCATCTGCGTTGATACGGTGAGCGCATCTCTGCGACCGGCCTGGGCAATAATGTGCGCTTCAAGGCTGTCATTGCGGGCATTGAGAACCTGAACGGTAATGCCTCGCTCAACCAGCAGAGCCGCGAACCGTTCGGAGGTGGCCACATCATGGGTGCCGATCAGAACCGGCTGACCGGTGGCGTGGGTCTGCACCGCAGCCTCAATGACTGCGGCATCTCGCTGAACTCCCGTGGCATAAACCTGCTCAGGACGGTCTTGACGGATACAGGTTTTGTGGGACGGAATCCGGCCAGCGCCGAGGTTGTAGTGGGTGCGCAGGTACTCCGCAACGGCCACCGCTGTTCCGCTCATGCCAGTGACGCGGGCAANAGACTTGATCAGATCCCGCACCAACAGCTGGTCAAGGACCTCACCTTGTTCGGTTTTATGCAACCCCTCCTTGGTTTCCACGGCGGCTTGCAAGCCGTCGGGCCAGCGCTGCAGGTTTGCCACACGGCCACGGGAATCTGAGACAATCTCGGCTTTGCCGTCGCGCACAATGTAATCCACGTCGCGCTGCAAGAGAACCTGTGCGTGCAGAGCCACGTTGATGGATGAAAACAGTGGTGTGCCAGCCGCTGAATACAGTTCTATCTCAGGCCATCTCTCTTCAACGCTGCGCAGGCCTGCATCGGTCAAGGAGACGTTGCGTTTATCGGCTTCAACGGTGTAATCGATGGTGGGTTCAAGGGTTCTGACGAAGTCGGCAACATCCACACTTTGAAGTTCGTCCCGTGCCCGTCCTGCCAAGATCAGGGGCACGGTTGCTTCATCCACTAGCACCGAATCAATCTCGTCAATGATGCAAACATCAAAGGNTTCCAGGACAGCCTGCTCGGGTTCGGTGCACGTCCTATCCCTTAAGACGTCGAACCCCAGCTCGTTGACAGAGATGTACACAATGTCCCCGCGGTAGGCGTCCTGACGCTCTGGCGCTGTGGAACTGTCGGTGACGGATGCTGCGCTCACGTCCAGGGCGTCAAAGTATGGTTTCATCCATGCAGCGTCGCGGGCAGAGAGGTAGTCGTTGACCGTCAGTACATGGACGCGATGCCCGCTCAGGGCGTGTGCCCCAGCAACAAGAGCGCCCACCAGCGTTTTACCTTCGCCGGTGTCCATTTCCACCACTGTGCCACGCAACATGTTGGCCGCGGCCAACAACTGTGTGTCAAAGGGAGTCATTGCAAGGGTTTCTGTGGCTGTCACGGAAGCGCAGAACAAGTAGTCTTCAAGTTCCGGGTCCGTCCACGACGTTGCGTCTGCTGTTTTCCGGAGTTCACCCAACAGCTGGGCCATTTCAGTGCTTCCGCTGCCGGTTGCCGCGGCCCGCTTCACAGCACGGCCAATAATGCCGTCAAGGCTTTCTGTGCTGACAACTCCCGNGGTGTTGAAGAGCCAGTTCTTGAAATTCTTAGGGAGACGCAAAGTTCCTCGAGTCATTGGGCGTTTCATCCAACCAGTGGTGTTTACAACGTACCTGTGCCGCGAAGAAGGTGGCAACAAGCTACGGCGGTGGCTGTGAAAATACTCCAGCTGTGCCGCCAATGAAATGGTGATCAGCCCCTCAACAACAGTTTCTTGCCCATAGTGCGTCACCGCACATGATGGATAGTTGCCATGCATTGAACACCAGCCCAAGCCATTGCCACCTGGTTCGCCTGGTTCGCCAACCGCTACTGGACGTTCCGGCAGCGCCACTTCGAGCGAGTCAGGGCGGGGTCTATTTCCTAATTTGGCTCCGGGCTCTTGAGCCGAAGGCTCAGAGACTCCGCTCAATAACAGCGTCAATTTCCGAAGCAGTGACACCGTTCGCCAGCAGGAATTTCCGTACATCCATGGTGTCAGCAAATGCTCGCACAGCCTGGCCACGGCCCCGCACCACATCAGACAATTCCGCCGGCTCAATGTGCCGCTCATAGGGATGTTTTACTGGCGCCACCAAATGCCAGTCGTTGATGCCCCGCGTCGCCAATTCATCCTGAGCCTCGGCACGATCCGCCTGCCCCACCAACGCCAGCAACATCGTCGCAATCAGCCCGGTTCTGTCCCGCCCGGCCGAGCAGTGAATCACCACAGCCCNCTGCGCCGCCGCCAGTTCTTTGAACACCGCCGCCACTTGTTGCGGAAACAGCCGCACAATGTCCTGGTACAGGCGCGGATGGTTCATATAGGNGTAAAACAATTCCCGATAGCGCGGATCCTGCGGGTCTTCCGTTGGTGATTGCACCACGGCGAACCGCGCCAACACATCCGCACCCATCACTGGGTCGGTGGGCCTGCGCTTGCGCTCCCCGGNGTTCCGCAAATCGATGACTGTGCGGACGCCGTCGTCAAAGAGTTGCCCCCACCCGTGTTCGGTCAGCCACTCGCTGCGGCCCATACGGTAGATGTCGCCCGTTAGCAGACGGGCGTTGACGGCGCCTTCCCACTGCAGGCCAGCTGGTTCACAGTCCCCACGTCAGCGCTTCTTGGCGAGGCGGAAATCCAAGGCGCTGCGGACCTGCGGCCATTCGGAGGCAATGATGGAAAACACAACGGTATCGCGCAACGTGCCATTGGCCAGGCGGCGGTGTGCCCGCAAAATTCCGTCTTGTTTGGCCCNCAGCCGGGCGATGGCATCTCGGGATTGCACATTCATCCAATGCGTATGGAACTCCACTACTTCACAGCCCAGCGTCTCAAAGGCATGGCTGAGCAACAGTCNTTTGCTATCCGGATTTGTCCCCGAGCCCTGAGCACTGGCCGCATTCCATGTTGCACCAATAGCCAGCCGGGGTACCTCCAGATCAATGGCGTAGTAACTGGTCAGCCCTATGATTTGGCTTGGCTCCCCTGTCAGAGTGTCGTTAAACCTAGTGGTGAAGGACAGCTCAGAGCCGGAGCCCTGCGCAGCCAAGCGCCGTTCAATCTCGGCGCTCATGGCTTCGGGCCGCGGGACTGATGTGTACCAAAGGTTCCACAGCTCGCCGTCGGATGCCGCAGTGACAAGGCCATCGTGATGGTCCATGCTCAGCGGCTCAAGGGTTACGTACTTGCCGCGCAGGGTGATCGGTACAAGTGCAGTCATGGAAAACACTAGCCCATGGCCAGCCAGAAGTTTATCCACTTTTCCCATTCCCAGTGATGCGCATGATTCCACCGGATCCCGTTAATATCTGCGCTGGCGGACACCACGGGCCAGGCCGCCGAGATGCAAATCCGCCTCAGCCAAGGCGATGAAGTGATCAGAGGGAAGCGGAGATGACCCAGACTAGCTCCGCTTGGCTCGCTTTAGTTGACGTACATCATCAAATCCGGCCTCGGGTGCGCCGAGTTCTGGCGCTCGGGGATGCAACATTTTCGTTCAGAACCAAGACATAACTTCGCAACGGCCTCCACCTGTTCCATCGGGTACAACCTGATAAACAGAGATCACCACTGACACAAGACCATGAAGTTCAGTGGTGTAGGAACAAGGTTTGGTTGACGTGTGAGCATGTTGAGCACTGAAAACCCATCGTTAGTTATCAACAATTATTTGCGCCTCTTTCATACATTGATTCCCGCGTCTTCTGGTCGTTCTTTGCGCGCCCCTCCGCCTCGATCCAGCGTCCATCACGGGGTGGCGATTATGACGGGCGGAACAACGTATGAGACCTCACCGAGTTTGAACGGCCTGCCACTTCAATAGACTCGTCTCATGAGTGAGACTGCCGCCAATTCGGTGACCCTTCGTTTCCTTGCCGCCCCCACCGACGTCGGGCACAGCGGCTCCGTGGATGCTGGGACGGTCCTGGAGTGGGTGGACAAGGCAGCCTACGCCGCCGCCGTCGGCTGGTCCAAGTCTTATTGCGTGACAGCTTATGTGGGCAACATCCGCTTTGCCGATCCTGTCAATAGCGGGGACATGGTGGAAGTGGAGGCCACTATCGTCTACACCGGACGGTCATCGATGCACATCCGCACGGTCGTTTCCTCGGGTGACCCCAAAGGCGGCACCCCGACGATGCGCAGCGAGTGCATCGTCATCTTCGTGGCTGTGGGCGCAGACGGCAAACCTATCCCGGTNGCCCCGGTTGAGCCAACCACACTGAAGGAAATTGAACATCACGATGATGCGCTTGCCCGAATCAAAGTCCGGGAAGAGATCGTGGCGGCCATGAAGGCGCAGGAATACACCGATGCGGGAACGGCCGAGCGCGTAGTCCTGAGATTCATGGCAGCCCCTACAGACGTGAACTGGGGCGGCAAGGTCCACGGAGGTATCGTCATGAAGTGGATCGACGAAGCCGCCTACGTGTGCGCCTCCCGTTACTGCGGGAATGACACCGTGGCGGTGTTTTCTGGCGGCGTGAGGTTCTACCGGCCGCTGCTGATCGGCCACGTGGTGGAAGTGGAGGCTCGGCTGGTCTACACGGGAACGAAAGGCATGCACATTGCAGTCCACGTACGGTCTGGAGATCCCAAAGAACGTGAGATGAACCTGACCACCTACTGCCTGACCGTGATGGTGGCACGCGATGACGCAGGAAACTCGGTGCCAGTTCAGCCCTGGATACCGGCAACCGAAGAGGACAAACGCCTGCGCGCCCACGCCCGGGAACTGCTCGAAATCCGCGGCAGGATGCCAAGAAACAAAGTCCCCAACCACCTGTTGACAGCTGGCAACCCCACTACTCCGGGCACGACAGTTAGTTCCGTTTCGTCACAGTAGCAGCTAGCGGTTCCCGAGTGGCTGCAGGTTGCCCCAATGCCACGTTGTTCACGCAGTTCCAGACCCGGCTACGCTCTTCAGAAGAAGTCACCGCCACCCACCCCAACGTCAAGCAAGCCCATGTACTCAAAAGACAAGGCTTGAAACCAGCAGACATAGGCAAAATCCTCGGAACAAGCCGCGCCACCGTCTACCGATATCTCTCTATGGAACCCGGATAAAACAGCAGACAAGCTCGGAGAATGCAAGAAGAATGCCTGGAGTTGCCTACCCAACACTTGGCCCCGAGCTAGCGCAAGTGTCTGGAGACTGGGTAGGAGGGCAAAGCCGCCAGTACATCAGTCGGCGGCTTTCCATCATAGGTTGCTCGGGCGCCTGCCTGTTGGGCGACGTATTCAAACCCCCAGGGTCTAATGTTGTCGTGCCAAGGATCCCCTTCGTAGGGCTCCCTCGAATGTACTCGTGGAAGTGCGGTTGACCACCCCTAGCTCCTTGATATACGGGATGAGCACCCGGGCTGATGCAGGGGCTCCCGGATGGAGCAGCGGGGCCAGGCGGGTGTGAAGTGTTTGAATTTCGCCAAACGCCTCGTCGCTGAGCTCAAATAGGTCGATATCTTCGCCTGTTTCGCGGACCTGACAACGAACGGCAGCATTGCCCCGGCCAGCTGCGAAAGTATCCTTTACGAGATACGCATGAGCCTTCGACTCTGTCTTTGTGTCGGAACCGTCCGCTAGTCGTGCTGTCATCGCTAAGGACACTAGACCACGCACACCGTGCTGAAACGCGTTTCGCATGGAGTAGATGAGTCGGTATCCGAAGCTGCGGTCACAGTTCCGAAAACTCCGCCGCCACTCGCGCCTTCAGCTCTTCATCACCCGTACGATTCACTTCCGCAGTAACGTGCTCATCGTAGAGCTTCAACGCAGTGCTGTAGTTGAGGATCCGGTATTCGATGAGTTGGGCCATCCACTCATCAGGGTAGGTCTGTTCTCGCAGCTGGCGCAGGAGCTCGTCCCGCACATTTTAAGGTCCCCCATGCGAACGACGGGAATGCGTCTAGTCCGCGGGTGAACCTGTAAACGTCAAGATGAGCCGCCATGGCTGCATCCCATTGTTCAGTACTCAACTCACGGACCTCGATCCACCGAACCTCGCCCCGCTTTTTATGCTCGTACCGGTAAAGCGCATGCACGATATCTACCTGTAGTTCATTCTCAGCGTTACTGTTCATAGGCCCAGCTTGACAGAGGTTATGAAGACTGACTGAGCCATCCCAAAGGAGTGTTCTTCATGCCGATCCCTCTTCGGGTACGAAATTATGTGCTGACGGCTTCATGGAATGGCGAAAATATTGAAATTTCACATCCCCGGAATTACGTACACCTCAGCTCGACATAGTGCCCGACCCAAGTTCCCTGTGGAACGCTAGTCACTGCGGGTACTGGAGTTTGGATATACGACATTTAGTTTGAAAACCAAGCACAGGGACTCAGACGTCTCAACCTGTTCGCTCGGGTACATCCCGATGGACATCATGTTGCCACAGGAGACGACTCGTGTGGATTTCAGCACTCGGTGGTGGCTTTCTGTGATCGCTTGGTGTCGTTAGGTACCGATGACGAGGATACTCGCGGCGGCTTCGATGACGTCGTCGGTGAAGGGTAAAGGCCTCTGGCCACCAGAACGTCCTTCGCAATAATCGCGTAGGACGCTTTACGGAGGGACGACTTTACGAGACATTTGGTGCCCCGCCGACTCAGGTCAGATAATCGCTAGAAAGAGGTCGGGACCGACGATTCAAAAGCTGTAGTTTTCCAAGACACTGGCTACGCAAGGCGGGGATGCGCACGCAGAGCAGAGACAGCACCTGCAATGTTCCGCGCGGTGATGTCGTTGCCCACAGCTGTGCAGGCCAAGTTCCCACGTGAACGGGGACCTCTAGCACGCAGCGTGCCATCACTGTCACTCGTACTGGCTGCGCCGACAGCTTTAAGAAAACTCATGGCCAACGTGCAATGTCTCAACCGTTTTGCCGTACATCAGCTGAACGGGCACTTAGGATTCCTCAGCGTCCTCTTTGCATAGGTGGGGAAGGTTGTTCCAAGGCGCCGGGGTTCTGGCGCCAGTTCAGAAATGCCGTACGGATGCATCAAATAGAGCATCGGCCGGATCACTGCCCTTGAAAGGTTCTCAGCTATGAACATCAGCAAGCGTAAGAAGACTGTTGTTGGCTCCCTCGCGGGTCTGCTCCTGATCGGTGGTATCGCTTCTACCGGGATAGTAGCCGCGAACGCCGCCAACAACACGGCACCACCCTCGTCATCCCAAGGCGANAAAGGCGAGTCGCAGGAAGTCACGATCAAGGGATCGATTGCGGTGACAGAATCGGCCACTGAGGAATCCGATGCCGTGGAAGCCGCCAAACTGGCCAAGCTTGCCACCATCGATCAGAAAGGAGCCGATGCCGCGGCACTGGCCAGTGTTCCCGGAAGCAGCATCGTGAGCACCAGCCTGGACAACGAAGACGGCTTCTTGGTCTACGAAGTGAAGGTGAAAGACAAAGCCGGAGCCGTGACAGAGGTCATCGTTGATGCTGGAAACGCGAAGGTTCTGGCGACCGAAGTCGAGGGCAACGAGGCTGCTGAAGGGCCCGATTCATCCAACGGTTCGGATGCAGGCTCCACCGTGGACGGATCAGAGGTCCAGGACACCGCTCCTGGTGCCACCACTGGTAAGTAGGGTCATTCACCCAGTATTAGGGAGGTTCGACCACCGGCCACGCATTCGCTTCCGTGAATGCGTGGCCGGCTTATCCCTCGCTCTGCCTATGTCTGTGATCGGAGCACACCGGTGAAGAATAGTTGTTGGTGTTTCCGTCGTCCGAGGGCATCGTTAGGCAGAGGGGCGGTATTCGCTGGTTTGACGCTGGCCGGTGGAAGGAGCGCGCTGTTTCTGGACGGCGTGATCGAAAGTCAGGAAACCGCAAACGAATCGTGGGACAGCGCTGGCAATTACGGTGAGGGCAGCGTTCGCTGGTAACTGGGTGGGCTACGAGATCGGATGCCGCCGTTGGCTGGCGTGCTGGAACGACGATCTCTGCCCATCCCTACGGCTAAGGATGCTCAATAGTGGCGGCGGGATCCTGTGCGCAGCTGAGTTGTCCTTGACGCTGACATGTTCGGAACCTGTGGCACTATTAGCTGGCCACACGCCACCCCGCCACCGTGGAGAGCAGTCGTGAGAAGACGCCCGTATCAAATTGTTTCACTCCTGAACATCTCCAAGTCGGACCTTTCCGGCATTTACTTATTGAGATGGGCTTTATCGTGGCGGCTTACCGGTTTGATAGCTGCTGCGCGTCTGTTCAAGGCCATCTTCCTGTTTTGTACTCCCGAAACCCGCTGGCGCGTGGTCAATCGATACTTGGAGCGTCCTGCAGGTTGATTGATGGCCCACCCGGAGGATACGGACACGGCGGGTATTGCTGCAACACTTGTCCTGGTATTCATTGTTGGCGCCTTTCCGGTCCGGTATTCCGTGCGGACTTCCGCAGGTATTTTAGCGTGGCGCTGCCCCGGAAGTACTGTAACGTCGTGGTCTTTCAGGAACGGTGCGTCGTGAATGTGCGTATCGTTTTGTCTGTTTGAAACAGCAGCGTGGTTGGTCTGTCTTGCCAAGAGCGCGGTGGAGTCATGCCGGGGAATCTTGTTTGGCGGCCTCACGTGATGTGCTGACAGTAGTGGGAGAAAAGTCGTGTTTTCTGGNATTTTTGTGCTGCTTTCGAATGTGCCACACGAGGAGTCCTGCCAGGACGAGGCCGAGGAGGGCGAACGTGAGGGTGTGGCCGATGCTTTNTGCCACGCTGAGGTAGGCGTTGCCGGCGAAGTAGCCCAGTAGGACTGCGGCGGCTCCCCAGATGAGGCNCCCTGCCGCGTTGAAGATCAGGAAGCGCCGATATGGCATGTGGGACGCGCCCGCTAGTGCGGGCATGACGGCTCGGAAGAAGGCGGTAAACCGTCCGAGAAAGACTGCTGTTCCTCCGCGTCGTGCCAGAAAGTCGCGTGCGTCGTCGAGTTNTTGTCGGCGTTNTTGCAAGAGACGAAGGTTTAGCAGTCGCGGTCCAAAGCGTCGTCCGACTTCGTAACCGACAGTGTCTCCGAGGATGGCTCCCAGAACGACCAGAGCCGTGATGAGCCACAGGTCCAGGTGCTGCTGGCTGGCCAGGACACCACCGAGAATGGCGGCGGTTTCTCCGGGGAGGATGAACCCGATGAACAATGCGTCCTCGGCGAAGACTAAGGCTGTGATGAGCAGGTAGGCCACCGTGGGCGTGACTTGCAGTATTGCTGCGATGATCGTGTTCATCATGGTTTTGCCGTCCTTTCCTACGTTTCCTCAGCCTCCCACAGTGATGCTGAGGGAACGCTGAGCTAGTAGTGCTGGCGGCATCGGTTGTGTGCTGTCGTTCAGTAAATCGGGATCCGTTTAGTCCAATTTTCTCCGGTTCCCGGCGCCTTGGTGGCTGTGCCTGTTGCTGTGGCGTATCCGGTTGCGTCAGCGAGGATGGTGATGGTGACTTGGTTGGTTGAGCTTCGGTAGAGGCTGTACTTGTTTTCCGGGTAGTGGCCAGGCCCCGTCGCGTTGTCGAAATAGATGGTTTCTTCTTGGCCGGGAGCGAGAGCGAGCCCGTCCAGCTNTTGATAGTAAGACTCGGATTTTCCGGTCTTGGTGTCTTTCATTGAGTAGTAGACGTCCAGTCCGGTCATGGGTGTTGTGGTGGTGTTCGTGAGGTTGAACTGCAGCCTGTCGGGAACAGCGGCCTTGGATTGTGGATCGACGTTGTCTTCTGCCTTGGCCCCGGTGAGAGTCAGGCCTGGTTTGGTCCCGCTGGTGTCCATGGGATTGGTTGCGACCGGAAGAACTGTGGCACCAGAGGCTGAGACAGAGGCTGAAGAACCTGGTGGAGCGGGTGGTGTGCTGGATCCGCAGGCGGCCAATGATCCTAGGGCGAGCAGTGCAGCAGTCAGGGCAGCGGCGGGGCGGAGGAACTTTTCATGTCAGGGTGCCTTTCGTAGGATGANTTNTTTGGTGCCCGAGAGCAATGCTGCGCTGACGGAGGTGGCGATTCCTGCTAGGAGCCAGAGTGTGTTGTTGAATGTTCCGGACCAGATGAAGGACAGGGGCTGTTGGTTGTATTCATNTTTGATGCCGAGGTAGGCGAAGGTGGCTCGTTCGTATTGTTTGGTCACCGAGGTTTGTTCGATGAGATCTCGGGTGGTTTCATAGCCGGTGAAGTGGGCCATGACGGCTTGTTCATGAGATTTGTCGACCTGCAGGCTTGCAAAGAGCCCGCCGGGAATCTGGTTGTCGGGGTCCATGGTGTCCCCGATTTGGGGAATGATCAGGACTACAACGAGCCAGAGCACTAGCGACAGGATCAGCCCGGTGCTGGCACGGCGTGTCAGTGCTGTCAGGGTCATGGCCAGTAGTGACCACATGATGAGGTAGCCGGTGGTGTGGGCACCCGCAATCGCCAGGTTCAGGTAGTCTCCGCCTTGGANGGNGGCATTGCCCACGAGTAGCAAGGTCGCAATGATGACCAGGAACAGGGCCCCTATGGTAGCCGCCCAGATCAGAGCCAGCGCCAGAATTTTTCCTGCGGCGAAGGAGTACCGTCCTAGGGNGCGGCTGAAGATCAGTGCAAGCGTGCCCCGGCCCTTCTCCTTGGTGATCATTGAAGTGCCCAGCACGACGGCGAACAAACTCCCGATGATTTCCAAATACTCTATTCCGGCACGGAGCATCTGCAGGGGAAAGAGTTGTGGCGCTGGGGCGGTGGCTGTGCTTCCGGCCGCTTTCAACGCCTCGAGGTAGTGGCGGTAGTCGGCGATCTTAAGCCGGAAGTCCGCAGAGGCCACCACCACGGACAGAATGACCGCGATAGCCAAGAATACGAAAAGTACAACCATGAACCGGTTGCGTCGCAGATCTGTAAGTTCCTTCTTGGCCAGGGTAAGTATCTCAGTCATTGAGTGCCCTCCTCATACGTGTACGCCGGGTCAGAGCGACGGCAGCACATCCAACCACAGCCAATGTGGCGATGGTCAGGATACCTCCGGTCATGGTTCCGGTGGCTTGTGGGTCGGTAAGGATGAGCGCACTGACGTGCTTGAATTGTTCGCCGAGGGACAGCGGATCTACTAGGCTGCTGCTCACTGCAAAGAATCCGTTCTGNGGGGCCGGCGGCGGAGATACCGGGTTCAGTAGGGAGACTGGATGCGCTGCTGTCCCCAGCAGTGGCAAGATGAAAATTACAACGCTCCAGATCACGATNGGGGTCAGTAGAGCGGAAGTAGTGGAAGAGGCGTGGATCCCGGTGACCATGCCCAGCGCCACGAAGGGCAGCATGAACAGCCACGCCAGGGTGTACAGGCCGGCGATCCTTGCACTGTCAGCCCCNGAAAGCACTTGGCCTGCTACAACGCTGAGGCATCCGATGTTGACTACTGCCGAGATGGCCAGCAACAGCAGAACGAACAGGGCCAATCCGGCGAGTTTTGAGCCTAGATACAACGATGGGCGCACGTCACGGGAGAGAATCAGATCCGCAGTCCTAGCTTGCCTGTCCCGTAACGTGGAGCGGACACCGATAACGATGGCCAGCAGCGCCCCGATAAGCACGATGTAGATCACCGTGTTCCGGGCGTAGTACAACGGTGAGATTGCATCAAAGGGNTTGGGTACAGTGGTTAGTCCCTGCCGCAGCGCTTCTTGGTAGACGCCTGTGACGCTTGCCCGCGCCGAGGACCCGATAAATGCTGAGGCAGCAATCATTCCCACAAAGACTGTCAGCAGCAGTTGCGGGAGCCGTTCGCGGGTGGTGCAGCGCAACTCCTGCGCAATCACAGCCTTCCACTTATTCATGAATGTTGGTCCGCTTCGATGTGGAGGTAGATGTCCTCCAAAGACTCTTGGTCCGGGAAGGATTCCAAAGTTGCAGCCATCGAATCTTGGTAGATCAGGGTCCCTGCACTGAGGATCCCTATGCTGGTGCACGTTTNTGTCACTTCGGCCAGCAAGTGGGTGTTCATGAAGATGGTCATTCCCAGCTGCGTATTCAAGGAAATGATGATCTCGCGCAGTTTAGCCACGCCTTGAGGATCGAGCCCGGAGGTGGGCTCATCGAGAAAGAGCACGGATGGTTCATGGAGAATGGCTTGGGCAATACCCGCACGTTGTCGCATGCCCTTGCTGAAAGTGCCCATCCGCTGCCTGTCGTGGCCGGTAAAGTCCAAGAACTTCAGAACCTCACTAATCCGCACCCTCGGTGCCTTCACGCCTGAAAGATGCGCGANAAACATGAGATTCTCCACCAACGTGAGGTTGTCGTAGAACTGAACGTTTTCCGGGAGGTACCCGATGGTGCGGCGCACTTGGTTCGCTGCCGTTGCAATGTCGTGTCCGCCGATGACCGCTGNCCCTGAGGAAGGCTCCAACAGGGTGGTGAGGATATTGACGATCGTTGTTTTCCCGGCCCCATTGTGCCCCAGCAGGCCAAAGATCTCCCCGGCCGGTACGCAGAGGCTCAGCTCGTTCAGGGCTTGGGCGGTACCGTACCTCTTGGTCAGTGCAGTGGTGGATATCGCTATTGCTGTCATGACATTGGAGGCTACTCGGCACCGGCTAAGAGGATGCTGAGAGGACAAGGACTGCTGATCCTCACACGGTCTGGCGTGGCGTGGCATGAGGCTGCCCGACGTTAATGGGACAGTCCAAGGCGAGGTGCCAGCCACGTCAGGGCTGGGGCCATGGCGTTCACGGGTACCTCCCAAGAGTGTCCGGCACCGGGCACGCTGTGAGTAGTGACGCTCATGCCAGCGGCCTTGGCGGCTGTGGAAACTTGGTTCATGTAGCCGGTGAATCGTCCGTCCTGTGCGCCGGCGGCAAAGTATATCCAGCTGTCCGGGTACTTGTTATTGGCCATCACGTTCANGGGTGTGACCGCGTCGAAGGCGGCCGTGTTGCCACCGAATGCCGCCTGAACGGTAGCGGTCCGATCGGCCGATAACGCTGGTTCAGCCTCACCGCTGAGGTCAATGGCCGATGGGAAAATTTTTGGGTGCAGGGTTGCCATTTGCAGTGCGCAGGTCCCACCGAAGGAGAAGCCCCNCACGGCCCAGTGCTGCGGATTTGCATCGACCGTGAGGGTGGCTTTGATCCATGCAGGGACGTCCACGGCTAAGTAGGTGTCTGTTTTGGCGATCTGTGAGTCCATGCACATGGTGTTCCCTGAGTCTGATCCGTTGATGTCCGGGACCACCACCACAGGTGCCAGGCCTCCATGAGCTGCGGCAAAGGTATCCATTGTCTGCTGCAACTGGCCCGCTTTGAGCCAATCCGCCGGAGACCCAGGCTGCCCTGGGACAAGGACCATCACAGGCAGCGCGGGCCGGTTCTTTGCCTGATAAGCCGGAGGCAGGTAGAGGTACCCGGTACGTCCGGTGAAACCTGACACCAGGCCGGGGATTTGCACGGAGTTCACGGTACCGGCCACGGGCAAGCCCGCAGGCTTCACCCAACGGTCAACCACCGGGAGCGAAGTATCGACAGCTAGCCCAAGCTTTAACTGTTCTTNTGGTGCACTGACGGCCAAGGGTGCAATATTGGCGGTGCTGGCGCCGGTGAGATCGCCAACGGTGCGGTAAGCGCCGTAGTAGGCATTAACTTGTATGCTGGCGGTAATCACAACGAGCACCATGGCTACAGGGGCCAAGATCCTGCGCCACCAACGCCCTGAAACCAGATTCAGAACCATCAGCAAGACAGCGAACACTCCTACACCTATCCACGTGAGCACCTGCAGTGGCAGGTCATAAGCACTGAGGTTAGTGATGTGGACCAGGTACCAGTTGATCGCCCACGCCAAGGCGGCGGCCAGTACGGCAGCAGCGACGACGCTGAGCCACCAGCCGCGGAGTCGGCGCAGTAGCAGCACTGCTCCTGTGAGGCAGGCAAGGCCGGCCAGTGCCGTTGGGAAAGGACCGGATATCATGTCAATATTGGAAATGAAGGACATGTTGATGGTTTCCTGAGGTCCGAGGGGAAAATTTGCTGCGCACGGTGGAAGTGGCGCTGGCAAGGCAATGACAAGAGCGGCCCAGACAGGATGGGGAACCTGCCCGGGCCATTCGCTTTGTAGTAACAGTCCCGAGGTGAGGGGCTGTGCGTGGTTATGCAGTATTCCCTCCTTCCAAGGACATCCTGTGCTGAACTGGCCAGCTTACGGTGAGCCTGGCAGATCACCAGGATCGGTGTGATCACCGGTCTGTTGGAGATCGGCTCCGGTGTCACCGGCTTTCTCCGGTGCGTCAGGCTTTTCACCCGGATCCGGGGCGTCGTTGGCGCCCGAAACCTCCGGAGCTTCCTTCAGTCCTGGGGTGTCTGGCGTATCCCCGGGAGTGGGAGTGTCCGCCGGCGACTGGCTCGAGGAAGTGGGTGGGGTTGGTGCGGGAGTGGCCGCGCTGGCGGCGCTGGCCGCTCCGAAGCCGAGCCCTGCCAGGGCCATCACGCCCACAGCACCCATGATCACCTTCTTCTTCATCTCCATGCTCAATATCCGATCCTTGAGATTCGGTTCTTTGCTTTTCGTCATCGTGGCCTCCTGCTCTCGCTACCACCCGGGGTGGGTGGCGATAACTCCACTTTGCACGGACATCCCTGAGATAAAGCTGAGTTCAACTATGGGGACGCTGAGAAAGGAGGTGTCGTGATTGTGAAAATGCCTTGGCACGGGCATGGTTGAACCATGACACCACTGCGGCCCCGGCCACTCCTGCCCCGGCGAAACGTAAGACGTGGGTGGGGTGTGCGCAAGCGCGCGACTTTGACGGCGGTCACCGTTGTCGCCATGGCTCTCATGACAGGAGGTGTGCTGTTATTGGTGCTGCTGCAGGCCTCCTTGATCGCCACCACTGAAACTGTCGCGAAGAACAAAGCCGCCGATGTGGCCGCACTCATTAGCAGCCAAGATGTCTCTGAGGCCGCGCAGTCCATGGCCGACACCGCACGCAGTGGCCAGTTTGTGCAGATCATCAGTCCACAAGGGGCCGTCGTGGCCTCTTCGGAAAGATCGATACGGACGACGCCGCTCTCGGACTCACGCCCCGGTCCTGGNAAAACCATGGTCGACTCCGTCTCCAGCTTGCAGAGCATCGGCGACACTGACACGTTCCTGATCGTCGCTTCCGGTGTCCATACGGAGATGGGCACCTATACGGTGGTGGTGGCATCTACCGTCCAAGTCCAGAAGGACTCAGTGACCACTGTCGCGTGGTTTCTGCTTGGGGCAACNCCGCTGCTGTTAGTGGTCGTGGGATCGGCAGTGTGGTTCTTGGTCGGCCGGTCCTTGCGCCAAGTGGAGCGGATCCGCGATCAGGTCGACCACATTGACGCCAGCCGGCTCAGTGAACGCGTAGAGGTACCTCCCACCAATGATGAAATTCACCGTCTTGCTCTGACCATGAATTCGATGCTTGATAAGCTCCAAACTTCCGACGGTGAGCAACGCCGGTTTGTTTCCGATGCCAGCCATGAATTGCGCAGCCCTCTGGCGACCATCAGTGCCGGGCTGGAAATCGCCGCAGCCGATCCGAGCGGGGATACCTGGCGTGAACTCCAGGACCTGCTCAGTGGGGAGACGGCCCGCATGCGCTACCTCGTCGATGACCTGCTGACCTTGGCCAAAGCCAACGATGGCGGCATCCACATCAGCTTCCGGGATGTCGACCTCGACGACGTCTTGGCCACTGAAATTCGCCGACTGCGACCACTGACCACCCACACCATCAATGCCAGCCTGGTTCCCGCCAGGGTCACCGGGGACGCACAGCGCCTTGGGCAGGTACTACGCAACGTCCTTGACAACGCCAACCGCCACGCAATCTCCACCATCACCGTCGACCTCAGTACAGGCCCTGACGGGGTGTCAGTGGTCATTGACAACGATGGGGAACCCATACCTGAGGTCGACCGTGAGCGAATCTTTGAACGCTTCGTCCGCTTAGATGCGAGCCGCTCACGCGAAAGCGGAGGCAGCGGGCTCGGACTGGCCATCGCGGCCGGCATCATGGGCGCCCACCACGGCGCCATCACTGCAAGCCAAGCCCCGTCCGGAGACTGCCGTTTCGAACTGCTTCTGCCTAGTGGCGCCGTGGAGTAGAGACGGGGACGGCCTCCGTCTTTCAACAATGTGTTCGCTTCTGTTCGTATCCGGAAAGTTGCTTCGGACAATAGAAGACATCATGCACAATGGCTTCGTGGAGGCCACCTGCCATTGCTCCGCAGCTGGTCGATGAAAAGCTGTCCCGACGCCGGCCGCACATAAACCAAGACGAATGCCTACAACTCACCTCCACCAGAAGAATCAGCCGGCGTCGAAGTGGCCGCGTATTTTCAGGTGCCAGGAGATTATAGTGTCCTGGCCCCAATACATTTTGTCAGACGGTATCCGACGCGGTAATGGGCATTCGTGGCTATGAAGCACCTGCAGCATTCAGCACAGAGTTTCTTGTCCGAGTTCGTGATGTGAGGGCTCAATGGAAACTTTCCATGGCTGAAGCGGCCGACTACTCCCGTCCGAAACTCAATCCGTGGCAGATGTCCAAACCTTGAAGGGAGAGCAATGGCACAACGGGATCGTTCGAATGGGCTCAGTCGGCGCAACATCATCGTCGCCGGACTCGGTCTTGCCAGCGCGTGCGGGATCGGATCTTTGCTGGCATAAAACTCATCGAAGGCAATCCAGTCCCGACAGAAAGTGCCCGGCCTGCATCGCAGACTTTCATGCCTGTGCAGCCGGAATTCGATTACCGTCTTGAAAACCTCAAGCCCGGAACACCNCGCTCCCAGGTCCCCACACGGTGGGACTCATCGACGGTAATCTCTGGATACTTGGGCGAGCATGCGTCAACCCCGGACACCCGGACTATTTCTGTCTTTGTCAGTTCCACGCTTAGCTCGATCCATATTTATGCTTATCGTTTGGGGCATTATGCAGGACTGGGACAGCGGCTGATATGGAAGTCACCAGCCATCCCCGTACAGGTACAAAGTGCTCCTGTCATTGAGAAGCACACGAAGATGGTCATGGCTCTGTGGTCGGCAACGACGACCGTCAATACTAGTAGTTGGCCTGAGGGGTTCTACTATTTGGTTCTCAGCGGTGGGGCGGGCCAGGATCACTTGATTCCGCTGGTGGTCGAATCCGAATCAATGGCAGGCAAGGCAGTGCTGGTCCTCAATGATTGCACCATGCAGGCCTACAACCGGTAGGGAGGATATTCGCTGTACCGCGGGCCGGATGCCACCAAACGAGAAAGGGCTCATAAAGTTTCCTTTGACAGGCCATATGAGAACTTCATGGAGATGGAACTTCGCAATAGTCCTTTGGTTCGCGCGGCAGAGGCGATTGAAGATTCCGGTCTGAAATTGGCGTACACCACAGAAGCGCGCATCGGAACTGAACCAGGATTATTATCCGATGCAGCAAGTGTCGTGTTCGGCGGTCACTCTGAATATTGGTCACCGAGCATGCGACGCAACGTGGAGACCTCCCGCGACAATGGGACCAACGTCGTATTTTTCGGAGCCAATAACGTGTATTGGCGAACCCGCATGGAACCGTCAGCATTGGGGCAGGACCGCGTCTTGGTGTGTTATCGCTGGGCGGAACTAGACCCTATGTCCACCACCCACCCTGAACTCTCCACGACGAAGTGGCGCGAGGGCCCGCACCCGGAACCGGAATCGACGCTCACCGGTTCAATGTATGGAGACCTGAAGGTGAAGGGGACATTCACGGTCTCGGATCCGACNTTTTTCGCGTTTGCTGGCACTGGGGCGCAGAAGGATGATACTTTGCTNGGCCTAGTAGGCGGCGAAACGGATTTTGTGCATGGGAAAGACCAGAAAGTACAGGTGGACAACCCGAATGGCCTGCATATCTGCGCCCACTCACCAGCAGCTGGAGCCCATGACCCACACGGCTGGGCGGACTCGACTTTCTACGCAACAGCATCAGGAGCAGGCGTCATCAACATGGGATCCCTGAACTGGCTCCAGGCTATGGCCGATCCGGGCGTGCCACAAAGTCGCGCTTGTTTGCACTTCAGGTTACCCAGAACATTATCCGAGAGTCAGGACGGAACCGCTTCGGCACCCTGCGCACTAGCTTGGATTCCGTGCGAGTTCCGGCTTCGTGCTTGATCTGCCGCTAGTGCAGCATTCGCCCGAATTCCGAGGTGTGAGATCGTACGTGCAGACAGGCTCGCCTTGGCACTTGAAACCCTGCTCCTTTCGTTAACCAACGCAACCTTGACCTCACCTAGGCCGCTGGTTCCCGGTCTGCGGTGAGCAGGTAACCCATGCCCCGGACAGTGGAGAGCGTGGACAAGTCGAAGGGGACATCAATCTTTCGGCGCAAGTACCCGACATAGACTTCCACCACATTGTCGCCGCCCTCAAAGGCAGGATCCCAGACGTTGTCGAGGATTTCGGCCTTGGAAACCACCTGATCGTGGCGGCGCATCAAGAATTGCAGGAGCCCATACTCTCGTGCGGTCAAGGAAACGGCTGTGTCGCGGCGATGGACGCTGCGGTTCATAGGATCCAACCTCAACGTTCCCAACGTCATCACCACCGGACGCTCAGGGGCACCACGCCTGATCAACGCCCGCAGCCGGGCTACCAGCACCAGAAAACTAAAGGGCTTCGTCAGATAATCATCGGCGCCCAAGTCAAAGGCGTCGGTCTGGTCGTACTCGCCATCTTTGGCCGTCAGCATCATCACCGGCGTCCAGATCTTGCGTGCACGTATTTCCTTGAGCACGTCGTAACCATTTTTCAGCGGCAACATCAAATCCANAAGAATCACATCATAGGGATTCTCGGTGGCTGNCCAGAGCCCACTGACCCCGTCATGGACAACCTCCACCACGAAACCCTCGTTTGTCAGACCCCGGCGCACCGTTTCGGCCAGCAACTTCTCGTCTTCCACCAATAGAATCCGCATCTGCATCCTTCCCTCGTATAAGTAGTATGACCTGTCAACCCTGAGAGGTACCTGAGAAACCGATCCCTCAGGTACCTCTCAGGGAGGCCATGGCATGCTGGCCTTAACAGTCCTCACCCAGAAGGGAAGATCATGCTCGCCACCCCGCCCCCATCATCAACGACTACTTCGCAGCTGTGGCCGTGTCTTCGTTCGTGGTGGTGGTCAGGGCTCGGTGCCATTGCCATACTTGCTCTCACCTGCTTGGGTTTGTTTCTACTCCGGCGCAGTGTGGTGCCGGTNTTTGCTTGTGGATGGGTGGTTGGCATCGGTTGGTTATCCTCAGAGTTGGGTAAACGCCTTGTCACACGCATCCGGCCTCCTGCCGAAGCCGTGCAGGCCCTGATCCCCGAACATGGCATGAACAGCTTNCCTTCCGGACACACCGCATTCGCGGTGGCTTTCGCATGGGCGTTCGTCCTGGTCATAGCCCACACACGCCGCGGACGGGTGTGGGCCATTGCTACCGGAGCAGTGTTCGTAGTGTTGGTTGCTTTTTCCAGGCTCTATCTGGGTGTGCACTACCCTAGCGATGTCATCGCCTCCGTCTTCATTGCCAGCGCCGCGATCCTTATCGGGCTGCAAGTGTGGAACCATCTGATCGCACCCCGGCTTTCCGTAGCACCCCACCCATCCGTCCCGACTCTGGATCATGACGATCCCATCCAAAGGATGACTTCTCCNCCGGGTATATGGCCCACCACACCTATAAGCTCAAGAGCAAAGGCCGCTGGTACAAGGACAGGATTTCTCCCATCGAAGCATCAAAGGTGACAACCCCATGAGGACCACGGGTCTCTCTCGGCTTTCGCCCTCTAAAATGGGCAANCCCCTGCCCGGCTTGGCCAAGGCCGGTCGGCACGCCCCAGCGACGTGGATCCTCCTTGTGCTGCTGTGGGGCCCTGGGTTGTTGACGGGTAGGGTGCTCTCAGGACATTACGGAGCCGGGCGAGCAGCGATTGTTGCCACCCCGTCATCTTTGCCAGAGCACTGGTGGACCATCATGACGTCGGTATTTTGGGAGCGAGGCTTGGCCGGCTACCTCATAGGGACGCTTCTGCTATTGATCGTAGGCATTCCGGCTGAACGCCGTCTGGGAGGCCGGCGTTTCCTCATCGCTGGATTTACCGCCCAAGTGGTGGGCGTCGTGATGGCGATCGGCATGGTGCACGGGATCCATAATCTGCTCGGCGACTGGTCCACACAGCTGTTAAGGCAGTCNTTTGTNGGGCCCTCCGCGTTCGTCTTCGGCGCAGCACTGGCCGCAACCACCACCTTGGGCGTGTTGTGGCGCCGCCGCCTCAGGCTCATATTCTTCGTGCTGCTGATCCTGCTGGCCCTCTACAGTGGTTCCTTCCCGGACCTGGTGAGGCTTGGAGCTGCCACTGTGGGCGTCTTCCTTGGCCCGCTGCTCTTCAACCGTGCTCCCCGGGTCAGCGCCCCAGTTGCCTCACGTCGGGAAGCCAGGGTTCTGGTTGCCCTCATTGTGGCCGCCTCCGCCGTGGGCCCCGTGCTGGCAGGTTTGTTGCCGCACGCCGTCGGNCCCTTGTCAGTGCTCCGCTATCTCTTCACCAACATCCAAACTGTCGATCCGCAAACCCTGCAGGCCTTGTGTGCCGATCCCACCCAAGTCAAGGACTGCGCTGAGGCCCAGCTGCAATTGCGTGCCGGGGCCGGCGGTATTTTCATGTCGATTCTGCCCTCAGTGTTGCTCCTGATAGTCGCTGACGGTCTTCGTCGTGGCCGCCGTTTCGCTTGGTATGCGGCCCTAGCCATCCAAGGTGGCCTGGCCATCCTCGCTGGTAGTTATATTGCTGCGGCACTGATGCCTGCCAGGCCGGGAAGNCACCCCAGCGATGGTCTGGGAGCTGTGGACATCACTGCCCAGTACCACCCGTTGAGTTTGATCCTGCCTCTTTTAGTGCCGGTCTTGCTGGTGGTACTGCTTCTGATGACGAGGCGGTTGTTTGGTGTCAGCGCGCCNCCGAAGACCTATCTCGCCCTTGCCCTGTCCCTNGTTTTCACGGCCGTGGTCCTGTCAGTGATTTATGTTCTGGCCGGTTTGTCCTTGGCGCAGGGCTTCTCACCCGCCCCAGGCCTGCCAGAACTGCTGGCGGATTTACCGGACCGTTTCTTGCCGCTGGGCTACTTGCTGGATCTATCCCCGGCGTTCGTTCCTCAAAGTGGTGCGGCCGTAATCCTTTACGAAGGCATTGGTATTACNTTTTGGATCATCACAGCAGTGCTGATCCTGCGATCCTTTNNACGGCCAGCCCATAACGCCCAAGGTAGTGATGTTGCCCGCGCCCGGGCCATCCTGAAGACCACGGAAGGCTCCTCTTTATCGTGGATGACCCAATGGAGTGGGAACAGCTACTGGTTCTCCAACTCCGGGAACAGTTTTATCGCCTACCGGGTTCTCTCGGGCATCGCTTTGACCCTGGGACCACCGGTAGGTCCACCATCGGAACTGGGCAGAACGATCGACGAATTCACCCATCACGCGACCGAGAAAGGTTGGACNCCCTGTTTCTACTCGGTGCCTCCTAGCACCAAAGACGCCACGGAGAAACTCGGCTGNGGGTCGGTCCAGGTAGCCCAAGAAACCATCCTTGACCTGGCGACCTTGTCCTTTACAGGCAAGAAATTCCAAGACATCCGCACCGCCCTGAACAAGGCTGCCAAGGAAGGCATCCACACCCAATGGGTGTCCTACCCGGACGCTCCGCTGGCCATTGCCGATCAAATCCACGCTATTTCCGAAGAATGGGTAGCCGATAANAAGATGCCCGAAATGGGCTTCACCCTCGGCGGGATTGAGGAAATCAACGACCCGGAAGTCCGCTGCCTGCTGGCCGTCGATGACCAGCACACCATCCACGCCATCGCGTCCTGGCTCCCTGTATACCGCGATGGAACGATCGTGGGCTGGACACTGGACTTCATGCGCCGACGTAGCACAGGATTCCGCGCCAGCATCGAATTCCTCATCGCCTCAGCGGCGCTGTCATTCAAAGAAGACGGCTACGAATTCCTGAGCCTCTCCGGAGCGCCCCTGGCACGCATCGAACAAACAGGGACCGACCCTGTAGCAGAAGGTACGGCTCAACGACGGGCTGGACTGGACCGGTTGCTTGAACAATTNGGGGCCATTCTTGAACCCGTGTACGGCTTCAAGTCATTACTCACCTTCAAATCGAAATTTCAGCCGCGCTATGAGCCGCTATTCATGGTCTACCCCGACGCTGCGGCGCTNCCTAGTATTGCCAACGCCGTTGGCAGGGCGTACCTNTCAAAAGCCAGCATCCGAGAAAGCCTTAACCTTGCAGGAAAAATTATCCGTCTCCCATCCAAGGAAAGCACCAGATGATCCGGACCTCCAACACCGGGACACGGACGGGTCCACGGCCACAGGACTTTACTTGGAGCTAAGCTGTGACACCCCTCAACGGAGCAACGACGACAGTGCTCAAAGACAGACACTGCCTCAGTGGAGACCATTCTAGAAGCGAACACTGCACATCGGGTCGCTTGTCTTCTAAGCAGCGATCAGCCACCCATCGCCAGCCTGACGCCGCCAACGAAACAAAACAAGACCCACCAGGAAAAGCCCGCATCGTCACCCCACTGACGCGCCCATCACCAAACCACGCGACGCTCAACAACTGGTGGGAATGGTTTTGGTACGGGCCGTAGATACTCCGTGTTGGTGTCCAGTGACCTGTTCCCTGAGGCTGCGGACATGAGCACCCGCACCCGGATCTCTCAGCACCGTTTCCTTCTCATGGCCAAGGCCATGAGAACCTGCACGATCATCATTATGTTGACGCTGGCCTTGAGCAGTGCAAACGCCGACGCGTACCTGAGGAAAAGCGATATCGAGCAAGAAATAACGGCTCTTTACAATTTCGACGCCACCACCCACGCAGTGTTGGGTCCTGACCACTCTGCCATGACGTGCAGCAATGCGGGCAGTACCTTTAGCTGCCACCAAGTATTTTCCGGAGGTGAAATTTACTGGTCACANAAGACAGGTGCCCGCTACCTCACCAATGCTCCCTTGCACGATCACTGGGTCTCCACCGGCGGACCTAGGAGCCGGTACGGACTGCCCACGGGAAACCCTGTACCACTGGCGGGGAAGGGAACGTCCCAGGATTTTACCTTCGGTTCACTCGTCTACTCGCCTGCAACCGGCACCCACAATTTAACGGGCGCGATCCGCAGCAAATGGCTTGAATCCGGGGCAGAGGACGGCCCGTTGGGCTATCCGACAAGCAAAGAGCACCCCACCGGGGAAGGGCGAGCCCANAAATTTCACAGCGGCACCATCTACTAGTCCCCGACGACAGGCTCGCACACAACCACCAGTGGAACCATCGAACTGCGCTACATGGAACTGAGCGGACCGGAGGGACTGCTCGGATTCCCGACAGGGGAGAAAATTATGACCGGAACCACCGCAATGCAGCAGTTCACCAACGGGTATCTGCTCCAAGGCCCCACCGCCGGTGCNAAAATCATTGATCCGGATACCTACAAGGCTTGGGCTCAGAATCCTGAACGTTTCTCTTGGCCGGTGAAGGATTCTTGNGTTGATGCCCGCGGTATCCACACCGCTTTTCCAACGACGGAAACGATCTGGGACCCGCAGACCAAGGCCCTGTACTCAACCGCCACGGTGGATGAGAATACAGCCATCATCATTGGCGACTCCCAACTCGGCGGGGATTCCTGGACCGAACAAGGAGCTCGTGCTGCCGGATTTAGCAAGAAAATAGAATTGGGTTTTGGCGGCTGGGGATACACCCGCACCACCCGAGCAACCGGCGGGACACCTGATGAGGTCTTGGCCTCGCACCGGATGCTCCTGCCCCAAGGGAAACCCGGAGCCATTTTCATCACCCTCGGCGGCAATGACGCAAGCGCACACGCCACCGGCGCCGCCATCATCGCCCACGCCACNAAAACTTGGGCCGAACTGCGCCGTCTCTATCCAAAGACACCCATCATCGTCACCGGTGTCATGTCNCACATCACACGACGTCACGTGGACCAAGTGATCACCGACGCCGCTACCTCCCAAGGATTTATCCACGTCAGCGTGGCCGGCATGGCCACAACCGCAAGCGCCAACTGCGAAGACAACGTCCACCTCACCCAAGCAGGACAGAACCTCGTAGCCGCTGTTTATACCAAAGCGTTGTTGCAGGCCCTCAACAAGTAGCCAGCACTGGCGCCTCCTCGGATTATGGCTGTGTTCCTGTTTCTCACTGGAACGTATGCAGAAATTTTAGCGATCATAATCGCCCTCTCAAGCTCAAGGCGGGTCGGGCTATCTCGACGGTGAATCCAATGATCAGCTAGTGATGTTGGGTGGGATGAGTTGGAACTAGTCTCCCTTCCGACGCGGTGCATCCGCTATGTGCCCAAGAGACTGCCGTTCATCGCAACGGTGGATAGTGGCGAGTTCACCTTCGCAAAATGACATCCGAGCCCAGCATGGCCCTTCACTCCCAACACCCGTGTCACCGGGGCTTCAAGCGAACTTTGGTTGGTTGAGAAGTGCCACAGTGAACTCCTGTTTCTGAGAAGCAGCTGAGCAACGTCGGTCTTCTCAGCTTCGTCTTAGCTTAATGCGAGCAAAGTAGCAGGTAACAGAGATGACACGTCTCAACATTGAAGGGAGGAGCGATGAGACCCCATATTCTCCGCAGTGCGATGAGGTGCCGCCGGAGTCCAACACGGTGCAATCCCTCGAACGCCAGGACAAGAAACGCGGAAAGAAACCATGGTCTGCTCGTGCTCGTCGTTTCCGCAAATTCGTTTTGATCGGGTTGCTGTGCCTGTCGATTATCCCTGTCGGTTCCTATGCTCAAGCACTGACGTATCCTGGCAACGCCTCNTTTGCTGACAGGTCCGTTGGATGGTTACGTGACAACGGTGCCAACGACCTCGTCAACGCCGTCGAAAACTGGTATTACACCAACAATGCACCCTCGGGGCCAGACCGGAGCCANGGTGCCGTTCCCCACGCGCTCATGGCTCCTGTCCCAGTTGGCGCAACTTTGCCGCTGTTGAAAGTCAGCCACGCTTCGGGAACATCCCTCCCCAATGAAGGGCGATGGCTGCCCGGTCAACTGGGTTCCGATGGGAAGCCGGCCATTTACACCTCGTTTATCCAGCCTGATGACAACCACCCCAGCGTCATTGCTGGGGTGGCCCTGATCCGTCAAGCAGTCAGTGCTGCCCATCTTGTGCCAGGAACACGGCAACCCGACACTCACACCTGGCCAGGGAATGCCGCCGTACCCGGGAACGATGTCAGCCACCTNTTGGCGACCTTCAACTCCGGATTCAAAGCCAAAGACATTAGCGGAGGTTTCTACCTCAACGGACAGTACTCAAGGGCTCTCATTACAGGGGAAGCCTCCGTAGTCATCACCACGGATGGGCGCATCGGGATCGGTGCATGGAACCAAGACGTTTGGATGACACCGAACGTCGCAGCTGTCAGACAGAACCTTCACCTCATCGTCGCCAATGGCCACCAAGAACCGGGCCTGACCCGCAATACTGACGGAACGTGNGGAAGCGCTAANAATCAACTCCAATACACGTGGAGATCAGGACTGGGCACCGATACCAACGGGAATCTGATCTACGTCGCTGGAGATGGCCTCACCTTGGAAACCCTCGCCAAAACACTCATTCAAGCAGGGGCGACCCAAGGAATGGAACTGGATATTCACACCGGCCAAGTCAACTTCTCCTCCTGGGCNCCCCAAGGAACCACCTCAGTTCCCACGAAGCTTCTGCCCGGCATGCCCAACGCACCTGACCGCTATCTGAACCCAGACCAGCGTGACTTCTTNTATCTCACCGTGAAATAGCCACACCCACCAGGAGCGATCATGACCGAGCTCATAGCAGGCCTGCCACTGCCAACCCCGGACACTCCACTGCGCGAACAGGCTGGAAAACTCAGGCAGAGTCCCACCCGGGACTCTCGCCAGCCTCTTTGCCGCAGCCAGGCCAGCCCAATGGCCCAAGAACCTTCTCCTCTTTGCCGCCCCTGCTGCGGCCGGAGTCCTCACCGAACCCAACGTTGCCGTGCATGCCTCGCTGGCAGCGATTGCCTTCACCCTTGGTTCGGCGGCAACATACTTCCTCAACGACCTGCGCGACATTGCTGCAGATCGCATCCACCCCACCAAATGCCACCGGCCCTTTGCCTCCGGGCGGATCAGCACCAAAGTGGGGTACGTGACAGCGCTGGTCCTGGCAGCGGCAGCCTTGCTCACGGCGATGACCGTGGGGTGGATGACGCTCGTTGGCCTGTGCGCTTACCTTGTGCTGACCACGACGTATTCTCTCTACTTGAAGCGCTTCGCCGTCATCGACATCCTCGTCGTCGCCATGGGCTTCGTCCTGCGAGCAGGGACGGGAGCGCTGGCCACGGGCGTCGCAGTAACATCCTGGTTNTTGCTGGTCACGTTCTTCGGAGCGCTGTACATCGTCACCGCCAAACGACAGGCTGAACTCCAATCCCAGAACACCGGCATGGAGCACGTCGCAGTCACGGGTGCGCTCCTGCCAACGAGTCGGGCCACCTTGTCGCTCTACAGNCAAAGCTGGCTCGAGCAGACGCTGACCCTCGCGCTCACCAGTGCGATCATCTGCTATTCGCTCTGGGCCGTCCANATACCCGGGACTCCAGGTGGATCGGCCCTCATTCAGGTCTCCATCCTGCCGTTTGTTGCCACCCTCCTGCGCTACGGCTATCTCTGCTCGCGTGGTGATGGGCAGCGCCCCGAACACCTCATGTTCAGCGACGTGTTCCTAGCAGCGGCAGCGATTGCCTGGCTGGCCCCGTCATCGTGGGAATCTACATGACCGTCGCACTATGAGTGAGTTCCCCAGCCCGACGAACCAGCCAGCCCACCCATTTCCCCAGCCCATCGGAGAAGACATGAAAACCCCGCCAGCTCGCAAACATCCGAGGTTCCTGCGGCAGCCGGAATGAAGTGGTCTTCTCCCACGAGCGCACCATCACCGGGTGGGGACGTTTGGCCCCACCCGCGTCNTATCTCGAACGCCCAACCTCGGTACGCCGGATCCAAGAACTCATCACGACGTCCAGGAGCCCTGTCACTGTCCGGGGAGCTGGTCGCAGCTACGGGGACGCTGCGATCGGGCACCACACCCTAGATCTCACAGGATACGCAACCATTCGGTCTTTCGATCCGGGGACGGGTGTGCTCGTCGCGGACGCCGGGGCAACGTTACAGTCCCTGCACCAGGTAACGATTCCCGAAGGCTGGGCGCTTCCCGTGCTCCCCGGCACCTCCCACATCACTGTTGGTGGGGCGATAGCAAGCGATGTCCACGGAAAGAACCACCCACACCAAGGATCCTTCGGCGATCACGTTCTTCAACTGGACCTCATGCTCGCCTCCGGGGATATCCTGCAACTGGCTCCGGATGCCCGGCCTGAGGACTTCTGGGCCACGGTCGGTGGAATGGGCCTGACCGGCGTCATTGCTTCCGCCACGCTCCAACTCCAACGGATGGAAACGTCCTACCTGCGCGTTGTTCGTCGGAAAACAAGAACGCTGGAAGAGTCCATGGACATCATCACCGCCTCGGCGCAAACACCCTCCCATGCCGTGGCCTGGATAGACGCAGCNCCACCACCAACTACGCGGATTGGTCGATGTCAGCACCCTGCGACATCCCCATGCTGCCCGCAGGCAAGAAAGGGGAACAATTGGCACCGCACAGCACCACGATGCACACCATCCACTCCCTTNCCCGGGCGTGGAATCGTGAACCGTACCAGTGTTGCTACAGCAAACGCTGTGCGCTGGAATCTTCCTGTGGGCGCCGGTGCCAGGCTGGTTCATTTCACCACAGCCCTGAACCCACTGGACGGGGCGGACTTCTGGCCAGCCGCGTTCGGAAAGCAAGGACTGATCCAGTACCAGTTCTGCGTTCCCGTCAGCGGCACGCCGACCCTGCGGAATATCCTTGAGGAGCTGCAGCGCGCCGGAGAAGTCCCTGCCCTTGCCGTACTGAAGTTCTTCGGCGCCGCNGGGAAAGGCCTGTTGTCGTTNCCCCAACCCGGGTGGACGCTTGCGCTGGACTTTCCAGCCCGTAGCCCGGGACTGGCAACAGCCCTGTCCCACCTCGATAATGTGGTCGCGAACGCAGGAGGGCGCGTATACCTCACCAAAGACAGTCGCCTGTCACCCCAGGTGCTGCCCCGGATGTATCCACAACTGCTCCGCTGGCAGGAAGCTAGAGCCCGTCTAGACCCCAACCGAAAATGGGCNTCCCTGCTCTCCCAACGCCTCAACCTTCTGGAGCTTCCAGCATGACCGTTCACAACCCACCCTTTAAACGCATCATCCTGCTCGGCGGCAGCTCTGAAATAGGACTCGCCATCGTTGATCAAATCAGCACACCCCACGCGGCAATCTGTCTCGTGGGACGCCCCAGTGCCAGACAAACGGCGGCCGCCCACCTTNNTACGGGACAAGGGCCACACCGTCACGGAAATGACCTACACCACGACGATGACGCTCAACGAAACCCACGATCTCCTCATGGATGCCCGCAACCTGGTTGGAGGCCCCACCAACCCGTAGGAGCAGTCATTATGGCCATCGGAACCATGGGCGAGCCGCATACACCTGAAACAACGCTCACCACCAACCTCGTAGGGCCCGCCCTGCTGATTCTCAGCAGTCAGCGAATGCTGGCCAGCCAAGGTTCTGGGACGCTCATCGTGCTCTCGTCCGCCGCTGCCCTGCGNCCCCGCGAAGCGATTTTAGATTATTCAATCGCCAAGCAAGGAATCGACACCCTAGTCCGCACCACCACGGCGTCAATGACATCCCAAGGAGTCAGGACACTATTGGTCAGACCCGGATTCGTGTCCACGGCTATGACCGCACACCTGAAACCTCCTCCACTTTCATCAACGCCATCGGCAACAGGACACCAAGTAGCCCAAGCCCTCCAAAGTCGAAAGAACGTCGTCTGGATCCCCACGAAAATGCGCTGGGTAATTCTTGTGCTCAAATTCCTTCCTCGAGCCGTCCTGCCCCCTCACTGAGGTGAAGCCACCCCGAGTCCTGACGTTCAGGGATACGACATATATCGGTGCAAAGGTACGCCATTTACTGATGAAACCACAGGGCCAGGCACATCGAGTCGTTGCTGGTGTCTATACGCGGAAAGTTCATGACCAACATTGTGCCGCATATCGTTCTCCAGCATTTATAAATACTGCGGCGGTGGTGATGGTGTGGAGGTGTCTCACAACCATTGTGTCTCGAAACATATGAGTTGTGAGGCACTTAGGTTACGAGACACCGTGTCGGATCAAGTAGAGGTCTCGAAGACATTCTCTCGATGGCAGTTACACAAACTATTTTTGCATGCTTCTCGTTTGAACAGTGTGTGAGGGAATGTCTATCGCGATGCCTCGACTGCCCTAAGCCGGTTCACCTAGCAGAAGCCAACCGCCGGAAAATCCTTCTTAATCTAGGAGATCAAATTCGTGGCGCAGGACTCGCGCTAGTTTCGGCTCGACACTCATGAAGTAATTGATTCTGCCCAATATTTGATTTCTAAAATCCTCCTCATCGAGATTTCTAAAACTCGCCTGAGCAGCCAGACCAATTTTGCTCGAATAATAAAGGTCTTGACGCAAGATTTTCTTCTTTGGCTTTGGAAGTCGAACATGGTCGGCATGAGCGACAGTGAACCCGGTAACGATTTGCCGGTGTCCTCTGCGTTGAAATCGCACCTNTTTAGTGTTCGTACGGAAGCCGTGCAAGGAAAGTGTGGCACTGATGGCCTCTAGATGTGCGTCGTTGACACTCTCGCCAGAAANAGTGAGGTCATCGGCATACCGGGTGTACGTAAGTCCGTTAACATTTGCAAAATGTTCGAACTCGTCATCGAGAGGGCGGAAAACTAAATTAGATAGCACAGGGCTCGCAGGAAATCCAGTGGCAAGAGCACTATCGAAAGTAGCGATATTGGCAATTGCTGCGGCAATCGTCTCACTGGCGCCATGCTCCTGGAGCGCGAATTCGACCTGTTGTCGACTTATCGACGGGAAAANATTAGAGATGTCCACTGTCAACAACGCCGCTGCGCCGAGGTGGGCACTCGCATTCGTGACGGTTCCCCGTCTCCTGGTAAACCCATGCACGCTCGGGTGCGCAACTAAGACTTGTCGGTCGATAAACTCCTTAAACCGCTTTTGTAGTCGTACCAATTTTTCATCATTGGCTTGACAGACAACCCTGTATCCACCATTTGACTTTCGCGTGGTGTGAACAGTGACCTCGCTGGGTGCGATCGGCTTGGCAAGCCAATCGATCGCGGTTCTAGGCAGTGAAGCAGCTACTGTAAGTTCTTCCAGATTTCTTATTCTGGAGAGGACCGTCATGGGTGACCTCCACAAGCTCTAGGCATGGGTGCCCCTCTACAGGTTAAAGAGTTGCGGGGTACGGACATCACGCATGAAGGCAGTGCCGACTAGTATGCTTATGTGTGCGAATCGCACACTCTTGAAATACCGCACCCCGCAGTTCAAGATACTATCCTATGATCTGCTGCCTGACCACAGGACGGTCTGTGGACGCCGGCAAATTCAANAAAGCTATGGTCGGACAGTCGGGACGCTCTATTAGAGATACTTTNTTGAAGGTTGGCCGCAANAAGTGTTGAACATAGTGGTTCAATTGCCGCAAAATCCCGATATTGATACCTTTCACTCAAGGATCCCGAGTTGCAACATAATTCCATCCATATCTTTGTTACACCGCTGGCGATGGCGATGCAATAGTCAGCAACAGACAGAATTCGATCAAGCTTGGATCCAATCGAAAATGTAATTAGATCGGAGGATGCTCCCGCCGCGATCACAGCCGCTTGGATTATGGCGAGATAATGAGTCTTTAATTNTTCATTTTGCTCAAATACAAAATTGATACTTCTACCTGGGTATTTCTGAAGAATTCCGGTGACAATCCAACAGAATTGATCTGGCAATATTTCGTATGGATCCTCCCCGCNCGCGAGATTCGAGGAGCACCACCATTCAAAATCCAACCTTGGCAACAGAGATTTGAAACGCTCCTTTGCATAGACGTTGTCTTCAACATGGTGAAATCCATTTCTTCNGAACCGTGCGGCTCCGGGTTCAAGTCGAAATGCTGGCTGAAGCGTTAGTTCGTGGACCAAGTTTTCTATTTGCTCCGTAACCGACGGGGCGTCGCCCACAATCACGGCGCACGCGGATGGGAGACGTGCCTTGCCATCAAGGGCGCCCTCGTCTAGGTAGACCTCAAGTGGCTGCATCTAAGCATGCTAGCTGAAGTTTCTCCATCGATTTTTCATGGGACCGTCCGTTCCTGCTGAATCCATTTTATTGGTAACACAAGCGATGAATTCCTGGCTGAAGACGTGCAAACGTGCCGATAGTTTGAGATCATCGAGCACGGTCCAGAATGACAGTTCATTGGTGCTGCGAGCACCTTAGGTCATTGGCGCGGTATGTGAACAATTGACCGGCAGCCAAATTGAAGCGAATGGTCCTGTAGATGTATCGCAGGGTGGCTGACCGATCATTCGAGGTTCCAGGCGCCCTCGCAGTTTCCTGATAACGGTGCGTCTGTTTCCCCGCAGTGCTGTCTCGTATCCCTAGGGATACGAGACGTCTCACCGACCGGTTTTCCGCCGCTGCCTCGGAGCCCCAATTTCCGCTGAATCATGCGAGTTCTTTCAGGGACGGCGATTCTCGTAACTATGTCTCACAACCTTATGTTTGAATCGGTGTACTCACCGTTGGTTATAAGACACTTTGGAGAAGCCCATGACGAAGTTGATCGGCTACGCGCTCGTCTCCACCCACGGAGACAAGACACCCAACTCAAAGAGATGCCCTCAAAACGGCTGGCTGCGGCCGGATCCTCCAAGACAAAATATCTGGCCGCGCCACCACCCGCCCAGGACTCGCCGCAGCACTGGGCGGGGTTTGAGGACTAATGCTCGGGAAAGTCACGTTAGTGATGGGTCTTCCTTGATTTGGTGGCAATTTTGTTCCTGAGTTGAGGACGCCGGTTCCGTTGCGTCCAAGGTTTTCCGTCACTGTTTCCCAACACGGCTTATCGGCGTGGATTTCGCTGTCTCCCGCCTATTGGGGAAGGGTGTCGGCAATCCGTTGCTTCTCGACAGGAGGCCTAGCGTGACTTACGTGAGCATTATTCTTCAATCCCCGAAGACCAACTCAAGCTCGGCTAGATTTGGCCGGCAAAGCTGCCTGAGCAACCGTCCACGATCCGCAAAGAACCTCTCCCGGGCACCCTTAACACGTGTGTTCATGTGGTCCATCCTCTAGATTAGATACAAACTAACCGTATCTAGAGAGGGGCTCTGTCATGGTGATCTTCGCGCTCTCCCTCACTGCGCTGGTCTTGATCGCTGTCCTCTTCGGCATCCAACTCTTCGGCCAAGTCGCCTTGAACCCGGTGCTTCGGGCAGTCGACGCCACCATCTACATCCAGATAAAACAGTCCTTCGACATCCATGCGCCAAGAATCGCCAAGCCAGTGATGCTGTTGTGTCTTGCAGCCGCCTTGGCCACCCTCGTCACCGCCTTTGTGAGCAGTTCGATGATGGTCATCGGTGCCAGCGCACTGTCCCTCACCGCGCTCGTCATAGCCCTTCTTGCCGTGGTGCGGGGCGACCTGCCGATCAACCAAACCATGGCCACCTGGTCAGCTGAAGAACCACCGGAAAACTGGCGCGCTGTACGTACCCGCTGGGAGCGGTTCTTTGCTCTACGAACCGGAGCCAGCTGCTTGGCCCTGCTCGCGACTGTGGTTGCGGTTCTCGCCAGCGCCACAGAACTGGGATGATCCCCGGCCGCTCCCAAGCGTGACTGTCAACATAGGCTGCCTACCTTTTCGGGATCTAAGAATGATTCGTGCGGAAATTCTCGCTAAGCGGGATCAGGCGACGCTGACTGTACCGGTTGGCCCCGCATCACCGGGCATCAAGTCGGGCCGGTCATACGGGAATCCGGCGACTGCGGAAACACGCCGGTTTCGAAAATTTCAGAAGTCCTCTGCACACGCTCCGGTGGTGGACCGGCTTGCGGGACGTCCGGGTGTAGGTGAGCATGACCGGCCGCTGACAGAACAACGCCAAATACCGCCGCGATTCACATTCCAACAACCACTTCCTCGTGTCTCGTGTCTCGTGAACGTGAGTTCGTGGGCAATTTGGGCAGCTACTCGGGTGCCAGGGGTGACAATGTTGCCTCGATGAGTGGAATGCACGGAGTTCTGGAAGTAATTCCTCAAGGACTTGCAGGAGTCTCCGCCGGCCACCAGCTCAGCTTTTCCGCGCCCTGAGGTGTTCCACCACGTACGCCGCGTCGCGTCCAACGCCGCCGATCAGCCCGGACGTCAGCGCGTACTGGAACGGCATGCCCACAAAGTAGAGCCCGGGCAGCTGCGCCACGGCGCCCCGCACGGTGGCGGGCCAGCCATGCGCGCCTACCGGAAGGTCCTCGATCCAGTCGAGCTCCGGGCGGTATCCTGTCGCCCAGATGATAGTGCGGACGTTTCCCGGCGCCGGGGTTCTGCTCTGGTTCCCGGCGACGGCCGCCGCTTTCGCGCCGTCGAACACCGGCTGTCCGTCCGCCACCCNCGTGAGGCGCGGGAGACGCACGACTCCCGCGTGCTCGACGTCGTGCATGGACACCCGGATGAGGGGCGCACCGCGGTCATGGAAGCCGGTGGCCACCTTGCGACCGGGCTTGGTGTCGAGGGTCAGCAGCGAGTTCACCAGCTTCCAGTAAACCGGGCCGGCGAAGCGGAACACGGCGTCTGGAATGTGTGAGGTGGGGCGCCCGGCCAGATACACGGTTCCGCCCGGGTGGGCGCCGGCGAGCTCCATCGCGATCTCCGCACCCGACGTCCCTGCACCAACCACGACGATGCCGCCCGCCGGCAGGGCTTNCGGTGCCCGGTATTGGGAACTGTGAAGCTGCGTGATCCTTTGATTCAGCTCTTGCGCGAGGGCGGGAATCCGTGGGGTGGTGGTGGGACCGGGCGCCGCCACCACGCTGCGGGCAAGGAGAGTTCCTTCGCTGGTGCGGACCTCGAAGGTCCCATCCAGTCTGCGCACCGACACAACCTGGGTGTCCGTCTGGACCGGTAGCCGGAAATGCTGTGCGTAACTTTCGAGGTAATCGGCGAACTCGTCCTTGTCCGGAAACCTTCCGCCGGGTGCAGGGAGCTGCATGCCCGGAAGTGCGCTGTACCGGGCAGGGGTGAACAGCTGCAGCGAATCCCACCGGTTGCGCCAGCTGTCGCCCACCCGTGCCGACCTTTCCAGAATGCTGAAGTGCAGTCCTGTTTTCTGCAGATGGAAGCCGGTGGCAAGTCCTGCCTGCCCGCCGCCAATGACCACAACTTCCTGGACATCCTGTTTCATAGCTGGCTCCCTTANCCAGACCGGGGCGCTTCCGGTGTGGTGCCCGGCGGATTCAACAAGAATATCATTCTAGTCACTAGAGGGATAGTCTAATTACATGCCTGTCTCTCAATCTGCTCCAGACCCAGCATCCCGAGTATCGGTTGTCCGGAAAGCTGGCCGCCGTGCCGTGCAGGCAGCAGATACGCGGGCGCACATCATTTCTGTGGCTGGCAGTCTTTTCTCCAGCACGGGTATGTGGTCACAACCATCGAAGCGATAGCCCGCGAAAGCGGCGTTGCCCTCAAACTATTTACAACTCGGTGGGAAACAAGGCTGCGGTGCTGTCGGCGGTATTGGACGCGGCAGCATCGGGCCCCGACTCCCCGATGAGCGTGCTGGAACTGATGCGCAAGCGCACAGCGGACGCCGCCGACCTCGACTCCCTGGTCACCGTACTCGCCGACTGGTTCGTGGACGTCCATCACCGTATCGGTCCGGTAATGGACGTCATTGCCCAGGCTGCCGCCGTCGACCCCGTTGTGGAGAAGCTGCAAAGGACCGCTCGCTGCAGCGCCTGGAACGATACGCGGAGGCGGCCGCTGCCGCACGCGCCCGCGGCGGGCTCACCTCCGGCATGTCAGACGCCGACGCTGCCGCTGCCATCTGGTCCCTGGGCCATCCCCAGGGTACCGCACACTGGTGTCGGCTGCGGGTGGTCCGTGCCCGCCTACCGGGACTGGCTCCGGCGCTCTCTGTCCGCCATGCTCGCCTGAACGATATGGTGTAGCCCGGCCTGGGAGGTGGTACTTCGAAACGCAGCAGTGCCCAGGACGGGGCTCTGCTGTGTTGAAAGCCGTGGGTCAGAGCGTTGAAAGCCGGCGAGCCCCAGTAGGGCGTGCCACATATCGATGCGAGAACCCTGTCAATCAACGCGGAGAGCCCACAAACCATAACCGACATAGACCCTGATTGACGCAACTTTGTCGTGACTAAGACCTGTGCGCCCGGGTGCAGCCTGATGGACATAGGCCAGTCGTGGCCACGTAACCATAGATTGGAGCCACCTTCTCTTGCATGCATTGCAGGTCCTGGACCTGGAATCGGACGCTCAGTTGATCCGCAAGGTAGCCGAGGACATATCCCGGCCGGTTAGCCCTCCGCTGGCCCGGTCAGAGCTTGCTGTGTCGGTTACGTCACGGAGCTGGCCGCTGCCAGCGGCCATGTAGACACAGTGTCGGCCATGACGAACGCTGCGCAGAGAAGATCATGAAAGCTGTGTCAGCGAGAAAATGAAGGTGAGCCAGAAGGTGGGGCACTGGTCGGCCACGACCCAATAGGCCAGAGCCGTGCCCGGACGGTTTGCCTTTGGAATCGTCCGGCCTGCTCCTGTCTGGGCTCCCTGTCTGGCTCGGGTCAGGCCGGGGTCGAGGCGCCGGATCCGGCACCCTCCACTACTTGGCCGCCATGAACTGGCTCCAATCGGACCACCACATGCTTGGACACGGGTGTGTTGCTTCCTTCCGCCACAAATTCCAGCGGAACCAGCACATTCGCTTCCGGATAGTACGCTGCCGCACAGCCCCGGGCGCTGGGGTACGCCACTACCCGGTAATTGTGTAACACCCGTTCCTTGTTGTCCGTGTACTCGCCATGAATATCCACATACTGACCGTCCGCAAGACCCAAAGCGAGCAGGTCCGCAGAATTTACGAACACCACCTCGCGGCCCTNTTTGATTCCCCGGTATCGGTCGTTGTGCCCGTAGATAGTGGTGTTGAACTGATCGTGCGAACGCATGGTCTGTAAAATCAATCGTCCCGGTGGGCACTGAACGTGTTCCAATTCGTTCACCGTGAACATGGCTTTGCCGGTTGCGGTGTGGAAGGTCCGTGAATCGCGAGGGCCGTTGGCCATCATGAAACCGCCTTCGTGACGGATCCGTTGGTTATAGTCCTCGCAACCATCCACCACGTGCGAGATATGATCGCGAATCAGATCGTAGTTACTCTCGAAACCGGCCCAGTCCACGTTCACCTTCTCACCCAGCGTGGCCCGGGCCATTCGGGAGACGATGGCGATCTCGGAGAGAAGGTTCGGGGCCACCGGTTCCACCTGGCCCCAGGACGGATGGACCGCACAAACAGTGTCCTCCACGGACACGAACTGTACGCCGCTATCCTGCCGGTCGATTTCTGTCCTACCCATGGTGGGTAATATGAGGGCTTCCTGTCCTACCACGGTGTGAGATCTGTTCAGCTTCGTGGAGATTTGGACTGTCATTTCCAAATTCTCCATCGCCGCCTCCGCGGCATGGGTGTCCGATATGGCCGCCACCAAGTTCCCGCCCATCGCCACAANAACCTTCATGGCGCCGTCGCGCATTTTCTGGATGGTTTGTACGGCGTCAGTGCCATGCTCGCGGGGTGGATTAAAGCCAAACTCCTTCTCGATCGCATCCAGGAATACCGGCGACATCTGTTCCCAGATGCCCATGGTGCGATCGCCTTGTACGTTGCTGTGCCNCCGGATGGNGGACGCGCCAGCGCCAGGTTTGCCAATGTTCCNCCGCAGCAGCAGCAAGTTGACAATCTCCTTGATGGCGGCCACACCCTTCTTCTGTTGAGTCAGGCCCATGGCCCAGGTGATGATGACCCGGTCCGCTTTGAGGTAGCGCGCAGTTAATTCCTCGATCTCCTCCAGACGTAGACCTGATGACTCGAGCACCGCATTCTCATCCAGCCGTGCCAGATGAGCTTTGAGCTCTTCCAACCCCTCACAGTGGGCCTCAATGAATTCCAGATCCAGCACAGTTCCCGGATTCGCTTCCTCCGCTTCCAGCACGCGCTTGGAGACCGCTTGTAGCAGCGCCATGTCCCCACCCAAACGGATCTGCATGAACTGATCCGCTATATCGGTGCCGCGCCCAACGATTCCTTTGACTTCCTGCGGATTCTTGTAGCGCCGCAGACCGGCCTCAGGCAGCGGATTGACAGCAACGATCTCTGCACCGTTGTTCTTGGCTTCTTCCAGGGCTGTGAGCATCCGGGNGTGGTTGGTTCCCGGGTTCTGTCCCATAATGATGATCAGATCAGACTTGCCAAAGTCGTCGTACACGATGGTGCTCTTGCCGATACCCANGGTCTCCCNCATGGCCCAGCCCGTGGACTCATGGCACATGTTGGAGCAGTCCGGCAGGTTGTTGGTGCCGAAGGCGCGCACGAATAATTGGTAGGCGAACGCCGCCTCGTTGGAGGTGCGCCCACTCGTGTNAANAACTGCCTCATCCGCAGACGCCAGGCTGTTCAGCTTCTNCTCAAGAATTGAGAACGCCTCATCCCAGCTCACTGGCCGGTAGTGATCCTCACCAGCTGGCTTGTACACCGGCTCGGTGAGACGGCCCTGCTGACCCAACCAGTACTCCGACTTCTGGCGCAATTCACTCACTGAATGTTCCGCCCAGAAGTCCGATCCCACCGTGATAGGAGTGGCTTCCCACGTGACAGCCTTGGCCCCATTCTCACAGAATTCAAAAGTCTTGCGGTGGTCAGGATCAGGCCAAGCACAACTCATGCAGTCAAAGCCGTCCTTCTGGTTCATCGCCAGCAGAGTCTTTCGGCTCCTATCCACGCCCATATCCCTCAGAGCCGGAACCATTGAATGCGCAACACCAGGCACGCCCGCCGCCCAAGTCTTCGGTGCCCCGACCTCAACGTCGTCTACTCCGGGCTCATCTACACGAGGAGAGGTTTTACGTACCATGGTGCACTTCCTAATCTGTAACGCTACCTGTGACCCACCACACCTAACCTAGGCATAACAGTTATTCGCAGACCCCGCAAGCAAAACCCATATTTTTACTCTGTGGACACGGTGTCAACCCAGGACAAAACCAGAGCATGACACCAGCGGCGCTTATCCGGAGGTCACCACCCGGAATCCGAGACGCGCTCCTGCAATACCCTCACCACGGGTCCGGAAATACATCAATTTCCCCGGTAAAATCCAGGCCAAATCCCCGCAATCCTGCCTTGGCACACACTTTTCCGTTTTCAATTTCAACCCACCCGTCCTCACGTCAGACGCTGACGGCCAGGACATTCCCCTACTGGCGGTGGAGGAAAGCTGCCGCCACCGGAAAGTTATGCGCAGGAATCACCCTTGAATCCTGCGTCAGTGACGCAGTGGCACAACATTTGACCCCTATCCAGCGCATAACTTTCAGGTTGCGGCACCGTGCAGCCCCGCCAGCTAGAATCACAAGGGTGAGCGCAACGAATCTTCCAGATCAGGTATCCGACATCTTCGATCCCACCCGGTGGCGTGTGGTGGAGGGCTTCGATTTCACCGACATGTCCTACCACCGCCAGGTTCAGCGAGACGCCGACGGCAAAATCATCAAGGATCTGCCCACAGTGCGCATCGCCTTCAACCGGCCCGAAGTGCGCAACGCCTTCCGTCCCGGCACGGTCGACGAGCTCTACCGGGCCATGGACCACGCCCGCATGACCCCGGACGTTGCCACGGTTCTTCTCACCGGTAACGGNCCCTCNCCCAAGGACGGCGGCCACTCCTTCTGCTCCGGCGGGGACCAGCGTATCCGTGGCCGTGACGGCTACAAATATGCCGACGGCGAAACGAAGGAAACTATTGACCCGGCCCGTGCCGGCCGGTTGCACATCTTAGAAGTCCAGCGCCTCATGCGCACCATGCCCAAGGTGGTCATCGCCGTGGTGAACGGGTGGGCAGCCGGCGGCGGGCATTCNCTGCACGTGGTCTCGGATCTGACCATCGCCTCCCGCGAACACGGCAAGTTCAAGCAAACTGATGCCACCGTGGGCTCCTTCGACGCTGGCTACGGCTCGGCACTGCTGGCCCGCCAGATTGGGCANAAGAAGGCNCGGGAAATCTTCTTCCTGGCCCGTGAATACTCAGCCGAGGACATGGTGGCCATGGGCGCCGTCAACGAAGCCGTGGACCACGCAGACCTGGAAAATGTCGCCCTGGAATACGCCGCAGATATTGCCCGTCAATCCCCGCAAGCCCTCCGCATGCTGAAGTTTGCCTTCAACTTAGCCGATGACGGCTTAGCCGGGCAGCAGGTCTTCGCCGGCGAAGCTACCCGCCTGGCCTACATGACGGATGAAGCCGTGGAAGGCAAGGAAGCGTTCTTGGAAAAGCGCGATCCCGACTGGTCTTCTTTCCCGTACTACTTCTAACCCCGCACCTTCTAACCACAGGCACCCATGACCATTGAACCNCTGCTCAAGGCCCTCTCCGAAGCGCTGGCCGGCGAAGGCCCCGCCGTCCAAATTGATCCCGATGGCACCTTCACTCTCATCCCGCAAACAGCGCTGGGACTGCCACCCGGGAGCGAAACTTTCATTGCCGCCGTCGTACTGACCTCNGGGAGCACCGGCACGCCCAAGCGCACGTTGTTGAGCGTGGACGCGCTGGCAGCATCCTCGGTGGGCACTGCGCTGGCCTTGCGTNNGGGGGGGCAGTGGCTACTGGCGCTGCCCATGAATTATGTGGCCGGGCTGCAGGTTTTGGTGCGCAGCCTGTTCGCTGGCACCCGCCCCTGGGCCATGGACTTGAGCGGCGGCTTCACCCCGGAAGCGTTCACCGAGGCCGCGCTGGAACTGACCGACAAGATGCGTTTCACCTCACTGGTGCCCACCCAGCTCACACGTCTGCTGAACAATCCCAGCGCAGAAACACTGACGGTCTTGCGCCGCTTCAACGCGATTCTGCTGGGCGGNGGNCCCGTCAACCCCGTGCTGCTCGAGGCCGCGCGCGGTGCCGGGCTGAACGTGGTCACCACCTACGGCATGTCCGAGACGTGCGGCGGGTGCGTGTACGACGGCGTNCCCCTCGAGGGCGTTCACCTTGCCATCCGTGACGGCAAAGTGGTGCTCGGCGGCGACGTGGTGGCCGCGGGCTACCTCGATAACGCCGCGTTGACCGCTGCCGCCTTCCGGGAAGAAGAGCACGACGGCGAGTTGGTGCGCTGGTATGAAAGCGGTGACTTGGGTGAGCTAGATAGTGAGGGACGCCTGCGTGTGCTGGGCCGGGTGGATGATGTGATCATCACCGGCGGGTTGAAGGTTTCAGCCAACGCCGTCACTGACGGACTGCACCGTGTACAAGGTGTCCGCGAGGCNTTTGTGGTTCCCGTCCCGTCCAAGGAATGGGGGCAGCAAGTGGCCGCCATGGTGGTTGCCTCCTGCAGTTTGGCTGATTTGCTGGCAGGTGCCGCCGTTGTGTTAGAGGCCCATCTGGTACCCAAGACCGTGGTGTTCGTCTCTGAACTGCCGCAGCTGGCCACCGGAAAACCTGACAGGACGGCCATTGTGGCGTTACTAACCGAGGCCGCGCACGCCGTATAAGGCGTAGAACACAGCCGCCGGCAGCGCATAATTACCGCTCACACGGCAGAATTACCTATGCGGGCCGCAATGGCTCGCCAATGATCATTTTGTATATAAGGAGTAACGCTGTGGCCACTGTGGGGCAATGGATTTCAGGCGCCCGTCTAAGGACCCTTCCCATGGCGGTGGCTCCGGTCATTATCGGTACGGCTGCGGCGTATGACCTTGGAGCATTGCACTGGAATCGGGCCGTCTTGGCTGCCTTGGTGGCTCTGCTGCTGCAGATTGGTGTCAACTACGCCAATGACTACTCGGACGGAATCCGTGGAACGGATGAAGTACGGGTAGGGCCNCTCCGTTTGGTGGGCAGCGGTGTTGCGAAGCCTTCACACGTGAAAATGGCAGCNTTTACCGCCTTTGGCCTAGCCATGCTGGCGGGGCTGGTACTGGTGCTGCTGTCCCAAGCGTGGTGGTTGCTCCTGGTTGGCATTGGAGCGGTACTAGCTGCATGNGGGTACACAGGTGGCAAGAATCCCTATGGTTATATGGGTCTGGGAGACGTNTTTGTGTTCGTTTTCTTTGGCCCCGTGGCTACGTTGGGCACCACGTTCACCCAGGCTGGATCGGTGAGCACGGCGGCAGTGTTAGGGTCCATCTCAACGGGGCTGATCGCCGTCGCACTNTTGATGGCCAATAATGTCCGTGACATTCCCACCGACACTGAAGTGGGCAAGCGGACCCTCGCTGTGCGTCTTGGCGATAGGAACGCGCGCTTGAGCTACGTGGTGATGATGGGACTGTCCGTCGCGCTCATGCTGTTCGTTGCGCCGGCAAAACCGTGGATTCTGCTCGTGCTGCTGCTAATTCCATTTATGCTGCTACCTAGCTGGCTCATGCTCAAGGGGAANAAGCGAAAGAGCCTGATCCCGGTGTTGCAACAGACAGGGCTGATCAACCTTGGTTTCAGTGTGCTCTTCGCCGCGGCCATGGTGCTGACCGCACTCTAGCTTTTGCTCCGGTGTTACTTACTCGCTCTTATCCAGATCCAGCGTGGTGCTGCTGGGCTTGCGGTCTGCGTCGACCCAGATGTCAGGGTTCGCGTCGATGAGGGCATCTTCGGCTTCAGCATCCGCCACGGCACCTGCGGACTGGGTGGTGGTGGCGTTCGGGGCGAAACGCTCGGAAACAACGGCTGTTGCGCCGTCGCGCTGCTTGCGCAGGAACAAGTAGCTGACAACAAAGGCGCACAAAGCTGCGATCAAGGCCGCTGTGAGCGGGGTGAAGTGCAGTGCCATGTAGGCGATGAGGAAGAACGCCAGGAAAAGAACGCCACGAATTAGGGAGTATTTGAAGAAAGCCACGGGCCAAGTTTAGCTGCTGAAGCTGGGTATCGTCCCAATGCTATGGATCCGGGCCCGATTTGTCCGTGAACGTTAGAATGAAGTATGCGCTATATCATTCCCGTGACCTTAGGTGTTGTCCTGTTTGTTTACGGACTCATCGACTGCCTCCGCAGTGAACCCAGCGACGTGCGGAGCATTCCCAAGCCTGCGTGGGTCCTTGTCATTGTGCTCTTGAATGTCATTGGTGTGGCCTTGTGGTTCTTGTTTGGACGTCCACAATACGCTCCAGCAGGCCCTGCATCTGCACAACGGTCCGGCGGGCAGGCGCCCAGCCAGCGTGGGGCNTCGGCCTCTGGCGGTTATTCACGTTCGGTTGCTCCGGATGACAATCCCGAGTTCCTTCGCAATCTGGAAGTGGACCGGGCCCAGCGCCTTGAAGCTGAGCGGCTCCGCAAGCTCAAGGCAGACCTTGACGCCCGTGAAGCCAAGTTGCGCGATGACAAATTGCGCGAACAGCACCCCAACGACGAAACAAAGAAGTAAACTTTCCTTCCGCATCTCGCTGAGGGCCTTCCGCATCTCGCTGAGAGGACGGCAAGGGCCGGCTTCGGCTGCACCTCATAGGCGCGGCCAACCCGGCCCTTGTTTTGAGGCTACTTCTTTTCTTCGATCCTGACAGTCCAGGAATCCAGGTTTGCTGCCTTGACGTCCAGGAAATAGCTGCCCGCCTNTTTGTGCAATGCCGTGGTGTTGCTCTCTGGTTTTGAGAGCATGACCACCGGAATGCCACCGTCAACCATGATGTCCTTGCCTTCTTNTTCTAGGTAGATAGCTGCAATGGCCATGTCCGGGTCGGAGCCAGTGAATTCATAGACTAGGCGGGTTTCCTTGCCGGACAGCTCAAAGACTTGGCTTGCCTGATCCGCGGCCCCGCTCAGGGACACAACCTCAACCCACGCAGCTTTGGCTGCCGCCTCCTTGGCTGCGGGTTNTTCTTTGGGAGCTTCTGCCTCTAAAGGCACTGCGGGAGCCTCTGCCAGCGGTGCGCCAGGAACTGCTGGTGCTTCCACACCGGATTCAACAACCGTCGTTCCGGCGGATGCCTNGGCCAAGCTGCCGCCGATGCCTCCCACCAGCAGCAGGACCACGGTGACAACAATGGCCACCACTTTGTTCTTGGAATAGCCAGCTAGGGAGTTCCCGGCTTTATCGGTCTGTTTTCCGGCCAGGGTGATGATCAGATCGATCAGAGCCCAGACGCNCAACCCGCCGAAGGTGAACAGCTTGAGCAAGCCGGTGCCCACCTTGCCCAAGTAGAAGCGGTCCACACCCCAATAACCCAACAACAAGGACAACAGCCACGTCGTCAGAAACGACTTGGATCCCTCCTGCCTGACCGGGTTGGCCGGTGCCTGCTGAGGCTCTTTCACATAAGCATTTTCAGTCATGATGATTCCTTTCGGGCACGGCAAAGCCGCCGGTGCCACTAGTTGGTAGTGCCGGATGTTGATGGGTCGAATTATTTTGCTAGATAGGCCGTATCGTGAACGGCCCAAACTGGCAGAGCTAGCCTGTTATTCTCGGGTCCAGGTGCCACAGCGGGAGGTCTTGAAATCCTGTCCAGCCGCTAGGCTCACCGAGGAGTCCCCACCAGGCAAATCGTTGGCGATGATGTCATCACCGTTTGTCCCGCTTGCGTAGATGCCCCAATAACATCGGGAGCCCACGTTAGCTGTGGCCTTGTACGTGCCGGGTTCAATGTCCACGCCCACAACCCAGGTGCCATCCCNCACGGTATTGGCGGCCACTTNTTGCTCTGCTCCTGAGACGGCGGCTTCGCGTTTCTTAACTCCCTCATCTTGGGTTTTGAGTGCGGTCTCCGCCGTTTTGAGAGCGGCTTCTCGTTTCGCCAGTGAATCCTTGTTTGCCGTGATGGTGTCCTTTAACTGGTCCAAATCTGCCTGGACCGACTGCCTATCACGGACGATCCGGGCCATTTCTTTCTGCTCCGCCTCAGCGGAGTCCTCGAAACNCATATATTCGTCACTGGCCATCGGATCAGTTGTTGCCTTGCCAATCCAGAATCCGCCACCCGCCAGCAGCACCGCAATAACCACCATCGTGACATAGCCCCGGGCCGTGCCCCGTCTTTTGCCTCCGGTTTTGTCCACGGTCGCTACCGTTGGCCTTCGGCAAGCTCAACGGCCACCCCCAAATTTTTCGACTCTTCCATGACTTCCCCTCACGACAGTTGACCGGTGTGACGGCCAGATATTCAAAATCAACAACGTCACATTATCCGGGAACTTCTTCAGCCCTCGGGACACTTGACGCCGATAGCTGGTGTTTGCCATTCGTCCCGAGAACCATTGGAGAGCGGCGGTAATGGAACGGGAAACAGCATCCGCCACGGAATGTCCGTTCGAACACTGATTGCTGGCGCACCGTCTGCTGGCGCACCGTCTGCTGACGCGTCGTCCAACGGCATTGGTTCTGGCATGGTGTCTCCTGTTCGCGACCGCAAGCTACTTGTTTGCGGTTTCCACAATGATGTTTAGCCCGTTGTCAGGGTGGTAGGTCCACGAAGCAGTGAAGCCCGCCCATTCACCGGTTTGGGTGCCGTCCAAGGCGCGGGTTGAGCCCAACCTCGTCGTAAGGCTGTCCGGTGCGTTCAGTTCCGTGAGGACACACCCCACTGTCAAGAAGTCGGCGCCTTCGCTTTCTTCCCCGGTTGTGCGCAGGTTCAAGCTCTTGCCCTTGTCCATGACATCCACTCCTGTGGTGTCGACGGCGGCGCACTTCTCAACGGCATTCGGGATTGCGCTGGACTCTGCCAATGCACTGCCAACAGCTCCACCCGCAGCCCCCAACATCAGCCCCGCTGCAATTCCAATCGCCAGTCCACCCAGTCCAAAGAACAAGGGCTTCCTGCTTTTCCGTAGCGGCGCCTGCGTTGGAGACACGGGTTGGCCCCATACATGAGGCGAAGCTTGCTGCACTTCCGGCTGCTGTTCCGGGAAACCCTGCCCTCAAGGTCAACTTGCGGAAACTCCGGTGGTGGCGATGTCATTGCTTCTCCTGATGCTTGGAACGGTCGGTTCAGTGATGATCGGGCCGGTTGTGCGAAGTCTTGCGGGGGCTCTGATATTCCGAATCCTCCGTAGAGAGCCGGGCCCGCCCCAATAGAAAGGCCCACACTCCGACGCCCAAACTCTGCATCGCGGCTGATGGAGCAACACTAAGTCAGTAACGAGACGATCTCCTCAAGGCTGATTGATAACTAGGGTTATCAACATTGTGGATAAGAAGTGTGGATAACGGCATAAGCTGTAACCACGAAGCCACAACCACCACCAGGAAAGGAGGCACGCATGGCCCCGAAGCAGCAGGCCCAGCTCGATTTGTGCCTCACCCTTTCCGACATTGCCGGTCTGGCCCGCGTGCAGCGACCGGTGGTGTCCATGTGGCGCTCGCGCAACAAGCACACGCCCACACCTTTCCCGCAGCCGGTCGGCAGCCGTGGGCGGCAGGAACTGTTCAACGCCGCCGAGGTCACCGACTGGCTGGCCGAGACAGGCCGGGGTAACAATCCGCAGGCCCGCGAGGATGCAGCAGCTTTCGCCACNCCGCTGGGCCCGGATACGAAAATCGAGCACTTCACGGTTCTGACCGCACTCCTTGCCCTGCGCTGCCTGTGGGATTCACCCTTGGGCTCCCACAGTGCCGCGGACCTTCTCGACATGGCCGATGACTGCGATCCCGACGACGAGTTCCTCTACAGCGAGCTTGAGAGCGCGGGCGAACACCTTCTCCCGCTCGCCCGGTATGCAGACCAGCTCAGCGATGCTTCCTACACGGCCGCCGCCGCTTTCGAACAGCTGCTGCACCGCGCGGGCCCCGATTCACCGGCACAGGGCAGCACTGCACTGACACCGGAGGCGGTTGACCTGGCAGCTTCGGCCGCCATTGAGCTGGCTGCGGGCAGCCTGAATCCNCCTGTTTTCATGGACGACGGCGGCAGCGGCTTCCTGCCGGCCGTCGCGGACATTTTGGGTGAGGCGGAGACGGCTGTGCTGTGTGTTGGCACCGGTTCGGATGTGGCGGCCCGGCTGGCCTGGCGCCGGATGCAGGTCCTCGGAAGGTACAGNGAAAACCTGCACATTGCCCGGGCGCTGCCGGCACGGCCGGAACGTTCAGATTCCGTTGTCAGGTTCGCCCAGTTNCCGTCGCCATCGCACCCGCTCACCGATGCGGTTCGGGTGCTCTCTGCCATTGATGAGATAGCGCTGGGGATGGACCGCAACGCAACAGCGGTGGTCCTTGCGCCTGCCTCAATTTTGACTGATGCCCTTCCCGGAACTCCTGACGGCCGCGATGCCGGGCGCATCCGCTCGGACATTCTGCGTTCGGCCCGGATCCGGGCTATTGTCAGGCTNCCCCATGGGTTGGTCCCTGCAAAGCCGCGCCAGTCCATGGCATTGTGGGTCCTGGGCGAGGCCCGCAACCATGTTGAGATCCCGGAGCGGTGGACCATGGTGGCGGATCTGACGGGTTTGGGATTGGACAAGGATGTCCGGCAGGATCTCGTGGGCGACTTGGCGGCTTCGCTCGGCGACAGGGCGCAAATCCGGGCGCACTCCTTTCGATTCACGACGCTGGTGCTGACGCGTTCATTGCTGGCCGGCACCGGCTCGCTGACAGCAGCGGCACCGGCACGCAGAACACTCAAACAACGGATTCCTCCCATGCGNGAGGCAAGCTCCAAACTCGTGGCGGCCGAAGAACTGCTCGCCCAGGTTCGCGACGGCGGGACCTCGCTCGCAGCCTTGAGGCTTGTCGCAGGCAAGGCGACTCCTCCGCGGCCACCGTGCTCAGTGGGTGAAGCCCTGAAGGACGGCTCCTTGAAATACCTGCCCGGCCTCAGGGCTGACGCCGGGCATCTGGAAGTCTCGCAGTCCGGCAGCGCGCAGTTCACTATCATTGGACCTGAGGAAGTCAGCGGGCANGCAGTCGTGGGCTCCCGGAAGATCAACCAACTTCTTGTCGCGAACGCCTANCCCCAGGGTCGGCTGACCGAACCGGGCGACGTCATCTTCACGACCGGAGCGCAAGGTAGCGCCGTGGTCGATGAGGCGGGGTCCGGCGTCGTGCTCTATCCGGCAAGGATTGTGCGGATTGGGGCAACGGACAAGGCCAGCATGCTCCCTCACATGCTGGCGCAGGACTTCAGGAATGCGCCGCCGGGACCGTGGCGCCAGCGCACCGTGCGGCGGATGGCCGCAGAGGTGAAGCCCGCCCTTGATGGGGCCCTGGCCCAGGTCGCGGCGGAACGTCACAGGCTGGCGGTACGGTTGGCGCAGCTGGACAGGCTGGGCGGGGCGCTGCTGGAGGGCGTTGTGAACGGACATTTTGGGATTGTGGATGCATCTATGGAAGGAACCAGCTAGTGGCTGCGAAGAAGGGCACGGTTGAGGCACTGCCGTCGACCATGAAGGAACTGAAGGACACGCTGTGGAAGGCCGCGGACAAGCTGCGCGGCTCCATGGATGCCTCGCAGTACAAGGACGTGATTCTGGGGCTGGTGTTCCTGAAGTATGTCTCCGATGCCTTTGACGAGCGCCGCGAGCAGATCCGCACCGAGCTGGAAGCGGACGGGCTGAATGAGGAGCAGATCGGCCAGCTGATCGACGACGTGGACGAGTACACAGGCCGCGGCGTGTTCTGGGTTCCGGCCCGCGCCCGCTGGACGTACCTGGCGCAGAACGCCAAGGGCACGCAGGCCACACTGGATGAGCACGCCAAGAGCATCGGCGAGCTGATCGACGACGCCATGGCGTTCGTGATGGGCACCAACCCGTCGCTGGCGGCCACGCTGCCGATGATCTTCAACAAGGACAATATTGACCAGCGCCGCCTGGGCGAACTGTTGGACCTGTTCAACTCCGCCAAGTTCACCGGTCAGGGCGCCACGAAGGCCCGCGATCTTCTGGGCGAAGTGTACGAGTACTTCCTGGAGAAGTTTGCCCGTGCCGAGGGCAAGCGCGGCGGCGAGTTCTACACCCCGGCCGGTGTGGTGCGTGTGCTGGTGGAGGTGTTGCGCCCGGATCACGGCCGAGTGTACGACCCCGCCTGTGGTTCAGGTGGCATGTTTGTCCAGGCCGAGAAGTTCCTGGAGGCCCACAACAAGGAGGGCTCGGAGATTTCGGTCTACGGCCAGGAGCTCAATGAGCGCACTTGGCGGATGGCGAAGATGAACCTGGCCATCCACGGGCTCAACGGCAATCTGGCCTCGCGTTGGGGCGACACGTTTGCCCGCGACCAGCACCCGGACATGCAGGCCGATTTCATCATGGCGAACCCGCCGTTCAACATCAAGGACTGGGCTCGGTCCGAATCGGACCCGCGCTGGAAGTACGGCGTCCCGCCGGCTGGCAACGCGAACTATGCGTGGATTCAGCACATCATTTCCAAGCTGGCCGCTGGAGGGTCCGCTGGGGTGGTCATGGCCAACGGCTCCATGTCCTCCAACTCCGGCGGCGAGGGCGAGATCCGCGCCCACCTGGTGGAGGCGGACCTGGTGTCCTGCATGATCGCCCTGCCCACCCAGCTGTTCCGCTCCACCGGCATCCCCGTGTGCACGTGGTTCTTCGCAAAGGACAAGTCTGTTGGTGATCACGGCTCCGTGGACCGAACCGGGCAGGTGCTGTTCATCGACGCCCGGAACTTGGGCCACATGGTGGACCGCGCCGAGCGTGCACTGTCCGATGAGGACATTGCTCGCATTGCCGGAACCTTCCACGCCTGGCGCGGTTCATCCTCCGCTGATTCTTTGCCGTACGACGACGAAGCCGGCTTCTGTAAGTCCGTCACCCTCGCCGAGATCAAGGCTGCAGATTATGCACTCACCCCGGGCCGCTACGTCGGTGCCGCTGAGGTCGAGGACGACGGCGAACCGATCGAAGANAAGATCGCCCGCCTGTCTGCTGAGCTCTTTACCCAGTTCGACGAGTCTTCGCGGCTGGCGGCTGTGGTGCGCGAGCAGTTGGGACGGGTTTCATGAGCGAGTGGACCGAGACCACTCTGGGTGAAATTTGCTCTCTCGGTGGTGGAAATATACAGACCGGCCCCTTCGGTAGCCAACTCCATGCTTCTGACTACGTCGAAGTTGGGATTCCCAGCGTAATGCCACAAAATATCGGCGATAACACCATCGTCGAGACCGGGATCGCTCGAATAACTGAAGCAGATGCCGATCGACTGAATAAGTACCGATTGCGCACTGACGACATCGTTTATTCACGCCGTGGTGATGTCGAGCGTCGAGCATTGGTGCGAGCTGAAAACGACGGTTGGTTATGTGGAACAGGGTGCCTCAAAGTGGGTCTCGGAACTACNCCTGTTGCAGATCCAACTTTCATTTCTCACTATCTTGGAACCGAAGACGCGCGTGCGTGGATAGTTCGTCACGCAGTGGGAGCAACCATGCTCAACCTGAATACAAAGATTCTGTCAGCCGTCCCCTTGACCATCCCGCCCCTGCGCGAGCAGCGCGCCATCGCAGAAGTCCTGGGCGCCCTCGACGACAAGATCGCCGCCAACACCAAACTCGCTGCAACGTTTGAAGAACTTGGATCCGCAAAGCTTCAAGCCATGGGCATCAACGCTGAACCCGATAGAAATTCGGTCACGCTAGATACGCTCTTCGAGGTAAATCCCCGCCGCACGCCAAGTTCAGACACAGTGCCGTTGATTGATATGCAAGCGCTGCCAACTTCTGCACCCCTGATCGAGTCGTGGTCTCANAGGCCCCAAAAGGGTGGCACTCGGTTCATGAATGGGGACACATTGTTGGCCCGAATCACTCCCTGTTTGGAAAACCGGAAGACCGGATTTGTCGACTTCTTGGCCGACGGTCAGGTAGGCATCGGGTCAACGGAATTCATAGTGGTCCGCTCNCCTGGAAGGGCTCCTCTCGGACTTTCCTACTTCATGGCCACAAGCAGCAGGTTTAGAGACTTTGCCATCCAGAACATGGTCGGCACATCAGGCCGCCAGCGGGTAGCTGCCGCTGATATCGCAAGATTTGAGCTCAATCCAATCAACAGGGCAGATCTGGTGGAGTTCGGCACTTGGGCGGACACGAATCTCAGTCTGCTTGGCTCACTGCGAACGGAGAACAACATGCTTGCCGCAACCCGCGACGCACTGCTCCCGCAGTTGATGTCCGGCAAGCTGCGCGTCAAGGACGTCGAGTCGCTCGTGTCCGCCGCAGTCTGAAAGCAGAGGGGCAATGGTAAAACGGTGTTTTACCATTGCCCCAGTGCCCGGTGGCGTCAAACGTCCTAGCAACGTTTTTGTTGATTTCTGCAACTCTGCTGTCCAGGTTTAGGTTCTTGCTGCCTTGGGATCGTAGTTCCAAATTGCCAGATCCCTCCAATCCGAGGGAAATCCCATGGTATTTTCTGGAGTCATTCCGTTTACCGGTTCGAATTTCTTCGCCAGCGTTGAGAAAGTCCTAGGCCAGTTGGAAGACGGATCAATCTTGATGGTGAAGTATGCCAGCAGTGCTGCCAAGAAATAGAGTTTTCCACGGTGGGCGTCGGTGACGCCTGCAAGATGGTTCGCTTCGTCACCAACCATGTTGCGTGGCACCTTTGCCGGTGTGTAGACCATACTGCGGTTCCACACACGTGAATGATGCGCGCAGTGATTTCTCAACACATTGAGTGATTTGAGCCAACCGTGCAGAAGCCGACCGTCTTTCACCCNCAGCAACTTGGCGATTTCGTTCCGGTCCGTCTGTTGAAGCAGACTAAACAAGCGCACGAGGGTACCAAAATCCATAACTTCCGTGGCCGCCCATATGGGTAGACGGCCATCGTAGTTGAGGATGAAATGCTTGACGAAGTCTTCAGTCTTGGCAGCGTTTTGCAGCTTCTCGAAGCGCTTGAGCCAGGCTTCATATGCGTCACTGCCACCAGACGGGGCTTCAGTGCGGCAGGCCACTTGGTCAAGGTGTCCACGAATCAAATGAGCGAATGGATCATGCTTCCCAACCGTGTACCCAATGTTGACGGCAAGCCCAACCTCCAACGTCTCCAGCCCATCCAACAGACATAGACGAAGTTTGCGGTCAAATTCGTAAAGCTTGAGGACATCGTCAAACGATGCCCCATCAACGTACCGGTCCGATCTGGTAGCACTCGCATTCGATTCACTCTCAGGTAGAGGTCCCCTCAGTGTGTAGGTGTAAGCAGAAAGTCGATAGTAACCAATACGCTTCAAAGCACGCAGGGCAGTACCACGATCGGAATACGTCATGCCCCGAGATGTGAGCAGATTCAGCTGCTGGTCGTACGGTAGGTGTGGTTTGGAGTACGCGACCAACCAGGGGCTCCTTAAAACGAAAACCGACCCTTGAATAGTCGATGACATAAAGTCGGTGACTAACAGCGGGGCCGGTGTTTATATCAAGAACCATACCCGGACAGATCTGGTGCTGCAACTTCGCGCGCAGGCTGTGCGTCGCCAAAGTTCAAGGACGCCGAGTGACACCAGGGCAGGTTGGAAGATTCCCTGTTCCGATCTGCCCGGCGTCGTGTATTAACCAACCAGTACTGCTTCTTCCCATTCCGCAGCCTCGGCTACGTCAGTTGCCGTCTGGACCAGAACAGGCTTGCCCATGGCGTGCCCGATGACTTCGAGCAGGGCGCCCTTGCGCTTCTCGAAGAAGCCATCGAAGTCATTGGCCTCCAGACGATCTACGGGAACCAAATGTGAACGAATCGCGTCGCGAGCCTCGTCAAGGTCCACCTGCGCCTTGGCCGCTAGCTCCCCTACATACTTGCTGGGCGCCTTGGCTGAGATGAAACGGTTCGTCGCCGCAGAAATGGGCGTCTTGTTCACGATGCTCTGCACGAACCGGTCATCAATGCCGTTGTCGGAGCACCACTTCTGCGGGAAGATGTGGTGGATGTCCACACCAAAGTCTTGGTAGGAACCCTGGTTGATGGTCTGGTTGTTGACCCAGTCCTTGACGTTGCCGCCCATGGTCAGTGCGTAGATTCCCTTATACGCAGCCGAATTACGGGTTCGCAGCGTGAACAAGCGGGTCGGGTCGAACGATGCCCCGGCCACAGTCCCCGGTTCAACGCCACCTCGCACCCACTCTTCCACTTCTTCAACATCCCGTGCGAACCGTGTCTCCACGGCTCCTCCGTACCGCTCGCCCAGTACGCCGCACCAGTACCACTGGCCCAGCAGCTTCGAGACACCCATCAGATCGGCTTCAGTTCCCAAGACCACTCGCAGGGCTGCCAAAGGCACGAGCTGGGTACGGTAGGGAATGTCCTTCCGCTTGAAGATGGACTGGTTGTTCAGGAACTGTCCGGCCCAGATGAAGGCATCGGTCAACGGTTCGGCCCAAACTCGGTAGTCATCTAGCGTGAGTTTGAGAATGTCCTTGCGCTTGCAGGTGATGCCTGGAAGTTNTTCGTCATTACCTACGTGATTCAAACGGCGTTGGCGACTGGCCAGCAGGCTTATGGCCTGAAGGAAGTCAGTGTTCTCCACACCGCCCAGGACCTCACGTGCGTTGACCATCCGGTTCTTGCGTTCGTGCCAGTCATCGTTGAGTCGGAAATCGGCGCTTCCAGCGGCAAAGGTTGCAGTGAGCAGCTCAAAGACGTTCAGGGCCACTCCGCCCGTGTTGACCTTCTCAAAGACCGTGCAGACTGCCTGGCGTGAGGTAGTGTTTCGCAACTCGATCACGGGCACCTTATAGTTTTGCAGAGTTCGAAGCGGCCCGGCTGTGAAGGCCGTGAACTGCTGGAACAAGGGCTTGTCTGCCGGTTGATCCTGCTGGGACACCCTAAGCATGTAATCCATCAGGAAGTCTTGATCGAAAATCCGATTCAAGGGGTAGACGCCAGATGCTACTTCAAGATCAGTGGTCGAATAGTCCGCGTCGATTTTTCTGCCGAAATCCGACTTGATCATGCGGTCCTCGGACACGAAGAAGATTGCATCATCTTCCATATCCATCTCTTCATCCAACGACTCAGCGATGCGGATGTAGAACCATCCGCGCATCGCTTTGCCGCGGGTGTCGGTTGTATCCACCGCGTCATGACTCTTCAGCGATTGGAAAAGTGATGTTAGACGCTGCTGCCCGTCAAGCAACAGCCAATCTGGCGACGTATTCTCCGTGTGCACGCCGGAAATTGGCCGCACAGCAAAGTTCACCTCCTCTGATCCGGTCTCCAATGCCATGACAACTCCCACCGGAAAGCCCTTGGCCAAGCTGGCCAGCAGACTACGAATCCGATCAACGTCCCACTTCCATGGCCGTTGAAAATCCGGCAACTGAATTTTGCCGGTCTGGACACTATCCAAGAGTTCCCGCAGGTCCCTGATTGGGCTGTCAAACGACATTAATCCTCCTCGTGGAGTTTCCTGACGCCATTCGGAGACGTCACACTTTATGCAGGTTACTTGATAGTTGCGCGTCCCTTCCCATGGGCCCGGCAGGAATGCCATGTAACCCACGCGGAAGTACGATCCAGAGTCGTCCTTTGGCTTTTGCGATCCCATTCGACACACCTGACCGCCCGATTTCACGGCGTCGCCCTTGACCGCCCAGCACAGTCTTTTCCGCTGCGACGCCGCCGCAGGGGCGGTAAATGTGCCTGAATCACGTCACGAACCTTATCGACGTCGACCCCAAAGTGCTGGTGAACGAGAATGTCAACCATGCGCTGCTCGGTTCTGCGACTTACAAGGCAACCGCGTCGGAGAGCGCGGAGAGCGAACATCTCAGGCGTTGCGGCTGCCATAGGCATGCATCAAAGATAGCGAGAGGCCCTGGTTGGGTGCCAAGATCCCACACGTTGAAGCATGAAGCATTGTCAGCTCCACTCGTGACGAGACCGCCAGCGCACTGGACGACTTTGACTCACTCTCCCGTCATAATACGGGCGGGGACTTAGTCCCGAAATTGTGCGGGTATTCTGATCTTCAAGTACCGAAGCATCCGACGTTGGGTGCGCAAATTAGCGCCATGATGGGAACTCGTCTTGACTGAAAACCTGTTCTACTTTTCTTGCATGGTGTNGGGGACGGAGACCCGGAGGGCCAATGGAGGGCAGCGCTTGATGAGGCCCTGACACGCTCCGGATATCCGAATCTCGACGCGGTTAGCGTTATCTCNCCCAGGTACGCGCATGCGCTCAAGGGGTTCGATGAACCTGAACCGATTCCCGCGCGGACCTTCAAGGCGCTCAGCCGTGACGCTGCCAAGCTTAATCGCAGGGACTTCGAGCGCCGCCTTGCCGCCATTGAACACCGGATCGGCCGGCAAGATCAGGAACACCTCATCAATGAGGCTGTTGCGAACGTAGTATCACCCTTCCATAGCCTAGTTGCGGATGCGGCAGTAGAAACCCGGTTCTTTAACCAAGCCGCTAACTACTTGAACAGCAAACAAATCCGAGCCCAAGTCCTAAACCGCATCTTGGCCGTCGTGCCAGAATCCGGCAAGCTTGTCATTGTCGCCCATAGTTTGGGGTCCGTGATCGCTGCCGATCTGCTGCTACGGCTGCCAGCGGATGTTGAAGTCTCCGCCATGGTCACCATTGGCAGTCCCTTGGCCAGTGGGAGATTCAAGCTCGATGATTTGCATGACGCACTGGCCGATCCGCCATCCCATCTGTCATGGTGGGTGAACTTCAGGAATGCGTGGGATCCGGTGGCAATCAGGCGTGGCCTGTCTTCCGTATTTCCCTGGATGTTGGACCATGCGATCAACACAGGATACGACCCAAACCCAATAGCCCCTCATACCGCAAGTGTTTACCTGAAACACAGCACCGTAGCGGACACCATTGGATACGCGGTCTTCGGTTCCAGGTTCAAGGAGATTGCCTTCGTTGAAAGAGGCGTGGAAATCTCGCTCAATGAGGTTGAGAGTAAGACACTGCTGGGTTTGAGATACTGCCATCTCATCAAGAATGAGTTGAGCGGTGATATAAGGCGCCGCTACCTTGCCGCGCTGCGATCCGTTCAGGCGCAAGCAGTGGCTGACATCCGCGCGCACAACGCATCCATCAAGAGGCCCATTCCATCACAAATAGCACGGCTCGACTTTGACTATTCCGACAGCACTTCACTGCTGCCGGAACCGACGTTCAACCGCTCGGGAACATCNAAAGAGGAGGCCGTGACACTGCTGACGGCCGTTGCTGTGACAAACGTTATTGCTCCTTTCGAAATCACAATTTCGAAGGACATCGAACAGGCGGCGCTGGAAGAACTGGCTTCGGAGATGGGACTAAGACGGCAGTTCGGTTCCGATGTCCTAGAAGCCGGCAAACGTGCCCAAGGCATCCTGCGAGACAGCCAGAATCTGCAATGGGTCAAGGTCGGGGCTTTGGTGGCCGGTACAGCGGCATTGGTTGTGGGAACGGGCGGGCTTGCCTTGGCAGCCGCCCCAGGCCTTGCAGGTGCAGCTGTTATCACAAGCTCTTTAGCCAGCTTTGGTCCCGGCGGGATGATTGGAGGGCTGATAACAGCTGGAGCCCTGGTGGGTGGCGGCGGGCTATTGGTCGGTTCCGGAGGCGGAACCATGGTGACCGGTCTCGCAGGGGACGAGACCAGCGTCGATCAATTTGAAGGATTCCTTGCCCTGCAAATGGCCGCTGTAACACTGCGGCAGCAACACAAGATCGACAACCATCCCTCCGTGTGGCAGTTACTGACAGAGATTGAAACCAGGGTCAGCCGGCAGCATGAACGTCTTGATGAAATTTCTGACCCAAAGGCCCCGTCTGTTACAGCCCTTGCCAAGAAACGGATCATAGTGAAACGGGCGCTCAAATACATGAGTGACAATGGCTTGGAACCAGGTGATCCTGAGATGGCTGAACCGGACAGCAACCCCATTGAAAGACGCGGGGCAAGGTTTATCCCCAATTTCAGCGCACCAAGTAATATTCTTCTCCAAGCTTCCTCCAAATTCAATTTGAACTTGGAGGAAGCTTGAGAAACAACTTCGCTACCATTAGCGGCAGGCAAGTTGCGGCTGAAAGGCGAGTGCCGTCGTCGTACTTTCCTCAGCACATCTCAGAAAGGATCTCGGCCACTCCGTCCTGGTCAAAGCTCTGGGGATCAAACGCTTTACCCTCATCAGGCCCAGCCGTTCCCGGTATTCGCTGTGTTCCTCGTGGGAGGGTTTGCTGACGGCCTCCACCATGGATTCCCAACCCCACAACCCGCCGCCATCCTCGGCAGACCCGGCAGCCTCGTCGAGCGGCATCGTATCGCCGAAATCAAACTCGGCCAGCGTCAGGTCGGAACGGATCAGCAGGCGGCGCCACACGGGCGGCTTGGAGCCCTTCAGCATGACCTTCAACTGCAGGATTTCCACCTTGGAACCATGTATGTACTCAAAACGATACATTGGTAACTTTTGACTCAATGTACTTACTATCGAGTGCATTAAGATTATATTGTGATTGTGTACTTTGTATCGGGTACACAAAGACTCGCGCAGCAAGGAACTCTGATGGTGACTACGCCAGCAACAGCCAGACTTGGTGCTTCGATTCGCAGCCGGCGAATCACCTTAGGCATGTCACAAGTGGAACTCTCAGAGCAGCTGGGCATCTCGCGGTCAAAGATCAGTGCCATGGAAAATGGTCGTTTCGGCAGTGCCAGGCTACTTTTGAGGTGACTGAGGCCATTGGGCTCGACATATTCATGCTTCCCCGCGAAGACAGAGCCGCTCGCGAGATACTTCAGGTCCAGGAGCATCAGCAAAGCTCGACCAAGGGAACTCGATTGAGGCGTTCAACCGATGGGTGACACCCTTGAGGTCTGGTTCAACAACGTTCATGTGGCCGAATTGACTTCGGATGGCCCAGGCGGCGGCGCGTCACTGACATACACTTCTCAGGCACTGAAAGACTTTGGCCCCGGTTTCCCACTCTTGTCTGTGCGCCTGCCCGTCAGACTCGAAATGTACCCGGCGACGCAAACGCGAGCCTTCTTGGACGGGCTGCTCCCTGAAGACCAGATCCGCGCGCAATTTGCCAACGCGGCCCGCGTAAGTACCGACAACACCTTTGAGCTGCTGCGCGCTTATGGATTGGACTGCGCCGGAGCCATCCAGATTGTCGACTCCAACTCTCCGGACACTTCAAGGACACCAAGCGTCCGCTGGCTAAACAGCGATGAGCTCGCAGACGTCGTTTCGGATCTTCCATCGGCTCCACTTGGGATTTCCGCGGGTCCCGGCGTCCGTTCCAGCTTAGGTGGGCTTCAGGGAAAGCTCGTGGTCGTCGTCGACGGCAATCGAATTGGTATCCCCTTGAACGGACAAGCCTCGACTCACATACTCAAGCCTGCCAGACTCACCGAGAAGGGTCAGGAACGTTGGCCTGGCATCGCCCAGCTGGAAACCATGGGACTTCGCCTCATCAAAGCTGCTGGCGACGCCGGAGTTTCTGTTAGAGCCTCGGATGCTCGGGTTATCGACATTTCCGGACGGTTTGGTCTCCTTGCTACCCGATTCGATCGGAAAAACGTTAAATCAGGGCTGATACAGCGTATCCACCAGGAGGATTTCGCTCAGGCCCTCGGTATNAAAGGAAAATATCAGCAAGATAACCTCACGGCTCCCCGGCTTCTCGACTTTGCTAACATGCTCAAAACCAATGCAACGACTCCTGCCGTTGCATTGACCCAGTTGCTGGAAATGGTGACGATCAACGCTGCCATCGGCAACTGCGACATGCACGCCAGAAACTTGGCGCTACTTCTCGATAACGGAAAAATCGGCCTGACACCGGCCTACGATGTGGTCCCCACAGCAGTCTGGCGTGACCACGACCGAGAATTGTCCCTGCGCGTTGGAGGCGAGGCCTTTCTTGATGACCTTCGTGGCGAGCACCTCCTTACCGAGGCAACAAGCTGGGGCATGCGACGCCCCCTTGAAGAGNNGATCATCAACCGCACGCTGTCTGCTCTGGAAGAAGTGCTACCCACTGTCCGGCAGGCCGCAGTTATCGAGAGCTGGGATCACCCGCTCTTGGATTCAGTAGTGACCGAATCCCTCTCCCGCATTGAAAGCCTGCGGGTTATTTAGCCAGCCCACCCCAGCGCAACCCACGATTGCGCTGGGGCCAAGGGACCGGCGTCGTACTTTAGCCAACCAGCACTGCGTCTTCCCTTTCCGCAACCTCCAGTCCGGCGAGCGCCCAGACCCCGCCGGTGTTAGTCCGCCGGGGTGACGAAGACACTGACGTGGGACTACCTGGTCCAAACCGTGGGCATGGACAGCCCCTCCCGGCTTTGGCAGCCACCACCCTAACCCTTGACAGCCTTGGGCAATGGCAATCCGCCTCAGCCATCGTCAACTATGAAACCGATCAGTGGCACTTTCACGATGGAACGCACACTTGGTCCCACAGCCGGGAGGCTGGCTGGACCATCAGCAACGGTGTCGTGACCATCCCGGCGTCCAGCAATCGTGAGGGGTGGAAGCCGGAGGCCCTCAAGCTACTTTTCCCTTCCGAGCTGCCGATTTGGGGCGGCGAAACGGACGACTGGCTGATCGCCGATTCCAGGGCCGACGGCGATGAAGTCCACCTGACGCTGTTGTTCCTTGCCGATCCGGATCTGATGGCCAGTGCCACCATCAGCCGGCGCTGGCGTGTGGCCACGGCATTTATCACTCCCTGGGAAGAAATTGAGTTGAAGGACATCATGCCTGCACCGGCAGCACTGGAACCCATTCAGGAAGCTCTCTTCGAGCTGTAGGCTGTTCGGTCACTGGGATCAGTACATGCCGGCGAGTTCCTCGTTCAGCTCGTCCTTGTTGAACGCAGTCGGATCCAACTTTTCTCCGGGTGCCAATCCCAGCCATTCCCGGTATTCGCCGTGTTCCTCGTGGGAGGGATTGTTGACGGCCTCCACCATGGATTCCCAACCCCACACCCCGCCGCTGTCCTCGGCCGGCCCGGCACCCCGGCCACCGGTACAGCGGCCGCCGGTACAGCGCACGGCGGGGACGCCGTCGTCGTGCGGGAGGACCTTCTCCACCATGACCGCGTGCTGCCAGTTGTCCCCAACTGATGTCCGGCAAGCTGCTGGTTAAGGACCCAGAATCAACCGTTTCGACGCTGGTCTCGTGTAGCTTCAAGTTTCCTCCAAGTTCAATTTGAACTTGGAGGAAAAAGCTACACGCCCACGGGACGCAGGGTCCAAGCTGCAGCCCCACTCTATGATCCGCCCTGCAGCTTCTCGACCAGATCATGCGTCGCCCGCCAGACATACTGCTTGCCGTTCTTGGAACGCATGAGGAGCCCACGCTTCTCCAAAGCCGCAAGGTCGTGGCGGGCTGTCTCTCCAGAGCTCGCATAGGCACCCGCATACCATCGGATATTGGCCACAGTGGAAGGATCCTTCGCAATCAGCTCAAGGAAGGAAATTTGCCGGTGGTTGAACTCCCCTCGAGCCAAATGCAGCAAAGAACGCACGTTAGACATCTCCCGAGTCTTCCGTCCAAGATAAACGGTCAGATCATCAAGCGCCCTGCTAACAACTTGCACGTGATAAAGCAAGAAATAGGTGAGATCACCGTCGTCGTCCTCCGTAAGCAAGTATGAGCGAGCGTACTGCCCCGGAGCCTTGCGCAGGATCCTGGAAATTGTGATGAACTCGGCTAGCCAGTAGCCCTGATGGAGCATACTCCAGTAGAACAAAGCCCTAGCCGTCCTTCCGTTACCATCCGCGAAATAGTGGTCATAGCCCATCATGAAATGCAGCACGATGGCCCTAACAACGGGCGGCATGTAACTGCCATCACCAGCATCCCGATTCGCAAAGTCGCAGAGCGCTTGGAGCCGCCGGGGCGATTCCTCGGCTGGTTGAGGTGCATGAAGCAATTGTTCTTCGTCTCCCCACACTCCAACTCTCGGAACGCCAGGTTGCTCGAGTCGCCCGGCCTCGTCAGGATCCTCCAACGTGCCATCCGTGACGATGCGGTGGAGCTNCAAAACCAGCTCTGGAGTCAGCTTCTGATCATGATTCTGGCGAATATGCATCATGGCCGAAAAATTGTTGAAGATCATCCGCTCACTATTTGTGGCAGGTTTCCGGCCGCTCTGCAGCATGTCTTTCGCCACCCGCCGGGAAGTCGACGCGCCCTCCAATTGACTCGAGGTGATTGCCTCCTCGATGAGTGAATTGATGATGTATTGGTTACGCTCGCGCCCTGTAGCTACCGGCTCGGGAAGCTTGATCTCGCCGCTTGCGGAACGGGTGATCTTTTCACACGTAGCCAGCAGTTGGTCATTGAGCGAGTAGCTAAAGTGTTCGCCCTCCTTGTCGAAAAGCGGAACTATCCTCCGCTGTTGCCGCCGCTTGCTTTTGAGCTGAAACCACCATTGCTCGTGCGACAAACCTTCCGGTGGCGTTTTGTAGCGCAGCTTGTCCCAGTGCAAGTATTCCGAGTCGTCGACGTCGCTGGTGAGCAGCCCGATCAAGTCCGAGGGTTCCAAAGTAGAAAATGACTCAACGATGGCCTTGAGGTCAGGTGCGGGCATCGGAAGCTTCATGGTGCATCCATCCTCAAGTTTCCTCCAAATTCAATTTGAACTTGGAGGAACCAGTGTAGCCTTCTCCAAGTTCAAATGAAACTTGGAGAAAACTTGAACTTGGCTCAGCCAGTCACCGGGATCAGTACATGCCGATGAGTTCCTCGTTCAGCTCGTCCTTGTTGAACGCCTTCGGGTCCAACTTCTCCCCGGGCGCCAGTCCCAGCCATTCCCGGTAGTCTGCGTGTTCTTCGTGGTCGGGATTGTTGACGGCCTCCACCATGGATTCCCAACCCCACACCCCGCCGCTGTCCTCAGCAGGACCAGCACNCCGGCCGCCGGTGCAGCGCACGGTGGGGACGCCGTCGTCGTGCGGGAGGACCTTCTCCACCGTGACCGCATGCTGCCAGTTGTCGCCAAAGTCGTAGACGTAGTCCACCTTGTCGTTCACTTCGGACAGGATGGCACCGAGCGTCACGGCAGCTTCGTCGAGCGGCATCGGGTCGCCGAAGTCGAACTCAGGGCCCACCGGCCCGTAAGCCGTCCCGTTCCAGCCGCCCACGCGGAACTCGTGCAGGTGGGAATCAGTCCACTCAAAGGACACCTGCAGGACACGGTGGAACTCGGCCAGCGTCAGGTCGGAGCGGACCAGCAGGCGGCGCCAGACGGGCGGCTTGGAGCCCTTCAGCATAATCTTCAGCTGCAGGGTCTTCGGCGGATGGCCCGCTGTCCGGGCCTTGCGCATGGCGGTTTGGGGCCGGAGTTCCTCCGCCGCCACCCAGGGATCGTTGACGTCGTCGTCCTCCTCAGGGAACGCCCNCTGCAGGACGGCCATGACCGCTGGCACCAGCGCGGGCGGCACCGCAATGACGCCGTCCAAGGTGACCAGGCCCAGTTCGGCCAGCTCATCCATCCGCTTCTGCAGGGTTCTTGCCCCGAATTCATCAAGGTCCAAGGCCTGCAGTTTGGCCGGGTCCGTCAGTGCGGCCGCCGGAACCGGCGCCTGCGCGCACGCCGCGTACAGGATTGACGACTGGGCCATGGCAGCAGGCCTGACCCACGGAGCCCATTCCACCTCGCCCATGACGGCGATGGCCAGGAACCGGATAATGAAGCCGCCCAAGACTTCACGCCGACAAGGATGCCCAGGCTCCAGAAATTGCCTGGCTAGCACAGTGGGCCACACCTTGGTGGAGCCAATGTCGATGAGCCCAGACGCTTCCAAGGCAATCCAGATCTTTGTCAGCAAGGGGACTTCGGTCATGGACTTCACCGTGGGGACGGATTCCACGGACGCACCGTCACCGCCAAAGAAAGGCGCCTGATCCCGCTTGGCATTGGGCATTGCACCCTTGGCGGCCACGCCCACGGCGGCCGCGGCGCCCTCCACTTCCTTCAACCGCAGTGCGCCCGTGGACGTCACCGTCCTGCCGTCGCCCAGCCACCCCAGAAATGCGTACAAACGGCGCGAGAGCTCGGTGCCCTCAAGGCCGGCCAGCACCTCCTCCGGCGTCAGATTCGNAGCAACGACGTCCGGCAGCACCCNTTCCTCGCCCATGTGAAACAGCTCGTCGACGGCGTTGAAGTCCTCATCCGCGCCAGTCCAGGCGTCCGTTTTGCCGAGGAATTCGATGTACACGTGGATGGCGTCGAACGCGAAGCCGCGCCAGTCTTCTTCGTCGTCGTGCTCGGAGAGGGCCGCCTCCATGGCCAGCCCAAACGGGATGGGTTCAAAACTGGTGGGCTCCGACGAGGNGGATGCATGGAAATATGCGGCAACCAGCACCTTGACCGGGCCGAGGAGCACCAGAGCGTCTTCGGCAGGTACGTCCTCCGTTTGCCGGCACCAGTCAACGAACGCCGGGGTGATGGCATCCACGGCGCGGGTTGCCCGCAGCTCGCTGACAGAGGTCACATTGCGGCTGGCGTTTTTGGGCTTTTCGTTTTCTTGGCCATGGGGTCCTCCACGTTGCAGAATGGTCAATCGTCTCAACGGACAATCCTAGCGATTCGGGCCGGACGGCCCTGCGGGATTACAAACCCTTGAATGCGCTGCAAACGATCCGCGCATGGTGGCGAAGCTTGACATCTAAAAATTGGATGAAAAGTTCAAACGTCATCACAACATGCAAAGAAAGTTTCCATGGTTATCCACAAGCTCACGATGCAGTCTGCCATGGTCAGGCGAAGTCATCCTTCAGAATGCTTGGCAGGAATCCGAGCTCATCCAACTGCCTGATGATGAACGGAGTGAGAGGCCCGGGCGCCATGACCAGCCGGTATGTTCTCTTGCCTTCGGCAATGGGTTGAATCAGCTTCTTCTCGACGAGCTTGCGGATCCGCTGGCTCCGTGCGGGAATCGAGCCAGGGAGCGAGGATGCCAAGTCGGCAGCTTTCACTTCGGTCAGATTGGCCACAACGTCGAGCACAGCAGCTTCATGAGCTGAGAAAGCGCCCGCATCCACACCACGCTTGATGGCGGGTCTTAGCAACCTGTCGAGGACAAATGACTTGTCGCTGAGTCTATTGAATTTCTGCATATCATCGAGAATGCCGTCCAACAGATATTGACACCATCCGAGGATGGCCTCCGGCAGGAGTGAATCAGCCTCTTCCAACATGCGGTAGTACCGTAACCTATCCGCCCCAAACACCGACGTCGGATTGATAGCTCGGTACATACCCGAATCGCTGAATCCCTGGGAAACCATAATCGCGTGGGTGAAAAGTCTACACACACGCCCGTTGCCATTGCCGAATGGATGTATCCAGACGAACCGGTGATGTGCAATAGCAACCTTGAGTAGGTCGAAGCTCTGTTTGACCGGTCGGTTCGCGAAGTCCAACAGCTCACTCATGTCACCCTGAANCTGCAACGGGGACGGCGGAGTGTGCGCCGAGCCGCCGATAGTAACTTCGGTTGTCCGGTATGAGCCTGGAGTCCTATCGCCCTCCCGCACCAGACCTTGGACTGCAATTTTGTGCAGTTCCCTGACAAGGCTGTGTGTGATCGGGCTGCCCGGTTCCACTTCCTGGTCGATGAACGCAGTTGCTTCCTGCAGGTTGAGGATCTCTTGGACACCTTCAGCAGGAGCTGACTTATCTCCACTCGATGATGCGGCTGCTCCTCNCACCGCATCAACAATAGAAGTCCTATTTCCCTCGATACGCGCACTCATAATGCTGGTCATCAACTGAAACAACGACTTCAATTGGAGGAACACCGTTGGATGCGTGCTCCCGGAGCCTAGATCCCCGCGCAACCGTTCCAGATCGATGATGGTTCCAGCCAGCGGAGAGCCGAACGAGAACTCTGGGAAATCAATTTCTTGCATGCCAAGACTTTAGCACCGCCCGCACAACAACTAAGCTATCCATCGAATGAACCCTGTATTATCAACGTTTATTGGCCTTGACTCCTCAACAACAACTAAGCTCACCCCTCTCAGGAACTAAGCACCAGCTCTTCTGGAACTGCATCACCGCAGGTGGCGGAACGCGATCCATCCACGCTGATAACCCTGCATACCGGTTCACAACAACATCACCGAGACAACCGGCTGGTACGGTCAACATTGAATCCGAAAGCACGCTGGGGAGAACAATCATGGCAATGGTAGGAACAGGCTTTTCCGAGGCCGACTGGGAGGGCCTTGCCCTTGAGCGGCTTGCCGAGCCGCTGGGATGGCGCCCCACCCAGGGAGACACCATTGCNCCCGGCCGNGGTGAGCGCGAATCCTGGTCAGAGCTGCTGATCCGCCCGCGCATGCTCGCCGCCCTGCANAAGCTCAATCCAACGGTTCCGCTGCAGTACGTGAAGCAGGCGTTGGCGGAAATCACCGCCCCAAANTCCAACGACGCCATCACCGAAAACCAGCGCATCCACGCCTACATGGTCAACGGCTACAAGCTCAGCTACATCGACACCGACGGCACGGACGTCAACGCCACCATCCACCTACTCAGCGCCGACCCCGACCAAAACGACTGGCTCGCCGTCAACCAAGTCACCCTGGTGGCTGGCGATTACAAACGCCGCTTCGACCTCGTGCTTTACTGCAACGGCATGCCCCTGAGCATCATCGAACTGAAGAAGGCCGGCAGCGCACAGGCCAACCTCACCGGCGCCCACGCCCAGCTCCAAACGTACCTGCGCGAATTCCCCATGGCCTTCCGCTTCTGCGTCTTCACCCTGGCCAGCGACGGCATCGGCGCCAAATACGGCACACCCTTCACCCCGTTCAACCACTTCTCNCCCTGGAACGTGGACGACGACGGCGTGCCCGTACCGCCGGGATTCACCCTGGACGGGGAGGCCGTCACCGAAATGGAAACGGCCCTGATGGGCTTGTACAACCAGGAGCGGTTCCTGCAACTCCTCACCGATTTCACGGCGTTCGACGAAAACGCTGACGGGCTGAGCAAGCGCATCGCCAAGCCCCACCAGTACTTCGCCGTCACCAAGGCCGTGGGCAGCACCGTCCAGGCGGTGGAATCCAACGGCAAGGCCGGCGTCGTCTGGCACACGCAGGGCTCGGGCAAGTCCATGGAAATGGAGCTCTACACCAACCGCGTGATCCGCCANCCCCGACTGAANAACCCCACCGTGGTGGTCATCACCGACCGCAACGAACTCGACGGCCAGCTGTTCGAGACGTTCCTGCAAAGCCAGCTGCTCCCGGAGACGCCCAAGCAGATCCGGCGTCGGGCAGAGCTCCGGGACGAGCTGGGCAGCCGCACCACTGGCGGCATCTACTTCACCACTTTGCAGAAGTTTGGCCGCAGCCAGGCCGAGAAGGAAGCTGGCACCGACCACCCGCTGCTTTCCGACCGCCGCAACATCATCGTGGTGGTGGATGAGGCGCACCGCAGCCACTACGACGACTTGGACGGATACGCCCGTCACCTTCGCGACGCCCTNCCCCACGCAACCTTGATCGCGTTCACTGGAACACCTATTTCCTTCGCGGACCGCAACACCCGGGACGTCTTTGGCGACTACATCGATATTTACGACCTCACCCGCGCAGTGGAAGACGGCGCCACGGTGCCCGTCTACTTCGAGCCGCGGCTGATCAAGGTGGCACTGGCCGGCTCCGTGACCGAAGAACAGCTGGACACCGCAGCAGATGGCGCCACCGTGGGCTTGGATGTGACGGAGCGGGCACGCATCGAGGCGAGTGTCGCCGTCGTCAATGCGGTCTACGGGGCTCCGGAACGCATTGCCGCACTGGCCGCGGATCTGGTGGAGCATTGGGAGGGCCGCCGGGCCGCCATGCACAAGTTCATCGAGGGTCCGGGCAAGGCCATGATCGTGGGCGGCACGCGGGAAATCTGCGCCAAGCTGTACACGGCCATCGTGGAACTGCGCCCGGACTGGCACTCCGAAGACCTGGACAAGGGCCGCATCAAGGTGGTCTATTCAGGNGATGCCACCGATGCTCCGCCGGTGTCCGATCACGTGCGCCGCGACTCCCTGAACGCCGTGGTCAAGGCCCGCCTCAAGGATGCCGAGGACGAGCTGGAACTGGTGATCGTCAAGGACATGATGCTCACCGGCTTCGATGCCCCGCCGCTGCACACCCTGTACTTGGACCGGCCGCTGAAAGGCGCCCTGCTCATGCAGACCCTGGCCCGGGTGAACCGCACGTTCAAGGGCAAAGAGGATGGTCTCCTTGTCGCTTATGCGCCGCTGGCCGAGAACTTGGCCAAGGCACTGGGTGAGTACACGAAGTCCGACCAGGCCAACAAGCCCGTGGGCAAGGACGTGGACGAGGCCGTCGCCATGACGGTGTCGGTGCTGGGGACCCTGCGCCAGCTGCTGGCCGGTTTCGATTGGAAGTCCGTGCTGAACAAGGGCGGCCCCAAGGCGTGGATCAATGCCGCCACCGGGGCCACCTCCTACCTGCGCGATCCAGCTACACCGGGGAACGCGCCGTCGGAGGCTGAAACGCTGGCCTCGAAGTACCGGCGCTACAGCGGGCAACTGTCCCGGGCATGGGCGCTGTGTTCTGGTGCCGTGACGCTGGCTGAGCTGCGGCCCGAAGTGCAGATGTACGAAGAAATCCGTGTCTGGATGGCCAAGTTCGACGCCGCCGAGCGGCAGGCGTCCGGGGAGCCCATCCCGGAGGAGATCCAGCGTCTGCTGGGCGAACTCATCGCCGGAGCCACGGCGTCCGGGGAGGTGCTGGACATCTATGCGGCCGCCGGCATGCCCAAGCCGTCCCTGGATGACCTCACNCCCGAGTTCATCGCCAAGACCAAGACGGCCAAGAACCCGCAGCTGGCTATCGAGGCGCTGCGCAAGCTGGTGGCCGAGGAGTCCGTGGTGACCACGCGGAACAACATTGTGCGCCAGCGCGCCTTCTCCGAGCGGATCACGGAGCTGATGAAGAAGTACACCAACCAGCAGCTCACCTCCGCCGAAGTCATTGCCGAACTGGTGGAGATGGCCAAGGAGATTGCCGCCGAGGCCAACCGCGGGCTGCACTTCACCCCGCCGTTGAACTCGGATGAGCTGGCATACTACGACGCTGTGTCGGAAAACGAATCAGCCGTCGATGTCCTGGGCGAGGGGAAGCTGGCGGAGATCGCACGCCAGCTGGTGGGTGTTATGCGCCGCGACATCCGCACCGACTGGACCGTGCGCGACGACGTCCGGGCCAAGCTGCGCTCCTCGATCAAACGTCTCCTGGTGCTCAACGGCTACCCACCCGACAAGCAGCCCGAGGCCATCAAGTTGGTCATGGAGCAGATGGAATCGATGGCACCAAGGTTTGCGGAGGCGCGCGGATGACCGAACTCAGCCTCCGGGACGAATTGGCCAGCATCGAAGGACTTCGAGCACAAGGCTTTGAGGGTTTCATTCGGATCTGCGATTTGACCCTTCAAGACATTCCTCCAGAACCTGGAATCTATGCTGTCGTTTGGGACGGGGACGGACTGCCGCCGGTGGCCGAGATGAGTGTTGGTGGCTGGTTCAAGAAGAAGAACCCAAGCGTTTCACCTGCCAAGGCCATGTCGCGGCTAATCCCCGGTGTCCAACTCCTGTACCTCGGAAAAGCGGGATTAGGCTCCAAAGCCAACCGAGGCCTGCGCACGAGGATCGGTGAATATCTTCGATTCGGTCGAGGAGAACCGGTTGGACACTGNGGAGGCCGGCTCATCTGGCAGGTACAGGACCCCTCACAGCTTCGAATTGGGTGGAAAGTCATCGATGATACCGACCCAGAATTTGTTGAGAAAGCCCATCTTCTGGCGTTCAAGGAAGAATTCGGCCAATTGCCGTACGCGAACCTTCGGCTCTGACACCCGCCACGAAGGGCCGCGTCCAGCCCAAAAGCCAAAGAAGCACTAGGCGGCGAACACTGCGCTGCGAGCCTGCTTTCCCCTCGAATGCCCTTGCACTGTCTTGGTGCAAAGCCACATCCGTGGCGCGCGGTTCTTCGAAAACGCCACGGTGACCATCGGAGGAAATCATTAGGCGCAGGGACTGATTTCAATGACGGCGCCCCAACGCGCCCCGTAGCCAACAGCACCCCTCGCGGCTATGGTAGAGATCACAGCTGGCCGGGCCTTCCGCAAGGGACCGGCTGGCGGCTACGTTGGGAGGGAACGTAAATATGCCAAGGACGAGTGTCGCCGCGAATCGTGCAGGCGGGAACCGACGAAGACTCAGGTATCTGGCCGGGACGGTGGCGCTGGCAATGGGCACCATACTTCTGCCCGGATGCGCCGCTTCCGACGGCGCACCCACCTTGACGTGGTACATCAACCCGGACGACGGCGGTCAGGCGGACCTTGCTGCAGTGTGCACCACGGCTGCCAAAGGCGCCTATCGGATCCAAACTTCGCTTCTTCCCAAGGATGCGGCCGCCCAGCGGGAACAGTTGGCCCGTCGCTTGGCGGCAGGCGATTCATCCCTAGACATCATGAGCATCGACCCGCCGTTCATTCCAGAACTTGCCGAGCCAGGATTCCTGGCTCCCGTCCCCGCCGACGTCGCTCAGCGGACGTCGGAGAATGTGCTGGANGGGGCATTAGCCGGGGCCACGTGGAACAAGAAGCTGGTGACTGTTCCGTTCTGGGCCAACACGCAAATCCTCTGGTACCGCAAGTCCGTTGCCAAGGCCGCCGGGTTGGACATGAGCAAGCCGGTCACCTGGGATCAGCTCATGAAGGCGGCAGAAGATCANGAAAAGTTCCTCGGAGTCCAAGGCGCCCAAGCTGAGTCCATGACCGTATGGATCAACGCGTTGATCGAATCCGCGGGCGGGCACATACTCCTAAATTCAGGAGCCAAGGCGGATGAGATCAAGCTGGGTCTGACCAGCCCGGCAGGTGAGGAGGCGGCAACCATCATCGGCACCATAGGTAANAAGAACCTCGGCGGTCCGGGCCTTCCCACCTCCACAGAGAATGACTCCATGACCCTCTTCCAAGGAGACAAGGGATCATTTATGGTCAACTANCCCTTCGTCTGGCCTGCCACCAATGCGGCGGTGAAGACAGGCAGCGTCAAACAAGAAGTCCTTGACGACATCGGCTGGGCACTCTACCCACGCGTGGATGCAGATAAGGACACCGCACCACCGCTGGGCGGCATCAACTTAGGTGTCGGTTCCCACAGCCAAAACAAGGAACTCGCCTACAAAGCAATCGAATGCATCACCACACCCAAGAACCAAGAAACCTACTTTGTGACCAACGGAAACCCTCCCTCAAACTCCACCGCATACGACGATCCCCGGGTGGCCAAGCAGTTCCCTATGGCNCCCACCATCCGCGAATCCCTCAAGCTTGCCGCACCCCGGCCGCAGACCCCGTTCTACAACGAGATCTCCACCGGCCTGCAGCAGCAATGGACACCACCGGCATCGGTGGATCCCAAAACCACTCCACAGCAATCACAAGATTTCATCCTTGCCGTACTTAGGGGNNACAGGCTGCTATGAGCACCATCTCAACCAAAGAGCCCAAGGCCGGCGCCCCAGCCACAAGGCAGCGCCGCCGGGCCAATCTCAGTGACAGGGCCAAGTCCGAACGCAAGCTCGGCTGGTATCTTGCCGGTCCCGCCTTCATCGTAATGCTGGCCGTGACCCTCTACCCCATCCTCCAGGCCTTCTGGGACTCGTTGTTTTCCCTGCGACTGACCGCGCCAGAGGACACGGCGTTTATCGGGTTCACCAACTACATCACGGTCCTTTCAGACCCCATCTGGTGGCGGGATCTGGGCGTCACCGTCATCATCACTGTTGTGACCGTCATAGTTGAACTGATCTTGGGCTTCGCCCTTGCGCTGGTGATGGATAAGGCCATCAAGTCCCTTCGAGGGTTATTGCGTACAGCGATTTTGGTCCCTTACGGCATCATCACAGTGGTTTCCGCCTACGCCTGGTTCTATGCGTTCGACATCAACTCCGGTTACATCAACCACTGGTTTAGTTGGATACCAGGGATCAGCACAGACTTGAACTGGTTCGCCGAGTTCTGGCCCTCCCTCTTTGTCATCATGGCCTCGGAGATCTGGAAAACCACTCCCTTCATCTCGCTGCTCCTACTGGCTGGGCTGGCCCAGGTACCTAGTGAATTGACCGAGGCGGCACAGGTGGACGGCGCCACCTGGTGGGAGCGGATGCAGAAGGTGATCGTGCCGAACATGAAGGCTGCCATCATGGTGGCCGTGCTGTTCCGCACCTTGGACGCCTTCAGGATCTTTGACAACGTGTTCATCATGACCAACGGCGCCCACGGCACGGAAGTGTTGTCACTGCTGGCCTACCGCACGTCCATCTCCCGGCTGGAGATTGGGCTTGGCTCTGCCATCTCGGTGCTGCTGTTCCTGTGCGTGCTGATCATTTGCTTTGTAGCCATCAAACTCTTCAAGGTGGATCTGGCCGGGACCCAAGGGGCAAGTCATGACGAGCGGGAAACAAAAATCACGTGGGCAGTCATTGGGGTACTGGTGCTGATCTATGCACTGTTCCCTGTGGCGTCCATCCTCTCAACATCCTTCAAGGCACCCAGCGACCTCACTTCAGGGAAATTTCTTCCTTCCTCAGGCACCAGCACCTTGGAGAACTACAAACAGATCCTTGTGGGCGACGCGCAAGGGCTGTTTCTCTCAGCGTTGCGCAATTCCATTGGGATCGCACTGATCGCCACCTTCATCGCCGTCGTACTGGCCACACTCTGCGCATATGCCATTGCCCGGCTGGATTTCCCCGGNAAAAAGGTGATCCTGACCACGGCGCTGGCTGTCTCTATTTTCCCAGTCATCTCCATCGTCACTCCNCTCTTCAACCTCTGGCGCAACATCGGCTTGTATGACACCTGGCTGGGGCTGATCATCCCGTATCTATCCCTCACACTTCCCATTTCCATCTGGACCCTGGCTGCATTCTTTCGCCAGATCCCGTGNGAATTGGAACAGGCGGCCCAAGTGGACGGCGCCACTACCTGGCAGGCCTTCCGCAAGGCAATAATCCCGCTGGCCGCACCCGGAGTCTTCACTACGGCGATCATCGCATTNTTCATTGCCTGGAATGACTTTGTTTACGGCATTTCTCTCACTTCTACCGAAACTGCGCGCACAGTGCCGGCAGCGCTAGCGTTCTTCACCGGTGCGTCCCAATTTGAGGCGCCCACCGGCGCCATCTCGGCCGCAGCAATCATCGTCACCATTCCCGTGGTCCTGCTGGTCCTGCTTTTCCAGCGCCAGATTGTCTCAGGTTTGACCCAGGGCGCCGTCAAGGGCTGAATACCCTTACTCACAGAATAGGATCGCGAGCATGGCAGCTATCACCCTCAACAACATCGTAAAGAAGTACGGGGACGGTTTTCCTGCAGTGAACGATGTCAGCATCGACATTGCCGACGGCGAATTTGTCATCTTAGTGGGGCCCTCAGGTTGTGGAAAATCCACCATCTTGCGCATGATCGTGGGGTTGGAAGACATCACCTCCGGNGAACTGCTCATTGACGGTAAGGTCTCCAACGACAAAGCGCCNCGAGACCGCAACCTCGCCATGGTCTTTCAAAACTATGCACTGTACCCACACCTGACAGTTTTCGAGAACATCGCCTTCCCCTTGCGTTTGGCTAANAACAAACACAGCGAAGATGACGTTCAGCGGTTAGTTAACGACGCAGCNAAAATGCTGGAGCTCACGGACCACCTGCAACGTAAACCAGCAAACCTTTCCGGTGGTCAGCGTCAGCGAGTTGCCATGGGCAGGGCCATAGTCCGGCAGGCGGATGCGTTCCTCTTCGATGAGCCTTTGTCTAACCTGGATGCCAAGCTGCGTGGCCAGATGCGCTCTGAGATCTCTCAGATGCAGCGCCGGTTGGCAACAACTTCGGTCTACGTCACCCACGACCAAACCGAGGCTATGACGCTCGGTGACCGGGTTGCTGTGCTGAAGAAGGGTGAGCTGCAACAGATCGCTTCTCCCCGCGAGCTCTATGAGCAGCCCGTGAATTTATTCGTCGCTGGGTTCATCGGCTCACCTTCAATGAATTTCCTCCCGGCCAGCCTCGAAGGGAACATGCTAAAANNCTGCCCTGGGGAAATTGAAATCTCCCCTGAGAAAGCGGCTCAAGGCAAGGACTTGCCCGTGTTGTTAGTTGGTGTCCGCCCGGAGTTNTTTGAGGACGCTTCACTGGTAGAGGAGCATAAGTTACATCACGGCTCCACTTTCACAGCCGAGCTGACCCACACCGAGTGGTTGGGCAATGAACAGTATGGCTACATCCATTTTGATCCTGCCCCAGAAGTCAGGGAAATGCTCGACAGCTTGGCACGCGACATGGACGCTGACGAGCTGCGNCCCCAGGTGGTGGTGACGCTGGATGCCGCCAGTAAGATTCGTGGCGGCCGCCCGGCGGAGCTGTGGCTGGACACACGGCGGTTGCACCTCTTCGATCCCAAGACAGGAGAAAACCTGACCCGGGATGCCGAGGAAGGTGCCCGTCTCACTGAGGAAGCCAACGCTGAACGGGCCGAGGAAATCGACTCCGCCCGCCAGAATTCGTGAGACAGGGGAAGGGGACCAATATCCACCTGCCTCGCTGAAACTTTTCAGCTCACCGGTTTCATCGATAGGGACTCAACCGCAGCTAGCGTTGCTGCCTTCTACACACGGCATGGCACCGCCAGAGCTGACCTGATCGAGGAATGGTTAGCCCTGGCAGGTGGTTCAGCCCAGGTGAACTTTCAGAAAAAGCCCGGACCCGGGGCCACGCTGCAGGCGAACCCTCACTGGAAGGCAAGGCTCCGGCGTCGTGCATGGGTCACGGCGCAACTGCCGTGGATCAGAAGAGATAGGTCAGGTCCGCATTGAGATCGTCTTTGTTGAACTCCTTGGGATCCAGATGCTCGCCGGGGCTCATGCCCAGCCAGCCCCGATATTCCTGGTGTTCCTCGTGGGCGGGATTATTGACGGCCTCCACAATGGAAGACCAGCCCCACACCCCGCCACTGTCTTCCGCCGGACCCCGGCCGCGGCCACCTGTGCAACGCACAGCGGNGGCGTCACCATCAGCGGGGAGGACCTTCTCCACGGTGATGCCATGTTCCCAGTCGTCTCCAAAGTCATAGGTGTAGGCAATGGTGTCGCGTTCGGCCACCAGCAACTCGCCGATCGCGGTGCCGGCCTCATCCAGGGGCATGTCCTCAAAGTGGTTCCCATCTCCCACAATTCCGTAAACCGTGCCCGGATATCCGCCCACACGGAACTCGTGCAGATGGTAGTCAAGCCATTCAAAGGATGCCTGGATGATGTGGTGCAGTTGTCCCAGCGACACGTCCGAACGCACCAGCAGTCTGCGCCAGATGGGCGGGCTGGCCTGCTTGATGGAGATCTTCAACTGCAGGATTGGCGCTTTTGGGTTGGATTTGAGTGTGCTGGCGGAGGCAGGGCTGCTACCCAACGCAGCGAAACCATCATCCCCATCCGTACCCTCAAACGCGTCGGCGAGCGCAATGGCCATGCACGCCACCAGCGCAGGAGGCACTTCCACCTGCGCCCCAANGGTGAGCAGACCCAGTTCGGCCAAATATTCCAAGTCCGCCAGCACGATCTTCCCGGTGCGTTTCTCCGCAAGTGGCCCTACGCCAAAGGTCAGCAGCGTGGCGATGCTCTCCATCTGCGGAGGGGCATCGGTGGTTGCTGCCACTAAAATAGCGGTCTTGACGGACACAGCCTCAATCAATGCCGGGTCCCAGAGCTCCCCTGGCTGCATTGACACGGCCACGAACGCCGTGCTGAACTCACGCAGCACCTCGAGTGATTCAAGCTCCGGCTGCTCCAGGAAGGCTTTTGCCCACTGGGTGGGCCATGCGCGTGTGGAGCCAACATCAATCAGCCNCGCAGCATCCAGTGCCGTCCAGANAAGAGCCAGCTTGGGTTCCTCATGCATGGACTTGACACTGCGCACCGCGTCCCCGGNCGCCAACTCACGGGCGAGAAGTGCTTCTGGAAGGTACTTGGCTGACGGCTTGACTCCCCTGACTCGAACGCCGATGGCCGCCGCAGCCCCTTCAATGTCTTTCAACCGCAAGGCGCCCGTGGAGGTGACGTCCTTCCCGGAACCCAGCCAGCGCAGCAGCGCTTCCATGCGGCGTGCTAATTCTGTCCCAGCCAGGCCTTCGAGTTCCTGTGCCGGAGTCAGCTCCGNGGCACTGATTTGCGGCATGCCGCCCTCGTCCATTTCCGCATGGAACAAGGAATGAACAGCAAGGAGGTGATCTTCGGGGCCTGTCCAGGCACCCGTGCTAGCGAGGAACTCGATATATAGGTGCACGGATTCGAAGATGAAATCCAGTTCCTCTTCGTCTTGCCCTTCCACCCCGTCCATCAGCTGCGNCAAAGCCAGCCCGAAGGGAACCGGCTCAAAACTTGTCACGTCCGCCGCAGGGATGGACTCAAAGTAGACGCCGGCGAGGGCCTTAACGGGTTCCAGCAGCATCAGTGCGGTATCGGCGGAGAAGTCCTGCGTTTCCTCGCACCACTGAACAAAGTCCTTGGTGACCGCATTGGTTGCCCGCTCGGCTCGCAGCGCGCTGACGGACGTGCCATGACTCGGAGCTTTGCCAGTCCGCTTGTTTTTCTTTGCCATTGCTTGCTATCTCCAAATGGGTGCCGTTCACCTGTCCCAGCCAACTCTAGCCAATAGTGCCGGGGACAGGTCAGAGGAGGAGACTGTGGCAGGTGCATATCACCGGGAAATATGCCCGCCCACTCGGACGTGAGACTCTGCCCCATTCATCGTGCGGCATCCCTTCTCCAAACCAGGCCTCAAGAGCTGTTCCGTTATGGGCGCATCACCTCCGCAAATCAAAACTTCTGGCTTCGCAGCAAACCCCAACTCCCAACTCCCAAAAATTGGGAGTTCGTTGGGAGTTGAGATGAAGTTGCCAATGCCCGCACCGAATTTCGACGCGGCGTTCGACGCCATTGCCAGCGCTGGCGACACCGAAAACTCACACGCATCCTCCGCACGCCTTTTGATGATTCCGCATACCTGCATTGGGACCAGCTCCGTTACCGTACGCCGCCAGANGGGTGGAATCATCCAGACTGGTGGCTCGGCATCAAACTTCAGCGCCGTCAGTAGCGGCGCGTGGTTGGCTTGCGGGACAAGAGTAGAAACCTCTTCTCCTTCGTCCTGACCGACAAAATTTTGAAGGCCTGCGAAGAGATCTCCAGCCGCGCNGGGCAGGTGGGAGCCACGGAGCGTGTCCTGTCAACACAAGGACGCAATCAGTACATCGTAAAATCATTAGTGGAAGAAGCCATCACCTCAAGCCAGCTCGAAGGTGCATCCACCTCGAGGCGTACCGCCAAGGAATTGCTGGAAACCGGACGGGCCCCTTCCGATAAGTCAGAGACCATGATCTTCAACAACTATGTCGCCATGGGGCATATCAAGGAGACGGCCAATAAGCCGCTAACCCCCGACCGGGTTCTTCACTTGCACCGGCTCGTAGCCGAAGGAACCCTCGATGACCCCAATGACGCTGGTCGCTTGGAGACGTCCGAACACTCTCGTGTTTCCGTCTGGGACCAAGACGTTCAGGTTCATATGCCACCGCCTGCTGAGGAATTGCCACAACGCCTTCAGGAACTCTCCGATTTCGCCAATAGCCAAGACAGTACAACCGGCTACCTACCGCCTCCTGTTCGCGCGATCATCATCCACTTCATGTTCGGCTATGACCACTACTTTGCTGACGGAAACGGCCGCACGGCCCGGTCACTTTTCTACTGGAGCATGCTGCATGAAGGATATTGGCTCTCTGAATATGTGACGATTTCCAGGAATTTACGGCAGTCACCGTCCAAGTACGCCACCAGTTACTTGTACACGGAGGACAATGAAAGTGACCTGACGTATTTCATTCATTACCAGCTGGAAGTGTTTCTCCGCGCGCTCAATGACTTGGATGCGCATTTAGCCGCCAAGTCCCAGGAGCTCAGGTCCGTAAGGGTGGCGTTGCGCTCTGAGGGCCTCAGCTTGAACCACCGCCAGATTGACACCCTAGAATGGCTCGCCCGAGACAGCTCTCACAACACCTCGGTTTCAAGCTATGCCCACAGGTACCACGTAGGCGACCAAACAGCAAGAAATGACCTGAATGAGCTCACTGCTCTGGGACATGTCAATCGCATCAAAACGGACGTGCCAACACTNTGGAGCGCCAACCCCAACTTGCCACATACTCTCGAAATCTAGTGAACTCCCACCTCCCAAAAATTGGGAGTTCATTGGGAGTTGGGAGTTTCGGCCTAATGGCGGGCCTGAACACCACATACCCATGCTTCATCAATGACTGTTTGTCAGAGCCTGCCCCTACCATTGATAGTGAAGCAACTGCCGCCTCTTGGAGCATTTCATGGACTACTTTGCGATCAATTCCCTACGTGAGAACCACGCTGGCTGGTCGCTGCTCCGTGCCCAAAACGCACCCCTGGCCTTGACGTTCTTCATGAGCGCGTTCACAGACCCCAACCAGCGCAACGTGGGCCGCCAGGACCTGATCGAGGTCCTTGATGACGTTCTATTTAGTTTGCGGGACTCCTTGGGCGAGGACAGGTTCCCGCGCTCGGCCGGCGAATACCTCGACGATTGGGCCGAGCCCGGCAAGGCGTGGCTAAGAAAGTTCTATGCCGATAACCGGGACGAGCCCGTCTACGATCTCACCGCCTCCACCGAAGATGTGATCCGCTGGGTTGAATCATTACGCGGGCGTGACTTTGTCCCCACCCAGTCACGCCTGTCCAGCATCTTCAATCTCCTCAAAGCCTTGGTCCATGGTTCAGAAACCGACCCGGAAGCACGGTTGGCTGAACTCCAGCGCCAACGCGATGACATCGACGCCCAAATGGACCTGATCCGCGCAGGTACCATCGCCGTCATGAGCGGCCCCGAAGCCGTGGACCACTTCCACCAGTTGAGCACCCAGGCCAAAGACTTACTTTCGGACTTCCGTGAAGTGGAGGCGAATTTTCGCAAACTAGACCGGAAGCTGCGTGAGCAGATCTCCCTGTGGGAAGGTGGCCAGGGTGATCTCCTTGAGTCAATCTTTTCCTCCCAGCAGGACATCAGCGGATCCCTGCAGGGGCGCACCTTCCAGGGCTTNTGGGATTACCTGATGTCCCCGCAGCTACGCACTGAATTGCACGAACTTTTGGAACGAGCCACGCAGATCGAGGCGCTCGCCACGCAGGAAGGCCTGCACTCCATCACGTCCATGCANAAGGACTGGCTGCCTGCCGTGGAGCAGACCCAATCCACTGTGCGCCAACTGTCGGCCCAAATCCGCCGCCTGCTCGATGACAAGGTGTTCCTTGAAAACAAGCGCATCATGGCGTTGATCCGCAATATTGAATCCGGCGCCGTCGCTGTCCGTGCTACCCCACCTCAGGGCGCCTTTGCCGATCTGGCGGGCCACGATGTGCCCGTGGCACTACCCTTCGAGCGTCCCCTGTACGAGCCCAGCCGACAAACACCAATCAACGACTCCGTTGACGTCGCCGAGGACCTTGATGTGGACGCCCACGCGCTCTTTGACCAGTTCCATGTTGACCCGCANAAGCTCGAGGCCAACATAGATTCGGTGTTGGCCGACGCCGAACAAGCAACGTTGGCTGATGTGACGGACGCTTTCCCGCTCAGTCAGGGCCTGGCTGAGCTCGTCACTTATTTCCAGCTCGCCACGGAGTCGAAGTCTGCAACCATCGACCCGGACTCATCCCAAACCCTTGCCTGGACCCTCCCCGACGGCAGTTTGCGGGAAGCCACCGTTGANAAAATCATCTTTGTGAGGCCAACATGACCGCAGTCTTTGACAACGCCCAAGAACCTGCTCAGAGCCAGGAATCGCCAGCACGNNCACCCCGACGGGCTGCCCTTGTTGTTACGAAGCTATTCAAGGGCGTCCTCTACCGGGAAAGCGATGANAAACTGTGGCAACGGCTCATGGAACTCACTGCCCAAGCCCGCGACTACGTGGCCGTACTGGGCCTGGAACTTGTCCTCGATGACAGCGAAGGCTATGCCTTCCTGCGTTCACATCCCGACGCCGATGCGGACCTTCCCCGCCTCATNCCCCGCCGCCAACTCACCTTTCATGTCAGCTTGCTCCTGGCCCTGTTGCGCGCCCGGCTGGCCGAGTTTGATACGCAAAACAGTGAAACCCGGCTCATCATGACCACCGAACAAATTGGTGACATGGTCTCGGTGTTCCTGCCCGAATCCAGCAACGAGGCCCGGATCCTGGACCAGCTGGCCAGCAACATCAAAAANGTGACGGAGCTGGGTTTCTTGCGTAAACTCCGCGGCCAGGATGGGAGCTATGAGGTGGCCCGCATCCTCAAAGCCTATGTGGATGCCCAATGGCTCGAGGAATTCGATGCCCGGCTCGCCGACTACCGCGCCGCCCTCGCAGGCGATACGACACCAGCAACCACGGCAAAGGCGGCCACCGCATGAGCACTCAAACCCAGCCGGGTCTCTTCAGCCTCGATGACCTCACCGAGGACGACGCCGGCACCCGGCCAGGCTTTCGGCTGCACCGTTTGGAGCTGCTGAACTGGGGCACGTTCAACAAGGATGTGCGCACGTTCCGGCTCGACGGNGAAAATAGCCTTCTGACCGGTGACATCGGTTCCGGCAAATCCACCGTGGTGGACGCCATCACCACCCTNTTACTGCCAGCTAACCGGATTGAATACAACAAGGCTGCCGGCGCGCANAAGAAGGAACGCAGCCTCATGTCATATGTGCGCGGCTTCCATAANAGCGCCCGCAGCGGCATTGANGACGCATCCCGCCCGGTGGCGCTGCGAGGGCCGGGTGCATTCACAGTGGTGCTNGGGGTCTTCCACAATGCTGGCTTGAATAAGACCATCACCCTGGCCATCACCTTGTGGGCCACGCAGGAGGCTGGCCAGCCCACCCGCTTNTACTCCATTGCCGAGGGCGAACAGTCAATCAAGGGCGACTTCTCCGATTTTGGTACCGACTTGGCCAAGCTGAAACGGCGGCTTCGCACTGACGGTGTCGCGGTCTTTGACGTGTTTGACAAGTATGGGGCCGCCTTCAAGCGCCACTTTGGTATCAGTTCCAACCAAGCGATGGATTTGTTTCACCGCACCGTCTCCATGAAGCAGGTGGAGAATATCACCCACTTTGTGCGCACCAACATGTTGGAGGAGGACGACGTTGAAACCCGCATCAAGAACCTGCTCCACCACTTTGACGATCTGAANAAGGCCCACAACGCAGTGTTGCGGGCCAGGGACCAGATCCGCATGCTGGAACCGGTCAGGGACAACGCCGCCCGCCATCACGGACTGAGCATGGATCACGCCAACTCTCACCAACAGCGCGAACAGCTCTCCCCGTGGTTCACCTCCCGAAAGCTGGCACTGAGCCAGGCGCACCTGCTGGAATTGGAGCGCGCCGGCGCCAAGGTGGCCGAACAGCAAACCGCACTGACGGCCGAACTAGGCAGTTTTACCCGTGAACTGGCCGATCTGCGCGATGATATTCGCACCAGCGGCGGTGGACGGATCGCCGCCATCGAAGCCGAGCTGGCGCGCCTGTCCATTGAATCCGGTGCCCAGCGCGAGCGTTACGCTACTTATTCGGACGCGGCAACAGTCCTTGGGTTGTTTGAACCGGATGACCAGGTGGTCTTTGACGCCAACGCCGCGGCACTGCCNGGGGTGGAGAAGCACCTTTTNGAGGCTAATACCGAGTTGCAGGGACAGCGCACCGCCCTCGACCGCCAGCGTTCCGAGGCTGCCGAACAGGCAAAAGAACACAAGGAAGAACTCAANAGTCTCCTAAACAGGCAAAACCTGCTGCCGGGCTGGCTGATCGCACTGCGCAAGAAACTCTGCGATGGAACCGGCATTGCAGAAACAGAGTTGCCCTTTGCGGGCGAGTTGCTGAAGGTGCGCGACTCCGAGGCGCCTTGGGAAGGCGCCGCCGAGCGCACCTTGCACGGCTTTGCCTTGTCCCTGCTGGTCACCAGCGGGCACTATCCTGCCGTCAGCAACTGGGTTGATGGCAACAACCTGCACGCCCGGCTGGTCTATCTGAAAGTGGGCGAGAACCCCACCCCGCGCCAGAGCGCCCCTGACACGCTGGCCGGAAAGATCAGCATCAAACCGGGTACCCCGTTGCGTGAATTCCTGCTCGATGAGCTGGGCCGCCGCTTTGACCACCAGTGCTGCGAAACAATGGCAGAGTTCCGCCGTTACCCCAATGCACTGACCAGCAACGGCCAGCTCAAAAGTGGCGGCGGGCGTCATGAGAAGGATGATCGCAAGGCCCTGACTGACCGTTCCACCTATGTGCTTGGCTGGGACAACCACGATAAAATCGCCCGTCTGCGCACAGCATTGGAGCAGGCAGANGGGCAGGTCCGCACATCCGGGGATGGGCTGGGACGCGTTGACAGCCAGCTGGGCAGCCTGGGCCGCCAGCAGCGCCTCATTGGCACCATTTCCGCCGTCGCAAATTTCGCGGACCTGAACTGGCAATCCACCACGCGTGCCATGTCCGGCCTGACGGAGGAGAAGTCGGCCTTGGAAACCTCCAGCGATATCCTGCGTGAGCTCACCCGCAGNGAGGCTGAAACCGCCATGCGAGTGGAGAAGGCCAACGAGAAGCTGCGCACCCTGATGGAGCGGATTGGTTCCAACAAGGCAGACATCCGCAGCCTCGCCGAGCAGATCGCAGACTGCCGCGAATCGTTAGCGGAAACGTCATTGACGTCCGACGCCGGACTGCTGGCTGAGCTGGACAAGCTCACCGCCGCGGCACTTGAGTCAGGGGTACTGACGTACAAGAACACGGCCAAAATTGAGGCCAAGGCAAGAGAAACCCTCACACGGAGCATCGATGGCCTGAGCCGACGGATGAGCACCACCGAGGGAATCACCATCCGGTTCATGACGGATTTCCGCAATAAGTACCCTGCCGAAACCACAGACCTTGACGCCGCCCTTGAATCCGCAGGAGAGTTCAACAAGCTCTTGGCGCAGTTGGTGGATAACGATCTGCCCCGCTTTGCCGAACGGTTCAAGGAATCGCTGACACAAAACACCATCCATGAGATCGTGGCGTTCAACGCGTTNTTGGATGCGCGCAAACAGGACATCATCTCCCGCATTGGCGAAATCAACGAGTCGCTGGCTCGGATTGAATACAACCCCGGCCGGCACATCCAGCTTGAGCCACAAGCCACCAGTGACCCTGACGTGCGCGAATTTGGCACCGACCTGCGCGCATGTTCGGAAGGCTCCATCGGTGCACAGGAACAATACTCGGAGCANAAATTCCTACAGGTCGAGGCCCTTGTTGAGCGTTTCCGGGGCCGTGAAGGCCTCACCAACTTAGATGAACGGTGGACGGCGAAGGTCACCGACGTGCGCAACTGGTTCACGTTCTCCGCATCGGANAAATGGACGGAGACGGGTGAGGAACACGAGCACTTCACCGATTCCGGCGGTAAGTCCGGCGGGCANAAAGAAAAGCTGGCCTACACTATCCTTGCCGCGGCCCTAGCCTTCCAGTTCGGGATAGCGGCGGGTCCTGGCAACCAGCGCAGCTTCCGTTTTGTCGTCATCGATGAAGCGTTCGGGCGCGGATCGGACGAGTCAGCCAAGTACGGGCTGGAACTGTTCAAGCGCTTGAAACTTCAATTGCTCATCGTCACACCGCTGCANAAGATTCACGTCATTGAACCCTTCGTGGCCAATGTGGGATTCGTAGCCAATGAGTCAGGNGCAGATTCGCAGCTGCGCAACATGACCATCCATCAATACCGGGCAGAGCGGGATAAGCGTGGCCGCTAAGACTCCGGGTGGAGTACNCCCGCCGATGTCCGGACCGCAGCATTGCGCACCTGGAACACCGGGGAGCTGCTGCGNGAGTTTCACACACCTTCGGGGCTGCATCCCCGGCGTCGAACCCTGAAACGCCCCAGCGCCACCCAGTTGCGCACCGACTACGCGGTGGCGGCCGCATGGGCGCAAAAGTGGGTACCGGCGCCGCGCGGGGTCACGCTGGAGTACATCACCCTCGGGGCCACCACCATTGGCGCCAACACGCTGCCGTGCGCGGCACTNTTTGCGACGGCCGGGGACGAGGTTGCATTTCTGGGGCTGGGGCGTGAAGCCGCCAGATTCACCTCCCTTGCCCGGCTCGTGGCGGAGCTGGACATGAGGCTGGAGGCGTGGGCGTTACAACGCCCACTGGATCTGCTCAAGTACGGCGAGGATGCGTTGACCGCCGCCCGGGTTGCTATTTGGTTGGCTGCCAATCCGGCCCCTGGGATTTACCTGCGGCAATTGTCCTTGCCCGGAGTCCACACGAAGTTCGTGGAGACACACCGGCGGCTCATCGATACGATGCTGGCGGTGCTGGCACCCGGACGAGTCATTGCGGGCAAGAACTACGCACTGCGGCATGGATTTCTCGCCGCACCGGACCGGGTCCGGATCCGCTACCTTGATCCGGCCACCGCGCCGTTCCCGGCACTGGCCGACCTGGAAATGACGGCGGCAGCCTTCGCCGCGCTGAATCCTGCGGTAACCCGCGTGATCACCACCGAAAACCTCGTCAACTTCCTGGCGCTGCCGCCATGCCCGGCNACCCTGGCCGTNTTTGGTGATGGTTATGGTTTTGCAGCCCTTCGCGAAGCCTACTGGCTACAAAACCTTGAGCTGCTGTACTGGGGTGACATTGATACGCACGGGTTTAGTATTTTGGCTCAGCTCCGGTCCCAGCTTCCGCAAGTTCGCAGCATCATGATGGATGAGCGCACACTGCAGGCTCACCGCGAATTCTGGGGCACGGAGGACAAGCAAAGCCGGGCCGAATTGAAACATTTAGACGCTGCGGAGAACGCCCTGTACACAAATCTGCAAAACGGCCATCCACAGCCGCTGCTGCGTTTGGAGCAGGAATTACTGAACTGGGACTACGTGCTGGAACAACTTTCCGCAGCGCTTACCCTGCACTCTCCAAGAAGACTTGCACCACCGAAGGCCGGGGACCACTGACCTGACNCGGCGCCAGGTTTGTCCCCGGAGTTACATAGTCGGGGAACATGGATGTGGGGGCGCCGTAATCGCCGTCTTCGCCTGGGTGCTGAACGGCAACGTACACCATCGATTCGTCGTCGTGAATGAGAGGTCCGCACGTTTCTGCCTCGCGCGGCATGGATGCGAATTGCTGGACGTTACCGCGGTTACTACCCTCTAGTCCCACCTTGAAAAGTCCGTCGTTGTAGCCAATCGATGAGGGTGCACCGTCGGTGGACACCCAGAGGTTTCCTTCAGCATCAAACGCCAGGTTGTCCGGGCAGGAAATGGGGCTGACTTTCTCCGCAGGGAACCCGCTGAAGTAGGCGCTGGAGTTCTTGGCCGGATCACCGCACAGCAGCAGCACATTCCAGCTAAACGCCGTGGCTGTGGCGTCATCGCCTTTCTCGGTGATCTCAATGACGTGGCCGTCCCGGTTTTCGGTTCGCGGGTTGGCCTCGTCGGCTTTGGCTCCCTTTTCTACCCCGCGCTTGGTGTTGTTGGTGCACGCCACATACACCTTGCCGGTCTTCAAGCTGGGTTCAACATCTTCACAGCGGTCCATTTTGGTGGCCCCGGCAATGTCGGCGGCGAGGCGGGTATAAACCAACACTTCCTGCACGCCCATGCCGGTGATGGTGCTCTTTCCATCAACAACTAACGGCAACCATTTCCCGGTTCCATCAAATCCGCCATCTGCTGGTAGCTTGCCGGAACCGTTGATCTCCGCCTCGGAACTGCCCGCGAACTGGGCCACGTACAGGTCCCCTTCAGCGAGAAGGGTCATGTTGTGTGCTTTGTCGTCCTTCTTGTACTTGTTCTTGGAAACAAATTTGTACAAGTAGTCAAAGCGCTCATCATCGCCAGAGTAAGCCACCACCTTGCCATTAGTGGCCACGATGACGTTGGCGCCTTCGTGCTTGAAACGGCCCATGCTGCTGTGTTNTTTGGGCACGGAATCAGGATTTTCTGGATCAATTTCAACTACGTAGCCAAACCGGTTCGGCTCATTACGGTAGTCTTNCCCGCGTGCATCAAAGCGCGGGTCATCCAATTCCCAGCCCATCTTGGTTGCTTCATCGCCCAACCCGTAACGCCGGTCCTGCGCAGAGCTGCCGTTGGTGCGGAAGAAACCATTGAAGTTTTCTTCACCCGAGAGAATCGTGCCCCACGGAGTGCTGCCGCCGGAACAGTTTCCTAGCGTGCCCAACACAAAACGGCCTTGTGGATCGGCTGTAGTCTTCACCAAGTCCGAGCCCGCAACCGGTCCGGTCAGCTCAAATTTTGTGTCTAGGGTGACGCGCCTGTTCAGTTTCCCACCACGCACATAGTTCCACGGAGCGCCCTTCTTGGCTCGCTCTAGCTCCACCACACTCATGCCCACGGCGCTTCGGAAAATGTTGCGGCGCGCAACGGTTTCAGCGTCATTGGCCGGGGCTGCAGGGAACATGATCGAGGGATTGACGTATTCGTGGTTGCACACCAACAGGCCCTNTTTGCCATCAGGCTGACGCAAAATCTCCAAGTAGTCATTGTTGTAGCCAAATTGGCCTGCCTGCGCGGTTGGCGTCTGGGTGGCAAAGTCAAAGTCAGGAGTATCTGCAAACAAGGGATCGCCCCAGCGCAGGATCGGCGCCCAGCTGTAACCCGCCGGAACATCGAACCTGTCCACAGCAGCATCCACGGCCTTGATCGGGGTGAACTCCAGCTTTCCAGAAGCTGTGGGGCCAGCGGTGCCGCCATCACCCTCCGGCCCGCAACCCGTCAGCACCACGGCGGCGCTCAGGGCCCCGGCCAACCNCCAGCCCAAGGCGGCCCGCCGAGTGAATGCGAAGGACGCAATATCGCGAAAATAGCTGTTCTGTGAAGTGTTGCACACAGCCTTCGAGCAAGCATTGTCACACTTGAGACTGCACGTGACGGGGCTGCGCTTGCCTCGGGTATGGCCAAGCATGGGCAGAAACTTCTTCGTTGCGTTCATCATTGACCTTCTTTGTCATGGTGCGGTGCAGCCACAGTGGCAAGGGCAAAGAACAAACGGGGTGGGATGTAGTAAACAGAAAATGAACGCGGTCCAAACCCTTAGCCGCGGCCCACGGCCTTGCCACAACGGCCGCGCTGGGAACCTTCCGCACCCACAAGCGCTCCGAGCTCTGGGGCGCCCAACTCCAGGACGGCACACTGTCTTCGGACGCTGCTCTAGATCTGCTGAAGGAAGCTCGCGAGGAGCTCAGCGGGCAGCTGAGAAAACACGCCGAATCTCTCATTCCCTCTATGCTAAGACCCCGCCGAGGCTGACGACATGCGCCGCACAATGCGCTCCCAACGCAACCCCGCACGGGATACAACCAGCCCAACATCCTCGGCACGGCGTTCGGCATGAACATGTTCTTTTCAGCCGTGACCTTCAACCAGTCCTACCTCAGCCCCCAAGCAGGTGGACACCTCACGAGCCGAAGCCGGACTGCGGGCAGGTTCCCCGGCAACAGCCCCTCCCTGATGGGGAGCTAGTGCACGCCGCCGAACGCTTCGGGATTGACCGCGAACTCCGGCATCTGGCCTCTGCCCATGGCGACGGCATTCCGCGCTGCCAGCACCGCCATCTTGGCTCGCACGGGAACGGTGGCGCTGCCAATGTGCGGCAGTAGCACCGTGTTGGGCAGTTCTACCAAACCGGGCGCCAACACCGGCTCGTGCTCATAAACGTCCAAGCCTGCCCCGGCAATCACACCCGCACGCAGGGCCGCAACTAGGGCGGATTCATCCACCACGGGCCCACGGGAGGTGTTGACCAAAANCGCCGTGGGCTTCATGGTGGCCAGCACCGAGGCGTCCACCAGATGCCGGGTTTCGGCAGCCAACGGCACATGGATGGACAGGAAATCAGCCTGGGCCACCACCTCGCCCCAGGGTAACTGCCTGACCTTGCCAGCAAACTCGCCCAGCTCCTCAGGCAAAACCACCCGTTCCGCCGNGGGCCTGGGTGAGAACACCACGTCCATGCCAAACGCCAGCGCCCGGCGGGCCGTGGCACGGGCGATCCGGCCAAAGCCAGCTAACCCTAGAACCTGGCCGGACACATCGGCTCCCATCAGCAGCTCCGGGTTCCAGCCGGCAAAGCGCCCCGAACGCACCAACGTATCGGCTTCAACGACGCGCCGTGCCGTGCCCAAAATCAGCAGCATGGCAACATCTGCTGTGGCATCGGTGAGCACGCCGGGTGTGTTTCNCACCAGGATTCCGTGCCGGGTGGCCGCTGCAACGTCAATGTTGTTGAAACCCACGGCATAGTTGGAGACACCGCGCAGCTTGGCAGTTGCCAGCAGTTGGGCATCAACGGTGTCCCCGAGCCGCGACAGCAGCACGTCAAAATCCCCGCTGGCACACAGCTCCTTCANGCGCCCCGCATCGGGGACCTCCGGCAACAAGGTGACCTCAGCCCCATCACGCAGCAGTTTCATGCCCGCTTCCGGAATGCTGGCTGTGAGCAAGATTCTAGGTTTCATGCCTTCTCTATTCCTTGAGTTCAACGAGGTGTTCGCTCAACGGGGCAGCTACGGCGTGCACGGCGGAATCTTCAATATAACGCTTGGCGTTGATCATGACAGCTCCCACCAGCATGACCCNCAGACAGACCCNCAACATGGCGAAGGAAGCAGTCCAGGAACCCGTAACGTCGTGGATGGTCCCGAAGAACAACGGCGCAATGCCCGCACCTGCGTAGCCCAGGCCTTGACTGAAGCCGGACAGTACCGCTGAACCGTGGGTAGTCCGCGAGCGCAGATTCACCATCAACAGTGCCGTGGCGAACGTGCCCTGGCCGAGCCCGGCAAACGTCACCCACAACCAGGTGCCATCCACGGGCGCCAGGTACAGGCCAAGGTGCCCGGTGGCCCAGCACACCGAGAACACCGCGACGGCCAATATCGGGTTCTTCAGGCGCGGCACCCACAGCGGAACCAGCAGGCTCACCGGCAGCCCAAGGATGGCGAAGTAGGCCAGAGCCGACCCTGCCGCCGCCGTATCTACCCNCTGCCCTGAAAGGTAGGGAGGCAGCCAGGTGAAATACACATACGTTTGGGCCGAGTTGCCAGCGAGGAAGATGGCCAAGCCCCACGACACTGGCGAGCGCCACGGCCGCAGTTTCGGCACCTCGCCCTGCCCGCCCTGGTGCCCCAGGTGGGCCAGCTGCTCGGGGAGGCCATCGGCGTCGTTCTTCTGGGCGCGGTCCCGCATGAATTGCATGATCCACGGCAGCAGCACCAGTAGGCTCACCGAGGCCCACATGCCCATGGAAACGCGCCAGTTGCTCGCCTCGGACACCGGGACAGCCAGCAGCGGGCTCGTAGCCGTGCCAACCGACAAGAGCGTGACGTAACCGGCTGTCACTAGGCCCACCCGGTCCGGGAAATACTNTTTCACCAGTGGCGGAAGTACCACATTGCCGATTCCGTACCCTGCCATGATCACGGCGGTGAGGCCAAGAAAGGGCCAGACCTGATCGGTTGCTACGCGGGCCAGTTGCCCCACCACGGCAAGCACCACGGCGGCAACCAACACCTNTTCGAGGCTGAAGCGGCGGATCAGCACCGGCGTCAGCAGGCCAAAGACGGCAANAATGANGGGCGGGAGCATGGCCAGTAGGCCGATGGTGCTGGCGTCGAATCCGAGCTCACCACGCAACTCACCCAGCAGCGNGGGCACCACTGACACAGCAGCGCGCAAGCTCAAGGCCATGACAAGAATGCCCAGCAATGCGCCAATGCGGCCGGACCACGGTCTCTTCACTACGAAATTGCTCACTTCACAACCCTAGTCAATGGCGGCTAAGTGCCGTAACAGGTTACTGGCAGCCCAGAGCGGTGGAGGGCGAGTCCCGGCCAGGCCACCCTGTGAGCATCCGCTGTTGGTAGATCAGCACCGGATGACTACAGCGAAGTCACCCGCACGGCAGCTTCAACCACCACACGGAGCCAATGAAAATTTTCTGCATGATCATGCAGAAAATCGATTCGCAGGCATAGGATGGAGCCATCGGGCGCTCAGTCCCATCAGGAGGCCCGCGCCAAGTGCACGGAAAGGCACGAATCACTATGGATGTTGCCGATTTGGGTGCTACATTGCGGGCCCGGCGCAGGTCCTTGCACCTGACTCAAAGTGAAACTGCGGACCTAGCCGATATCTCCACCCGCGTCCTGAGCGATCTGGAGAACGGCAGGGAAACTGTGCGCTTGGACATCGTCAACGCTGTGGCAGCGGCGCTGGGTATGAGCCTGAGTTTGCAGGTGACCGGCACATGAAAACCTTGAATCCGCTAAATCCGTCACCCAGGCAATCATCTACAAGAAGGGCCAGGCCGCGGCAACCCTGACCCGCAACCCCAGCCTGGGCGTGGTNTTTTCCTACCTGCCCAGCTACCTCAAGGACGGCGGTCCATCGATCGCTTCCACCCTGCCTGCCATCGACGTCCCCGTGACGTTGGGCCATGGCAATGTGCCGGCGTTCTTTGCCGGATTGCTGCCTGAGGGCGAACGTCTGGCCAAACTGCGACGGGCGGTCAAGACCACCATCACCGATGAGTTTTCACTCCTTCTGGCCACTGGCCAAAACCCGGTGGGTGACGTACAAATTCTTCCTTCCGGGAGAAGNCCACAGACCATTCCCGCACTGTTGACGGTCACCAAAACCATGGATGACATCAACTTCACCAATTTTGCGGCCGTCCCTGGCCCTGTTGACCTTTCCGCCCTGGCTGGCCTGCAAGATAAAGTCACCGCCGCCTACCGGCACGACAAAGACCCCACCCGGGCCTACATCCTCAAGTTCAACGACGGCAGCCATGCCCGGCAGGTGGAAACTGAACATTTGCTGTTGACCAAAGCCAAAGCATTGTCCATCCCTGTAGCGGATGCCCGCTTGGTGTACGACGGCGTGGGCCAAGCCGCGCTGCTTGTCTCCCGTTTTGACCGGTCNCCCACCGGGCCGCTGGCGGTTGAGGACTGTGCCCAACTGATGGGCCTGCTACCAAGCCGCAAATATGCNGCCCCCAGTGAGGCGGTTGCCGCTGCGGCTGTGAATATGTGTGCGGCCAAGGCTCTGGCCGCCCGCAATATCTTCTTGCAGTTTCTCTTTGCCTGGCTGACCGGCAATGGAAACCTCCATGCCAAGAATATTTCTCTTCTCCAACAGCCCAACGGGGAATGGTTAGTGGCNCCCGCCTACGATCTCCAGTGCACCCTGGCCGCTGAGATTGAGCAGGGCTTCGCGGCCGGAGTACCCGGCGGGATCCTCACCGACCTCACCGACGGTGACCCTTCCCGTGACCCGGGTATGGCGCTTCCTGTGGGCGGCAGCGCTGGCAGCCGGACGGGGCTGAACCGCAACGACTGGTTGCGCTTTGGCCGGACCCTACACATCCCCGAACGGCTGGTGGGCAAGTGTATCGAGAAGGCACTGGCTGCTTCAACCCTGACCACGGCGGAACTGCCGTTCGAGCGGGATGTCAGCACCGCCGTCGTCCGCGTTTTNGGGATTCGCCGCGCCGCACTGCAGCGATAAACCGGCAGTAAATACCTCCGTGTACTTTTACTGACGAAATGACGCTAAAATGTCTCTATGCCACGAATAGCCGCCCCCACGAACGCGGCGCAGCGCGAGCAGACGCAGCGCAAGATCCTCAACGCCTTTGGCGAACTCTTGTTTACACATGGTTTGCCCGGTCTGACAATGACCGATGTTGCAAGGACTGCCGGCGTGGGCAGAACCGCCGTCTACAACTATTTTGCCGACCTTGAACAACTCCTGGTCGCTTACGCGCTGGATGAAACCGGCAAGTTTGTCACCGATCTCAAGGCCAGGCTTAGCGGGGTGGAAAACCCGGTGGACCGCCTTGCGGTCTATGTGCGCGCACAGCTGGAAGATCTCACACGCCGCCACCTNCCNCCAGGACCAGCCATGCGGTCAGTACTCTCCAGCGAGTCGTTTGCGAAACTGGGCGTTCACGTGGGCGAACTCAACGCTCTGCTGCTGGGTATTTTGCGCGATGGCATGGACCAGCATTTCCTGCCAACGGCCGACGCCGAAGGGCTAGTGCAGCTCATCCACGGTTCGTTGACGGCAAGTGCTTCGCGCCGAAAGACGGACATTCCCGATGAAGAGCACATCGGTGCAGCTGTGCGGTTCATTCAGGCTGGCGTGGGCGCTGCTTTTGATGCCCAAGGCCGTCCTGTCACACTTCTCTAACGCACTGAGGTTTTCCTAACGCGCTGGTTGGATTACCGCCGGCGGGTTTATCCTGCGGGCGGTGGGGTTGGTGCTTGAGTGCTCGGCGGCGGGTTCAAGCGTGGACATGAAAGCGCACCCGGGGTTTCATCCACTTTGAGCACGGCGAGCAGATCAGTAAATTTACTGGTCAAGATAACATCAACCGTGCCGTCTTTCCTGTCATCTTGCACATATTCAGCGTTAGCGATGTTCCGTTGCAGGGTGAAAGCCGCCGCATGACCGCTAGGCCCTGACACAATCACTGCCGGCACCGCATATTCTGTTGACTTGTTGTTAATTTCTTTCACCAGGAATCCACGGCTCTTTAGATCCTCTGCTACCGCAGCGGCTCTGCCCTCCGTGCTTCCGGCGTTGTACACATTCACTGTGACAGTCTTATCCGGTGCATAGTCATAGGTTGCGCTAGGACAGCTCACGGGTGCGATGGTTGGCTTCGGGGCACCCAGCGTGAGTTGAAGTTCTCCGCGCTGGACCATGCCTGCTAGCACCACCCCGGTCACCACCAGTGCCATCAACAGCACCAACGTCACACCATGGGTGATGCGATTTCGCACCGTGGCGGGCTGCAGCTCCAGGGTTTCAGGCTCCGNGAATGCTTCCGCCAAGCCAGTCGTGTCCACGATCCGGTGCCCGCGCCAGTAAGTACCGTCTTTGGTTCGTTTGTGTTNTTGGCGCAGCTCGTAGGCTGCGTCTTTCGCTTGGCGCCGGTCTTCTTTGTGGGCCCTACGTTGCTGCCGGACGGTGAGCAGCACATCCTCATCCTGGGCTCCCTCGGCGGCCCCTGCCTCACTACCCCGGTTTCCGGTCCAGGGCCAAAGTCATCGCTGAAGTCATCCACACCTTCGGCAACTGAGCCGGAGGTAGCACGGCCGCGGGCAACGCCCCTGGCAGAAAATCAGGTTTATTCGGAATTCCGGTGACCTCCTTATCTGCTTTGGAGCGGCCGGTTTTGAAGCCACCTACTTTGGAACTTCTGGGCAGCAAACCACCGGAATGAACAGGCGGATCTTTCAGCACAAAATGCCGTCCCGGACCATCATTCGCTTCTGCGGGTTCGCCCGGAGGCGGCTCCGCAGGCGCCCTAGTCATCTATCACCAGAACACGGGCGTGCAAGATGGTGCGCTGGTGCAATGCTGTTCGCACGGCCCGGTGTAGTCCGTCCTCTAAATACAAGGTGTCCCGCCATTGCACAACGTGCGGGAACAAATCGCCGAAGAACGTGGAATCCTCGGCCAGAAGTGCTTCAAGGTCAAGTTGAGCCTTGGTGGTGACAAGGTCTGCGAGCCTCACTTGGCGCGGCGCCACGCTGGCCCAGTCTTTGGGCGTGATGTAGCCATGGTCCGGATACGGGCGTTTGTCGCCAACAGCTTTGAAGATCACCTCTTCAGACTAAGGACTCTACGGCGCTAAAGGAACTGCCACGCCGCCGAGCCGCACAGTGTGTCATCAAATGGTTATGCAAAGTGGTCCTCCACCGGCGGGGCTGGGATCATGGTCTCATGACTCTCTTGCAACCTCCGTTGGCACTGCTCTTGGATGTGGACGGCCCGCTGGCCAGCCCAGTGACTCGCCGCGTATCCCCGGACATCATCACCAGCTTGATTGAACTTATCCGTCAGGGCATCCCCGTGGTGTTCAACACCGGGCGCTCTGATACTTTCATTGCCGAACAACTCATGGCCCCGATGCTCCAGGCTGGGCTGCCGGCAGGGGCCGTGGTCCACGCCATCTGTGAGAAGGGCGCCGTATGGTTCTCATTCACNCCCGACGGCCCTGGCCCCGTTCATGTGGATAAACAGCTGGCCATCCCCACAGCNTTTGGCGATGACGTCCGGGATCTGGTTGCCCGCTCCTACGCCGGGCACATGTTCTTCGATGAAACCAAGCGAGCCATGGTGTCTGTGGAACAGCACATCGAGGTTCAGAGCAGCAGCTACTTGGCCCAACAATCAAAGTTCGACGCCGATGCGTTGGCTTTGCTGGCCACCCACGACTTAGGTGCCATCCGCCTCGAGCACCGGGTACCGGGGTCAACGGGAAGTATCGATTACCGTGTTGATCCGTCCATCATCTCCACAGACATTGAATCAGTGCGTCTGGGCAGNGATCTGGGCGCAAGCCGCGCGGTAGAACTGCTCGCCGCACAGGGTATTGTTCCCCAGGCTTGGCGTACTGTGGGCGACTCCCGCACCGACTATGCAATGGCGGATTGGCTCCATCATCAAGACCACAGCGTCAAACATGTTGATGTGCGCCCAGCCGAAGGCGTCCCTGCCAAGCCTTACCCGGTGCAGACCGCAGCGGATCTAAACCTGGGTGAGGATGTGGTGAATGACTTCGCCGGGGCTGCTTTCTTAGCGTTCTGGCTGGATGCATTGGCCAGCTAGCTGGCAAGCCTAAAGGAGGGCCGCTTCCACTGCTGCCACAAGCTCACGTGAGTCAGGCGTGATGTCAGAGGCGAAACGGTGCCGCAAACCGCCGTGGTGCGTGATCAAAAATTCTCAAAGTTCCACTTGATGGGCTCGGCGCCGTTGTTGGTCGGTGCCGTCGTTGAGCGTCAGGGTAATGGTGTTCAATGTTTGCGTAAGTCACAGGCCGAGTCTTTTGGGGTCTATCTGAGCCAGGTCTGGCTCGTAACAAGGCCCAAAACTCACCGTTATCAACGGTTAACGAGAAGACCCGGAATCTGAACGATTCCGGGTCTTCGCTTGGCGGAGGATGGGGATTTGAACCCCGAGGGCGTTAACCAACACGCGTTCCAGGCGTGCGCCATAGGCCGCTAGGCGAATCCTCCAGCTTGCCGTGCAGAACACGGCAGGTTCAAGAGTACCTGACAAAGCGCCAAAGTCACGAATCGAGAGAGAGCGCTCAATAATTACCGTAATGCCGGGCCAAATCCGGGCGTCTATCACCCTGTTCCGGCCGGACCAAGGCAAATCAAGGCAATAAGTGAGGGCAGCATGGCCCCGTTCAAGCCCTGCTGCCCTCACTTTTCCCCTGCGGTCGTTGCGGAAGGCAGACCACTTGCAAAGGTTGAGGCACATACTGCGCCTAAGTGTTGCAGTTGGCAGCGCTCCACAGCCCTGCAACACATTAACAACTTTACAACATTGTCACATTCATGCGGGGCAATCTATGCAGTGACTTATAGATCTCCAGTGCCGTATTCCTGCCAGATTCAACAATCAGTGTCCAGCTCGCATGGCGAGGGCCGCCGTCACAAAACCTGCAATCGNCAAAGCCGCCATCATGAACCACAGCAGCATCTGCTGCCCCGAATGGCGGTGGACACGCTGGGCGGTGTTCGTGGAAAACACTTCACCGCGCGACAGGGCTAAAATTCCTGTCACGAAGGCCAGCACCCAAAATCCATTCAAAGAATCCGAATCCCAGCATGACTCCCGCTCCTTGCAAGGCCCGTGCAGCGCAGGGGCAAGAACGCTGCGGGACCAGCTTGGCGATGACACCAATGCCCCTATGTGGCGAAGCTACCACCGCTGAGGAAAATTGATATGGCCCACCGTGCTTCCCTGCGGATTCGCACGCACCGCCTCAGTCAGGTAAGCTGTTTTCGGCCCCTCATGTGGCGTCACCCTGTGAACTCCCCAGGACCGGAAGGTAGCAAGGGTAAGCGGGCTCTGGCGGGTGCATGGGGGTCTTTATTTATCCCCAGATATGCCCTTCAAACGGCATCTATGCGGTAACTTGTCAGGCGGATTAGGTAGGGTTTCAACTGTGAGCGCACCAACAGCCCTATATCGCCGGTACCGTCCCGATTCGTTTGCGAGCGTGATCGGCCAAGAGCATGTCACAGGACCNCTGATGACCGCCTTGGACAAGAACCGCGTCAACCACGCCTATCTCTTTTCCGGTCCACGCGGTTGCGGNAAAACCACCTCAGCACGCATCCTTGCCCGTTGTTTAAACTGCGCCAAAGGACCCACTTCACACCCATGCGGTGAATGTTCGAGCTGCGTTGAACTAGCCCGCGGCGGAACCGGTTCCCTGGACGTCATTGAAATCGATGCTGCCAGCCACGGAGGTGTTGATGATGCTCGCGACCTGCGCGAACGCGCCACCTTTGCACCTATCCGGGACCGCTACAAAATTTTCATCATTGATGAGGCCCACATGGTCACATCTGCCGGCTTCAACGCACTGCTGAAAATTGTTGAAGAACCNCCGGAGCACATCAAGTTCATCTTTGCCACCACCGAACCTGACAAGGTGATTGGCACCATCCGCTCCCGCACCCACCACTANCCCTTCCGCTTGGTGCCACCTGAGCCACTCATGGCTTATTTGGCGCAACTGTGTGANAAAGAGAACGTTGCGGTTGCCCCGGTGTCCTCTCTTGTGGTCCGCGCAGGCGGCGGATCTGTGCGCGATTCACTCTCAGTTCTAGACCAGCTGATGGCTGGTGCNGGGGCAACCGGACTGGATTACGACCTTGCCGTAGACCTACTCGGCTACACGCACTCGTCACTGCTGGATGATGTTGTTGAGGCCCTTGCTGCCAACGATTCCGCCACCGTTTTCAAATCGGTAGACAGGGTCATTCAAACCGGGCATGATCCCCGTCGCTTCGTTGAAGACCTGCTCGAGCGCTTTCGCGACCTCATCATTGTCCATGCCATGCCTGAAAGTGCTCACGCAATTCTGCGCGGCACACCCGATGAGCTCATCGCCCGCATGCAAACGCAGGCCGCCCAGTTNGGGGCCGCAGAGCTGTCACGAGCCGCCGACGTCACAAATGCCGCTTTCAACGAAATGACCGGCGCCACCTCGCCCCGTCTACACCTTGAATTACTTGGTGCCCGCCTTTTGCTTCCCGGCGCTGACTCTTCCGTCCGCGGTATGGCAACCCGGCTCGATCAGCTTGAACGCCGAATCAATTACGCTGGCACCCCAAATTCTGTTCCAGCCGGCACCCCTGCTGTCCCGGCAACCCTCACGCTGCCCCCGAACACCGGCTTCCCGTTCAGAGTTCGACGCCGGTATCCTCCGAACCCACCGACGGCGCCACTGGAATGGGCCTCNGCTGCGGTGCGGGCGCAACTGGCCCGCGCAAAGGAAGCTGCCGGTGCTGAAGTTGAAGCACGGCAGCCGTCTACCGTTGCTCACCACGACGTTCCGGAGAGCACNCCCGATCCCTCACCAACCGTGGTTCCCGCCCAAGCTCAGGTTCCCGAACAAGCGCCGGTCCAAACTCCCGACCAGAGGCAGGCCCAACAACCTGCACGCACGTGGGATGAGCTTCCCACTCCTGCTAGCAACACTGGCCTTGCAGGACCTGAAACATCTGTTCCGCAGCAAAATATCCGGCCAGAACAAGGCCCGCAGTCGGATACCTCTTGGTCTGGCGGCCCTGCAGCGCCCCGTCCCAACCCGTGCGTGTTGAACCACAACAGGNNCCCAGCCGCTGCAACCTCAGAACACACCGCTAGCTGCCCCAGTCAGGGTGGCGCTTCCGGCGCAGCTCCTAGCGCAGCTCCTTCGGCCGCTGGTTCTTCTGGCATTGAAGTGATTCGCCGGGCATGGCCAGAAATACTGGGGTCGCTACGAAAAATCCGCATGGCCTCGTGGGTTATTGTCAACCAAAACGTGGTGCCACAAACCTTTGACGGTAAAGAACTTCGCGTCGGCCTGCCTTCCACCGGCCTCATCAGTACTTTCAGCAACGGCGGCCACCTAGCGAACTTGCAACAGGCCATCAATGAAGTGCTGGGCCTGACAATTCAGATACTGCCTGTTGACGGCGAAGCACCTGCTCCGCGAGCGAGCGCTGAACCAAANCCCAAAGTTCATACCGGTAACCCTTCCCCACAGAGTGAAGGGAGCCCCAACCATGCCTCACCATCTGGAGCAACGCTTTTCTCACGGGAATCGGATACCGCAGCTACCTTGCCCGCAAGCCCTGCCGCTGCAACCGTTTCGCATGATTCTTGGGGACTGCCAACCACGCAGCCAAGCTTACCCACCAGCCCCCANCTAGCCCAGGCGGCCCCAGACTCCGGTGTTGCTGCCACGGACAATGCACCAGTGGATAGTGCCCTGCANACCCCTACGTCTGTGCCCACTACGTCTGTGACCAAGCCGGCTGTGGACCCTGCTCCGTGGGACGGCCCCACCGAGCCCAGCGANCCCGTGGGATGAGCCGTACCCAGACTCCTACCCTTCGGTGGACCCCTACGAATCAACCCCTACCCTTCAGCTGACCCCTACCAATCAGCAACTTCAGGGGAATCGGGGCAGCCTCAGCGCAGCGCTTACACAGAGCCTGCTGCGNNCTCCAGGACTCTGAACAACCAGTCCTAGCGTCCGGTGAGTCTGCCACCCTGGTACTCCTGCTGCCACCGTTACTCCCCTGCCCACACGCCTCCGAAGGTGTCACCCATCTCCGCATGGACCACGGGCTGGGATGCACCAGTTGCTGAACCAGTCAGCGCTGCGCCCACGGCGCCTGAAGCGCCTCGGCGCAGCGCCTTACTGGCAGAACAGGCAGCTCAGCAGAGCACACAGCCAGCACCCCAAGACTGGGGCGTTTCGTTGGGCCAATCGGGGCGTTCTGAAGTTTCCGATCCTGGCTGGGGCAGTATGTCCACGGCACCTGATTGGGCCCAAGCAGAATCGCTCACGCCAGCTGTGGAAACTGCTTCCTCTCAGACAACACCCTCGGTGGTCTCACCCGCAGATTGTTCAGAGCCCACTGGTACAGGCTCCGGCGTAGCTTCATCTAACAGCGTGACTCAAGTCCCGGCACCAGAGAACGCACCAGCACAGGTGGTGGTGGCTGAGCAGGAGGTTCCGGCGTCGGACATGGCAGAAAGTGCAGCCAAAATGAGTCTGTACCAGCGCCTCGCCAACAGTTCAGAAGCCCAGGCGGGCCGGGCACAAGCTCCGGCACTAGCGGTGGCGAAGCCGTACGTCCAGGACGTTCCAAGCCCCGATGACGTGACCATTGAAGAATCTGGCGTGGTGGGCCAGGCTGCAGTTGAGCGTATTCTAGGCGGAGTATTGATAGAAGAACGCCCACTGAACCCATCCAGCTGAACCATCGTGGTGCAGCCGCCACCAGTGTGGCGCACTTTTTCTAAAGCAAGAGCATTTTGACGCATGAGATTGAGGCATTGTGTACGAGGGAGCAGTTCAGGAACTCATTGACGAGTTGGGGCGCCTGCCGGGCATCGGGCCAAAGTCGGCCCAGCGGCTCGCTTTCCATATCTTAGAAGCCGAGACTGAGGACATGCAGCGCCTTGTCCGGGCCATTGTCACAGTCAAGGAGCGGGTAAAATTTTGCACCGTATGCGGTAACGTCACCGAGGCTGAACTGTGCAATATTTGCCGTGACCCGCGCCGGGATCCGACCATCATTTGTGTGGTGGAGGAGTCTAAGGATGTGCTCGCCGTTGAGCGCACCAGGGCTTTCCGCGGCCGCTATCACGTGCTCGGCGGCTCCATCAACCCGATCGCCGGCATCGGGCCCGATCAGTTGCGTATCCGTGAACTGCTCACACGCCTGAACGACAGCCAGATCCAGGAAATCATCATCGCCACCGACCCCAACCTTGAGGGCGAGGCTACCGCCACTTACCTCTCCCGGATGCTCAAAACCATCGGCATTGCAGTGACCCGCCTGGCCTCCGGTCTACCTGTGGGCGGCGACTTGGAGTACGCGGATGAGGTCACACTCGGCCGTGCTTTTGAGGGCCGCCGCAACGCCCTGACCTAAAACCTGACCTAAAACCTGATCTTAATTTCGAAAGCGCAGTAGATGGCAATGTTCACGGGCAACATGGGCAACTACTGCACCCTCGAATCGTGAAACGCGGCAAGTTCTGCCAACCGTTCCCGTGTGGNGGTTCCTGCCGTGGGGACATACATGACAAAGTGCAGGTCAGGGACATCGGAGGGCACCAGCCGGTTTTGTTCAAAGGTCAGCTCACCCACGGCGGGGTGCACAAACACCCGTTGCCGTGAGGCGAAGCCCTGGACTCCGTGTTCGGCCCAAATGCTAGCAAATTCTGAGCTTGCCTCGGATAGCTTTCGCACCAAAGCGGTGTGCGCCGCCGAGCCAAGGCGGGGCCCGGCCTCAGCCCGGAATTCGGCCACAAAGTGCCGTGAGGTCACAGCCCAGTCCGGTAGCATTTCGCGCAATTGCGGATCGGTGAATACCAGCCACAGCAGGTTCCGCTCCACCGGGTCCACCTGTGCGATGCGTGAATACAAGCATTCGTAAGCGTTATTCCAGCCCGCGATCCNCCAATCCGGCGCCACGGCGAAGGCCGGAAAGTCCAAGGCTTCCAACAACGCCTGCAAATGTGGAGGCGCTGATTCAATAGCAGCATTTCCAGCCATGGGCGCGGCTGCGTGGCCACCCAGCGCCAGCACATACCCCTGCTCGGCAGCACTAAAGCGCATCACCCGGCCAATGGATTCCAGCACCTGGCGAGAAGCGTTGATATCCCGCCCCTGCTCCAACCACGTGTACCAGGTGACACTGACCGCAGAAAGGGCCGCAATCTCCTCCCGCCGCAATCCTAGAATCCGGCTTCGGCCTATGGGCGGCAGCCCGTGTTCGGCGCGGACCAAGGCACCGCGGCGGTCCCGCAGAAACTGGCCCAGCTCACGCCGTCGTTCTTCATTCATTTGAACAAATCTAGCACTGCCACTACTAGTATTAGCACCGTCTTCCGGAGCAGGCCAAAAGCTGGTTAACTACTCTTATGCCTCCCTTACGTTCAAGAACAGTCACCCACGGCCGCAACATGGCCGGCGCCCGCGCACTCATGATGGCCTCCGGCGTTGCCNNTGCCGACATCGGCAAGCCGATCGTGGCCGTGGCCAACTCCTTCACCGAGTTTGTCCCGGGCCACACACCTTGCCCCGTGGGCCGGATTGTCTCCGACGCCATTCACGCAGCCGGCGCAATCGCCCGCGAATTCAACACGATCGCCGTGGATGACGGGATCGCCATGGGCCACGGCGGCATGCTCTACTCACTACCCTCCCGCGACCTCATTGCGGACTCCGTGGAATACATGGTCAACGCCCACTGCGCCGATGTACTAGTGTGCATCTCCAACTGCGACAAAATCACNCCCGGCATGCTCATGGCCGCCCTGCGCCTGAACATCCCCACCGTGTTTGTCTCCGGCGGGCCCATGGAAGCTGGCCGGGTCACCCTGACCGACGGTTCCATCCGCACACTGGATCTGGTCAACGCCATTTCCGACGCCGTGGACTCCTCCGTTTCCGACGAAGACATCGCGTTAATCGAGGAAAACGCCTGCCCCACCTGCGGCTCCTGCTCCGGCATGTTCACGGCCAACTCCATGAACTGCCTCACCGAAGCGATCGGCCTGTCCCTGCCCGGCAACGGCTCTCTGCTCGCCACGCACACTGCGCGCAAGGAACTGTATGAGCGCGCCGGGGCAACAGCTGTGGCGATTGCCAAACGCTACTACGAGGACGACGACGAGTCCGTCTTGCCGCGTTCAATCGCCAGCTTCGAGGCGTTCGATAACGCCATGGCCCTTGATATTGCCATGGGCGGTTCCACCAACACGATCCTGCACCTGCTCGCCGCAGCGCAGGAAGCAGGGCTGAAATACGATCTTGAGGACATTGACGCAAAATCCCGCGTTGTCCCGTGCCTAGCTAAGGTGGCACCGAACGTGGCCGGAGACAAGACGTTCTACATGGAGGACGTTCACCGTGCCGGGGAATCCCCGCTCTTTGGGGAGCTCAACCGTGGCGGGCTGCTCCACACGAACGTGAACTCGGTCCACTCAAACGATCTCACCGGATGGCTTGATGACTGGGATATCCGCGGAGGCAAGGCTACCGAAGCGGCCAAGGCTCTGTGGACGGCAGCACCNGGNGGCCAACGCTCCTCCACCGCATTCTCGCAATCCGCCGAGTGGACCTCGCTGGACACCGACCCCGTGAACGGGTGCCTGCACGATGTGGAGCACGCCTTTTCCAAGGACGGCGGCCTCGGTGTGCTGCGCGGCAACATTGCCCTCGACGGCGCCGTGGTCAAGACCGCCGGCGTGGACGAGTCGATCTGGACGTTTGAGGGACCGGCTGTAGTCTGCGAATCCCAAGACGAAGCCGTGGANAAGATCCTGAGCAAGATAGTCAAGGCTGGCGATGTTGTGGTCATCCGCTATGAGGGCCCGCGCGGTGGCCCCGGCATGCAGGAAATGCTCTACCCCACCTCATTCCTGAAGGGGCTGGGCCTGGGTAAGGTCTGTGCGCTGATCACCGACGGCCGTTTCTCCGGCGGCACCTCCGGGCTCTCCATCGGCCATGTCTCNCCCGAAGCGGCCGCCGGCGGCACCATCGCCCTGGTCCAGGACGGGGACCGGATCAGGATCGATATTCCCAACCGGTCCATGGAACTGCTGGTTGACGACGCCGAGCTGGACGCGCGCCGCGATCTGCTCGAGTCAACCACCGGTTACCAGCCGGTAGGCCGTGTTCGCGAAGTCTCTGCGGCGTTGAAGGCCTACGCGTCCATGGCTACCAGCGCCGACAAGGGTGCTATCCGCCAGATCCCGGAGGACGTGGTCATGATGCGTACACCACGAACTGCGGTGTCTGTCACGGCGTAACCGGCCGTCCAGCAGCCTGTATTGACGTCGAAAGTGCAGTAGTTGTGGATCCCGCCGCGTGGGATCCACAACTACTGCACTTTCGAGGTTAAGAACGGGCTAGGCCACCCGTGTCCCCTTGGGCAGTTTTCCGGCCGGAGTGCGCAGTGAACGCCATGCCAGAGCCAAGACGGCGGCCGTCACGATGAGTTGTAGCCCCAGGCCCAGGGGCCAGAGCGGCCTACCCTGTTGCACGTACGACGGCGTGACCTTGCCATTTGCGCACTGGTACGTTGCGTCGGGCCCCGCCTGAGCGTATCGGGCACCCTGACTGATAGTTTCAAACATTCCGGATCCGTAATACGGCTGTTCCGCAGCGCTGTGGCTTGGGTAGGGAATGGCATCGGCGACCACCACAAACGGGTTCATGGCCAACAGCCACGCCACGTGCTCAGTGCGCTGCACCTGCTCTTGCCTTAGCGGCCCGTAGCAGGCGTACTCATCATTTTCATCCGTTATATCCGTGGGCTTCGGTAGCGGCAAATAGGTATACGGACCGTCGCTAGGAACGTCCGGGCCCTGATAAATCTGTGTACCGTCCTTGTAGTTGCTCTGATTGGCCATCACGGTTCCGTTGCTGAGCATCGTCCCCAGCCCGAACGCAATGAGCGTGCCAAAGGCCAAGGCCGCCACCGTCAAATAGGTGACCACAATGGAGAAAAGTGGACGATTAGCCAGCGCGGAAATACTTACTCCCAGAGCACACACAACGCCCAGTTCAATAGCGAGCATGAGCAGGGCAATCAAAATGTAGCCCACACCTAGACCACCCTGAGCGATGCCGAAAATCAGAAATGGCACACTCGCCACAAGGAACGCCAATGCGGCGATCCACGATGCGAGGAATTTTCCCCAGAGGAGCTGTCCGGGCCGCAGCAACGTCACTTGCATGATGGCCAGGGTTCCTGCGGAGCGGTCACCGCTGATGGCATTCGCTGAAAATGCGGGCGCTACCAACAGACCGAAGAGCAGCACAAATGCCAAAATGGCCTCGAAGATCAATGGGCCCGGGCTGGTTCTGCCAAACCCGGGATCAAAGTTGCCACCAGACTGTGCTTTCCAACTGATCCAGGTCAGTGCCGTCACCAGCCAGATGAGCGCAAACCAAATAGCCAGCATGATGTACCAGCCACGCGAACGCAGCCGCTGCCGCAGCTCCATCCCCACCACAGCACAAACACCCGCAGAATACGCTCTCAAGCTCATGGCTGTTCCACCTTCATGCTCATATAGGTCTCTTCCAGTGCGCCTGTGGCCGGGGCGAAAGCGCACACGTCCACTCCTGCAGCCACTAAATCCCGCAGTAAGGACACGGCATCTTGCTCCGAACCTACACTGACCACCACGGACTCACGGCGGCCGCTCCCNGTCTCAAAGCTGACCCCNAAAGATGTCAGCGCCGTAGCCAGTGCGGCAGCCTCAAGCGCTGCGATGGAGTATTTACGGCCCTGATTGGCGGCCTGATCCACAGACTGGGTCAGCACCGAGCGGCCTTGGTTGACGAACACGGCCCCATCGGCAATTTCATCAAGTTCGGCCAGCACATGCGAGGACACCACCACTGCTTTCCCCTCGGCTGCCAATGTCCGCAGAATATTGCGGAGGGCTATCCGTGAACCCGGATCCAGTCCTGACGCTGGTTCATCCAGTAGCAGGACTTCTGGATTATGAATCAAGGCCCGGGCCAAGCTGAGCCGCTGCTGCTGGCCTCTTGAGAGCACCCGGGCTTTNTGATCAGCCAGCGGCGTCAGGTTAACCAGTTCCAGTAGTTCTGCAACCCGGGTGGCAATCTGCGCCTTGGGCAACTGGTAAAACCTGCCCATAACACTGAGGATCTCGCGGGCAGTGAGCGCTTCCCAGACACCCAAGGTGTCTGGCATCCAACCGATTTTGGCCCGCGCCGCCGCAGGGTCCTTGACGGGATCGATGCCGAAGACGCTGATGGTTCCGGTGTCCGGGGCCAACAACGAGGCAAGCATGAGCAGCAGCGTGGTCTTACCCGCGCCATTAGGACCGATCAGCGCCGTCACCTGCCCTGCTGGCGCTTGCAGGTCCATGTTGACGACGGCGTGCACCGCACCAAACTTACGGGACAGCCCGGTGGCGGTTAGCCCGTTGAATACTCCAGTGGACACGGCCGTTGAGGCCGCGGACTCGGTGGCAGTGGACGCGAGGCCATCGGCGTTCGGCGGATCCTGCTGTGGTGGTAGTTGTTCGGTCATGGTTCCTCCCCGTGGGCCGCAAAAGCGGAGTTCAGACCAGCCTACGGTGAGTCAGGGACGGCAGGCGTCATCCCGTCGTTGGATATTCTGTGGCGTCCTGCCGGGCTGTTCAGGGAACAATTAGCCACATAATGACCTGCACGTATCAATATGTGGACGCAACAATTCCTTGTTGACGCGGCGCCACGCTAAACTTGGTCCTACTGCCTTCCGCGCTGACGATGCTGCACTGGCCCAGAGCGTTGGCGCGGCTCCGGCGTGAGCGGCAGCAATTTCTTCTCTCCTAGTTTTGCGTTAGGTAAGTCAATGAGTGTGCACCCATGAGCCTGATTGTTCAAAAGTACGGCGGTTCCTCCGTATCCGATGCGGCGGGCATTCTTCGCGTCGCCCGCCGGGTTGTCAGCACCCAAGCGGCAGGGCATGAAGTTGTTGTTGTAGTTTCAGCCATGGGTGACACCACCGATGAACTGCTGGACCTTGCAGCGCAGGTTTCTGAGCATCCNCCAGCCCGTGAGCTGGATATGCTGATGACTGCCGGTGAGCGTATTTCCATGGCACTTCTAGCCATGGCCATCAGCTCTCAGGGCGGGGTGGCGCAGTCATTCACGGGTAGCCAGGCAGGGATGATCACTGACGGCATCCATGGCAAGGCCCGCATCATTGATGTTGACCCGCACCGTGTCCGCACCGCGTTGGACAAGGGAAAAGTGGCCATTGTGGCCGGTTTCCAGGGCATGAGCCGGACCACTCATGAAATCACCACCATGGGCCGTGGCGGCTCGGACACTACAGCTGTTGCCCTGGCTGCGGCTCTGAATGCCGATGTGTGCGAAATTTACACCGATGTTGACGGCGTTTACACGGCCGATCCCCGGGTTGTGCCCAGCGCCCANAAAATCGACAAGATCTCCAGCGAAGAGATGTTGGAAATGGCTGCTTCTGGCGCCAAGATCTTGCACCTTCGCTGTGTGGAATACGCCCGACGTTTTGGCCTGCCCATCCATGTCCGGTCATCNTTTAGCGACAATGAGGGAACCTGGGTGCTGCCCAGCCCCAACGACAAAATCAAGATCTCAGAGGGAGTTGCCTTGGAGCAGCCAATCATCTCCGGCGTGGCCCACGACCGGTCCGAAGGCAAAGTCACCGTTGTTGGCGTACCGGATATCCCCGGCAAGGCTGCGATGATCTTCGGGATCATTGCCGGCGCACACACCAACATCGACATGATCGTGCAGAATATTTCAACCCGGGGCTCGGGCAAGACGGACATTTCCTTCACGCTACCCATGGTGGAGGGCGAAGATGCACTTGCCGCCTTGCGCGCGCAGCAGGATGAGGTTGGCTTCGAAGATCTGCTCTACGACGACAAGATCGGCAAGCTCTCCCTCATTGGTGCAGGCATGCGCTCGAACCCGGGCGTCTCCTATAGCTTCTTCAAGGCCTTGTCCGACGCCGGTGTGAACATCGATTTGATCTCCACCTCCGAGATCCGCATCTCTGTGGTCACCCGTGCTGACCTGCTCGACGTCGCCGTGCGCGCCGTCCACCACGTCTTTGGTTTGGATAGCGATGACGAAGCCACTGTTTATGGTGGAACCGGCCGCTAAAACCGGCAAGAGTATCAAAGGTGCGTGCCCACACTTTGGTGGACACGCACCTTTTGCATTCAATCAGGTAACCGCAGCAGCGTTTTCCCAGCGGGTAAGTAAGTCCGCGGCAACGCCAACGGCAATGCTGGCGGNGTCCTTCCCTGCTAGGGTCGGGACACCGATGGGACAGATAATCCGGTTTATTTCGGTGTCTTCATAGCCTTCAGCACGGAGTTTTGTGCCAAAGTGCAACCATTTGCTGCGTGAGCCGATAAGCCCGATGTACAGGGGCTGAGTCCGCAGCGCAGCTTCACAGAGCATGAGATCTTCCCCATGGTCATGCGTGAGCACAAGAATGGTGGCTCCGGCGCGAAGATCCCTGATCACCACTTCGGGTGCCGGTTCGTGGCGCACGGTGATGCTAGCCTGGCCACCCCTGAGCGGTTCGAGGCGAGCAGGGGATAGCTCTTCCAGGCGAGAATCGACAAGGATGAGCTGCACTGGCTGCCGGGCAAGAATATGGGCGATTTCACAGCCCACATGGCCCATCCCGAATATTGCCACCGTCTGACGCGGCGTGAGAACTTCCAGCAAAATATTAACCTCTCCACCACAACATTGGACCCCGTGGGTGTTGGCCACCTTGTCATTGAGGGAAAACATCATCAGTTCAGAGGAACTGTTTGGAGAAGCCATGAGTTCTTGCGCACGGTCTATTACGCTGGCCTCGAAGTTTCCGCCGCCAATGGTCCNCCAGATTCCGGTTGCAGCGACCACCATCTTGGCCCCGGCGTTGCGCGGGGCGTGACCACGCACGTGCGCCAGTGTGGCGAGCACACCAATTTCATTTCTCTCGCGCAGGCGCACAACAGCTTCCAACCAATCCACGCTTATCCCTGGGCTCCTACGGTGGCGCTCTGTACGGGTGCGGTCTGACCGGAAGTGGTCGCACCGGCAGTACTCTGACTAGATACCTTCTGACCGTTCACCGGCTGACTAGCAGCAACCGCTGGAGCATTGCCGGCTAAGGCTTCTGCGGCAGCCTTGGAAGAGTCTTGGATTGCCCNAAAGACGGCCTCTGGTGTTGCTGGAGAGGCCAGTTCAACACAGCGGTTCTTAGGCCCAAAGGCTGCAACGGCGTCACGGAGCGCCTCACGGGCGCTGAAAGCGAGCATGAACGNGGGCTCCCNCACTGCTTTGGAACCGTAGACGGCACCTTCTTCGGCGGCGTGCTCCATCAGGTGAACGTTGAATTCTTCCGGCATTTCAGAGAAGCTGGGAAGCTTGTAGGTGCTTGCCGATTGTGTCAACAGCCGGCCTCGATGAGGGCCGTCGCTTTCATCCCAGCGCAGATCCTCCAACGTCAGCCAGCCGACGCCTTGAACGTATCCACCTTCAATTTGGCCCACATCGATGATCGGTGAGANGGAATCCCNCGCATCGTGGACAATGTCCACCCTTCGGGTCCTGTAGGCGCCCGTGAACCCGTCAACTTCGACTTCGGTGGCGGACGCGCCACCAGCAAAGTATTTGAAGGGCTCACCCTGCATGAGCTCCGGGTTCCAGTGCAGACCTTCGGTGCGGTAATAGCCGGCCGCCCACAACTGCACTCGCTGGAGATAGGACTGCATGACCACCTCTGCAAACGTGAAGCTACGGTCGTGGACGCCTAACCCAGTGACCACTCCGTTGCTGAAGCGCACATCGGAGCCGGAAACACCGAGCATGCCGCCGGCAACGGNGGCTATTCGCTCGATGATCTGCTCACACGCATTCTTCACCGCTCNCCCGTTGAGGTCAGTTCCTGAACTGGCAGCGGTCGCTGAGGTGTTGGGTACCTTGTCCGTACGGGTGGGTGCCAACCGGACGCTATCGAGTGGAATCCCTAATGCGGTGGCTGCAACCTGCAGCATTTTCGTGTGAAGCCCTTGGCCCATCTCCGTGCCACCATGGCTAATCAACACTGAGCCGTCCTTGTAGATATGCACCAGTGCGCCAGCTTGGTTCAACGCAACAAGGTTAAAGGAGATACCGAATTTAACCGGTGTGATCGCCAGTCCGCGCTTGCGGTGTGGATTGGCTGCATTGAAAGCATCAATTTCGCCCCGACGCTGGGCAAAGTTGCTTCGTTCTAGAACCTGTTCCCAGAGAGTTGTGACACGTTCGGCCTGGTGAACGGGCATCCCATAGGGTGTGGTGTCGCCCTCGCGATAAAAGTNTTTGCGCCGTAAGTCCTCTGGCGCCAACCCCAGAAGAGGTGCGCTGCGTCCCATGATGTCTTCAATCATGAGCATGCCTTGGGNGCCACCAAAGCCGCGGAAAGCTGTCTGGGATGTTTTGTTGGTCTTGGCAACGCGGCCAGCAACATGGACATTGGGGATGAAGTAGTTGTTATCAACGTGGCACAGGGCCCGGGCCAGCACGGCTTCGGACATATCCAGACACCAGCCGCCGTCAGCGGTGAGGACAGCCTTCAAAGCCAGCAAGTTCCCGTCCTCGGAGAATCCGGCCTCCCACGAGGTGTGGAAGCCGTGCCGCTTGCCCGTCATGGTCATATCCAGCGTGCGGTTGAGGCGGACTCGAACGGGCCGCCCCGTGAGTAAGGTGCCCATGGCGGCAATGGCAGCGAAGGCGTGCGATTGCATCTCTTNTCNCCCAAAACCACCGCCCATGCGCAGGCTCTGCACAGTGATCTCATGGTTCGCCCTGCCCAACACATGTGCAAGAATTCCCTGGGTCTCGGACGGGTGTTGGGTGCTGCTTTGGATAAAGATCTGGCCGCTCTCATCCACCGTGGNCAAAGATGCCTGGGTCTCCAGGTAAAAGTGTTCCTGCCCGGAAAACTCGGTAACACCAGAAACCACCTTATGGGCACCAGCCAGTGCTGCATCCGCGTCTCCACGGCTCACTGTTCTGGCCATCCCTTGGAAGGACTGCCCCTGGATCGCCTCAGCAACGGTTATCAGTGACGGCAGTGGTTCGTAGTCAACCACCACGGCGCCGGCCCCTGTTCTGGCCGCATCCTGGTCTTCCGCGAGCACCCAGGCAATTGCGTGGCCGTGGTACATGACTTCGGTGGGGAACAGTGGCTCATCACCTTTGATGCCGCAGTCATTGACGCCTGGAACATCCACAGCGGTAAGCACACGGACCACGCCGGGCACCGCTAGCGCCGCCGTGGTGTCCACAGAACGGATCAGGGCATGGGCGTGCAGTGATTGAACGGGCCAGGCGGTGAGCGCGTCCGGTGTGCGCTGGGCCAGATCATCGGTGTACAGCGCCTGCCCGCTCACGTGCAAGCGAGCACTCTCATGAGGCACTGATTCACCCACGGCGGGAGTGGGTGGACGGGCTGAAAGATGGCTCATTTCGACGCCTCCAAAATCAGGGTGTTCGCCGTGTACAGCTTGATGAGGGCATTTGAGAGCATGATCGAGCGGTAGGAAGCACTGGCCCGGTGATCGCTCATCGGAGTGCCTTCAGACCCCAAAGCCGGCGCAGCACGGACAATGGTTTCTCGGGTCCAGGGTTGCCCAACAAGGAGTTCCTCTGTTGCGTAGGCGCGCAACGGCGTGGCCGCGACACCGCCAAGTCCAATCCGGGCCTTGCTGACCACTCCGTCCTCGATGTGCAGGCTGAAGGCGACGGCAACGCTGGAGATGTCATCAAAGCGGCGTTTGGCGATCTTGTGGAACGCGGTCAGAGGCGCAAGTGGCAAAGGGATGCGCACCGATTTGATGAGTTCACCGGGTTTCTTGGCAGTGGCACGGTAGCCAGTGAAGTAATCCGCCAAAGCGAGAACCCGTTCCCCGTNGGTGGAGACCAGAACAATTTNTGCGTCCAGGGCCAGCAATGCTGGCGGCGCATCGCCAATGGGAGAGCCGGTTCCCAGATTCCCGCCCAGTGTTGCCCGGTTGCGAATCAGCGGCGATGCGAACTGGGNGATCAGTTGCGCCAGTAAAGGAACTTTCCCATCGAGCATCCGCTCAATCTCGGTGAGTGGCACGCCTGCGCCGATCTCAATCTCGGTGTCCCNCACAAGGAGTGCGTCCAGTTCAGAGATCCTGTCAATGGCAATGACCATAGCCTCTCGGCGGGCGCGCAGGTTCACCTCAACACCCCAATCAGTGCTCCCTGCGATAAGAACTGCGGTGGGGTTTTCGCCCAGCAACGCCGTAGCTTGCGCCAGCGTGGTGGCACGAACAAACTGTCCATCAGGACGCGTGAGGTTCGTTTGCCGGTNACGCGGGGCCAGCTCATCCCGGCGTCGAGAGAACACCTCATCCGCTGGGGCCCNCAGAGAAAAGGCCGCGTCACGGATGGGACGGTATCCGGTGCAACGGCACAGATTGCCGCTGAGTGCATGAAGATCGAATCCGTTGGCGCCCAACTCACCGTGGGAACATTCAGGTGGCATCTGCGGCTGAGGTTCGCGGTCTTNTCGATAAAATTCCGACGCCATGCTGCAGACAAAGCCGGNGGTGCAGTATCCGCATTGGGAGCCACCCGCTGATGCCAACGCTTCCTGGACCGGATGTAATTGCTCCGGTGTCCCTAGCCCTTCGGCCGTCACCAGCTCCTGCCCGTCCAGGGCTGCCATGGGGATGAGGCAGGAGTTCACTGCGCTCCAGCTTGTTCCACCTTCGCGGTCAGTTTGGGCAATCAGGATCGCGCAGGCGCCACACTCTCCTTCTGCGCACCCCTCTTTGGAACCTGTCAGCCGGTTCCNCCGCAGCCACTCAAGCGCTGTGGTGTGCGGGGCNNCCTGACCAAATGAACGCTCAGAACCATTGACGGTGAACGTTGGCTCCGTTACCCCTTGGGGGTCGGGTGTTTGCATTTTCGTGCTCCGGCTTCTTCGTCGTCGCAGTTGGTGTGTGCCACATTGTCATTGGGCCCAGTGGTACTAATCTATAGTTCACAGTGTTGCACTGTAAATGGCTTCCCATGCGCTAAGCCTCACCATGGGAGATAAAGGGCACTCACCTTAGTGACCCTTTCCACTGCCGCAGAATCCGGACTAATGATTTGAAATCTTCACGTTCACCAAGAAATCCGCATCATTGCCGCACCATAAATCTATTGTTAGTCTCGTTGTGTCGCAGTCTGGGCTGAGCGCTCGATCTTGCTTCGTGAGTGGACCCCACTTCAATCGATGAGACCTGGTCACTGCCGATCCGATTCCTCCGAGCACAAGGAAGCATCCAATGAAAACATCACAAGGCCCCTCTTATTACTTGGCCAAAGCAGTACAGCTCGCCACGGCGAACGTGCATAACAATGGTGGGCCATTCGGGGCAATCGTGGTCACCAGCGATGGCCGCGAGTTTGAAGGCCTGAACCGGGTGACAGCGAACCTAGATCCAACGGCACACGCAGAAGTCACGGCAATACGTAATGCGTGCCAAGGCGTGGGAGATTTTGATTTGTCCGGCGCCACCCTTTACACCAGTTGTGAACCATGCCCTATGTGCTTAGCCTCATCGTTGTGGGCCCGCATTGGACATGTTTACTTCGCTGCAGACCGCCATGATGCAGCCGATGCCGGATTCGACGATGCGCTCTTCTACGAGTACTTTGATCCATCCAGTGCAAGGACGCTCATGCCGGTGGCCAAAGTTGCGCCAGAGACAGGAACCGCTGTCGATCCATTCGACGCTTGGCAGGCCAACCTCAGTAAGGTCACCTACTAGTGGTGGATGGGTTGATGGTTGGGGCTGGGCACGGTGTGAACAACACCGCAGCCTGAACAGCAAAAGGGCGTGTCCGGGAAAACAACCGAAAACACCCTTTGCTGTTTGAAATCCCTTCACGAGTGAACGAATTTCTTGACGAAATCTCTAACGCTCTTGTGCACCCTCTTCGAGTTTTCGTTCTGCGTAATGGTGGCCAGCCGTATCCGTGTGCTCATCAAAGTGAGTTAGCTGCTCATCACTGCTGTCTTCGAAGTCATCGTGGCGATGCACCACTGGGGAATCCATATCGCCTTGGTCCGCGGGACCAAAGACNCTTTGGAATTTATCGGTAGCGTGCATGAACTTGCCGACAAAATTCTCACCACTTGTCATCATCAACACCCCTCTCCACAGAGGACCTTTTGCACTTAGATGGTTAAAGCTTACGCCTGAAGCTACTTAAAGGCACGGGTGTTAAAGGTAGAGCGGGAGGGCGCAGCGGTTAGCGCAGGGACTGATCGCTTGGATCTTGTGGGACAAGATAGGTGCTGCCATCGGCCCGGGTTATGGTGATCCACTGATTTGTTGCAGCCTGCTGTGCCACCAGTAATTCCTTGTTTTCTGCTGTCATTTCATGATCGAGTGGGCTGCTTGCGGCCGGGCCCAAGATGTAGCGCAAGCGGCCAGTAAAGCGCATCAACTTATGGACAAAAGGCGTCTTGGGCATGGCGGCATTCCTTGCTGTTCACAGGGACGAAAAATGTCTTCCCCGCTGATTGTCAGTGACTATGCCATCCATAGTAACCTGATACTTAGTGCACTAACTAACTCAAGGAGTGGATCCCATCACGATCGTGGAGAATGATCTATTACTGGACCATCAGCTGTGCTTTGGCCTGAGCGTAGCCTCCCGCAGCGTTATTGCCGCATACAAGCCGGTATTGGCAGCCCTGCAGTTAACCCATCCGCAGTACTTGGTGATGTTGGCGCTGTGGGAAAAGGCTCCACGGCGCCTCAAGGACCTCAGTGAGGTGTTATTGCTGGAGTCGGCAACGCTGTCGCCCTTGTTTAAACGCCTTGAAGTACTGGGCTACATCAGCCGCACCAAGGACAACACCGACGAACGTGCCTTGGCCATCGATTTGACGCCCGAAGGAGCCGCTTTACGTCAGCAAGCCCTGCGCGTTCCCGGAACCATGATGGCCCGCCTCGGCCTTGACCGCGAAGGCGCCCTGGCGTTGCATCAGAGCATGATGGCCCTGATCGATGCGGCCACTCATGCAGATAGCGGAGAATTGATAGCATGACAGCTGCTCTGACCACCTTGGCACAGGATGTGTGGCAAGCCCGCGCCGAAGCCCACCAGAACCGGGTGAACCGTTACGCGGTGCCCTACTTGGCCCGGCGCTCCTCCAACAAGAAGCACCCGGTGGAGGATTTCCTCTTCACCTACTACACCCANAAACCAGGCCAGCTGAGCCGTTGGCACCCGGGCGCCGGTGTCGTCTTGACCGGCGCTGCCGGCACCGAGCGGTTGGGCTGGAAATTTTACCGAGCCACACACGGCGGCGACACCTTGGTGAGCGGGGCACCCAACCCAAGTCCCGGCGTCGTACTGGATAAGGANAAATTCCTCACCGAGCGCAAGGACGCTGTTGACTTCGCCCACATCATTCTGGGCAAGACTGCCGCACGCCCTGCACAATTTGGGTGTTTTGGCCTCCATGAATGGGCCATGGTGTACAAACAGGAGGCGAATGAGGTCAGGCACGAATATCTTCAGTTACGGCTGGGGCCNACCGGCACGGATCAGGTAGTTAAAGAGAACAAGATCCGTTGCACCCACTTTGATGCGTACCGCTTTTATACTCCGCAGGCCACCGGGCTCAATGAGCTCACGCCTACGCGGGAAAATCAGCGGGATCTGGAGCAACCAGGCTGCCTGCACGCCAACATGGACTTGTATAAGTGGGCGTATAAANNCTCGCCAGCGTTGCCCAGCGATCTGGTGATGGATTGTTTTGAGCTGTCGTGGCGGGTCAGGTCCATGGATATGCGGGCCTCNCCCTATGATCTTGCGCAGTGGGGCTACCCTCCCATTGAGATTGAGACAGCTGCGGGCAAAGCGGATTATGTGGCGTACCAGCGTGCGTTCGCTGCAGAAGCCGCCGTGTTGCGTGAGCGCCTGCGCGTGGCGGTAACAGCACTCACCACCACCTAACCCAGCTGTTCACTGCTATCAAAAGCTCGCTTGTTCTGAATGCGATCTACACCACGGAAATTCCGCAGTTTGCAATCACTGCGTAGAATGGGATGGCAAGCTCGCGGAGCGCTTCTTTCAGTAGTTTTCAGGTCACTGACACCTGAGCAAAGACGGCGTAAGACGGCACCTCCGTGGCCATCCCTCTTAAACCACCAGGAGTTCCTTCGATGCCTCGGATCGTTGTCGACGTCATGCTCAAGCCCGAAATTCTGGACCCGCANGGNAAGGCCATTGTTGGCGCACTTCCCCGTCTGGGATTCACCGCATTCTCCGCTGTCCGCCAGGGCAAGCGCTTTGAACTTTCNGTCGACGGTGAGGTGACCGAGGAAATCTTGGCCCAGGCCCGCGAGGCAGCAGAAGCCATGCTCTCCAACCCGGTCATCGAAGACGTTGTCAACGTTGAAGTTGTGGCGGACTAGTCATGAGTGAAACNCCTTTGATTGGCGGGGCCACACTGGCTCCTGTTGATTCCCGCCTAGCGGGTGCCCGCATCGGCGTGGTGACCTTCCCCGGCACCCTCGATGACCGCGACGCAGCCCGCGCCGTGCGCCTCTCCGGTGCAACCGCCGTGGAACTGTGGCACACGGACACCGAGCTGGCCAATGTTGACGCCGTCATCATCCCCGGCGGATTCTCCTATGGCGACTACCTTCGGGCAGGNGCCATCTCCCGTTTTGCGCCGTTGATGGCCAAAATTGTTGACGCGGCAAACTCCGATGCATTGCTGCCTGTTCTCGGCATTTGCAACGGCTTCCAGATCCTGACCGAGGCGCACCTNTTGCCCGGTTCCATGATCAAGAACGACCACTTGAAGTTCCTGTGCCGTGACCAGGTGCTGCGCGTGGAAAACAACACCACCGCGTGGACCAACGCCTACACGGCCGGTCAGGACATCACGGTGCCGTTGAAGAACCAGGACGGCCAGTACATCGCCGATGAAAAGACCCTGGACGCCCTTGAGGCCGAGGGCCGGGTCACATTCCGCTACATGGGCACCAATCCGAACGGCTCACGCCGGGACATCGCCGGTATTTCCAACGCTGCCGGCAACGTGGTTGGCCTCATGCCGCACCCCGAACACGCAGTGGAGCACGGCTACGGCCCCGGACACACCGGCACCGACGGTCTGGGCTTCTTCACCTCAGTGCTGAACACACTTCTGGGAGATAAATAAATGAGCGAGATCGCCACCGAATCCGCCAAGAAATTCAACATCGACACTGTTGAGAACGCTTCCGCCACCCCTGAGGTTGAGCTGCCGTGGGCCGAGCTTGGCTTGAAGCAAAACGAGTTCGACGACGTCGTGAAGGTTTTGGGCCGCCGCCCCACCGCCGCCGAGCTGGCCATGTACTCGGTCATGTGGAGCGAGCACTGCTCCTACAAGTCCTCCAAGAACCACCTACGCCAGTTCGGCGCAAAGGTCACTGAGGAAATGAAGAAGGACATGCTGGTGGGCATTGGCGAAAACGCCGGCGTCACCAACTTGGGCGACGGCTGGGCCGTGACCTTTAAGATTGAATCCCACAACTCNCCCTCCATGGTGGAGCCCTACCAGGGTGCCGCAACCGGGATCGGCGGCATTGTCCGCGACATCATCTCCATGGGCGCGCGNCCCGTGGCTGTGATGGATCCGCTGCGTTTTGGCGCCATCGACCACCCCGACACCGCCCGCGTCATGCACGGTGCAGTGGCCGGCATTGGCGGCTACGGCAACTCCCTTGGCCTGCCGAACATTGGCGGGGAAATGGTCTTTGACTCCGTCTACCAGGGCAATCCGCTGGTCAACGCACTGGCAGTGGGCGTCATGCGCCACGAGGACATCCGCCTGGCGAATGCTTCAGGCAAAGGCAACAAGGTTGTGCTGTTCGGCGCCCGCACCGGCGGCGACGGCATTGGCGGGGCCTCCATCCTCTCCTCGGAATCCTTCGATGACACCAAGCCCTCCAAGCGCCCAGCCGTCCAGGTGGGAGATCCCTTCGCTGAGAAGGTCCTGATCGAGTGCTGCCTGGAACTGTTCAAGGGTTCCTTGGTTGAGGGCATCCAGGACTTGGGCGCGGCGGGCATCTCCTGCGCTACGTCCGAGCTGGCCTCCAACGGCGACGGCGGCATGGAAGTTGAACTCACCTCCGTACTGTTGCGCGATCCTTCGCTGACACCNGGGGAAATCCTCATGTCAGAGTCCCAGGAACGCATGATGGCAGTGGTCTCNCCCGCGAACGTTGCGGCCTTCGAAGCCGTCATGGACAAGTGGGCTGTGGAATACTCCTGGCTCGGGGAAGTCACCGACACCGGCCGCTTGATCATCAAGTGGGACGGCGCCGTCATTGTCGACGTCGATCCGCGCACCGTGGCGCATGACGGCCCGGTCTATGACCGCCCGTACGCCCGCCCTAAGTGGCAGGACGCCCTGCAGGCCGACACGTTCACGGGTTCGGTTCAGGACGCTGGCCGCCCCTCCACCGCTGACGAGCTCAAGACTGCCGTGCTGGAACTGATCGCCTCNCCCAACATGTGCTCAAAGGACTGGATCACCAACCAGTACGACCGCTACGTGGGCGGTAACACTGCCATGGCGTTCCCGGACGATTCCGGCGTGATCCGGGTGGATGAGGAAACCGGTTTGGGCGTGGCCTTGGCCACGGACGCCAACGGCCGTTACACCTTCTTGGACCCGTACCACGGTGCCCAGCTGGCCCTGTCAGAGGCATACCGCAACGTGGCCACCTCCGGTGCCATCCCCATGGCGGTATCCGACTGCCTGAACTTCGGCTCNCCCGAGGACCCGGATGTCATGTGGCAGCTGGCCGAGTCCATCCGTGGCCTCTCCGACGCCTGCATGGTGCTGGGCATCCCGGTCACCGGTGGCAACGTCTCGCTCTACAACCAGACGGGCAGCACNCCCATCCACCCCACNCCCGTGGTGGCCGTGTTGGGCAAGTTCGACGACGTTGCCCGCCGCACGCCGTCGGGCTGGAAGGAAGATGGCCAGGCCATTTACCTGCTCGGCACCACTGCCCATGACCTTGATGGCTCCGAGTGGGCCAACATGCGCGGTCACTTGGGTGGTCTGCCGCCGGCAGTGAACCTTGAGCGCGAGCGTGAATTGGGTGCAATCTTGATCAACGCCTCCCGCGACGGCATGATCGACTCCGCCCACGACCTCTCCGAGGGTGGCCTTGCAGGNGCTCTGGTGGAATCGGCGCTGCGCTTCAATACCGGTGCCCGTGTAGCCCTGGATGAAGTTGCCGCCCGTGACGGTGTTGACACGTTCACGCTGTTGTTCTCCGAGACGCAGGGACGCGCCATTGTGGCTGTCCCTCGCAGCGAAGAAGTCCGCTTCAACGACATGTGCACGGCCCGGCGTTTCCCCGTCTCCCGCATCGGAGTTGTGGACGCAGCCGGTGACGCCCTAGATATCCAGGGTCTGTTCACCGCGCCGCTGGACGAGCTCCGCGAAGCACACGAGGGAACCCTGCCGAAGTACTTCGGCTAATCCCACGCCCAACTGCAGCCGCTGGCGCGTCTGCAGTTGGGGCCCTCGGGCGAAGCTCTAAAACCCTCCGGCGAGGGTCCGCGCTGCTTGCTGGTAGGAGCGGGTGACGCCTGCTTGGGCTATTTTCGTGACAGGGGAACCCAGTGTGTAGATCAGCCCGGCCGGCTTGCTGAATGCCAGCAGCCTGAAGTGCACAACGCCGTCGGGCATTCTCATGGCGATGAAGGCTTCCTCGCCCAGCGCTGGATGCCCGGGCAGCGTGCCGTAGCCAAAGCCCGCCAGGTGGATCTCGCGTCCATCCGGGCCGGTCATCGCCTGCGGCTCCAGTGCCCACACCACTTCGCAGGGGACTGGAAGACGAAGTCTGCCTACACCAAATCCGCTGACAATCTGCGCGCCAACCGTTGCCCGGGGCGGGGCTGAAACCTGCAAGCCTGACAGGCGTTGGATCTGCCACGTCAAGATGCCCTCAGCGAGNNCTGCGAACGCCGCATCGCCGTTTCCCACGGCCAGTGTTTTGTCCACGTGACTAAAGCCCTGGGGCCAGTGGGCGGAATCAGCAGGCTTTTGCGCCACCAGCCGGGTGAGCCCAAGGTAAGGATAATCGAGGGNGCCACGGCTAGCTTTTTGTGACATATGCGCTCCACTCCAATGCTTGTTGTAGTTTNTTGGGAAGTCCTGCCACGACCAGATCGTAGGAATCTTCCATCATCTCCAGCACCATTTGGGCTTCCACTAAAGAGGTATCGACAGTATTCCAGTGCTTNTTATTCATATGGTAAGCGCCGGTGATGCCACGGTTTGCCGCACGCAGTGCCGGGGCCAGCTCGGGATCGCATTTATAGCTGATGCGCAATGGCACCCCATTCAAGTCGCCCAGAGCAAACACTATCCCNGGGCGATCACCATTCGGTGCCTTCACCTTAAAGACACTGATTTCTGGGCCAAATGGAAAATCTTCGTAGGCGCCGGACAGCGCCAGTGCAGCAGTGCGCAACGTGGCGACGCTGACACTCATGACAACGCCGCAGTGTTCTGAGTCAGCACGTCATAGGTGAGCACGGCGAATTCGCCTTNTTGACTGACGCTGTTCAGCTTTAACGTTTCAGATCCCACAGTCCGCGGCAGCAATGGTGCCCCTGCCGCGAGAGCTGCCGGGGCAAGAGTGAGAATGATTTCATCCAGTGCCCCGCAATCTAGGAACTGGCCGGCAAGGTCGCCGCCGCCTACCACCCAAATATTCTTCTCTCCTGCGGCTTCTTTGAGCTGCGCCAGCACATCAGCAACTTCTCCTGAGACAAAGCGGACGTCGGCGCCTTCAGGCACGGGCAAGGTACGCGAGGTGAACACAAAGGTAGGTTTACTGCCATAGTACTGCTGCCATTTGTGCGGTTCGGCGAGGAGGTTTTCGGCTTTCAGGACCCATTCGTAGGTAGATGATCCTTCAACAAAAGCACCTACAGTTTCCATGAACGTTGCCATGTCAGGGCCGGCTGTGTCATCCACGGCAANAAGCCAGTCCAGCGAGTCATCTTGATCGGCCAGATAGCCGTTCAACGTCGCTGCTGTGTAGTAAACGATTCGGGTCATGGAATCAACGCTACCCGGTAGATACCACACTGGCATCTGCTGGCAGCGCGCCTGCCCCGACTCACCTTCAGTAGCGGTGGCGCTAGGGTGGCTAAATAATCCTCCAGCAGCACCACTTTGAGCCCAGCAGCCTTTTGAGCCTGTATAAATGCGGCAAGGTCATCTGCAAATTCCGGCCGAAAATGCATCAACACAATCTCACCTGGGCGCAGCCCCGCACCCACCTGGTAGTCCATGCCACCGGCATTCGCTTTACTTTCCCAGTCGATGATTGCCTTCAAGCCACACGCTGCCACCGCTTGGCGTGTGGCTTGCGTATNAGGTCNCCCTGGCGGCCGGAAGAACACCGGCCGGCGCCCATACTGCTGCTCCTCATAGTCGGCCATAGAGCAGATCTCAGCCTTTTGCGCTTCATAACTCAGGTTGATGAAGCCTAAATTGTGGGTCATGGTGTGATTCTCAATCAGGTGTCCGGCCGCCGTGTATTGCTGGTAAAAATCCGGTTCACCAGCAATGAAGGTATGCGCCANAAACAGCGAGGCCTTGATACCGTTCTGCTCCAGCAATGCCAGATCCGAACNCCGTTTCACGGCACCGTCATCAATGGTCAAAAACACCACCTNTTGCTCGGTGGGGACCTTTGTCAGCACCGGAGCCAGACCGTTTTCAATGGGTGGCAGGACATAGTCAGGGACCATCCCATCCAACGTATCCACTCGCCCGGTTGCCGGGTTGATGACGGGAGTGCTTATAGGATTTTCCGATGCCGGAGCCTTCGCGGCTCCTGTCGTTTCAGCTGCCGTCGGGGTTTCGGCTGGCGTTTGAACAGCAGTTGCGCCGGAGATTGGGGTAGGGTTTGCGCCGGAGGTTTCACTACCCGTTGACGTTACCCACCAGATGCCGGTCGTCACCACGGCAAGAACAATAGCTGAGATTACTATCGCTAGCCAGCGGTTGCCTTTGCGGGCATGGTGGAGGTGAGTAGGCATAGTGACTTTCTTGGCAGGAGCGGGGCAGGCTAAGGATGAGGCGCGTGCTAGTGTCCTACAAACCCAATCGTCCAGCTTCAATGACGGGACAGGTATCCATGACCACATCAAGTCCGGCGTCGCGGGCACGTGTGGCAGCTTCCTGATCCACTACACCCACCTGCAGCCATACTGCTTTGGCCCCAACAGCGATGGCCTGATCAACCACGTCCCCTACCTTGGTGGAATTAACAAAACAGTCCACAACATCGATAGTGCCGGGGATTTGCGCAAGTGTCTTCCAGCCTTTGGCACCGTGCACGTCGTCGCCCTTAAGGCTCACGGGTATGATCTCTTGGCCAAGGTTCTGTTGCAAGAAAGCGGCAACACCCACGGCAGGGCGTAGCGGATTGCTCGAAAGTCCTACCACTGCCCAGCGGCCCGGTGTGGTTANAAGCCGTCGGATAACCTGGGGATCATTGATGTGGACCATATTCCAAGCCTAATCCCACTCCACCACAGATGGCCGTCAGCCACTGCGGCGGGTTGCCACCCAAGCCGTCAGTGCAGGCGTTAGAGATGCAGCTGCGCCAGATCAGGCTGGCACAAATGACCCATCCATGCCCGGGCGGTCGTTATCACCGGAATCTGTTTCTTGTTCTTCTTCCTCTTCCACAACGTCGTCAATATCCACATAGTCTTCGTTGGTGAGCTCGTCGGTGTAGAGCGCCCAGAATTCATTGGNGGCTGCTGCTGCAGAATCTAGAAGTTTCAACTGTTCTTGAAAGGACTTCTTGACGGCTGAAANATCCTTGTCATCTTCAGGGCCAACAGTGTCCCTGTCGATGGAACNCCAAGCCGCAACAATGGCGCAGAGGGTATCCAAGGAGGATGCCATCAGCGTCTCTTCGCCTTCGCAGACGTAAAGTACTGCGGAGCNTTTGCGGTCAACCACCACGAACTGGAAATCACCGTCGTTGCAGATAATCGCGCGGCCGCCAGTGTCATCGGCGAAGGGTGGCTGCAGCCAACGACCATCTAGCGGCACGTCTTCGAGTGCAACTGGATACATCGTTTCCAACACCGACCAAATCTTGATGTCGTTCATGATTTCCTCCTGCCTTTAGTTCTGACACTAATCACAGCTGGTATCCACGTCAACGGGGACTTTTAACCAGCAGGGACCACCACTGAACTGCTCTCCAGACGGCGGTTGAGTAATACGGGCAAGAACTCTCGCACTTCCTCAATACGTTTGTGGGTCACATCGGCTGTGGCCACACCTTCAGCTTCGTCGTTGAGGAAATCTGCGGGGATGCCCATGGGGTCAAGGATGGCCGAATGCCCGATGCAGTGATCGCTGGAGGTACCGGCGGCGGCCACCCAACAGGTATTTTCGATGGCGCGAGCCTTCAGCAACGTCTCCCAGTGATCGATCTTGTGTTCGCCCTTGAACCAGGCTGCCGAGACACTGATCAAGTCCANCCCTGAGACTGCCAGGGAACGGGCCAGCTCTGGGAAGCGGAGGTCGTAGCAGGTCATAATGCCCACTTTGAAACCACCAATCTCCACCACCGTGACACCCCTGTCACTTGGTTTGATGCGGGTGGACTCCTTGTAGGAGAACGCGTCGTAGAGGTGCAGCTTCCGGTAGGTCCCTAAAATGGCACCATTGCCGTCGACGGCAACCACAGTGTTGTACGGGCGGCTTTCGCCGCTGGATTCATAGCNCCCGGCAATGACGGCGATCCCCACATCTGCTGCGATCTGCGAAAGTCCCTGGACAAAACTTGTCCAGTGCGCGTCCACGGCAGCGGAGAAATCGCCAACCACCTGTCCCACCGCGAACATTGCTTCTTCCGGGAACAGGATCAGCTTGCTACCCTCTTGCGCCGCGGCGGCAGAAAGCCTGCGCATGGTGGCCAAGTTCTGTGCAACATCTGCGCCTGGATTGAACTGTCCAACACTGACTTTCATGGCCATGGTTCCTTCCGATGTTTTTCCTGTCTATCCAGCCTAGCCGTTCATCGCTGCGCGGCATCAGCCCCAGTAAAGGCGGGGTCGACGGCGGAAGCTAAGTTCCGCCGGCGACCCCGCCTTTGGGATGGCGTGGGGACTACTTGTCGCTGATCAGATCGTGGCGCACGATGGTCTGGTCGCGGTCAGGGCCTACGCCGATGGCGGAGATCCTGGTACCGGACATTCCCTCAAGTGCCAACACGTAGTTGCGCGCGTTCTCGGGCAGATCCTCCATGGTGCGGGCCGTGGTGATGTCCTCGGTCCAACCCGGGAAGTACTCGAAAATGGGCTTTGCGTGGTGGAAGTCAGTCTGCGTCATGGGCATTTCGTCAAAGCGGACACCCTCCACGTCATAGGCAACGCACACCGGGATGGAGTCGATGCCTGTCAGGACGTCAAGCTTGGTCACGAAGTAGTCTGTGAAGCCGTTTACGCGGGAAGCGTGGCGTGCCAGTACGGCGTCGTACCAGCCGCAACGGCGCGGACGGCCGGTGTTGACACCGAACTCGCCGCCGGTNNTTTGCAGGTAGATGCCCATGTCATCGAAGAGTTCGGTGGGGAACGGTCCTGCACCAACGCGCGTGGTGTACGCCTTGATGATGCCCACCGCGCGGGTGATGCGGGTGGGGCCAATGCCTGATCCAACTGATGCGCCACCGGCGGTCGGGTTGGAGGAGGTGACGAACGGGTAAGTGCCGTGGTCAACGTCAAGGAACGTGGCCTGTCCGCCCTCCATGAGCACAATTTCGCCACGGTCCAGGGCCTCATTTAACACAAATGTTGCATCAATAACCATGGGGCGGACACGCTCGGCGAAGCTGAGGAAGTACTCTACAACCTCCTCCACTTCAACGTCGCGGCGGTTGTACACCTTGACCAGGAGCTGGTTCTNTTGCTTGAGCGAGCCTTCCACCTNTTGACGCAGGATTGACTCGTCAAAGAGGTCCTGGACGCGGATACCCAGGCGGGCAACCTTGTCCATGTAGGCCGGGCCAATGCCGCGGCCGGTGGTGCCGATGGCACGGCTACCCAAGAAACGCTCGGTCACCTTATCTAGCACCTGGTGATACGGGGCTACCAGGTGGGCATTGGCTGAAATGCGCAGCTTGGACGTGTCCGCGCCACGGGCCTGAAGACCTTCAATTTCTTCGAACAACGCTTCAAGGTTCACAACGCAGCCATTACCGATGATGGGTACTGCATTGGGGCTCAGAATACCGGCGGGAAGGAGCTTGAGCTCGTACTTCTCACCGCCTACGACGACGGTGTGCCCGGCGTTGTTGCCTCCGTTGGGCTTCACTACATAGTCGACCAAACCACCTAGAAGATCTGTGGCCTTGCCTTTACCTTCGTCACCCCACTGGGCGCCGACGATTACGATTGCTGGCATGGGACCCTCCCCTTGCTCATAAGTTGAACCGGGCACTGCAGAGTTCGGCGGTTGTTCCGCCGTGCGGTGTCCGGACACGAAAATACCCTTGGGTACCACCGGCATTCGCAGCACAAACGCTCGAAGCCAACGATCAAGGGGTCTTACCCCGTAAGTTTACTTCACTGTCCCGGCCGGAGCACATTCGTTGACGTTTCCGGGCGCGGCCCCGTAACGTTCCCTAACAGTTTTAGTGTCTTATCGACAGTAAGTGATATGCTGTCCTCAGAACACTAAATCAAGAGTTCCCTTGCACCTTTCACCATAGGAGCGCAGCCATGGCAGTACCCATCAACCCGGACTCGCACCCGGTGGGACCTTATAGCAACGCGCTCATGGCCTCGCTCACCCGGATCATTGGCGAGTGGAGCGCCCCGGAATTTCTGACTGCAGTTGTGGCACGAGAAGGATTAGAACTTGATCCCGGCGCCATCACGTTGATCACCTTCCTGTCCGCTGGNCCCCAACGGCCTTCGGCACTGGCACGTCAAATGGTCACGGGAGCTTCGAATGTCAGCAAGATCATTTCTCGGCTCACCGCAGCCGGAATCGTTGACCGCATAGCTGACCCTGCCGACGCCCGCGCCCAGCTGATCACCCTCACCCACTCCGGGACCGCCGTAGCCAACGCGTTCATCCGCGCAGGCGACTCGCTGGTGGATGAACTCCTCACCGACTGGGACCATCACGACCGCCTGGAGCTGGTGCGCCTGCTAGTCAAACTAGAGCAATCCACCATCACACTTTCCACCCATTTANNAAGAAACACCCCAAACTCTCCCGCGCAAACCCTGCTGGGAACCATAGAAGGAGCAAAGTCATGACTGCCACCGCATCCAACCGTACTTACATCATCACCGGAGCCGGATCAGGCATCGGATTAGCAACGGCGGATCTTCTGCGTGAGCGCGGCGAAACCGTCATTGGAGTGGACTTGAAGGGTGCCGAGGTTGAAGCCGACCTGAGCACCTCAGAGGGCCGCGCCGCTGCAGCAACCCAGGCTGTGGAACTTGCCAATGGCAGCGTCGATGCCGTCATCGCCTGTGCAGGTATTTCCGCCCCCATCCCGTTGACCGTCAAGGTAAACTACTTCGGTGTAACCGAGTTCCTTGAGCACCTGGCACCCACCCTGGCCAAGAGCGCCAGCCCGCGTGCCGCCGTCGTCAGCTCCATGGCCTCATTGCAGCAGAACTCACCGGAACTGGTCGAAGCTCTCCTCGCTGGCGACGAAGCTGCAGCCGTGTCCATAGGTGCAGCACTGGCTGAGTCCGGTCCAGAAGCTGGATACTTGAACTACCCTTCCAGCAAGCGTGCACTGAGCCGCTGGGTACGCCGGGAATCCATCACCCCGCTGTGGGCCGGCGCAGGCATTCCGCTAAACGCCGTAGCTCCCGGCACCGTCATCTCNCCCATGACCACACAGCTGCTAGCCACGGAGGAAGGCCGCCAGATGGTGGATTCCCACGTGCCCATGCCGCTGAACTACCATTCCGAGGCCGTTGTCATCTCACGCCTGTTGGCTTGGCTGACCAGCGAAGAGAACACCCACACCACGGGTCAGACCATCTACACCGACGGTGGCGCTGACGCTTCTCTGCGTGGAGATAACATCTGGGACTAATCTCCCAGCGATTTTAGCTACCCTATTCGAAAGCGCAGTAGTCGGCAATGTTCCAGCGCAACATTGCCGACTACTGCGCTTTCGATTTGATTCGCGGGCGCAACTAGCGTCCAACCCCGAATCAACCGGATGGTTGATGGTTAGGCGCCAGCCCAAACGTAGCGTTGAAGCATGCAGCAACAAACAAGTTTCGGTGTAACGGCAGGAACCGCACGCAATCAGTGGGCCGGGCTGGGCGTTTTGGCAGCCGGGCTGTCCATGATCGTCATCGACGGCACCATTGTGGGCGTCTCNCTGCCCACCATCATCAAGGACCTGAACCTTGATTTAAACCAGGCCCAATGGGTCAACAGCCTCTACTCGGTGGTCCTGGCCGCACTGCTGCTGACCAGCGGGCGCCTGGGCGACAGGCTTGGACGCCGGAAGCTGTTCATCATTGGCGTGGTGCTGTTCATGGCCGGCAGTGTTTTCGCCGCCCTCTCGCACGACGCCGGCGGGTTGATTTTGAGCCGCGTGCTCCAGGGTGTGGGTGGTGCGGCCGTGCTGCCGGCCACGCTCTCCAGCGTCAACTCCACCTTNTTCGGCAAGGACCGCACTACCGCGTTTGCCATCTGGGGCGCAGTCATCTCCGGTATGGCCGCCATTGGCCCGCTGCTGGGTGGCTGGTTGACCTCCTCCTTTGCTTGGCAGTGGATCTTCATCGTGAACATNCCCCTCGGTGTGGCCGTGCTGATTGGGACCGTGCTCTTTGTCCCGGAAACCCGCTCNCCCAATGACAAGGCCGGATTCGACATCCTTGGCCTGCTGCTCAGTGCCGCAGGATTCGGCTTGTTTGTTTTCGCGTTGATTGAAGGGCCCACCCTGGGCTGGTGGTCCGCTGCGAGCGCCCTGAATCTGGGCCCGATCAGCTGGCCTGCCGACGCTGCCATCTCCCTAGTCCCGCTCACCCTGGCCGCCAGCATCGTGTTGCTGACCGCATTTGTGGTGTGGGAAAAGCACCGGGCCACCGTGGCTCGTTCCGCTATTTTGGATCTCACCCTGTTCCAGGTTCAGACGTTTTCCTGGGGCAACTCCGTAGCCGCGATGGTGGCCATTGGCGAATTCGGGCTGCTGCTCGTTTTGCCACTGTATTTGATCAACATTTTGGGCCTTGGCACGCTCGATGCGGGGTTCGTGTTGGCAGCCATGGCGCTCGGCGCGTTNTTCTCNGGGGCCTCCGCCCGGCACTTGGCCGCTCGAATGGGTCCGCCCACCGTGGTGATCATTGGGTTGGGGTTGGAGACTGCCGGGCTGCTGGCGCTGGGCCTGCTGATGACCGCCACTACCTCCGTCTGGCTCATTGCGGCACTGCTGGTGGTGTATGGCTTGGGTCTGGGACTGGCCTCGGCTCAGTTGACGGGAACCGTGCTGGCCGACATCCCCACCGCCGTTTCCGGCCAAGGTTCGGCCACCCAAAGCACTGTGCGGCAGTTGGGTGCGGCCCTAGGCTCGGCCATCATGGGCAGCGTGCTGGCACACTTCGCGGTGTCCAGTTCCACCCGGCTGTTGGCCACGGTGCCGGGGCTTCCCGCCAACCAGGTGGGCACCTTGGCGGGCCACCTGCGTGACTCAGCGGGCGGCGTCGTGCCTCAATTGGTCCAGCTGGGCACCCATGGTCCGCTAGGTGACGCCGGGCCGGGCGCCGTTGCTGCATTGTCCAACGGCTTCGCCCAGGCCACCAGCGCCGCAGTGTTGGCAGCGGCGCTGTTCTTGTTCATTGGGCTGGTGGGATCCTTCTTCGTTGCCGCCGCCGCGCGGAAACCGCCGCTGGAGCCAACCCGACAGTCCCGGCCAACCCGGAATAGGCTGTCTGCGCCCATCAGTGGCGGTCCCCATCAAGTATTCAGGCTGCGCACGAAGTGCAGTGCCTCAGTGGCGAGAGCAACCCAAATAGCCATAGTGCGATCACGGTCGGCGTCCGCGGGAACCTCCACCCACTCCCGCAGGGTGCGCGTGCCCATCGAGACCTGCTCGGCGCTGCCCGCAGTTACGAGCTCCTGCGCCCCAGCACGCGGCAGCTTCACGATGAGATGGTGGCTGTGCCCCAGAAAAGCAAATATTTTGGTCCCGGTTCGTAATCCCGGACTGCGAAACATCGTGCCAATTTCCACTGGCCCTCTGTGGCCAGTTGCTGCGCAACAGCATGGAGAAGGTCTAGAGCATCTTCTGACGGTGCTGTCATGGCGCCCCTCCTCCTGCATCACCCGCTAGTCACCACCCGTTAGTGGAACTCTGCATCACCAGCGGGTGGGGCTCTGACGGTTAGGTGCGCCGTCACGTCGTCTTGAAAGCGCAGGGTTTCCTTTAACTGCCACAGACCATGCACCGAGGGTCAGTGCCGCAGCAATCAAGACGTCGAAGAACACTACGTCCGCCCCAGCACCAGTTATCAAGTTGACAAGCCCGAGTACTGCAAACGTGACTGCCGCTGCGGCTACGCACAAAGACAGGATCATCGCCCACCGGGGTATGTTCCGAAGTTCCTTCACAATCGCCAACTCCTCTAGACTCGCGCGAATAGAATGGTGATTAACACCATACGCTAGTGGGTTTTCATCCCACTTGCCCTTTGGAGGCGGCAACCTCATACCCGGCAGCTGCTGCATCATTTTACGATGTGGAACACCCTGCGGCGCCGCGTTCGGCGTCGATCATGCTGTGTGAAACGAAGGNGTAGTTGCCGGCCTCCGGGAACGCGAGTTCCACGAAGCCGCCCTGCGCCGGGGCCAGCGGCAGGACTTGGGCGCCAGCGTCCGGATCGGAGCCGTCAATCAAATACCGACCCTCGCTCCAGACCGTGTCGAACTGGCCGCCCACCACGTGGAAGGACGTGGCGCGGTTCGGTCCGGCGTCGAGCACCCAGATCCGCACCCGCTCGCCCACCTTGGCCGGCAGCGGGCTGAACTTGTACTGGTTGGCGTAGCCGTTGAACACGACGGCGTCAGGTTTGTCGGCCTGGATTTTCGCCAAGTCCGCCACGCCGCCCTGCGGCCCTGCATAAATTTCCGATTGGATGAGCACGTACTCCTTGTCCACCTTGGGCAGGTTGGGCGGATCGATGATCACTGCTCCGAACATGCCGTTGGCGATGTGTTGGCTCATGGGCATGGTGCTGCAGTGGTACATCCAGATTCCGGCGCGGGTGGCCGTGAAGTTGTACGTCAGCGACTCCCCGGNGTTGATGGTGCGCATGGGTTCATCCGGTGCCAGCGCACCGGCGTGGAAGTCGATCGAGTGTCCCATGGTCCCGTCGTTGCTCAGTGTGATCTTGAACTTGTCACCTACCTTGCCATGCAGGGTTGGCCCGGNGGCCGTGCCGTTGAACAGCCACAGCCGTTGTGTGACGCCCGGGGCAACCTCGCGCTCCTCCTCGGTGACCTTGATAGCCACCTCATGCACCGTGCCGCTCGGCACTTGCGGCAGCACGGCGTCGTGCGCGGAAAACCNCGCATCTGGTTGCTTCATGAAGTNCAAAACGGCGGGCGGGCCCGAATCAGTGCCGTGATCCATGCCCGGCATCGTATCGTTCGGCGTGGCGGTCGGCGCCGCAGCTGCCGCACCGGTGGCCACGATGCTGAACACCATGCCCTGCTGTTTGTGCCCGGCCACACTGCACCAGCCGGCCACATCGGCACCAATCACGCCGGCGTCGATCGTGGTCTTATCTCCCGGGTACAGCCGTCCCGATTCGGCGCCGGTGGCCGTGACGAGGTCGTGCACCATATTGTCTTCATTGACCAGGTTGATGACGAGCTTGTTCCCGACCGGCACATCCACCTTCTCAGGATGGAAGCGCATGTCCTTCATGGTCATGTCCACAGTGGTGGTTTGGCCTGTGGCCGTCACGGCGGGGCCTGCACTACGGCAGCAAANGCCGGGCATGGCCTGCGGATCGGCAATGATCCCGGCCACCATGACCAGCACCACAACGGCTAATGCGGCAGCGCTCTGGCNCCACCCTTTGCGCGGGGCCGCCTCAAAGGCTGCGACCGTTTTCTCCGGCGGCGCTTCCGCGACAGCGGNGGCCTTGCTAAACAACGCCATGCCAAGCAGCGGCAGGAACCAGGCCAGGGCACCAAATACCAGGAACGTGGTTCCCACGCGCACCAAGCTGGGTACCGGCAGCAGTGCGGCCAGCAGTGCTACATTGGCCAGCACCACACGGAACCAGCCGGCCTTGTCCAAAACTGCTGTCCGACGCTTGAACATGGCAGGCCCACCGCCCAAGACCACGGGCACCAAGTACGTCAACGCCGCACCGAGCACTTGGGCGGCAAACCCGGCGGCCAGCACGGNGGCCACGGACTCGATCCCACGGTGTAATGCCTCCCAGCCGTTGGACGAGAACGTCAGCGCCAGCAACCACACCAGTGACACCAGCAGCCACAGCAGCGCGGCAAGGGCGGACAACGGAGCAAAGCTCGTCGGTGGTTTCGAGCGAACCACCTTCGCCAGCGGCACACAAATATAGATGACGCCGCCCAGATAGATCAGTAGCCCCACCGAGCACAGGAACATGANCCCTGCCGCGGCCCCGGCGGCCGTCAGCAGCACCCCGGCCAGCAGCGGAACCGCACCGTGGCGCGCAACGGACTCGGCGCCGTCGGCCACTCTTGTATGCAGCATGGTGGGCAGCAGCGTCATGAGCGTACCCAGCACCGTCAGCCCCACAAAACCCAGCACATTCACCACCAGGTGCACCAGCAACAGCCGAACATGAGCTTCCCCGCTCACGCCGGAGGCCAGCGCAGCACCCACGCCGGCACCCACCGGCAGCAGCAGGCATGCGGCCACGTAGTACCAAACAGTGGGGCCAAACCGGGATGGCAGCGCCTTGCGGGCCCGCAGCCCCAACACCACCGCGTGGGCGGCAACTGCCAGCCCAACGCCAATACTGCCCACCAGTGTCAGCACCCACACGTTCACCACCATGGACACCACCACCAGGGCCACGGACACGTTCAAACCGATCAGGCGCGCCGCCATGCCCCAGTTGCCGGGATTCGGTCCGCGCAGCAGCGCCTGGGCGAAATGCCAGCTCCACACCAGGATGGAGTTCGTGACGGCCCNCAGCAGCAGCAGGTGCACCATGAGCCAGCCGGAGACGGGAATGTTGCGGTGGAAAAGCACCACAACAACCAGCGCCAGCAGCCAAAACACGGCCGGGGCATTGGCGCGCAGATGCCAGGCGGCCCGGCTCATCGATGTCCTGACAGCGGGTGCAGGGTTCGGGGCCGGCGTTGAGCTCGAGCTTGGGGTGGGTGCGGAGCCGATGTTCACGCTGCTGCTTTCTGCGCATGGGTGGCCTGCCAAACCGCCATGACGGCGAACAGCAAGATGGATATGACGTTCAAGACACCGCCGGTGACCCACGCGCCGTTGAGAGCCGCGCCGTCGCCCAATCCCAAGCGTAGGGCCAAGGACGCGTGCAAGAGTCCTGCAGGCAGCCAAAACCCGGAGGTGTAGGGCAGCGGTCTGCGGAGCACCGCGGGCAAGATCACGGGTGCGTGGGCCATGATCATGGAGATCGTGAAGCCCAGGAACACGGCGTGGACGGCGACGTCGTACGCCGCCCNCGTCAGCGGCCCGTCATGCAGGGCCAGCACCACGCCAGCAATCGCCAACCAACCGTAGCCCGCCAGCAGGCACGCGGCAATGTAACGCGGCAGGCCTTGGGAGCGGATGGTTTTGCGGGCGGCGTCGTAGACGGTGAGCCAGCCGACCAGGGCCAGCAGCAGCANCCCGTAGAGCGGGTAGCCGGCGGACGGCCACAGCAGTGTTGCCGTGGTGGCAGCCAGAATTGCGAAGGATCCGGCGAGCAGGAGCGGTTCAGCCTTGGGGCTGTTGATGCCGATCCGTGCCAGTTCCAGCCGTTCACCGGCGATGGTCAGCACCACATACGTGATCANAAACGGCAAGAGGTGCGGGATGCTGGGCACGCGCAGCCACAGCGCGGCGGCTGCCACGGCGGCCACCGAACCGAGGATTTGGATGAGCACCACGTTGTCATATTGGCGGCGCCAGAGCGGGATGTAGACCAGCGTCATGGCGATGGTTCCGGCCAGCAGAACAGTCTTGGCGATCCACAAATCCAGGGGCGAGATCATGAGCAGGCCGGCGACGCCCAACAGTGCCGGCGAGGCGTAACCCCACGCCTTGTTCAAGGCCACCGAGCGTTCCAGTGCGATCACCGTGCCCACAAAACTGAGCACCAGCAGCATGCCGTGGACCTGGGNGAAGCGGTCCACCTTCAGCGGGGCGTCGGCGCCCAGCAGTTGCAGGCCGGCGTTCAAGCCAATGAGCAGGGCCGCGCCTGCCGGCAGCAANAATATCATGCGGAAGCCGGGCCTTCGCAGCATGGTTGGTCGGCGGGGTTTGGCTTTGACCGGTTCTGTGCCAGCCGGCCTGGTCGCAGTCATGCGGTTGCGGGGCCTGTTTCGGCGCCCGCTTCCTTCTGGGCTGCACCCTTCGTGGCTGTACCTGAGCCAGGGGCATGTGCAGGGTGCAGATGCCTGGCCCCGCAAACGGCAGCAGTTCCACGTCGTCTTCTGGCAGTCCACTACCTGCCAACAATTCCTTCACCAGGCCCAGATGGACGGCGCACACCACCTCGGNGTTCTCCCGCGCGGCCTCCACAATGGGGCAGACGGTAAGCGTCAGTTCAGTGGCGTCGCGGTTCTNTTGCACGCCGAACCCCGCCAGTTCAAGCGCTGTGGCCACACGGCTGCGGGTGGCTTTGGCAGCAGCAGCTAAAGGTTGCGCCCCGTTGGCCAGGGNGTCGGCTCCTGCCCCTGTTGTTCTTGCAGGCGCCATGGCGCGCGCCCACGCCCGTCCGGCCCNCTCGCCTTCGGCTGCTGGGTTCTCGCTATGGACGGCCATGTGTTGAGCCAAGGCAGCCGCAAGTGCCGCATATCCCACGGGTCCGCCCGGTTCCACCGTTGCTTGGTACAGCCACGCCGGCCTGCCACGCCCAGCCTTGGGTGCTGCAGTTTTAGTGGCATAACCGTCACCAACAAGTGCTTCCAAATGCTCCCGTGCAGTGTTGGAGTGCTGACCTGTTTGCACGGTCAGTTGCTCAACACTCAAGGTGCCCGCCATCTGGCGCAACTTAGCCAGCACCGCTGCTCGCGCCTTTGACATGGGCACCACTGGCTCGGTGCCGCTGGGCCTTGGCCCACATGGCTGTGCTGTCGCCTGATTATTTTCCACGGAATTAAGTGTAGTAATATATTTGAATAATGACCATTCCCGCCGTATTTGTGCAGTTACGAAAGGTATTTGCCGTGAATAATCTTGTTCTTGCTTCTTCTTCCACCGAGGCAACTGCGCTGGAAGAGGCCCGCACTCGTCTAGCTGAAGTTGCCGGGACGCTGGGCACACTAAGCAGTAATCTACTAGCCGCTGTCACCAACCCCACCGCAGGAGAACTGGTAGAAGTCGATCAGGGCGCGCTGGTTGATTTCGCCGAGAAGGAGCTACTGCTGCTCGCTGGCGCACTGGCCAGCGCATTCCCCACCGGGCAGGGAACCGCCGCACCCTTGAGCCTGCTCGCCACCTTGGCTTCTGGACACAGCGTCCGGCTCGTCTCAGCCACCAAAACTTTAGAGGTGCAGGAGTCNCCCGTGCAGATGGTGCACGCTGACGGCCGTCTTCAGGAAGCCGCTGCAGCATTCGTGCAACAGGCTACCGATCTGCTCTTGCCCGCCTTGGCTCAAAGCCCTAGCGTTTCGCTTTCTGCTGCCCTACCGGCACGCACTGGCGCACCAGCTGGTGCAGCCACCACAACCACAAAGAGTCCAGCGCCGGTACAAGGTGGCTGTGCCTGCGGAGGCCACGACGAGCCCGGCCTGTCCGAACTGGATACCCGCGTCATTCCGCACGCCATCCGTCACGCAACCATTTTCGGTGCACTTGAAGGGCTCACCGCAGGCCGCGGCATCCTGCTGATCGCCAACCACAANCCCCTGCCGCTGCTGGCACAGTTGGAACAGCGCTCCGCCGGTAAGTTCGCCGTTGACTACGTACAAAACGGTCCCGAACTGTGGAAGCTGAGCATGGTCCGTAACTAACCGGTCGCCCAAACCAAAGGACACCGCTTGCGGTTGTGGACACCGTTCTAACGGTGTCCACAACCGCAAGCGGTGTCCTTAATAAAACGAACGCTACAGCGCGGCTTCAATCCCGGCAGTAGCCAAGGGATCGGAATCGTTCAGGAACGTGGTGATGCGTGCAGCTTCATCGGACTCGCCGATAGCCCCTGCGGCCCGTCCCAGAGCATAGAGCGCACGCAGGAATCCGCGGTTACCCTCATGCTCGTAGGGGACCGGACCGGTGCCGCGCCAGCCATTGCGGCGCAATGCGTCCAAGCCGCGGTGGTAGCCGGTGCGTGCGTAGGCGTAGGACTCAATGGTCCGGCCTTCCGCATACGCCTCGTCTGCCAGAATGGCCCACAAAAGCGATGAAGTGGGGTTCGCCGCAGCCAAATCAACTGCCTCGTCCCNCGCGTCCAGCCGAGCCTGAACCTCCGCCTCAACGGGGAGCAACGTGGGCTCGGGGCCGAGGAGGTTTCTACGGAAATCTTCGCTCATGTTACTTGAACGTCTTGCCGGCGGAGCCAAGCTGCTGGGCAGCTTCGACAACGCGTGCGGCCAGACCCTTTTCGGCAGAGGCGCCCCAAACGCGGGNGTCATAGGTCTTCTTGTTGCCAACTTCGCCGTCTACCTTCAGAACGCCGCTGTAGTTGGTGAACATGTGATCAACCACAGGGCGCGTGTACGCGTACTGGGTATCGGTGTCGACATTCATCTTGATGACACCGAAGGAAACGGCGTCAGCAATTTCCTTATCAGAGGATCCCGAACCGCCGTGGAAGACCAGATCGAAGGGGTNTTCCTTACCGATCTTGGCGCCAACAGCTGCCTGGATTTCCTTCAAGAGTTCCGGACGCAGCTTAACGTTGCCAGCCTTGTACACGCCGTGTACGTTACCGAAGGTCAGTGCCGTGATGTAGCGGCCATGCTCACCTGTTCCCAGGGCCGCAATAGTAGCCAGACCGTCTTCGATCGTGGAGTACAGCTTGTCGTTGATGGCGTTCTCGACGCCGTCTTCCTCGCCACCAACAGCACCGATCTCAACTTCCAAGATCATCTTTGCTGCGTGCGTGCGGGCCAGCAGTTCGCGGCCGATGCGCAGGTTTTCCTCGAGGGTTTCGTGCGAACCGTCCCACATGTGGGAGTTGAAGATCGGGTCGCGACCGGCGGCAACTTCGCGCTCGGAGGCTTCCAGCANGGGCAGCACAAAGCCCTCCAGCTTGTCCTTCGGGCAGTGGTCGGTGTGCAGGGCCACGTTGATGGGGTAGTTCTTGGCAACTTCGCGGGCGAACGCGGCGAAGCCCAAAGATCCGGCCACCATGTCCTTCACGCTGGCGCCGGACCAGTAGGCTGCGCCACCGGTGGAAACCTGGATGATGCCGTCAGTTCCGGCGTCTGCGAAGCCCTGCAGGGTTGCGTTCAGGGTCTGGGAAGAAGTCACGTTGACCGCGGNGTAGGCGAAGCCGCCAGCCTTGGCACGATCAATCATTTCGGCATACTTGTCCGGTGTTGCAATGGGCATTGAGAGCTCCTCTGGGCTGAACGGTACAAGGAGGCGGACACTGGGCCGCTTCCCGCATGGCTACTTCCATCTTAGCCAGTGCCCTCACGGCAGCGAAGTTCGTGTCGCTACTGCCCAATTTGTGGACTGGCCAGGCACGACGGCGCGCCCCGGCTTCAGTGCCGGGACGCGCCGTCGTGCTGGTGTGCTGGCTGTAGTTATCTGCCGTGCCGGCTGATGGCCAGGGCGAAGCCGTAGTTCATACTGCCGATGCCCGTGACATTGTCATAGCCTTTGGTGGTGGTCAGGGACGTGTCAAGGTTCATCGATACCAGGTACTGGTTCCCCGTACTGGGGCTGGTAAATGCCAGTGCCTGTTGCCTGCGCGGCGATGTCACGTCGGTGAACGTTCCCCGTTGCTGGCGGCTGGTGGAGTAGATGACGGGGTTCGCGAAGCCGAGCGTTTTGCCGCTGACTTGCTGTGCCACAGCCATCTGTCCGGCCGACAAGGGCGCGGCCAGGGACGTGCCTCCGTAGGTTTGGATGGTGAAAGGATCGGTGGTCAGGGTGCTGTCATTGTTGATGGGACTGATGCCGATCACGTATCCGGTGTAAGGATCCGCCAGCGAGGAAATGTCAGGCATGACCCGCTGGCCGAGTGAGAGCGAACGGGGCACCACACCTTNTTGGTAGGCGGGCTGGGCAAAGACGGCGCTGACGCCGCNCCCGGCTCCTCCACGAAATTCCGCCCNCGGAAGGGCCGATACATAGGCGCCGTCAACGATCTGGTCACGCACACTGCCCCACCCTGTCTCAAACATGTACGTGCCCTTCTTGGACACCGCAAGGCTTGTGCCTCCCACCGCGGTGACCCACGGCGAGCTGGCAGGGAAGTCCGGGGATGTGTAGCCAAGGTTTGCGGCTTCATCGCCCGAATCACCGCTGGAGAAGTACAACCCGATCCCTTCACCTGCTGCCTGCAGTTGGATGTTGACCTCGCCGAGGATGACATCCGCCGGGAGCGCCTCGCCAAGGTTGCCGTAACTGTTGCTGACAATGTTGGCCAGCTTGTGGTCGAGGATTTTGGACATGGCAACGTCCAGCCCGCCGCCACAGTTGAACCCGCCAACATACAGGATCTTGGCCGCAGGTGCTGTGCCGTGGACTGAGGCCACGTCAAGGGCCTGTTCTGGCTGCCATCCGCTAGGTCCGCCGCAGAGATCCTGATCAACAAACTCGCTGGGATCTGGGACAATCTGCTGGTAGCTGTGCCCATCCATTTGCGGCAACCCATAGGTGGCCGAGTACGTGTTGATGTCTGAGAGCATGGTGGGCGATGCGTAGGCGTCAATGATCGCCACGGTTTGCCCCTGNNCCGTCAGCGGCGGGCGGCCGTGGCCGGTCTTGGTCAGATCGCCCTTGCCGTAGGCAGACTGGATCTGACGTGGAGTGTAACCACACACGTACGTCGGATAGCTGGTCTTGCCATAGGCGCTGGGAACCGTATCGCTGTGCTGCCCAAAGTAGTTTGAGCAGGCCGCTGTTGGTGCTGGCGGCTGGGTGTGGCGCGCCTGCGGCGTTGGCTGGGTGCCGCCGTCGGGCGTGGCGTAGTTTGGGTGGGTGAGCAGGCTGCCCTGATCAACCGAGACCCCGGCAACCGGAGCCGCAATACTCGCCGGCAGGGTTGGCGCCTTGGACGGGCCCACCACAGTGGTTCCCTTGAAGTCATAGTTGTGTAGCTCGGCGTCAAACGTGGCGTTCAGTTGTGCGACGGTGCCCCGAAACACTACGAACAGGCGGCTCTCAGGCGTTCCGGTAGTAACCAAACCCTGATCTTTGAGGTAGGTGAGCACGGAGTCATACGACTTTTGGGTAGGAGAATACCTGCCGATCCATTGGGCCGGCGAAAGCCACTGGCCGTAGCTGCGGTTTCCGGGCGTGGAGACTGCCGTGGCCAGCGCCTTGGCGCNCCTGAGATCGCGGAGCTGGAAGTAAATCTCGCCTTCAACGCTCGCATCGGCTGCTGCGGCGCCTTGGTTGTTTGCCGGCTCCGCCCAACTGGGAACGCCACCGGGATACGCCGTGTCTGAGGATGTCGGGGCGGCCGTTGCCGCTGTCGTGCCAAAGGCGAAAACACAGGCCAGGGCAGCACCGATGGCCAGAGTTTTGCTGATAAATTTTCGCGGTTTGAATGATGTTCTCATCAGAGATCCTTCACCGGGCAGGCACCCTGTGCGCCCGCACACGACGAATACTCATCCTCTGAAAATACTGGCTATAGCCTGGGAGAAACATGTGAATATTTCTGCCAGCCCCGGGCTAGGAGACGCTTTGGTTGAACACGTGGCGGCGAATCCATGCATGCATGGCAATGCCGGCTGCGGAGGCGGCATTGATGGAACGGGTAGAACCAAACTGTTCAATGGACAGGGTGGTTTGTGCAGCGGCGTGCACCTCATCACTCAGCCCGGGGCCTTCCTGGCCAANAACAANAACGCAGTTCTTGGGCAGCTCATAGGTTTCCAGCTGTTCGGAGTCCGGGAAAATATCGATGCCAATGATCACCAAACCCTCACCCTGCGCCCACGAAACAAAGTCCTCAACGGTGGGGTGGTGGCGCACGTGCTGGTAGCGGTCGGTGACCATGGCGCCACGCTTGTTCCACCGCCGTCGGCCAATAATGTGCACTTCCTTGGCCAGGAACGCATTGGCAGTGCGCACCACGGTGCCAATGTTCATATCGTGCTGCCAGTTCTCAATGGCTACATGGAAGTCGTGGCGCCGCGTGTCCAGCTCAGCCACAATGGCCTCCATGCTCCAGTACCTGTACTGATCGAGCACATTGCGCCGGTCACCCTCGGCCAGCAGTTCCGGGTCCCAATGCTCACCCTCGGGCAGTTCGCCTTCCCACGGACCAACCCNCACTTCGTGGTGCGGTTCAACGTATTCAGGAGCGTCAGGGCAGGACTTTCACCGGTTTTGTTCACCGTATAACTTTACGCACAAGTGCCGGGCATAGGAGCAACAGGCCATTTCTCTGCAAGACTGATTACTAAAATCAGTATCCAAGGAGATCTATGACTACTGCGTCCAACCGCCAGCCTGCCGACATCGAATGCTGGCTCACCGATATGGACGGCGTCCTCGTCCATGAAAACAAGGCAGTTCCNGGCGCCGCTGAATTGATTCAGCGGTGGGTGGACACCTCNAAACGNTTTTTGGTGCTGACCAACAACTCCATCTTCACTCCGCGCGATCTGGCGGCTCGGTTGAAGGCCTCAGGATTGGAAATTCCGGAGGAGAATCTGTGGACCTCGGCCTTGGCTACCGCCCAGTTCCTGAAGTCCCAGATGCCCCATGGGCGCGCCTTTGTCATAGGCGAGGCGGGACTGACCACAGCGTTGCATGAGGCTGGCTTCATCCTCACCGACCAGAACCCCGACTACGTGGTTCTCGGTGAAACACGCAACTATTCCTTCGAGGCCATCACCCAGGCCATCCGCCTCATTGGCCACGGTGCACGATTCATCGCCACCAACCCCGACGCCACCGGGCCGTCCCAAGAGGGCCCCATGCCGGCAACTGGNGCTATCGCGGCCTTGATCACCAAGGCCACGGGTCGTGAACCCTATGTTGTGGGCAAACCGAACCCCATGATGTTCCGCTCGGCCATGAACCGGATTCAAGCTCACTCGGAGACCACGGCCATGATCGGGGACCGCATGGATACAGACATCATCGCCGGCATGGAAGCTGGCCTGCACACGGTTCTGGTGTTTACCGGCATCACCCAACCCGAAGACATTGACGCCTACCCGTTCCGACCTGACCAAACCATGAACTCCGTGGCCGATCTGCTCGACCACCTCTAACCGGACACGCTGGCCCAGAGCGGCCACCTGACGACGAGCAGCTTAGCGAGCAAAATGCCATAGTTTGACGAAAATGCCATAGTTCGTACTATGGCATTTTCGTCAAACCCTGGCATTTTCGTTTTAGGAGCCCAGGCGTCCTCCGGAGGCCTCCAAATAGCACGTGCCGCACAGCGATTCATACCAAACGTCAGCACCCTCGATGGCAACCTGGTCGCCGTCGAACACTACTTGTTCACCCACACGGCGGGTGTTGANAAGGGCCTTCCGCCCGCAACGGCAAATCGTTTTCAGTTCCTCCAAAGCATGGGCGATCTCCAGCAATCTGGCAGCGCCCGGGAATGCCTTGGTCTTGAAGTCAGTCCGGATTCCGTACGCAATGACGGGCACACCATCTTGGACCGCGATCCGAAACAACCCGTCGATCTGTTGGGGCGTCAGGAACTGGGCCTCGTCAACCAGCAGACAGGCAACCGGAGGCACATCCACGTGTTCAAGCAACGCGTCAGGATCGTCTCCGGCCGCGTGGGCAGCAAAGGTGAGCCGTACGTCATCCTCCGGTTGAATCAGGAAGTCCANCGTCCNGGAGATCCCCAGCCGGGACACGATGGTGCCGGAGCCCTTGGAATCGANCCCGGGCTTGACCAGCAAAACCCGCTGGCCGCGTTCCTCATAGTTATAGGCCACCTGCAGCAACCCTGTGGATTTGCCGGAATTCATGGCGCCGTAGCGAAAATACAGTTTTGCCATAGCGGTGCGTCCTAGTCCAGGCCGAGCTCGTCCTTGCCAAATACAAACAAGTACGGGACGTTGGCCTCGGCCTCGATGCGCTCTTTGGCGCCGGTGTCCCGGTCAACAATCACAGCCACGGCCTGAATATTGCNCCCTGCTTTGCGGACACCTTCGACGGCGGTCAGCGCGGAGCCGCCGGTGGTGGAGGTGTCTTCCAGAACCACTACCTTGCGCCCATCAACGCTGGGGCCTTCCACCTGGCGGCCCATTCCGTAAGACTNTTGCGCCTTGCGGACCACAAACGCGTCAATGGACCGGCCGGCATCCCCTGCAGCGTGCATCAGAGCGGTACCGACCGGGTCTGCACCCATGGTCAAGCCGCCGGCTGTCTCAAAGTCAATGCAGGCGTCGTCCAACATGGCCAGCATGACCCGGCCAGCCAGGCGGGATGCCTCGTGGTGGAGAGTGATGCGGCGCAGGTCTATGTAGTAGTCGGCTTCCTTGCCGGAGGAGAGGATGACCTTGCCGCGAACAACGGCCAGTTCCTTCACAAGTTCCAGTAGGCGGGCGCGGTCAGCAGCAAGAGTTGAAGTCATGTTCTCCATTCTAATTGGGCCAAGCAGCACCTCCGAAACCCTCGGCCGATAGCGCCTCCCGCCCTCCCCAACACTCGCTACCCTCGTTTGGGGCCCCTCGGCCGATAGCGCCTCCCGCCCTCCCCAACACTCGCTACCCTCGTTTGGGGCCCTCGGCCGATAGCGCCTCCCGCCCTCCCCAACACTCGCTACCCTCGTTTGGGGCCCCTCGGCCGATAGGCTTAGCCCATGCGCGCATTACAAGCACAGATCATTGGCGAACTTGGCGTTCGACCCACCATTGAGCCAGCTGCGGAAATCACTCGGCGGGTGCAATTCCTGAAGGACTACCTAAAGGCCACCGGCACCAAGGGCTATGTGCTGGGAATCAGCGGCGGCCTGGATTCAACGCTGGCAGGGCGGCTGGCACAATTGGCGGTTGAGGAACTCGCCGAGGAAGGTGTTGAGGCGAATTTCATCGCAGTCCGCCTCCCGTACGGTGTCCAGCACGACGAGGACGACGCCCAAAAGGCCTTGGAATTCATCAACGCGAAGACCGAATGGACATTCAACATTGCCCCGGCAGTGGATGGCTTTGAAACTGAGTTCGCTACCACAGCTACCGATGATGTCACCGATTTCAACAAGGGAAACATCAAAGCCCGCTCCCGCATGATCGCCCAGTACGCACTAGCAGGGCAGGAGAACCTGCTGGTCATCGGCACTGATCATGCAGCGGAATCCGTCACCGGTTTCTTCACCAAGTTTGGTGACGGCGGGGCTGACATCCTCCCGCTGTATACCTTGAACAAACGTCAGAACCGGTCTCTTCTGAAGGAACTGGGCGCCTCAGAACAGCTCTACAACAAGGTACCCACCGCAGACCTGCTCGACGGCGTCCCCGGCCGCACCGACGAGGAGGAGCTCGGCATCACGTACGAAGAAATCGACGACTACCTCGAAGGCAAAGAGATCCCAGAGGCAGCTGCCAGATCGATTGAACGCCGCTTNTTGCAGAGCCGACACAAGCGCACCACCCCGGTTTCCCTGCTCGATAGCTGGTGGCGCTAACCCAGCACCACCGTGAAGGCTCAGAACGCTTAGGCGTATATTCAAGGTAAATCGAACACCGGCACCGAGAGGTGGACACCATGAACGTCACTGAAGAGTTCCGCACGGCACGCAACAAACTCCTTGCGATGCGGCTAGATAATGCTCGGGCCCAACGCGAATTTATCTGGCCCCGCTTCACAGAGTTCAACTTTGCGCTGGACTGGATCGATAAAATCGCCGAAGANCCCTCCACGGGCGCCAACCCCGCGCTGATCATTGTGGAACAGGATGGCACCTCCACCCGCCGCACTTTCAAGGAGCTCTCCGCCCGCTCCAACCAGGTTGCCAACTGGCTGCGGCACAAAGGCATCCGCCGCGGTGACCACATGATCATCATGTTGGGCAACCAGGTTGAATTGTGGGAACTGATGCTGGCCTGCATCAAGCTGGGCGTGATCATGATTCCCACCACCACCATGATGGGCCCGGCGGACCTGCGGGACCGTGTGGAGCGCGGCAAGGCCCGGTGGGTGTGTGCACGCGTGGATGATGCAGCCAAGTTTGCCGACGTCCCTGGTGACTACACATTGGTCTGCATCGAGCCCGACGGCGCTGGCCCCGGCGCTGGCCCTGACACTGGCCCCGGCACTGGCCCCACCCAGAGCAACACCGCNCCCACAACCGTCGCAGGTGCTGCTGCGGCGGCGAACCGCCCCGTCCTTGACTATGCAGAGTCCATCACCGCTGCAGCGGATTTCACNCCCGACGCTCCCACCTTGGCCGATGAAACCATGCTGCTGTATTTCACCTCCGGCACCACATCCAAGGCCAAATTGGTGGAACACACGCACACTTCCTACCCTGTGGGCCATCTATCCACCATGTACTGGATTGGGTTGGAACCTGGCGATGTCCACCTCAATGTCGCTTCACCGGGTTGGGCCAAGCACGCATGGTCGAACGTTTTCGCACCCTGGATCGCCGAGGCGTGCGTGTTCGTCTACAACTATTCACGTTTTGACGCCGCCGCTCTCATGGGGCAGATGGAGAAGGAGCACGTCACTAGTTTCTGCGCTCCGCCCACAGTTTGGCGCATGCTCATTCAGGCCGATCTGACACTGCTCAAACACCCGCCCACCAAGGTTGTTTCTGCCGGTGAACCGCTCAATGCCGAAGTGATTGGCCAGGTTGAGCGGGCGTGGGGCCAGCTCATCCGCGATGGTTTTGGCCAGACAGAGACCACCGTTCAGGTTGCCAATACCCCAGGGCAGCCGGTGAAGATCGGTTCCATGGGCCGTCCCCTGCCAGGCTATGACGTAGTTTTGGTGGATCTGTTCACAGGAGAGGAGACGGACGACGGCGAGCTATGCCTGCGCCTAAACCCCGCNCCTGTGGGGCTCACCAAGGGCTATTTTGGTGATCCTGCCAAGACGGCAGAGGCGTTCCGCGGCGGTTATTACCACACCGGAGACGTGGCCAGCCGGGATGAAAACGGAATTTTGACCTATGTTGGCCGTAGCGACGACGTGTTTAAATCCTCCGACTACCGGCTCTCCCCGTTCGAGCTGGAAAGCGTGTTGCTAGAACANCCCGCCGTGGCTGAAGCCGCTGTTGTTCCTTCACCGGATGAACTGCGGCTGAGCGTGCCCAAAGCCTATGTGGTGCTCACTGCCGCCTACCAGCCCGGCGAGGAGACCGCTAAGGACATCTTCGCGTACTGCCGCGAGCACTTGCCCGCGTACAAGCGGATTCGCCGGCTACAGTTTGCGGAGCTGCCCAAAACCATTTCCGGGAAGATCCGCCGCGTTGAGCTGCGTGCCAACGAAGAAGTACGCCACGGCACCGGTTTAGTTCCGGATGGACTGGAGAGAATATCTAGAGTCGGACTTCTCCTAACCGCCCCACCAGCAAACGCCGCATCACGTTTGACCGAAAATCGCCAACGCCGCATCACTAATGACTGTTAATTGCCGAACGCTCCAGCACTAAGTGATGGAGCGTTCATCAAACCACGGTAAAACGTGATGCGGCGTTCGGAAAACACCGCCAAACGTGATGCGGCGTTCGGGAGAGAGTGGGTCTACTTCGTCAGTGAGTCCACGTAGTCCTGGTTTTCGCCGATCCAGGTCTTCACAACGTCCGTGTAATCGTCCGTCTTTTCGCCGTTGAACATGGCGTTCTCCAAGGAGTACAGCGTCTTGGAGTCCATCTTGAAGTCCTTCAACCAGCCAGCGAGCTTCGGGTAGTCAGTGTCAAAGTCAAGACGTGAGTAGCCGTAGATGCCTTCAGCATCGCCCAAGGTGCCCTTGGGGTCCTTCAGGTCTTTGACGGGGAAGGCGTCGTAGGCCCAGTGCGGGCGCCACAGGGTGACAACAATGTTCTCGCCCTTGGACGTTGCCGTCTTTAGCTCGGAGAGCATGGCAGNGGTGGAGGAGGTGATGTATTCCATCTTCTCAANGCCGTAGCCGGGGATGACGTCCTCGGTGGTGGCCTTGGTCAACCCTGCACCCGGTTCAATGCCAACAATCTTGTTGCCAAACTTGTCGGCATTTGCCGCCAGCTCATCCAAGGAATCGATGGGAGCATCCTTGTTCACCGCGATGGTCAGGGATGCTTCGGAGTTCCACTGGCCCAACTCGGCAATCTTGTCACCGTATTCCTTCAACAGGTCGGCGTGGGTCACCGGAAGCCAGGTGTCCAGCGTCAGATCGTAATCTCCGGTGGAGAGTCCTGAGAAGACCGGGGCAACGTCGGCGTTTTGCAGCTTGACGTCGTAGCCCTTCTCGTCAAGGATTACTTTCCACAGCTCGGAAGCGGCAATACCCTCATCCCAGCCGTTGAACACGGCAACGGTGACGTCCTTCTTGTCTCCGTTTTCCACCGTGGCGCCGTCATTTCCGGCGCCACAGGCGCTCAGTCCCAAGCCCAACGTTGCTGCGATGGCAGCGACACTCAAAATTTCTTCTTCATGGTTCATTCCTTTCATTGACAGCGCTAAATATCTTGCTGTNNCGCGATTGGTTTGTAAATCTCTTTTTCTGCGGTTACACGTTGTTGCTGCGTCCGCCAGTTGTGTTTTGCCAAAGCTTGCCGTCACGCGGTCCAGGAAAATCGCCAGAATCACGACGGCGATTCCTGCCTCGAAGCCAAGGCCGGCATCGATGCGACTCAAGGCCGCGACAATGTCTCCACCGAGGCCACCGGCGCCGACCATGCCCGCAATGACCACCATGGACAGCGAGAGCATAATGACCTGGTTGATGCCAGCCATAATGGTGGGCCGGGCCAGCGGCAGCTGGATTTGGCGTAGAATCCGGCTGGGGCTAGACCCAAAGGCATGCCCGGCTTCCACTACTTCCTTATCCACACCGCGAATACCCAATTCGGTGAAACGGACACCCGGAGCCATAGCGAAGATGATCGTGGCGATGATGCCAGGAACCACACCCACTCGGAACATGACCAAGGCGGGGATGAGATACACCATGGCCGGCATGGTCTGCATGAAGTCCAAAATGGGTCTGATGATCGATGATGCGCGCCGAGAACTGGCGGCCCAAATACCGAGGGNGACGCTGATCGCAACGGCCACAACCGTGGAAATCACCACCAATGCCAGCGTGTCCATCGCATTAGACCATTGGTTCACGCCAACAATGACAGCGAAGCTCACTGCCGTACCTAAGCCCAGCTTCCAGCCGCTGGCCCACCAAGCGATGGCAGCAAACACCACGATGACGGCCCAGTAAGGCGGTGCTGTCAGTACCCAATCGAGGCCGTCGTAGGCGCCCACAAATATACTGCGGATCAAGACGAAGAAACCATCAAGTGTTGTAGTCAGCCAGTCAAGGCCCACTGCCACCCAGTCACCCAGCGGAATCCTGTACATCGGTTCCACTAGGCATCTCCTTCAGTCTTCGCCAGGGCGGCGGTGACAAGTTGTTCGGGGATGGGCGCAACAGCCACATCAATCACGGGGAATTCACTGGTTGTTGAAGGGACGTTGCCCAAGGCGGCCAGCAACGTCACCCTTGGCAACGCACCTACCAGCCGTCCGGCGTCGTCCACTACGGGCAACGGGATGGGACTTTNCACTGCGCGGCCAANAAGATCGTTCAGGGATGTCTCCGGGCTGACCGGCTCAATGCCGTTGCGGACGGCGGAGACAAGGTCGGTTCCGCGTTNTTCCACCAGCATCATAACGTCGCGGTCGCGGACCACGCCGTGGAACATGCCACGACGGTCCACCACAAACGCTGCAGAAACTTGCAGATCACGCATGGTGCGAAGGGCGTTGCGGGGCCCACCTGAAAGATTCACCACGGCTAGCGNGGGTTCCATCACCCCACCTGCGGTCAGTACACGGGTCCGGTCCACGTCCTGGACAAACTGGGCAACATAATCGTTGGCCGGGTGGGTGAGGATCTCATCCGNGGTGCCGATCTGCACGATCTCACCGTCACGCATGACGGCGATCCGATCGCCAANGAACATGGCCTCGTTGAGGTCATGGGTGATGAAAACAATGGTCTTATCCAGCTCGGACTGCAACAGCACCAGCTGCTCTTGCATCTCACGGCGGATCAACGGGTCAAGCGCGGAGAAAGCCTCATCCATGAGCAGGATGTCGGTCTCGGCGCACAGCGCCCGGGCCAAACCCACACGCTGTTGCATGCCGCCGGAAAGCTCACTGGGGTACTTTTCGCCCCATCCTTCAAGCCCCACAAGGGTCAGGATCTTCTGCGCACGGGCGATGCGCTCGGCCTTGGCAACGCCTTGGACCTCAAGTGCATACGCAGCATTTTCAATCACTGTGCGGTGCGGCATCAGCGCAAAGTGCTGAAACACCATGGAAATCTTTTGCTGACGGACGCGGCGCAGCTCCTTGTCGCTGACCTTGGAAATATCAGTCCCACCCACCACAACAGAGCCTTGAGTGGGTGCCCACAGGCCGTTTAAGGTGCGGATCAGCGTGGACTTGCCAGAGCCGGAAAGGCCCATCACCACAAAAATCTCGCNCTNTTTAACCTCAAAAGTGGCATCGATGACGGCGGCGGTTCCGAGCGCTGTCATTTCATCGCGCTTCTTGCCGGCTTTGAGCCGCTTCACGACTTCGGCGGGGCGCTTGCCGAAAACTTTGTAGAGATTGCGCACGCTTAGCGCAATATCGCTGCCAGCTGGCGTTACGCCGTGGCTTTCCGCTGCCAACTTGGGATCAAGGCTCGGCGGAACGCTTGGTGGTTGTGCAGCGTTTTGCTTGGATTCGTACACGTAGTACCCATCTACGCGATGGTTCAAAACCCACGTTTTACGGTAGGTGACTGAACGTACGCGATTGGTGTTCTCGTGCTGCAGGCGTTGGTACGCGTCAAACTCTTCGCTTCCCCGCACCCCGGCCGGGGCAGCAAGGAAAGACGGCCTCCCCTCAAGGGCAAGAATCGGGAAGCTATCCCTACCGCCAGTTCGAGCGCCTGTGTCTGGCTGCCCCAACGCACTGCAAAATGATTCGTCATGTTCGCACCGGTTTGTGGCAGTTGCCCGCAGGCTTGTCGGTCTACTGGTTCGCACCCAACGCTAACAAACACGTGTTCGCTACCAGCACAATTTGAGGGTCATTAGCCCTTCGTGACAAGCAAATCCGAGCTGTGAACTTCTGCTGGCGGCGCGGGACGGGCAGGATCGATAGTTACCAGTTTGTGACTCCAAGGAACTTAATGGGTGTTCTGGCTACACTCCGGACGTGACTTGTCGCACAGCTGATATGGCTCATGGGCGTTTGCCTCAGGCCCAATCCAAGTTAACTTGATAGCTTGGATAGGTGAAGATTGCTACCTGGAATGTGAACTCGTTGCGTGCCCGTGCCGACCGTGTGGAGGACTGGCTGCGCCGTACCGATGCTGATGTGCTGACCATCCAAGAAACCAAGTGTAAGGATGAGAATTTCCCTTGGGAGCTCTTTGAAAACAATGGTTATGAAGTGGCCCATTTTGGCTTCAGCCAGTGGAACGGTGTTGCCATCGCCTCCCGCGTGGGATTGGAGGATGTTCAGCGCACCTTTTCCGGCCAACCCGCCTTTGGCAAGGGTGGCAAGGATCCTCTCCAGGAAGCCCGTGCCATCGGCGCAACGTGCAACGGTGTGCGCATTTGGAGCCTCTATGTACCCAATGGGCGTGCCCTTGAAGACGAGCATATGCCTTACAAGCTGCAGTGGCTGGCGGAACTCAAGAACCAGGCCACCGGATGGTTGGCGGCGGATCCCAACGCCCAGATTGCGTTGACTGGCGACTGGAACATTGCACCCCAGGACGACGACGTTTGGGACATTGACTTCTTCCGCACCCAAGGCTTGACTCACGTCAGCGAACCAGAGCGTGCAGCGTTCGCGGCGTTTGAGGCGGCAGGTTTCACCGACGTGGTCCGNCCCCTGCACCCGGGTCCGGGCGTTTACACCTACTGGGACTACACGCAGCTGCGCTTNCCCAAGCGAGAGGGCATGCGCATCGATTTTATTCTGGCCTCNCCCGCCTTGGCAGCTCGGGTTACTGCTGCTGAAATTGACCGTGAGGAACGCAAGGGCAAGGGCGCCTCGGATCACGCACCTGTGATTGTGGAACTGAGCTGATCCATGGTGGACGGGCTGTATTTGGGCGGCGTGCAACTCCCGTTTGTCTCGAGCCTGCGCGTGTACTTGCCACGTGAGGCATACACGGCGGCAGAGTTTGCCTACATTGAGGGAACCCTGGAGGCCGAGCAAAATGCCATTAGCGTTGATGCCACTGAGCTTGCAGATTCTCTGAGCAGAGTAAGCCGTTCCCGTCTCAATCCACTTCCGACGTCGGGGCANGACAGGGCGCGCGTGCTCACCATGGGAGATGAGCANGCCCTGCTCTACGCACCCAATCAGGTGGTTGCCAGATCGATTGCCGGAACGGCTGAGCTGCTGGCCGGTAACATGCGACAGCTTGCCGCATTGCTTCTGTCCGAGGAGGAATGGGCACTGGAGCTTGAACGCGCCTCCAGCGCNCCGCTCTTGGGGTTGCCNCTGCAAACCCGCACATCCACGTGGGGCATACCTTTTAGCTGGTTCACTCTGGTATATGCCAATGACCGCATGGAAGTGGTTGAGTCCAATGGCCAGATTCTAACTGTCCGGATCCAGGTACCAATATCCATTGCCGTGGGCAGGGCCGAACGGCTGCTGCTGATGCTGGCGCAGATGGCCCCAGACCTTGACCTACTTGCTGAGCTAGAAGATCTGGGTCACTGGCTGGCCGGCTTTAACGAGTCCGGCGTCGTGGAGCTGGATTACGGTCCTCTGGCCAATAGATTGCATCCTGATGACTCTCCCGCGGATGTGCACATGGGCTTGCAATGCCTTGCCGACGGCGATTTCACCGGTGCCGCTGCCGCTTACCGCAGACTTGCCAACCGTTGGATGTCCATCCGTCAGATGGCGCGTGCTAGCTAAGGGGCTAACCCGCCGGCAAGTTCTCAACCCTATTAGGCTGAACCTTCTTTTCCCAGCCGCAGCACAGTGCGACGGCGTATTCTAAGCCTATGGTGGCGCCGGACAGGGCGGCCTCCCGTGGTCTACCAGCCTCGGGACACCGCGCAAGGGACACGTTGCACCGTGTGCCCGTTTGGGTATGGCGGCTCTTCATGCATGCCATCAGCAAGGTGGAAATGCGTACCCTCAATGCGGAGCCCATTACTGATGTCAGCTACTGGCATGACATTGATTTTGTTGGGGATCACATCCGATCCCACCGCTTGGACGTCATGGCACCAGCGAACCTTCCTCGGCGTACGGACCCCTTGCCGGTGTACGTGTATTTTCACGGTGGCGGCTGGACTTCAGGNGATAAGGCCTCACTCACCAAATATTGTGCCAGGCAGGCCGCATCCGGGGTGGTGGTGGTCAACGTCAACTACCGGATGGCGCCGCATTTCCATCTGGGGCATGTGCTGGAGGACGCCAATGCTGCGTTGGGTTGGGTGCGGGTCCATATTGGCGAATTCAGCGGAGACGGACGGCGGGTTGTCTTGGGCGGGGACTCAGCTGGCGGGCAGATTTCCGCGCTGATGGTAGCTGCAACTTTCCGCCCGGAATTGGCCCAGCACTACGCCTTGACCCCGGCGCTGCAGGCCAGCCAGCTGCGCGGCTTGGTGCAGCATTGCAGCATCGTGGACTTNTCGGTGTTCTTTGACAAGGGGTTTGTGATGAGCCTGAACTTTGTGCGCATGCTGTTACCGCATAGTGATGTCCCTGCCGAGAAGGCCCGCAACCATGCTCCCAAGCACGCCAGCGGGCCACGGCACCACCAGCTGCGCGAGGCAGCCCATTTCATGTCCCCGATCGAGTGGCTGGACTCCCGGTGCCCGCCCGTTTTCGTCACCACCTCGGAGCGTGATTTCTTNTACGATTCCAACATGAACTTCATCAGGGCACTGGATGAGCACGGCGTCTGCGTCGATTCGCTCGTCTATGGCTGGGATAACACCAACACCGAGCACACGTGGCAGCAAAACTTCCGCTACCCGGAATCTCAAGAGGTCTACCGGCAGTTACACTCNTTTATCATCAAGGTCACTCTCTAGATTCGCCCCTAGGCGCCAGCGCCAACGGCTGCCAGGCATGCCAGCGCACTTTGCTGTTGAGCCCGAGAAACCACGACGGCGTGAGAGGGCAGATCCTGACCGTGCAGCCAAAGGCGGTGAACGCAACTTTGACTCATTCACCGCCTTGTCACTGAGCAAGTGGCACTGTGGCCATCTGGAACGGAAAGCGGCGAGGAAAAATTACTTCTCGTGCTTGAAGAGGCCAGCGATTTTGGCGCCAAATCCCTTCACGTTTTCGGTTGCATCCCCGGTAAAGTCCTTCACATTCTCAACGGCGTCACCGGTGAATTCTTTACGTTTTCGGCTGCTTCTTCGCTAAAGTCCTTCACGTTTTCGCTAACATCCAAGGCTAAGTGTTTGGCTTTGGAGGTGGCTTCACCGGTGAAGTTCTTCACGTTTTCAACTGTGCCCCAGCAAAATCCTTGGCTTTCTCGAGCACTTCATTGTCGCTGATAGCGTCCTTCGCGGTTTCCACAAAGGACTTTTCGGGCTTGTTCTCAGTCATGTTCTGCTCCCCTATATGTAATGCGCTCCCCAAGTACTTTTGCACCTGTGGATGATGTTCACAAGAGACTAGCGGACCCTTTCAGCTTTCGTAAACCGTGACCTTGTCCCTGCCCCAATGCTCAGCAAGACCGGGATCTCAATGCCCACCAGTTCATCCAGGGCATCGAGCAATTCTGTGATGTCCCCGGCAACCTCATGGGGTGCAACGCCTTGCTTGGNGAGCACTCGAACCTTCAACGCGGTTTGCTGGCGGAAGTCATAACTCGAGACGGAAACACCCGATAAGTCAGTGCGTTCTAGTAACGCGCTTTTCAGCGCCTGCTCTGCCACAGCGCAACTGAGTTTCACCGCTCCGGCGGCTCCGTCGTCGTCCGCGTTTCCTTGATAGTCAAGTAACGTACCGGCCCGGCCCTTACCTTGATTGGCGACCCAGGAAATCATGACGATCACCACAAGCAAGAAGAAGGCTGCACCAACAAGCCAGATCCAGCTCTGGGAGGTCACCAACAGCCGTGTGTGGGCTTCAAAATTCTGTAACCAAGCCACCTGAGCCCNCGCATAGTCCTGCCACCGGCGCGCAACGCCAGGGGCGGTGGCGAGAACAATCAGGCCTGCACCAGCACTAACGAGAATAAGGCCAAGGAGGCTCAGCAGGAACCTGTTTATCCCTCGAGGCGTTCCATTCATACTCCGATCACCCCACTATCAGAAAGTTTCACCAGGACAGCTGGGGCCGGTTCCAACACCATGGCCGCCAACTGGTCCTCAACAGCTGCCTTGATGTCAGATTCAGATATCCGAATTCCAGAGGTGGGGCGGACGTTCACCTGGACAAGGCGGGCCGAAACCACAACCATCACCTGCTCGCGAGTCACCCCTGCGGCCATCCGGGCACACTTGGCCAAAGCCGAGGCTATGACCTCGTCATCAACCACAATGACAACACGCGGGTGCGCAATAACATGCCGTGCCCGGCGNCCCGGAAGAACCCCGTGACCTAGGAAAACTAACCCGACAAGGGCCAGGAACACTCCTGCTGCACCCAGCAAAGCGGTGAANTAATTTCCTGGCAGCCTAGCTATCCATTGGAAGGCATCCATCGGATGAACCAGCCAGTGGGGCTGACCCAGCGCTGCCAGCATCATCTCCAGCAGGGCGTACACGGCCAGAACCGTNAACGAGGACCCCGCACCCACGGCCATGGCTGACCGTGGCGAGTGTGTCTCGCGCCTGAGGATTCGTTGCGTGAAGTCAGTCATAGCACCCGTCCGTTACCACCAGTGAGCAGGCCTGAGATCCGCACATCGACCCTGCTCAGCTGCGACCCCGTCAGCCGTTCCACCTGGCTCAAAATCTGTTCCTTGGCAGCCGTGGCCCGAGCTAAGATGCTGCCGCCGCTGCGTGCGAGCTGACCGGGGCTTCGGCGCACATCGCTCAGGGCGGGCGCCCNCATCGCTGATGAGATGGAAAGGGCTAAGGCGCCAGAGTCATCGGACCAACTCACACGCACCTGAGCGGGAGCAACAGCAAGCACTTGTGCCGCAGCAACCTTGGCCACAGAGGTCAACGCTTGAGAGCTGATCCGGTTATGCCCGGCCAATGCAGTAGTTTTCAGCAAAGAAACCTCGCCCGTGCCCTCGCTCCCTGAGCTGCACTGTGCCGAGTTATTGCTCCCGGGTCGATTCGTTCAATGGTGCTTCGCTCACGATGAGGAGCGCCGTCCAGTCAAGGCATCCAGAACACCACGCCAGTCAAGTTTTCCGCTGGCGGCACGGCCTATAANAGCGCCCACTGCAATGAAGACGGCTGCCAAAACAAAGCCCCAGAATCCAAAAGCAAACGCCATAAATGCCANAAACGCGCCAAACGCTGCGCACACTACGCTGAGATTCACGGTTATTCTCCGGTTTCCATTGGATTATTGCTGCTCATCCCCGGCCATATGGCCGTTGTTGANTGCAGTACCTGGTTGGCCGATTTCTGCGTTGACTGGAGACTTAACGGCTGCACCTAGGCGCTCAGTTAGACGTGGGCGCGCGGTAGTTTNTTCAGTATCGGTGACTGGGACGAAAACATCCGTGATTTCAATATTCACCTCAATGACATTGCGTCCCACCAACTCCTCCACTGCTGTATAGACAGCCCGGCGAACCGTATTGGCCAAGGTTTGCAGCGGATAGCCATACTCGGCCAGCAAGACAATGTCCACGGCAACCTGGGACTCCCNCACTTCAACCCGCACGCCCTGGGTGAGATCGGTGGCACCAACCACTTCACGGATGGCGCCGAGCGAACGTGAAGCTCCCGTACCAAGTGCATGGACGCCAGCAACGCCACGAACAGCCACTGCGACCACCTTGGCCACGGCTGTTTCAGCAATGACTGTCCGCCCTTGGGCTTCGTCTGGGTTGGTGATGGCAGGAGCCGGTGAAGCTTGGTTGTACGAGTCCATGAACTCACCCTTTCTGTTTCTCTTACCGTAAGCCTATGCACCGAAAGTGGACGGGCAACGCCGTGGCAGACTGTGCTCATTTAACTACGGTCTGCACACCGGTGCCGCAAGCCAACCCAATTGACCGAAGCGAGTACTCACCTGTGTAGTTGCCGTGCACCCACGAACTAATGGGTTCCCTGGTTCCTTTGAAGAGTCCCCTGCCAGGGTGGCCTTCGCCAGAAGGGTCAGGGCGCTGCTACCGATCACCACCGCAGAACGCGCAGGCAACACTGCCGCGTTTGCTCCCCGTCCGGCGCGATTGCCTTGGCAGGGGAGGCGGCCTGTGGCAAGAATCACAACCGGCCCACTTGATTGGGGCATTAGAAAACTACAACCGTGAATCAACGAGGGGCCGCCGATGCCGCCAACTGAGAAGGATCTCATCCTTTTCCACGGAGACGGCGCGGCACCAGAGACGTGATGGGCACAAAGGGAATTCGTCCGCTTCGCCAGCTTGGCGGTAGGTGGCGATTAAAATCAGGCTAAATATTTTTGAAATTATGGCTGCTAACCCCAAAATAATTCAGACGCCTCCAGAAATGAGAAAGACCCCGATTTCTCGGGTCTTACTGGTGGCTCCGACCGGCGTCGATCCGGTGACCTTTCGATTTTCAGTCGAACGCTCTACCAACTGAGCTACAGAGCCTTGGTGATCTAAGAATCTTTTAGTCACCAGATTCCCTGAAACTCTCAAGAAACCAAAGCGACCCTGACGGGACTCGAACCCGCGACCTCCGCCGTGACAGGGCGGCGCGCTAACCAACTGCGCTACAGGGCCTTACTAGATACTGCATTTTGTTACAATCAACACTTTCGTGCGATTTTCACGAGTTATAGCGTACCAGTAATTTTTCTACTGGATTACCACTTCCTCGCAACGTACCCCCAACGGGATTCGAACCCGTGCCGCCGCCGTGAAAGGGCGGTGTCCTAGGCCGCTAGACGATGGGGCCTAAGTCTTCTTTTCCCTCTGCGCCGTTCCCAGTGCATTGGTTCCAAGTGGACTTCAAAACTATAGGGCCTATTTGCTCAGAACACAAAACGGCCTGCGGCTCCATCCTTCCGTGTACCCTTCTCTACCCCTCAAAATACGTGCTCGCTTGCACAGCAATCCCCGGAATACGCACAAAACACACCATTTATCTAGTGGTTCACTAGGCTGGAGGTATGCAAGAAAACCCGCTGGCCAAAATNCCCTCCTTTGGCCCCTTCCACATGGACGAGGAAGAATTTGATGCGGCCGTGGAAGGCGCCATTGCCGCGATCCCTGCCGATATCAGGTCCAAAATGAACAACGTAGCGATCTTCACACAAGAGCACTACGTGCCTTCTTCGAACGAGAACCCCAACACGGTCCTGTTGGGGCTCTACGAAGGAACGCCNCTGACTGAAAGAGACTCGTGGTGGGATGCAGGATCGCTGCCCGATCGGATCACCGTCTTTCGTGCGCCAATTCTAAAGATGTGCCGCAACCGAGATGAGGTCATGCATGAAATCACTGTGACTGTGGTCCATGAGATCGCCCATCACTTTGGCATCAGCGACGAACGCCTGCATGAACTGGGATGGGGATAAATGATACCAATGTGGTTCCTGATACTGGTGATGCACCTGTTGCCAAAGCCTTCTCCGTGGCCGTAGGGTCAAACCAACGCAGTAAATGAGCACGTAATACTTGCCCGGCCCCTAAATACCCGCGCAGCTCACCTTACCGACCAATCTGCAGTGAGGCAACTGGATGACTATGCGTTTTTGGGTCGCGGCGCAACCGCGCTGGCGTGTGCCGCCGTGGTGTCCACAGCGTTCCTGGCTCCCGCCACTGCGGCTCCCGCCATAACATTCGGACATGGTCTCGGCGCCCTGAGTTCGGCGGCGTTAAGTTCAGCTGTGCTCCAACCGTTTGCGCTGCTGCCGTTCAGTCCCGCGATTCCCAGTGAAAGCGACATCGCCAAGGCCAAGAAGTCAGAGTCCGCTACGGCAGCCGCTTCGGCCCAGTTGGATGGGATAATCACCACCGCCAACGAAAGTCTGCAGGCGTCAACTCTTATCGCAATGGGAGCCAACAGCGAATACACCAACGCCCTGGTAATCCTTGAGCAACGCACAGCCTGGGCTGANAACCACACAAGCAAAGCCGACGCTGCTGCCGGAGCACACAAGCAAGCCAAAGCCCAACTGGGGCAGCTAGCTGGCAGCTTGTATAANAATGGGGGCCTGGACCTGAGCATCCAGAACTTCTTGGCCAGCTCTGATGCCGACAACGCCATCTACCAGGCCTCCACGCTCATGGCGCTCAGCGCCAACCGGGCCCACATTTGACACGGCCGAGGCGGCTGCTGCTACCTCAACGTCGCTGGAGGCCCAGGCCAAAGAAGCTCGGAAGGCCGCCAANNTAACGCTAGTGTCGCCGCGGAAGCTTCACGCACACAGGCCCAAAATGCTGCAGATGCACAGTCCGCCGTCGTGGCCAACAACCAGGCCCAGCGGGAGGTCCTCCTGCAGCGGCTGGCGAGTTTACACAACACCACGGTGACACTGGAAGCTGCCCGTGTGGACGAAGCGGCACGCCAAGCCCAGGAAGAAGCGTTAAAGCAACAAATTGATAGCTCAAATCATGCGCCGGAGCCCATCAAGCCCCCGTTGACTAAGCAACGGCCTCCGGTGNNAACGCTCCAGCCCCACAGCCCGAAAACCAGATGCCACCTGCGGCCGTGCTGCCAGGTACCCCAAAGCCACCGCCCACCCAAGCGCCAGCCCCTCCGGCACCGCCTATTGCTCAGGCCCCAAAGCCGTCTGCCCCATCCGCACAGCCGCCAGCCCCTGCGGCACCTGCTCCTGTGCCACCACCTCCAGTGGAACCCGCACCCGTGCAGCCTGCTCCTGTGGCCCCGCTGCGCCAGTACAGCCTGCTCCTGTGGCGCCACCTGTAGTGTCGCCTCCCCAGTAACACCGGCCCCGCCGACGGGCTCTTCCACCCAAGTGATGGTGGACTACGCCATGTCCAAGATTGGTGGTCCTTACCAGTGGGGCGGTACTGGACCGGCTGCNTTTGACTGTTCTGGATTAGTACAGCAGGCATTTGCCGCTGCTGGAAAGTCGGTGCCGCGCCAAGGTACTGACCAGTTCTGGGCAGCNCCGCAACGCGTACCGCTGGCTCAAATGCAATATGGTGACCTGCTGGTNTTTGATGACGACGGAACCGGCCGGTTCGGCCACATCGCCATCTACATTGGCAACAACCAGGTGGTGCAGGCGCTGAACTACAGCCAACCCATTGCAGTCACCTCTTTGTCATGGATGTCCACCATGAAGCTCTACCCTTACGCAGCAAGGTACTAACTAAGACCCGGTGGGAACGAACCCCTTCACTTTTCTTATCTGAATTTTTAGCGCAAGCGCGCTACTCTTATTTGCACATATGTACTATATAAGTATTCGTGACGACGGAGACGTCCTCACGGCCAAGGATCAGGTCTGCAGCAGCGGGCCAAAGGCTGATCTATCCCNCTGCCGCGGGTCTTCACGATCCCGCACAACCATGATGGGGCTCTTTGCGTGGTGGCGAACCCCGTCTGTGGTTGATCCCAGCATCATGCCGGCAAACCCGCCGCGCCCACGGGTTCCCATGACCACCAGCTCAGAGGTTTCAGAGGCCTTGACCAAAGTATCAACTGCAGATCCTTCAAGGAGTTTGATCTCGATGGGAAGCTNGGGAAAGTGACTGCGAAGCCACTTCTCACCGGCGTCGAGCTGGAGCTGAATTTCGGCAAACAAGGCTTCACGGTCCACGGGTGCTGGCATCCAGGCAAGGGACCCGGTATAGGGCTGCACGGCGCAGATGATCCGCAAGGTGCTGCCTGAGCGTTCAGCCTGCTCAGCAGCCACCAAAACGGCGTACCGGGCTTGGTCTGAGCCATCAACGCCCACTGTGACAACTTNTTCAACTTTCGCCTCAGCCTCGGCCTCGGCAGCATCGGTGCCCTCGCCTAGGCGGGGCGCACAGCTCAACGGCACAGTCACTGTTGGACATTTAGCGTGCGCAGGTAGCGCGGAACTGACGCTACCAAGAAGCCTGCCAATAAAACCACCACGGCCACGCGAACCAAAGACCAGCAGTTCTGCCGTTTCGCTGAGCTCCACCAAAANCCCTGCCGCATCACCATTTTCAACGCGGGCATCCATTTGGACATCGAGGTGAGAAATCTTGGCGGCTGACTCACGCAGGACCGCTTCGGCGCCTTGGCGAATGACGTCGTCATCCACCGTGGCATACCCGCCGTCGAGCCCGGAAGCAGCAANAATTGGCACAGTGTAGGCGGTCACCAAGTGCAGGGGAAGGTTTCGTAACTTCGCCTGCTGGGCGGCCCATATCAACGCACAATTACTTTGTTCTGATCCGTCGATGCCAACAACAATTCCGGTGGGGCTGGGGACCTGCTGGGGCGTTGCACCCTGCACTGATTCCTGTGGGCTGCTCATGCTGCGCCTCCTGGTACTTGTATGCCGTTGGGTGCACAAACGCCGTGGCGCTTCCTTGCGGCCTGTACTTGTGACTATTGCGGGTTCGGCTTAGCGCGTCAAGTTACGACGTGGTGAGAGTCAATATGTCCAACAGCGCGCCCTTAGCCAACACTCCTACTCTTGTGACAGAGTTGAGACCAAGATCACCCTTCGAAAAAGTAGGCAGCAATGTTCGAACTACTTGAACCAGCGCTCAACCGTGGACGTGCTGGAAGTCACGCCCCGCGGATATGTGGGCCGAGGCTGACGCTGCTTGTGCCGGACTCTTTGCTCCATTGGCGGTTTTGGACCTGCAGGCACTGTCTTTCAACGCAGGTTCGCTATTGCGCCGCGCTGCAGGGAAGCCCATCCGCGTTGCCAGCAAATCGATCCGCAGCAAAGATGTTCTGCGTGCTGTTCTGCAACAGCCCGGCTTCGCTGGAATATTAGGATTCACCCTTCCCGAAGCGTTGTGGCTTGCCACAGATCCATCAAATGCATTCACTGACGTTCTGGTTGCCTACCCCACCGCAGACGGACAAGCGTTGCGTGATTTGGCCACNCAACCCGTGGCCTGTGCACGCGTGACCTTGATGGTGGATTCCGCTGAACAACTGCAGTGGATGGCAAGCGTACTTAGAGAACTCAGCCCTGCGGCTCCCCTGCGGCTCTGTCTTGATCTGGATGCTTCGTGGCGGCCATCGGTGCGTGGGCGTGCAGTGGGCCACATTGGCGTATACCGCTCTCCCGTACGCACAGGTGCTGATGCCCTAGCCCTGGCTCTTGGCGTTTCAGATTACAAACACCAGTCCGCACCACTTTTCTCCTTAGTAGGGATCATGGCTTATGAAGCGCAGGTGGCAGGGTTGCAGGACACTCCACACACGTCAAACAAGGTGGCCGATCTGACAAAGGGCGCTATCTTGGCGCGGATGCAGCGTGCCTCAATGGCTGAAATAATCCATCGACGAGCCAATGTTGTGGCGGCGGTGCGCAATGTTGCCGACCTTGAATTCGTCAACGGCGGAGGTACCGGCAGCATCGAGCTCACAACAGCAGACGTGTCAGTGAGCGAGATAGCGGCAGGTTCGGGTTTGTTTGGGCCCACACTGTTCGACGGCTATTCGCGTTTCACACCGGCGCACGCGGTGGGCTTCGCTGTGCCCGTGGTTAGGCGTCCAGCNCCCAACATTGTCACCGTTCTTGGTGGCGGGTGGATAGCTTCAGGACCCTCGGGCCCAGATAGGTCNCCCGTTCTTGTGCATCCGGGCGGGCTCTCCTTGATCGGCACTGAGGGGCCGGCGAGGTGCAGACCCTTGCGTGGCCCGTCCGCAGCTCAGTTGAAGATCGGCGACAAAGTGTGGTTCAGGCATGCCAAATCTGGTGAGGTTTGTGAACATGTGGAGGCTTTGGAAATTCTCGACGGCGCACAAACGGTGGGTAGGACACTGACCTACCGTGGGGAAGGGAAGGCGTTTATATGAGCCAGTGGCGCAATTGGGCCGGGGACCAGCGCTGCTGCCCCACTGATGTGGCCCGGCCAAGCACAGTGGCTGAGGTTTCGGCGTTGGCTGCCGCNAGCGGCAGCGGCAAAAGCACGCTCAAAGCCGTGGGTGCGGGGCATAGTTTCACTGACATCGCCCTGACCAACGGGATACAGCTGGCACTTGATGGCCTGAGCGGTCTTCAAAGGGTGGACCGCCAGGCCAAGCAGGTCACGTTGGCGGGCGGCACCCGCCTTTATGAAATTCCCGCCCTCCTGAAACCCTACGGTTTGGCCATGGAGAACCTTGGCGACATCGACAAGCAATCAATCTCTGGCGCCATCTCTACCGGAACGCACGGCACGGGGCTGAAATTTGGCGGTCTAGCCGCCCAGGTGAGGGCCTTGACCTTAGTGACGGGCACGGGCGAGGTGGTGCATTGTTCAGCCACTGAGAATGCTGAAATTTTCGCTGTAGCCCGGGTGGGCCTGGGTGCGTTGGGCATCATCACCGCCGTCACGCTGCAATGCGTGGACTCCTTCATGCTGCATGCACTTGAACGTCCCGAACCGATGGCTGAGGTGCTTGAAACCTTGGCGCAGCGCAACACAAGCCAGGACCATTTTGAGTTTTACTGGTTCCCACACACAGACATGGCACTGACCAAAACCAACACCCGCCACGCACCTGGCAGCCTCCCCAGGNNCCTGGCTCCACTGTCCGCACGGGCACGCATTGTGGATGACGTTTTAGTTTCAAATATCCTATTTTCTGCGCTCTGCACGGTGAGCGGCAAAGTTCCCTCAACTATTCCTAGTATCAATCAGATGGCATCTCACCTAACAGGGAACAGGGAATTCGCCGATGCCTCCCACAAAGTGTTTGCAACACGGCGGACGGTGCGTTTTAGGGAAATGGAATACGCTCTGCCGGTGGAGAGCATCCCTGAAGTGTTNGGGGAACTGGACGCCATGATCAAGCGACGGGAATTACAGATATCCTTCCCCGTGGAAGTCCGCAGTGCAGCAGCTGACAGCATTGCCCTCTCCACCGCGAACAACAGAAATACCGGCTATGTGGCCATCCATCAACACATCAAAACAGCGCCGTTTGAGTACTTCAAGGCCGCCGAGGAAATCTTCCGTTCCCACGCCGGCCGGCCGCACTGNGGGAAGTGGCACTTTCTCCAATCGAAGGACTTTGAACTGCTCTACCCAGACCTTGAAAAGTTCTGTAAGGTTCGAGATGTTCTCGATCCCAAACGTGTGTTCAGCAATGCGTATCTGGATCGGGTACTGCCCTAATTTGCACCACGGCACAACCTTGCTCCCGGTGTGCCGCACCCCGCGTTCTCCTACCGTTCCAGGAGGCATTTTTGTGACAGCTGAACTTTTGGTTGCCAGAGGATCATCCGCTACACCTATCCCTTCAGCGTCAGAAGACCACCACCATTGTGATTGGTTCGGGTTTCTCAGCACTTGCAATGGCGGCTGAACTCAACAGGCATGGCATCGAAGCCATTGTTGTGGAGAGCTTCTGCCCGCAGAAGCAATCCTCGCCGCTGCAGGCCACCACCGGNGGNATCAGTTTGGCCGCGCTCAATGAGCGCAGCGAAATAGTGCGTCTACTTGAGCACTACGCCCGCCGCCATGAATTGGACATCCGCCCAGAGACCCGGGCACTGGCACTCACCCATGCGCCCCACGGCACACCAGTGGACCACCGGTGGCGTGTTCACACGGCAACAGGCACTCTGAGCGCCCACAGTGTTGTNTTTACCCGTGGTGCATTGAGTCAGCTGCGCCGCGTGCTGCACAGCGTCGGCGTCACCACTGCCACAGACGTGCGTTCCGGGATGCATTCGCTAGGTCTGTATCTGGTGGGGATGGGCGATCTCACAATNCCCACCACCCAGGAAATCCTGCATCAAGCTAAACGTGCAGGCCAGTCAATTTCCGCTCGTGTGCCAGCCTGTGAACCGAGTTCAGCGCTGGCGTAGCAGGCCAGCCCTCGATGCTGCTGCGCTGTGCACAGCAGCATCTTCCTGGTCCTATTTCTCGTCAGTCAGCCGCTTTCTGGCCACGAGCACCATGGCCACAACCACACCAACTAACACCACCCCTAGTCCAATGACGCTCCACGGCACTGCACTGTCGTTCTGCACATTTTCCGGGGCAGACGCTGGCTCCGGCTGGACAGAGGCCAAGGGTCCGGCGCCAACACCCTGGCCATCGGTGGAGACGGCCGCGGGCGGAGCCGCAGCTCCGGCAGCCATAGCCGTAAAGCTGAATTCGCCCTCAATAGGGTGGGAGTCAGAGGAAACCAGACGCCATTTCACGGTGTACTTGCCAGCTGGCGCACCAGTGCGCACACGCTGTGTAGCCACCTTGTCCAAGACGTCAACGCCACCTTCGGCCCAGTTGGTACCTGAAGCATCAAGGATCAAAACCTGTGAACCAATCACGGCCGGGGTGTTCGTCATACTGATCTGAATCTTCTCCGGCACACTGTCAACTGTTGAACCATTTGCTGGCGATGTATCAGTGACGGCGTCATGTGCCAGCGCGGCAGTGGCTGAGCCCAGCAACATAAGAAGAAGCGCCAAGAGACCAACCACGGCACGTCTTGCCAGCATTTGCGGTGTCATGTTCATCTCACTGCGCCGGTGACTTACGTGAGTGTTCACAGGTAAAATTCCTTTGCTAAATGTAATTGCTGGCACCTTACGGTATCCCGGAATCTTGGGAGTTTACGGAGAGGAGCAGCAGCGAGAGGATGCCAGTTATCTAGCCGCGCCCCAGCGGCATGCTGAGACGATCAGGAAAACCCAGCTTGCCCCGTTACGCTGCGCCCACCCATGACCAGCTAGTATTTTCTCGAATAACTAAATTTCATTTCACTTCGCCCGGAGGGCTCGAACATGGCTACCAAAACGGACGTCCGTCTGTCAGCGATCGACAAATATTTCATGATCACCGCTCGTGGTTCAAACTATTCGCGGGAAATCCGCGGCGGTTTCGCCACTTTCTTCGCCATGAGTTACATCGTGGTGCTGAACCCGCTGATCCTCGGNGGCGCTGATTCTACCGGTGAAGTCCTTGGTATTGAACGCGTTGCCGCCGTCACGGCGTTTGTTGCCGGTATTTTGACCATCATCATGGGTGCATGGGCGAAACACCCGTTCGCCCTCGCCGCCGGACTGGGCGTGAACGCCTTCGTGGCCGTAACAGTCGCCACCAACCCAGGCCTCACCTGGCCGGACGTCATGGGACTTGTGGTCCTCTCAGGTATCACCATGTTCATCCTGGTGCTCACCGGTTTCCGCACAGCGGTGTTCAAGGCCGTCCCCGAGGGCCTNAAAATAGCCATTGTGGTGGGCATCGGCATGTTCATTGCCCTTATTGGCCTTGTCAATGCTGGCTTTGTGCGCCGCATCCCTGACGTTGCCGGCACCACCGTTCCCGTGGGTCTGGGATTCGACGGCAAGCTGATGGGCTGGCCCACTGTGGTGTTTATTGTTGGTCTGATCCTCACCATCGGCTTGGTGGTTCGCAAGGTCAAGGGCGCAATCCTTATTGGTATTGTCGTCGCCACTGTGTTGGCGAATATTCTGGAAATGACCTTGCACATTGGTCCTTCCTTCGATGGCGTTGTCAACAACCCGCAGGGCTGGTCATTGGTGTCCCCGCAACTGTCACAGTGGACACTGCCTGATTTGTCCCTGATCGGTCAGGTCAACATCTTTGGCGCATTTAGCAAGCTTGGCGCCCTGGCCGCAGTGCTGCTGGCGTTCGTGATTCTGCTGAGCATCTTCTTTGACGCCATGGGCACCATGGTGGGCTTGGCGGCTGAGGCTGGTTCACTGCGTGAAGACGGTACCATTCCCAACGTTGAACGGGTGCTTCTCGTTGATGCTTTTGGCGCCATTGCCGGTGGCGGAGCCTCCGGTTCGTCAAACCAGATCTACGTGGAATCCGGTGCAGGAATCGGCGAAGGTGCCCGCACCGGCTTGGCCTCGATTGTGACGGGACTGCTGTTGCTACTGGCCATGTTCATCACCCCGCTGATCAAGTTGGTCCCCTTCGAGGCTGTGGCACCAGCCCTGGTAGTGGTTGGTTTCATGATGGTTTCCCAGGTGGGAAAGATCGATTGGTCCGACTGGGGCATTGGCATCCCAGCCTTCCTGACGTTCACGCTCATGCCGTTTACGTATTCCATTGCCAACGGTCTCGGTGCCGGCTTCATCGCCTTCGTGCTGATCCGTACCTTCCAAGGCCGGGCGAAGGAAATTCATCCTTTGATGTGGGTGGTTGCCGGCGCATTCGTGTTGTTCTTCGGCATCGGGCCTGTGGAAGCCTGGTTCGGAATCGGTTAGCCCGTCATTCCACTGCCTCGAAGCGACGGGAGATCGAGCGGAGTAGTCGGCAATGTTCGTAGAAAACATTGCCGACTACTCCGCTTTCGATTTTAAACGGGTCTGTGGTTTCAGACGGCGTTCGGTTCCGGACGCTGGCGTTCGCCTCCCCATGCTGTTCGCTGGAACCATGGACTTTTCTACGCTCGCCATTGATACCCCCGCAACGCCCTGGTCTGGAAGGGACGACGGCGATGAGCCCGCCCACCGCCGTTGGTGGCAGGTGGCGTCCGTGATCGCCGCACCCTCACTTGAGGCCTCGCTGCCCGGCCCTGCCGCGCTCATTGGATTTTGCTCCGACGCCGGCGTCCTGCGCAACCACGGCCGCACAGGTGCAGCCGCCGGCCCCGCAGCCATCCGCGCGGCTTTAGGCTCTCTTGCTTTCCATGGCACGCGAAGTGTCACCGACGCTGGGGACATTACGGTCACTGGCGATGCCTTAGAAGAGGGCCAGGTACGTGCCGGGGCCGCACTGACCACCATGCTCGACGCCGGATACCTCACCTTCGTTCTGGGCGGNGGGCACGAAACCGCCTACGCCAGCTATTTGGGCGTGGCAGGCACTGCGGCCGTGGCCAACGGTGCCCGGCTCGGTGTACTGAACCTTGACGCCCACTTTGACCTCCGGGACGCTCCNACACCCAGTTCTGGCACACCGTTCCTCCAGATGGCCCGTGCCGAAGCCGCCGCCGGCCGGGAACTAAATTACGCCGTCGTAGGTATCAGTGAACCCAACAACACCCGCGCCCTGTTTGAGAGCGCCCACGAGCTGGAGGTGAAGTATCTCCTGGATGAGGACTGCTCCAGGGAGCGCACCACAGCCTTTGTGGATGCCTACTTAGAGACGGTGGACATTGTGTACCTGACCATTGATCTAGATGTCCTGCCCGCAGCCACAGCACCGGGTGTCAGCGCNCCCGCCGCGTACGGAGTGCCGCTTCCGGTGATCGCCGCGGTGTGCACTCAGATCGCTGCGAGCGGGAAACTGTTCCACTTTGACGTGGCTGAGCTGAATCCCGCATTCGACATCGATGCCCGCACAGCGAAGGTTGCTGCCAGGCTGATCGACACGCTGCTGCGCTAAAGCGCCCCACCCACTTCGAAAGCGCAGTAGTTGGCAATGTTTTCCAAAACATTGCCAACTACTGCGCTCGAATGAGCCGGGCCCACGCGCCCGAAGGTTCCCTGGCCCGAGGGTTCCCTGGCCGAGGTGAGGGAGGGCGTGGAGACTAGTTCAGCGGGCCGGTGGCCGCTTCCGCGGCCGCGCGGATGGCGCCGGAGCCCACCAAACGGTCGGCTTCCTCTAGCTCCGGGGACAGGAAGCGGTCCGGCCCTGGACCCTGCACGGTCTTGCGCAGCAGCCCAATCACAGCGGCGCCGGCCGGGCCGGNGACCAATTCGCCGTCAGACATGGAAGTGCGCATGTCAATGGCGCGTGTAGCTGCCACCAGCTCAATGGCCAGGACGCGGCGCAGGTTTTCCACGGAGCGGCGCAGCTTGCGGGCGGCATGCCAGCCCATGGACACGTGGTCCTCCTGCATCGCAGAGCTGGGGATAGAGTCCACGGAGGCGGGGACGGCCAGGCGCTTGGAGTCCGAGACCAGGCCGGCCTGCGTGTACTGGGCGATCATCAGGCCCGAGTCCACGCCCGGGTCCCCGGCAAGGAAGGCGGGCAGGCCGTGCGAGCGGGCCGGGTCCAGCATCCTGTCGGTGCGGCGCTCGGCGATGGAGGCGACGTCGGCTGAGACTATTGCAAGGAAGTCCAGCACGTACGCCACCGGGGCGCCGTGGAAGTTGCCGTTGGAGGACACGCGGCCGTCGGGCAGCACCACCGGGTTATCGATGGCGGCGGCGAGTTCGCGGGTGGCCACCATGAGGGCGTGATCTACGGTGTCGCGGGCGGCGCCGGCCACCTGTGGGGCGCAGCGCAGCGAGTAGGCGTCCTGGACCCGGGAATCACCTACGCGGTGTGATGCCACGATCGGCGAGTTGGCCAGCACACGCAGCATGTTATCCGCACTGGCAGCTTGGCCGGGGTGCGGGCGTAGCTCCATGTGCAGTTCGGGGACGAAGACCTGGTCGGTGCCCAGCAGGCCCTCGACGCTCAGCGCGGCGGTGATGTCCGCCGTCGTCAGGAGCAGTTTCAAATCGGCGATGGCCATGAGCAACATGCCGAGCATGCCGTCGGTGCCGTTGACCAGCGCCAAACCTTCCTTTTCGGCGAGCTCGATCGGTGTGATGCCAGCCTCGGCCAGCAGCTCGGAGACGGGCCGGCCACCTTTGTTCCCAAAAGNTGTGCCGTCTGGACCGGAGGCCTCACCTTCACCCATGAGTACAAGGGCACAGTGTGAGAGTGGTGCAAGATCGCCGGAGCAGCCCAGGGAGCCGAATTCGCGGACTACAGGGGTGATGCCTGCGTTCAGGACCTCCACCATGGTTTGCACCACGATGGGGCGCACACCGGTACGCCCACTGGCCAGAGTCTTGGCGCGCAGGAACATCAAGGCACGCACCACCTCGCGCTCCACGGCGGGCCCCATGCCGGCGGAGTGAGAGCGAATCAGCGATTNTTGCAGCTGGGTGCGCATGTCCTGCGGGATATGGCGGTTGGCCAGCGCACCAAAGCCGGTAGAGATGCCGTAGGCCGGGATCTCGGAATGGGCCAGTTTCTCAATGTGTGCCCTGACGCGTTCGACGCCGGCCCGCGCCTCCTCGCTCAGCGTCACCTTAGCGTTGTGGCGGGCGACGGCGATGACGTCATCGGGCGTGACGCCTGAGGACGAGAGGACAACGGGAGTGGGGGCGGAACTGCGGTGCTCATGGTGGGTCCTTTGCTGTGCTGAGGTCTTGCTCTCCACTATTGCGCTTAACCGTGCGGCAATCAGCGCCTACACCTACTCGCTGTCCGGTATCTCAGACATGGCAAAATGTCCTGTGCGCTAGCCTTCGCGGCGCCCATATATTCGCACGGATAGCTCGTCAGCTGCCTTGGTGACGCTTTTCGCCAGTGCGGGCCATTTCTCTGNCGGACGCTTTTGCTCAAGGAAGGTCACTGCCACGGCTGCCACGGGCCAGCCCAAGTGATCAGTCACGGCGGCCGCAACTGATCCGAAGCCGTCAGTGATTTCCCCGTGCTCGGTGGAATAGCCACGGATCCGCACCTGGTCCAGGTGGGCTGACAGGGTGGAGTATTTGCTGATGGGGTTGGGCACCTCGGTGAGCGAGGAGAACGCGGCCGCGTTGGGATACAGCGCTCTAACCTGGGATTTAGGCAGTGCGGCCAATATGGCTCGTCCACTGGCTGTCAGATGGCTCGGCAGACGCANCCCCACGTCCGTCACCAGGGACGGGCGATTCTTGGCCCGCTCCTCCACAATGTAGAGGACATCGCGCCCATGCATCACGGCGAGGTGGGCGCTTTCGCCGATTTTATCCACCAGCGTGGCAAGGGNCGGCCGGCCCAGTCTGGACAGTGGCTCCTGGCGCGAATAGGCACTACTGAGCTCGAATGCAGCAACGCCCAATCCGTAGCGCCGCTCCTCGTGCAGGTGCATGACGAAGCCGCTTTGCTCCATGACCCCGAGCAGGTGATAGACGCTTGAGCGCGGCAGATCCAAGCTGGTGGCGATAGTCAGAGCGGCCAACGGGCCGCGTTTGGAGGATAGCAATTTCAAGATGCGAAGCGTGTTCTCCGCGGCCGGTACTTTCGATGGAACCCGGTGGGTGGTTGTCATAGCTCCCTTAAAAAATAAGACTGAAATCGCGCATCACTGTTGGCACACTATAGAATATTGCAGTCTGAAATCCCAGAATCTGAGGACTATTGAGGCGATCCACGCCCAAACCCAGGAAATGAGGTGGCGTACGCCACCTCATTTGCGCCGATAGTTCTTAGATTGCCCAGCACCTTGTGTTAGAAAGCTCACGCATGAACTCCAAGGGATCCGTCCTGACCCGTGGCCTGAACGCCCGCCACATCCGTTTCATGGCGTTAGGCTCGGCCATCGGAACCGGATTGTTTTACGGTTCTTCCACGGCCATTCAAATGGCCGGCCCGGCAGTTCTGCTGGCATACATCATTGCTGGTGCCGCCGTCTTTATGGTGATGCGCGCACTCGGCGAGCTGGCTGTCCGCCATCCCGTCTCTGGATCTTTTGGCCAATACGCCAGCCGCTACCTTGGCCCGTTGGCGGGGTTCATCACGGGCTGGACCTACGTGTTTGAAATGGCCATTGTGGCCATCGCCGACGTCACCGCCTTTAGCATTTACATGGGCTTCTGGTTCCAGGATGTTCCTCGCTGGATTTGGGTGCTGGCCATCATCTTCTTCCTTGCCGCCATTAATTTGCTCAGCGTGAAAGTCTTTGGCGAGCTGGAGTTCTGGTTCTCTCTCATCAAGGTCTCGGCCATCATTGCCATGATCGCCGGTGGCGTTGCCATTATTGTCTTTGGTTTCCAGCTAGATGGCGCCGAGGCCGTGCCGGGGCTGGGTAACCTGGTGGCGCACGGCGGCTTCTTACCCAATGGTTGGGTGGGCTTGCTGGCGGCCTTTGCTGTGGTGATGTTTGCCTTTGGTGGGATTGAAACAATTGGCGTCACAGCTGGCGAAGCCGCGGACCCCGCTCAGTCCATCCCTTCCGCGGTCAACACCGTGCCCGTCCGCATCCTGCTGTTCTACGTGTTGACTATTGGCGTGCTCATGAGCTTGATTCCGTGGAATGAAATCACCGGCGAAACCAGTCCCTTTGTCCAAATTTTCGATTCCCTGGGCATCCCCTTGGCCGCGCACATCCTCAACGCCGTTGTTATTACAGCCGCACTTTCGGCCATTAACAGCGACATNTTTGGCGCCGGACGCGTCCTCTTCGGCCTGTCCCAACAAGGCCACGCGCCCGCCGTCTTTGGCCGTATCTCAAAACGCGGCGTGCCCTGGATGACAGTTGTCCTGATGACNGGGGTGTTGCTGGTNGGGGTGGTCTTGAACGCCACCATCCCTGAGGACGTGTTCTTACTGATCGCTTCCATCGCCACCTTCGCAACGGTGTGGGTGTGGATCATGATCCTCGCCTCTCACGTGGCCATGAAGCGCGAAATTTCTTGCAAAATCCTTGCCCCGTCCGCGTTCCCTGTNCCCCTCTGGCCGCTCGCCTCGATCCTGACGAGCGTGTTCATGCTGGGCATCATTGTGCTGTTGGGAATCTACCCTGACACTCGAGTGGCACTCTATGTTGGCGTGGTCTGGCTGGTACTGCTGACCCTTGCCTTTAGGATGTGGGTCCGTAGTGATGGACGACGCCGGCCCGAACTTCTCGATGAAACCCCGCCTACNCCCGTGGCTAGCCAGACGGCGGCGCCGGTGCGCGCCCACTAAAGCGTCCCGCCAGGCTTGGAGGGATTTCCACATTTCATGTAGTTGTTTCCACTACATTGACGGCAAAACTGTCAAATGTACTTGTTTTCAGTACATTTTAGTGGACTCCTGTTTTGTATGAGAAACAAGTACATCGAAGGGATCGTTGTCATGACAAAACCTTCACTGGCAGCGCTGCGTCTCGGTGCCGCCATACGTGAACGGCGCAAGTCTCTGGGCGTCACGCAAGCGGAGTTGATGGAACGAACGGGTATCTCCAGAAGCAATATCAGCGCCATGGAAAACGGCCGCCTGGGGCACGCCCGCCTCCTCATGGAGGTTACCTCGGCCCTCGGGATGGACTTACTAGCGGTTCCGCGCGACGACTCAAGGGGCCGGCAGATACGACTCGAGCAGGATCTCAGCAGGTCCCAGCCACAGGCAGGCACAAATGACCGAGCGGCTTGAGGTTCTGTACGCCGGGATGCGGGTTGCCGAGCTGATTTCCGTGGGCCTCCACGCTGGCGCTTCCCTTCGCTACACCCAGGAGGCTATCGANAGGTTTCGTGGAGGGAACTCCCTGCTCTCCGTGCGGCTGCCCATCCGCAAAGCTTTTTACCCGGCTACCCAAACCAAGCGATTCCTTGAAGGGCTGCTGCCAGTAGATCATGTACGGGCCAGCCTGGCGGACAACGCCCGGGTTGCCAGTGAGGATACCTTCGGGCTGCTCCGGGCCTACGGAATGGACTGCGTNGGGGCGATCCAGGTCATTGACCCCAGCGCTGCGGCTTGGGCCCCGCAGCGCTGAATTGCATGGCTTGACTCCCATGCGCTGGCCAAAGCTGTGGCGGGGCTCCCGGCAGCACCTCTGGGTATTGGGATTGGGCCCGGCGTCCGCACCAGCCTTGGCGGTCTTCAGGGCAAACTGGCAGTTGTCATCGACGGCGAAAGNATCGGTGTGCCCCTAAACGGGAAACCCTCGACACACATCCTCAAGCCTGCCCGCCTGATGGGAGACGGAACGGAACAGTGGCCCGGCATTCCGGCTGCGGAGGTATTCGGAATGCGCCTCATCCAGGCCTGTCACGCGAAGGGGATGTCGGCAACTTCTGCGGAGGCAAAGGTAATCACCACAGGAGCATGCTTGGCAATCCTGGTAACACGGTTTGACCGCAAGGTAGCACCTGACGGCAGTGTCTGGCGCATTCACCAGGAGGATTTCGGTCAGGCTCTCGGTAACTGCGACATGCACATCCGCAACATCTCACTCTTGCTTGACTGCGGCACGGTCCAGCTGACACCGGCGTATGACGTTGTCCCAACCTCTGTCTGGGAGGACCAATGCACTGAGCTTTCCCTGTACGTCTGAGATGAAGCATTTCTAGCAGATGTCACAGCTGAATCGCTAACCAGNGAGGCAGCTTCATGGGGCATGCGCGCACCCTTGGCGAGGCGAATTATTGCCCGTACAGTGAAGGCGGCTGCCGCCAGCCTAGATGAACTGTTAGTTAGCGCTATTGACGAGGGGTGGCACCACCCAGTCTTGGATCTCGTGGTAGAACAGACGGCCCGCCGGCTGGTCACCCTCATTCGCAAAGGAACCTCCTAAGCGGGCTAAAGGTTCGGAGCCGGAAGCACTCAGCACCTGGGCCAGCTACTCAGTTTCAGCGTCGCTGAGCACCAGGGCACTGCGCCCGAACTGGCGGACCTTGCCGTCGTCCCACAGCTGCGCCGGCATTGCCCCGCCCAGCAGCGCCCGCGGCAATCCCGCACCATCACCCAGCGNGGAGTCGCTGCCGGCAATAATGATGTTCCCTGAGCGGCGGCCCTTGAGCATTGGCGGATCGGCAATGATCACAGTGTGCTCGAAGGCGGCAGCGATGGTGGCGGCTTCCCGGCGGGCAACAGCCAACGCCGGGGAGTCTCCACAGTTGATAACATATACTCNCCCAGGAATAAGTACTTTGCGGGCTATCGCCGTGAATTCGGCAGTTGTCAGGGCATGCGGTGTCTTGGCTCCGGCAAAGACATCCCGGATAATCAGGTCCCGGCTGGCTTCCGTTAAGGATTCGGTGACCTCACGGGCCTCTCNCACGCGGATCTTCAACAGGGGAGCCCGTGGCAGCTCAAACCAATCGCGAACGTAGCTCGCTAGCTTGCCGTCAATCTCCACCACCACGTTGCGGGAGTTCAGGTAGGCGGCCACTAGGTAACGCGGCATGGAGCAGGCGGCGCCGCCAAGGCTGAGGGTACGCAGCTTCGCACTCGGCGCCCATCTATCCTGCACCAGTGCCATGATCCAGCGCATGTACTCAAAGTCCAGACGGAGCGGGTCTGCCAAATCCACATGTGAGCTTTGCACGCCGTTGAGCATGAGCAGCCAGCCGTTGGGGTTATCGCCATCGGGAATCAACTCGGCCATGCCCGTATCAGTCTGGAACGATCCTGCCACAGGGCCCTTCAGTGTCAGCTCCGGCTCAACAACAGCATTTTNTGGCGTGCGCTGGCGTCCCATCAGAGGCTCGCAGGGTTGGAGTGGGTGGTGGCAGGCAGCAGATTAGTCACCATGCCAGCGTAGTGCAGCGTTGGCACAGTGCAGGGTTGGTACAACCTCGGACCGTCAAACCACGCCAGTGGCCAACCTCCAGCACCCAAACCGCGTCAGCGGATGATGGCGAGTGCGAAACCGTCCCAGCCTTTGGCGCCGGCGGTTTGAATGGCCGTCGCCTCGAAGGAGTCGCTGGTGCCCATGAATTCAAGGGCGGCCCGGATGGCGGCAGCGTCGGGATCGGAGCCAGGGTCCAAAATGGTGCCCTCCCAAATCACATTGTCCATAACCACCACAGTCCCAGGCCGGCCCAGCCGCAGTGCCCATTTCAGGTATTGGAGGTTGTTGCCTTTGTCAGCGTCAATAAACACAAAATCATAGGGATCCCCGCCGGCCAAGGTGGGCAGGGTGTCCAAGGCCGCCCCGATCAGGATGTCCACTGTGGCGCCAAAGCCGGCCGCGTCAATGTTTCTTTGCGCAACGGCGGCGTGTTCGGGGCGGAATTCGCACGTGGTGAGGTGTCCGCCGTCGGGCAGTCCGCGGGCCAGCCAAATGGTGCTAAAACCGGCCAAGGTGCCAATTTCTAGGACCCGCTTCGCGCCTTGGATCCGAACCAGCAGCATGAGCAGCTTCCCGGCCGTTGGCGCCACCTCAATGCGTGGCATGCCCGCCTCGTCAATGCTGCGCACCACTGCTTCCATACCCGCCCCACCTTGCACAAGAGTGGCGGATAGAAAGTCTTCAACCTCGGCCCAGCCTGGCCGTCCCTGATGCTCAACCATGAGCCCAGCCTAACGCTGGCGTGCCGTCTCGGGGAGAGTTTTTCGTCAGGGTGGACACCCCGTAAAACTTGGGTGGAACCATTTAATGCAGGAACCATGCACTGCAGCGGTTAACGCAGCAGGGCCCGGTGCTGGCGCACTGCCAACTCAGACCCTGCTCCATGGTGCCGGCGCAGGAGCTAGCGCTCCCCTTCCCTCCGCCGGTGTGAACGACCGGTTTAGACAGTTACCAGTTCCTTTTCCCCGTCTGCCCTAGTCCCAAGTGCATCGGGAACAAGGTCTCCGGGGCAGGCTGCGCTTGGGACGGCTCATGCCCGGATCCAGTTCGCAACGGCTTGAACCGGTCAATGACGGCCACCAGCGCCAGCGAAACTGCACCCCAGATGCCGAAGTTAATCAGCGCACCACCCACCACGTCGCCACCAAAGTACATGATGGAGCGGACCGCTTCCACGGCCGCCGGCATGGGCAAGATATCGTGCAGCACCCGGAAGATCTCCGGTTCCATGTACACCGAGAGCGCACCTCCTGAGGCAGGTATGCCAAGGAACATCAAGATGGCCACCACCGGCAGGATGGACAGCATGCCAATGAGCCGTTCAAAGACCGTGGCTACCATCGCCATGGCAAAGATGGCCACAATTCCCGTTCCAAACATCGGCCAGAAGTGGCCATGCACCGCGCCAACCATGGGGCCGGCAATCAGATACAACACCGCAGACATGAACACGGACCAGGCGGCGAGAATCGGCACCAACTTGCGTAGCGGCCGGGACGCAGGCGCCGCGTTGGCCCCTACCACGATGATCANAAATCCTGCCATCATCCAGCCCATAGCGATGTACATGCTGGCAGTTCCGGCGCTGTCCCCGGTAGTCAGCGGCGCCACGTCTTCAGTGTCCAAACTCATGTGCTCGCTGGCAGCAACTTGTCCGAAGATGGTGGTGACAAGCTGTTGAGCGCTTGAGCCGCCCGCCTGGTTCGTCAGCAGCAAAGCGGAGCCGTCCTGTGCCGAGGGAAGTACCAGCGCAGCGGTGACGGTGCGGTCCCNCACCAGGGTGCGGGCTTCTTGCTCAGAGTCCACTGCCCGCAGGTCAAACAGGCCCGCCATGTTGGTGTCAAGCTGGTTTACGGCGTCCTGGCTGGCTTCTGCCGTGGCCCCAACAATGGCAACTGGCATGTCGCGCGNGGTCGGCTCACCCATGGCTCCGAGCATGAAGGAAATCATCATCGCCACCATGGCGAAGGGGAAGAACAGCAGTGCGGTGTAGCGCCAGAAGCGCGTCTTCGGGCGGCGGCCGCCATGCAGTGACTGCACGGCGACGAACGNGCTCAGGGCATTGGGCTTCTTGCGGGACTTGTACACGTCATAACNCAAAGTCAGCAGCAGTGCCACAACCGCACCGATGGCCAGCACCACCAGGTACGGGGCTACTCCAGCCCCATCAAAGTACATGACGGAGCGCAGTGCTTCACCCAGTGCAGGAGTGGGCAAGAACGAGTGCAAGAACGCGTAGAAACTGGGCATCGTGTAGATGGACATACCCATGTTGGAGGCTGGCACACCCAACACCATCAATAACAGCATCGCCACAATGATGGCCATGGGGCCCAGCAGGCGGGTGAACAGCAATTGCACCGCACCGACGGCAAAGACGCCGAGCCAACAAATACCCAACACAGCCCACGCATGCCCCTGCACCACCCNCAGCAGCGGACCGGTAACGCCCCACACCAGGACAGAAACAAGCGCCGCCCAACCGGCCAGCAATGGCACGGCACGGCGTTTACGCAGCAATTCCGGGGAATTAGACAGAGTCAGACTGAAAGGCAGGTAGCCAGCCATGATCAACGCCGTGGTCATAAACATGGCGCCCAGCCCGGATCTGTCATTGGTGGGCAGTGGGGCAAGATCTTCGGCCTGCAGGTCCAGTCCTGCGGCCATGATCTGCGGTGCCAGTAGGCCTGTGACGCTCGTGGCCTGTGACGCTCCAGCGGAACCGGCCGTGTACAAGGTTGCCTTGCCGTTCTCAATAACGACGGCGCCGCTGACCTCCCGGTCAACAACCTGCCGACGTGCTTCCGCAGGGCTCGCCACGGTGCGGATATCCACGGCGTCAGGATCGGCGGATTCCAGTGTCTGGGCAAACGATCCAGCCACGGCGGGCGCACCGGCGATGGCGATCGGCATGTGGTTCGGTGCCGGCGAGTGCATGGCGGCCAGGTAGCCACCAACCATCATGCCAACCATGATCAGCGGCATCATGAACATGGCCACGTAGCGCCCGATCGTCTCGGCTTTGGCGCGCTTTCGGGCGGCTGCCTCGGCCTCTTCGGCGGTAGGTTCGGCGGCTGCCTCAGCCTCTTCGACCGCGGGGTCTGCGGCGTGCTTCTGGGACCGGGCCGTTGCCAGCGATGTTCCGGCGGTTTCTCCGCCTGTCAGGGTGCGGGCCACGGAAACACTTTCCGTGCCGGGTGTTGTGGCCCCAGCGGGCTTCCCAGCTGGGTTCATTGCCGGGCGGTTGCTCGCTGGGGATTCTGGTGTGGGACTCAAGTTCTTACTCCTGATGATGCTGTCTAAGGTTGTTCGGTTTGCCACTTCGCAGGGAAGCAGCGTGTCCTTCGACGGCATAGCTGGTGCTGACCGAAGGCGATTTAATCACTTTACGCCACGTGGCGTAAAACGAGAAAAGACGAGTGCAGCATCACAGTTTGGCCCCCACCGGATGCGGTGAAGAGCCAAAGAGAGGATGGAATATGGGACATCACGGCAACGAGGCACGCGAGGCGCTGCTAGCTGCAGCCGTGGAACTTTTGCCGAGCCCGGGCTCGACGCCTTCTCTAACCGGAAGACTGCTGAGCATGTGGGTACCCGCCACCATTAGCCCGTGGCCTACTATTTTCGCAACCGTGGCAGCCATTGGGGCAACTCAGTTGCAGGACCAGGCTCTTCTACCCGGTCCGCATGGTCCCGGAGGTCTACGAAGTACTAACATCCGCATTTGAGTCAAATGACGGTACCGCCGCCTGCTGCTGCGCATGCACGAAAGCCGCAGCGAGATCCCCGCTGCGGTCCTGCGCGCACGCGCAGGAAGCTTGGCGGAGCCAGTCACCCCAGGAGGGATTTCTTGGCCCCGCCAAGCATTCCGCAGCTGATCTAGAACTGATCTAAATCAGATTTGATCTAGAACAACTGGCGAAACTACTTTGCGTCAAACTTCCCCAAGGCATCTTCGAGCCTTGCCACCTTGGAGGTGATTTCACCGGTATGGCCGGGGCGGATATCCGCCTTCAAAACAAGGGAAACGCGTGAGCCGTAGCGCCCAACCGCCTCGGTGGCGCGCTTGATAACGTCCATAACTTCATCCCATTCACCTTCAATTTCGGTGAACATGGAGCTGGTGCGGTTGGGCAGCCCTGAATCACGGACTACCTTGACCGCTGCCGCAACGGCCGTGTGCACGGAGGCCTCATCTGCCGTTCCGGNCGGCTTCGTTAAGGGTGTTCCGCTGGGTGCCACTGAAAATGCCACAATCATGAAAATCTCCTAAGCAGGGGTGTCACTTCTTGGATCAGCATTGGTCCAGCTTCCATTATGGGCAGTTCACCCCTTCAAGGTGAGCTTTGGCTGCCTTAGACCCAGAGTGCTACGAATCCGCGGCGCCCTCGCCCACGCCGGAGCCGCACCCGGAGCCGCACCCGTACCAGTGCAGCTCAGGGCCACCCCAGCAGCCGTAGTCCAGCGGCTGCTGCCGCCCCGGCCAGCACCACCACAAGGAATGGTGCTTTGAGCCAGAGCGCCACCGCTGCCGCCACCAAGGCACCCACGCGGGCATCGAGGACCACGTTTGTTCCGCTGGCAGCGGCGTTCACAACAGTGAGTGAGGCCAACAGCCCAATGGTCAGTGTGCCCGCCACATGCGCCATCTTCGGGCCCTCAAGCACCTTAGCTGGCACCAGATACCCCATTAGTTTTGTGGCGTAGGCCAGCGCTACCGAGACCANAAGCCAGAACCATAAACTCATAGCGTGTGCCCTTTTCGTGTTGTTCACCCGGGTGGGGTGAGCGCCCGGCGTGGGTGCCGGCGTCGTGGGCGTAGGGGTCAAGATCCGGTTCCATACCATCATCGTCGTGCCCGGGATCACGCATGGGCCGAAGCCAGCCAATGAGTCCGGCGGTTACGGCCGCCACCAAAATGGGGACTCCTGCTGGCACAAAGGGGACCGCTACCAACGTCACCACTGCACAGACCACAGCGATTGCGGCCGGTTGGAACGCCTTGATGCGCGGCCACAGCAAGCCAAGGAATGCTGCCACCGCGGCACCGTCGAGCCCCCACTGCTTCGGATCTCCCAGCACACCGCCAATATAGGCACCCACAGCCGTCATGATGTTCCAGAGGATGAAAANCCCTAGACCCGCCACCCAGAACCCACGTTNTTGCTCATCAGGGTCCGTTTGCCCTGTCGCAGTGGCGGTCGATTCGTCAATGGTGACGTGTGCGGCCACGAACCGGCGCCAACCGGAGGGACGCAACAGGGCATTGATTTGCATGCCGTACACACCGTTACGGATGCCCAGCAAGGCAGAGGCGCTCATGGCGGCCACACCGGAACCGCNCCCGGCCACCACACCAATGAAAGCAAATTGCGAACCTCCACTGAACAACAGCAGGCTCAACGCCATGGTCTGCCAAAATGACAAGCCCGACGCCACCGCAAGGGCGCCGAAGGACANCCCGTACAAACCCGTAGCGATGGCGATCGAGGCGCCGATCTTGGCGGCTGGAGAATCCCTAAGTTTCATCGGCCCATAATTTCATACCCGCACCCGGCGGCAATCCCGGCCGGGTGCGGGCGCAACTCATCCTGCGGGGTGACAAGTGGGTGCTGAATCACTATGGGCATGGAGTACGTGTCGATGGGTTCGCTGGACAAGCTCAAATGTTCTGTCCCGTGCAGTGCGTCGGCGGCACGGACAAGAGCCAAGTGAGAGAAGGCCTGCGGGAAGTTTCCGGCCATCCTGCCCTGGACCATGTCGTACTCTTCGCTCAGCAGGCCCACATCGTTGGCCAGCCCCACCAACTTATCCATCAGCGCAACAGCATCCTTGCGCCGGCCCGTATGCGCATACTGCTCAACCAGCCAGAACGAACAAGCAAGGAACGGGTGCTCCCCTGGTGCCAACCCGTCCAGCCCGGTCGCCGTTTGGTAGCGCAGGATCAGCCCGTGCTCATCGACCAGTTCTTCCTCCAACGCGGCAACCGTGCCCAGCATTTCTGCAGACTTATACGCCACAAACCCCACCTGCGGGATCACAAGCAAGGACGCATCGGTAACTGTTCCGCCGTACGTCTGGGTGAACGTGTTGAGTTCCTTGTTGAAACCGTGCTCCATAATTTCTGCGTGGAGCTGCTCCCGGACCTTTTCCCACCGCTCCACCGGCCCGGAGAGCCCATGGTTACGGACAGCACGCACCGCGCAGTCAAAGGCCGCCCACATCATGACGCGTGAGTGCGTGAAGTACAGCAGGTCTCCGCGCATTTCCCAGATGCCATGGTCCTTATCGCTGAGGTGATTTTCAATGAAACCCAGCATGGCCTGCTGCAGCGGCCAGGAGAAGTGGTCCTCGTGTCCGCCAGCGAGCCGCAGCTTTTCCAAGGCAACCATGACCTCACCCACCACGTCGGCTTGGTACTGTCCCACTGCCCCGTTGCCAATCCGCACCGGCANGGAGCCCTCATATCCGGCCAGGTGATCCAGCTCAGCCTCGGCCAGGTTCCGTTCGCCTGAGAGCCCGTACATGATCTGCATGTCTTCCGGGTCTCCGGCCACAGCACGCAGCAGCCAGTCCCGCCATTTCAGGGCTTCCTCGGCATAACCGTGAGTCAGCATGGCTTCAAGCGTCAGCGCAGCGTCACGCAGCCAGCAAAACCTGTAGTCCCAGTTCCGTGCCCCACCAAAGTCCTCCGGCAGTGAGGTGGTGGNGGCGGCCACAATGCCGCCGGTGTCCTCGTGTGTCAGGGCGCGCAGCACCAGCAAGGAACGCTCCACACTCGCCGCGTATTTGCCGTCCTTGTTATAGCGCGCTGCCCAGTCTTCCCAGTACTTACAGGTTTGCTCCAGCGCACGTTGGGTGGCCTGCCAGGGGTTGAGTTCCTGTTCCACGCGCTCACCGGCTTGGACGCTAAAGTTGCCGCGGTGTTGACGGTCGACGGCGTGGGGCAGCTGATCCCCTCGCAGCACCACCGCGTCGGGCCCGGCTACGCCAATAATCGCTTCGGTGCCGTCTTCCTCTTCCACTCGCCGCACCCACGGCAGGACCTTGCCATAGCCGGGGCGGAAGGTAACCTCCTGCGTGAATTCCACACATCCGCTCAGCCCCTCAACGCGGCGCACTACTGACGCCCGGCGGTCTCCGATCGGCATGAAATCCGTCACTCGCGCCGTACCCTCGGNGGTTTTCCAGATGGTTTGAAGCACAAACGTCCGCCCCAGGTAAGAGCGGTGCTCCACCGCCGCTTCCGGGTGCGCAGGCGCCATGAGCCAGCGGCCGTTCTCGCTGGTACCCAACAGTGCGCTGAATACTGCAGGGGAGTCAAAACGCGGAAAGCACAGCCAGTCGATGCTTCCGTCCCGGCCCACAAGGGCGCCGGTGTGTAGATCGGACAAGAGTGCATAGTCTTCAATTCGCGATGCCATGCCTCAATGCAACCACATGGCGCCGGGCACTTCTACAAGTGTGGCAAAGCTGGCAGCATGGATCGGATCTCACGGGGCTTGTTACTTGTCACTTGCTCCACNCCTGCTGCCAGGCACAGTGCCAGCTCTTCGGCTGTGTCCACGGTCCAGACTCTCAGGACTCGGCCGTTCTCACGCCATTTCGCGGCGTTGCCCGGATGGGCTCGCAGGTACTCCACACCTGGCCCGGCGAGGTGGGCAACACCACAATCAATGAGCTTTTCACCTTCTGCCATGGCTTGTTCATGCAGGAACATGACTTCTTCTCCCGCACCGTCGCCGGTGACGTCAATCAGTTCCAGCAGTTGGCATAGGTGTTCCGNNGGGAACCGTTTTGGACAAAATTTCACCGCCTCGGGATGAAAGCTCATGAAGGAAACCCCGACGTTTCCCGCGGTGGAGGGTTCCGCGCTCCATCCGTGGCTGCGCAAAGCTAAGAATGTTGCTTCAATCAATCGCGGGTTAAAGGTGGCCCCGTACTTGAACTCGATGGCGAGCCCCACAGGCCGTCCGGCAGCAGCGAGAAGCGCCATCAGCTGGTCCAAGGTCAGCAACTGAGTGGCCGTGGTGCCGTAGTGGGGCGGGATGGCGGCCCCATGCCAGGAGCTGAAATCCAGCGCACGTAGCTGGGCGAGCGTGTGCTCCGCGACAGGGCCCGAACCGTTAGACGTTCGCCGCACATCCTCATCATGGAGTAGGACGACTTCGCCGTCAGCAGTGAGGTGCAGATCACATTCAACCCCGTCGGCACCGTCTGCCAGGGCTTGGCAATAGGCTGCTCGGGTGTGTTCGGCAAAGGCTGCGCTGGCTCCGCGGTGGGCGTAGATCTGAACGGTCATGGCCCCACGCTACGCTTACTCCATGGCGCAGACACAACAGCTTGGCCCGGCCGGCACTCCACCGGCACCGCACCCCGACCTTGANAAGGCTGCAGCCCTGCGGCGCATGAAGAGCATTGCGCTGGGGCTGCTGTTGTTCATGGCCGTGGTTTTCGCCTTTGCCTTCGCGCTTCAGGAGCAATACCCATGGCTGGCCTATGTTCGCTCGGCGGCCGAAGGCGGCATGGTGGGCGCCCTGGCCGACTGGTTTGCCGTCACAGCCCTGTTCAAACACCCCATGGGCCTGAAGATCCCGCACACGGCCATCATCCCCAATCGCAAGGATGAGATCGGCGCATCCTTGGCCGAGTTTGTCGAAACAAACTTCCTCTCCGAAGACGTTGTTGCGCAGAAGCTGGCCAGTACCCAGATTGCGCAGAAGGTGGGGACCTGGCTGTCTAAGCCGGCCAGCGCCCAACGCGTGGCTACCGAGGGCGCAGCTGCCTTACGCGGTGCGATGGCAGTCCTCAAGGACGACGACGTCCAGGACATCATCGAGGCCATGGTGCGCAAGCACCTGCTCGAGCCACCGTGGGGTCCACCCATCGGCAAGGTGGCAGAACGGATCTTTGCCGAGGGCCACCACCATTCTCTCGTTGATCTGCTCGTGGACCGCTCCACCACGTGGATCCGCGCCAACCACACCACTATCAGCGAACTTGTCTCGGACCGCTCTCCCGGTTGGGTCCCACAATTCCTTGATGGGATGGTGGGCGATAAAATTTACAACGAACTTTACAAGTTTGCTCGTGCTGTGCAGGACGATCCGCAGCACGAACTTCGCCTACAGCTCGATCACTATTTGAAGGACTTGGCGCAGGAGCTCCAGCATGACCCCGCCATGATCGCCAAAGCCGAATCCATCAAGGCACAGGTTCTTGGCGATCCTGAAGTGCGTGAACTAGCCGGACGGACTTGGGAGACCATTAAATCGGCCCTCAATGAAGCCGCTGAGGATCCCCACTCCGAGCTGCGGCTCAAGTTCACCAGCGCAGTGCAGGAGTTTGGCACCCGGCTAGTGGAGGATCCCGAGCTGGTAGCCAAAGCCAACAAGTGGATTGCAGATGCCGCCGGCTACTTGGTTGGTACCTACAAGCACGAGATTACGTCCTTGATCACGGACACCGTTGAACGCTGGGATGCCGAAGAAACAAGCCANAAGATCGAGCTACAAGTGGGTAAGGATCTGCAGTTCATCCGCATCAACGGCACCGTGGTGGGCTCACTGGCGGGTTTGGCGATCTTCACGGTGGCAACGTTGATCTTCGGCTAGCCATGCACAGCTGAGCGGCCGCCGGGCGATCCGCACAGCGGCGGCTCTTAGCGCAGTCGCTTCTGACCCTTGACAGATTTGGGCGGCTTAGGAGCTTTCCCCGTGGCTTTCAGTTCTGCCAACAGCTGCTCGGGGATCATCAACGGGGCCGGACCGAAAGCGCGGTTGGCTGAGGCGATGACTGCCCTGCCCATCATGTAGTTGCCCACACCGCCAAAGGCAGCCCCAATGCCGAACGGCAAAGCCTTGCCCACCACCGACACGCTGCCCTTGAGTGCCATCTTCTTCAAGAANNCCTTTTGCACGGGAGCAAGCACGGCCCTGACGGTGGCCAGTGGCATACTCTTGCTCAATGTTTTACCCCACGCCTGCATGGGCGTTTNTCCTGTGCCCAGCGCGTGACCAGTTAGGCCGGCCAGCATGGCCTGACCTTCATCACCTAAAATTATGGCCATGACGGTGAGCTGGGCACTTTCTGGATTCGCTAGCCGCACCCCGTGAAGTTCTGCAACGGACTGGGCATAAAGTGCCGTGGCTTCAAGGAAGACAACTGTCGCAGCAGCAGAGATTGACAGCGCCGCGACGGTTCCCACACCTGGAATGATGGCCGTGGCGCCAATGGCTGCGCCACCCGTTCCAACACCGTGGAGGAAATCGCGTTCCAGGCGCTGGCTCAGTTCGAAGGCTGTCGCGTGCGGATTGCGTTTGAGTAGCCTGCGCAAGTTCGCCAACACTAGGGNGCGCTGGACTTCCACTGCTTTGAGCAGCATGCTGTGAACTACGGGCGTGGGCTTGCCCTGCTCGTCAAAGGCCACCCNCGCGGCCATCTGCACAGCCGGATTTACTTGGCCCACCGGCTTAGCAAAGCCGGTGCCAGGCACCATTGCCACATGGTCGAGATCTTTACGTGCCATCATGTCCCCTGCCCTGTCTGTGCTTCAAGGGTAACTGCCAATCCTGACCGCGCCCCACACGTTCACTCTAGGGAAAACAGACCAGTCTAACGCTCACCCTGACACAACTGGAACCTTAGCCTGCGAGCGCTGGGGAGGTGTCGGCGTCGTACTTCACTGGGGAAGAAAACAAGCGGGTGCGCAGTGCTAAAAATAGCAGCACCATGGCCGCACTGAGCAGGATGTGTCCCAAGCCCGCAATGCCGGGGATGGCTGCGGAGACCTCGGTGGCCCCGTAGACCTGCAAGATGCCGTGGAGAACCATCATGGCGGCGGTCAGAATCAGTCCCACGTTGTAGGTCCAGAAGAACCAGCTGAACAAGCGCGAGCGGGACAGCACGAACACCTNTTCCAGGATCAGCACAACCAACAAGACGATGAAGCCGAGGGTGAGCAGGTGCGTGTGGACCACCGAAAGTTCGGTGAAGCCGGTGAAGTCCTTCCCCTTGGTGAACTCTCGGTAAAAGAAGCCCGAAAGCACGCCGATGACCATGTAGGCAAACGCTGAATAAAAGAGCTTCTTCATGAGATGTCCTTAGCTGCAGGGCCCCGGTGCGGGCCTTTGCTTCCAGCTTAGGAACGCGCACGACGGCGGCCATCAACCGATTGGTTGACTCCTTGCCATCGGATTGCTGGTTAGGAGCGAAACCATACCTCGCGCTACGGGTGTGGAACGAAGGAACCGTACACGTGGCCCGTCAGAAACGATGCCACATCACGGAGTTCATCAGCCCGGATACTATGACCCAGGCCGTCGTAGGCGGCTGTGGAAAGATCCGTGTTGGCGGCCAACCATTCTGCGGTGAACGCCGTGGCATCCGGATTGATGACCATGTCGGCGGGGTCGCGCGCCCACANAAACGGCACCCGGCTAGGCANGGGTTCCATGGCGCCGAGCAGTTCGTTGTAAAGGACGAAACCAGAGAGCCCCACGCCTGCTGTGAACATTTCCGGACGTAAGCGCATCAACGTCGTGGCCATGGCCATACCTTGAGAGAATCCAAGGACCGATACGGAGCTGAACTTATATTTGGTCATGATTGTCTCCAGCCAGCCGAGCAGGGCAGAGGCGGCACCTCCCACGTCTGCGAAATCGTTGGCAAGGAAATAGTCCAACAGGAACCAGCCGTAGTCCCCGGAAATATCTTTGGGCGCCCGTGGTGCCGCGCAGGTAAAACCGGCTCTTCGTAATTAAGCATGGTTGGTGGGTTTGATCCGGTACGGGCGGTGGCCTCCGGCACTGAGCAGATTGCGCACCCGGTAGTTCGAGAAGTTCCTAAACCCACGAGCAATCTCTTATTGCCGAACTAAGTCGGTGCGGGCACTACCTTACAAACTCGGCAGTCACCGCACGTTCTCAAAAGTGCATACAGCGGGAGAACTACTTGGCAGGACAAACACCGACGGCAATAGAGGCGTACCTCACCCGGCCACTAATTACCCCACCTACCCGGTGCACCACTCACAAAAGCCCTACATGCGCACGAGGTTTAACGACACTAAGCGCCCGTCAGCGCTCCATAGCTGGCAAGGTGCTTGGTATTGGGCGCTGCAACAGTCCTCGCCAGAGATGGCAACGCAGTGAATCAGATAGGTGGTTTTGTGAGCCAGTCCCATTACCCTATCCATCGCACCAGGTAGGTCGGTGTTGAGTAGGATCGGTGTCGCCGTTGGCGCTAAGGTGAATCTGTTCTATTACTACCCAGACCACGACAGGCCACAAACTCACTGGCACCATATGACTCGCCTAGGAGGCCCAGTTCTCCTATGGCTGCCGCTAGGGGCAATCTAGTGAGAATTTCCGCTTATTTCAGTGAACTATCTGGGAATGGGGTTGTGTCAGGTTGGGTTCTTAGATTCCCGGGCTTGGGTGTCCAGGAAATATGAAAGGGAGTCTAATCTGACGGATTTCGGCACCACATCTGACGTCGGGTTGGGGTATATCTCAACCAGACTCTCATTTGCTCCTGGCGACACGCTCAGGAGTACTGAGCCAAGCCCGCACTGTCGCAGCACTGACAGCACCACCTTCGAAATTCACTCGTTAGCCAAACCATCGGCCGCCATCAGGATCACCTGTGCCCGCTGCACCTTCCGATGTGAAGCAACCTGAGACTTCGACAGTGCCTTCAAGACCTGTTGCTGGGCGTCGGTGAGGGTCAATGGGGAGCCGGATTGGACATATCCCAAATTTAACCCACAAGTCATGAACTATTTTGGAGACAAGCCACTAACTTATCTGCCAGGGCCATGTGGTCTGACGGAGGTGGAAACCAGGTGTCGACGTGTTGCGACAGGTACTTAGTTGTTCGATGCTCGGGATGCACGCAGCCGGAACTCAACAATTGAATCTCGGGCGGTGCCGGTCTCAAGGAATTCTACGAGCAGCCTAACTGCGAGCTTTCCGGCACCGTCCTCATCCGTGGCTTCGACGTAGTTGACTCAGGGATCCCGCGTTGCGTGAGGCGAGGTGGCTTCCGAGGAGAGAACTAGGTCTGCGGGGATTGAAAGATCCAGCTCCGCTGCAGCGGCAAGGACTGCGCCGGAATAGCTTTCGTTGAGGCAGTAGATGGCTTCGGGCCTTATATTGGTGAGTANGGTTTTGGCAAGGTCATCAACGTTTCCACCCGGTCTTAAGGTTGTGATTTGAGGGAGAATGCGGTTTTCGATGCACCAGTTGGTGAAGACTCTTTCTGTGTCCGCCGTGTACTGGTCAATGGTGGATCCGGTGAACAAGCTGATGCTTTTGAGCGGTTTTCCGTGTCGCTTGCTGAATTGGCTGGCAGTTACGTTGAGGATGTCTCGCAGGTAGCCCTCAATGTTACTGAGGACCGACANTGTGTTTTCACTGCGTTTTCCACCGACAAAGCCACCGTCAGAGACGAGTGGGATGCCACGGGCGGCGCAATGCTCGACGATTGCGTCGTCCTGTAATGGGTCCACGATTATCACCCCGTCGAGGTTTGCAATCGAGGCTTCAAAGTTGCTGCTGCCTGGCGAAGCAGCCGCCACGGAGTATCCGTGTTCCATGGCTTCGATTGCCGCATCGGCAATAATTTCGCGGTAGTAGGGAAGGTAGGTTTCCTGCCAAACCGGGGATTCCCGGTAACTGACAATGATTCCCAGAATCCGACTTTGACCTGTGCGCAAGGCGCGGCCCAAGGNGTTCGCACGGTAACCCAAACGCTCTCCGGTTTCCAGCANCCTTTNTCGCGTGGCCCGGGCCACCTCGCCCTTGTTGTTGTATACAAGCGAGACTGTTGCCGGCGAGACCCCGGCCGCCGAGGCCACGTCTTTGATACGTATTGCTTTGGTTTCAGCGCTGGTGATGCTTGGCCTTGGCATGTGGGCGAAATCTCTCCTTGGTGTGATGAACTTGACACAATCCTACTGTTGTCTCGTAGACTTCCATGCAAGCCAACTAAATCGATTTAGGTTTTCTTTGAAAGGATCCCCATGCGTCACATGCGTTATGTAACAACTGCCGGTGTCATTGCGTTGGCCCTGGGCTTGAGTGCCTGTGGCGCCGGAGGCAATGACTCTGCTGCGGCCAACGGTTCGCCATTCGGTGATTGCATCATCACTGGCGAAGCAGGTAGCAGCCCGCTGAATCTCATCAGTGACGGTGTCGTCACCGTCAAGGCCGACCTTCCGTCCCCGGGTTGGTACAACGGCGACACTGTTGAAAGCATTAAGAGCGGTTTCGACTATTGCTTGCTGGCAAATATCGCGCATCGTGGAGGTGCGAAGGGATTGAATCTACAAAACTCGTCATTTGACGGTCTTGTCGCGGGCAAGGCGGGGTCCTTCGACATGGCCCTCAACCAGATCACCATCACNCCCGAGCGCGAATCAGTCATGGACTTCTCGGATCCCTACTACGAATCCACGGCNGGGGTCTTGGTAAAGAAGGGCTCGACCCTGACACAGAGTGACCTCGCCGACTCTCATTTGGGCGTCAAACAGGGCACAGTCGGACAAATGCTGGTTGACAAGACAATCAAACCGGCAAAGGCGCCGGCAGTATTCCCTGGGGATGCGGAACAGCAGGCCGCAGTAGCAGCAGGCCGCATAGACGCAGGCATCCAAGATCTCAGCATCGTGCTGGGTGCTTCGGTACAGTCCGGAGGGAAGCTGACGGTTGTCGGGCAGATTCCAACGCACGAATCATACGGCGTCATGATGCCCAAAGGATCGGCCAATGTCGTAGCGGTCAACAAGATGCTTAAGGAAATGAAGGATGACGGCACCTTGGACAAGCTGAACTCGACCTACCTGACCGAGGCTTACGGCGTGGATCCGACTACGATCCCGGTTTGGAGCTTCTAATGACCGAACTCATTGCCAAGAAGCCGGATGAGCTTCTCAGCGGCAGACCGAGTGGAATAGATACGACGGACGCAACCAAGACCGTCCTCTTAGCAGCCACGATCGTCTTTGGGCTAACGCTTAGCCTCACCTTCTACACCGGCGTATTGTTGTTTGTCGCTGCCAATCCCGGATCTGGAAGGTCCTGCTAGGTAGCGTTGCCGTGCTGCTCGTGCTGTTGTCGCTGGCAACGTTGGCGCCGTTAGTCAAGGGGTACGCTGCTGCCAGTGCCGGAACCAAGGCACGCGCAGCCGGCAACATTGTGGAGAGCCGTCGTTTGCGTTTTCGTGGCGCAAACTCTGGGTGGATCACTCTGGGCTCATCGCTGCCGGTCAGTATCCTTTCGGTGTTCGTGCTCTTCCTCTTAGCCAACAACCACGCTGTTCAGAGTACGTTCTTCGACGTCTCCTTCATGGCTAGGAGCCTNGGGGACGTTGCCAAGGCATTCACCAACAACATCATCATCGCCGTCACTGCTGAGGTCTTCGTGCTTGTCTTTGGCCTGGTTATAGCCATCGCACGCATGATGCCCGGCACCGCTGGCCGCCCCATCCGCTGGCTGGCCACCACCTACGTGGATATTTTCCGCGCTGTTCCCTCAATCATCGTGATCTACCTGGTTGGCTTCGGACTACCGCTAGCCAATGTGCCAATTCTCAGTCATATGAGTCCGATCTGGGCTGCAATCTTTGCACTCACGCTGACATACAGCGCCTACGTTGCCGAGGTCTATCGGGCCGGTATCTCCAGCATCCACTGGTCGCAGGTCTCCGCAGCCCGATCTTTGGGCCTGAGTTACGGCAAGACCTTGCGTTACGTCGTGGTTCCGCAGGCATTCCGCCGTGTCTCCCCGCCGTTGCTCAATGACTTCATCGGCCTTCAAAAGGACACTGCTCTGGTGACCATTATCGGCACCGTCGATGCCTTCACGCAGGCCAAGACATATGCCAGTAACTACTTCAATCTTTCTTCCGTCACGGTCGTGGCGATCCTCTTCATCTTGATCACGATTCCGCAGACCCGGTTTGTTGATCGACTCCTGGAACGCGACGAGAAGAAGCAAAGGCTACAGGGCTAAACATGTCATTTCTTGAACTAAACAATGTCATCAAATCCTACGGATCTAATACGGTTCTGCGCGGAATCAACCTCCAAGTGGAGAAGCACGAAGTTGTTTGCCTGATTGGTGCCTCCGGGTGCGGTAAGTCGACGCTACTGCGCACCGTCAATGCGTTGGAGCTCATCAACGACGGCGATATTCGCCTCGAGGGAGACGTCGTCTCTGGTGAGGGTGTGGACGTTAACGCGTTGCGCCGAAAGGTCGGAATCGTNTTTCAAAGCTTCAACCTCTTCCCGCACATGACGGTGCTGCAAAACGTGACGCTCTCTCCCATCAAGGTCCTGGGCATTACCAAGTCTGAAGCCGAGGTCCGCGCCATGGCCCTGCTGACCCGGATTGGTCTGGACCACAAGGCTTCAGCCTTNCCTGACCAGCTCTCTGGTGGCCAACAGCAGCGTGTGGCAATCGTTCGGGCACTGGCTATGAACCCTGAGGTCCTACTGCTCGACGAGATCACCTCCGCACTCGATCCGGAGCTGGTTGCCGAGGTCCTGAACATCGTGCGAGAACTCGCCGCCGACGGACTGACCATTCTCATGGCCACCCACGAAATGTCCTTTGCCCGCGAGGTTTCCAATCGCGTTGCCTTTCTGCACGAGGGGCAGGTTTTGGAAATTGGGAATCCGGAGAAAATCTTCGGCAACCCACAGGAAGAACGTACTAAAGAATTCCTGCAGAAGATCGTGGCGGCGGGAAGGCTCTAAGATGACCGAAAACCTAGATAACGCCAAGCTGCACGTGCTGGTCTTCGAGCATGAGCGTACCGCTGACGCGGCCTTAGTCGGAGAATGTCTGGATGCCGTAGGTATTGAGTACTCGGTGGTCGGACCGGAAACTGGAATCCCGGTTCCGGAGTCTATCTCGACCTTCGATGGACTCATTGTTCTTGGTGGGTCACCAGGCCCAACTGACGACGAGATCGCGCCTTGGATGCCTGCCGTGCGAACGTTGATTCGTGAAGCGCTGGATAAACGGATCCCCTACCTAGGAATTTGTCTTGGTGCGCAACTCCTAGCACATGTCGCCGGNGGTGTCGTGGAGCTGAGTGCGGCCGGTCCGGAGGTCGGGCTGGTTGATATGAAGCTCACCAAAGCGGGGCGTGAGGATCAGCTGCTCGGAGGTATCGACGGGGACGTCATGGCTCTTCAATGGCACTGGCTTGAGATTGTTTCCTTGCCAGCTGGATCGGTATCGCTGTGCTCAAGCGAAAGATGCGCGAACCAGGCATTCCGGGTCGGGGAAAACGCCTGNGGNGTTCAGTTTCACATGGAGGCCCTTGCCCGCACGGCAATCCAATGGTGCATCGAAAGCGCCGAGCAGCTCGCGGAAATGCATATTGATCCGGTTGCCGAGATCATAGTTCCGATCCAAGAAGCCGAGCCCGATTTGATTGAGCGTTGGTCCTTGGTGACCAACCGGTGGATCGATGTCGTCAAGGAAAATGCCACGATAGCTGCATAGCTGCATAGCTGCATTCGCAACGCAAAGCTGTCCACGATAAATTTATCGTGGACAGCTTTTCCGATTGCCGATTGTTTCCGTTTGTCTTTGCATCGATAACCCGGCGCTCCGCGTTTCGTGGTGAAATCCACTATTGCAATGGAAAGTTCACCGCTGTTCTGGCGGTTCCTCTTAGCATAATCCAGGCCGCGGCCAGCATCAGTAACGAGATAACAGGCTCCAGGCAGGTCTTTGAATAGCGCACCCATGCGAGTTTCATCCGAGCCATAACCGTGCAGCAGCAACAACAGTGGCGTGCCGCTACGTTCGGACTCCGGGCGGGAGAATAATACGGTGTCCATGGGCCAAGACTACTCACTGATGGCCCCGGAGCCCCACTGGTTTTATTAAGGACGGATTTTGGGCAGTGGCTCCCATCCCACACACCTAGAGACCCACTCTTCTGCGTTTATGTGGGAATACCCTTGACAAGCAAAGATAAACACAGATAAAGTCACTTGAAACAACATCGTGACGCCCGTCACGCACACCGCTTCAAGCCACACAGCCCCTGAAGCGGTCCCAGCGAAAGGAATCCCATGTTTGCGGAGGAACGGCACCACAAAATAGCCGAACTCGTCGGCGCCCAGGGCCGGGCTGGAGTGAATGAACTGGCCGAGCTGTTCGCCATCACTCAGGAAACGGTCCGCCGTGACCTGGCCGCACTCGAGGAAGCTGGCCAACTGCGCCGGGTCCACGGAGGAGCCGTGGCACCGGACCAGCTCACCCGCTCCGAACTGAGCCTGGGCGAACGCCAAGGACGCCACATGGATGAAAAACAGCGCATTGCCACCGCCGCCTTGGCGCTCATNCCCCACACCCCGACAGCCTCAATTCTGCTCGACTCCGGCACCACCACGGCCGCACTGGCCGACCGCCTCGCTGGATGGTCGCCCGCCAAAGCTGGCGATGAGCTGCTGGTCATCACCAACTCCCTTCCCATAGCCGTTTCGCTGGGCACAAACACCAAGCTGCTCCTAGACATTGTGGGCGGCCGCGTCCGTGGCCTGACAAGCGCCGTCGTNGGGGCCAGGGCCACCGAACAACTCGACGGACTCCGCCCTGACATCGCTTTCATCGGTGCCAACGGCATCCATGCAGACTTTGGTCTGAGCACCCCAGACCCCGTGGAGGCTGCCACCAAGACCGCCATGGTCAAGGCTGCACGCCAGGTGGTGGTCCTTGCCGACGCCTCTAAGCTGGGCGCCGAGACGCTTGTCCGCTTCGCCACCCTAGGGGAAATCGACACACTCGTCACCACCGCCGCACCCTCCCCGGAGCTCGCAGCANNGCTGGCCGCGGCCGGCGTCGAGGTGGTACTTACATGATCATCACCCTGACACCCAACCCCAGCCTGGATCACACCATTGAGTTATCGGCCCCGCTGGAACGCGGCGAAGTCCAGCGCGCAACCGCCGCATCCCTGCACCCCGGTGGCAAGGGCGTGAACATTGTCCGTGCCCTGTCAGCCTCGGGAACCACCGCCCTGGCGCTGCTTCCTGGAGATCCGGGCGATGCCGTGGTCCGCGCCCTTGAGCTCGAAGGCATNCCCCACACGGCACTGGCCATCGGTGCACCGCTGCGCAGCAACGTCGCCATCACCGAGCCCGACGGGACCACCACCAAAGTGAACGAGCCGGGCCCTGTGCTTTCCGCGGCCCAGGTTGCGGCACTGCTGGAGCTGACGGTGGAAAAGTCCGACGGCGCATCCTGGCTCGTGCTCGCCGGCTCGCTCCCACCNGGGGTGCCGAACGACTTCTATGCCCGTGTCATCATCGCCGTGCGCGCAGCCCACGGCGCACACGCCAAAATTGCGGTTGATTCCTCCGGCGCGCCGCTGCGCGAATGCCTGGCGTACGCTCCGGACCTGCTCAAACCCAACGGCGAGGAATTGGCCGAGTTGACGGGGTTCTCCGACGGGCCTGCGCTTGAGGCGGACCCGTCACTGGCTGCTGGTGCGGCAGGTCTGCTGGTGCGCCAAGGCGTCGGTGCCGTCCTTGCCACGCTGGGGTCCAAGGGAGCCGTTCTTGTTTCCGAACACGGCACCTGGCACGGCTCCGGCCCTGCCATTGAAGCNAAAAGTACCGTCGGGGCGGGCGATTGCGCCCTCTCCGGATATCTGCTGGCGACGCTTCGCGGGGACTCNCCCGAGGCCTGCCTGCAGCAAGCAGTGGCCCATGGGGCGGCCGCCGCTTCACTTCCCGGAACCCTGGTTCCGTCTCTTCATCAGACCAACCCCGCCGCCGTCGTCGTGACGGCCCTGTCCACCGTCAAGGAAAACTGACATGACAACCCTCATCAATACCGACCTGGTGCTCCTTGATGCCGATCTTGGCACGGACACCACATCCGTCATCCGCCACCTTGCCGAGCTCGTGGCAAAGACCGGCCGGGCTGCCGAAGTTGAAGGCCTGTTTGCCGATGCCCTGGCCCGTGAGCANAANACGGCCACTGGCGTCCCTGGCGGTATCGCCATCCCACACTGCCGCTCCGAGGCCGTCCTTGAGCCCACCCTGGCCATGGCTCGGCTGGCTCCCACCGTTGACTTCGGTGCCAAGGACGGNCCCGCGGACATCGTCTTCCTCATCGCAGCNCCGGCTGGCGCTGACAACGCCCACTTGAAGCTGCTCTCCAAGCTGGCCCGCTCTCTCATCAANAAGGACTTTACTGCCGCCCTGCGTGCAGCGAAGACTCCGGCAGAGATCGTGGCCCTGGTGGACGGCGCCCTCGCTGAGAATCCAAAGCCGGCCGCAACAGCCACTGCTGCTGCACCGGTTGCGGCGGCCTCCGCACCGAAGCGGCTGGTCGCCGTGACCGCCTGCCCCACGGGCATCGCCCACACCTACATGGCCGCCGATTCCCTCGTGCTGGCAGCGCAGGAGGCTGGCGTGGATCTACAGGTTGAGACGCAGGGCTCCGGCGCCGTGACACCGCTAGACCCAGCCGTCATTGCGGCCGCTGATGCCGTGATTTTCGCCGTCGATGTGGATGTGCGCGGCAAGGAGCGTTTCGCCGGCAAACCACTGGTGAGCTCGCCCGTCAAGCGCGGCATTGACGAGCCGGCCAAGATGATCCAAGAAGCACTGGCGGCAGCCGAGAACCCCAACGCCCACCGGGTACCTCACTTCGGTGCCGAGGAAGCCGCGGACCAGAGGGCCGCGGCATCNGGGGAAAGTCTGGGCAGCAAGATCAAGAAGGTCCTGCTCACGGGTGTCAGCTACATGATCCCGTTTGTTGCAGGCGGCGGGCTCCTGATCGCCCTTGGCTTCCTGCTCGGCGGATTCGCGATTCCCGACTTTGCGGGCAAGATCCTTACATCCAACAGCCTGACCAACCTGCCCACCGACTATCCTGCCCAGGCCCTGGGCCCGCTCGGAGCCTACCTGGGCGCCGTGGCGTTCCAGATCGGCAGCCTGTCGATGGCCTTCCTTGTCCCGGCACTGGCGGGATACATTGCGTTCGGCATCGCCGACCGCCCCGGCATCGCACCCGGCTTCACGGCAGGCGCCGTCGCCGTCTTCATGGGCGCCGGCTTCCTCGGCGGCCTTGTCGGTGGTCTGCTGGCAGGTCTCGCGGCGTACTGGATCGGCACGTGGCAGGTGCCGCGCTGGCTGCGCGGACTCATGCCTGTTGTGATCATCCCGCTGCTTGGTTCCATCATTGCCTCCGGTGCCATGCTGTTGTTCCTTGGCGCCCCCATTGCCGCCCTCTCCAACGGCCTGAACCACTGGCTGACAGGCATGTCCGGTGCCTCCGCCGTCGTGCTCGGCATCATCTTGGGACTGATGATGTGCTTCGACCTTGGCGGCCCCGTCAACAAGGTGGCCTACGCGTTCGCCGTCGCCGGCCTTGGTGCGGGCAGCATCGCCAACCAGGCCCCATGGGAAATCATGGCAACCGTCATGGCTGCGGGCATGGTCCCACCGCTGGCCATGGCACTTGCCACCGCGCTGGACAAGAAGCGCTTCTCACTGGCTGAGCGTGAAAACGGCAAGGCTGCCTGGCTACTGGGTGCTTCCTTCATCTCCGAAGGCGCCATTCCCTTCGCCGCCGCAGACCCGCTGCGCGTCATCCCGTCAATGATGCTCGGCGGTGCGGTGACCGGTGCCATGACCATGGCCTTCCACGTCACCTCGCAGGCCCCGCACGGAGGAATCTTCGTCTTCTTCGCCATCGGCAATGTCCTCATGTTCGTCCTCTCCATCGTGGTGGGCATGGTGGTTGGCGCCTTGGCGGTGTTGGCCCTCAAACGCTGGGCCGTCCGCAAGCCCGTTGATACTGTTGCCCCACAGCAGCTCGTTGCACAGAACAGCTAGAAGTGACTTTCAAAGGAACAGTTATGCAAAACTTTGTTGGAGTTGGCGTTTCCCGGGGCCGTGTCATTGGCCCAGTCCGGCACATGCCCGCAGCCTTGGCCGAACCACCCGTGGGTGAAAAGTTGTCCAGCTCCACGGCACCCGAGACGGCCGCTGCCGTGCTCAAGGAAGCAGGTGCCGCTGTCAAGGCCCAGTTGCTGGCCCGTGCCGGCAGGGTGGAGGGCACCGGCAAGGACGTCCTCGAGGCCACCGCGCTGATGGCCACCGATCCCATGCTGATCAAAGCCGCCGTGAAGCTCATCAATTCCGGTACATCGGCTGAACGGGCCATCTGGGAGGCTGGAGAATCCGTGGCAGCCATGCTCAAGGGCCTGGGCGGCTACATGGCCGAACGCTCCCACGACGTCCACGACGTCAAGTCCCGCATCGTGGCGCAACTGCGTGGCGTTCCCGCNCCTGAAATNCCCCACTCCGATGCACCTTTCATCTTGGTGGCCGAGGATCTTGCNCCCGCCGACACGGCCACCCTTGACCCGAACAAGGTGGTAGCCCTGGTCACGGCAGGCGGAGGGCCGCAGTCGCACACCGCCATCATCGCCAGGGCCCTGGGCCTGCCAGCCGTGGTTGCTGCCCTAGGAGTGGGCACGCTGGCCGACGGTAGACCGGTGTACGTTGACGGGTCGGCAGGNGTGGTTAGCACCGAACCAGGCGACGCCGAACGTGCAGCTGTGGCCGTTTGGCAGGAGCAGGCTTCGCTGCTGAGCGTCTTCGACGGCGAAGGCCGCCTGGCGGATGGCACGCTGCTGCCCTTGCTCGCCAATGTTGGTGGTGCAGGCGATGCCCGGGAGGCCGCCGCAGCAAACGCACANGGGGTGGGTCTGCTGCGCACCGAATTCTGCTTCTTGGGCCATGACACCGAGCCGTCCCATGCCGATCAGGTGGCCGCTTACAAGGGTGTTTTCGATGCGTTCCCCGGCCAGAAGGTGGTGGTCAGGACGCTCGACGCCGGTGCAGATAAACCGCTTCCTTTCCTGACAGATACCAGCGAAGCAAATCCGGCGCTGGGCGTTCGCGGCTACCGCACGGACACCACCACACCGGGTGTTTTGGCCCGGCAGCTTACCGCCATAGCCGACGCTGCCGCACAGTCACAGGCCGTCATATGGGTCATGGCNCCCATGATTTCCACCGCTGCCGAGGCATCCAACTTTGCCGTATTATGCACCGAAGCAGGGTTGAGAATCCCCGGCGTCATGGTGGAAGTGCCCTCCGCGGCACTGACCGCCAGGCACCTGTTCGACCACGTGGAATTCGCCAGCCTGGGCACCAACGATCTCACGCAGTACGCCATGGCAGCCGACAGGCAGTTGGGCACCCTTGCCGCACTGAACGACCCGTGGCAGCCTGCTGTGCTGGCGCTCATCCGGGCCACGGTCGACGGCGCCGCCTCCCAAGCCAGGCACTCGGCCGCGCAAGCCCTCGAGGACTCCGTGCCCAAACCGGTGGGGGTCTGCGGGGAGTCGGCAGCGGACCCTGTTCTCGCCGTCGTGCTTGCAGGGTTAGGCGTCACGTCACTGTCCATGACNCCGCGTGCGCTGCCAGCCGTCAGTGCAGTCCTGCGCACCGTGACACTTCACCAAGCCCGTGCACTGGCGCTACGCGCCGTGGATGCAGCATCCGCAGCCGAGGCCCGCGAGCTTGTCCGTGCCGGGCTGCCCGCCCTGGCTGAGCTAGGCCTGTAATACAACCCGCCCCAAAGCACCCCACCACACAACACCAGAGAACGAGTTGGAGAACACCATGATTGAACGATCAGCCACCATTGCCAGCACCGTTGGGCTGCACGCCCGCCCGCATCGATCTTCGCCGAAGCTGCCGGCAAACTGGGCGCGGAAGTGACCATTGCGCGCAGTGACGATCCTCTTGAGGACGCTGTCGACGCCGATAGCATGCTGGCGCTCATGAGCTTGGGTGTGGAATATGGCGAAGTTGTTGTTTTGCGCACCGATGACGACTCCGCAGCAGAGGCGTTGGAGGCGCTTGTTAAGATTCTTCAAATCAACCACGACGCCTGATCCTGCACCCACATACACCCTGAAAAACCTCGCAGAAACGGCGCCGACAGGCTCCTTTCTGCGGTTTTTGTGTTGACAGGACCCTCCCAAGGGTACAAAATGACCCATCTGCTAGAATTGATGGTCTGTCCGAAAAGAAGCAACCGTAAGTCGCAAGCAACTAGCCTCCTTAAGGGGATGAGCAAATGCCCATAGACCCAAGCACGATTCGACCGGAACCAGGTGTCAAGGACACCTCAGATCGATCTCAGGTACGAGTAAAAAGGCTCGCCTGCCCACACTTAAAACGCAGGCTAGCCGTAGGCGACGTCAATGTTGTTAACAAGCCCATGCTCAGAAAAGCCCTCAGCGGCACTGTTGTTGGCAACACCATGGAATGGTATGACGTCGGTGTCTTTGGATACCTGATCGGTACCATGGGCCCGGTGTTCCTCCCCGATGCCGACCGGGATGTCCAGACACTTTTCCTCTTGGGAACTTTTGCCGCGACATTCCTGGCACGGCCACTAGGTGGTGTTGTCTTTGGCTGGCTCGGTGACAAAGTGGGGCGCCAGAAGGTACTTGCCACGACCCTGATGGTCATGGCGGCGTCTACGTTCGCAGTAGGGCTGTTGCCCGGATATACACAGATCGGCATATGGGCTGCTGTTCTCCTGGTGGTAGTGAAACTCATTCAGGGCTTTTCCACCGGCGGCGAGTACGCAGGTGCCACCACCTTTGTTAGCGAATATGCACCTGACAAGCGACGTGGCTACTTTGCCAGCATCCTGGACTTTGGCAGCTACATGGGCTTCGCCATTGGTGCTGCGCTGGTCTCAGTGATGCAGCTGACGCTTGGCCAGGAGGCCATGGAGCAGTGGGGTTGGCGCATTCCATTNTTGATCGCGGGTCCACTTGGCCTCATCGCCGTGTATTTCCGGATGAAAATTGAAGAGTCNCCNCAGTTCCAGGCAACCTTGGACGCTAATGAGGCTACTTCCAAGTCTGCCGCGGCTGGTGATGAAGACGCTTCCGGCGGTCCGGTCCGGCTCGTCAAGGTGTACTGGCGCCAGATTGTGCTTGCCATGGTGCTGGTGGCAGCAGCCAATACGGTGGGATATGCACTGACCTCATACATGCCCACGTACCTGACCGAGTCAAAGGGCTACGACCCTGTGCACGGAACCTTGCTGACCATCCCCATTCTGGTCGCCATGGCAGTGTGTATCCCGCTCACTGGCCGCCTTTCTGACAGGGTGGGCCGCCGCCCAGTTTTGTGGGTAGGCGCATTGAGCACCGTGGTACTGGCCACNCCCGCTTTCCTGCTGATAGGTATGGGGCCTGTGTGGTCCACGCTGCTCGGCTTGGCGCTGATCGCCTTCCCAGTCACGTTCTATGTAGCGAATCTGGCATCGTCGCTGCCAGCACTGTTTCCNACGTCTAGCCGCTATGGCGGCATGGGGATCTCGTACAACTTTGCTGTGGCGATCTTTGGTGGCACCGCNCCCTTCATCATGAAGGGACTGATCACGATGACGGGCAATGACATGATGCCCGCGTACTATCTGATGTTCACCTCGGCCATTGGCGCCGGAGCCATCTACTTCCTGCGTGAATCTGCTCAGAAACCGCTGCCAGGTTCCATGCCGAGTGTGGCCACAGAGGAGGAGGCTCGGGAGCTGGTGGCAACACAGGATCAAAACCCGCTGTTGGATATGGACTATCTGCCGTTTGATGATTCCTATGAGCCGGCAACNCCCGGTACCGGCATCCCCGTCACAGTGGGGCGCCCGAGCTCCGAGTACTAAGAGGATGGGCTCACCAACGCAAGGAGTTGGGTGGGCCCACAACTCCTAGGGACCCGGGAACGGATCGCCAGCGACCCGTTCGGTTCGAGGAATGGGGCCTACCGCCCGCGGTTGCCAGCGGCCGCTGCCAGCTTATCTGGAACGAACCGGCTGATAGCCATGAGCGTGGCATAGCGTCGAGAAGGAATGGAGACTGCCTTGCCTGCGGCGTTATCTGCCAGCCCTTCACGCACCACTTGTTCGGCGTGGAGCCACATCANAGACCGCACCCCGGTCATGTTGGCGCCCATTCGCTGGTGAAATTCGGTGTGCACAAATCCTGGGCACACGGCCGTCACTTTCACCCCTTGGGGCCCATACCGCAAATTGGCTGCACGGCTGAAACTTGTCAGCCATGCTTTGGCGGCACCGTAGGTCCNCCTCGGAATGAACGCTGAAACACTTGAAACGTTGATGATCCGCCCCTGCCNCCGTTCCAGCATCCCAGGCAGGACCGCGTGTGCCAGTTCCATGGNGGTGCGGGCCAAAATACGCAGATGCGCTGTTTCATCCTCCACAGTATTGTTCTCAAAGGCTTTGATCAGGCTGAACCCGGCATTGTTGACCAGCACAGAAACTGGCTGGGCAGGATCAGCCAGCCGGGCACGGACACAAGCAACGCCGTCGTCCGTAATTAAGTCAGCGGGCAGGACTTGAACCTGTACACCAAAATCGCTCCGCAACCGCACAGCCTTGGCTTCTAAGCGTTGCACATTCCGAGCCACCAGCACCAAGTCATGCTGTGAGCGTCCTAGCTGCTGGGCGAACTCGGCACCTAGCCCGGAGGTGGCACCTGTGATGAGCGCGGTTGGACGCCCCACCTACGCCCCTGCGGGAAGTCTGTGTACAGCGTGTACAAGTCCGGGTGTTTCTCAATGAACCGCTGAACATAACTGCAGTGCGGGATGATCCGCTTGCCCGAGGCCACCACGTCGTCGAGGGCGTAGCGCGCAAGCACCTTCGCCAGTCCTCTCCCCTCGAAGCCAGGAAGCGACTCAGTATGGATGAGGTCTATGTGCCCGGGTCGGTCCTTGAACGTGATGATCACCGCCATTTCATCCGCAGCAANAAGCTCATAGCGATGCAAGGGATCGTTGCGCGTCATCCGAACTGTGGCGTCAAAGGNGTCAGATTCTTGGGCTGCGTTCGCACTCATAAAGTGAGCTTGGCACACTGAACAGGTGCTGGCAACAGTGTTCTGGCGCCGTCCTTAAACTCCGGGGCTAGCTGGCCTGCGCACCAGCGCCACCTTGCCACAGGGCAGTGAACGGCGCACCCGAGGAAACACGATNTTTAATCCNCTCGGTAACGAACGCTTTAGCGGTGCGGGCGGCCTCCAACGGCGTGGCACCCTTAGCCAATTCGGCCGTCACTGCTGCCGCCAGTGTGCAACCAGCCCCAGAAACAGCCACTTCACCAACCTTGGGAGCGCTCAGAATTTCAAGAGTTTCCCCGTCAAAGAAAACGTCCACGGCGTCGGCACCTTCAAGGCGAACCCCACCCTTGGCCAGCACTGCTGCCCCACTGATCTCATGGATCTTACGGGCCGCTGCCACCAGGTCCTGAACGTTGTTGATTTCCAAACCGGAGAGGGACTCCGCTTCAAAGTGGTTGGNGGTGACGAAGGTGGCCAGTGGCAGGATCTGAGACTTCAGGGCCTGATCGGTATCCAAAGCGTGGCCAGGCTCCTGACCCTTACAGATCAGCACCGGGTCAAGCACCACGTGCTTGAAAGCAGCAGCCTTGAGTGCAGCTTCCACCGTGCTGATAGTAGCTGGACTGCCCAACATGCCAATCTTTACCGTCTCCAGCACCGTCGGCGCCCCAGAAGCAGCACCATAAGCCGCCGTCGTGGCTTCCAACTGGTCCGCAATAACCTGTTGGTCCACCGGAACAAAGCGGTGATTCCAATTGTCCTTAGGGTCAAAGGAGACAATGCAGGTGAGGTTCACAATGCCGAACACGCCCAGTTCCTGGAACGTCTTCAGGTCGGCTTGGGCACCTGCACCGCCTGTCGCTTCGGATCCGGCGATGGTCAGGGCAAGCGCGGGCGCATTTGTTGTCATGGAACTATCTTGCCATCTTCGCTGGCTCTACCAATGTTCTCGTGGCGGCGGTAGATTCAGCCGTGGCGTGAGAAGTTGCGCCTCAACCCAAGGAGATTGCCATGGACACCGATTCCACTGCTGTGGTNTTTATTGAATTCCAGAACGACTTCACTTCCGAAGGTGGTGTCTTGCACGGTGCAGTGAAGGACTCCATGGAGGCTAATAGCACTTTGGATAACGCGGCTAAAGTGCTAGCTGCCGCCCGTGCCGCCGGGGCTACCATCATCCACTCGCCCATCAGCTTCGCACCCGGGTACAACGAGATTTCCAAACACCCCTACGGAATTCTCAAAGGCGTGGTGGACGCCACGGCATTTGTTAAAGGAGCCTGGGGTGCACAAATTATGGACCGGTTCGCTCCGGCAGAGAACGACATTGTTATTGAGGGTAAGCGCGGACTGGACGCCTTTGGCAGCACCAACCTCGACTTCATTCTGCGTGCTAAAGGCATCAAAACTGTGGCACTGGCCGGGTTCTTGACCAATTGCTGTGTGGAATCCACTATGCGTACCGCCTACGAGCGGGGCTACAACGTGGTCACCCTGACCGATGCCGTGGCCGCCACAAGCGTGGAGGGTGATTCGGCAGTGAAATTCGACTANCCCACGTTCTCAACNCCCACCACCTCCGAGGAGTTCATCACGGCACTGGAGTCAGCGGGGTCCTCATGAGGGCAACATGAGGGCAACGCAAAATGCCACCGTTTGACGTGATTGCCATAGTACAAACCATGGCAATTACGTCAAACGGTGGCATTTTCATGCGCGGTGGGCCTGCGGGGCTCGAACCCGCGACCCACGGATTAAAGTCCGATGCTCTACCAACTGAGCTAAAGGCCCCACCTACTAACAACTTAGCAATGATGAAATCATCTTTGCAAAAGTTGACGCATATTAGACTACCGCACGGTACGCACCAGAATGCAATTGCGCCACTAATGCATCCGGCTTTAGCGCCCTTGAGGTGGTGCCCAGCTCCACAACCGATCCATGCAATTGCGCGCCAGCCCACCAATTCCCTCGACCACACCAGAGAGCGGGGTAGTGTCGTGTCATGAATGATCGACCAGTCAGCAACACTCCCCGACCGCATAAGCCAGTGCCCTTTTCGCCTGCAGACTTTGAGCCGTTCGCCGGTGGCATCGATCCGGCGCGCGTGTCCGAGGCAGCCCATCTTGCCGCCCGCGCCTTGGTGCACAGTGGCCGGGCCAGCAATGACCCGGAGATCACCAAACGCCTGGTGAAGCTTGCGGACAAGCAGGGGCTTGAAGCCATTGCTGAGATGTGGGCGGCAAGCCCGGCCCGCTCATTACCGGGAGCTCTGTGGCGTTTGTACGCCTTGCGCGCAGCAACCCTGCAGGACCCTGAAGGCATCAGCGTCTTCTTCCGTGCAGGTCAGTTGAAAGCCCAGGTCGCCAATGCTGTTGCAGGAGTTGCTGAGCCGCCCGGCGCTGAGGAAATCAGCGTCATGGCTAATGCCATTCTCTCCGGTGCGTTCGACGGCGATTTTGACGTTGCCCTTGACCGGTCCGCCGCATTTTGCCGGGTTGTTGCACTGGGCCAAGCCACAATGGCTGATGAGCGTGAGGTGGCTCACCCCGAGCATGCAGCCACGCTGACCAAGAAAGCCCACCAGTTGGTTCGTACGGCAGAAGATCTCGAGGGCGCGGCCAAGTCTTGGCGTAAGGGCGAATTGGACTAGCAAACCGGACTCCAGTTGACAGCCGGGGCAGGACGTAGAAGACTGAAAGCGGTGTCGAACCGTGGAACCCCGGGCTCCATTTTATAGCCGCCTAGAGCGGCCTTGTGCCGAGAGGCGCTCCCGGTTCGACACCACTTTTATGCCCTTAAACTACCCGGAACCTTATGGGGATCCGCAAACAAAAGGTCTCATGGTGAAGCTTCGACTGTTNCCCCAAGAGACTGCCGGGCTTCAAGCACTCGCCCGCATGTCTGAGCATATTCTGGCTGGAGCCCAAACTCTGGCGGAACTACTCGGAGCAGGGCGTGCAGACTTTGCCTCCCTCACCGAGTCCCTGCGCCAGCANGAAGCCGCCTCCACCGCCGATTTTGCAACGCTCCTGACAGCTATGCGCACGAGTTTCATCAACCCGTTGCCACGCGAAGACCTGTATGCCTTGGGTCAACTGCTCAACGAAACCAGTGAAATTCTTACGGGTGCAGGTGAAGTCATTGAACTGTATACCCTGGACCGCGTCCCCACCCGTGTCAGCGACCAGCTTGAGATCTTATCGCGGCAGGCAGAGCTAACTGCAGCTGCAATGAAGTCCCTCAACGACTTAGACAGCCTTGAGGACTATTGGCTAGAAGTTTTGCGGCTTTCTAAACGTGCCGATCACACCCACCGAGTACTGGTTGCCGAACTCCTTGAAGCCCACAGCCCAACAACTTTCGCCAAATACAGGACACTTGCCGATCAGTTTGCGGCTGCCAGCAGCCAGATGCGCGCAGTTGCCACACAAGTGGGCAGCATCATCGTCAAGGAATCCTGAGCTCGGTGGTTTTCTGCTCAGTGTCGTGATCGCCATGGCTGCAGTNTTTGCGTTCCTGAACGGCTTCCGCGATGCGTCCTCGGCAGTGGCACTCTCAGTACGCACCCGCGCGCTGACACCTTCGATCGCCGTCTTGTTGGCAGGCTTGTTCAACTGTTTNGGGGCGTTGTCCAGCGTGGCGCTGACAGCAGCNTTTGCCGACAGGTTATTTACGGTTCCNCCGGGCAAGAGCGGGCTGATTCTGTTGCTGGCCGCCCTCATTGGGGCCAGCTTGTGGGGCATTTATCTTTGGTGGCGAGGCTTTCCCTCCTCCTCCACGCACGCACTCATTAGCGCATTGGTTGGTGCGTCTCTGGGATCGGCCGCTATTGGACANACCCCGCTTGAGGGTATCAATACCACCATGCTGACATTGGTGCTGCTGCCTTTGGTGGTCTCNCCCGTGGTTGCGTTTGTTTTGGGTTTTGCCGCTGTTTATCCCACGTCCTGGGCGGCCCGTAATTCTGCACCCAACAAAGTCAACCGACGTATGCGCCAACTGCAGTCCGTGGCTGGTGCTGCCGTTGCCTTTGGGCATGGCCTCCAAGACGGACAGCGTACGACGGCGGTAGTCCTGTTCGCCCTGATAGCCGCCGGTACCATCGGGGCTGGGGAAATCCCGCTCTGGGTGCCGCTGTTTACCGCCGGGCTGCTCACCGCCGGAACCCTCTTTGGCGGGTGGCGGATCTCCTACACCATGGGTCATCGCTTGGTTCGAATCGATCCCCTGCGTGGCTTTGTGGCACAGCTGGTGGGCGCTGGACTGCTCTTCTTTGGCGCCATTGGTCTGCACATGCCGTTATCCACCACACACACTGTCACAGCAGCCATTGTCGGGGCCGGGGCCAACCAGCGCTTTGCTTCCACCAATGGCAGGGTGCTAACGCAGATTCTTGGCGCCTGGGTGGCCACNCCCATCGTCTGTGTGGCATTAGGTGCACTGTTCTTTCTGGCACTNNCGCCGCTGGCCTAATTCACGTCTTCGCCACGCCCGCGCCTCCCCGCATACCCGCGCTTCCCCGCCAAACAGCTGCCGCCCAGCAGCGGTTTCGCGGGCCAGACGCGGGCAACCGGCTAAGGCGCGGTCTCGCGGGGCGCAAATGGCTCCGTATGGCTGCGTGGGAGGGCGTGGGGAGCGTCTGGGAGCGTGTGGGGCGTCTGGGTAAATCTTCAGGCACGACGGACCACACCTGCCAACGAGCCCGCGCCTCACCGCGCTTCCCCTGCACTCCCGCGCTTCCCCGCCAAACAGCTGCTGCCCATCAGCGGTTTCGCGGGCCAGACGCGGGCAACCGGCTAAGGCGCGGACTCGCGGGGGCAAATGGCTCCGTATGGGCGTGTGGGGCGTCTGGGTAAATCTTCAGGCACGACGGACCACACCTGCCAACGAGCCCGCGCCTAACCGCGCTTCCCCTGCACTCCCGCGCTTCCCCGCCAAACAGCTGCTGCCCAGCAGCGGTTTCGCGGGCCAGACGCAGGCAACCGGCTAAGGCGCGGTCTCGCGGGGCGCAAATGGCTCCGTATGGCTGCGCGGGAGGGCGTGGGAGCGTCTGGGTGGGCCCACGCGCCCGAGGGACCCAATGTGCAGACGCGCCAGCGGCTGGACATTGGGAGGGCGTGGGGACTAGCCGAAGCGGCCGGAGACGTAGTCTTCTGTGGACTTTTNCCCGGGATTGTTGAAAATCGTGGCAGTTTCGGCAAACTCAATCAATTTGCCGGGCTTTCCGGTGCCGGCAATGTTGAAGAAGGCCGTCTTGTCCGAGACGCGAGCCGCCTGCTGCATATTGTGCGTGACAATAACCACCGTGTACTCGTCCTTGAGCTCGTTGATGAGGTCCTCGATGGCCAGGGTGGAGATCGGATCCAGGGCCGAACACGGCTCATCCATGAGGATCACATCGGGTGAAACCGCGATGGCGCGGGCAATGCACAGTCGCTGCTGCTGGCCACCGGAAAGACCGGAGCCGGGCTTCTCCAAGCGATCCTTGACCTCGTTCCACAGGTTGGCTCCCCGCAGGGACTTCTCCACCAAAATATCGGCGTCGGATTTGGGCATGCGGCGGCTGTTCAGTTTCACACCGGCCAGCACGTTATCGCGGATGCTCATGGTGGGGAAAGGGTTGGGGCGCTGGAAGACCATGCCGATCTGGCTTCGCACGGTCACGGGATCAACACCGTCGGCGTACAGGTTGTCGCCGTCCAGGAGCACCTTGCCCTCAACGCGGGCGCCGGGGATGACCTCGTGCATGCGGTTCAAGGTGCGCAGGAACGTTGATTTGCCACAACCGGAGGGGCCGATGAAGGCCGTGACGGACTTGGCGTCGAGGGTGATATTGACATCTTCCACGGCACGAAAATCGCCGTAGTAGACATTCAGGTCACTGACATCAATACGTTTGGACATAGCTAGAATTCCTTTTCACAATGATTTAGCGGCCGGTTTNTGGCGCGAAGATCCGGGCCACTAGGCGGGCGCCGAGGTTCAAGAGCATGACAAGAATGATCAGCANAAGTGCCGCAGCCCAGGCACGTTGCGTGGACGGGTCCGGGTTCGACGGCGAGGTGGGCGTCATGATCTGCGTATAAATGAACGTGGGCAGCGATGACATCCAGCCGGCGAAAACGTTCATGTTGATAGTGGTGGCGAACCCTGCGGTGACAAGCAGCGGAGCAGTTTCACCGATCACCCGGGCAATGGCCAAGGTGACACCGGAGGCGATGCCCGAGATCGCCGTCGGAATGACCACTTTGAGAATGGTGCGCCACTTGCGCACACCGAGTGCGTAGGCAGCCTCGCGCAGTTCGTTGGGCACAATCTTGAGCATCTCCTCGCTGGATCGCACCACCACCGGGATCATAAGCACTGACAGTGCCACGGCGGCCACGAACCCGGTCTTGGTGCCTGGCCCTAGGATCATGGCGAAGAACGCTGCTGCGAACAAGCCGGCGACGATGGAGGNGATACCCGTCATGACGTCCACAAGGAACGTGATGACCTTGGAGAAGCGGTTCCCGGCGCTGTACTCAACAATGTAGATGGCAGTGAGCAGGCCAACAGGCACAGAGATGATGGTGGCCCAGAGGGTGATCAGCACCGAGCCCACAAGTGCATGGTAGACACCACCCACTACGGNGGTGCCATCCTTCACTGAGGCGTTGTCTACGGCACCTGTAACGCCGTTCATGGACGTACCCAAGAACCCCTGTGTCAGCAGCCCTGGAATTCCATTGACAAGCACCGTCCAGATGACAGAGACAAGTGGCAACAGGGCCACCAGGAAGGCTCCAACAATGAGCGAGGTGGCCAATTTATCGGTGGCCTTGCGGCGCCCCTCAACCACGGCTGCACTCGTGACGTTGGCGGCGGCAAACAACACCGCCGAAAGTACAGCCCAGCCAAAGACATTGAACCCGATCAGGGCCATGAGGGCGGCGGAGACAATGACGGCGCTAACGGCAATCACATAGGNGGTGTAGCGGGGCAGGCGGCCACGCGTCAAGGCGGAGCGCTTGCGTTCGGTGAGGAGAGTGACCATGTTAGTTGGCTCCCGAGAATTCTTTGTGGCGGTTGATAATGGCACGGGCCACCATATTCACCACCAAAGTGATGAGGAACAGCACCAGGCCTGCCGCAATCAGCTCATGCATGCGTAGACCGAAGGCTTCGGGAAAGTTCAGGGCGATCTCGGCGGCAATGGTCTGGTTGCCGGATCGGATCAAGGAGGCGATGAGAGGGCNCGAGGAGAGCACAAGGGCCACGGCCATGGTCTCACNCAGCGCACGGCCCAAGCCCAGCATGACGGCGCTAATGATGCCGCCGCGGGCAAAGGGTAGAACTGCCATACGGATCATTTCCCACCGGGTGGCACCCAACGCCAACGCCGCTTCTTGGTGCAGCATGGGTGCCTGCAGGAAAATCTCCCGGGTGAGTGAGGCAATAATCGGCAACACCATCACTGCTAGCACAATGCCAGCGGTGAGAATGGTCTTGCCAGTGCCAGAGGCAGGACCGCCGAAGATCGGTATCCAGCCAAAGTTCTCAGCCAGCCATGCGTAGGGAACCTTAAACGAGGAAGCCANAAAGCTTGCACCCCAAGCACCATAGACAACTGAAGGGATGGCTGCCAGAAGGTCCACCACATAGCCCAGCCCGCGGGCCAGCTTGCGCGGAGCGTAGTGCGAGATAAACAAGGCCACGGCCACGCCGATGGGCGTGGCGATCAGCAGCGCGATGGTGGCTGCAATCAACGTGCCAATGACGATCGGGAAGATGTAGGCGAAGAAGCCTTCACCACCAGAGATATCGGCAGGGTTCGCGCTGAACGTGGGTAGTGCCTGGACTACCAGGAACAATGCCACGGCAAACAGCACGGCAACAATGAGCGCACCGGCACCCAGTGCCGCACCNNGGAAGACTCGATCTCCGGTGCGCCCTGTTGCAAAGCGCCCTGTTTCTGATGTGGGTGCGAGCTTTGTGGTGGACAATCTAGTACTTTCTACTGACGCTTACTTGGAGCCAACGCTGATGGAGTCGATCGAGGCTTTGGCCTTAGCTGCCAGTTCGGCAGAGAGCGNGGCACTCTTGGCGGCGTCGCCGGCCTGCTTCTGCCNCTCGTCGCTGATGACGAAGTTGCCGAAGGACTTCACTAGGTCAGCTGTGGCCGCATCCGGGTAGGAGGCACAGAAGACGCCGTAGGAGACCAAGACGGCCGGGTAGGCGCCAGCCACGGTAGTGGTGCGGTCAAGCTTCAGGGAGAGGTCGTTCGGTGAACGGCCTTCAACTACTGTGGCGGCGTCAACAGCCTTGGCTGCCGACTCTGCTGTGACGGGCACGTAGGAGTCGCCGACCTTCAGCTCAACTTTGCCTAGGGCGTCGGTGACTGCTGAGTCATCGGCGTAGGTGATGGCACCAGCTGTCTCGCTAACAGTTTTGACTACACCTGAGGTGCCCTTGGCGTTTTCTCCCGGCAACGCGCTGGGCCAGTCCCCGGACTTCTTATCGGTCCATACCCNCGAGGCTGCGGCGGCTAGGTAGTCAGTGAAGTTCTCGGTGGTGCCCGAGTTATCCGAGCGGTGCACGGNGGTGATGGCCAGATCAGGCAACGTCGCCGAAGGGTTGGCGGCCTTGATGGCGGCGTCGTTCCAGTTCTTGATGTCGCCGCGGAAAATTTTGGCGATGGTGCCGGCGTCGAGCTTAAGGTCCTTGACACCTTCAACGTTGAACGCCACAGCGATCGGTGAGATGTACCACGGGACGTTGATGGCGCCCTCGGGACCGCACTTGTCCTTGGCGGAGGCCAACTCTTCGTCCTTCAGGTACGCATCGGAACCGGCAAACTGCACTGCGCCGGCGATCAACGCCTTGCGCCCTGCCCCGGAACCTTCCGGGGAGTACTGGATCTTGGCGCCGGAGTTGGCGGACTCGAAGCCGGCCTTCCAGGCATCCATGGCGGCGGAGATGGAGCTGGCGCCTGTACCGGTCAAAGTGCCGGTGACGCCCGTGCTGGCCGCGGCGGGCCTGCTGGCTCCGGNGGTCACCACGTTGTCAGTTCCGCAGGCCGTCAGTGCCAATGCGCTAACGCTCAGTACTGCTACAACGCGGCCAATGTGAAGTGCCTTCACGCGATTTACCTCTTCGTTGGGTGCTTTCGATTCATTACTCTTCGAGCGTAGGAGCCGCAGGTGAAGCAACGGCCCCGCCCACGTGAACGGAAGGTTAACGCTGCGGGGATTCTTTGCTTTATGTACGACGCCGGCCACACTACTCATGTTTTCAGGTGCCCCTAACGCTGTGGTTCTCTTTGTTCAAGGACCGCTTACTCTGGGAATGGGCGCGCGAGCATAGACTTATCTCCATGGCCGAATCAGCCCAAGCACAGTCAACCCGGCCCACCGAAACATTTCTATTTTTNAAGCGTCGCGCCCGTTTGGGTCTGCGCCGCAGCGCGAACTCGGTGCTACCTGCTTTCGTGATGGCCATCTGTGCGGTGGGCGCCTACTATTTCTCCGAACTCGTGCTGGGCCACCACAGTCCCTTGTTTGCGGCCACCAGCGCCGTCATTGCGTTGGGATTTTCACGGGACCCGCGCCTGCGCCGCGTCCTTGAGGTGGGATTGGGTTGCACCATTGGCATTGCTTTGGGCGATTTCTTGCTGCATTTGCTCGGTGCCGGGATTTGGCAGGCTGCCTTAGTAGTGTTCGTCTCGATCTTGTTGGCTAGATTTTTGGACAGTGGCGCCATCTTCACCACCCAACTAGCGTTGCAGTCGCTGCTGGTGGTTTTGCTTCCCATTGCCGCAGGCGGGCCGTTCACCCGCAGCCTTGACGCCGTCGTGGGCGGTTGTTTTGCCCTAGCGGCAACATTTCTGGTTCCGCGGGATCCTCGCCGCGAACCAAAGGACGATCTCAAAGAGGTCCTCGGCGAACTTTCCTTGGTGCTTCGTGAATGCGCCTCAGCCTTGTTGTACAACGATTCCACCACCGCCTGGCATGCACTTGTTCGTGCCCGCAGTCAGCAGCCGCGCATTGATGCCATGCGCCAGGGACTGCGCGGATCTGTGGAGATTGCCAAGCTTTCACCCGTGTACAGACGCCATCGCCAGGAAGTTCAGGGCCTAGCCAAATTGATGCTGCGCGTGGACTACGCCATGCGTTCTAGCCGGGTTCTGGCCCGGCGCTTGGCCAGTGTCATCAATAATGCGGCTCTGACTGACACCGGAACCGTGCACCTGGCCGAGGTCATCTCTGAGACGGCATCAGCCGTGGATGAGCTGGCGGCGGCACTTTCTGAAACAACCAGCCGCGCCAGTTTGAGCCATGCGCGCGACGCCCTTGGCGACATTGCCACCCGCTTGCANCCCCAAACTTTGGAGATCACGCGCATGGAAGGTGAAACGGTGGTGCTGCTNTTTCGCACACTCATAGTGGACCTCCTCGAAGCCGCCAAGATGGACCCTTCCGACGCCAGATCGCTGCTGCCCACCCTTTAGCCCCTTGCGCTCCGCCTGCGGCGCTCTCGGCTATGCCCCGGAGCGCTCCTATGTCAGTGCCCGGCGATAGGGTTGAACCATGGCATCGAAAGCGCAAAGACCAACACCGGGCAAAATTTCCGCTGCGCCGAATGCGGCTGGACGGCGGTCAAATGGGTTGGACGCTGCGGCGAATGCCAGGCGTGGGGCACGCTGGAGGAAATTGGCACCGTCGTCATTAGAACAACTGCCGCAACCACGGTGGTGCGCCCTGCTCAGTTGATCTCTGAGGTAGATGCGTCNAAAGCTGCCCACAACCTCACCGGCGTGCCGGAGCTTGACCGCGTCCTAGGTGGTGGCATGGTGCCAGGGGCTGTGATCTTACTGGCCGGGGAACCCGGCGTGGGAAAATCCACGCTTTTGCTGGATGTGGCTGCCAAATTTGCCCGCAATGAACATGGTCAGGCGCCACANAAGGTGCTGTACCTGACCGGTGAGGAGTCCGCGGCACAGGTAAAACTGCGTGCAGAGCGGATTAACGCCGTTGCAGAAACCCTCTATTTGGGCGCCGAAACAGACCTTGGCACGGCCCTTGGACAGGTTGAGGCTGTGCAGCCCACCCTGTTGATTGTGGACTCGGTGCAAACCTTCAGCAGCGCTTTGGTTGACGGCAGCGCTGGCGGGGTATCGCAGGTACGGGAGGTGGCGGCGTCCCTGATTGCCGCAGCCAAGCGCCTGAACATGACCACGTTGTTGGTGGGCCATGTGACAAAGGACGGCTCCATTGCCGGCCCACGCGTCCTTGAACACCTTGTTGACGTGGTGTGTCAGTTCGACGGCGAACGCCATTCACGCCTTCGCCTGTTGCGAGCGGTGAAGAACAGGTACGGCCAAACAGATGAAGTAGGCTGCTTTGACCTCACCGATGATGGCATTGAGGGCCTAGCCGATCCCAGCGGACTGTTCACCTCGCGCACATCCCAACCGGTGTCCGGAACATGTATCACGGTGACCATGGAGGGACGCCGTCCGCTGATCGCCGAAGTCCAGGCACTCTTGACACCAGCTGTGGGGTCCCAGCCACGCAGGACAGTGAGCGGACTTGATTCCACCCGCATCGGTATGCTGCTGGCAGTGCTGCAGCAACGGGCNGGGCTACGTCTGGACGCTGATGACAGCTACGTGGCAACTGTGGGCGGTGCCAAGCTCAGTGAGCCCGCCATGGACTTGGCAGTGGCACTGTCAATTGTTTCGGCCAAAACCAACAAACCGGTGCATGCCAAGATGGTCGCGTTCGGTGAGGTGGGACTTGCCGGNGAGGTGCGCCCTGTGCCGGGGATCAGCCAACGCATCCACGAGGCCAGCCGCCTGGGTTACACACACGCTCTTGTNCCCCGGAGCCCGGCAGGNCCCGGGACTATCCCACCCGATTTCACGGTCAAAGAAATTGAGCACATCGCAGAAGCAACAGAGCTCATACTCCATGGCGCACTCGAGCCCCGTTTGCGCTGATCACGGCACCGCCATCAGCGCTGATCAGGCAGGCGTCAGGCAAATAGCTCTAACGCGGTCCCGGGCTGGTCAAAACGTTCGATGTTGATTGCGGTCATTCACTGCGGCTCTGCCCCGGGCGAATGATCACAACAGCCCATTCACCCTACTGACTGTGCTCTGAACCGCTCAAAGACACAGATCGGTCAAGATCCGCTTGCACTAGGGCCCTGCCAGCGGTAACCGTGTTTACTTCCCACTATCATGGGCAGTGTGACTCGCGCGGATTCCCGTGCTTGAAAAGAAGGAACCGCCCATGCTTCGCAGTCCCGAAGAGGCCCTGAAAGCCACTCTTGCCCGTGTTGCACCGGGCACACCGCTGCGTGACGGGCTGGAACGCATTCTTCGCGGACGCACNGGGGCACTCATTGTGCTCGGGTCAGATAAAACCATTGAAAGCTTGTGCTCCGGCGGCTTTGAAATTGGCATTGACTTCGCCCCAACAAGCCTGCGTGAACTAGCCAAAATGGATGGCGCCATTGTGTGCGATAAGGATGCCACAAAGATCCTGCGTGCTGCCGTCCAGCTTGTACCGGATCCCAGCATTGAAACCCAAGAGTCAGGCACCCGGCACCGCACGGCCGAACGCGTCGCCATTCAGACAGGATTCCCGGTAGTTTCGGTCAGCCAGTCAATGCAAATCATCGCCCTTTACATTGACGGCCTACGCTACGTTTTGGAAGGCTCAGANAAGGTCCTGGCCCGCGCCAACCAAGCCCTGGCCACCTTGGAACGTTACCGTGCCCGGCTCGATCAAGTCACAAGCTCCCTCTCAGCGCTGGAGATCGAGGCCATGGTCACCATCAGGGACGTGGCTGTCACCTTACAACGCCATGAGATGGTGCGCAGGATTTCAGAGGAAATTGCCCAGTACGTCCTTGAACTCGGTGTTGACGGCCGTTTGCTCTCTTTGCAGCTGGAAGAGCTCTCTATCACCCGTGGCGCCGGCGCTGACATGGTCATTCGTGACTACACGAACCCGGAAACAACCGATGTTGACGGTGCGGTGAAAGCACTTCAGGAGATCGATCAGGCAGACCTGATTGACTTGAGCCTCATTGCTGACATTGTTGGCCTGGCCAGCGGCAATGATTCCCTCGACGCCATCATCCAGCCCCGTGGGTACCGTTTGGTGTCTGGATTGAAGGCGGTCCCTCCCGCAATTGCCGGGCGCCTTGTCGATCACTTTGGCGGGTTGCAGAACCTCATGGCGGCCACCATTGACGATCTCATGATGGTTGACGGTATTGGCGAGCTACGGGCCCGCAACGTCCGTGAAGGTCTTTCCCGCATTGCCGAAGCAAGCTTGCTGGACCGCTTCCTCTAGACAACAGTCACCGGGGCAATTACTGCAGCGTGAATGTGANCCTTTCGCTGGACCATTTTCCTAGAGTTGCCACCAGCACGTAGGTGGCCCCGCNCCGTCCGGGTTCGCTCACAACCGGCGCACAATCAGGGGCGTTACGGTTAACTTTCCACTTAAGATTTGCCGATTCCGAGGCGCCCGGCGCCAAGTTCTTCACAAGGTCGGTGGGATCCAGCTGACAGTNTTTGGAGTTAAAGATGATGTCATCACCACTGGTGATTTGATACTCCATTTGGCTGGTCCCGACGTTGATATCGCAAGGAGCCTTGCCGGTATTTGTTACCCGCAAGGTCAGCACCGGCATCTCATCAAGCCCATACGATGGCTTGTCCATAGCGGCGGTGACCTTGATCCCGGCTTCATCACACACGGCCGACGGCGGCGTGCCGGGTTTGGCTGCAGGCTCAGGTTTCGCTGTGGTGCCGCCGGCAGCTGGGTTAGTCCCGGCGTCGGGCTTGGCAGTTGTGCTGTTACCTAAAAGACCTGAGATGAAGATCCCGCCGGTGACCAAGGCGGCAATGACCAGTAGTACCAGAATGCCTACTACTTGCCGGCGACGGCGGAATACTTGGGAAGAATGCCCGGCCGTGGTGGCAGGCTTGGCGCTCAGCCTGGCTGTTGGCCTGTTCCCACCCGGTGATTTCCCTGTCGTACCCACCCTGAAGCTTATCGAATCTCTGGCCATGGGCGCACCACCCACGCCACCGTAGCGGCCCTCCAACGCGCCATCTGACCCGAGGGTGCACATGTTGCATTCCATCTAGGGGCAGACTCGCCAGGCATGTTGGATACAGTTGTAGGGCCGCAAACGCCTGTGCTGGGATGAACATCAAGAAGCACTGCCATCGGAAACGGCCACTTACCAAGGGAGATGCGGTGCAGCAGGAAATCACGCAATGGTTCCAGCAACAAGCCAGAGACTTGCCGTGGCGTCGTAACTGCTCGGCGTGGGGCATCTTGGTCAGTGAGATCATGCTCCAACAAACACCGGTGGTGCGTGTGCAACCCGTGTGGGAACAATGGTTGGAACGCTGGCCAACTCCGGCCGCTTTTGCCGGCGCCCCTGCCGCTGATGTGCTGCGCGCGTGGGGCAAGTTGGGCTACCCGCGCCGCGCCCTGCGCCTGCACGCTGCAGCGGGGCAGATCCTCCAGGAACACGGTGGCTCCGTACCTGATAATTACGAAGATCTTTTGGCACTTCCCGGTGTGGGCACGTACACGGCAGCGGCAGTTGCCGCGTTCGCNTTTGGCCGGCGCACAACGGTTGTGGACACCAATATTCGCCGGGTCCATGCCCGCCTTGTCATTGGTCAGGCTCTTCCGGCTCCCGCGCTGACCGCTGCTGAAACGGCATTGGCTAGCCAGCTTCTGCCAGAAGACGCCGCCGAATCTGTGCTGTGGAATGCTGCTGTGATGGAGTTNGGGGCGCTGATCTGTACCGCCCGCAGTCCCAAATGCGGTGACTGCCCCGTGCTGGAGAAATGCGCCTGGATTGCTGCCGGACAACCCGAACCCACTTACATTCCTAAGGGCCAGCCGTGGGCGGGGACAGACAGGCAGGTTCGTGGCGCGGTCATGGCAGTGCTGCGTGCCGCACAGGCACCCGTGCATGCTGATTTGTTGTGGGATGTGGAAGCAGGCAAAACCCATGCCGAAGTGGCGCCGGAGCTGGGGAAATTACATGGATTAAATACCCACGCACCACAGTTGGAGCGTGCCCTCGCCGGGCTTGTTGGAGATGGTTTGGCCCAACTCACGGATGCGGGCTACCAGCTCCCTGCCTAGCAAACCATCGGTGGTTGAGCCTGTCCATACCCATGCCTTGACAGGCTCACTCACCAATAGCCCACTTCACAAGCCGGCCTCAGACCTCGCCGAAACCGGCCTCAACCTCGGTGCGCANCAAAGCCACCGCACGCTGCGCATCGGGCCCTGTTGCGGACACGTGCAACTCGGTGCCCTGCCCAGCACCGAGTGTCATGAGCATCATGACCGACTGCCCGTCCANCCCGTTGATCTCAATCTCCACATCCATGGCACCGAGCTCACCAGCTAGCACTGCGGCCGGTCTGGCGTGCAGCCCCATCGGGTTGATCAGTGTCAGCACGGCACCCACGGCCCCGCCTGAATCACNCGCCCGCTCGACGCCGGACACCCCACTCGCGGCCCGTTCACCCGCCGCTGNGGGAACCAACCCTGATACAGCGGCCGCTGGCTGCAGGGCTGTCTCTGCGGCTTTGCAGACAACATCCAAGGAAGCCCCTGATTGGGCGGCAACCGCTGCGGCAACCGCGCCTTCTACCAAAGGTGCGTTGGCGAGCAGTACCGATTCTGGGTTTCCCATGAATTCAAGTGCTGATTCGGCCGTCATGACAGCCGAGCCAAGGTCGGTCAGGACCACCGCACCGTCTCCTGTATCTGCCAGCCCCAGCGCTGCCATGACCTTATCCAGGGAAGTCCCGATGCCGCCGTCGTCCATCCCGCCGGCGGGGATCAAGGCCACGTCGGGAGCCATTTGAGCGGCAAGTTCAACCACACCTGCGGCAAGCTGGGCACTGTGGGAGACGATCACCAGTCCCACGCTCATGCGTCAGCTCCGGCAGCCAGCGCGGCGGCACGCAGGATGAGCGCGGAAGAGACCGCGCCCGGATCGCGGTGCCCGATGGCCCGCTCNCCCAGGTAGCTGGCCCGACCCTTGTGTGCCACGAGCGGATCCGTGGAGGCCGCNCCGGCCTCGGCCGCCGTTGCGGCAGCGGACAACACCGCAGCTGGCCTGGAGCCGGCCGCCGCCGCCTCGGCGGCAGCGTCGACGGCTGGAGTCCAGGCGTCGATCATGGTCTTATCACCAACTTCCGCCTTGCCGCGGGCCACCACGCCGTCGCGGGCGGCCGCCAGGGCTGCCGCGACCGCGGCCGAATCAAGCTCAGGAACATCACCGACGGCAGTGGCTGCGCGCAGGAACGCCGTGCCGTACAACGGCCCGGCCGCACCGCCCACCTTTGACATCAGTGTCATGGCGGCCAGCTTGAAAGCTGCGCCGGGNGTGGCCGGCGGCTCGGAATCGAGTTTTTCCACAATGGCACTGAAACCGCGGTCCATATTCTCACCGTGGTCGCCGTCGCCAATAGCCCTGTCCAGCTCAATCAACGCCATGCGGTTCTCGGCCACAACCGCGGCACTCCTGCGCAACCAGTCAACAGCCCAATCCACATCCAAAACTGTTGTTGTTGAATTCGCCATTTACATTCCCCATCGCAGTGCCGGTGTGTTGACAGGTGCGTCCCACAGCTCGGTCATTTCATCGTCCAGGCGCAGCACCGAAATGGAGCAGCCCTGCATTTCAAGAGCCGTAATGTAGTTGCCCACCAGTGAGCGCTCCACCACCAATCCGGCAGCTTCAAGGACCTTGGCCGCGTGCCGGTACACAATGTACAACTCACTGGTGGNGGTGCCTCCCATGCCGTTGACAAACAACAGCACTTTATCCCCGGCGGCCGGCTTAAGGTCAGCAAGGATCGGTTCAAGGAGCCTCTCGGTGATCCCGTCGGCGTTCTCCATGGGGATCTTGTGGCGGCCCGGCTCCCCATGGATACCAATGCCAATCTCAATCTCATTCTCGGCCAATTCAAAACTTGGCACTCCCGCGTGCGGAACCGTGCACGCAGATAAAGCCACGCCCATGCTGCGCACGTTCGCGTTCACACGGTTGCCGATGGCGGCCACTCCATCCAAGTCATNCCCGCGCTCAGCGGCTGCCCCAGCGATCTTCTCCACCAGCACTGTCCCTGCAANCCCTCGCCTCCCTGCCGTGTAAAGCGAGTCTTCGACGGCGACGTCATCGTTCACCAATACCGTGCGCACGCTGATTCCTTCGGCTTCAACCATTTCGGCTGCCGTTTCAAAGTTAAGAACATCGCCGGTGTAGTTCTTAACAATATGGACCACACCGGCGCCCGCGTTCGCCGCAATGGTGGCCGGGATGATGGCATCGGNGGTGGGTGAAGTGAACATGGGGCCGGGAACTGCCGCATCGAGCATTCCAAAGCCTACATATCCTGCGTGCAGTGGTTCATGGCCGCTGCCACCGCCTGAAATCAAGCCCACTTTCCCGGCACGGGCAGCGTCCTTGCGGGTGATATACAAGGGGTCCGGATGAACTGTTACGTGCCCGGCGTGTGCCTGCCCAAATCCTTCCACTGATTCATTGACAACTGTCTTGGGATCATTGATGAGCTTTTCATGGCGAAACCCTCCGAAATCACGCAGCGAATAGGTGTGGGCCAGCTTGGGCCTGGCCCCCACTTGAACACTACCCGGGTACTGCAGCGTCGGTAGGGTTACACACCAGCAATCCCCTGCTAAAGGTCTCAGACCTTGGCTCAGATCAAACTCAGAGGTGGCGGATCATCCTGGTGTTGCCAAGCGTATTGGGCTTCACCCTTGCCAAGTCCAGGAATTCTGCAACGCCTTCATCGGCCGAGCGCAGGAGTTCGGAGTAGACGGCCGGGTCCACGGCACTTTGGTCGGCCATAACGGTAAAACCTTTGCGGAGAANAAAGTCCACCTCAAAGGTGAGACAGAAAACGCGGCTGACGCCCAATACTTTGGCTTNTTCCAGCAGCTTCTCCACCAGCGCCCCACCTACCCCTTTCCCTCGGGAGCTATCCACGGTGGCCAGTGTGCGAATTTCGGCCAGGTCCTCCCACATGACGTGCAGTGCGCCGCAGCCAACAATCTNCCCAGCCACTTCGGCAATAAGAAATTCCTGGATGGCTTCAAAGTAGGTGACGGATTCCTTGGAAATCAAGATTCTTTNTTCAGCCAGTGGGGCCACTAAGTCCTTGATTGCGTGGACGTCAGAGGTGCGGGCGGGCGGAGCGTCATGGCGGAGGCAGTTTGAACAGTCACCGTTTTAGTCTAAGGCGCCACCCGGCAGGGACTGGTCCCCAACCAACCCGGTGGCGAATCTGGCGGCCTCCGCCCTGGCGAACCGGGACCTGGCAATCCTGCCGTGCACCAGTGAGGCCGGCCAGATAAGGATCCACGAATACAAGGCGGCCGCAGGATCGATGAACGCCACCGGAACGGAGAGTAGGAAAACAACCCACACGGGGTCGGCCGCGCCCCGCACGAGCGTGTACAGCGGCTCGTCCACCCATTCGCTCATCAACCCTGCCTTGTGCGCGTGGACCCATGTCCAACGCAGGCCTAGGTATAGTCCGGCCAGCGTCAGTGCATAGATCGCCACGGTCCACGGTGTGGACGGCCCCGGTTGAAAGAGCACTGCCGTGGGGACGGGCAGGAACACGACAAAGAACAGCATGAACAGGTTCAGCACCTGCAGCCTTGCGTCGTAAGCCTTGATGGCGTTGAAATGACGGTGGTGTGAGAGCCAGACCCGTCCCACCAGCACAAAGCTGAGCACAAACGCCGCCAGGGACGGCAAGCGTTCCACCAGCATGGCGTTCAGCCCTGCTCNGCTGATGTCTGAGGGCAAGTCAGGTAATTTGAGGTCTAGGGCCAGAAGTGTCATGGCAATCGCAAACACGGCATCGCTGAAGAATATGGTCCGCTCGGTTTCGCGGCCATAGCGCAGTTGATCCGCGTATGCGGCGATGCGCACCGAATACCCTCCGGGCCCCTTCGCTGCAAGGCTCTATGCCGATTTCTTCGATGGTTGGCCACAGCTTCCAAGTTAGGGCAACGAAGGACGCCCCGCCAGTCTCCAGCAGCTTTTCATACCAGCGGCGGGGTCTGTTCTGGGGCCCTATGACCTGGCAGACACTGCTCTGCTGACCCGGGAGAGGACCCGCACGCAGACTCATTTCGCAGTAACTGGCTCAACCCGCCAAACAGCCCACAAACTACACCGTTTAGGCGGGTTGAGCTAGTCTTCACCGACGAAGCCGGAAAATCGGCGCTTGGCAGGCTCGCATAACAGAACAAAGGCGCCCCACCAGAAGTGGTGGGGCGCCTTTGGCAATGCGTCAATTCAAGCTGTGCAGATGCACGTCAGTTCATTTCGCAGAAGCGGTGATGGCATCCGGGATGTGAGGCTTAGCCGTGCCCACAANAGTGAACTTGGCGTCGTCGCCCTCTCCTTCAACACCTACGGTGACAATGTCCCCGTCCTTGAGTTCGCCGAAGAGGATCTTCTCGGAGAGGTGATCCTCAATCTCGCGCTGGATGGTGCGGCGCAGCGGCCGTGCACCCATGGCGGGATCGTAGCCCTTGGTGGCGAGCAAAACCTTGGCTTCAGGTGTGAGCTCAATGCCCATACCCTTATCAGCCAGGCGTGTCTCGAGGCGCGCAATCATCAGGTCAACGATCTCGATGATCTCTTCCTGGGTGAGCTGCGGGAAGACCACAACGTCATCAACACGGTTCAAGAACTCGGGACGGAAGTGCTGCTTGAGCTCCTCTGTGACCCGTGCCCGCATCCGGTTGTAACCGGTCTGGGTATCTGCAGCCGACTGGAAACCGGTGGGGATCGACTTGGAAATATCGCGCGTTCCCAAGTTCGTGGTCATGATGATGATGGTGTTCTTGAAGTCCACCACGCGCCCCTGGCTATCCGTCAGACGGCCATCTTCTAGAATCTGCAACAACGAGTTGAACAGGTCAGCGTGCGCCTTTTCAACCTCGTCGAACAGGACAACAGAGAACGGACGACGGCGGACCTTCTCCGTCAGCTGTCCACCTTCTTCATAGCCGACGTATCCCGGAGGGGCACCGAATAGACGTGAAACGGTGTGCTTCTCGGAGTACTCGGACATGTCCAAGGTGATCAATGCGTCTTCGTCGCCGAAGAGGAACTCAGCAAGGGCCTTGGCCAGCTCAGTCTTACCAACACCGGTGGGACCAGCGAAGATGAACGAGCCACCGGGACGCTTGGGATCTTTCAAACCCGAGCGGGTGCGGCGGATTGCCTGTGAAATGGATTTGATAGCCTCATTCTGACCCACCACACGGAGATGCAGTTCGTCTTCCATCTTCAGCAGACGCGTGGACTCGGCCTCTGTCAGCTTGAAGACGGGGATGCCGGTGGAGTTGGCTAGGACCTCGGCGATGAGATCCTCATCCACCTCTGAGATCTCATCCAAGCCACCTGACTTCCAGAGGCGTTCCTTATCTGCACGGGCAGTAATGAGCTNTTGCTCATCGTCGCGCAAGGATGCGGCACCCTCAAAGTCCTGGGCGTCAATGGCGTCTTCCTTGCGCTTCTTCACGGCGGCAATTTCAACGTCCATGGCCTTGAGCTCAGGCGGAGCTGTCATGCGACGGATGCGCAGGCGGGCACCGGCCTCATCAATCAAGTCAATGGCCTTATCCGGCAGGAACCTGTCGGAGATGTACCGGTCAGCCAACGTTGCAGCAGCCGTGAGGGCACCGTCGGTGATGGAGACCCGGTGGTGTGCCTCGTAGCGATCGCGCAGACCCTTGAGAATTTCAATGGTCAGCGGAACCGTTGGTTCCTGGACCTGGATGGGCTGGAAACGGCGTTCCAGTGCGGCATCCTTCTCAATGTGCTTACGGTACTCATCCAAGGTGGTGGCGCCGATGGTCTGCAGCTCACCGCGGGCCAACATGGGCTTGAGGATGGACGCAGCATCGATGGCACCTTCAGCAGCACCGGCACCCACAAGGGTGTGGATTTCATCGATAAACAAGATGATGTCACCGCGGGTACGGATCTCCTTGAGGACCTTCTTCAGGCGCTCTTCGAAGTCGCCTCGGTAGCGAGAACCTGCCACGAGTGAGCCCAGGTCAAGGGTGTACAGCTGCTTGTCCTTGATGGTCTCAGGCACGTCACCGCGCACAATGGCTTGCGCCAAACCTTCAACAACAGCAGTCTTACCCACACCTGGCTCACCGATCAGAACAGGGTTGTTCTTGGTGCGGCGCGAGAGGATCTGCATGACGCGTTCCATCTCATGCTCGCGCCCAATGACCGGGTCAAGTTTGTTTTCCCGGGCTGCCTGAGTCAGGTTCCGGCCAAACTGGTCCAGGACCACGGAACCGGCAGGCTGACCTTCAGGCTGGTTGCCGCCACTAGCAACGGGCTCCTTGCCCTGGTAACCGGAGAGCAGCTGGATGACCTGCTGGCGCACACGGCCCAGATCGGCACCGAGCTTCACCAGCACCTGCGCGGCAACGCCTTCACCTTCACGGATCAGTCCGAGCAGAATGTGCTCAGTACCGATGTAGTTGTGGCCCAATTGCAGGGNCTCACGCAGCGAAAGTTCAAGAACTTTCTTGGCGCGCGNGGTGAACGGAATGTGTCCGCTGGNGGCTTGCTGTCCTTGTCCAATAATCTCTTGGACTTGTTCGCGAACACCGTCCAGCGAAATGTTCAAGGACTCCAAGGCCTTGGCGGCAACACCTTCACCCTCGTGGATGAGGCCGAGCAGAATATGCTCCGTGCCAATGTAATTGTGGTTGAGCATGCGGGCCTCTTCTTGGGCCAGCACAACAACGCGTCGGGCTCGATCAGTAAATCGCTCAAACATTTTCGCCACACTCCTTTACTGCGTACTTTGATGCTACGCAGTACCTGGCCACTATGGGGCGTGTTCGCCACAGGGGAAATACTAAGTGTGGCGCTGTACCCAGGATTCATGCTTAGCACGACGGCGAGATCACCAGAAGTGGTAATCTCGCCGTAAATTTGGGGCAGTTTATGCGCGGGTGCTGTGCCCACGCCCGCCAGGTTCCCAACAAATCGCCTCAGCGATCTAAAGGACCCGCGGGACTAGCCTTACCCTGTGCGGCGTAGTATGCCTCGCGAATTTCAGCTTGAATGCGTCCACGCTCGTGGACAGTGTGTCCGTTTTCACGAGCCCATGCACGGATCTGTGCAACATCGCTGTTGCCCTTGGTTGCAGTAGTTGCGGGGCCGCGTCCGTGAACAGCGCGTCCGCCTGTACGGCGTGCAGCGCCAACATATGCACTCAGCGCGTCACGCAGTGACTGCGCATTCTCTGCAGAAAGATCAATTTCGTAATTGATCCCGTCCAAGCCGAAGATGATATTCTCATCTGCCGGGCTATGGTCAATATCGTCTACAAGGGTGACATGAATTTTCTGGACCATGGTGATTAATCGCCTCACATAGATTTGATGAATACTTCATAACAAATTATGGTTTGAAAATTCATTCACGTCAAAACCTGATTCGCAGAATAGGTCTTTACCCTCCGTGTTCCCCTCTGGAATCAGCTTCACGTTCAGCCTGCGCTAACGCATCACGCTCGGACCTGTCAGCATTGAATATCGCCTTCATGGCGAAGTAGAAAAGTGCTCCTACGCCTAAAGAAGGCAGGATAACCGCAATATATTCCATAACTTATCCGTTCCTACTCAGGTTTCATCAATGGGAAGAGAATGGCTTCACGGATTCCAACACCTGTGAAGAGCATCACCAAGCGGTCAACGCCCAAACCAAGTCCGCCCATGGGTGGGGCACCGTATTCCAAGGCGCGCAGGAAGTCTTCATCCAATTGCATTGCCTCGGGATCCCNCGCTGCAGCAGCAAGGGATTGCTTGGTGAGGCGATCCCGCTGAATAACCGGATCAATAAGTTCAGAGAATGCTGTTCCTGTTTCCCTGCCGTCAATAATGAGGTCCCAGGCTTCAATCAGGTCAGGCTTCTCGCGGTGCGGGCGCGCCAACGGCTGGGCGGACGGCGGATAATCACAAACAAAGGTGGGTTGAATAAGCGTCGGTTCAACGATTTNCCCGAATAGTTCAACAACTAGCTTCTCGGCGTCCCATGCTGGATCAATGCCAACCTCATGCTTGCCGGCGATATCCCGCAATTCCTGGGCGGTGGTGGCCGNGGTGATTTCAACGCCGACCGCATCGGATAGGCCCTTGTACACAGGAAGCCAAGGCCATTCGCCGTCGAGGTTAATTTGGCCACGAACGCTATCAATAACTCGTGACCCCGTAGCATCGGCGGCAGCAAGAATAATGCGCTGCATAGTTTTAGCCATGGTGAATTGATCACCATAAGCTTCATAAGCTTCAAGCATGGTGAATTCGGGGCTATGTGTTGAATCAACGCCTTCGTTGCGGAAAATTCTTCCCACTTCAAAGACCTTGTCCATACCGCCAACCACAGCTCGCTTGAGGTAAAGCTCAATAGCAATGCGCAGCGTCATGGGCTGGTCGAAAGCATTCAGATGAGTGCGGAACGGACGTGCGGAGGCACCGCCGTGCATGAGCTGCAAAATGGNGGTTTCCAGCTCAATATATTCTTCGCCGTGCAGTGTATCCCGGATGGCTTTGACAATCGCTGAGCGCGTCTTGACCTGGTCACGGGCTGAGTCACGGACAATCAAGTCAACATAGCGCTGGCGGACACGCATTTCTTCGGACAGTTCAGCATGCAGTACAGGCAGCGGGCGCAAGGCTTTGGAAGCCATAGCCCATTCGGCGGCCATGATGGAAAGCTCACCGGTGCGGGAGCTAATGACCTCACCTTTGATGAATACGTGGTCCCCGAGGTCAACCAGCGCTTTCCAGCTAGCCAGCTCCTCTTCGCCCACGTTGGCAAGGGAGAGCATGATCTGCAGGCGCGTGCCAGCACCAGATTNGAGAGTGGCAAAGCAAAGCTTGCCCTTGTTACGGACAAACACAACACGTCCGGTGACGCCCACGACCTCACCAGTGGTGGAGTCCGGTTCCAGTTCAGGGTATTTGGCCCGAATTTCTTCCAGCGTATGGGTTCGTGCCANCCCTACCGGGTAGGCCTGTTCGCCTCGTTCAAGCAATTTGGCACGCTTGTCCAAGCGGACGAGCATCTGCTCAGAGACGTCACTGGGTTCAGGGGTAAGGTTTTTCTGGGCTCACGAGATACCAGCTTAGTTGGTGAATCTGGGTGAAGCCTCCGTGCAGGGTTCATGCCTGAGAGGGTGGCCGAACAGCTAAGGNCCAGAAGCACGCGTGGAGCCTCGGATAACCAGGGTGGCATCTAGCAACAACGGTGAAATTGCGGCATCCTCCCCGGCCATGAGCTTACGCAATTGCTGTCCTGCCAACCGGCCCATTTCCAAGGCAGGCAGGTGCACTGTTGTCAGGCCAGGAACGGATGTTTCAGAATACGGAAGATCGTCAAAGCCCGTGACCGCTAGGGTTTCGGGTACGGCAANCCCTGCAACACGGGCTTCTTGAAGCACACCGTAAGCGTGGGTGTCCGTTGCACAGATAACGGCGCTCACCCCTGGTGCGACAAGGCNCGGCCATGCCTTGGTGAACGCCTGCCCGGCAGTACCCACGTCAATGGTTGTCTTGCCCATATCCAGAACATCAAGTCCCAGCCGGGCAGCCTCCTGAANAAAGGCGTCCCTGCGTACCCTGAACGTTTCGGTACCTGTGGTGCTATCAAGATAGGAGACTCTCAGGTGGCCCTGCGCGGCCAGGTGTTCGGCCAGCATTCGGGATCCATGGGCCACATCGAAGTTCACTGATGGTGCCGCACTTTCGATCCCAGCGGTATCAAGGAGCACCATGGGATCCGTGGCGCGAAGTTCGGCAAGGAAGCGTGCGCTGGGTGCTTCCACGAGCAGTCCGGCCGGGCGCAGGGCAAGCAGTTTTCGCACATCCTCCGGCTCGGNGGTCTGCCCAGCCTCGGAGACAGAGAGGAGAAGCTGGAACTCGCCACCGAGGGCTTCCCGCACGCCGGCTATGACGTTTGTGTAAAACGGGTTGGAAACATCAGGGGCTACCAAGATCACAATGTTGCTGCGGCCTTTAGCCAGTGAACTACCCAACCCATTGACCACATAGCCCAGCTCCGCGATTGCTTCCTCTACCTTGGCCAGGTTCTTACTGGACACCCTGCCAGCAGTTTTTCCGCTGGTGACTAGGGAGACTGTTGCAGCGGAAACTCCTGCTCTGGTGGCAACCATCGCCGCCGTGACACGGGCACCACTGGTACTACCAGAGATGGCCAAGGATTCGGCACTGGGTGACGGGGGCGTTGTTGGCTGCGGCATGGATAGATCGTATCTGTGCGCTGGGAGCATTGCTGTAACCGCAACGAATCAAGCGCTTGATGTGATCTACGTTAAGCGCTTGACGTTCAAGCCGATTCAATGCCAAACTTGTCCCGAAGCGCCACCCCGGCATGCCGGAACAGCCCCCAACGACGTGGAGANAAAGTGAGCATGGAAGAAAATCAGGCCCCTCAGGACACAGCTCTGCAAGGCACAGCCACCGAAGATACCGCGCAGCACAGAGCGCCTGCTTTCGCTGCCGAGCCCCGCAAGATCATTCTTGACTGCGATCCCGGNCACGACGACGCCGTGGCCCTACTGTTGGCCCACGGTAGCCCGAATATTGAGTTGCTCGCCGTGACCACGGTGGTGGGAAACCAGACCCTGGANAAAGTCACCCGCAATGCCCTGAGCGTGGGAACCATTGCAGGCATCACGGGCGTGCCCTTCGCTGCCGGTTGCGACCGGCCCTTGGTGCGAAACATTGAAACGGCTCCCACCATCCACGGTGACTCCGGCATGGACGGTCCGGCACAGCCAGAGTCAACGATCACCCTTGACTCACGCCACGCCGTGGACCTCATCATTGAAACCGTCATGGCGCACGAGCCGGGCACTATCACCCTGGTACCCACGGCCGGGCTGACCAATATCGCCATGGCCGCACGCAAGGAACCGCGCATCGTTGAGCGCGTGAAGGAAGTTGTCCTCATGGGCGGCGGCTACCACGTGGGCAATTGGTCTCCGGTGGCCGAATTCAACATCAAGATCGATCCCGAAGCCGCACACATTGTGTTCAACGCGGGTTGGGAAGTTGTTATGGTCGGGCTGGACCTCACGCACCAGGCNTCCGCCACACCAGAGGTTGTTGCCGCCATCGAGGCCGTGGGAACCAAGCCGGCCAAGTTCGTCATGGAACTGATGGAATTCTTCACCAAGACGTACAAGGACGCCCAGGGCTTTGACTACCCACCCGTTCACGACCCGTGCGCCGTCGCCTACGTCATCGACCCCACCGTCATGACCACGCAGAAGGTCCCCGTCGACATTGAGCTCACAGGCACCCTGACACTTGGCATGACCGTGGCCGACTTCCGCGCCCCCGCACCCGCCGACTGCAAGACCTCCGTGGCTGTAACACTTGATCACGCCAAGTTCTGGAACATGGTCACCGACGCCCTGGTGCGCATTGGCGAGGTTGACCTGTGAGCACTGCCGCGACAAAGTCATGAGCAAGCCCGGTAATGTCACGGCTCTCATGGTGGCACTACTGACGGCATGCGTGGCCTTCCAGCTCAATGCCTCAATGCTCAGCCCCGCCCTAGTCACCATGGGTGAGGAACTAAAAGCCAGCCAGGCCGCTATCGGCCTGTCCCAGACCTGGTTCTTCACAGCCGCAGCCCTGTTCTCCCTATTCCTGCCGCGCCTGAGCGACATCATCGGGCGCAAGAAGGTGCTGATCGCCATGATGATCATGATGGGCGTCGGCTCCATCATCTCCGCCATGGCCCCGGACATCACGTGGCTCTTTGTGGGCCGCATCATCCAGGGAGCCAGCGGCCCCACGGTTCCACTGGCCCTGATCATGCTCCGCTCTGCTGTGAAGGACCCCAAGAGGTACGGGGCCCTCATGGGCTTGATTACGGCCGTCAATGGTGGCATTGCCGGCATTGACTCCTTTGTGGGCGGCTACTTCGCCGAGCACTTCGGCTTCCGCAGCATCTTCTGGCTCATGGTCGTCATCGCCGCCATAGCCACCGTCCTGATTGTTCTTCTGGCCAGCGAAAGCAAGCCTGGCGAAGGCACCACAATGGATTGGCTCGGCGTATTCTTCATCGTCATTGCCGTGGGTGCCCTGCTGACGGCTCTCAACGAGGCGACAAAGCTCGTTGGCGGCTTCACTGCCGGCCCGCTGGTGACCTCACTCGCCCTGGCGGTTGCCGCCGTCGCTGCCTTCATGGCATTTTGGACCGTGGAAAAGCGATCGGCGCACCCCATGGTCGAGATCGTGCACCTGCGCCAGCGCTCCACGTGGGCNCCTCTGCTCACAACCATGCTGACCATGACAGGTATCTTCGCCGTCATCAACGGCATCGTCCCTGCGTTTGTGCAGGCTGTGGATCCCGGATTCGGGATCGGCGCCACGCAGATGAGCCTGCTGATCCTGACCCCGTACGCGCTGCTTGGCTGGCTGTTTGGCCCCATCACCGGACGCCTGGCCCCGGTGTTCGGGTACACAAAGATGCTGCGGATCGGCCTGCTCGGCAGCATCGCGGCCCTNGCCATCATCGGCTTCCTGGGCTTACACAGCCTGCCGTGGATGATTACCGGTACCGTGTTGCTGGGCATCATGTACGCCGGTACCGTGAACATCATGCTCAACGGTCTTGGCGTGGTCCTCTCNCCCGAAGGCAACCCCGGTTTCCTTCCCGGCATGAACGCAGGCGCCTTCAACCTCGGTGCTGGGCTCAGCTTCTTGGTCCTGCCAGCGATCTTGGTAGCCACCGCCCCGCTAGGTGGGCCCGGCTCCTACCTGATAGTGGTTATAGTTTCNCTAGCCATCACTGCAGCAGCACTTGCTGCTTCGCTGCTAGTGCCCAAACCTGTTGACGCGGAGGTATCGCTATGAACACGGCCAAAATTGTGGTGGCTGGCTCACTCAATGCCGATCTGACCATCTACTGCGAACGGTTACCCTCTCCCGGTGAGACGTTGCACGGCAATGGCTTTGCCGTGAATCCCGGCGGCAAAAGCGCTAATCAGGCAGTCTCTGCGGCCAAACTGGGTGGCCACGTCACCTTGCTCGGTGCCGTGGGAAATGATGCCAATGCCGAGATGCTTCTGGCTTCAACTGCCGGTGCTGGCGTTGACGTAGGACATGTGAAACGTGTCACCGAACCAACAGGNGTTGCCGTCATCTCCGTCGATGCCAGCGGCGAAAACTCCATCATCATCTCCGCCGGCGCCAACGGCACCCTGTCCGCCGTGGACATGGCCCCGGCCCTATTTGAGGGCGCCAGCGTGGTATGCCTGTGNCTTGAAGTTTCCTTGGACACTGTCCAGGCCGCTGCACAGGCTGGGCACGACGCCGGAGCAACAGTTCTGCTGAACCTCTCACCNTTTGCCCCGGTCACCGACGCCTTGGCTCAGCTCAGCGATGTACTCCTTGTCAACGCCCACGAGGCATCGCAGTTCCTTGACGGCTTTGCCATGCCTGACCCGGACGCCCCTGTTGAACTCTGGCATGGGGCCCTAGAGAAGTTTGCTGGGCGCGGGCTGGCAAAGGTTCTGGTGACGCTAGGGGCTGACGGCTCTGTCGTCTTGGATTCAACCAATGCCTCTGAACCCGTGGTGCGCATTGCACCAACGGTGGTCACTGCGGTGGACACCACGGGCGCCGGCGACGCCTTCACCGGTGGGGTCGCAGCACGTTTGGCCGCCGGAGACACGCTGGTTGAAGCTGCCCGCTACGCCTCGGTTGCTGCGGCACTTGCTGCCACGAAGAAGGGCACGCAAACCGCGTACCCAAGCGCCGAAGCGGTTGCCCGGCACCGTTGAGCGCTGCTGCACGAATGCCAGTGGCAACGTGCAGCGATGACGCCTCCTGCGCTGATGCCAGATATCAAGCGGAGGAGGCGTCAGCAGGAATGTTATGCGCCGGAGTCAACCCTGAATCCGGCGCCAGCGATGCAGGGCGCCCTCTTGAACCCTCAATCCCGCGCATAGCGAAAGTTTCCTCGACGGGCAGGCTGCCTTTTAGCCCAGGGGCATGTTGTCGATGAGCCTGACAGGGCCCACCTTGGCGGCGATCAGTACCAGAGCTTCGCCGGTGAAGGGCGTGTCTTGGCAGTTCTCAGCCCGCACAGCGAGTGTTTGCGGATCCACCACTTCCAAATAATCCAGCTCAANCGCCGGGGCGCTACGCACCAGCTCCTGCACAGAATCGATATCCAATGGTTCGTGTGCATCAGCCCGGCGTTTCAGCAGCCGCAACGCCCGTGACAGAANCAGGGCACTGTCCCTCTCCTGGGCGGAGAGGAAACGGTTACGGCTGGAGGAGGCAAGGCCGTCCTCGTCCCTGACGGTAGGCACTGCCACAATGTCCACGGGGAAATTCAAATCGGCCACCATGGTCCGGACCAGGGCAAGCTGTTGTGCGTCTTTCTGACCAAAATAGGCCCTGTACCCGGGCCGTCCAGCAGCGTCAGGGGCAGCCAGTCCGGCGTGGGGCATACCTACATGCAGCAGCTTGGACACCACGGTCAAAGCACCATCGAAGTGCCCGGGGCGTGATGCACCTTCATACATTTCACCCATTTTTCCTGCCGTCACCCGAACCATGGGCTCACCGTTGGGGTACATTTCATGCGCTGATGGGGCAAACATGACATCAACGCCGGCTTCATCGAGCAAGGTTAGGTCAGCAGCAGCAGTGCGGGNGTAACGTTCTAAATCCTTGACATCACCAAATTGCAGCGGATTGATGAACACGGTGGCAATCACCACTGAGTTCTCAGCCACGGCAGCCCGGGCCAGCTGTCCGTGCCCGTGGTGCAGCGCCCNCATGGTGGGCACAATACCTAGCGTGCCCGGCTGTGGCGNCCTGAGTGCCCCCGCCATCTGATCCCGATTCTGATCTAGGATCAATTCCTGGGCCACGCCCTGATCCTTAGCCCGCACTTGCAACAGCTCCGCTGTTTTGGCTTTCAGTTCGGCGATGCTGCTGACCAACACAATGCTCATGCTCTTCACTCTTTCACTCCACATTAAGCGCGCCATCATCCAGGCCCGCCATCACATAAATTATCCGTCACCGCCACGCCCAGAATCCCAGAATCCCAGAATCCCAGAAGCCTGAAAGACCGGCACACCAGGGGCAACTGGACCGTGGCAACTAAAGTCTTAAGAACCGGCCAAACCGGTAACTGATCCGCCGTCGTCGTTGGCCAAGGCCGCCTGAATACCAAGATATGCCTCTGCCGAGAGCAGCCTGCGCCTGGCAGCCCGGGTGGCCGTTGCCGCAGACATGGCCAGATAAGCGTCGAGGATGTCGCTGGCACCCGTGTCAAGGGCATGCTCGCGCAGTGCAGCCGAGTGCGCTGCCACGGTCCCAATATCGCCGCGGGCAACGGGTCCGGTCAGGGCAGATTCGCCCGCTGTGAGCGCATTTTCAAGAGCTGCCCGCAACAGCGGACCAAGAACCTGATTGGGCGCCTCCACACCAATATCGCCCAAAATTTGCGCGGCTTGGGCCACGAGCGTGACAAGATGGTTCGCCGCATGCGCCAAAGCGCCATGGTAGAGAACCCGGTCAGCTTCAGCAATAACAACCGGTTCAGCACCCATCTCCACCACGAGCGCCTGAGCAATAGGCAGCATGGCTGGATCGGCAGTGACACCAAAATNACAGTCGGAGAGCCGGGCTAAATCCAGGCTCATACCGGTAAACGTCATGGCAGGGTGCAAGGCCAAAGCAATGCCGCCGGCGGCCTTGACCGGGGCCAAAANCCCTGTGCCAAAGCGTCCCGAGGTGTGTGCTACCAACTGCCCTGCCTGCCACGCACCCATGCTGCCGAGCCCGCTCACCAGTTCCGGCAGGACATCATCTGGAACAGCAAGCAGCACCAGTTCGGCACGCTCCACAATCTCGGCCACCTCCAGCACAGGAACACCTGGCAGCAGCAGCTCGGCCCGTTCCAAGGATGCTTCAGAGACCGCTGAAACTCCCACGACGGCGTGCCCGGCGCCGCGCAGTGCCGCACCTAGTACCGCGCCCACCTTGCCTGCGCCAATGATTCCAATGCCAAGACGGCCCGGCTTAATCGCCACGTTGTTGCTCCTGTGGGGTTGGTGTTTGTGGGGCTTGTTCATAGTGCTCAGAGTTTGGGGTGTGTGGGTGGCACCTGCTGCTTCCACAGTCAGCTCCGCCGGGCCAAGCCACTGTTCACGGCTGTGGATGCGCCGTGCTGTGGCTGCGCGAGCAGCTTGTTCATCGAAGAGCCGGAGCCCATTGGCCACTGACATGTGGTGCACCAGCGGCCGGATGGGGCCCACCGTTGAATGCAGTTCAAAGTTCACCAGTCCTAGGACCGCCATAAGTGGGCCTTGGCGCAGGCCCAGCGACTGGGTACGTTCATGGGGCACTACTTGGAGGCGGCGGACGATGACTCCGTGGCGGCACAGCAGGGCAGTTTCTGTGGCCCTGAAAGCGTTTCGTCGCCACGTGATCGGATCGATCCAGCGGGCAGTGCGCGGCGAGTGAACAAAGCCTTCAGCAGTACCGGTGCCGTGCAGGCCGGCAATAAACACCTCGAAAGGGTTTTCAACGCCCGGATCAGGGAACACCACGGCCAGCACTGCCATGACCTCATCGAGGGTTCCCACCGGCAGCACAACTGTCCTTGAACCATTATCCGAGGTGTCGGAGCCGTAACCTGCAACGTTCACGTGTACTTTGTGCCAACCAAAGATCCGCCAAATAGGGCCTTGGCTGATACCGACGGCTTGGACACGTCCGGGTGGAATGGTCTGTGCACGGGTTTCGAGCATGCCGTAATGTAGCCGCACACCGTCAGGAGACATGGCCACACGGAAATTGAAGTCCGTAGTGATGGACTTCCAATAGGCGGCGAAAATACCGATGAAGATGGGCACGGCCACCACAATGACGCCGGGCCGTCCGCTCCACACAACAGCAACTATCACTGCCGCCACCACGCACACAGNTAAAACGGTGGTGCCGCTTGCGATTGCGGCCCCAAAGATCCGCCCGGGCTTTAGTGCCAGCACGGGCTTCTCCGGCGCCTCCTGCACCTGATCCGGCGCTTGCGGGTCAACCACCACACCAGCGGCACGGGCAAGAATTGCTGCCCGCAGCCGCTTGGCCTCAGCAAAGTTAAGGAAGGAAAGGCGCATAGCCGACTTCCCGCCGTCGGCCACTTCAAATTTCAGCTCAGCGAGCCCAAAACNCCTGGCCAACAAAGGTTGCACCACATCGATCGCTTGCACGCGGTCAATGCGGGCCCTGCGTTGCTGACGAAAGATCACACCGGAGTTGATGTGGACGTACTGGTCCGTGACTTGGTATCGGGTGAAGCGCCAGGACAAGAAAAAGGCCACACCGAAAATGACGACGGCGGCACCCACCACTGCGGCGATCAGCACTGCAGGGCNTCNCCCTGGCGAGGAGACGCTGCCGCTCCATCGGTCGGTGACCAAGGACTCAAAAGAGTTTCTGCCAAAGACAAAGATGACCGCGGCAACCGCTATCCAGCCACGCACCAGCGGTGACACTGGGTGGACACGGTGCCAGGTTTGTTCGCCGTCGGTGCTGANAGGCTTCGTTGTCACTAACAGTTTTTCGCTCACAAGCCGGCCAATTTTGCCTCACCGCGGGCAGAGAGTTGTTCACGTAGACGGGCAGCTTCGGCAGCGGGCAGGCCGTTGATCAGAGCGTTGGTGCCGGGTGAGGCTGTGTGCAGGTGAATGGTGCTCAGTCCCAGCATCCTCTCCAGGGGACCCATGGTGACATCCACGTATTGCATCCGTCCGTAGGGGACAACCATGACGCGGTGGAACATGATGCCNCCGCGGATCAGGAGGTCCTCATTGCGTTCGGCATAGCCTATGGCCCGCACTTGCCGGGGAATCAAGATCATTTCCCACACGATGGAAACCAGAACCGCCGCTGGCAATGACCAGGCAAGCCAAGCGGGNAATCCGCCCCACACCCCGGTCAGGCGCAGCACCAACGGGGTGGCCGTAGCGGCAAGGAAAAATAACCCCACAATTCCTCGTTCCAGGAACCGGGCTGTGATGAGCTTATGACTGACCCGCAGGAACGTGACATCNGCTTGATCAATCATGCTGCTGTGCTGTCTAGGCAAATTCTTCCTCCCCACGGCCTTCACGCTTGGTGCGCGGCTTCGTGGTGGGTTCATTGTCTTCGGGCGGCAGCTTGCAAANACGTTCAACGATGATGCCTACGGCAACCATCACCAACCCACCAGCCATGAGAGCCACCATCTGCCAAATAACTCCCAAATCGGCGCGCATAGCAATGGTGGGCAGCTGATCGGCCAAAATACCTATGTGCCAGCCAAACAGCACAGCACCAGCATAGGCGCAGGCCTGGGCCAGTACCACCGTGCGGGCAGCCATCAGCGGGTCAAGGACTTTCTCGCGGTTCCCGTCCCGCCACCGGCGGACCTTGAGCCCCAGGATCAGGCACACAAGAGCAATCAAGCCCATCGTGGCAAGGGAGCTTAACGGTAAAACCGGCAGGGCAAGGCTAGACCGGGAGGTTAATTCGGTGGCCACCCACCCGATGGCGGCCAGAACAATTGCCACTGCCACCAACCATGCAGGCCTGATGGTCCGCATTGTGCTTCTCATTGTTGCCTCATCGATTCGCTTAGGGACTACACATTTAACCGTACTGGTTTTGCCAGTTTGGGATTCCTGCGGCCCATTCTTCTTGAGCGCTTACTTCCTAGACCTGTTGAGGGGCCCAATGAGCAGTGAGGTTCCTAGAACTCCGCTCGGGCAGACTCAAGTCAGGACGCAGTTGAGGGACCCTGCGCCGTGGGCAGATCCTGGGCGTGGGCAATGCCAGCCATATCAGGTGCTGCCGCAGCCAGGCGTGCCACGGACTCCCCAGCCAAGGTGGCGTTAGGGTCCATCAGAGACCACGGGTAAAGGACGAAAGCCCGTCCGGCAGCACGCGGATGCGGCAGAGTCAGCACCGGATCGGCACTACTTTGGGCACCGTAGGTGATGATATCCACGTCGAGGGTTCGCGCCCNCCACCGTACTTCGCGGGTCCTATGGTGGGCCAGCTCTACCGCTTGGCAATGCGCCAACAGTTCTTCGGCCGACAAGGTGGTGTCAACAGCGATGACCATGTTCAGAAAGTCAGGTTGTCCCTCGGGGCCACCCACAGCCTGCGTTGTCACCACGGGTGAAACATTTTGCAGGCGCACTTCGGGGCGGTCCACCAAATCTGCAACAGCGCCTTGCAGTGTGCCTGCACGCTCGCCCAAGTTGGAACCCAATGCCAGGATGGCCCGGGTCAGCGGGCGGACGTTGTTCATGCGCGGGANCCTGAAAACGGTGATGCTCACATCACTAAAGGGCACCTGTATGGGTGCTTTGGGCTTGTGAATTGTCACTTCGACGGCGTTGACCACGGGAAAATCAGCGAGAATCTGATCAGCCATGCGAACACTAAGTGTTTCGATCAAATCGAACGCTTCTCCGGTCACCATCGAAACAATGGTCTGCGCTACCGCACCATAGTTCGCCGTTTTACTCAGGTCATCGGTGGCAGCTGCCGCTGAAACATCCAAGTGCAGCACAGCGTCGGTGATAAATGGCTGTCCGTCGCGCTTTTCGTGCGCGAACACCCCGTGATACCCAATGGCCGTGACACTTGTGAGCTTGATGGTGTCAGTGTGCATCACTGTGCAGCCTGGGTTGTGGGCTCAGCCTGGCTCGGGGCCGCCAACCGGGCGTCGCGGTTGTTTCTGCCCAACANAAGCCGGGCTGCAACCTTGGCTGCGTCAAGGCTAGCTCCGACGTCGTGCACACGAACACCCCAAATTCCTTGAGAACCGGCAAGGGCGGTGGTGGCCGAGGTTGCGTCATCGCGCTCCTTGGGCGCGGCTGCCTNTCCGGCACTTGTCAGCAACGAGCCCAGGAAGCGCTTGCGCGAGGTACCCACTAAAACCCTATTGCCCATGGCAACAACCTGATCCAGGTTGGCCAGCAATTCCCAGTTTTGTTCTGCATTCTNTGAGAAGCCAATACCTGGATCAAGGATGAGGTTTTCATCTTTGACCCCAGCTGTGTGGAACTTCTCNNGCACGGCGCTCAACTCACGCACCACATCAACCACTACATCCGTGTACTGCGTCAGCGAATCCATGGATCGGGAGTCCCCGCGACTGTGCATCAACACGTAGGGGACCTGGCGTTCGGCAATCAAAGCGATCATGTCATCGTGCACATTCGCACCGGAGACGTCATTGATCAGCCCTGCCCCTGCATCCAATGCTAGTGCCGCAGTTGAGGCGTGGCGGGTATCCACGCTGACAAGTGCGCCAGCCTTGGCCAGGGTGGAAATAACTGGAAGAATCCGGCGCTGTTCTTCCACATCATCAACGTCCTCGGCGCCCGGCCTAGTGGATTCGCCGCCGACGTCGATGATGTCAGCGCCACCATAAAACATGCGCAACCCGTGGGCAATGGCACTCTCAGTGGAGTCGTAGTCACCACCGTCGCTGAACGAGTCAGNGGTGCAGTTCAAGATCCCCATCACCACCGCGCGGTTCTTGGGCAGGGCGGCAAATGTTGCCATTGAGCGCCGTGCCCGAAGCACGGGCAGGGGAAGTGGCCGGCCCGTTCNCGGTGCGGCTGCGAGGGAATCCATGGTTTAAGTATTTACCTTCCGAGAATCAGGCTCATGGCTTCGGCCCGGGTGGCGGGCTCGTGAAGCAGGCCACGGACAGCGCTTGTGACTGTCTTGGCCCCTGGTTTACGCACGCCACGCATGGACATGCACATGTGCTCACACTCGATGACAACAATGGCGCCGCGAGGTTTGAGATGTTCAATCAAAGCATCAGCAATTTGGCTGGTGAGGCGTTCTTGGACTTGGGGACGCTTCGCGAAAATATCCACGAGGCGGGCTAACTTACTCAGCCCCGTGACGCGTCCATCCGAGGACGGGATATAGCCGACGTGTGCGCTGCCGTGGAAGGGCACCAAATGGTGTTCGCACGTTGAGTAGAACGGGATGTCCTTGACGAGCACCATTTCCTCATGGGCAATATCAAAGGTGATGCCCAGAACCTCCGCCGGGTCCTGATGCAGTCCAGAAANAACCTCGGCATAGGCCTTGGCGACACGCTTGGGCGTGTCCACCAGACCGCTGCGTTCAGGGTCCTCACCAATAGCTAGCAGCATCTCCCGCACCGCAGCCTCGATGCGTGGCAGGTCCACCACGTATTCGTCCCGGACCGCAGATTCACCGTTGGTACCGCCGGACACGGAGTCCAGTTCGTCGTCGTAAGTCACGGATGTGATCCTATCTTCGATTATGGCTGTCCCGGCAGCTGCGGGTTTCGTCNCTTGCCCAAATTGATGCCGGGCGGGGTATTCGGGGCATCCACTGCGCCGCCAAGGTGGGCGTTAGCCAATTGGTCTTGGGGAGANNGTGTTTCAGGTTTAGGTTCATTGGCTGCCTTGGCCTCGCGGCGTTCCTTGGCCGTGATGACTGNGGGCAGATCCGAGACTGGGCGGGAGTTCTTTGACAGCCATACCTTACGCTGGGCAGGCCGGCGCAAATCGGTGAAAATCTCAGCAATTTCAGCCTGGTTCAAGGTTTCGCGCTCAAGCAATTCAAGGGCCAGCCGGTCAAGGATATCGCGGTTGGCGATCAAGGCCTCGTAGGCATCATCATGGGCTTGGTCAATGAGCTTGCGCACTTCTTCATCAACCATCGAGGCAACAGCTTCTGAGTAGTCCCTGTCGTGCCCGGCACTGGCGCCAAGGAACGGCTCTCCACCGCTGGAACCAAGCTTCACAGCACCGATGCGCTCGCTCATGCCGTACTGGGTAACCATGGCACGGGCTGTTCCCGTAGCCTTCTCGATGTCGTTGGAGGCACCTGTTGATGGGTCGTGGAACACGATTTCCTCGGCAACACGGCCACCCATGGCGTATGCCATCTGGTCCAGCAGTTCATTGCGGGTGATCGAGTATTTGTCATCTTCGGGAACCACCATGGTGTAGCCCAATGCGCGGCCACGGGGCAAGATGGTGATCTTAGTGACCGGAGCGGTGTTGTGCATCGCAGCAGCCACCAGGGCGTGTCCACCCTCGTGGTAGGCGGTGATCTTGCGCTCTAGTTCCTTCATGACACGGGTTCGCTTTTGCGGACCGGCCATGACGCGGTCAATGGACTCATCCAGTGCGCGGTCATCGATGAGCTGGGCGTTGGAGCGAGCCGTCAATAGGGCAGCCTCGTTGAGCACGTTGGCAAGGTCAGCGCCGGTGTAACCGGGAGTCTTCTTAGCCACGGCGTTCAAGTCCACACCGGGTGCCATGGGCTTGCCCTTGGAGTGCACTCTCAGGATTTGTTCCCGGCCCAGGCGGTCCGGGGCCTCCACAGGAATCTGGCGGTCAAAGCGGCCAGGACGCAACAGTGCCGGGTCAAGGACGTCGGGGCGGTTCGTGGCCGCGATCAAGATGACGTTGGTTTTGACGTCGAAGCCGTCCATTTCAACGAGCAGCTGGTTGAGGGTCTGCTCGCGTTCGTCGTTGCCGCCGCCAATGCCAGCACCACGGTGACGGCCAACGGCGTCGATCTCGTCAACGAAAATAATCGCCGGGGAGTTCGCCTTGGCTTGTTCGAAGAGGTCGCGGACACGGGAAGCACCCACACCAACAAACATCTCTACAAAGTCTGAGCCGGAGATGGAGTAGAACGGCACGCCAGCCTCGCCTGCAACGGCGCGGGCCAGTAGCGTCTTACCAGTGCCGGGAGGGCCGTACAGCAGCACGCCCTTGGGAATCTTGGCACCAACGGCGGTGAACTTATCCGGGTTCTGCAAGAAATCCTTGATTTCGTGCAGTTCCTCAACGGCTTCATCCGCACCAGCGACGTCGTTGAACGTCACCTGGGNGTGGTCCTTGGTGAGCAACTTGGCCTTTGATTTGCCAAACTGCATGACCTTGTTTCCGCCGCCTTGCATGCGGGAGAACAAGAACCAGAAGATCAAGCCAATCAGGACAAACGGGATCAACAAGGACAGCATGCTTGACCAGAAGTTGTTCGACGCCGGCTGATCGTCAAAGGACGTCAGCTTGGCATTGTCAATGACCTCGGGCAAGGTGGTGGCCCGGTATCCGCCATAGTAGAACTGGACGTTCTTACCCTGATCTTTACCCTCAGCATTGACGAAGTTATTCTTCAGGACCATGTCCACGCGGCCTTCTGAGCCGAAAACCTTTGCCGAGGCAACTTTGTCATTGTTGAGCAGGTTCAAGCCGTCAGAGGTGTCAATACGGCTCTGTGCCGTGCCGGTCAACGTGAACAGGCCGGCTCCAATGAGCACAACCACCACAATGATCCAGATAAATGGACCTTTGAAGAGTTTCTTGACTTTCATGTGTTCGAGGCCGGGCCTCGTCCCTCCTGATCAACCAATTCATACCTGTATAGGATGCTTCTCAGACATCCTTATGTAATAGCTTTACACCGTTCGTCTTGCTACACGTACGGGAATGACCTTTAGTTCCCTGAGGGCATAACGGCCGCCCCATGAGGCAGATATGGTCATCCGCACCTCATATTTCGGGTGTGGATGACCATATCTGCCTCATGGACGCAATGTGCGTCTTAGTTACTCGTAAATATGAGGAGCCAGGGTACCGATGAAGTCAAGGTTGCGGTACTTCTCGGCGAAGTCCAGGCCGTATCCCACCACGAATTCGTTCGGGATCTCATAGCCGACGTACTTCACATCGATCTCAACCTTGGCCGCCGCAGGCTTGCGCAGCAGGGTGCAGATTTCAACCGATGCAGGTCCGCGAGACATCAAGTTTGCGCGCAACCATGACAGCGTCAGGCCCGAGTCAATGATGTCCTCGACAATGAGAACGTGCTTTCCCATGAGGTCGGTTTCTAGGTCCTTTAGGATCCGGACAACNCCTGAGGATTGGGTGCCGGAACCGTAGGAAGAAACTGCCATCCAGTCCATGGTGACGTGACTGTGCAAGGCCCGGGAAAGATCTGCCATGACCATGACGGCGCCCTTGAGGACACCCACCAGCAGGACGTCGCGGCCCTGGTAGTCAGCATCAATCTGCGCGGCCAGTTCGCCAACGCGTGTTTGGATTTGTTCCTTGCTATAAAGAACGTGTTTAAGATCGGCTTGGACGTCTTGTGAATCCACCCATGACTCCTGATTGTGAAGGTTTTGGTACTGACTTAAATACTCTGTGGCGCTGAGTTGCTGCGTCTAAGAACAAGCTTCCCATAGCCAAGGCCATCGTGGGGAACGGATTGATTGCGAGAAATTCGCCAGGCGCTGACTTTTCCAGCCAATTGCACCGGTCCGGCAGAGCCCTTTCGGGCCAGTAAATTTTCTGCCGCACTCAATCGCTCCAGGCTTGGCTGCACTCNCCNCAGCTCCACGGCGGCCAACGCCAACACTCTCATCCGCAGGGCCGGCGCCAGCCNCCGAAGCGCGTCTTCAGCCAGGGCAATCTCATCAGAGCCCACGCTAACTGCCCCATTTTCTGTACCATTTACTACATTCTTGCCTACGTTGCGGTCCGCCAACTTTTCATATTCAGCCGCTGCGAGCTCGTCAAGGAAGTCAGCATCATGGCCCAGAATGTTAGCCGAACGGGCCAGCGATTCAACCATCCCCGGCCCCAGCTCGGCACGCAGGTGGGGAATGACATTGTTGCGGACCCTGACCCTGAGATAGGCCGGATCCTGATTGGCAGGATCATGCCACGGCACAAGTCCTAGGGCCTGACATATGGCCAACGTCTCATCCCTGCGGAGACTTAGGAAGGGCCGCAAATATATGCCGCGACGGGCACGCATGCCAGCCAACGATCGTGTGCCGGAACCCCGCGCCAGGCCCAGCAGCACTGACTCGGCTTGATCGTCCATGGTGTGGCCCAACAATACAAACGTGGCACCCACCTGATGCGCCGTTGCCTCAAGTGCCCCAAAGCGTGCTGCACGGGCGGCCGCTTCCGGGCCCACGCCGTCGTGCTCCAGGTCAACGCTGCGCACCAAAACCGGGGCCAGACCCATCTCCCGCAGCTGAGCGGCGGTGGCTTGGGCTACCTCTGCGCTACCGTCCTGCATTTGATGATCCACCACAACTGCACCGACTCGGACTTCCCCTCGTGTGGCAAAGAAGGCGCACACTGCTGCCAGAGCCAACGAATCAGGTCCGCCGCTGCAGCCAACAAGGATCANGGGAGGATGCTCCACCGCGCGGTTCTTGCCGGTGGTTTTGAGCCCAAGAAGATCGCCCACCATGGCCCGAGCTTTGCCAACTGTTGGATCAAGACGGCCGCGGGCCCTGGGACCGGTGGTTGCGAATTCGGAGACCACTTACAGGCCCATCCGTTCAATCCAGAGGCGGGCATTATGAATTTCAGGTTCGGTGGGCAAATTTTCAGCCTGTGTCCAGACATGGTTAAACCCGTCCATGCCGACCACGGCCACTACATCGCGGACAAATTTTGCGCCATCGGTGTACTGACGCATTTNTGCGTCGAGACCCATGAGGTTCCTGATGAATTTTTCAATAATGCCACGGTCCTTGCCCCTGTTGTTGAAGCGTTGGCGGATGGTTCGAACAGTGGGGACAATACTTTGATCGACCCCATCCATGACCACGTTCGCGTGCCCCTCCAGCAGACTCATGACTGCTGTCAGCTGGGACAGGGATGCCTTCTGGTCTGGATTCTGCAGCAGGTCAAGCACACTGCCTCGGTGCGGATTGAGCGGATCCTTGGCTGTCCTGGAATCCGTGGCTGTGCTGTGCTTGGCCTGCTTGCCGCTGAGCTGTTTAGCTGATTGCAAAAGTCGTTCACCAAAGTTTTCCGAATCGCCTACCAAGAGTGTCCCGAGCTNTTCAATCTCACTGAGCATGTGGTGGCGCAGCCACGGCGCCGCAGCGAACTGCACGCGGTGAGTCTGCTCATGGAGGCAAACCCAGAGCCTGAAGTCTGCGGGGTCAACTTTAAGGTCCCGCTCAACCGTGATGATGTTAGNGGCAACCAGCAGCAGGCGCCCGCCCGAGGCCGGTTGCCTGCTGCTGGTTGAGGGTGCCAGGGCGGCGAACGGATCGTATTGGCCCAGCACTTTGCTGGAAAGAAACGCCAACGCCCCACCCAATTGGGCGCCCGTGACCGTGGCACTGACGGCTGCGCCGGCACTGCCGGGCGCAGCTCCNNAGACCCTTTTCGTGGTGGCTTGTTTGTCCGCCAAAGCACGCAAAACCGGATCCATCATGACGGCGAAGCTCTGGGTGTTCGCCTTAGCCCATGAGGCCCTGTCCACCACGAGCACTTCGGAGTCACGCAGGTCTTNTGCTGCCTCAAGGCGGCTGATCTCATGCACATGGGGAACCGATTTTTCCGCCATAAGACGTAGATTTTCTACCGCCGCGGAAATTTCTGATCCCGAAAGGTCCGGACCGGCAGGGGCCAATTTGGCTGCTGTCTTGGCGGCAAGTTCCCAATTGACCANTGATGGGGACGCGGGTGATGTGGCTGCGGCTTTGCTCTGCGGGCTCATGAATACCATCAGATCACAGTTCCCTGAGCGCGTGCTGGCGGCTCACAGCTTAGTGACAGGATGTGGCTGGGTGCAGACTAACTTTGCGCCAAAATGCTGGCCGCAGCGTCAAGGACGGGCCTGGCTGCAGCGGCACCGTCCGTGAAACCGTTGCCCAAGATCGAGAAAACAAGCAGCCTGCCTTGGGTATTGATCACATAACCTGACAAGCTCGTCACCTGGTTCAAGGATCCCGTCTTGGCGCGCACCACTCCGGCGCCGTCGAGTTGGGGCTCCGTCACAAAACGCTGTTCCAAGGAGCCGTTGAGTCCTGCGATAGGCAGCCCGGGAAGTGCCTGAGCAATATCTGATGCTGGATCCGCCAACATCAGCATCAACAATTGCGTCAAACGTGCGGGACTGATCAAGTTCCCGGTTGCCAGGCCACAATTATCCGTTGTGTAAATGCCGTCCATGGACAGACCCAGCTCACCCACCACCTGGCGAACAGCGGCCACAGCCCCTGTGTTACTGGCTTCCTTACCCAACTTCTGGGCCACCATGCGGCCAAGTACTTCGGCCACATAGTTATCCGATTCCCGCAGCATGTATTGGGTTTGGCTGGCCACAGTGGCTGATGCCACCGTGGCCAGTACCGAGCCGGGCTTCCTCGAAGGTGCGCTTCCAGCGCTCTCACGGGCACCGCTGTCACTGACCGTGGCCGGAGCCTTCCNCCTGGTGATGGTCCCTGTTGTTTCAACCCCTGCTTCTTCAAGTGCGCGGGCAAAGGCCTCCGCTACAGCTACTGCTGAATCTTGGGNGCGAGGGCCGCCTAATGTCTCCGGAGAAAACCGTCCTGCATAAAGTGCCATGGGGAAATGGGGCAATCTCCCCGCATCGACGTCACCATCATTCCACTTGGGATTCAGCGCGGCTCCGGTGAACAAGGTGTCGTCAATGGTGAGGGTGACCGGGCCCTTGACTCCTGCCGCTGTGAGCGATTTCGCCGTTTGTTGGGCCAAACTTGCCAGTCCGGCATGGCCCATGGTGGCATCCGGTTCATTCTCGCCAGCGCCCAGCATGGCGTCTCCGCCAGCTTGCAACACAATCTCATTGGCTGTGCTGCCAGCAATTGCTTGGGTGCTGAACCGTGTATTCGTCCCCAGAGTCCTGAGTGCTGCGGCGGCCGTGAGCAGTTTGAGGTTGGACGCCGGGATCCTTGCCACCTGACCGTCCTGGGAAAATAACTCCTGACCGGTGACGGCGTCGGCGACATACATGCTCAAGGTGCCAGCGCCGTCGAACGTCAAGGTCTNTTTCAATTCAGCAGAGAGCTTGGCGGCACCTGGCAGCGGGACCGTGTCAATCAGGGNGCTCACGCCAACGATTTGGTTCAAAGTGGTGGGGGCTTCTTGGGCTGCGGGCACAACAGCCACCGCAGCCGGGTCCTGCGGCAAGAATGCGGGGATTATCTCCATGCCAACCGGAACGCTCACGGCGGCCAGCGCGCATATGAGCAATCCGCTCGTCACAATTTNTGACGTGCGTCCCATAAAGCAGAGCATTCCTTCGAGTCCGGGGATCCCGGCACGGGAAATCGGCGGGAAAAGGCAATATTATGCCCGGAAAATCCAAGCGGGTTTTAGCGCAACCAAAGCGCCTATATCCTCATACTAGACGGATTTTTCAGGTACGGCCGCGCTGGCCGCGCACACCCCATCATGAGGAGCATAACGATGAAGCACGACGTCACCATCGAGATNCCCCGCGGATCACGCGTCAAGTACGAAGTTGACCACGAGACCGGCCGCGTTCGCCTGGACCGTGTGTTGTTCACCTCCATGGCGTACCCCACGCACTACGGCTTCTTCGATGACACCCTTGGCGAAGACGGCGANCCCCTGGACGCACTGGTGCTGTTGCAGGACTTTGACCTGCACCCCGGCGTGGTGGTGGATGCCCGCCCCATCGCCGTATTCAACATGACGGACGAGTCCGGTGGAGACGCCAAGGTGCTGTGCGTGGTTGACGACAAGCGCTTTGATCACATCCAGGAACTCTCCGACGTTGATGAATTCCTCATCAAGGAGATCGAGCACTTCTTTACCCGTTACAAGGACCTTGAGCCCGGCAAGTGGGTCAAGGCTGAGGGCTGGGCCGACCGCGCAGCCGCCGAGACCGAGCTAGAAGCCTCCATTAAGCGCTTCGAGGCCACCAAACACTAGGCCTCAACCCAACCCGGCCTGCGAGAACGGTGTGTGTTCACACCTTCGGCACCGAAAACGGGGACAACCTGCGAGAACGGTGCACTAAATCACCGATCGCAGGTTGTCCCCGTTTTCAGTGGTGAGCACACTCTCCGGTGGCCCGTTTTCAGTGGTGTTCTGGCCATCGCCGGGCAGTGCCACGCTGTGAGGGCAACTGCGCGGGTACCGCCGTGTTAGCCGAGCAGGCTACGCAAGATAGCGGCAGCCCCGTCGTCATACACTGACCCGGTAATCTCATTGGCAGCGTCCTTGACGTGTTGCTCAGCCTGGCCCATAGCCACTCCCCTGCTGGCCCAACGCAGCATGTCAATATCGTTGGAGCCATCACCCACGGCGACCGTGAGCTCTGCGGAAATACCCAAGCTGACGCGTAACTTCTCCAACGCGGTGGCCTTGGTGACACCGGCCGCGGCAATATCCAACCAGGCGCTCCAGCCGACGGCGTACGTCACCCNCTGTAAGCCAGCCGCTGCGATGGCTGCCGAAAATTCGGCGGTGCTGGCTTCGGCACTATTGACAACAACGCGCACTGCCTCGGTTTCTAACAAGTGGTGGAAGTCCACGCCGCGGGCTTCGATGCCAAAGCTGCCGTCTTGGAAGCGGGAGGTGGAAAGAAAGTTACCGTCAGCGTCTTCCACAGCAAAGCGTGCACCGGGAATCTTCTCCCACAGGGTGGTCAGGGCCTCCTTGGGGCTGAACGTTTCCCGGGCAATAATCTCATAGCCACGTTCTAATGAAGGGTCCAGCCGTAGTGTGACGCCGCCGTTGGAACACACGGCATAGCCTCGAACCAATCCCACCTGTTCCACCACGGGCAGCACAGCACCTAAGGAACGTCCCGTGGCAATAATGACCTCATGCCCGGCGGTCACTACGGCACGGGCAGCTTCACGGACACCCTCTGTCATGAAACCGTCGTGGTCAACCAGAGTGCCATCCACATCCAGTGCCACAAGCAGGTTTTGGGTTGAGATTGCCCGGTCATCGATGCCGGGGTTTGCTGAATTTGCAGTTATTGTCATGCTTCCAGTGAACCAGATTAGAGCTGGATTTCGCCATGGCGCGGCCCACATCCTTGGATGAACAATGGGTAAACCCTGTGCCCATAGCGCACGGGTAGGGCCCGGACCGTATCAGGGCCACCCTGACCACGCCAGGACAGCGCCCGGGCCGTAGCGGCAACCTCAACTTTTGTCCCCACTCTTGACACGCTATGAGGGGATAACTAGATTTTAGAAATAAGTAATCGCTCGATTACTTCACACGGAAAATCCTGTATACATCCCCACACGATCCGTTCCCCGGCCTCCGCCGCATGAAATCTGCGTACCACTGATGAAACGTTCCGTCCCTGTTTGGCTGGCCATCACTGCCGCCTCGCTACCCCTNTTCATGGCCACCTTGGATAATTTGGTGGTCACCAACGCACTTCCGGTCATCCACGAGAGAATCGGCGCCAGCGTTGAAGAGCTGCAGTGGGTTGTCAACGCGTATTCACTGAGTTTCGCCACGTTCATGCTGCTAGCAGTCGGTCTGGGAGACAGATTTGGCCGCCGCCGCATCTTCTTGCTCGGGTTGGCGGTTTTCACCCTCGCATCAGCTGGCTCCGCCCTGAGTGCCAGCCCCACCCAGCTCATCATCTTCCGGGCCATCCAAGGTTTGGGGTCAGCGGCGATCATGCCGCTGTCACTGACATTGCTGGCCGGCTCCGTCAGCACCGCATTACGNCCCCTAGCCATCGGCATTTGGGGTGGCGTGTCCGGNCTTGGCGTCGCCCTTGGCCCGTTGATTGGCGGGGCAGTGGTTGANGGGTGGAACTGGCAGGCCATCTTCTGGCTCAACGTGCCCATCGGCATCATTTCCATCCCACTGATATTCCTGGCCCTGCCCAACAGCTTCGGCGCCCGCGTCAAAGCCGATGTCATTGGTCTGCTGCTCTCAGGGCTTGGCCTGTTTGGCCTGGTTTTCGGNATTGTTCGCGGGAACGACGTCGGCTGGTCAAGTCTTGAAGTGTTGCTGCCTCTAGTGGGTGGTTGCGTGTTGCTGCTGGCTTTTATCTTCTGGGAATCACACGCCAGCGCCCCACTGCTACCCTTACGTCTTTTCCGGGACCGCAGNTTTTCCGTGGCGAACATTGTGGGTTTCACCTTCAGCTTTGGCATNTTTGGTTGCGTGTTCATCCTGATCCAATTTCTGCANATTGTGCAGGGTCACAGTCCACTGCAAGCTGGCCTGATGACTATGCCTTGGACGCTGGCTCCCATGTTCGTGGCACCGCTAGCCGGATTGCTTGCGCCGCGCCTAGGCACACGCACACTCATGATCACGGGGTTAGCACTGCTGACAGTTGCCATGTTTTGGCTGGCCGCGACTCTGTCAGCGAACGAACCGTATTCACTCATGGTGCCAGGGTTCTTGGCGGCCGGGATCGGCATGGGGTTGGTCTTTGCCCCGATGTCCACGGCTGTGCTGGCAAATATGCACCCCAACGATCATGCCAAGGCCTCCGGCGCCAACGCCTCCCTGCGTGAAGTTGGTGTCGCCTTGGGCGTGGCCGTCCTGACGGCAGTATTTACCGGTGCTGGAGGGCAGCTGACACCCACAAGCTATGTCAATGCAGCAATTCCGGCCGTCTACGTTGGTGCGTCAGTGCTGGTGGTGGCCTTGGTGTCAGCGTTCTGGTTACCCTCATTGAGCCACTCACGTGAACTGGCAGCTCTGCTTGCCCAAGCCGAAGCCCACGGCTCAGACTCCACAGCGCGCCCTTCGCCGCACCAGGCTGCGGTGGACTTTAGAAAGTAAAAGCGATTTACAGAACCGGGAATACTTCCATGCCGCCGAGGTACTTGCGCAACGCTACCGGGACGTTGACGGAACCGTCAGCGTTCTGGTGGTGTTCCAAAATGGCCACAATCCAACGGGTGGTTGCCAGTGTGCCGTTGAGCGTGGCAACAGCGCGGGTGCCACCCTTGCCGCCGTCGTCAGTTACCAGACGCTCACGAATGTTCAGACGGCGAGCCTGGTAGGTGGTGCAGTTGGAAGTGGAGGTCAGCTCACGGTAGTCGCCCTGGGTGGGAACCCACGCCTCACAGTCGAACTTGCGGGCAGCGGAACCGCCAAGGTCGCCAGCAGCCGTGTCAATCACACGGTAAGGCAGCTCGACCTTCGCCAGCATTTCCTCTTCCCAAGCCAGCAGGCGCTGGTGCTCTTCGGCAGCCTTTTCCACTGTGGTGTAAACAAACATTTCCACCTTGTTGAACTGGTGCACACGGATGATCCCGCGGGTGTCCTTACCGTGCGAGCCTGCCTCGCGGCGGTAGCAGGAGGACCACCCGGCGAAGCGGATGGGCTCATCAACGTTGATGATTTCATTACCGTGGTAACCGGCCAACGCCACCTCGGAGGTGCCCACCAGGTACAGGTTGTCTTCGGCGAGGCGGTAAATTTCGGCGTCGTGTTCCACATCAAAGCCGGTGCCAGCCATGGTTTCGGGCAGGACCAGCGTGGNGGTGATCATGGGCGTGAAGCCGGCTTCGATGGCCTGATCCATGGCCATCTGTAGCAGCGCCATTTCTAGGCGTGCCCNCACTCCCTTGAGGAAGTAGAAGCGCGAACCTGACACTTTGGCGCCGCGTTCCATGTCGATGGCCCCGATCAGCTCACCGATTTCTAAGTGGTCTTTCGGCTTGAAGTCTGGGAATTCACGGGGCGTACCAACGGTTTTGACCACGATGTAGTCATCCTCGCCGCCTTCCGGAACACCCTCGGAGATCAGGTTGGCCATACTGCGCACCAGCGCATCTTGCTCAGCGGCAGCCGCGTCAGAAGCACTGGAGGCTGCCTTTACGGCAACAGCTAGCTCCTTGACCTCGGCCAGAAGGGCAAGTTNTTCTTCACCCTTGGCCTTTGCCACCTNTTTGCCATAGGCATTTTGTGCAGCGCGCAAGGCCTCAAAAGAGGTGATCGCTAACTTGCGGGCGCTGTCGGCGGCGATGATGGAGTCCACCACAGACGGTTCGGCACCACGGGCACGCTGGCTGGCACGGTAATTTTCAGGATTTTCGCAGAGGTNCCGTACATCGATCACCCCTAAGCCTATCCAATCAAAACAACTTCACGGGCTAAGGTTAGACAATCATGCCAACTGAACTTCTTGTCGTCATCATTGTGGCCGCCATTGTGCTTGCCATCGCCTTTAGCTGGCTGGGTGTTCGCAAGCTTGCCCAAAAGCATACGCGCAGCGCCGTGGCCGATTTCCCACACAAAATTCATTTGGCAAAACAGCAGGTTGTGTTTATTTACAACCCCACTAAGCATGGGGCCGAGGACGCNAAAACGCTCATCTCCCGCTCCGTGTCCAAAGCTGACTGGCCNCGCCCCATNTTTCTCCAGACCACTGCTGCGGACCCCGGCTTCGCCATGGCTGTTGCTGCACTAGATGCCAAGGCCGACGTCGTTATTGTCGGTGGCGGCGACGGCACAGTCCGCGCCGTGGCCCAGACCCTGCGCCGCACTGAAGTCCCCTTAGCCATCATTCCGTTGGGCACAGGCAATCTGCTGGCTCGCAACCTTGAACTTGATGTCACTGATATTGCCGGCAACGTCCAAATTGCTTTGTTCGGACACCAACGTCACATCGACGCAGGACTAATGGAAATCGAGGACGGTGTCACCGGGTCGGTTTCAAAGCACTCGTTCATGGTGATCGCAGGCCTTGGCATGGATGCTGAGGTCATGAACGACACCAAGTCCAAGCTGAAGGACCATGTTGGCTGGTTGGCTTACAGCGAGGCTGGCCTGCGGCATATGGCGGGTCCGCGCAAGAAGGTCAGCATCGCCCTTGACAATGAACCAGCCCAACAGCGCAAAGTCCGTTCGGTGTTGTTTGCCAACTGCGGCCAACTCCCCGGCGGTATTGACTTTGTCCCCGGCGCTTTGATTGACGACGGCGTCCTGGACGTTGTGGTGATCAGNCCCCGCAGCGCCATTGGCTGGCTGGCGATGGCAGGCAAAGTGGTGTTCCAACATAAGAACCACCTGCCCGTAATTGACTTNTACCGGTCCCGGAACTTGACGATCCGCACAGTATTGCCTGTTCAGACACAGATCGATGGTGATCCCTCAGGCCCCGCCACCCGCGTGAAAGTCAGCGTTGAACCTAAGGCTGTACTGGTGCGCGTTGCCGCGCCGAATAACCTGGAAAATGACGGGATAACCCTGGGTATGGGCGGCACTAGCGGCCGTTTTAGTCAGTTTCCGGGCGCTGGGACTGTTCCTTGATGAGACGTTGCTCTTCATCAAAGCGCAACTCATTGGCGTCGTCGCCCTCATCGCCCACCGACGTATCGCGGCCTTCATTCTTGCTGGGATTCACAATGTGGCCAGCCTGGTCAGTGTGCAATTCTTCTTGCGGATCCATGATTCGTTCGCCTCTTCCCTGCTGGAACCAGCTCTGACACTCATTGAAATCTCCATCGATGGAGATATGCAAAGCATAGGCTCGAGACTGCCTCGGCGAAGAGAAGCGCCGGGCCCGTTTTCCTACTTCAGTGACTGAACCCAGCTGGCAGCGTCGTCGAAGGCGTTGTCCGAGTTGTACGGCCGGATCAGCGGAGGCTGCTTGTCCGCTCGAGGATAAGAACCTANAAAGCGGATCTCGGCGGTGACCCTATGCAAACNCCGCAGTGCATCGGCCACGCGCGCATCACGAATATGCCCTTCTAAATCAACACTGAAAACATAGTGCCCCANAAACTGTCCCGTAGGTCTGGACTCAATGCGGCTCAAGTTCACGCCACGGCTGGCGAACTGCTCAAGGAGGGCCATCAAGGCGCCGGNGTGATCTTCGGGCTGCGCAATGGACAAGGTTGTCTTATCTGCTCCTGTTGGATCCGGCAATGAGCCCGGACGCGCCACCAGGACGAAGCGAGTGAGTGCACCGATGTTGTCCTCAATGCCCGCCGCAAGGATATTGAGCCCCGTCTGTTCGGCAACCANGGGTGCGCATACTGCGGCTTNGAAGCCAGCAGCGCCCGTTAACAGCGCATGTGCGGCAGCCGCCGTCGAATTTGCCGGCATGTGGGTGGCTGCGGNGAGATTCGCGCCAAACCAGTCCCGGGTTTGCGCCCAGGCGTGCGGGTGGGTACCTACGGCGGTGATGTCCGCCAGCTCAACACCAGCGGCTGCCACCAGCACAAAGCTCACCGGCACCACCACCTCATGGATAATACGTAATTCCAGCCCATTGGAGATGGCATCTAGCGTGGCAGGAACACCGCCTTCAATGGAGTTCTCAATGGGCAACATGGCGGCAAACGCTTCGCCGTTGCGGACTTNTGCCAAGGCGGATGCGGCGTTCGTTGAAGGGATCCGTTCCTTGCTGGCGGCACCCGGGACAGCCAGCAGGGCAGCCTCGGTAAAGGTCCCTTCCGGCCCAAGGAACGTCAGGGGCAGGGTGGAACCAGTCAGCACGGAAGTCATGGGGAACCTGTTCGTTGGAGCGAAGAGTGGGTTAGAGGACGTGCGGGTTTCTCCGTTGGAGGAGACCATGGGCTTGTTGGCCTCAAACCAGGCTCCCATGCCGCCAACCACGTTGAAGGCGCTGTATCCGTTTTGGTTCAGCCATGTGGTGGCCCGGAAGGAACGCCCGCCGGTGCGGCAGATGATGTTCAGGTCCGTATCGGGATCAAGCTCTCCGAGGCGCTGCGGAAGTTGCTCCAGCGGAATGTGAATGGCGCCGTCAACATGCCCGGCTTCCCATTCGTAATCTTCACGGACATCCAAAATTACTGCAGCCCCGCCCAGTTCGCTGACGGTGACGCTCATGATGTCTGACATTTTTCTCCTCGCACAGATAAACCAATACTCGCTAAGCCTAGGTCCTTCAGGGGCCCGGGACGAGCGCAGCGAGGCCAGGGAGGAGCTCGGCGCTAGGTCCTTCCCAAAGTTACCAAATGTGACNGTTAGCCCCACAAATGCAAAAATTAGTTTTGTGAGTTCACAAAACAGCCCAGCCGAACCGGCTCTGGCACCCCAAAACCAGNNCGATACATCCTTCTTCGGACAGCCAAAGATGCTGCTGAACCTCTTCAGTGTGGAGCTGTGGGAGAGGTTCTCTTTCTACGGCATGCAGGGCATCTTGGCCTACTACATGTACTACTCCGTGACCCAAGGAGGTCTGGGCCTGAACGAGGGCACGGCCCTTGGCATTGTTGGTGCTTATGGCGGTGGAGTTTACCTCTCCACCATTCTTGGTGCATGGGTTGCGGACCGTTTGCTCGGCTCGGAAAGGGTGCTCTTCTACAGCGCCATCATGATTATGGTTGGGCACTTGTCATTGGCCATCTTGCCCGGTGCTGCCGGGCTGGCAATCGGTCTGATTCTGATCGGTGTGGGTTCCGGCGGTTTGAAGGCCAACGCCACATCCTTGGTGGGAACTCTATATTCCAAGGACGACACCCGGCGCGACGCTGGTTTTTCCATTTTCTACATGGGCATCAATATCGGTGGACTCATCGGTCCGCTGGTCACCGGATGGTTGCAGGTCACGTGGGGATTCCACGTTGGTTTTGCGGCAGCTGCTGTAGGTATGGCGTTCGGCTTGCTCCAGTACTCCTTGACCCGCAAGAATTTGCCGGAGTCAGCGCACCACATAGCCAACCCGCTGCCCAAGACTGCCTACCGGAAGGTCACCCTGCTGGCTGGCGGCGCCGTCGTCTTGATCGTTGTTGCCGTTGCTTCGAAGCTGATCACTGCCGAGAACCTCAAGTGGATCATCGTCGCCGTGGTCATTGTCTCGACCATCGCCTACTTCACCGTTATTCTGGCCAACAAGACACTGACCAAGGTTGAGCGCAGCCGCGTGTTCTCCTTCATGCCCTTGTTCCTGGCTAGTGCCGTGTTCTGGTCGCTGTTCCAGCAGCAGTTCACGGTAGTTGCCCTCTACGCGGACAAACGCCTGGACCGCCACATTTTCGGTTGGGAAATGCCGCCGAGCTGGGTGAGCTCGATCAACCCGATCTTCATCATCATCTTGGCCGGCGCCTTCGCAGCATTGTGGACCAAATGNGGAGACCGCCAGCCGGGAACNCCCGTCAAGTTCTCCGTAGCCCTGATGGTCATGGGCCTGGCCTACCTGACGTTCATCCCGTTCGCTGGCATGGCATCCGTACCCCTGATGGCCATGGTGCTGATCCTCTTTCTGTTCACTGTCGCCGAGCTGCTGCTCTCNCCCGTGGGCCTTTCACTCGCCACGAAACTGGCNCCCGCCGCCTTCCAGACACAGATGGTTGCCTTGTTCTTCCTCTCGGTGGCCTTGGGTACCGCCATGTCCGGCGTTTTGGCAGGTTGGTACGACCCCAGCCATGAGAGCCCCTACTTCCTGGTCATTGGTTTGGTCTCCATTGGTTTCGGTGTGGTGTTGCTGCTGGCCCAAAAGCCGATCAAGACGTTGATGGCCGGCATCAAGTAATACATTTCTAATGCACGACGGCGGCGCCTGGCCTTACGCTTTCACGTTTGGTTGGGTGCCGCCGCTACGTTCTAAAGAAACGTTGGTGCTGTTGACCTTTAGGTAGTGGAGGTGTATTCGGAACCGATGCTAGCCATAAGAACGGCAAAGAAGAAGATGTAAAAGCCCANGATGACACCCCAAATCAACAGCGCCAAATAGTTAGTTATCAGTCCGGCCAGGGAAANAGCGCGACCTTGCGGGTTTTCCTTGCGCATCCCCATATGGCCCAAAATGATGCCTACAATCTGGGNGATAACCAACCCGCCAACAAATAACAGCGAGGTCAGCCCAATGATCATGCTGGCCAGGCTCAACCCGCGCGGACCGCTGGTCACCTGCGCAAAACCCGGGCTGCTCTGGTAATAACTCGGTGGCGCAAATTGTTGACCAGCAGATGCCGTGGCTCCGTAGTGTTGGCCACCATATTGGTACTGGCTGTACTGGGGCTGTGGATCTGTAGCGAGATACGTCTCCGGGGCTAGGTACTGCGGCGGAACGGGAGGAGCAATATAGCCCGGCGGGGTATGGCGCGGAGGCGCTCCCGTGTAGGGCTGAGATTGATCCGGCTGATTCGACACTGCTGGCTCCTGCTGGAAATTGTGTCCCATTGATGGCTAAAAGGTGGCTAAAGGTGTAGCTAAAGTTGCCTCCCATAGTAGTCCAGCAGTAGTCCAGCATCGGCACTCCGTCAGCGGTATTCAGAGAAGACTCTGGGCAAGGACAGGAGCGAGGAGATGGCGAACCCACCCATAGTTCGTTTCACAGTATGGGCAGCGGGTGCCAAACACGCCCTTGCTCTGTCATGCTGTGGAGATGGCTAGCCGCGCGGGCACTACTGCCCTTCCNCAGGACCTTGTTGATCTGTCTGCTTTGATGGACGCCTACTATGATCTATCTCCGGATCTATCCGATCCGGGGCAACGGGTGGCGTTTGGCACCTCAGGGCACCGCGGCAGCTCACTGAAGTCCTCGTTCAATGAGGGCCACATTGCCGCCATCACCCAGGCCATTGTTGAATACCGGGCAGGGCAGGGCATTACCGGGCCATTGTTCATGGGCAAGGACACGCACGCGTTAAGCGAGCCCGCACAAAACACTGCCCTTGAAGTGTTGGCGGGAAACGGCGTCGAAGTTTTGATTGATGCCCGGCACGGGTACACGCCCACACCGGCAGTTTCACACGCCATTCTCAGCCATAACAAGGGCCGTACCTCTGATGTGGCCGACGGCATTGTGGTGACGCCTTCTCACAACCCGCCCGGCGATGGCGGCTTCAAATACAACCCCGCACGGGGCCCGGCTGATTCCGACGCCACCGGGTGGATCGCCAACCGCGCCAATGAACTTCTCGAAAACGGTTTGCGNGGGGTCCGCCGCGTGCAGTTGGCGGATGCCCTGAACGCATCCACTACCGGCAAATTCGATTTCCTCTCCGGATACGTAGATGATCTNCCCTCCGTCCTGGATTTGGATGCCATCCGTGCCGCCGGTGTCCGCATCGGTGCCGATCCCATGGGCGGGGCATCAGTGGATTATTGGGGCGAGATCGGCGAACGCCATAATCTGGACCTAACGGTGGTCAACCCCACCGTGGATCCACAGTGGGCGTTTATGACTCTGGACTGGGATGAGAAGATCCGCATGGATTGCTCCTCGCCCTCTGCCATGGCATCGCTGATCAACAAACTGGCGGCTGGGGCACCATATGACATTGCCACCGGAAACGACGCCGACGCCGATAGGCACGGCATTGTCACNCCCGATGCCGGACTGATGAACCCGAACCACTATCTGGCAGTAGCCATCCAATACTTGTACACGCACCGCTCTGCATGGCCTGCCACAGCGGGCGTGGGCAAAACGCTCGTGTCCTCTTCCATCATTGACAAGGTGGCCGCCGATCTGGGCCGTCAGCTCATTGAGGTGCCGGTAGGTTTCAAGTGGTTTGTNCCGGGACTACTCTCCGGCGAGGGTGTCTTTGGTGGAGAGGAATCAGCCGGCGCCTCCTTCGTGAAGAAGGACGGTTCAGTGTGGACCACGGACAAGGACGGCATCCTGTTGGCACTGCTGGCCTCAGAAATTACGGCCGTCACGGGCAAATCACCCTCTGTGCACTACGGCGAGCTGACAGACCGCTTTGGGGCGCCGTCGTACGCCCGCATCGATGCTGCCGCCACGCGCGAGCANAAAGCCGCGCTCGGCAAGCTCTCCGCTGCGGACGTTACTGCAACCACCTTGGCTGGTGAAACCATCACGGCCAAGCTGACGGAGGCGCCCGGCAACGGGGCAGCCATCGGCGGGCTGAAAGTCACCACCGAAAACGCCTGGTTCGCGGCGCGNCCCTCAGGCACCGAGGACGTCTACAAGATCTACGCCGAATCCTTCAAGGGCGCAGAACACTTGGCGCAGGTCCAGGCCGAAGCCAAGGCACTCGTGGACGGCGTCATCTCCTAGCTCAGCCAACCGGTGATCGAGTGTTTCGGGACCTAAATCTCGGCACGCTCGATCACCATAGCCTCTACCACCCGGGGACAGATCTAGTGGTGGGCGCCGATTTCGTGTTCGGCGTGACTGACGGGTTCGAGCTGGAAAGTTGAATGCTCGATGCTGACCTCGAAGTGGCCCGCTACGCACCTTTGGAGGGCGTCGAGCATCTGGGGTGCGTGGCCGTCGTAGAAACATTCGTCATCCACTACTACGTGGGCCGAAAGGATGGGCAGGCCGGTGGTGATCTGGCTTGCGTGCAGGTCATGGACGCTTTTCACATGGCCAATGCCCAGGATGTGCTTGCGGACCTCGTCAAGGTCAAGGCCCGACGGCGTGGATTCCAGCAGGACACTGATGGTCTCCAGCAACAGCCTCACGGTGCGGGGCAGGATCAACACACCGATGAGCATGGCCACCACGGCGTCAGCCTGCATCCAGCCAGTCGTTGAAATGATGATTGCCGCTACAATGACGGCCACGGACCCCAGCGCGTCGTTGACAACTTCAAGGAATGCCGCCCGCATATTGAAGTTCTTGCTGCGCCCTCCCATCAAGACAAACATGGAAATAACATTGCCCAGCAGGCCGATCGCACCAANAACGATCATCTCGGTGGAGGCGATCTCCGTGGGTTTGAAGAGCCGCTGGACACCTTCAACCAAAACGACCATCCCAACGGCCAGAAGAATGGCCGCTTGCGCTGTTGCTGCGAGCACTTCTGCCCTGGCAAACCNCCACGTACGCTTACTGGTTGCCGGGCGGGTCATCAAACGGGCGGCAACCAGCGCCATGGCCAGTCCACCAGCGTCAGTGAGGACGTGGGCCGAGTCGAAAAGCAGAGCCAGTGAACCGGTCAGGATTGAGCCGATAACCTGGAAAACAANAACAGCCAGCGTAATACTCAAGGCCACCACAATGCGGCCTTGATGGCTCTCGCCCGGGCNTCCAGCGTGGGAATGGGAATGATTGTGACCAGACATACACCAATAGTACATCGATCGCTGAATTCATCAAATACTGTATGATATTGAGAATGAAGCCCATTAGCAACGCAGCTGTTCTTGCCCGCTTTGGCTATGCATTATCAGACCCCACCAGGGCGGAAATCTTGATGAGTCTCGCCAAGGCTCCCCAGTATCCCGCCGATCTAGCCGCCCAATTGGGAGTTTCCCGCCAAAGTATCTCCAACCACCTCTCGTGCCTGCGCGAATGCGGATTAGCCATAGCCATCGCAGAAGGCCGCCGGTCCCGGTATGAACTAGCCCATCCCGACTTGGCCCACGCACTGAACGACCTTCTCGGCGTCGTACTTCTGGCCAGCGAAGGACACGTGCCGCACCCATAGCTGCGCAAGCTCCGATATTCTTATCCGCAGGCCGTGCACAGGCGCAGGGCAAGAACTGGAGAAATGTAGATGAGTTTGCTGGGCACAAAATGGAGCGTTCATGGGGATGGCAAAACCATCCAACTGGGACAGGTTGTCACNCCCGATGAACGGCTAAGCTGGCCGCGGACCATCGGCATTGGATTACAGCACGTGGTAGCCATGTTCGGCGCCACGTTCCTGGTTCCGCTGATCACGGGCATGCCACCAGCCACCACCTTGTTCTTCTCCGGCATTGGCACCTTATTCTTTCTGATCCTGACCCGTGGCCGCGTGCCCAGCTACTTGGGATCCAGCTTTGCTTTCATCGCCCCGATTATGGCCTCGCAACAACAATTTGGCGTCTCGGGCGCACTAGGCGGCGTGGTGGTTGCCGGTGTGACATTGGCCACCCTTGGCGTGGTGGTGCANAAATTTGGCTCCACCTGGATCAACAGACTCATGCCAGCCCCGGTCACAGGCACCATCGTGGCCCTAATTGGCCTGAACCTGGCGCCAGCAGCATGGAACAACTTCAAGCTGGCACCGGTCACAGCGGCCATCACTTTAGGCGTCATCATCTTGGTGAGCGTGCTCTTTCGCGGAATCCTGGGCCGTTTGGCCATTCTGGTCGGCGTGGTGGCAGGGTACCTCGTGGCGGTGTTCCGCGGGGAAGTGGACTTCACCGTCATGGATAAAGCCGGTTGGCTGGGCCTGCCCGAATTCCAGACACCCACGTTCCACTTTGCCGTCCTTGGCCTGTTTGTTCCCGTGGTCCTGGTGCTGGTTGCCGAGAATATTGGCCACGTGAAATCAGTGGCGCTGATGACCGGTGAGAACCTTGATCCCTATGCTGGCCGGGCGTTGATCGCCGACGGCGTCGCCACCACCTTGGCGGGCTTCGGCGGCGGTTCCGGCACCACCACCTACGCCGAAAATATTGGCGTAATGGCGGCAACGAAGGTTTACTCCACGGCCGCCTACTTTGTGGCTGGCATCGCTGCGCTGGTGCTCAGCTTCTTCCCCAAGTTCGGCGCCCTCATCGCCACCGTCCCGGTCGGCGTGCTGGGCGGNGCCGCCACTTTGCTGTACGGCATGATCGGCATTTTGGGTGTGCGCATCTGGGTGCAGAACAAGGTTAACTTCTCCAACAACATCAACCTAACCACCGCCGCAGTCGCCCTCATCATTGGCGTGGCAGATTTCACTTGGAACGTTGGCAACTTACAATTTGCGGGCATTGCCTTGGGTACCGCGGCCGCTCTGATTGTCTACCACGGCATGAGCGCGCTGGCGAAGTGGCGCGGCACGGCCACCAACCCGCTGGATCCAGAGCTGGAGTCCCCGCCCATGCTGGAGAAGGCCAAGTAAGCCCACTCCTCGCCAAATGTGGATGTCTGGGGCCTCATACAGCAGACAGCCACGTTGGCGACTTCAGTTATGCGCCGGGCTGCCGGTGGAACCCTGCGCCACAGCGTCACTGGCGCAGGGTTCAGGGTGAACCCTGCGCATAATGAGCGTGGAATTTGTTTATGCGCGAGGGCGTGGGGACTAGATGCCGTTGAGCGCCTCTGCGGTGGCGAGCGTGGTGTAGCGCGCGGCTTCTGCCAGCGCAGCCTCGCCGGAACCTGCCACATCAGTGGCGCTCACGGCAGCCACAACACCGTGTTCGGCCAGTTGCGCCGCAGTTACGGTGATTCGTCCGGCTACCACGACCACGGGCAGTCCCCTTGAGTGGGCGGCGTCCGCCACTCCTANGGGTCCCTNTCCTGACAACGACTGCACATCTAGCGAGCCTTCGCCGGTGATGACTAGATCGGATGTGTCGAGGGCGGTTTCAAGATCGATCAACGCCGCAACCAGGTCAAAGCCGCGTTCAACCGTGGCGTTGGCGTAAGCCACGAACGTGGACGGGAAGCCGCCGGCAGCGCCCGCTCCGCTGATATCGATGTCGATTCCGGTGGACTCCCGGACTACCGACGCGAGGTTGCGCAGACCGGCATCGAGCAGCTCGACGGCCTGCTCATCGGCGCCTTNTTGTGGGCCAANAATGTGGGCTGCTCCGTTGAGACCGTACAGCGGATTGTCCACATCCACGGCCATCCGGATTTNTANCCCTGCCAGGCGCGGGTCAAGCCCAGTGGCATCCACAGCCACAACATCCACCAGCGAACCGCCGCCCAGTGGTACCAGATTTCCATGGGCATCAAGTAACTTCAGTCCCAGCGCCCGCAAGGCCCCAGTTCCGGCGTCGGTCATGGCGGATCCACCAAGGCCGATAATGATCTCAGTTGCACCGGCGTCCAGTGCCGCAGCCACCAATTGTCCTGACCCATAGGAGTGTGCGCGCAGCGAGTTCTCCACAGTGGGTTCACTAAGCAGGTAGCCACTCGCCTGAGCTGTTTCAATGACGGCCACCTTGGTGTGGTCCTGAAAGCNCCACACGGCCCCCACAGGCTTGAGTATGGGGCCCACCACGGCGTTCAAACGCTCTGAAANACCAGCAGCGACAGCAGCCTCAACCGTTCCTTCACCGCCGTCGGCAATAGGCAGTAGTGTCACAACGGCATCGGNGTAAACCCGCAGGGCACCCTCGGCCATGGCCGCGGCGGCCTCCGGACCGGTGAGGGTCCCTTTGAATTTGTCAGGGGCAATCAGGATTCGCATGCTTCCATCCTCCCACCGGCTGCTGACATGACTGAATAGTTACGTCCAGTAACCGCGTTGGCGCATCACCTCAGCAAGAAGATCCGCCCTATCCGTCATAATGCCGTCCACGCCCCCATCAAACAGTTGGTGCATTTGGGCAGGATCATCGATGGTCCACACATGGACTTTTAGACCAAGTTTGTGTGCCCGGCGCACTTTCCTACCCGTCACAAGGTTCAAGCCCTTGAATTTTCTGGGAATTTGTAGGACATCAACATCCCGCATCAAATGGCGTGTGAACCGTCCTGGCAGGCAAGGGCTCAGCAGAAAATACATCACCAGAAGGCGCATACCTGGAGAGCTTGCCACGGGACGGCTCAGCCGCGCCAACACTTGACGCCGGCGTTTGTCAGAGAAGGATGCAACACAAATACGGTCGTGCAGAGCATATTTCTCGATCGCTGCAGCCAGCGGACCCGCAGATCCGGCATCCTTCACATCGATATTGAACCGTGCAGTAGGCAGCGCGGCAACAAACTCACTGAACGTGGCAATGGGTGCCCGGCCGCGAATACGTGCCTTGCCCACTACGGAGTATGGCAGTTCGGCGATCACGCCGTCATGGTCCGTGGTGCGATCAAGTGTTGCATCATGGAACACCATGGCGATTCCGTCAGAGGTGGTGTTGAGGTCCATCTCGAGGTATTGGTAACCGAGTTCAAGAGCTGCTTTGAACGCTGTCAGGGAGTTCTCTAAGCCGTCTAGGGAAAACCNCCGGTGAGCAATGGCAAGCGGCTGTGCAGAGTCTAAATATGGTTTTGAATTCTAGGCCGTGGCATCGTCGTTGATCTGGCAGTCGTCGTGCGCGAAGTGGTTACTTAGGCCAGGCGCAGCGCGGCCAGGCGGGACTCGATAACCTGGGCAACGCCGTCGTCCTCAAAGCGGGGCGCAGCCAGCGCAGCCGCGGCCAGCGCCTGCCGGTGCCCGCTGGCCATGGCATACCCAGCCCCAGCCCAGCCCAGCATTTCAATGTCATTGGGCATGTCACCGAAGGCAACAACATCAGCTGCCTCAATCCNCCGGGCAGCAGCATATTGGGCGAGCGTCACAGCTTTATTGACCCCCAAAGGACCCATTTCAAGCAGGGCCAGATTAGGCGCCGAGTGTGTGAGCCCAATCAACGAGCCGACACCTGGTGTGACAAGTTCTAAGAACTCGTCAGCATTTCCGGTGTGGAGGACAGCAAGCATTTTCACAATTCCGCCGTCAGCCATCTCGGGCGTCAGCACAGCAGGAACAATGTTGGCGCTACCAGCCGGGGTGCGCGAGCCGAAGAAACCCTGTTCAACGTGGAACCCGGACAAGGACTCAAGGGCAAAGTACGGTTCCGGGGCAAGGCTAGCGATGATCTGGCGGACCTGATCCACCGTGTCCCAGTCAAGCACATGAGAATCAAGCACTTTCTCAGTTCCAAGGTCATAAGTCACAGCCCCATTGGAGCAAATGACAGTTCCCGTGTGGCCGATTTGCTCGCGGATGGGATCAAGCCAGCGAGGCGGGCGTCCAGTCACAAACACAATGTCAATGCCCGCTTCGGCGGCAGCCGCAAAGGCCTCCACCGTACGGGTGCTGATCTTTCCGTCGTGGCCCAGAATGGTTCCGTCAATGTCACTGGCAATTAAACGCATACTCAAGGCTATCCAACTTCTGAGCGAAGTGTGCCGACACCGCAATCAATCGCGCCTGCCCGCGCCTCACCCGCGAAACCGCCGCTGGGCAGCAGCGGTTTTGTGGGGCAGGCGCGGGCAGGCGTGGTTTCGAGTATCCGGCTAGGTCAGGGCTAGACCCATCCGCTAATTAAACCTCGAACATACCTGTCAGCCTGGCGCGTGCCAGAGTATGGAAGTGCAGATTGAAGCCCAAGGTGGCCACCGTGGCATCGGCGGGCAGCCCCAAGGATTCAACGTCAACCGCGTGGACCACAACCATGTACCGGTGCGCACCGTGCCCAGCCGNGGGTGCCGAGCCCATGTAGCCGGGGATTCCGGCGTCGTTCTTCAAGGCAAGCGTCCCGGCTGGCAATCCAGCTGTTGAAGAATTTGCCGTCGCTAAAGCAGCAGGAGTCCCAGCGCCTTCTGCCAGTGCCGTCACCGAAGCTGGCAGATCAGCCACCGCCCAGTGCCAATATCCGCTGGCAGTGGGCGCGTCAGGATCAAACATCGTGATAGCAAAACTGCGCGTTCCGGACGGGAAACCGCTCCAAGAAAGCTGCGGCGAGAGGTCAAGCCCGCCGGGATGCGNCCCTGCATGAACCTGTGCCGGAGCGAAAANGGCTCCGTCAGCGAACGACTCGCTACGCAGCTCAAACCTAGGGACAGCTGGCAAGAAAGAATAAGGGTCGTAGTCAAACATGATTACCTTTCAGTCGGTCATTTTCGCATTTCGAGGCGATTGGGCGGGTTCGNCCCTGCCCGAGAAACAGTGATGGCGGCGGCACGGGCGGCATAGTGAAGCATCTGTGCCAAGGCTACGGTGCTGACGGCTCGCAGTTCGGTGCGGCGCTGAGCCCCATCCANTTCCTCATCCACCAGAGTTGACAGCAGCGCTGCCATGAAGGAGTCACCGGCACCCACAGTGTCCACCACCTTCACGGCGGGCACGGCGCAGTCAACCTCGCCGGCTGCGCACACAGCCCACGGACCCTCACCACCGCGTGTCACAACCACGACGGCGGGGCCTTCAGCGCCGCCAAGGGCAAGCCAGGTGCGGGCCGATTCCTTGGGATCAACGCCGGGGTAGAGCCATTCCAAGTCCTCATCGGAGGCCTTGACAACGTCGGCGAGGCGCACAAATTTCTCTGCCTGCGCCCGCGCATAGGCAACGTCGGTAATGATGCTGGGGCGGCAATTAGGGTCGTAGGCGATGGTGGCTCGTGGGTGTGCCTCGATGACTGCTGCCAGGACCTGCTGGGCACCGGNGGCCAGCATGCTGGCGATGGATCCGGTGTGGAGCAAAGTTGTTCCAGCCAGCATAAAATTCGGTGTTCCATCATCGCCGCCCAACTCCGGCAGGGACCAATCCAGTGCGAACTCATAGGTCGCGGCGCCGCTGGCATCCAGGACGGCCCGGGCCACCGACGTCGGATGTGCATCCGGTAGCAGAGGCACCAAAACATCGTTCTCGCGAAGATGTCCGGCCACCATGTCGCCATATGCATCCCGTCCAAACCTGCCAAGGAATTGCACGGGATGCCCCAACCGAGCCAGCCCTACTGCCACATTCATGGGACTACCACCCACGTGCGGTACCGGATTCTTGCCGGCAAACACCACTTCATCCACAAGTGCTTCACCAATAACAGTCAACATGGATCCACCCTACGGTGTGGCGGCAAGGGAAGCCGCATTGTTATTCCGTCCGTTGTTCAAACAGTTGTCCACACAATTCTTCACACAGTTGTTCACGCATTTATTCGAGTATTTGCATCACTGTCGGCGGTGCTGCTCGCGTGTGCGGGGCCCGGGCGTTTAGGCTCAAGTCATGGGTAGTAACTGGGAACGACTCGATGAATCACTGCGGCCTGCTGTCAGTGCCTCAGTGGCTGACTTTGAGCGCACACTGCCGGCGCTNGAAAAAGTCACCGCCGAAATGGAATCACTGGTCCGTGACGTCATGGACGAGGCCGAAGACGCGCCACTNTTTGTCACCAGCCGGACCAAGTCCGTGGAGTCCTTCCGGGAGAAAGCGTCGCGGATGATTCAGGAACCGGACGCCGCCCCCACCCTGCAATTCCCCGAACCCTTGCGGAACCTCACCGATATGGTGGGCGTGCGTGTCATCACCACCTTGCCNGGGGAAAATGCGCAGGCCGCGAACTTGATCAAGCGTCAGCGCAGCATTTTCGATTGCCGTGGCGACACTGAGAAGGACATTGGCTCCATTGAATCTGGCACCTACGGCTATTCCAGCCGGCACCTGATTCTGCGCACTATCCAAAACGATGTGGTGCGCGGCTATCAGGAACTGCTTGATCCTGATACGAAGCCCAATGGTAGCTACTTCTTTGAATGCCAGATTCGCACCATTTTCGCCCACGCCTGGAGCGAGATTGAGCACGACATCCGTTTCAAGTCCCAGGATCCGCGAGCATGGAGCCCTTACTTTGATAGGCAGTTCACTGCCACAGCAGCCATGCTTGAGACCGTTGAATCGGCGTTTTCCGAGCTCCATGACAGGTACGAAACCGTCACCAGCTACTGGGATACCGATGGAGAAGGCAACATCTCCTTGACGCCCAACCGGATCAAGGCCGTGTGGCGNACACTGCTGCCGCACGTTGACAGGAAGGCCGACGACGATTGGGGCTGGGCTGCCGAGCTGGTGGCCGCGCACGGGCTGGGCAAGACGGTGGATCTGGCGGCACTGCTGCAACCGGAAATCATCTCCAATGTCCGCAAGGCGCTGGACCACAGGTATTCACCGGGCCCGGACCGGCTGCTCGATGATCTACTGCTGTGGCAATTCGGCCAGAACCACATTGACTTGACCGCTGAGGATGCTTCAGCGGAGCAGACNCCNCGCCGCGACAGCTTGATCCGCCGCCACCACCAAATGCAGCGCTACCGCAAGGCTCAAGGCTTCTAGGCAACCCGCCTTCATCTGAAAGTGCGACGGCGGCACCCAAGGCAAGCTAAATGCTCGCCTTGGGTGCCGCCGTGGAACATTTATGCTTGCCGCGCCATTGCCCTACATCAACGCGCCATTGGCTCGCTGAGGATGCCGGCATCCAGTCGGGCTGGCTGGCGGGCTGGCAATATAATGCTCACGCCCGTTTTAGCAGAAGCGAAACCCCATAAAATAGCACCCAAAAGCGCCTACGCCGTAGGTCGTGGCCACGCTGCCTGATGACACGGAGCTAATGGAAGTGTTAGTGGAGCTGGCATTAGTGGTACTGGCCTGCGCCGGGGACAGACCTGGTGCCAGAATAAGGCCTGCGGCTAGTACTGCGGCCACGCCAACGGATGCAATGGGAGATTTCATGAAGGAGCCTTTCAAAGGAGTGGAGTGGATCACCATGTTATGGCTGCTCCTTAGCATAGGTGCAGGGAATCGGTGCCGATACCGCCAAAACGGCTTTGACCCCTATCCTTTCGGACAGTCTTTTCTTTGTCCCAACAACTCCCTCAACCGTTTCCCTAGCTGACAACTCCAGAACGAAGGGCTGTGATGACCAGTTGCAAACGGTCCCGTGCCGCAAATTTACGGCCTAAGCGGACTAAGTGATACTTCACCGTGGATTCCGAAAGGTAGAGCGCTGAGGCGATTTCACTGTTGCTGCGGCCATCACACAGCAGTTTCAGTACATCCTCTTCCCTGTCCGAAAGTTCAACACGCGGCCCGGGCTGCCTTTCCGGAAGTGTCCTGCGAACGTCTGCGACCAGGAGGTGGGTTACGGCTGGGTCAATGGGACATTCGCCGGCGTGGACTTCCCTGACGGCCGTGACTATTCGTTCCGGTTCCGCGTCTTTGACAACATATCCGCTCGCTCCGGCGATCAATGCTGCTTTGAGGTACTCATCGGAAATATGCCCCGTGACCACAAGGATGCGAATCTCCGGTAGCTCCGCCACGATCTGCCGGATGGCTGTAATACCATCCATGACGGGCATTTGGATGTCAATGAGCAGGACATCCGGGTGGTGCTCGTGCGCGAGGCGGACGGCGTCGGCGCCGTTCTCGCCCTCATCCACCACCGCCAGATCGGAGGCGTGGGATAAGTACGTCCGCAACGCCCCGCGCACGAATTNTTCGTCATCGACAATGACCACGTCGATTGTTTCAGAGACCACTACGCTCATACTCATGGAAACAGTCTACGTAATCTGGTTCACACCGCAGGCGGCACTCCGGCCATAGTGGGCACGTCCGCGCCAGCCGGGGCACTCAAGCATTAGCGTTCGGTGGTCGATAATGAACCGGAGGGCCAGATACCAGCTGGCATCGAACGGATTCCCCATGTACCGCTGCGGGTTCCGAGCAAATTCATCTCATTCATGGCGTTCTCCTTCGGTGAGGCAGGGTGAGTCACCTTTATCTCAACGGACGGCGTCTTCACTGTCCTGGCGGCTTCACTGTCCTACTGACGCTACGGAGGAGCTGCTGCAGTTTCAACGCAAAATGGATGGCTCTAACCAAACGGACAGCGGAAATAACCTCAAATTGGCAACAACTGGCCAAAGGGCTAATTATCAGCGTCAGCCAGGATGCGGTTAGAGCAGCGTTTGACGCCTTGCAAACGGTAAAACGGCACGAACGCTCCACCAACCCTCAACTGGTCCGGCTTCAATGGTTCCATCTAGCCGAGCAACCCGCTCCCGCAGCCCTACCAGACCGGTCCCGGATACAGGGAGGCGGGGTTTTCCCGGTGTCATGCGATTGCGTATCAGCACTTCAATGCGGTCCTCGCGCACATCCATGGAGATGTTGCATTCGCTATTACCTCCGGTATGCCTGACAACGTTAGTGGCACTTTCTTGGAGAATCCGCATCACTGTGGAGCGGAGCCCGTTCGGNNGTGCTCTCAAGTCTCCGGAGGTGGAAACGCGGGTGGGGANCCCTAAGTTATTGAGCCGCTTTTGTGATTCGCCAACACCTTGAGCCAGGTCGATGCAAGCCGCACTCTCTTCCACGCTGGTTTGGATCCCGCTCTCGCTCAGTGCGGGCTCGTTAGCACGCATGGTTTGAAGGAGTCGCCGGAGGTCATCTAGTGAGCTTCTGGCCATAGATCCAATCTCCGTCAGGGCGTGCTGCTGAGCATCGTCATCCTTGGACAGCGTGCCGAGGTTGGCTTGCACGGCAATCATTGTCAGCCCATGTGTGACCACATCATGGAGTTCCCTGGCCAGCTCAGCGCGTTGGCTCAAGGCAACCTTTGCTGCTGTTTCCTTCATTTCCTTCCTCATACGGTCAGCTTGCANGGTTTTCTCTCGCTGCAACTTAATGACGAGGCCTGGTATGGCAAGCAGTAACGAAACCAGAAGGTATCCCCACAGCTGCACTATTCCGAATCCTGAGACGAGAGGCACCCACGCAAGCTGCCACACTAAGAAGCTGCCGACTATCACCACCAGTCCACGCGTGGAAACGCGGTAGGCGGAGACCGCTAATGCACCAAAGGCCAGCAACATGACGCCACCGGGTTCCGGGTTGGGGTAGATGGCAATCAGCATCAGCANCAAACAAGGGGCCGTCAGTTGCGGCAGGAAGGCCAAGGCTATCCATGCAGCCCAGGACATAACGGTGCTGGCAAGAGCCCACCAAGGCGTGTTTCCGCCATGCTCTGGCCCTAGAATCAAGCGGACGTCATCAAATGCTGACACGGTTACAAAGAGGGCCATCGCAAAGGCAATCCATGTGGGGATAGGCGAGCTGCCCAGTTTCAGCACGCCAGCCAGCGTGAATCGCCTGCTGGTACGCGGTTCAATCAGGGGCCAGGTGGATTCACTCATGAAGCAATCGTGCCAGTGTTCACCCTGGTTTGTGCAACGCCCCGCGAAGACTCAACGCAAAACGAATCCCAGTCCCAGCTCGTCATCGGCATCCAGCGTGAACTTTCCTTCGCCCACAGGGAATGACCTGCCACTAACTTCCACCACCAATCCGCCACCAGGACCGCTCACCCTGTCAACAACCCGGGCAGCAAAGCGGGAGTCAATGATCGAATAATGTTCAAGCACGTCCCNCTCAGCCAGTTCACCGGTATCGCTGAGCAGTGCCACGCGGGCGGCAGTACCCGATCCGCTAGGTGATCTATCCACTTGGCCGTCGGCAANAACACTCACGTTGCGCTGCGTTAAACCAGGTCCTGAATGTTCCATCGGCTCATGGAAAATGGTGCCAANAATTCCCTCCAACCGGGTGTCCGCCGGGTGATGCGCGGCAGAGTGACCTGCGAGTGCCGCGCTCACCTGGTGTCCGGCAGCAACCACCTTGGCCAAGTTCGAGGGCGTGACCTCAAGGCCTGCCGCGGCGGCAGGGAGCGCGGCGTACAGAGCACCACTCCAGGCCAGGTCAACGCGCAGACGGCCAAAGTCGGCGGTCTTGACCTCAATGTCCCGGGCCACCACATAGGAGGGAACGTTGTGGTAGGCCACTTCGCGTACTTTTCNCCNCGCCATCGTCACCCGGGCGGTGACACGCCCCGAAGGAACGTCGATGACAACGTCTGTTTCGCCGTCGTCCGGGGCACGGACCAGGCCGCTGTGCACCGCCCAGGTACCCAGCGCCATGGTCCCGTGGCCACAGATGGTGGAGAATCCTTCTCGGTGCCAAAACAATGCGCCGAAATGAGCGCCAAGATCGTTAGGAGGCACCACGAAGCCGCCGTACATATCGGCATGCCCTCGCGGCTCATTGACCAGCAGTTTACGGATTTTGTTGGCGTCCCNCACCATGGCGTGCTCGCGCCGTTCAAGCGCGGTGGCTCCTTCAATAAGAAAGGGCAGGGCGGGCACAATCCGAAACGGCTCACCGGCCGTGTGATAGTCAAAGGTTTCTATTTCCCACAATGCCGTTTTCACAGTCGACTCTCCTTTGAGCTGACAAACCTTGGCTTGGGCAGGTCCTAGAGCCCTGCCGCCAATATGGCACGACACCACTGGCCTGTCAATGACTCCGGCGCCACGGCTACTGCGGGATTGAGCTTGCGCTTCCCAGTTAGTGGCGCCCGCGCTTGCTGGCCCNGGCCTTGCCGCCTGGCCGGCCACCACCGCGCAGGTTTGGCCCACCTGACTTTGCTGCGCCAGATTTGCCCTTTCCTGCTCCGGTGCCGCCCGTGGTTGATTTCTTGGCAGCTTTGGCACCTTNTTNTGGCGCAGCATCTTGCTTTGCCTGAACTGAGGGTTGGCGCGAGCTGTTGGCGCTGCGCCCGCGCACTANCCCGATGAATTCCTGGATGACGGCTTCGTCCTCATCCGGGAGTGGCACCATCGAATCCACCCATGCCAAGCCGATGCTGGTCTCGGGGACGCCATGCAGCAGACGGGAGCGCAAAGTTTTCCGGCTAAAGTGGCGCCCCACGGACATGGGGAGGATGAGGATTCCCAATCCAGCCTCCACCAAATCAAGTGCCTCTTCAATGGAAGCCATGGGAGGGAGCGGTTTACGGGTTCCGGCAGCAACTTCGGTGGAAATATCGCGCCATTGCGGGAAATCATCCGGATCTGCCAGCAGATACTCGTCGGCCAGATCTGCCACATCCAGCTCGTCAAAAGCAGCGATCGGATGATCCTTAGGTGCCACCACCACGGAGAGCTCGCTGTAGAGCGGAATCACGTGCAGGCCGGTCTTATCCACAGGCAAGCGTACGAACGCCATGTCCACCTCGCCGGCGCGTACGGCGTCGAGCTGTCGTGATTCTGGCACCGGGGTCGGTACTAGAGGCACGTCGGGCATGCGCTCCTGCCAGCGGTGGATCCACTTTCCGGNGGTAACACCCGGGACAAAGGTCACTGTAATTTCGCGGGATTCAGACACCTGTTTACCCTAACGTACCGTTTTCCCTAAACTACCGCACAGCCACCGGTACCCTTAGAGGTATGAGCATTAAACCTTCCCCAAGCAATGAAATCCGCCACCGCGGCCAAGAAGCTGGGCATCCACCTGCCCGCAGCNCCCGCGGACTTCCAAGAGAACGCGATCAGCCGGGAGGAATTCAAGGTTTTGCAGGAGACCCCGCCGGTCTGGCTAGAGGACCTGCGCCGCAACGGACCCCACCCGCGTCCCGTCATTGCGCAGAAGTTGAACATCTCCATTGGTGGTCTGAACCGTTCAGAGATCACTGAGGCACTCACGACGGCGGACATCACCGCGCTCTTGCAGGCTCCNCCNGCGTGGCTGGTTGAGGAACGTTCAGTGCACGCCAAGGCTCGTGCCGAGGCCCAGCTGGCCAAGGAACGCGAAGCCGCTCGCCGCCCCAAGAGCTAGACAAAAGGGTGCGCCAGGACCCATGAAGTGACAAAGACACCGCTTGCGGTTAAGGACACACGTAGACCGGTGTCCTTAACCGCAAGCGGTGTCTTTGTGCGGTGATCTGTGCGGTGATCTGTGCGGTGATCTGTGCGGTGATCTGTGCGTTGATACCGTTTAGGGTTGTAGGGCTGGCTAGCCCGGCTCAGGACCTCACCTCTGAAGAACTCGGGATTGCGGCGGTACATGAAGTACATCAGCACCGCTCCGAGCGCGATGACCCCGGCGCCAAGAATGAACACCAACCCCAGCCCGCCAATGTTGGAACCAGAGCCGTAGCTGGGATCCATCGAGTCGTAGGCGGTCTTGAAGAACATGACCAGCAAAATAACACCGCCCACCAACGGGGCCAGGAATTTGAAGAGGAAGTTCTTCACGCCATGGAACGCTTCTGCCCGGAAATACCAGACACAGGCCAGCGCGGTAATCCCGTAGTAGAAGCAGATCATCATGCCTAGGGCCGTAATGGTGTCCCATAATGCATTCTCAGACAGCGTCCGGGTGATGATGTAGAAGCCCGCTGCAGCAATGGCTGCTGCCACTGTGGCGTAGCCGGGTGACTTGTGGGTGGGGCTGATCTTGCCAAAACTCTTCGGTAGAGCCCGGTAGTGACCCATGGACAGCAGCGTCCTGGCCGGTGAAACAAACGTGGACTGCAAGGATGCAGCCGAGGAACTCAAGATAGCCAGAGACATCAAGATAGCAAAGGGGCCCATGACAGGTCCGGCAAGAACAGCGAAGATACTGCCCTGGTTTTCGGNGTTTCCAGCGCCCAGTCCTGTAGTACCGATACCGGCAAAGGACAAGGTGGCCAGGGATACCGTCATGTAGATCAGCACGATGACCACAATTGTGACAGTCGCCGCCCGCCCCGGAGTCTNTTTAGGGTTCTTTGTCTCCTCATTCATGGTCAAGGTCACGTCCCAACCCCAGAAGATGAAGATGGACAAGGACACACCAGCTGCAAACTGGGAGAACGATTCCACGGCGAAGGNGTTGAACCAGTCGGCTTGGATGGCCGTGGCGTCAAAGGCCGTCCCACCGGCCACGTGGGCGAAGGCGGCAATGGAGAACCAACCAAGGACAAGCAGTTGGAAGCCGACCAGGACGTACTGGAATGTCTTGGTGGTCTCCATTCCTCGGAAGGAAATCCAACACGCACCGGCAATGAAGACCAGTGTGGTGGCGATGTTCAGCGGCAGGTTTCGGGTGAGATCCGCCAGCGCTGGGTTGGAGAAAATTTGGGCCAGCATGAGGTAGAAGAAGTCCACCGCCACGGCCGCCAAGTTTGAGAGCACGATGATGGTTGCGGCAATCAACCNCCAACCACCCATCCAACCCAGCCAAGGGCCAAAAGCGCGGGTCGCCCAGGTGAAGGAGGTTCCAGCGTCGGGCATGGCATTGTTTAGTTCCCGGTACCCCAGTGCCACCAAGAGCATAGGGATGAATCCAACAAGGAAGATCGCCGGCAGATGTACGCCCACCTCTGAGACGGTGGGGCCCAAAGCTGCCGTGAGCGTATAGGCGGGCGCGATGCATGAAATACCAATGACGACGGCGCCAATAATCCCTACGGAGCCCGCCTTGAGGCCTTNTTCACTAAGTCCGTGGTCGCCGGTGGCGTTCCTCACGGTGTCACGACTGGTCATTTTTCCACCTCTGCGAATCCCTCAGCGGCAACGGCGGGGATCTGGGTTGTTTTGAAGAGTTCTTCAGCTTGCAGTACATAGTTGCGCGGCACCACGATCATGGGCACGGGCAGTGCGCGCAAAATACGGTTGGCGGTGGCACCAAGAAAAATGGATTTGTTGTGAGCCAGTCGGCTGGAACCGATGAGGAGGATCTCACCTTNTTTCCAGTTCAGGCCATCCACGGCATCCTCGATGCTGCGCCCGGTTCCCACCACAATGTCGATGTCCAAGGCCTCAAGTACCTCGGTTCCGGATCCGTGGCTGGCTTCAGCAACCTGACGGAGGTGCGTTTGGGCGTCCGCAACAGTTGCTGTTGAATCGCCGGGGCCCAGCGCCACGAGCGAAACCAGACGCAATGGCAGGTTCCGCCGCTTGGCCATAGCGATTCCGGTGCGAAGCACGTCTTGGGCACCTGCACGTGTTCCCAGTGCGCAGGTCAAGCGCGTGATCGGATCCGTTCGGCTGTACCCCGAGGNGGCCAGCACCACAGGGACTGTAGAGGCGTGCAAGAGCGAGCTAGCCACCGAGCCGATGGAGAACCGCTTGAACACGCCACTACTACTTCNCCCAATGACCAGCAGCGCGGCCCCGAGTTCCTGCGCTGCGGAAATGAGTTCCTGTGCCTCTGATTCACCCCGGCGGATGTGTGCCTGCGCTTTGACGTCCTCCGGGACCAGGGCTAGCCCCTCATCGAGCCATTCGGCCACTTGCCGGGCCAGGATGCTGCCAAACCCGGCTTCGGGCGGGTAGACCCCGTTGTACGGGGAATCTAGGGGCATCACCATGACGAGGTCCAAGGTGGCACCTTGCCGGCGAGCCAAGGCCACTGCCAAGTTCACGGCGTCGCCGCCACGGGCATTGGCGGTATATCCAACTACGTACCGCATAAGGGTCCTCCTCAGGACGTCATTGTCACTATGTTTTAGGGCTGGGCCGCCACGGGTTTTAGGGTGGCCCGGAATGGACCGAGCCGCCCCCGGTTTACTTCAGCTGTGCGATGAGCTTCACCGCGGTGTCCTGTCCCATCCGGACAGCACCGTCAACGTGTTGGTAGCCTTCGGCGGCAAGGTCAGAGCATGACCAGTGGATGGGACCGACCGGGGTGAGCTGGTCTGGCGCATAACGGTGGAGACCGCCCAGATCGTAGCTGGCTGCGTAAGCCCCGCGGGTCCATTCCTCTGAGCCCCAGTCGGATTCGTAGTAGACCACGGGCTCTGCTGCCGCGTCGCCCAGGAATTCTGCCAGTGAAGCTGTAATTTCCTTNTTACGCTGCTCGGNNGAGAGGGTGAAAGCGTAATCAGCCTNTTCATCAGAGATAAAGCCCACCAAAGTACCTCGGGTGTCTTCGTGGTTGGTGTTGTCATAGACCTCCTGCACCAGCGAGGACGCGCTAAAGCCTGTTCCGGAGAGGCCATCTTCACGCCAAAACGGGGTCTCGTAGACGGCGTGTACCTTGATGACAAAGCCCAGTGATTGGTGCTGGTGCATCTGGTGCTGGCGGCGCGGCAGCGGCGGGTCAAAGGAGACGCGGTTGTACAGGTTGGGTGGGACCGCCATGACCACGCGCTTGGCACTGACGGTGGCGCCGTCGGCAATCACAGTGGCCAGGAAGTCGCCGTCGTTCTCCTGCCAACGAATGGTCCGGGCCGGGGAGTTCAAGATGACGTCCTCGCCCAGCTCCGCAGCAATGGCCACGGACACACCCTGCATGCCGCCCACCACGCGCTTGTCCAAGATGAAGTTGTCATCAACCAGATTGGTGAACGAGCCCGCTGAGGAGGCCATCAGCACCGCTTGCAGGGCGGAGAAGGCGTGAGCGGGCTTGGTGAGCATGCCACCGGCAATGAAGAGGCCAATGTTGTTGCACGCTTCTTCATTGCTGGATTGAGTGCGCAACCAGTGGTGGAAGGAGATGATGTCCAGTTCGCGGGCATCCGCGTGTTCCCACGGCTTAGCCGGGTCCATGCCGCCAGCAAGCGTGTCCAAGGTGTTGATGAGCTTGTTCATCTCAGCTTCAGTGTCCGCGTCTACGGGGAACATCTCACCGGTGTAACGGGTGCGGGTGCCATCCGGTGCGATGTAGACGCTGTCACCGTCTCGGTAGCGGGAGTAGGTATCTAGGCCAAGTTCTTCCAGCAGGCCGATGAGCGCGCTCTGGTCAGGGGAGACCCATTGGCCGCCAATTTCCAGCCAGGCTCCGTCGATGGTGTTGGACCAGGTGCGCCCACCCACACGGTCGCGCGCCTCGAGAACTGCCACGCTCAGGCCAGCTTTCTTGAGCTCACGTGCGGCGCTCAAGCCTGACGGGCCCGCACCAATGATGACCACATCGCGTTCGATCGTGGGTGAATTTTCTGCCGATGACATATTTGCCTCTCCTTCGAAACGCCCAGTGATGCGCTTCACTAAATGAATGACGTTCATTTAGAATAGACTGTAACGGACAACACAGCATCCGGCAAAGGGTGTGCCAGAAATTTTGATGAACCACCGTGGGGAATGGAGCAGACTTGGCCGAGTCTTCGATGCAGCAGGTCCGGCGGCCGGCCGGACGGCCACCGGAACCACTTCTGAATTCCGCGCGGATCACCAGGGCGGCGCTGAAGCTGATTGGGAATTCCGGGTACAAAGGCCTCACCATGGCGGCGCTGGCCAAGTCATTGAACGTGGCCCCATCAGCGCTATACAACCATGTGAGTTCCAAACAGGATGTGCTGCTGCTGGTGGAGGACCACTTGATGGGGCGGGTGGATGTTTCCGGATTTACCACTGAGCCATGGGAGACGGCAGTGCACCTATGGGCGCATTCCTACCGGGATGTNTTTTCCGCACACGTACCCCTGATCCCCGTCATCGCCTTATTGCCGGTGACAAACGCTCCCAAAACCATCACCATGTACGAGGCCGTCACCAACGGTTTTCTGGCCGCAGGCTGGCCTCCAGAGTCGATCATTGACGCTGTGGTTGCCCTGGAATCTTTCATTTACGGCTCTGCCTACGACGTCAATGCACCCGCTGATATTTTCGACGTCGGGACCTTGACTCCGCAGGCACCAAACTTTAGTGCCGCCGTCGGAAGGCGCGGCCTGGCTAGCGGAGAGGCTCCGGGGCCAGCAGANCGCAACGACGCCGATGCCGCCTTTGCCGTGGGACTGACGGCCATGATTGCAGGACTTGTGGCAACTCTGGCCCAGAGCGCCCTGACCCCTGAGTCGGCTGATCCCCGAGGCGGCTGAGGCCGTGCCAGACGCAGCAAGGATCCGGCCCGCCGAAACACCCACGGACCGGATCCTTGCCACACTCAGCGCTGGAGTTCGCTACCCCAGTAGGGGAAGTCCTCCGCGGAGATCTGTTGAGGTTGGGCCATCCGGCTACCATCTTCGTAGAACCCGGACTTCGTCATGGCCAAGGTCATGATGGCATGCGCCGCGGCGTCACCAAGTTCGTTTAGCGCCGCCGTACTCAGGTTATTCGCGGTGTCGCAAGCTTCGTGATAGCAGGCATCATATGGCGCACCGGCTGTTCCGCCATAAACGGCGGCCTCCTCGGNGCTCTTGATACCTTCTGCGCCGCTGAACAGCCCGCCTGCCGGGATGCCAGCAGCAATGAACGGCCCATAGTCTGAACGGCCGTCAAAAGCGGTCGGAGAAGTCGCCATGCCCTGCCCGCTGAAGTAGTTGTTGAAGACCGCTTCGATCTGGGCGGATCCGGGAGGGCCCGCCAAGCCATCTGGCTCCGCAGAGCCGTCCCCGTCATAGACGAACCGCGCATAGTTGGGTGAACCCAGCATGTCAAAGTTCAAGTTCGCGTAGATGGTGCCCAACTGCTTGTTGCTGAGGCTCTTTACATAGTGCGTCGATCCCAGAAGTCCCAGCTCTTCACCACCCCAGAACGCAAACCGCAGCTGTTGCCGCGGTTTGGCAGCAACCTTGGCCAACTGGATGGCCGTTTCTAGAATCACGCTGGTGCCGCTGCCATTGTCATTGATCCCGGCTCCATCGATCACTGAATCCAAGTGCGCGCCTACCACCACGGNTTNTTCTGGGTTGCCCTTGCGCGAATCCGCGATGATGTTCGAGGTGGTCCGGACTTCGGTGATGATGTCAGTGCTCACAGCCACTGTTACCGGGCCGAGCTGAGATGTTTCATACAGGGCGGCACCATCGGCATAGCTGACGCCCACCACGGGAATTGAAACCGGGGCACCGAGGGTGCCGTTGATCAGCTCAGTCCTGCCGGGGTTGCCTTCATTGAAGATGACCGCCGCGTCATAGCCAGCCTCGATGGCGTTGGCGGCCTTGACGGCGAAACTGCAGGTGCCGCGCTGGATGAGAGCCACCTGCGGTTCACTGGTGGATGCAGGGACGAAGTCCGCAGCCGCGCAACCTGAAGCGGAACTGGGCGTCTCTGTCGCAGGAACCACAACGTTCCTGGTGGGCACCACTTGGCCACTGACGTCCCCGCTGCCTGAATACGTCATGGAAGCAACGTCGTAAGGCGTTGGCGTCGGGGAGACCTGGCTCAGCGTTGCCGGGGTGACTTCTTGGTAAAACTGGAACTCAAATTTCTGTTCAGAGACCTTATATCCGGCCTTGCGCAGAGTTTTCTTGACGTAGTCGGCGGAGGCGGCAAAGCCGGGCGTTCCCGAGGCCCGTGTGCCGTCATTATTGTTGGCAATTCGCTGCAATACGCGTTCATGCGCCATGACGCCGTTGACCGTGACCGCTTTTCGCAACTTGTCGGTGTTGATGTCATCGACGGCCGATGCCGCCGTCGCCGGGATCAGCATGGCCGCGACCATCGCCCCGGCTGCCAGAAGTGCTCTTCCTTGCATGATTTCTCCTTCGGTACGCTCCCACGCGGGAGGTTTGACTCACCCTGAAGTGTGACTCTGGCCACAACTAACCAGCCTGCTCGTTACCCAATCGTGACCTTATGTACGAGGGTTACTAGACTTTCGGCTCACTTTCACCGCGGATAGGGATCGTTTTCCGGCACCACTGCGTCCCGCACTAGCCACGTGCGCCCAGCAACCTTAGGCTGAAACCACTCATGCCAATGGACGTACAGAAAAGGAGCTCACCATGGGATTTAACATCAGCAACGCAGCGCTGCGACTTGTTTCGGGAGCGTTTATTCTCAATACCGGGATTGGCAAGCTCAATCTCACCCCGGAGAATGCGGCAGGCTTACAAACCTCAGCCCAGCGGGTCTTTCCCTCNACTGGGAAAATGAAACCGGAGCAGTTCGGGAACTATCTGAGCTTTTCTGAAATTGCCCTCGGCACACTAATTCTGACCCCTTTCATACCCAGCCGATTAGCTGGCCTGGCCTTGGGAGCATTTTCCGGTGGGCTCATAGCCACATATTTACGCGCNCCCGGTATGACTGAGCCCGGATCCATTCGACCGACAGCGGCTGGCACTGCCATGGCCAAGGATTTCTGGCTGGCAGGCATTGCGGCGGCGCTGATCTTCCACCGCAAACGCAGCACACACCACCAACGGCCCACAGAGGGCAGCTGAACCCTGCCCTGGCAACACATTCAACCAACCTAGGCACTGGGGTTTGCACTAGTCAGCAGCCAGCTGTTGGAGGTCATCATGGAAGCATCAGATAAGCCCGCCGCACCCATCAAAGAAGGCACGCAAAGTCCCCCGCCAGGATTTCCCTCACTGCGCCGGAACCTGTCCGGGGCGCTGTACGAACCCGATGAATCCAAGTACACCGAGCTGGCCACTGCGTGGAACATCGCAGTGATTACCAGCCCAGCCGCAGTAGTGGAAGCAGCCAATGCACAGGATGTGGTTGAAGCACTAAATTTTGCCGCTACCAGTGGACTGCCCGTCTCCGTCTAGGCCACTGGGCACGGCATTGCCAGCGGCGGAGTGATTGGCCCCATGGTCAGGTCATTTGGTGCGGCCTCGGACAGGGTGCACGCTTTCGGTCTAGTGATGGGCGACGTCGTAATTCACCATGTCGCAGCCAGCACCGAACCTGAACTNTTTTGNGGGCTGCGCGGCGGGAAAGGATCGCTGGGGATCATTACGGGTCTGGTGTTCCACCTGCTGGCATTGCCACAAATCTATGCCGGTGCACTCTGCTTCGGCGCTTCCGCGGTGGCAAAGGTCCTGCGTGTTTGGGCTCAGTGGTGCCCCACTCTTCCCTACGCAGCCACCACCTCGGTTGCGCTGATGCAGCTGCCACCCATGACCGGGGTGCCAGAGCCGCTGNNGCCGATACGCTCAGCCGGGGAGGTGCTTATGAACGCTGTNGGGCTTATGCCTTCATCGATGATCGGGTTGGTTCATTGCGATCCTGAAGATAGCCTCCTTGCCACTGAAGGCTCAGCGCAACTGACTACTTTCGGTGCCGAAGGAGCTGACGCCCTGCTTGCACGTGCCGGACCGGACAATGCATCTCCTCAGTTGATGGCTGAAATCCGTCAGCTTGGCGGTGTCTTGAGTAACTTCTCACCGAGCGGCGGACCTGCTGGTTTTGCCGCGAACTACACGGCTCCAGTACTNGGAAAATTGACTACTTTGGCCNNCCAGCATTTTGACCCGGAACACCTGTTCAGGGTGGGGCAGGTTCCGGCGCGGTAAGCTCAGAAGTGGGTTAGCTCAACGGCGGGCCCACTTTACTTTGTCCTGATCCAGCCGCCACCCTGTCCCCGGGAGCCAGCTTTGCCCACTCAACCCAGCAGCGGCTCCGAAGCGCTTTCATCGAACGCATCAAGCGTCTTGGGCCGTGCTGATGTAGTGCTCCACCGAGGGCGGTTGGCGCTCATCAACGGCGCCTCGGGTCCGGGTATCAAGGATGAAAATGCGCTCACTCCGCACCAGGCCATGGTGGCTGACCTCTTGGCAGTGCGCGGTGTTTTAGATGCAAGCGCCCTTGAGTATTTATTGGTAAGGGGCAATGATGAGCGGCCGGTGCTAGCTATTGACAGCTCCCTGCGTGATTCATTGGAACGGGCCCTGGCCAAGGCATTTGCCAATGAACCTTTCTACGCCCGCAGTGTCGACACCAANAAATCTACGGTGTTATTGGCCGACGGCTCACTTGCAGCATCAGCGGCGACCAGGATCATCAGGGTCTTCCGCCCTCGGGTGCAGCGCCCGGGTGGTCTTTACTATGGTGCCGCGTGNGGGGTCCAAATCGAGCTGTGGTCATTTTCTCCAAGTCGCATTGACTTGCCAGTGGAAAACTCNCTGACCCGGCGCAGCATCGAAATCCATGATGCTGCACGGAGCACCGTGGACCTTTATGGACACAGTTGGCCAACCATTGAGAATATGTTCATTGACCATGTNTTTGACATCCGTTTTGAGATTGACATGGTGTTTTCTTGGGTTGATGGCAGTACCGCCTCCTACCAAAGAGCCCGTAGGGACTTAGAGGCCGGGGCTGTACTTGGCGAAGGTGATGACCATGAATCAAGATTCCGGCACCTGGATGAGTTGAAATATGCATTGCGTTCAGTGCATATGTTCGCCCCGTGGATTAGGCGTATCTTCATTGCCACCGATTCCCCTGCACCGCAGTGGTTGCTGGAGCATCCACAGGTCACGCTTGTCCGAAGTCAGGAGCACTTCGGAGATCCCTCAGTGTTACCAACCCACAATTCCATGGCTGTAGAATCTCAGCTGCACCATATCCGAGGCCTATCAGAGCACTTCTTATATTCCAATGACGACATGTTNTTTGGCCGGCCGTTGTCNCCCGATTTGTTCTTCACGGCCGGNGGAATTACCCGGTTTATGCTCTCNCCCAACCGCATTGGGCTGGGCGAAAGCGACGCAGCGCGCAGCGGTTTCGAAAACTCTGCACGCGTGAACCGTAGCCTGCTATGGGAGCGCTTTGGGGCCTTTACCACCCACCATTTGGAACACAGTGCAGCNCCNCTGCGCAGGACGGTCTTGGCTGAGCTTGAGCAGGAATTTGAACAGGAGTTTGCCGCCACCGCGGCCAGCACGTTCAGGGCCGCGGAAAACATTTCAGTGACAAATTCTCTCTACCATTACTACGCACTCCTGACAGGCCGCGCTGTGATGCACACGGACGGCAAGGGCGTTTATGTGGATACTGCAAGCACTGCTGGGTTGGCGTCACTTGATCGGGTGCTCGATCAACGGAACGCGGACTTTCTGTGCTTGAACGACGGCAGCCAAGGAGACGCCACAGAGTTCCAGCGCCGGGAACAAGTCACAGACTTNTTGGAAAAGTACTTCCCGTTCAAAGCGCCTTGGGAAAAGTAACCTCTCATACCGTCCAGTTTTAGTTCACAGTTATTCCCAGTGCGGCAAGGATGTGCTGCTCCGGGCTTTCCGCGCCAGATTCGGTGGAGCCTTCAATTGCTTCTAAATTGCTGGCGGAGACGGCATCGATCACCTCGCTTCTGTGGATGCTCACATCCCGTGGCGCGTCAATGCCTATGCGCACTCCTTCGCCGCGTCCACCATCGAGGATCGTCACCGTAATGTTCCCTCCGATAACGATCTTTTCGCCAATCTTGCGTGTCAATACCAGCATGCAGTTCCTTCCATGGATGTGCAGTTGGGGAAAATATTAGAGTTCAGTTGATGTTGCCTGGTAGCCGTCCACCCAGCCGACCGGGAGCCGGAGCTCATTGACAGTTTCCGGGCTCACTGTATCAGTGACCCCNACAACAGCCAGGGCGTCAGGAACCGAGTAGCGACAGGCCCGGCGGACCCAGGATTGGGTGTCCTCGGGCTTATGGGCAGCATCAACCACCAGCCACAGCTGATCGGCTCTCAACGAGCCAAGCACTGACAGGTTCGAGGCTCCGCGCTGACCAAAACTAAATGCTACCAACAGGGGCCTGCCATCACTGGCTGCCCGTGCCTGCGCTCTCTGGACTCCAACACTGTCGAGGAAGACGTGGCTGACACCCACGGAGCGGTGGTCACCTGCGGTCACCAGCTCCGCCCCACCTGAGAGGGAACTGATCATGCTCCAAGCTGTACGCAACGGCTGCTCTCGCAGTCCCGCCAAAATGATCAGATCCCCTGGCCTTTGCGATGGCCGGGGCATGGTCCGTGCCGTGTCCATCGGCATCGGATCCTCGCTGGGATCCTGGCCCGCCAGCTGTCCCATGATGGCATCAAAATCGGGTTTNTGATCAACGGGCGCTAGTTCCCGGCTCGGTCCGGCACTGTCAGCCTTGTCCGCCTCGGCCAACAAAGCCCCGATTCCGTGCCTCGGAGCAGCAGACCGGCGGACGGTCCCGCCTGAACGGGGCCGCACCCGACGGCCCAGCCCAACATCAGGATGAGGATGAGGAGAATCTTCGACTTCCACCGTCACTTCAAAGCTTGTGGAAGCACCGATACCAAANAGTCCACCTGTCTGAATCCGCTCTGCACGGACAATGCGGGCCCTAGCGCCGTACTTTTCAAAGAGCTGCCAGCGCAGGCTCTCCAAGCTGTGTCCTTTAAGCTGAAATTGGCTGGGCACCGCGAATCACTCCTAACGTTTCGATGGTGGGGTTACCGGCGGTCGCCTCGGTATAGGACAGGACCGGGAGGCCGGGGACGCGCCCGGCCACCAGCCGTCGCACGGCGGNGCGCAAGGCTGGCGCGCAGACCAGCACGGTGGTCCGCCCAGCCGCCTCAGCGTCGGCGACCCTGTCGCTGACGGCGCCCAGCACGGCGTCGAGCTTGTTGGCATCCATCATGATCTGAGTGCCAAGTTCGGAAGGACGCAATCCCTCCAGCATGTTCTGTTCCAGAGTTGGATCGATCATGAGCACAGCCAGGTTTCCTGCCTCCACGTACTTGTCGGCAATGACAGGACCCAGTGCGCCACGAGCCGCCTCAACGAGCCCTTCAGTGTCCGTGCTCTNTTTAGCCTGCAGCGACAAGGATTCGTAGATGCGGGGCAGATCGTTGATGGGCACCTGCTCTTCCAACAGACCCCGCAAAACGCTTTGCACCTCACCAAGAGATAACAACCCCGGAACTAGTTCCTCCACGGTAGACGGGGATAGCTCCTTCACGCCTTCAGTCAAGACCCGTACGTCCTCCCTGCTCAGTAGCCGCGCCGCATTGGCGGTGACCACCGACGATAGGTGCGTGACTAAAACCGAGACCCGGTCCACCACTGTGGCCCNCGCCATTTCGGCACTATGCCGCATTTCTGCTGGCACCCATTTTCCTGCCAGGCCAAAGACTGGCTCCACAGTGGGTGTGCCCGGCAACCCTGCCAGGTTCTCACCCAACGCCAGCACCCGTCCAGGCGGTGCCGAGCCACGGCCAACTTCCACACCGGCGATGCGGATGACATAACTTGAAGGTGGCAATTCCACATGATCGCGCGTCCGCACTGGCGGCACCACGATGCCCAATTCCATGGCCACCTTGTGCCGCAGGGCGCGGATGCGGGCCAGCAAGTCATCAGCGGATCCATTCACCAAGTCCACCAAGTCCGTGGCCAACTGAATCTCCAAAGGCTGGACCCGCATTTGTTCAATGATGTCCTCAGTGGTTTCCGCCCGTGGAGCCGATGGCATGGCCTCCAGTGCTGCCGCCTGGGCCGCAGCTTNTTGCGCCGTCTTCACTCGCTGGCCCATGAACAGCATGAGCGCACCGACGGACAGGAACAACAGCGCCGGCATACCGGGGATCAGTGCCATGATGATTGCTGCGATCCCGGCCACCATCAGGGCGGGACGGGACTGGGTCAGCTGCACTGCCGCCGTCGTCCCCAAATCTGAGGAGGCGTTGGATCGGGTGACAATCATGCCCGTCGCAACAGCCATGAGCAGCGCCGGGATCTGGGAGACCAGCCCATCGCCCATGGACAGCATGGAATAGGTGTGCAACGCGTCGGAGATCTCCATGCCGCGCTGACCCACGCCAATCGCGATGCCACCGATCAGGTTGATCAAGATGATGATGATGCCAACAATCGCATCGCCCTTGACGAACTTCGAGGCGCCGTCCATGGAACCATAGAAGTCGGCCTCAGCTGAGACCTCAACCCGGCGTTCCTTAGCTTCGGCATCAGTGATCAGGCCAGCGTTGAGGTCCGCGTCAATCGCCATCTGCTTGCCGGGCATGGCATCGAGGGTGAATCTGGCACCAACCTCGGCCACTCGTTCTGCACCCTTGGTGACCACCACAAACTGGATGACCACCAAAATCAGGAAGATCACGGCACCGATGATGAGGTTTCNCCCGATCGTCACCTCACCAANAGCTTGGATAANCCGCCCTGCATGCGCCTGTCCCAGGACAAGCCGAGTCGAGGCCACGTTCAGGCCTAGACGGAACAAAGTGGCCACCAGCAACAGTGACGGGAACACGGAGAAGTCCANGGGCTTCTGCACAAACATGGTGTTCATGAGCACCAACAGTGCGAACACAATATTGATGATGATCAGCACATCTAGCAATAACGTGGGAATGGGCACAACAAGGAGCAGCACGATGCCGACCACACCCATGGGGATGGCCATACTTGACACGTTGCGGTTCACAGCGGGTTCCTTAGTTTAGGAGGGTCAGTTCGGTTCTCTTGTTGTTCATACAGTGGCCAGTCCCGCCGGGATGTTTGAGCCTGCGGCCAAGATCTGGTGCGTTCCAGCAGTGCCACCACGCTNTTTCAAGGCCATGACAAATGCCAGGACGGCCGCCACTTGGTTGTAGAGTTCCACCGGAATTTCCGCTCCCAGTGCGCAGGAGCCATGCAGCGCCCGGGTCAGCGGAATGTCTTTGACCACGGGCANCTNTTTGGCCTCCGCCTCGGCCCGGATGCGCAGAGCAACCCTGTCCGCTCCTTTGGCCACCACGCNGGNGGCAGACTTTCCGGGTTCATAGCGCAGCGCCACCGCCACATGGGTGGGATTCACCAGTACGACGTCGGCAGTTGCCACCGCGCTCATCATGCGGTTCCGTGCCATGGCCAGTTGGCGTTGGCGCCTGGCGGATTTGACCAGCGGGTCCCCGTCAGTGCTCTTGTGCTCATCCTTGACCTCTTTCTTGGTCATCCGCGTCCGTTTTCGGTTGCGCCGGGAAACAACAANAACGTCCGCGACAGCCAAGAGCATGCCGGCGGCAACAGCATATTGGATCAACTGGACCAACCCAGCCCCGGCCGTGGAAAGGAGCTCAGNAATGGGCAGGGCACCGGAGGCGCCCAACAGCGTGGTGGCCAACCNCTGGATCACCACGAACAGCACCAGTCCCACCACAGCCGTCTTCAACAGCGCTTTCGCGCCGTTCCACAGCGCCTGCGTGCCAGCCACCGTCTTCAAGCCCTTGAGGAGGTTGAACTGTTCAAATTTGGGCTTGAACTTCTTAANGTGCACACCGCCCTGCAATACGGCTGCCGCCAGCACGGCCACCACCACCACAATGAACAGCATCCCCAGAATGCCAGTCAGCGATTTGAAGGCGTCCTCCATAGCCTGCACCGCCGCACTGGNGTGCGGGTTGGCAGCCATCGCTGTGACAGTGAACATTTGTTCCGCCAGCGCATTGGAGGCACGCGAGATCACATCCGGGATCATGATCGCAGCAGCCCNCACCCNCACCCACGCGGTCAGGTCCTGCGAACGGGATAGCTGGCCCTNTTGCCGCACTTCGCGCATGCGTTTGTCAGTGGCCGGTTCGGTTCTTTCTCCGGTGGGTTCATCCGCCACGGCTGATCACCGCCGTCAATTGAGTCATCGCAGTGGTGACCAGCGCAGCGACCACTGGGCCCAACGCCATCAGGACCAACCCGCCCAGCGAGAGGGTCAGCATGATCTTCAGCGGAAAGCCCAGCGCAAAGGCGTTCAGAGCCGGAGCAACACGAGTCAGCAAGCCCAATCCGGCGTCAGCCAAGAACAAGACCACCATGAGNGGGCCAGCAATTTGCACGGCGGCTAAGAACATTTGACTCACGGCACCCACCATCGCTGCCACGGGGTGCGTCAAATCAAGTCCACCACCTAAGGGGATGGCGTCAAAGGAGCGGGCCAGGCCGCCAATGATGAGCTGGTAGCCGTCCGAAGCGAACAGTAGCGCCAAGGTGGTCATCTGGAACAAGCGGGTGAACTGGGCACCGTTGACCATGGACTGCGGGTCAAAGGCTTGGGCCATGGAAAACCCGCCGAACAAGTCAATCAGCGACCCGGCAGATTGCACGGCGGCGAACACCAGGTAGACCAGGAACCCCAAGGCCGCCCCNACAACAACCTCGAGGACAATAGCAACAATGAAGGGCCCCACTTCACTGACCTCATGCCCGACGGCGACCCGGCTGGTCATGGCCATCCCCAACCCCAAGGCCAGCATGCCTTTGATCCGCAACGGGATGGCGTTGTAGGAAAATGGCGGTGCGATGACAATGAACGCTGTGGCACGCACCACAGCCAGCAGTGCAGCTTCCAGCCACGCCAGTTCCACGGGAATATTCATGAATCTTGGCCCTACCCGGCCAGCAATGCAGGGATTTTNTCAAAGAGCTGATGCGTGAAAGTGACAATCTCATTGATCATCCAGTGCCCACTAATCACCAAAGCAATCACCACGGCGGCAGCNTTTGGCACAAAAGACAAAGTGGCTTCCTGGATCTGGGTGATGGACTGCAGCAGCGAAATCGCAAACCCCACCACCAAGGCCGTGATCAGGATTGGGGCACACAGCTTGGCCGCCACCCACAGTGCCTGCACGGCGATGTTCAAGACTTCAGCTGAATTCACGGGCCACCTGCATAACTTTGGATCAGAGAAGTGATGATCAGACCCCAGCCGTCCACCAAGACAAACAGCAAGATCTTGAACGGCAGCGAAATCATGACAGGTGGGAGCATCATCATGCCCATCGACATCAGCGCGGAGGCAACTACTAAGTCAATGATCAAAANAGGAATGAAAATGACGAAGCCAATGATGAACGCGGCGCGCAGTTCAGAGATCATGAAGGCCGGGATCAACGTCAACAGAGGAACAGCCTCTGGTGTAGCCGGGTTTTCCCGGTTGGCTGCGCGGGTCATCAGGGCAATGTCGGCCTCGCGGGTGTGCGGGATCATGAACTCTCGCAACGGAGTTCCGGCCAGCTCAAAGGCCCGGCTGATATCGATGCTGCCGTCCAGGAACGGTTGAACAGCAATCGTGTTGATCTCGGCGAGGGTCGGGGCCATGATGAACAGGGATAGGAATAGTGCCAGCCCGGCCAATACTTGGTTCGGTGGAATCGTGGGCAGGCCCACGGCGTTGCGCGCCATGGCTAGCACCACGAAAATCTTCGTGAAGGACGTCATCATTAGCAGTAGCGCCGGTGCCACCGACAAAANGGTGACCGCCAGCAAGGTGATGATTGAGGAGCTTGGTGTGCCGCCCAAACCGTTGACAGTGACGTTGACCCCATCCCCGTCCCGGGCGGGTTGGCTCCGTAGGCGGGGCCGGCTCCACCGGGTCCGACGGCAACATGACTGTGGCGGCGTGCGCGGATAGTGAATTGGAGACCAGCAGCAGATACAGCACGCCCAAGACCACAGCGATCACAATGGCAGTCCGGGCATAGCTGCGCGGGTGCGCCAACATTTTATTCACAGATTCAGGCCCTTGCGCACAGCGGCGCCCGCCTGTACCCACGTGCTGCGGGCAAAGATTGTTCCGTGCATGGTTCCGGCGTTCGTGCCGCGCCGGAGTCTGCGTGCTGCACCATCCCGGCGAAGGGCTGGCTCCCCAGCAGCCTTGAGCACCGCGGCAAAGGCTGGATCCTGCGGCTGATCCATCTCGGGTAGAGGCTCAGGTACTTCACTGCTATGCAGAACGCTGATCGAGTTCTCAGTGACACCCAGCATGAATCGCAGGCCATCGGATTCCACAACCACCACTGAGGCTTTGGGTCCAACGCTGCGGCGTCCAACTACCTGAAGAACAGAGAGTTCCTTGGAGCGTCCAACCTTCGAAAATCGCTTCTGAGCCATCCACAAGAGCACCATGACAACACCTAGCGACAGTCCCACCCGGATGACCAGGAGGAATGCATCCATCTAGCCGACCGTCTCTGCTGTATCCAAAATTTTAGTAATCCGCACTGCATAGTCCTGGTCCACCACAACAACTTCACCGTGGGCGATCAAGCGCCCGTTCAACAACACATCTGCTGNGGAGCCTGCCGAACGGTCCAGGTCCACCACATGCCCCGGTTCCAGTCCCAATACGTGGGCCACACTCATTCGGGTGCGCCCGATCACAACTGACAACGCCATTTCCACATCATGGATGCGCCCAAGCTTGGCAGCACTTAGTTCACCTGCACCCTGTGTGGCGGAACGGCGCAGCCTGAGGGNCAACCAAGCGTAAGGTTCCTGGTTCGCGAAGCCGGTGCCGCCGTCGTCGTGCAGCTCGAAAACTGTGGTGTCCGCGCCCTGGAAGAGGGCCTCAGAAGCGTCTTCGGACACTTCGCCTAGAACTCCGGAGCCCAGCTGAGCCGTAGCAGCCTCAAGGGCCGGACGAATAACATCGACCATGGNCAAAGTGCCACCACCACCGGCTGCTCGGACAGATTGCTCGGCCCGGGCAGAGAGGCGCACGGCAAGCTCTGCGGACTGGGGTCCCACATAGTCCACAAGAAACCCGATGGTGCCAGCTGTTGAGGGGCCACTTTCGGNCACACTTACCGTCAAGGGTGCCGNGGAGGGTAGGGCATTGGCCAGCGCTGTGGCAACCGCTTGCAAGGCCGGGTTCAAACTCATGGGTTTCTCTCTTCGGTATTAACAATCTGCCCGGCTTTACGGGATCCGTGGGTCACGCCAATGGCACAGGCAACGGGTGTGCCCCNCACGGTCAAGTCAAAGGGTCTTGTGACGGGGTGGGGAAGGTTCAAGACATCACCCACCGCCAGGTTCAAGACGGTGTCCGGGGTGACAGGCACCGAACTGAGCGCCAACGCAACATCCACGGGCACCCCAGCCAGCTGGGCGCGCAACTGAGCTGGAGCGGCAGCCGCGTCACTGAGCGGATTATTACTCCCCAACTGCTGCACTAACACTTCGGCGGGGAGGGCAATGGTGGCACGCCAACTGCGTTCACCCATTCGGAGGGTAAATCCGGCAACGATCATCAGCGTGTTGGTGGCTGCGGCCTGGGCAAACTGGGAATTGAAGTGAATACCGTCAACCACGGGCGCTTCAATGAGCAAGGAGCCAAAGGAATACCTCAGGTCTTCCAACGCGTCTTCCATGAGCCGCTTAACTAGTGCATGCTCAATTTGGGTGAACTTGCGGTCCGGGATGGGCGCGGAAACAGCGCCGCCAAGCATCCGGGTGATCCACACCAATGCCGCCTCAACGGGGAACTGGATAACACCTTTGGACTCTTGCCCATCTAGGGAGAAAAGTACCATGGCGGTTGACGCAGGCAGTCCGGAAGCATACTCGTCATAGGTTTCCATGGTCACCTGATCGGTGATGACCGAGGAAGCTGTCCGGATCTTGGTGGTTAGCTGCGTACCCCACTGCCTGGCAAATGTTTCAAAGGCCAGTTCCAGCACCCGGCTGTGTTCGCGTGCAAGGGTTGTGGGCCGCCGAAAATCGTAGACCTCCACCACCTTNNTTGCCCGCGAAGCAGGCAAGGGCGAAGGCGGAGAGAGATCGGGCATATTCGTCACTATCGGCAGGTGCAAGCAATGCGTTAGGAGGGAACCACTTTTGCTTTNAACACTTCAGGAATCAGAGCCCGCACTTCTTCGGGCTGGTCGGAGAGGACTACAATGTCAACGCGCCGGTTCAACTCACGTAAGGGCTCGGTGGAGTTGTCATTGACCGAGCGAGAACTTCCGTAGCCGATGGCAGCCACCTTGGGGCTAGGTAAATTTCGCTGCTCCACCAAGTGCCGCACCACGCCAACGGCGCGTTCTGCGGATAATTCCCAGACAGAGGGATAGTTGGTGATGGCATTTGCAGCGTGGCCCTCGACAGAAACATCAAGCCCCGAGGAGAGCAGCAACGGCGAAATGGTGTCCAACACTTCCTCGGCCCGTGCAGATAATTCCGGGCTGTCCGGGCGGAAGAATGACTGAGAGCCCACAAGTTTCACGCTGAGGCCACGCTGATCGATCTGAAATTCTACGTTCTGTGCAAGACCTTTTACCTCCAGNGCCCCACGCATGGCTTCCTTCAGTTCAGTGAGCCGATCAACTTCGGCAACGGCAAGATCCAGTCGTGTTTTCGTCAAAGTTCCCACTTTGCCCACATCCTCAGGCGGGACCACTATGCCGGAGGCGGTGTCCACTTTTCCAACCTGCACCTGGCCAAAGCCGGTGGCTAGGGAGGCCCGGAGTTTNTCGTACTTGTCCTCATCTACCGTGGACATGGCATACAGAACAATGAACATGCACATCAAGACAGTGACCATATCCATGTAGGAGGCCATCCATCGTTCGTCGGTATGGCTTTCTTCAGGCTTGCCCCGACGCTTGCGGCCCGATTTACGTCCTGGGCTCATGCCGCATCGCGCTGTTGTGCCTTAGCGCTGCCGGCTTTCTTTTCCCNCTGTTGGCGGTACACGGGAACCATTGCGGTCAACCGTTCACGCAGCAGTGTGGGCTGAGATCCTGCCTGCACTGCTAGGACGCCTTCCATGATCAGAGTCATGCGGTCCACTTCAAGTTCGGAGATGCGGCTCAGGCGTGAGCCAATAGGTAGCCAGATGAAGTTCGCGGACAGCAGTCCCCAGAGCGTCGCCACGAAGGCGGCAGCGATCATATGTCCTAGTTGTTCGGGGTTGGAAAGGTTCTCCAACACGTGGGTCAATGAAACCACCGTGCCGATGATACCCACCGTAGGCGCGTAGCCTCCCAGGCTGGTAAAGAACTTGGAGGCCGTGTGGTCACTCTTGATTTTGGTTTCCACGGCGTCATCCAAAAGTTCCCGCAAGTCCTCCCCGTCCGTGCCATCGGCAATGTTTTGCAAGGCATCACGCAAGAAGGNGTCCTTGGTTTCGGCCGCGGCCGCCTCCAGGGACAGCAGTCCTTCACGTCGAGCCTTATCAGCCAGTGCCACCACCTGCTCTATGCTCTCGCCCGGTTTGGGTGGCTTGGCGATGAAAGCCTTGGGGAGGGACTTCACCGCATGCACAACATCCTTCAGCGTGGAACCGGCCATGCCTATGGCAATGGTGCCGACCAGGACCAGCAGCATGGGAGCCGGGAGCGTGACACTGGTGACGCTGGCGCCTTCCAAGGTAATCATGCCAAATAGTGCACCGAAGGCTATGAGTAGACCGAGAATTGTTGCGGGATCCATCGCTTTATGATCCTGACGTGGTGGGATTTCCGGAAGGGTGGATGATGCTCAATTTGGGTGGCGACTGTAACGCCGTCTCATCCTCGGAGTAGTCATGGGCCATCGAGATGATGCGGGCACGGAAAGAACNAATCTNTTCAATGATGCCCGCCATGGATTCGGTGACAATGTAGTTTGCCCCGTCAGCCATAACCACTGTTGTGTCCGGAGATTCAAAGATGCGTTCAATCAGGTCCGGGTTCAACGCAAATTCTCTCCCGTCCAACCGGGTGATAATGATCAATGCCTCGTCCTTAGCTCGCTGGGACGCCAGCCGTCCACCAACCCGTACTGTCGGCTGTTCGGCGCCATTGGTTAGACAAAGGACGCTGCCGGGACAGAGCCGCTATAGGAGGATCCAGCCAGTCCCTGCGGCTCTGCGCTGCTTGACATGACCCAAGGACGTGACCGGATGTGAGCGTATTCACCTCGGTGCACGCTTAAAGACCCGGTGCACACTTAAAGTTGTGGCGCAGTGGTTGACACGAATTCTCGCTAAGTTAGAGAACCCGTTCATACCACTGCGCCACACAAGCGACAGCGCTGCTATCAGCGCTTAAGTTGAGTCAGTTCCTGCAGTACTTCATCAGAGGTGGTGATGATGCGGGCGTTGGACTGGAAGCCGCGCTGGGCGACAATCAGGTTGGTGAATTCCTGGGACAGGTCCACGTTGGACATTTCCACGTATCCACTGGCCAGGGAGCCTAAACCATTGGCGCCGGCTGTTCCCACGGTGGCGGCACCGGATGAGGCAGTGGCCCGGTAACTCGAGGAACCGGCCTTCTCCAGACCACCAGCATTAGTAAAGTTCGCCAGGGCAATGCGGCCGATCACCATGTTTTCGCCGTTACTGAACGTTCCTGTTAAAGTTCCGTCAGTTCCCATGCTGAAGGAATCCAAGGTGCCGGCACCGTTACCGTCGCTTTCTGTGACGGCAACGGTGCTCATTTCCGCGTACCCGGTGACGGCGCCCATGTTCACGCTAATACCGCCAATGTTCATGGTCCCGGCGCCGTTCANCGACCCCTTGGTAAAGGTCAGTGACGCAACGCCGGTGGCGCCTTTCTCATCCTTACCGGTGACATCCCAGCCGTTAGCCGAGCGTTTGAACGTCATCGTTACGTTGCTCGCCTTGCCATCGGCATCAAAGACCTTCACATCTCGGGTCAACACGGTGTCTACCTTGGCGTCGCTGGGAAGGTTGCCACCCATTGCGACGGTTTTCGTGGCGGATGCGGCGGCCACCATCTGCTTGGAAACGGCGATGTTACCCAGTCCGGAGCCAGCGTTGACCTCGCCATTGACGGCAGACCAGCCCTGCAGCAGGGCACCGTCGGGAGAAACTAGGCGCCCTTGAGAGTCAAAGTCGAAGGATCCGGCACGGGCATAGAGTTGGTCACCGCCCTTGGCCGTGATAANAAATCCGTCGCCAGAGATCATCATGTCCGAGGAGCGGCCGGTTGCCTGGGCTGAGCCCTGGGAGAAGTTGGTGGAGATACCTGCCACCTGGACGCCTAGACCCACTTGGGCAGGGTTCGTTCCACCAGCCTGCGCTTGGGCGGCAGAGCCGGAACGGGCCACCTGGGAGAGGGTGTCCTGAAACTGGACCGTGGAGGACTTGAATCCAGCTGTATTGACGTTGGCAATGTTGTTGCCTGTCACATCCAACATGGTCTGGTGGGCACGAAGCCCGGAAATTCCGGAGTACAGGGAACGAAGCATGGGTGGAGCCTTTCTGTGCGGGTAGGTAAGGGACTAGCTGGTGGGGATGAGAGGCGTCAGTGCCGGTTCGGGAACAGGGTTGGGCAGCGGGGCTGGTGCAGGAACAGGTTTTCGGTGCTGGTCATTCCGGATATGTAGTCGAGGGGATCATTTTCNNCTCCGACGTTGACCTCGGGAACGGCGTTGGCGAAGGACACTGAAGTGGCAGTCCCGCTATGCGTGGTGCCATCAGCGTCCTGCCAGCTCACTTGCTGACCAATGAGCGTTGCTGCGGTCATGCGCATTTGCANGGAGAAGCTCTCTGTGGCCGTCGTGTCCATGTTTGTCAGCTTCTCCATGGTTGCCAGTTGGGTGGTCTGACTGATCATTTCGTTGGTGTCCATGGGTGAGGACGGGTCTTGGTGACGTAACTGGGCCACCAAGAGGTTCATGAACACTTCCGAGTCCATGACCTGTTTGGGATCACGCTTACCGGGGACGGTGTTGATTCCACTAACCGCAGTTGGCGGCGCCATGGAATTGCTAGATGGCGTCAATGGGGCAATCGAGTTCTCGCTCATGGTTGGCGTGCCTTCCTATACCGTGATGTCCAGTGAATTATTTGTTGTACCCCTGAGTCCAGATGTTCCAGGTCCCGGTGGGGGCCGGTCCTGTCCGGAACCCCGGGCTGTGTCAGTCCGCGCTGTGTTATCCCACGGATTGGCAGCCCTTGGGGTTGCCCCGGTCACCGTGGTCTTGAGCGGTGTTTCCGCTACCCAAAGATACCGATGACGCCATGCCTCCAGCAGCAAGGTCCCTCCTCAGATCGGCCAAGATGTGGCGCAGGCCCTCCCGTCCGGCATCGCTTGCAGAGAACAACTCAATGTGGATCCCTTCGGCGCTCAACTGTGCCCGTACAGTGACCGGCCCCAAAGAGTCCGGGACCACACTGATTTTCATGACGTGCTCACCCAGCGGCGCTCCCACCAGAGTGAACAGGGGACGCGCTAGCTGCTGCGCCAAAACGGGTGCGTGTACCGGTGCTGGCGCCGCGGCAGGAGGCACCGATGCAAGAGCGGGCAGCTGAACCGGGGCCGGCGTTGGAGCCACCATGGTCAGTGAAGGGACCACGGGCACATCAGCGGCACTTGGTTCATTCGCTGTCACGTGGACAGCTGCGGTGGCAGAAGGCTGCCCGGCCCGCTCCGTCGCGGCAACGACGGCAGGTGCAGTTCCCGAGCCCAAAGCCTCGGCGGCACCCGGCTGGACCGCACTAACAGAGAACCCAGGGGACAGTGTTCCCACAACAGACGGCGCCACCGTAGCCAGAGCACCAGCGGCAGGCAGCTGTGTTCTGCCAGTCTGGTCTTGCGCCGAGCCCTGGCCTTGGCCTGGATCCTGGCTCTGGGCTTGAACCTGACTCTGAACCTGATTGGGATTCTGGTCTTCACCTTGAACCTGGCCCTGAGCTAGGGTCTGAGCTTGGCCCGGATCCTGGCTCTGGCTCTGAGTTTGGCCTTGGTCTTGGCTCTGGGCTTGAACCTGACTCTGAACCTGATTGGGGTTCTGGTCTTCACCTTGAACCCGACCCTGAGCTTGGCTCTGGCCTTGGCCTTGGCCTTGGCCTTGAACCTGGTCTTGCACAATCATGGCGGATACGGCTGCGGATGCCGGCGTCGCTGTACCCGAGGACGTGGGCTCTGCAGCGGCAGCCGGTTGAGAATCCTCAACCGTGACGGCACCCAGGCTCGAGCCAGCTTCAGAATCCATCGCAGAGGCCGAGCTTTCCCCGCCGCGTTATTGGCGTTAGCAACGTCGCCGTCGGGAACGGGCTGCATTGCCTGCCCGGCTGACTCGTGAACCTCCGGCTGCCGGACGGCCGCCCAGAAGTGGTTCATGGAAGCGTCGAGTGAGCCCGGGGTCTCAGAGTCGGTGGGCTCGCCGGTGGCAGCTGAAGAACCAGCCTCCATTTGTTCAGCAGTCTCCGGGTCCAAGACGTCCTTGGCAGTGTCCTGTGCAGTGGCGGTGTGGCAGAGTCCACCCTCAAGGGCATCGTGCAGTAGCGCACCAAACCCTGCCCCGAATCCTCTGAGGAAGCGTTCCCCACGCTGCCGGGACGCAGAGCATCCGCCAGCACCAATGTAGAGACGGGTTTCATTCGTTCCCGCCCAAGGTTGTGTCCTTACCCTCGGCATCTGGGGTGGTAGCCCGCGAAACTGCCAGCTCATCAAGGAAGAGCTGTTCGTCGCGGAGAAGGAACTGTTGGCGGTCCAGTTCGTGCCGTTCGGCCAGTTNTTCCAGTGATGCAGCAGTTTTTCGCGGCCAGCAACCCTGCTGGGCAGCGGTGGCAGCTTCTTCCACGGATGAGGTCAGGGCCGTCAACTCCAACAACATGCTGCGCGAAGCCGAGCGGGCCGCGGCACTGGCCCGTAGTGCGGCCGCCGATCCGGCATCCGAGGAGCAGCNTGCCAAAGTGCCGCGAACCTTGTTCACGGAGTTCTGCTGTTCCTTGCGCCGGGCGTTGGCCCGGGCCAGAGTGGCTGCTGCCTGTTCTTCCTGCGCCTGACGGAAGCGCAGGAGCCCGGCTAGGCGGAATGTGCGGCCCATCTATGCTCCTGAAATCATGGTGGACACAGCGTGTAGCTGCGCCCACGAGTGCGGTGCCGGAACTTGCTGATCCATGCTTTGTTGAAGAAAGTCGTTGATCGACTGCCCGTGTTGTACGGCCGCATCCACTAGGGNGTTGCTGCCTGCTTGGTAGGCTCCCACGTCAATCAGGTCCTGGGCTGCGGCCCTTGCCGCCAGCACCTTGCGCAGGGTTCCGGCGTCCTGCTTTTGCCCTGGAGTGCATACTTTGGAGGCCACACGGGAGATCGAGGCCAGCACGTCGATGGCGGGAAAGTGCCCCGCCACGGCCAGTTTTCGCTCCAGGACCACGTGGCCATCAAGGATGGAACGGACGGCGTCAGCAATGGGCTCGTTATGGTCGTCACCGTCCACCAGCACTGTGTAGAGACCGGTGACGGAGCCAACTTTGTCGGTGCCAGCCCGTTCCAACAACCTGGCCAGTACGGNAAAGGTCGACGGCGGGTACCCTCGGGTGGCGGGCGGCTCACCAACGGATAGGCCAATCTCGCGCTGCGCCATTGCCACGCGGGTCAGCGAATCCATCATGAGCATGGCATCCACACCACGTTCTCTAAACGACTCCGCAATCCGGGTTGCCGTGAACGCCGCACGCAAGCGCAGCAGGGCAGGCTCGTCACTTGTAGACACCACTACGATGGAGCGGGCCAGACCTTCTGGGCCCAGATCATCCTCCANAAACTCGCGCACCTCACGGCCGCGCTCCCNCACCAGGGCGATGACGGAAACGTCGGCCTCGGTGCCGCGGGCAATCATCGACAACAGGGAGGACTTGCCTACGCCAGAGCCGGCAAAGAGGCCCATCCGTTGTCCGCGACCGATGGTGGTCAGGGTGTCAAGAACCCGCACCCCGGTCTGCAATGGGGTGGCGATACGGGCTCGTTCCATGGCGTTGGGTGAGCTGTTTTCAAATGGAANCCCTGTCACTCCGGTTAGCGGTCCCAGCCCGTCGATGGGGCGCCCCAGAGCGTCAATGACCCGGCCCAGGAGTCCATCACCGGTAGGCACAAGCAGAGGATCCTGCTTGGCTCTGACAGTCTCCCCTTCGCCGATCCCGTGCATGGGCGCCAGCGGCATGATCTTCACGCTACCGGCAGCTACGGCCACCACTTCGGCGTCCACAGGGTTGCTCTCACCAATACTGACCATGTCCCNCACGGCGCAGCGCAGTCCGCTGACTTGTGCTGCCAGGCCTACGACGCCGGTCACCACCCNCACCCTTTCCGGTGCGGCTGCCCGCACGGCTGAAGCTACTCGTGGGGAGCACCGCAGGGCACCGGCGTTCAAGACTTCCCGCTGCAAAATTTGCGGACAGAAAGTGCGCTGGTAGCGAATTGAGGCCGAATCATCAAAGGATGACGTGCCGAAAGAGTCTACGTCGGGGAGTAATGCGCTGGCCGGCAGGAAGTCGCCCAGCAGAGCGGACCGGGCCCTGTCCACGGCCGTGCCCAGACGTGCGTCAAGGAATCCGTGCGGGTACTGCGCAATGGCGTCTCCCCGGCTGATACTCGTGTCTTCTTGGACCGCCACTCCGTCAGGCAAGCCCAAGGCTGCCAAAGCCGCAACGTCGGCAGGGTTCATCCGGATGTTCACCGGGACCTCGTTCTGCACCTGTGCGCAGGCTCGTGTCAATGCCGCACGCGCGGAGGTTTCGCCGTCGCGCAGTTCCTGTCCCAGCAGCGCTTCGGCCAGCTCCAGGGCGTAACCGAACAGGACCATTTGGGCATCCGCCACAACAGGTGTGGTGCGGTTTGTGAGTGCGGTACTGGCCAGGCGAAGGGCCTGCAGCCCGGCTGCCTGCTGGGCTTCCCAGATGATCAGTAATGCTGCGTGGTCGGCGTCTTGTTGACTGCGCTGGGCCGCAGCTTCGCGGCCCGCTAGTTGTAACCCGGCCGCATAACCGGCGGCATGACCTTGGGTGAAGCCGCTGGATTTGGCCTTTGCAAGGCCTGGGACTGTGCCGAGGTGGCCACCACCGGGAACACGGCCCGGCGCGGGGCGGTGTTGTTAGTAGACAATGTCATCCTCGTCCCCGCGGCGAACGGTAATGTCCCCGCCAGCTTCGAGTTCACGGATGATGCGAACAATATCTGCCCGCGCCTGCTCCACTTCGGAACTGCGCACCGGGCCCATGGATTCCAGCTCAAATTCAAGCAATTCACGGTTGCGTTCGGAAATATTGGACCGGATGGCCTCCAGGACGGCGGCGGGCGCCCNCTTCATGGCCAATGCCAGTATGTTGGCTCCAATGCCGCGCAACACCAGCTGCACATCCTGGTTGTCCAGCTTCACCAGGTCCGCGAAGGTGAGCATACGGGAGCGCACTTCTTCAGCCAGTTCCGGATCCCGCAATTCCAAGTCCTCCAGCAACGCCCGTTCCGTTGACACATCGGAACGGTTGATGATCTCCACCAGCGGTTGAATTCCGCCAATGACAGCCATTTGCTCCCNGGGTGCCACAACGGCCAGTGCGCGCTGCTTGAGTATGGCCGCCACGATCCCCACAGCTTCCGGAGTTGCTGCACCCATTGTGGCGATGGACTGAGCGACGTCGGTGCGCAGTCCGCCGGGCAGGCCTGCCAAAGTGGCTGAGGCGCGCTCGGGGCGCAGGTGCGCTAAGACCAGGGCAATGGTAGCTGGCAGTTCATCCTCCAGCAGGGACAACAGCTGCCCAGGTTCGGCCTCATCCANAAATTCGAAGGGCTTTCCGGCCAAGGAGGACGCCAGACGGTTCATGAAACCGGCTGCTCTCTCGCTGCCAAACGAGGCAGCAAGCAAACCGGCCGCAAAGTCACGCCCTCCCTGGGCAGCGTGACGGCCACTGACAGCCATGTCGTGGAATTCATCAATCACAGCATCGGCAACGTCGGCTTGGACCCGGCGCATCTTCACGATCTCCGCCGCGATGGCCTCAGCCTCAGCCTCCGTCAGATGGGACATGACAGCAGCTGCCGCCGTTTGCGAAAACTGCATGAGCACGGCCGCGGCTTTCTGCGTCCCGGTCAGTGTCACCGAGGCCATCAGACTCCCACTTTCTCATCCATGAGCGAACGCAACAAACTGGCAGTTTTNNGCGGATCTGTCCCGGCCAGCGCCTCCAAAGAAGCCCGTTTGGTATCGGCGTCGTTGCTTTCGGCAACGGGCAGGGCAACCAGTGCCGGGGTGGCTGGTATGGCCGGAAGTGCCGTGGTGGCGGGTGCGAGCTCACTCGGAATCTTGGTCAGCGACACTAGTGGCGGGTTCTGCTCGCCAAGGTCAACTAGTTGGCGCACCTGGCGTCGATTTTTCCGTGCATAGATGACAATGAAGACCAGCAGTACCAGTAGCAACACGGCGGCGATACCCATATTGCGCCAGATTTGAGCGGTCTTCGCTGCGGAGGCGTCAGCCTTGGCCGCATCAAGAGCGGCCTGGGCAGCTTCAGCTTGGGCTGTCGAGAACGGCACCACCCGCATGCTCACGGTATCCCCACGTGCGGTGTTTAGGCCGGCCGCCATCGAGACCATCTCGGTCAAGGTGGCCGCGTCAATCTTTGCTGCGGCGGCCGTATCAACAGCAACGGCTAATGACTGTCGCTGTACGGTACCGGCGGGTATCACGGTGTTTTCGGTGACCTTATCCACGGCGTTGTNTTTAGTTGCCGTGTTGGACTCCGAGGAGCTGCCAGCCGCTCCGGCCCCACCGGGCACGGCGATGTTGTCAGGACCCAGCACACCTGCTCCCGTTCCGGTTCCGCCGGTCTCCGTCGTCGTGGCGGTGGACTCGTTCAGGGCCGGTGCCCCTCNCGGAGTGGTGAAGGACTCCTTGACCCTGTCCGTTGAGGAGTTATCCATGGTGGCGGCAAGGCTCACGGTGGAGTTGCCCGGTCCTACCACCGTGTCCAGCATCGACTGGACGGCGGCCCGGACGCGTTGCTCGTAGGCCTGGGCTTGTTTGTCACCGCCACCGGAGGTGCCCGTGCCCGCCGCGGAAAGCACCGCACCTGCTGCATCAACAACGGAAACGTTGCTCGGCTTCAGTCCCTCCACGGAAGAAGAAGTTAGGTGGACAATAGCGTTGACTTGCTCGTCGGAGAGGCTCACACCGGNGGTGGTTTCCACGAACACCGAGGCAGTGGGGTCTTCCTTCGAGGCGGTAAACACTGTGGGCTCCGGGACGGCCAGCTTGACCGAGGCGGTGGTTACACCCTTCATGGCCATGATGGTCTGGGCTAGCTCACCCTCCATGGCACGTTTATAGGTGATATTTTGCTGAAACTCCGAGGAGGTGACGCCCATGCTGTCCAGCAGAGAATAGCCGGCCGTGGTTGCCGCAGGCAGACCAGCTGATGCGGCCTTGAGCCGCTGGTCATAGACGTTGGCGTCGGGTACCAAAATGGTGGACCCTCCGTTGACCAACTGGTAGGGAACGTTCTCGGTTTTCAGCTGAGTGACAATGGCGTTGGCGTCGGCCGGAGCCAACGTGGAAANAAGCGGTGAATAGCTGGGTTTCGTCAGCCAGCTGACCAGGGCAATGCTGCCCAGAACCAGAACGGCCACGCCGATGACGGCCAGAGTCTNTTGGGCCATGGTGAAGCCCTTGGCCATGCCGGAAAAACGACCCGGCAGGGCTGTGATGAACGGTGGCATCAGGCTTGCATCCTCATGATCTCGTTAAAGGCATCGACGCCGCGGATACGCAGCGTGGAAACCAGCTCAAGGGTTACAGCTGCCCGCGCGGAGGCAATGGTGGCCTGGTGGATGTCATCAAGGTTTCCTGTGGCAGCCTTGACCGCCATGGTTCCAGAAGTGGACTGCAGAGTCTGCAGCTCGTTCAGAGCCCCGGCCAAAGAGTTCCCGAAGGCACCGCCGTCGCTGCTTGGTTCAGCTCGCGGCAGGTACCCTGTTCCGATGCTGGCTTGTACGCCTTCAATTCCAGAAACACTCATCGGTTACTTTCCAATCTGCAATCCGGATTCGTACATGACTTTGGCGCGGTCCACCACGGCGGCATTGGCTTGGTATCCGCGCTGAGCCATGATCAGTTGTCCCATTTGCGCGGCAAGATCTATCTCTGGATACCTGACATACCCTTCCGCGTCGGCCAGGGGATGATCTGGTTCAAACGTGAGGCGTCCCTCGGCATTGCCGAGGGCTGTCCCGGCAACATAGGCGCCTGAATCTCCCTCACCAGCTTGGGCAATGACATACTGGGCCCGGAAGGCGTCCTCGGTGGTGGCGGTGACAGTGTTGACGTTGGCTAAGTTATCGGACACGGCATCAAGCCATTTCCGATGCAGCGTCAGGCCAGTGGAGGCGATACCGATTGCATCGCTCACCTATTGACTCTTAAGAACGGTGCGCATGGAGTTGAACTCACTGTTCACTGCCTGAGCGGCAAACTGGTACCGCAAGACGGTTTCTATGTTTGAGAGCGTCTCTGTGTCCAAGTTGACGTTGTTGCCGTTGAGTTGGGTGGGCTCAAGGGAACGTTCCGTTGTTGCGCGCACAGCACCGTCTTGACGGCTGACGGATTCGGCCAGTGCCGCCTCAAATTTCACCCGCTGGGCTGTATAGCCGGNGGTGTTGACGTTCGCAATGTTATCGGCGATGGCACGCTGGCGCAGGGACAGTCCATCCAGGGCGCTAGTGAGCGCCACAGTGACCACAGAATCAAGCACTGTGCTCTTCCTTGATAAGAAGCTCGAGGCCTGTCCGTGGCCAGAGGGCGAGCCATCCGTAGCTCTCAAGTGACTATCGGCCATTTGCAAAGAGGGGTAAGACACTTTCGCAAAATTTGTGAGCTGTTTTAGCCAGCCAGATAGCTTGGCTCCGTGGCGGCTGTCAGCCCATGACGTCCAAGTAGATGGCGGGGCGCCACGGTGGACTGGTTTCAGCGTGGCCAGTTCCGCAGCCGTGGCTTCAAGTGCAAATTGCAGGTCCTTGAGGGCTGCATCTTGTCCGACGGCGACACCGTGTGCACGCTCCCGAAGCGCCGCGGGCAAGGGGCCCAGATTAACAGGCACAACCCAGTCTGGGCTCTGCGGGCCGGTCATCACCAGCCGTGCTTCCAGATCGTCAAGGACCGCTAGCCACGGCTCTTGGTCGGTATCCACCGGGTCTACCAAATCAGTCACCCAAGTCCCTACTTGGGGACTCAGCGTCGGGATCCTTTCCGGTGCGGGTTCCGCTTTTCGCTCAACAGTTCTCCGCGCGGCCAAATCACGAGGTGAAGCTGCCAAGCTGTGCGCCGGCGAGGGCATCGGAAGGAAGTTTAGCGGCCTCATGCCATGTGAGCCTGAGCGGTTCCAGCAGATCAATGCACTCTCGGGTCAAAGACACGTTGCGGTAGATATTGGCGTTCATCAGCGCCGTCCCGGCGTAATTGTAGATGCCCAGCAGCTGGTCGGCGCCATTCCAGGCTTCCACATTCAAGGACCCGGCCAGCTCAGCGATGATATCCTGAGCGTGGAGCAGGTTCTCGCTGGCAACATCCCAAACGCTTTCCAGCTGCGCGGACTCTGCGCGGGCAAGATCAAGCAGAAGCCTGTCGTAGAGCATGGTCACGAGACGGGCGGNGGACGCGGAGAGGATGGATTCACGCTGGTAGGCGTTCAGCGAGCGGTTGGTGCTGGCAAGTGACATCATTTACTTTTGCTGCTTCCGGCGTCAAAGGCGCTGATTTGTGAGGTGAGCCAGTCCTGCTGTGCCTGCATCCTGCCCAGTTGGACCTCAAGGTTTGAATAGACGGCCGTTAAGGAGCTGCGTCGCTGCGCCAGCCGGTCATCCCATTTGAGGATCTGGTCATTCAAGTCGTTGATAGTGGTTTGCTGGCCCTTGATGCGTTGAGCCAGTGAACCTTCATAGGGATCGGACACGGCCTTCGCTGCATCGGCCACGCGGCCGGCAATGGTCTGCAGCGTGCTTTCAACCAGCGCGGGATCTTTGGCATAAGCTGCGGCAAAAGCGTCCGCGTCAAAGGTGAAGTCACCGTNTTTACTTGAATTGATGCCGATGGCTGAAGGGGACTGCCCGTTGATGGGCGCCACCACCGCATTGAACAGCCGGTCTTTGGCCGAAGAAGTGGTGCTGTTTGACGTAAACAGACCGCCTGCCACCGNCCCGCCGGCGCCTCNCCCTGACACCGCCGACTGGGTGAAAATGGAGCCCAAAATGATGTTGACGTTGGACACCAACTCCGTGGCGGCCTCGGTGACCTGCTTGGCGTCACGGCTGACGGTGACGGACACGGGGTCGGCTGAGAGTTGGTGGACGGTGACCGCCAGGCCAGAGGCAAGGTTTGTGAAGGTGTTGGATGCCGAACTGATGGTTTGCTCCGCGGCGGATCCCGCCCACAACGCTACTTTGGCGTCCTGTCCCCACCTCCNCACCACAGTGGTGCCGGTGAGCGGTTGGGCCGTTCNCGCGTCCACCTCGGCAGCACTGCCCAGCTGGATGGAGAACTTGTTAGCGGCACCCGAGCGCGTGGCTGTCATTTGCAGGCGGTACAGGGTGTTACCAGCGTCATCGCTGCCAGCGGCAATTTNTACGGCTGAGACACCGGCTCCTGAGGCGTTGATCATATAGGCAACGTCGTCAAGGGAGTCTGATGCGGCCGTGATTTCTGTCTTCGTGCCATCTTCCTTGACAAAGGTGATGACGGCGGGGCTGGCAGACCACTTCTGCATGGGTGCCGTCACCATGGAGTGGGCCTGCGCCAACTGCGTGACCTTCAGATCAAGGTTGACCGGCTGGGCACCGGCCGTCAGCGTGGCGGTGATGGCCGGGGACGATGATGACACCTGATATTTAGCCAAGCCGTCCGGTTTGGCCAGCGCCGCCGCCTGTTTAGTGAGGGCGGCAAATTTAGTGTTAAGAGCCTGCAGGGCCGTGAGCAGGTAGGTACCAGAGGCAACCTTGGTCTTCATCTGGGTCTGCGGGATGGCCGCGGCACCCATCAAGGCATTGATGATAGCGGTGGTGTCCAGCCCGGAGGCCAGTCCGTCGATTCCCATGGCCATGGAAGTTCTCCTCATTGCAACGCATCAAAATTTTGAGGTGGCGGCCGGCACTAGACCGGCCGCCACCTAATTCAGGAACCCGCGGGTTCCAGCTGTGTTGTCGGTTTAGCCGAGGAGCTTCAGGACGGACTGGCTGCTCTGGTTGGCCTGGGACAGCATTGCAGTACCTGCCTGGGAGAGGATGTTGGAGCGGGTGAAGCTCACCATCTCCTCAGCCATGTCAACGTCCGTGATCCGTGATGCCGCAGCTGAGAGATTCTCCTTGGACACAGCATTTGTGCGGCCAGCTGACTCGAATCGGTTTTGAACTGCACCCAAGTCAGCGCGTGCGGTTGAGATCTTTACGATTGCGTCGTCGATCGCCGTAATCGAAAGGGTTGCCTTAGCCGCATCGGTCACGTCGAAGCCGGTGGCGCCGGTAGCCGATGCCAGGGTTCCGACGTCCGTAGCGACGTTGTTGAGCTGAACCTTAATCACGTCGCTGGCCTGGTCGCCAGTGCCAACTTGAAAGCTCAGAAGACCTGTAGTGCCGCCGGTGGCGTCGAGCAGGTTGGTGCCGTTGAAATTGGTGTTGTCTGTTATACGCTGAATTTCCTTGCCCAACGCGTCCGCTTCGCCCTGGATGGCCAGGCGGGACTGCGCGTTGTTGGAGTCGTTACCGCCCTGGACTGCGAGGTCGCGCATGCGCTGCAGAATGCTCTGAACTTCGCCCAGTGCGCCTTCAGCGGTCTGTACGACTGAAATGCCGTCCTGAATGTTGCGTGCAGCCACAGTGGAACCGTTGACCTGGGCCTTCAGCCCCTGCGAGATGGCGAGGCCGGCGGCGTCGTCGGCGGCGCGGTTGATGCGCAGGCCGCTGGAGAGCTTCTCCATCGACTTGGACAGGGCGTTCTGGGTGTTATTGAGGTTGCGGTAAGCGTTGTTTGCCGCGGTGTTGTTATTAACGATCATTGCCATGATGTAAATCCTCCGTGAGTGTGGGCACTTGCTGACCGCCCATCCATGGGCAGCTACACAGCACTGTCGGCAAACACCCCACGCCGTTAGCAAAAGACGAAAAGTCATCTTCCCAGCCCAGGTCTATCCCGCAGCCCTAACCAACATCGGTTAGTCCAGCATGCGCTGGCACACCATTCAACACCTGCCGTGCGCGCGTAGCGCCGCCGTAGGTACGGGTGCCCAGTTCTGCCAAATAGAATTCCCGCCGGGGCGCCGCAATCCGCGCATGAGCCGGGGATTCCGGCGTCGAGGTTGCCAAGTAGTGCCGTTCCAGTCCGTCACGTAGCAGCCGCATGCCTTCGGCGCGTTGCTGGGAAACAGCGGAGTGGCTTGAGCCAAGCTCTTGCGCAAGTTCCTTCACACTGCGGTCTTNGAAGTAGATCTGCTCCACGATGTAACGCATCTTCGCAGGTAATGCAGCCACAGCATGGCCAAGAAAGTCAGCATGCTCTGCCTCCACCAGCAGGTCCTCCGGGCCTTGGGAGGTGGCGGCCACCATCTCGGCAATCACATCGGTGAGCGGTGTGACGGTGCGGCTGGCATCGAGCTGCGCAGCCTCCACAACTGCCGGCTCCACTCCCAACGCCGCAGCCAACTCGCCAACNNACTGGGGCCGCTTCAGCGCGTTGCTCAGTGTTTCCTTGACGGCAGCCAACTCGCTCATTCTGCTGCGCGCGCNCCGGGTGGCCCAATCATCGCGCCGCAATTCATCAGCAAAGGCACCCTTGATCCGCCGACGGGCGTAGGCACCAAACGGGACGCCCAGTGCCTCATCAAAGGCTTCAGCGCAATGGATGAGGGCGATGGCCCCAACCTGCGCAAGGTCTTCCCTACTTAGATGACTTGCGCGCTGGCAAATCTCGGCCACAAGATATCCAACTAGTGGCAAATTTTGCACGACCAGAGCGTCGCGCTCACCGCGATTCAATTGTTTGCCCCTTGGCAATCCATAAAAGTGCATCGACGGGCTCGCCCCCAGAATTCAGCGATCGCCGATAGCGCACAAATCTCCTCTACTGTATGGCACCCCGCTACAAAAAGCACAACCAGCAAAGACTGTCTAACCGGACAGTCTTTGCTGCCGATAGTCCTGAGTGCATCCAGGCCGTTTCCATGAAAGGAACTACTCCATGGGTCCTGAGGAATTGAGCACGTTATTGTGGCGCGAGCGGGAACTCCTTGACCTTCTGGTTTTCAAATTGGAGGAGGAGCACCTCATCCTCTCCGCCGGNAAAACCCGCTGGCTCGAAAGCGCAACCCGTGAGGTGGACCACGTTGTCCAACGCCTGCGCACCACCTCATTAGAGCGCACCGTGTTCGCCTCGCATCTGGCCGTTTCATGGGGCTTGAGCGAGGATGCCGGACTGCTAGATCTCGCGGACAGCGCAGCAGCTGGCCCCTGGCAGGAAATCCTGACGGACCACTTCCGGGCCATGACAGCCACCGTGGAACAAATCCGTGGGCTCAGGGACACCAACCTGCAATTTCTGCGCGCCGGATTGCGCTCAGCGCAAGACACCGCAGCCAACCTCACCACCGAGCCCGGCACCTACGACCACCGTGGGAACACCAGCCAAGATGCAGTTTCNCTGCTCCTGGACCAAAGTGTTTAAAGAAAATTGAGGAACTCGTGAGTAGCTTTAGTGGCCTGAATATGGCTCTATCCGGGCTTAATGCTGCCCGCACCGGATTGAATGTCACCGGTCAAAATCTGAGCAATGTCAATACGGCAGGATACACACGCCAGCGCGCCGAGCTCACCGCCTTGGGCGTTCCCGCCCGCGGCGCCCTGAACGACTTGGGCCTTAAAACCGGTCAGGGCGTTGGCGTCAGCGGCATCTCCCGCCTTGGCGACGCCTTNTTGGATGCACGTGTACGCACCAGTTTCTCCGCTGCAGGATATACAGGTGCCCGCGCCCAGGCATTGAACGGCATTGAAGCAACACTTAACGAGCCAGGGCCCAACGGCATTTCCAGCCAACTGCAGGGCTTTTGGACCGCGTGGCAAGGCGTCGCTAACGATCCTGGGAACGCTGGACCGTCTGCGGTCCTACTGGAAAAATCCGCCGCACTGGTGACAAACATCGCCGCTGGATATTCCGCGGTGGACAGCCAATGGTCCCAGACCAGGGCCACCGCGGGCACTGTGGTGGCTGACATCAACGCCACGGCCGGGCAGATCGCGGCTCTGAACAAACAGATCCGCTCGGCCCAAGCAGCAGGGACCCCGCACAATGAACTCATTGACCAGCGGAGCAACCTGACCACCAAGATTGCCCAGCTCACCGGCGGCACCGTCCGCGACCTGCCCGATGGGACCAATGAGATCCTGTTAGGCGGAAACGTTCTCCTCTCTGGGACCACCAGCAACGAGGTGACGCTAGCAGGAGCGGACAAAATGTCAGCGCCCGGTAATGTCCAATTGAAGTGGGCACACGGTTCGGGTGTGGCCGTGGACCTCGACGGCGGGAAACTGGCCGGTTTGCTCTCCGTCCTCAAGTCAGCCGACGATGGCGGCGTTCTGGCCCAAACCGCCGCCTCCTACAACGCGCTGGCACANAAACTGGCAGACACCGTCAATGGCGTCCACCAAAGCGGATTCACCACAGAAGGAACGACCGGAGGGGACTTNTTCAAAGTTACAGCCGGAGTACCAGCCGCTCTGGGCCTTGCGGTGCTGGTCACAACAACCGGTGGCATCGCCACCGGTGCCACCACCGGTGCCGCCGGAAAAGGCGGGAAAGATGGGTCAGTAGCCGATCAAATCTCGCAGCTGGGCAANGGAGCGGGGTCCCCTGATACCTTCTGGTCAGAGACCGTGGTGAACCTCGGCGTCGAAATTCAGGCTGGACTCCAGCAGGCCGTCCTCTCAGATATCTCCTTGACGAACGCCCTCGCCAACCAGCAGGCAAACGCATCGGTGGATCTTGACGAGGAGAACGTGAACCTGCTGACGTACCAGCGCGCCTATCAGGCCGCGGCCCGCGTCATGACCGCCATGGATGAAGCGCTTGACGTACTCATCAACCAAACCGGAAGGGTGGGCCGCTAACATGATCTCGCGCGTCACCATGCAAACAACGTCATCCGCGGCGCAACGCGGGATCCAAGCCAATGCTGCCAAATTGGCCGAGGCCCAACTCCGGGCAAACACGTTACANAAGAACGTCCGGCTCTCCGACGANCCCGCGGCGGCGGCCGATTCCATGGCGATTAGAGCTACACAGGCGCAGACAGCCCAGTACGGGCGCAATATTGATAGCGGAAATGCGTGGATGACCATGGCCAATGGAGCCCTGGACAGCACCGTGACGTTGTTGCAGCGGGTACAGGCCCTGGCCATTCAGGGTGCTAACGGCAGCCTGTCCACCGAAGGCAGGAAAGCGATCTCGCTAGAACTCGACGCCATTCGCGGTGATCTGTTGGCCCAGTCCAACACCAAACTNTTGGGCCGAAATATCTTCGCCGGAAACTCCAACGCAGGAAGCGCGTTCATGGACGGCACCCCACCCACCTTCACCGGTACGGGTGACATGCCTGTCCAGCGCCGCATCGGCGCCGATTCAATCCTCCAGGTTGATACCGACGGCGCCGCGGTCTTCGGCACTGGGGAAGACTCGGTCTTTAGCTTGATTTCGAAGCTTGCTGCAGAAGTACTCGTAGGCGACACTGGCCCCGGAACCCTTGATAAAGTGAACGCCGCTTTGGACAATGTCATTGGCAGGCGCTCAGAGTTGGGTGCCCGCCATGCAGTGCTGCTGCGTGCGAAGGAAACAAACATCACGTCCCAGCTGGATCTGGAATCCCACCGGGCCACTGTGGAGGATCTTGACCTAGGCCAAGCCATTTTGGAGCTNAAAACCCAAGAATTGGCCTACCAGGCGTCCTTGAGCGTCACCTCTAAGGTGCTGCAAACAACGTTGATGGACTTCCTGCGATGAGCCACACACCCGCACAGTTAGCGTTCCTGAGCCCCCGCCAGGACTGGAACCCCTTGTGGATTTCACGTTGACTCAACTTCACGGCACGCCAGGCTTATTTTCCCTAACCTCACCCACGGGAAACGCACGCCTGTTCGTACTGGACGCGGCCACACACCTGCCGCACTACACGCCGCGGTTGCCTGCTTCCGAGCTTGAACGCATCGGCACAGGCGCAGCCACGGTATTGGTGGTGGTGAACCCGAGCGCGCAGAGCACGGTCAACCTCGCCGCCCCCATCTTGCTCAACGAAAAACCGGGNGCCTGTACTCAGATCATTTTAGAGGACCCGCAGTGGTCTCTCCGCGCACCTTTGCTGATCCCCTGACAAACTGACAAAACACTGGACCCTCCACCCATAACGGAAGCCCCGACAGGCTCGATCACCGGCAATCCGGTGATAGAGCCTGCCGGGGCCCGGTGGAACCCCGGCCTAGTTCAGGTAGCCGTTGGGGTTCAGGACATACTTCGTGGCAGCCCCGGCGTCGAACTCGGCGTAGCCGCGCGGCGCATCGGTGAGTGCGATCGCCTGGGCGTTGACGTTCTTGGCAATGGAGACCTTGTCATGCAGGATCGCCATCATCAAGCCGCGGTTGTACTTCATGACCGGGCACTGGCCCGTGGTGAACGCCAGCGACTTCGCCCAACCGGTACCCAAGCTCAGCGACAGTGAACCCTTTTNGGCAGCCTCGTCGGTGCCACCGGGATCGCCCGTGACATACAGACCGGGGATGCCCAAGGAACCTCCCGCCGCCGTGATATCCATGAGCGAGTTCAGCACCGTTGCCGGGGCCTCGCCAGCACCGTGGCCGTGTCCCTTTGCCTCGAAGCCCACCGCGTCAACTGCGCAGTCCACTTCTGGGACGCCCAGCAGCTGCTCGATCTGCGCACCCGGGTCACCCTCGCTCAGGTCAATGGTCTCGCAGCCAAAGGCGCGGGCCGCAGCCAGCCGGGCGGGATTCATGTCACCAACAATCACCACGGCGGCACCCAACAGTTGCGCACTGGTTGCCGCGGNCAGGCCCACGGGCCCTGCCCCTGCAATGTACACCGTGGAGCCCACGGTCACCCCAGCAGTGACAGCACCATGGAAGCCTGTTGGGAAGATGTCCGAGAGCATGGTCAAGTCCAGCATCTNTTCCAGGGCCTGATCGCGATCCGGGAACTTCAGCAGGTTCCAGTCAGCGTAGGGAACCAGCACGTACTCAGCTTGGCCACCTACCCAGCCGCCCATGTCAACGTAGCCGTACGCACTTCCGGGGCGGTCAGGGTTCACATTCAGGCAGATGCCCGTCTTGCGCTCCTTGCAGTTGCGGCAGCGCCCACAGGAAATGTTGAAAGGGACTGAGCAGATATCCCNCACCTTGATGAATTCGACATCCGGACCCACTTCCACCACTTCACCGGTGATTTCATGGCCCAAGACTAGATCCGACGGCGCTGTGGTGCGTCCTCGCACCATATGCTGGTCGGATCCACAGATATTGGTGGCAACGGTGCGCAGGATGACGCCGTGGGGCACTTTTCGTCCCACATTGGCCGGGTTGACGCCCGGTCCGTCCTTGAGTTCAAACGTTGGGTAATCAATATCGATAACCTCAACAACGCCGGGTCCCTTGTAGGCAACGGCTTTGTTTCCTGACATGGAGGTACTTCCTTCCTAGCTAGTTCAGAAGGCATCAGCTAACACCTTCTAGTGCAACAAGAAACTGCCCCTACCGGCTGGTCACGGCACTCTCAAAGCACGCAAATTCGCAGTGGGCTGAGGGCGGCTGGTGGGGTCTTCGTCAGTCTATGTCCGAAATCACCAATATGTAAGGGCCCCTACTTTATGACGATGCGCCCCGCCAGCATCCAACCTCTGGACATCTTGATTGAAGGACTGCAGCAGGATCACGGCAGAACGATCAGACAGTTCAGTACCCATCTCGCTAATCTTGTGTATGATACATATTGATTGCTAAATACATATGAATATTTTAATGTCATCAGGAGCCCGGTGTTCAGTAGTAAAATTCCACCCGCACGCCCTCGTCAGGGATGATCATCGCCACTCTGGCNTTTTGCGGGATCGTGGTCTCGCTCATGCAAACTTTGATCATTCCGCTGATCCCTGAACTTCCGAAGTTCTTGAATGCCTCGGCCACCGACGCTTCGTGGGCCATCACGGCAACGCTGGTTGCAGGCGCTGTTATCACTCCCATCAGCGGCCGGTTGGGTGACATGTTCGGTAAGCGGCGCATTCTGATCCTGAGCCTGCTGGCCATGGTGGTTGGCTCCGTACTGTGCGCCTTGACGGATTCCCTGTCACTGATCGTTGTGGGCCGCGCACTGCAGGGCCTAGCAATGGGTGCTATCCCGCTGGGCATCAGCATTATGCGCGATGAGCTTCCGCCCCAGAAGGTGGGCCCGGCCATCGCCACCATGAGCGCAACCATGGGCGTTGGTGGCGCCATCGGTATCCCGCTGTCAGCGTTCATTGCACAAACCGCCAATTGGCACATGCTCTTNTGGGTCGCCGCCGTCCTGGGCCTGGCCTGCGCACTGCTCGTCGCCTTCGTCCTGCCTGAATCNCCCGTTTTCACGCCCGGCCGTTTCGATGGCTGGGGCGCTGCCGGACTCGCCGTGGGTCTTGTTGCCTTGTTGGTCCCGGTCACCAAGGGCAGCGAGTGGGGCTGGGGAAGCACCCTGACCATCGGCATGTTCGCGGGCTCAGTGGTAGTGCTCTTAATCTGGGGCGCCTACCAATTACGCACCAAGAACGCCCTGGTTGACCTTCGGGTCTCAGCACGTCCGCGCGTTCTACTGACCAACTTGTCCTCGATCATGATCGGTTTCGCCATGTACGGCATGTCGCTGATCTTCATCCAACTGCTCATGGCACCTGCGGCAACCGGGTACGGCCTGGAGCTCTCCATGGTCCAGGCCGGCCTGGCCTTGGCTCCCGGCGGCCTGGTCATGATGGCCCTGTCCCCGGTCTCCGCCAAGCTCTCGGCCCGCAAGGGCCCGAAGGTGACCCTGACGTTGGGCGCTCTAGTCATTGCCGCCGGCTACGTGGTGGCACTGGTGCTCAACGGTTCCGTGTGGGAGATCATCCTGGCCTCCATGGTCATCAGCGCCGGTTTGGGCCTGGCCTTTGCGGCCATGCCTGCCCTGATCATGGGCGCCGTGCCGATCACTGAGACGGCCGCCGCCAATGGACTGAACTCCTTGATGCGCGCCATTGGAACCTCCAGCTCGGCCGCCGTCATCAGCGTGGTACTAGCTTCCTCGACCATGCAGCTGGGCCCTGTTGCACTGCCCACCATGGATGCATTCCGGATCACGTTCATCATCGCCATTGGTGCCGCTGTTGCCTCTGCGGTCTTGGCCGCTTTCATCCCGGTAGGCGGTGGCGCACCGGTCCACGGCGCACCTCCGGCCAGTACGACGTCGGCCGCTAAAGAGAGCGCATCAGTCGCCTAATCCTTGAGGAGCCTGCCGCCCACCTGGTGGCCGTGACTGCGGCCTGGCCGTCCGAATTGTTCGGGCAGTCAGGCCGCTTTGGCTTTAAGGCCCTTGACATAGGCTGCCTGTCCGCCGTGCTGGAGGCAATCATNCAAAATACTAACGAGCCGCACACCCAGCGTTACTGGAGGGCTCCACTGCCGGTCCACGATCTGATCTAGATCCGCATCCTCTAAGCCACGAACAAATTCCAGGCTCTGCGCCAGAACAGCCTCATGGTAGACACTCAGCAGTGCGCTCGAGTCAATCTGAACGGCCGCTACCTGCTCTGTTGAATGCCCATAGCCGGTGCTGGCCGGATCCAGATCAAAGCCAAAGCGCGCAGCAAACTCTCCGCTGCTCCAGACAGACTCAAGGCCAGCCACGTGGGCGATCTGTTCATCCTGCGCGCGGCACAGGTGCCACACCAACCACGCAATAGAATTGCCGGTTCCACCGGGGCGCCAATTGGCTTGACCGGGTTCCAAACCCTTCAGAACCCCGGCCACAATGCCGTCGATCCGGCCAAATGCATCTGCCAATAGCTCCGAAGATTTCATGGACGCCATGCTTCCACGGCTGGCTGCATCTGTCGAGGGTCATCAATGGTGAATCGCACCTGTTAGCTCAAGATGATGACATCCAACGTGCGTGGGCCGTGAACACCCTCAACACGTTCAAGTTCAATATCGCTGGTGGCGCTGGGCCCACTGATCCACGTCTGCGGGCGGGTCGCATCCAACCGGGCCAGCGCCTCCGGCAGCAACTCAACAATGTCTGTTGATTCCAGGATACAAATATGCCTGTCTGGGACAAGGGAAATGATCCGCCGGCCTTGGTCTGCACTGCCATCAAGCATGATGGTTCCAGTCTNCGAAACCGCCACAGCAGCAGCTGTCACCACAGCGTCCACCGCATCCAATTCCGCCACGGTGAGGGGAGCTTCCGGCGAGTCACCATGGATAGCCAGCGTTCCGGCGTCGTGCTTCAGGGCCAAAAGCCACTGCTCCGGGAGGCCGTGCGGGACAACAATGGAGGTGCTCCCAGCGAGCAGTTCTACCAGCCGTGCGCCAACCTCAGCGGTGGGTGTGAGGAACACATTGGCCTTGTAATCGCGCAGCCTGTCCACGAGCTGCTCGAGGCGTTGAGCATGAGTCATTTCCGAGCTGCGGCGATATTCCCGCGGCACCTCCGGAGTTTCCGGAGAGTCACGCAGCGCTGACTTAATCCGGTTCATGATGTCCTCGCGGGCGTTCATGCTTGCTCCCCTTGGTGCTCTCCGTGCCAGGTACCACGCCGGAACTTGGTTTATGTTCCTTATCCCACCACTGGCGGAACGATTGGCTGGGTGGGGCAGGAATGTCCCTGCTCTGCGTCCATCCACTGGCAATACCTGGCAATTNTTTGATGACCTTGTCACGGCCGGCAACAAGCTTGACCAGCGGCAGACCCTTTTCCAGTACGTTCAGATGCGAGCCCTTGGCGAACGCCCACTGTGCACCCTTCATCATGAGGTCCATCTGCGAGGGGACCTTGAGCTTGGCGCGCTNTGAATCAACGTCCTNCCCGCGCAAGTGAACAAGGATCTCGGNGATGTTGATCTTCACTGGACATGCGTCAAAGCAAGCCCCGCAGAGCGAGGACGCGTACGGCAGTGAACTGTTTTCCTCGCTTTTGATCCCTGTCATCAGCGGGGAGAGGATAGCGCCGATGGGCCCCGGGTAGGTTGACCCATAGGCGTGGCCGCCGGTGCGTTCGTACACGGGGCACACGTTCATGCAGGCGCTGCAACGGATACAGTTCAGCGCCGTGCGGCCCATTTCATCAGAAAGCGCGGCGGTACGGCCGTTATCAAGCATGACCAGGTGGACGTTTTGTGGCCCGTCGCCGGNGGTGACGCCTGTCCACAAGGAGGTGTAGGNGTTCATGCGTTCACCGGTGGAAGACCGGGGCAGCAGCTGCATAAACACCTCGAGATCAGTCCAGGACGGCAGCAGCTNTTCAATGCCCATGACAGTGATGAGGGTTTCTGGCAGGGTCAAACACATGCGGCCATTGCCTTCAGATTCCACCACTGTCAGTGTGCCGGTGTCCGCCAGAGCAAAGTTGGCCCCTGATATGGCTACCTTTGCCGAGAGAAACTTCTTGCGCAGGTGTTTGCGGGCTGCTTCGGCCAGACGCGCTGGATCATCGGTGAGGCCCGGGTCAACTGCTGGCATTTCGCGCAGGAAGATCTCACGGACCTGGCTGCGGTTCTTGTGGATGGCCGGGACAAGGATGTGGCTTGGCTTGTCATGATCAAGCTGGACAATGAGCTCCGCCAGGTCAGTCTCGTAGGCGTCAATGCATTGCTCTTCTAAGTATTCGTTCAGGCCAATCTCCTGAGTGGCCATGGATTTGACCTTGACCACCTCAGTTTCACCAGTTGCTTTGATCAGTGCCGTGACAATCCGGTTGGCTTCTTGGGCGTCGCGAGCCCAATGAATAATGCCACCGCGGGCGGTGAAATTCTCCTCGAACTGCTCCAGCAGTGCGGGCAGATTGGCCATGGTGGCGTCCTTGATGGCGCTGCCGGCATCACGCATTTGTTCCCAGTCGGGAAGTTCCGCAACAACCTTTAGCCGTTTGTCCCTGATGGTGTGAGTTGCATGTTTAAGATTGGCACGCAGCTGCGTGTTACCCAGTTCCCGGTGCGCCGCCTGGGGAANAGGCTCGGTGGCATTGAGGTTGCCGTGGCCAANAACAGGCAGCGACGGCATGCCCAGAAAAGTGTTGCTCATGGCTTGTTCCCTGCCAATGCGACCTCACCGGTAGCCGTTACGGGGTNTTCAAGGGTGCTGGCGAGAATTTCGGCGAAGTGCAGCGTGCCCACATCACTGCCCTGGCGGGACAGCCCGCCACCGATGTGCAGGAGGCAGCTCGCGTCGCCACCCGAGCACAATTCAGCGCCGGTACCGCAAATATTAGCGGCCTTGTCCGCGTTCATAGCCGCTGAAACATCAGCATTCTTCATGGAGAAGGTGCCGCCGAAGCCGCAGCATGCATCTGCCTCGGGAAGTTCTGCCATCTCAATGCCGGCCACACTTGCCAGCAAGTTCAACTGTCTGTCCTCCAGCTTCAGCAATCTCATGCCGTGGCAACTGGGATGGTAGGTCACCTTGTGCGGGAAGTAAGATCCCAGCTGCTCTGCGGCATTCGTGATGCCCAGAACGTCCGTCAGTAGCTGTGACAGTTCATATGTTTTGGCACCTACCACGGCGGCCCTGGCTTCCAAGGCCGTGTCACCGCAGCGGCGGGCCACCAACTCATGCTGGTGTTTCACGCTGGCAACGCAGGAACCTGAAGGTGCCACGGCGACGTCGTAATCCTCCGTGTCAAAGGCTTCAACATGGTTGGCCACTACGGTGTGAGCCTCCTTGAAGTAGCCGGAATTCACATGCATTTGGCCACAGCAGGCTTGTCCGGGCGGGAACACCACCTCGTGTCCAAGCCGCTCCAAGATGGTGACAGTGGCCTGTGCCGTGCGCGGATACATGGCGTCAACGATGCAGGTGGCAAAGAGCGCAATTTTCATAACCACTACTGTAGGCCAAAACACCCTGAGTGTGGACTGACCACACCATTAGTTACATAAAGGTCATATGTTTGAAGCCAAGTCCTTCACGCAACTCCGGGCACTCAGATCTATTACAGCGGCAAACCAGCCCCGGGCTTTAGATNTTTCATGACCAAGGTGGAACTGACCCGCTGCACTCCGGGAAGCACTGCGAGTTCATTGTCAANAAATTGCTGGTAAGCAGGGAGGTCTTCGGCCAGGACCCGCAGGATGTAGTCAGGGTCCCCAANAAGTCTCTGCGCACTAGTGATATGCACATTGGCACTGACTTGCGCCTCAAATTCGTCCAACGTAGCTCTGTCCATCCGGGCCAGAGTGACAANAACAATGGCTTCAAACCCCAACCCCACAGAGGCCGGATCCACCACAGCCCGGTACCCACTGATGACACCGTCGGATTCTAGATCTTTCATACGGCGGTGGCACGGAGCAACAGTCAGCCCCACCTCGGCGGNCAGGGCCGTGGCCGTCATCCGGCCATCTTCTTGAAGCCTGCGCAATATTTCTCTATCTATTCCATCAATCACATAGTTATTTTATCGCGAAACATCCGGATTGGACAGAAATAGCCAAGCACTTCTCGCAGCAATTTTCCTAAACTTGCTCCATTATTACTTCCACCTCAGGAGCATCATGGATCCGCAGGCACTCATCGGATTCCTCATCGTCGCCGTCACCCTGACCTGTACACCGGGTCCCGATTGGGCGTTTTCCATTGCGGCAGGACTGGGCAAACGCAGTTTTGTCCCCGCAGTCGCCGGACTCTGCAGTGGCTACGTGCTCCACACCATCTTGTTAGCCGCCGGAATTGCGGCTCTCATGGCCGCTGTTCCAGCGTTGTTGCTATGGCTGACGATTGCCGGCGCCTTCTACCTTCTTTGGCTGGGCTTTCTGACAACCAAGTCTTGGCGCAGCGCAGGTTTCAGTGCGGGGCCGGCACATCCGTGCGCCCCACGGCGAACTGGTGGCGGTGGACCATAGCGCCGACTCCCCGGCACGTCCATGGGTTCCTACCTGCAGGGCTTTGGAACCAGCAGCATCAANCCCAAGGGACTGCTGCTCTTCGTTGCCCTCACACCGCAGTTCATCAAAGTCGATGCCGCATTTTCGGTGCCCGTGCAATCAGCCATTTTAGGGCTGTCGTTCGTGGCGTCGGCAGCCATCATCTACACGTTTGTGGCTGCAGGAGCACGCAAACTCTTGCGCTCACGCCCGGGCGCCGCACGCGGNGTGAGCCTCAGCAGCGGCATCATCATGTGCGCCTTGGGAGCGGTGCTCCTTGTGGAGCAAATGGGGCCCGCGGCGCAGGAGATAGGTCATCTGTTGGCTCGCGGTTAAATCCTGCGACGGCTGATCCTGGCGGGCTTTGGGCCAAGCCTGACTCAACCCGCCAGAGTCCCCAGCTCAACGTTGCCCAGCACCCCAGTTAGCTAATTCACCCAACAGTTCATCCTTGCGGCTTTCCGAGGCAAAGGAGGACCGGATGGAGTTCTCTGCCAAAGNCTCCACCGTTGCCGCATCCCACTGGAACTCGGTCACAAGGGCAGCAAAGTTGGCACCCACGTAGCCACCAAAGTACGCGGGGTCATCTGAGTTGATGCAGACGTTCAACCCGGCGGTGATCATCTGCGGCAGGGNGTGGGCTGCGAGCGTGTCCACGGCGCGCAACCGCACGTTAGAGAGCGGGCAGACAGTCAGCGGAACCTGCTCCGCCACGAGCCGCTTGATAAGGAACTTGTCCTCCACTGCCCTTATCCCATGGTCAATCCGCTCAACTCCAAGCAGATTCAGGGCGTCTTCAACATAGCTTGGCGGTCCTTCCTCGCCAGCATGGGCTACCAAACGAAGCCCTGCTTCCTTGGCTCGCCGGTATAAATCAATGAACTTCGACGGCGGGTTCCCCACCTCAGCCGAATCCAGACCAATACCGATGATGGGTGCGCCCATGGACAGCAGCGCTTCCAAAACTTCAAGCGCCGAGTCTTGGGACTGGTCCCGCAAGAACGCCGCAATCAGCTCTGTAGTGATGCCAAAGTCAGCTTCGCTGGAAGCCAGCGCCACGGCGATGCCGTTGACCGCCGTCGACAGTTCCACGCCCCGGGCCATATGGGCCTGGGGATCAAACATGATCTCTGCATGGCGCACGCCGCACTCTTGGGCGCGGCGGAGATAGGCCCGGGTCATGGCAGCAAAATCGGACTCGGTGACCAGCACTGCCATGTTCGCGTAGTACAGGTTCAGGAACGACTGCAGATCGGAAAATTCGTACTGTTCCCGCAACAACTCAAGGGTGGGGAACGGCAACGTAATGCCATTGCGGGCGGCCAGTTCCAGGATCAGCTCCGGCTCAAGAGTCCCTTCAATGTGCAGGTGCAGCTCTGCTTTGGGTAGTGCCGTCAGTGCTGCAAGGTCAACGTNTCGCGCCAGATGCTGTGGTCATGGCCTCAGTCTACTTTCGAGACGGGCCGGAGGGCGGCAGGGGTGGGCGCTCTGCCTTGAATAACTTGGCGATGAGCTTTGGATCCACAATTTCGGTGCGGATCACCTCGCTCAATGCCTCCACGGTGGTGGCAGTCCCTGTCCTGCGCCGCACTTCCTTGCGCAGTTCATCCAGGACGGCCTCGGAGAGGATCATATCTAACAGCACACCCGGCTCGGTGGCTGCGCGATGGCGCCATACCTCATCGATGCGGCGGCGTTTCAGTGCCTCCTTGTGAAGCAAGAACATCATTTCAGTTTNTTCAGCGAGAGTTGCCGGTCCCAGCAGGTCGATTTCAAAGGCCATATCCACCACTACCGGCAGCCCACCCGTGAGGTGGTAGGCCTGCCACACGGCACCGTTGGTCAGCACCATCCACTCCACACCCTCGTTGACCGCGTACATCAGCACCTGGCGCAGATGGCGTTCGTTGAGTTNTTGGCTGATCCTTTTGACCTCGATAAAGGCCACCATCTGCTTGTCTATGCGGACCCCGTAGTCGGCAAAGTCCTGCTTCACCATGTATTCGGTGGTGAGGTCCTTGAACTTGTCATAGTCCAGGCCCTCGCACAGCATGTCGGTGACCACCATGCGGGTGTCGCCTTCGTTGGCGTCCCGGGCGCGCAAGGCTTCAAGCGGCTTGATGTAACGCAAGATGGCGTTGTTCACTTGCTCGATGGCCGCGAGCTCCCATTTCGGCAACCTCGACACCGCAGATGCCGGCGTCTGGGTGGGTACCGCTGGATCAACTTGTACCGAGACTGGTTCGGCGGCATGATCCTGCGGATCCGCTGCCCACTGTTGCTCAATTACGACCTTTTCCGCAAGCACGACGGCGGCACTTTCCTTAGCGATGGCAGCCGGAGTCATCGGGATGAGGAGTTCGTCCGGTAAGTGACGATAAGGGTCAGTAACACCGAAGGCAGCCTGTTTGAACATCCAGCTGATGGTTGGCTCCCATAGCTCAACCACGGCGGCGCCTGGTCCTTCCACGGCGACAATTTTCGTGTGCGCAATGAGTTCCAGATGGGCATGGTCAGGCACTTGGTGACCAGCAAGGGCAACCTCGCCCGCCCACCGAAGCAATATATTGAGCCGGTTCTGCCCTTTGGCATCCAACGAAATCTCAGTCATGACTCACAGTTCCTTGCCTCAGTGCACTGCGCCAATCGCCGTGCAGGGTATCACTGCCGGGGCCGCACCCCAAGTTCACACTCTAGAGTTCCCGCTCCAATCAAACGTGATGGCCATGCTGGCGGCGCCAAAGATTTTGTCTTCGTTATTTTTACTGCTCTGTTTGTTCCCTGGACAAGCTGCCAGACCACTCCGGCCCTAAGAAATCTGGCCGGGCGGCATCGGCTGTTGTCATCTCCAGCGCTATTGCCATCCAAGAGGACCCGCTGGTTTACAGATTGCATATCCCCTAGCATTCCCCTTCACTCATGCGGCCTCCTTGTACCGTGCATTTGCCGAAGCACCCGCATCTAACGGAACGGCCAACCAGATTTTGATGTCGATGAATTCCCCAGGCAAACCCGTCCCACCCACACTTACTTGAAGGCAACGGGAGGATTCGTTGCGCCGCGGGCGAACAGACAGCCGCGGATGATCTGCAGCAAAAGCGGTTTGTCAGTGCCTAGGGACAGTATGGTGTCATCACTTTAGGGGACAAAATGGAACTTTTGACGGTCCCAACCATTAGGAATATATAGCGTGAATGGAGATAATTGACTTTAAAGGATCCACGCGTGAGCCGTCGGGCCACGTGAGGCCGTACCAACAACGACCACAAATCCCTGACTACCCAATCCAGGGATCTCTCGAGGAGCTTGTCAGCGCGTGTTCATGAAAACTTTTGGTTGGTCTCTCGGGATCACCGCGGTGGCACTCGTTGTTGCCTTCTTCTACGGTGGCGTTGAGGCGCTGATCTTGTGCGCCATCTTGGGCGTGCTGGAAGTCAGTCTCAGCTTTGACAACGCCGTTGTGAACGCACGCATCCTGGAAAAGATGAGCGCGTTCTGGCAGAAAATCTTCTTGACCGTCGGTATTTTAATTGCCGTTCTGGGCATGCGCATCGCCTTCCCACTGTTGATTGTGGGTGTCACAGCCAACCTCAACCCGGTCCAAGCCATCGAGCTCGCACTAGANAAGGGTGACATTCACACNCCCGGTTCTTACGCCTACCTCCTCCATGAGGCACACCCGCAGATCGCTGCCTTTGGTGGGGTCTTCTTGCTCCTACTGTTCCTAGACTTCATGTTTGAAGAGCGTGAGCTGCACTGGCTGAGCTTCCTTGAAAAGCCACTTGCCTTCATCGGACGTCTCCCCGGAGCCTCCATGGCCATCGCTTTACTCATCCTTGTCGCCTCAGCCGCCATGGTCCGCCCGGGCAAGGAAGTTGACGTGCTCATCGCTGGAATCTTGGGCATGATCACCTACCTGCTCGTCAACGGCTTGGGCGCCTTGTTCGATGTTGATGGCGACGGCGATACCGATGCACAGGACACAGACGCGGAAGCGGCGAAGATTGCCAAGAAGTCCAACAACGGTGTTGGCAAGGCGGTTGGCAAGGCCGCTTTCATGCTGTTTCTTTACCTTGAAGTCATTGACGCATCCTTCTCCTTCGACGGTGTCATCGGCGCCTTCGCCATCACCTCCGATCCCATCATCATCGCCCTGGGTCTGGGCTTGATCGGCGCCATCTTCGTCCGCTCGCTCACTGTTTTCCTTGTCCGCGAAGGGACTTTGGACGACTACGAATACCTCGACCACGGCGCACACTGGGCCATCGGCGCCCTGGCCGTGATCTTGTTGCTGACCATCAGTCTGGAGGTCAACGAGGTCGTGACCGGCGTCATCGGCGTGTTGTTCATTGGCGCAGCATTCCTATCATCAATTGTCCGCAATAAACGCGCCGCGGCGCAGCCCCGAGTGGAGCAGTTGACCAACTAGGGCACTGCACTAAAATTTTCTACACCTCACTCACAAGGAGTAAAACGTTATGGGACTTAGTTTGCAAAGGGCCAGGCCCTTTCACTGAAGAAGAACGACGGCGCCGCCCTCACCCGGGTGCGCATGGGCTTGGCTGGGACTCTGCAGCCCCTACCAAGCGGGGCTTCTTTGGTGGCCTGAAAAAGCAGAAGACGTTGATCTGGACGCCTCGGCCATTTTCTTTGACGCCAGTGGCAAGGCTATTGATACGGTGTTTTCAACCAGCTCCAGAGCAAGGACGGTTCAACCCAGCACACGGGAGACAACCTGACCGGTGAGGGCGAAGGCGACGACGAGACCATCCTGGTTGACTTGGCCAAGGTCTCCCCGGCTGTCACCCAGATCGTGTTTGTCATCAGCAGCTACAGCCGCCAGACCTTTGACACCGTTGAGAACGCGTTCTGCCGCCTGCTCGATGATTCAACCGCCGGTTCTCCTGAGGTTGCCCGCTTCCAGCTGACAGACGCCGGCACACACACGGCCATGATCATGTCCAAGGTATCCCGTGAAGGAACCGGTTGGAAGTTCACGGCCATTGGCAACCGCGCCAACGGCCGCACCGTGATGGACTTGATCCAGCCGGCAGCAAACTCACTGTAGGGTTTCGCCACAAGCATTTTTCTTTCACCTGCTAGCGTCGCTTCGTAATAAGAGGAGTTCAGTTTCCATGGCATCTTTGACACTTTCCAAAGGCAGCAACCTGTCCCTGACCAAGGCAGACCCCGGTCTGCAAATGGCCATGGTCGGTTTAGGGTGGGATCCTCGCACCACCAGCGGAGACCAGTTTGACCTGGATGCATCAGCCATTTTGGTCACCAGCAGCGGCAAGGTCCGCAACAATGATGACTTCATCTTCTACAACCAGCTGGAGTCNAAAGACGGTTCCGTCGTACACCAGGGTGACAACCGCACAGGTGAGGGCGACGGCGACGACGAGCAGATCCTGATCAACCTCGCCACTGTCTCCGCTGACGTTGACCGGGTCATCATTGTCGTTTCCATCGATCAGGCAGATGCCCGCCGCCAGAACTTTGGCCAAGTCCGCGACGCGTACTGCCGCGTGGTAAATCAGGACAATGACCACGAAATTGTTCGCTACGACCTCTCTGAAGATGCCGCCTCTGAAACAACAATGGTCTTCGCTGAGATCTACCGCAACGGTGCCGAGTGGAAGTTCCGCGCTGTTGGGCAGGGCTACGCCAGCGGTTTGCACGGCATCGCCACTGACTACGGAATTGTTCTGGACTAGTTTTGCTTTCATCGCGGTGCGTGGATTCGTTTCCGCGCACCGCGTACCTAAATGTTCTTAGGAACATTGCCATCCTCCGAAGCTCCATACCGTAAGGACAAGAATTCATGGCTGGACTAACCCTTGCAAAGGGCAACAATCTTTCATTGACCAAGACTGATCCGGGCTTGCANAAAGCGCTGGTTGGTTTGGGCTGGGANCCCCGCACCACCACAGGTGAGGCGTTCGACTTAGACGCTTCGGCGTTGCTTGTGGCCGCAACCGGCAAGGTGCGTTCCGGCGATGACTTCATTTTCTACAACCAGCCTGCTGCCAAAGACGGATCAGTGACCCACCTCGGCGATAACCGTTCCGGCGAGGGCGAGGGTGATGACGAGCAGATCCTGATTGATCTTTCCAAGGTCGCCGCAGATGTTGAACGCGTTGTCATCGTTGTCTCCATCGATCAGGCTGGCACTCGCGGCCAGAACTTTGGCCAAGTGCGCGGTGCATATTGCCGCGTCGTAAACCAAAGCAACGATGCGGAAATCGTGCGTTTTGATCTCAGCGAAGATGCTGCTCCGGAAACCTCCATGCTGTTCGCGGAAATTTACCGTCACGGCGCCGAATGGAAGTTCAAGGCAGTGGGTCAAGGCTATGCCTCGGGCCTGGCCGGGATCGCTTCGGACTTTGGCGTGTCACTGGGCTAGTCCCCACGCCCTCCCACCCTCGCAATCTCGGGGCGGGACCCTCGGGCGCGTGGGCCCAACGTTTACCGACAAGGCGAGCGTGGGCCCATCCACAGCTACATCAGCTCCCTGCACATCTTGCTATTGGAAAATTGATCTCACCATGACTTCACCGTTGACACCTCCCACTGAAGCCGAAACAGCCCTTGTCTTGAAAGCTCCGGACGCCCCGGACATCGTTGTCGCCGAAGACGCCCCGGGCATGGTTCCGGTCCCGGCAGAACGCCAGGCACAGATCAATGTCCAGGCTAGGGAATTCATTTCCGAGATCGCTAACTTCGATGCTCGCAGTCCCGAGTTCAGCACAAAAGTTGATGGGATCTCGAAGCTGGCCGGGACGGAAATGACCTCCTCCTCGGATGCCTCCAGCCGCATGTTGGAGCGCTCCTCCACCTCAGTGGCCGGGGCCAANAAGAGTGGCAACGGCGCCCAGGCCCAGGTTGCTGGCACCTTGAATGATCTGCGCAGCACCGTTGAATCCCTCACNCCCAACAATGCCGATCTGGGTGTTGGCCGGAAAATCCTCGGCTTTATCCCCGGCGGCAACAAGATGGCCAAGTATTTCCANAAGTACGAGTCCGCTCAGGTTCAGCTCGATGCCATCATTAAATCGCTCATGGCTGGCCAGGATGAACTCCTTAAGGACAATGCCTCCTTGGCTGGGGAAAAGGTCAAGATGTGGGAAACCATGCAGAGCCTGAGTGAGTACGCAGTATTCGCCAAAGCCTTGGATGGCGCCTGTGTCGAAAAGATTGACGCCACCCGCGCCTCGGGTCAGGTTGAGCAGGCCCAGAAGCTCGAGGCAGATGTGCTCTTCCCCATCCGCCAGCGCCACCAGGACATCCTGACCCAGCTGGCTGTTTCGGTGCAGGGTTACCTGGCCATGGACTTGATCCGTAAGAACAACGTTGAACTGATCAANGGGGTTGACCGGGCCCGCACCACCACCATTTCGGCACTGCGCACCGCCGTGATCGTGGCTCAGGCATTGGCCAACCANAAGATGGTCCTTGACCAGATCGACGCCATCAACACCACTACGAACAACATGATCTTGAAGACCTCGGAGATGCTCAAGGATCAGACAGTGCGCATCCACCAACAGGCTGCAAGTTCTGGTGTGAGTGTTGAGACGCTGCAGAAGGCCTTCGATAACGTCTTTGAGACCATGGACGCCATCGACACGTTCCGCGCGTCGGCTGCTAANAACATGGAAGGCACAGTTCACGCGCTGGAGGCCGGGCTGGCCAAGGCCAAGCCGTATTTGGAGCGTTCACGCCAGTCTGAACGCGAGTAGGCTAGAAAGCACGACGACGAAGCAAGGGTAATGCAATGATTGGCCGTTTTCTNGGGGGCAGGTTTGGCGGGGCTTCGGCACCGCAGGTGCCAGAGCGCCCCGTAGGTGATCCGGTGGCGGAGGAAATCGCACAAATGGGTGCTGCGGTGGACACTTTACGTGCAGCTGTGCGCCGCTCCGGAAGCAGGTTACCTCCTCTGTTGATGTCCCAACTGCGCCATCTGGGCGATCAGATGCGTGATGCAGTCATGGACATCAACGTCCGGGGCTGTTCAACCGAGCAGCGGGTGCTACTGAACGCCATGATCTGTAGCTACGTTCCCACACCGCTGCAAGCGTATTTGGCGTTGCCGCCAGCCCACCACGAAGAGGAATCTGCTGCCACGTTCTTGTTCGCAGAGCAGGTTGCCACCCTTGAGGGCACCCTTGCCGATCTACTGAACCAGATCCGCATTGGTGCAGTGGAGGAACTCTCTACACACGGGCGCTTCTTAGCTGATAAGTTCGCCGCTCAAGACCCTTCCCTGCAGCTTCAACAACCAGTTAGTGAGAGGGACCCATTGCGATTGGAGGGCCAACAGTGGCAGCAGCACTAGTACCCGGGGAAATGCCGCCCTGACAGCTGAGAATCCGGGCCTTGACCACGTTGTGGTCGGCATGGGTTGGGACACCATCCCCAGCAATGGTCCACAAGCAGAACTTGTGCCCTTTGCAGTGATGTGCGATGCAGATGGCAAAGCCGTCTCCAACGACCATCTGGTGTTTTTCAACCAGCTCGTCAGCGCTGACTCCTCAGTCGCCTTCATCGGCGATGGGGATCAGGAGCAAATTGACGTGCAACTAGGCCTTGTCCCCGACGATATTGCAAAGATCATNCTTTTCGCTTATGTGGATCCGGAATTCCGCGGCCAGGGAACCTTCGGCTCGGTCCGCAGCGCACACATCCGGGTTGCAACAGCTGAGAACCGTGAGCTAGTGCGCTTTGATTGCTCTGTAGCCAAGCTTGAGTCCGTTACGGCCATGATCTTTGGTGAACTCTACCGGCACCGGTCCGACTGGAAGTTCCGGGCCCTGGGCCAGGGCTACAGCACTGGCCTGACCGGAGTGGCCAAGGACTACGGATTCAGTCTGTAGAGCCATCACGTGAACAATTCCTTAAATCCGCGCACTGACATTGTCTTCTTGCGCCGCCGGCTCAAGCCCGTGCGCACGCAGGCTGCGCCGAACGCATCCCCGAGCGCNCTCAGCACCTGTGCCAACGCAGAATTCTTCGCCGGCTCCGTCCCTGGCTCTGCGCCCAGCCACTGCTGCGCCTAGGCAACCAAGCGTCCCAGCAAGCGTCCAACCAAGCGTCCCCGCGAACACAACGGAGTGCCCAACCGGGCGCACAGCGGTCGGGCNGGGTTGGTGCTAGGAGGCGGGGCGCCGGCGTCGTCCACTAGNCCCCGGGCACANAAGCTGGACGCCCAACGGACGAAGGCAAAGCGGGAAGACCATGAGGTCCAGCTCCTGTTCCCCGCCCCAGGCATTAGTGAACTGTACGAGCTGAATCTCGTTGACCGGGTGCTTCGGTTAACGGCGCTGCAGTCCGCTGTTGGTACGCTGGTTGTCAGCGGCAGCACCGCCATAGCGTGGGAAAGCGTCCGGCGGGTGACCGGTGGGCAGACCGTTGACGGACACAAGGCTGGCACTGCGGTCATGACTGCAGGGAACCGGGAATTGGTAGGATACCACGGCCGGGATGCGTTGATCACGCTGCGCCATGTGCGTGAATTGCGCCGTGCCATCTTCATCAACCGCAGTAGCGCAGCCATGGGCGTCCGGTTATTTTCCGGTGAGACCGTGGCCCTGCCNCCTGCGGCCGACGGGACCCAGATGGTACTTTTAGTGCATCGGGTGGGCAATGTGCTGGAGTTGCGGGCCGAACCTGTCCCGCATGACTGGCCTGATGTCCAGATCTGGCAAGAGTTTGATTTTGCCATGACCCACAGGGCAGCCGCCTCCGCTTACGGGCGCTAGAACCTCTTCCGGATGGGCCATATTGGCCCTTCCAACCGCAGCTTGAAAGGGCCAATGCGACATTTTCGTTCACTGACCACTTCCCAAACCACCGCACTGTTTCACCAGTTGCCCGTGGAACTTTCTCCCACTTCCGCCCCTGAACTGCTGGCTGTGGCTCTAGGCGGGACCTTATATACCCCAGCAAACAGGCCGGACCTGGTCAAGGATGTGCTCCGGCAGCGAGATCTCGGCTGTGTTTCCATGGTGCTGTGTCTTGAGGATTCAATTCCCGATAGTGATGTGGGCCGTGCTGAAANNAATGTCATTGCCGCCCTCTCAGCTTTGTCCTCAGGCGAAGAGCGCTTGCCACTGCTCTTTGTCCGAGTCAGGACTCCGGAGCAGATGCTCTCGGTGGCCCGCAGAGCTGGAGCGGCCACTGGTGTGCTGACAGGTTTTGTGATCCCCAAGTTTGACAATGAATCCGGTGTGGCCGCAGCGTTCATCCGGGCTTTACACGTGATTCAGACCGAGTTAGGCCTTGACGGGAACACCGCACCCGGTACTACTACGCCAGAGGCCACAGCGCCCGGGCACCGGCTGCGCATCATGCCTATTTTGGAATCGTCGGCTGTGATCCACGTGGAAAGCCGTGCCGCAGCGCTGACAAATATTTACACCATACTGGCCGCAAATCGCGAGGATATTTTGTCTGTGCGGATCGGTGCCACCGACATGTCCAGCGCTTTTGGCCTGCGCCGTTCCTGNGATCTGACCATTTACGACGTCAATGTGGTGGCAGGAGTCATTGGTGACATTGTTAATGTTCTGGGCCGGCCCGACGGCGGTTTTGTCATCTCCGGACCGGTCTGGGAACACTTTTCCAACACCGAACGGGTGCTGCGCCCACAACTGCGCGTGACCCCGTTTTCCGGACCGCAGGAACAGGAACTGCGCCGTCGCATCATGACCGCCAACCTTGATACGTTGATCCGCGAAATTGAGCTTGATCTTGCCAACGGCCTGCTGGGCAAGACAGTCATCCACCCCAGCCATGTTTCACTTGTGCATGCCATGAGTGTTGTCAGCCATGAGGAATATCTTGATGCGCTGGCCATTGCTGGCAATGAGAACGGCGGCGCCGCAGCATCCCCNTACGGCAACAAAATGAATGAGATGAAACCGCACCAGGCGTGGGCACGGCGTACGCTCCTGCGTGCCGATGCCTTTGGTGTGGCCGCCGCCAACGTCACCTTTGTTGACCTTCTAGAAGCGAGCATGGCATGAATGGTTCACCCGGGCCCCACTGGGGCGGCGGATTCGTCGCCGATCAGCTGAACGTACTCATCCATAGCGCCGCCTCAAGCCCAGTGTCCGTCCAGGACCTCGTGGGCTTGGCTCTGCGCAGCAACCCCAAACGAGCCCACCTACTTGTCTCGACGGTGCTGGCCAAGCACGTGCCCACCGAGCCTGCCCTTGTCATTGCTGCCGGTGAACTGCTGGGTGCCTTTGTTGCCAGGGAGATCTCCTTACTGCAGCCCGACGCCGGAAGCTCACCTGCCCTGGCCAGCGCAGCAGTGCAGCGAGACAGCGCAGCAGTGCAGCGAGACAGCGCAGCAGAGCAGCTGACTAGCGTCTTGAAGAGCCCTCCTGGGCAGCGCACNGGGGCCATTGCAGCTCTTACTGAGCAGGTAGCGGGCCTACGCACGGTGGTTCCGGACGCCGTGGTCATTGGCTATGCCGAAACGGCCACCGGGCTGGGCCGGCTGGTGGCCAATGCCTTGGGTGCTTATTACATCCACTCCACACGGCACGCCACCCCGAGGGTGGAGCAGGTGGCGGGTTTCCAGGAGGGACATTCGCACGCCACCTCACACTCCCTGGTGCCCACGGATCCCACCTGGTTAGATGGTAACGGGCCGGTGGTTTTGGTGGATGACGAGCTCAGCACCGGCTCAACGGTCATCAACACGATCCGTGAACTGCATGCCCTTCGCCCGCACAACGTTTATGTGGTGGCTGCCCTCATTGATCTGCGCAGCGACGCCGACCGTACACGGTTTGCCGCCCTTGCGGCGGAGCTGGATACCCGGATTACTGTGACTGCGCTCGGCACCGGAGCCGTGGAGCTCAGCCCGGATATTCTGACCCATGCCGGTGCCCTGATTCACGCACTGCCGCAGGGTGCCCCGGCGCGNGCCGTTGCGCCAGCTGGCCGGCTGGCCATGCTTGAGCTTTCTGCCTCAGATATTGTGCCTGTGCGCAGTGACCGCTTTGGCAACGCCTGCGCTCCTGCGGCCACTGATATTGCCGTCATCGCAGAGCACCTTGCCACATTGCTGTCCAGCCAAGACTGCAAGGCTCCCATCGTTGTGGTCGGTTGTGAGGAGAACATGTTTGTGCCGCTGGCCGTTGCCGATGCTTTGGCTAGTCTGCGCCCGGATGCCGAGGTGCGNTTTTCCACCACAACGCGCTCNCCCATTGTCCCCATCGACAGGGACGACTACGCCATTGCCGGCGCACTCACNTTTGCCAGCCACGACCTGACAAACGATGGTCCCGGCGTACGCTTTGCCTACAACCTCAACGGGGCCGGACAACGCCCGGGCACCTTGGTGGTNCTTCCGGAACCTGGGATCACACGCCAAGATGTCCGCCAAGGTGACCCTGCCGCCGGGCTTGCGTCACTGGCCGCCGCGATGGCAGCGGCTGCCGATGACGTCGTCGTCGTTCTGCTGCCCGTTGATNNACCCCGGCGGGCAGTTCCGCCCCAGCCGCCAGCATCCCAAGCAAGGACGCACCATGAGCCAGTTCCCTCTTCCTGCCCCTTGACCGGGCCAAATTTTGGTTCGTATGCGCCCGACGACGTCCAGTGGCTGCTGAAGGACTTGAGTCATCTGGCATTGGAGGCGCCCACCGCCGATCGCGAGCACGCCATCCAATCCGGTGCGGCCAACTACGCCGAATCGCTGCCCGTGGAGTACTCCCCAAGCCCCGAATATCAGGCACTGTATGAGCAGGCCGTGGAGCGGGCGGGTGAGCGGATTGCCACAGCGGTTGGCGTGGTGACCGAGCTGGCGTTGGCAGCTCGGGACAGTCAGCCGGTGCTTGTTTCGCTGGCACGGGCCGGTACACCCATTGGCATTTTGATGCGGCGCTGGGCCCGGCAGATCCATGGTGTAGAGCTGGAACATTTCACCATGAGCATTGTGCGCGGGGTGGGGTTGGACCAAACAGCGCTGCGGTACCTGGCTGAGAATTTTGATCCGGCACGGATACTNTTTGTGGACGGTTGGACGGGTAAGGGTGCTATCTCGCGGGAGCTCACCGCGGCGCTGGATGACTTTGCTGCCACCTCAGGCATCCGCTTCCCTGACGATCTTGCTGTTCTTGCTGACCCCGGGCATTGCGTCTGGATGTTTGGCACCCGTGAGGACTACCTGATCCCGTCTGCCTGCTTGAATTCCACCGTGTCCGGTCTGGTGTCACGCACGGTGTACAACGTGGAGCACATCGCCGCGCACGATTTCCACGGCGCCAAATTCTACGCCGAACTTGCNCCCAACGATGTTTCAAATGACTACCTGGCCGCCATCTGCGCCCACTTNCGAAAGGTGCGTCCTGACGTGGAACGCCAGATCGCCCAGCACGTGGCTACAGCATCAGAACCCACGTGGCTTGGTTGGGAAGCGGTAGAGCGGATCAGTACCGATTACGGGATCAACAACGTCAACCTGGTCAAGCCCGGCGTGGGCGAAACCACCAGGGTGCTGCTGCGCCGTGTGCCGTGGCGGGTGCTGGTCAATCCAGATGCCGTGGACGATGTAGCCCATGTGCTGCTTCTTGCCGAACAGCGCGGAGTGCCGGTGGAGGAAGTGCCGGGCCTGCCTTATAGCTGTGTTGGCCTGATTCATCCCCGCTTCGACAAGAGTGCCGTTGGCGCTGACGGCAAGGCCGTGCCTAACGCATGAGCCGTTCAGTATTGGTCGCTTGCGACCTCGACCGCACCCTGATCTACTCCAANAATGCGCTCTGGCTCACCGGCGATGACAAGGATGCCCCGGCCATGATTGTCGCCGAAGTCTACGACGGGGCACCACTGTCTTTCATGACACGGACCGCGCAGGAGCTTCTGGTCTCCGTTGCTGGCGCGGCAACGTTCGTCCCCGTCACCACACGCACCCGGGCACAATATGAACGCGTTCAGCTTCCCGGCCCGGTGCCCGAGTACGCCATCACCTCCAATGGCGGCGTGTTATTGCACCACGGTGCACCGGATGCCGTGTGGAACCGGCAGCTCTCTGCCCGGATGTCAGCGGACTGTGCACCCTTGGAAACCATCGAGACGCACCTAGCCAACCCGGATTTTGCACCATGGATCCTGCGCCTGCGACGGGCTGAAAATCTCTTTGTTTACGCCATCATTGACCGTGCCGCCATGCCCGAGACCTTCCTCGCCGAGCTGACAGAGCTGTGCGCTGAGGCTGGCTGGAGTGTTTCGGTGCAGGGCCGGAAACTGTATTGCGTCCCGTTGCCCATCAACAAAACTGATGCCTTGGCCGAAGTTGTCCGCCGCACAGGTGCTGACACCGTCATTGCCGCNGGGGATTCCCTGCTTGATCAAGGCATGCTTGCTGATGCTCACGTTGCGTTCCGGCCCCTCCACGGTGAGCTGCACGACGCTGGGTATCTAGCTTCCCATCTTCGCCTCACCTCGGTGCGGGGCATCTTGGCCGGCGAAGAAATCCTGCGCAGCATCCTGGCCGAGGTCAGCGCCTCCTAGCGCCCCGATAGCTGGGTCTTCGCGGTCGGCGCCCCACGGTAGGCTGGAAGCACACCATAATCCGCCCACCGTGGGAGAACTACGCCTTGTCTGCTGCACGTTCAATTCGTTCCTTTGGAGCCACCGATTTCATCATGGGTTCGGTGCTTGCCTCCGTCCTGCTGGTGAGCACCGCGTGCGGAAGCACNCCAACGCCTCAGGCAGCGCCGAGCGCGGCCGCTGCAGCACAGAGCGCCAGCTCCAGTCCCAGTGCTAGCGCCAGTCAGAGTCCCAGCGCCAATGATGCAACCCCACTTGAGGCCCAAGGTGTTCCAGATGCGGGCAACGCTGACCTGGCCGGGAATGTGCAGCCGGCCTATGCGGCAAAAGCACAGGTGGTCCTGGCAACACTGCCCATCAAAGGCCGGGCACCGAAGACTGGTTATTCCCGCTCCGAGTTCGGATCAGCGTGGGCTGACGTTGACAGGAACGGCTGCGATACTCGCAATGACATCCTTGACCGGGATCTAAGTGCCAAGACGTTCAAACCGGGCACCCGCGATTGCTTAGTGCTCACCGGGGTTTTGGCCGATCCTTATACAGCCAGGACCATTGACTTTGTGCGTGGTTCCACCACAAGCAGCGCGGTACAGATTGATCATGTGGTGGCGTTGAACGACGCCTGGCANAAAGGCGCGCAGCAGCTCAGCGTGGAACAGCGCACATCCCTGGCCAACGATCCCTTGAACCTGTTGGCAGTAGATGGTCCCAGTAACCAGCANAAGGGTGCCGGTGACGCAGCCACCTGGCTTCCNCCGAATAAAAGCTACCGCTGCGATTATGTTGCCCGGCAGATTTCCGTCAAAGCCACTTATGACTTGTGGGTGACACAGGCTGAACATGATGCCATGGCACAGGTTCTGAGCACCTGCGCTGATGCAGAAGTACCCACCAACCAGACACCTCCCCGAAGAGCCTGTTGTTGTGCCAGCGCAAGCCCCGGCACCGGTGGAGGCCGTAGAGCCTGCACCCCGCCGAAGCCNGTCATTGCGCCTCCTCTAGCACCAGTTGAACAAGTGGCCCCTGTTGAAGCTGCCCCTCCTGTGGCAGCGCAGGAAGAGCCTCCTGCACCGGCGCCCTATGTGGAGCCCCCGGCAGCTGATGTTTACTACCAGAACTGCAGTGCTGTCAGGGCTGCCGGAGCAGCGCCAATTTACGCCGGACAGGCAGGGTTCCAACCCAAATTTGACCGCGACGGCGACGGAGTTGGTTGCGAATAGCCCCGTGCTGAGCTAACTGAGAGGCCACGTCCTCTTCCAACTCTCTGGCTAATCGCTAACATTGAATTGTGAGCTCACACAGTGACCAACCTCTGGTCCCAGCCGTTTGGCAGCGCCATGACACGGAGATCTTGCCGTTGTGGCGGGAACGGTTGTGCTTGGACATGGGGCCAACCGTTGCGAGCCGCTACGCGNNGGGACTGTTCTTTGAGGACAGGCGCCGGCCCATCGCCCAATGGTTCAACCCTGCTTTGAATGCGGCGTTGTTGGTGGGGATCGAGACATCCGCTGAGTGGCCTGTCCAGCGCTTTGCTTTGTTTTATGCNCCTGCAGAGGGAGGNGTCCTCAGAGTTCATACGACACTTCACGAGTGGTACACCCGAACACCCAAGCAGTCACCCACGGAGGAAGAGGCATTTGCTGCGGCGATTATTTCCGCCGAGTCCTTCCTGCAGGTGGAGATGGACTTCCTCAAATAGCGCTATTCTCTGCATCACAACGCTAAGCGCCGAGCGCCATCTTCACACCTAGCAAGAGCATGACAGCGGCAATCAGCCCGTCAAGAACACGCCACGCCCNCGGTTTGGCAAACACGGGACGCAACAGCCTCGCTCCGTACCCCAAGGCGCTAAACCACAACACACTACCTAATGCGGCGCCCGCCCCAAACCACCAACGCAGCTCGCCATGCTGGTTGGCAAGTGTCCCCAAAAGTAGCACGGTGTCCAAATAAACGTGTGGGTTCAGCCAGGTCAGCGTCAGAACAGTCATCAAAGCGGCCTTCTTGGGCAAGTTTCNCTGCTGGGCACCGGCTCTCAAGGTTCCGGGGCGGAACGCACGTTTCGCGGCCAGAAGACCATAGACCACCAGGAACGCGGCACCTGCAAGTCTGATGAACACCACAACCGCCGGCACGGCAGTGATCACGGCACCGATACCGTAGATCCCGCCTACAATCAGGATGATGTCACTGAGCATGCAGACAAGAACCACCAACGTCACGTGCTCACCTCGAATCCCTTGCCGGAGCACAAAGGCATTCTGGGCACCAATGGCGATGATCAGGGCAAGCCCGGCACCGAGGCCTGTGGCTAGAGTTGCAAAATTTCCAGTGATATCACAAGTATTGAAACTACTAGGATTATAAAGAACAGTACAGCTAATTATTTTGGGTTACTTAAGGAAATCTAATGGTTGCTTTTCAAACGGAGCAGTTACGCACTNNTTTGGCCGTACTAGAACATGGCACCTTTGACGCCGCGGCCCGTCAACTACACGTCAGCGCATCTGCTGTCTCCCAACGCATCAAGGCTATGGAGCATACGGCCGGAGCGATCCTGCTCCAACGCACCACNCCCATCACAGTCACCAGCGCCGGCATTGTGGTGCACAGGCTGGCACGGGCGCTGCGTGCGTTGGAGGCCGATGCTGCAGCGGAATTGGGCCTCTCAGGCACCAGTGAAAGCGCCATCACCGTTGTAGTCAACGCAGATTCGTTGGCGACGTGGTTCATGGAGGCTCTGGCTCTGGTACCCACTACCTTGCACATGAGCTTTGAAATAGTACGCGAGGACGAACAGCATTCAGTGGGTTTGCTGCTCTCCGGTGACGTCATGGCAGCAGTCACCGCCACGGCAGAACCCGTTCACGGCTGCTCATCAGTACTCCTNGGGGCTATGCAATACCGAGCCGTCGCCTCCACCGCGTTCATGGCCACGTGGTTTCCCCACGGATTCAGAGATAATCTTCTCCACGGCGCACCGGCTGTTCAGTTCGACCGCAGCGATACGCTCCAAAACAATTTCTTCACAGCCATCACCGGTGCCAAGCTGCGCGGCACCCAGCATTACATCCCCGACACCGTTCAATTTGGTGAAGCCATCAAGCTGGGCCTGGGCTGNGGGCTCATGCCTGAATCACAGTGCCGCGCAGGGCTGCACAGCGGCGAGTTGGTGGAGCTTGTCCCCGGACATGTATCAAGCATCCCGTTGTACTGGCAACGTTGGAAAATCCAGTCAACGGCCCTTGACGTTCTCACGGCGGCCGTCACCAACGCTGCCGCCATAACCTTCACTTAGAACGTCGCTGAGAACCCCGCCGGATCAGGCTAGTTAGCCGCCAAGCCGTCACCGCCATGCCCATTTGTTCTAGAATCCGGCGCAAAATAGGCGCCGNGGTGGCAAAGTTCAGCCGCACCCATCCGGCTCCTACATCACCGCACAGCCCACCCTCCGTCAGGACAACACCGGAGTGCTCGGTGANAAATTCTGTTGGCGTGCCGTTATAACCCGTCAATTCCAGTCCGTTGCAGTCAATGAATGCCAAGTATGTTCCCTCCGGCAGCACAAAACGGGCCTGAGGTAGATGCTCCGCCACCAGCTCACACAGCAGGCTGCGGTTCCGCTGCAGATACCCCATGACACCATCAAGCCATGGCAGGGACTGCGAGTATGCAGCAATATTTCCAACCACCCNCAGGGNGCTGGCACCGTGCTCTTTGAACTGGCCTTTCTGCATCCAGAGCTCAAAGTCTTCGGCATTGGAAAGGATCAACTGGGCAGCCTTCAGCCCAGCTAGATTCCAAGCCTTCGACGCTGAGGTGGCCGTCACTGTGTGGTGGGCAGAAGCGTCACTGACTGACGCGTACGGAACATGTGTTGCGCCGTCGTACACCAATAGGGCATGGATCTCATCGGAGAATACTCGGGCACCACTGGCCTTTACAATCGTACTCAGACGCTCCAGTTCCTCGCGGCTGTACACCTTGCCGATGGGGTTGTGCGGATTGCACAGCACCAAGAGATCACCCTCTAAGAGCGCTGCCTCCACGGCGGAAAAGTCCACCTCCCACGAGGAGTCAGCACGGATCATGGGGACCTGCACCAGCTCCCGCCCATAGCTCGCAGGTAGCGTGATGAAGGGCATGTAGGACGGCGTCAGGACCACGATTCGCGCGGTCTCCGCGGTGAAATACCGAACCACGCATTCAAGGGCGGTCAGGACGTCGGCAACCGGTCTGATCCATTCAACAGGAACGTCCCAACCGTACCGTTGGTTAAGAAAGTCCCGGCAGGCTGCGCCCTGCACGGGAATCAAATGGTTAGGCAGGTACCCCACTTGGGCCGTGGCGATCGAGCGTTGCAACCGCGCCGCAATGGGAGCAGCCAAGCCGAAGTCCATCTCCGCCACCCACGCTGGCAGATGTTCCGGGAAGGCTGTCCATTTCAGGCTGCCGACTGCCCGCAAGTCTTCTACCCTCACCCCATCCAGGTCAGCAACGACGGGAACTGTGGGTGTGTTTGCCTGTGCATTTACCATGGGCGGGCACTCCTCTGTCACACTGGTTTGGTCTGCTTTCACCCTAGGGCACTTTTGCCGCCCAGGCCCCACCTCGAGGATCCAACCATGAGCATCACCTCACTTCAACGCCGCAACCAAGGCGTATTGGTTGTTGGCCAACTACTCTCAGGTGTTGGTGTTGCATCAGGCGTTGCCGTGGGCGGGATTCTCGCAGCCCAATTGGCAGGCACCACGGCCGCCTCCGGCTTCGTCCAGACAGCATCGGCCTTGGGCGCCGGACTGGTTGCCGTACCGCTGGCGAACTTGGCTGTCCGCGCCGGACGTCGCTGGGCCTTGAGTACCGGCTTTGCCTTAGGTGCTGTGGGCGCGGGACTGGTGTTGCTCGCGGCAAGCCTTGGCCAGTTTTGGCTCATGGCCGCCGGTATGCTGTTCTTTGGTTCGGCCACGGCAGCCGGGCTGCAGGCACGTTACGCAGCTGTTGATGGAGCCCCGCCAGAGAAGGCCGGCCGTGCCATGGCGATTGTCATTTGGGCCACCACGGTGGGCTCGGTTGCAGGGCCCAACCTCTCCGAACCGGGCCGCTTATTCGGTATTCAACTCGGCCTTGTCCCGTTGTCAGGACCGTACGTGTTTTCACTGATCGCCTTCATCACCGCCGCACTTGTCATTGCCGTTTTCTTCTTGACACCGCCTTCGCCCACATCCCAGGATGCCTCTGCCGGNAGCGCCAGGGTACCACCATCCCCGGTGAAGCCCGTCAAGGCGCACGGCGCATGGCGAGCACTGCGCTTGGCCAGCCACAACCCGCGAGCACTCTTCGCCCTGGTCGCGGTCACCGGTGGGCACGCCATCATGGTTGGAGTCATGGTGATGACACCTGTGGCCATGAACGCCCATGGGCACACCTTAGAGATCATCGGCATCGTCATCAGCTTGCATATCTTGGGCATGTACGCAGCAAGCCCGGTGTTCGGCTGGCTCGTGGACAGAATAGGCTCCGTGCCTGTTGTGCTCACTGGCTGTGGCATCCTTTTGGCCGCCATCACCACTGGCGCCATCGTCTCAGACAGCAGCAACCCTGTCTTGATGTCCCTCGCACTGACCCTACTGGGTCTGGGTTGGTCTGCCTGCCTGATTGGCGGCTCGTCACTGCTGAACCAATCCGCCCCCACCGAATTGCGCGTCCCACTGCAGGGTGCCAATGACATGATGATGAACTTCGGCGCAGCCGGCATGGCCGCACTGGCCGGTCCGGTCCTGGCGTTAGGCGGATTCTTCTGGGTCAACATGATGGCCCTTGCCGTGCTGATCCCCATGGTGGTGCTGGGACTGCGCGCCCTGCGCACCACGCCTGAACCCGCCACCGCTGAGAGCGTCACCGACGCCGTTGGCTAAACGGGCTGCTACTCCCCAAAATATGCCGTAAGGCTGATGCCAAGTCCGTATTTCTAAACGTGTAGCCACTGGCCTGCACCTTTTCCGCGGAAACCCGCTGGCTCGCCAGTGCCAATTCAGCAGCACCCTGGGTTCCCAAGAGCAGGCGAGGTCCCGCAACAGGGACTTTAAGTTTGGCCGAGCGGTGCAGGACTGTTCCCAGGGTGTGGGCAAATTCTTCGGCTGTCACAGGCTCCGGCGCCACACCGTTAACTGGCCCCGNCACCGCTGGTGTCAGTGCAGCATGAGCCAAGATCCCGGCGATGTCGTCAATGCCCACCCAGCTCTGCCACTGCCCGTTTCCTAAAGGACCGCCGGCGCCGGCCAAATATAGGGGAAGAAGCCGCTGCAAAACTCCTCCCGCAGCCGATAAAACAATTCCGGTACGGACATTAACCACACGTACACCGCCCTCAGAGGCCGGTGCACAGGCCGCCTCCCAATCCCTGCACACAGTGGCAAGGAAGTCAGTCCCGGCGGGATCCGTTTCGGCCAAAGNCCGGGGTGGGCTGGCTGCATGAGGAAGTCCCCGTTGCCCGCGAATCAGCAACAGGACTCGCTTCAGCCCGTAGTACCCCACCGCGGAGCCGGAAACGAAGGTGCGCGCCACGCCGTCGGACGCCAGTTGCGCCAAGGTCCTGGCCAGCAGAGACGTTCCTTGAATCCGGCTTTGGTGGATGGCTTTCTTGTTGGCATCAGTGAACCGTCCACCAATGGGGTGTCCGGCCAGATGGATCACTGTAGTGCACTGAGCCAGGGCCGCTGAATCGAGTGTTCCGGACTCCGGGTCCCAAAAGATCTCCTCGGCAGACGCCGGTGCACGGCGGACAAGCTTGAGCACTGTGTGACCGCCACCGGCGAGCAGCGCACATAACGCTCGCCCCACCAGCCCCGAAGCGCCTGACACGGCAATCGTCTGGGCCTCTACGGAATGCGCCTTGTGAAACGCCAAATCCCNCACCAGCTGCCGCTGCCTGAACGTGAACATGCGCACCAGCTCCGCGTCCATTCGCTTGCGGGCCCACTNCCCGCGCGCTAAGGCTGGAAGTTCGTAGTGAACCTCATCGACCATGACCGTGGTGCCCGGCTCCACCCCATCAGCAAAGGTGTGCTTGTGCGTCCACGCTGCGAGCGGTCCCTTGTCCATCACGTCGGTGAAACTTTCCCCGGGCACCAGTTCGGTGTGCAGCGCATCCCATCGAATCTCCGGCCGCGTCCACTNTTTACCCGCAATCGACGCCGGCAGCAGACCCCGCACCGTGCCAGCCGCCGATCCCAGCCACATCCNCGCTCCGCCGGNGGCACCGACGCNCATGGCCGCTGTGGAACCCGGATTGATGCTGTCGCTTGGCTCGGCAAGTATGGTCCCAAAGAACGACGGCGTGAGCCGCACCAGCGNCCCTGGCCGGGTAAACCACGCAANAACCTCAGCGCGAGGGTGGGCAAGAGTGGTTTCATGGCGGAACGTGGGCATATTGGCTCCCGGGATTGGTCACGCGTGCCGTGCAGATTCCTCCCATCATCCCACCCAGTCCCCTGTATGCAAGCTCACCGCTGCTGCGCGGGCGCTGAAACCGCGCCTTAGCCGCATGCCCGCGCCGGAGCCGCGAAACAGCGGTTGCCCAACAGCGGGGATGCGGGTCAGGCGCGGGTGTGCGGGCTAGGCGCGGTTTGAAGGGAAGACTTCGTTAGACTGACCCGCCGAAAGTGCCTATGTGGGTGCCTCTTGCTAGATTCAAGGTGCCCAACGTATCCCGCCCGGAAGGTACTGACATGTTTTGCTTGATTCCCCACTGGCGAGCATCCGCTGATCTTTTCGGCGTCGGACTTGGTGACAGCCAGCGAGTGCCAGTACAAGACGCTGCGCATCCTTGATGAGAAACTGGGCAGGGCTATCAAGCCGGGCTTCGCCAAGGACGAGATGCTCGAACGTGCTGCCGAACTCGGTGACGCCTTTGAACACAAAATCCTTGCCGAGTTTATAGCCAAGTTCGGGGTATGGAACAAATCCACGGGCACAGGTGTGAAGGATGTGGAGCGTAGCAAGGGCCCCTTGACCTGGGCCGGTCTTGTCGCGAAGCGGGAGGAAACCCTTGAGGCGCTGCGAATCGGGGCCGACGTGGTTTTCCAGGCCACGTTCTTTGACGGCTCTCTGATCGGCTTCGCTGACTTTCTCATGCGCCAGGACGATGGTTCTTATGCCGTGTACGACACCAAACTGGCCCGTCATGCCAAGGTCAGCGCATTGTTGCAACTGGCCGCTTATGGGGATCAATTNGCAAAATACGAGATTCCGCTGGCACCCGTCACCAAGCTGGTCTTAGGCAACCGCCAGGAGAGCTCGCACCCTATGGCAGATCTACTGCCGGTGTTTAGNGAGCGGCGGGAGAACTTCCTAAACTTCACTGCAGTACACAGCGCCCAGCCGCTGCCGGTGGAGTGGCGCCAGGAAGGTCTCAACTATTGCGGGCGCTGCGATTATTGTGCGCAGCAAGTTCATGAGCACCACGACCTGTTGCTCGTGAACGGCATGAGCAGTTCCCAGCGCCGCAAGCTCATGGCGCAGGGCATAGAGACCATCAACGGGCTAGCGCAGATGCCTCCTGCAGAGGCCAAGGGCCCGTTAGCCCGGCTACGCCACCAGGCACGTATGCAGCTCGGACTGGAAACGGATGTCACCACGGTCACCGCAGGCAACGGCACCGACGCACGTCAGATCAGCTACAAAGTGTTGGACACGCTCAGCACACTTCCCGCGCCCAGCGCTGGCGATATTTTCTTTGACTTCGAGGGCGACCCGCTCTGGCAGGACCCCAACGATGACACAAAGTGGGCCCTGGAGTATCTCTTTGGCTCAATCGAAGCCCCCAACCCGAAGGATCCCTCCGGCACGGCTGAGAAATTTGTGCCGTTTTGGGCGCACACCCGAGCCCAGGAACGTGAAGCTTTCCTGAAGTTCCTGGCTTACGTCCAAGCCCGCCGCGAAGAATANCCCGCGATGCATGTTTACCACTATGCACCCTACGANAAATCGGCGCTGCGCAACCTTGCCATCATGCACGGCGACAAGGCAGCGGAGGACACGGTGGATGATTGGCTGCGCAGCGGCCTACTCGTGGACCTGCTGGACACCGTGCGCCAGTCCGTGCGCATCTCTGAGTCCTCGTATTCCATCAAGAAGTTGGAGCCGTTTTACATGCCCACCGGCCGTGTGGGCGACGTGACGAATGCCGGCGCCTCCGTGGTGGCCTATGCAGATTACTGCACAGCGCGCGACGCCGGACTGGCCGGGGACGCTGCTAAGGCCGCCGAAGCGGAGTCCATCTTGGCGTCCATCTCCGCGTACAACGAATACGACTGCCTCTCCACGCTGCGCCTGCGCAACTGGCTGCTGGAAATCGAAGCCGCAAAGGTGGTGGACAGCTGGAGCGAAGGCAGCGGAAAGCTGCCAAAGACCGAAGACTCCAAGGCAAAGGAGAGTAGCTACCAGCCCACCGAGGGCGAACTCAAACTGGATGCCTACATTGCCAGCCTCCACGGCCAGGAGGGCGCACACCACCTGACTGCGGATGAGAACGCCATCGCCATGGTCTCTGCCGCCGCCAGCTATCACCGCCGTGAGGACAAGCAATTCTGGTGGGGCCACTTTGACAGGCTCGAAAAGGGTCCCGAAGCATGGGTTGAAGAGCGGAACATGCTCCTCATCCAGGACGCGGAAGTGACCGCGGACTGGGAAACCNNCCGGGCCAGAACTGAAACCCGGACGTTGAAAATCACGGGCGTCGCCACCGAAGGATCGGACTTCAGGCCGGGAACCTCGTGGTTTGGCATGTTTGAGGCACCTCTTCCCGACGGGCTCGGTGAGAACTCCGTGGACCCCACACTCCGGGACGGACTCTTCAACATCACCGTCGAAGAAGATGCCTCAGACCCGGCCACACCCGAGCTCACAACGCTCATCGTGAAGGAGAAATCCACCACCAAGGTGCCCGCCTACAACCAATATCCNCTCGCAATTACTCCGGATAAGCCCATCGCGACCAAGAGCATCCGGGTAGCCCTCGCAGAACTAGCCAATACCGTGGGCAGCAACCTGCCGCACCTGCCCAAACACCCCGGCATTGAGATCCTGCGCAAGGCCACACCGAGGCTCAAGAACGGCGGAGCCTTGCCCTCCGCCGTCGTGCACGGGGACGGGCACAGCCCACAGCAGCACGATTACATCGGCGCCATCACTGCGGCCGTGAAGGACCTGGATCACTCATATCTGGCTGTCCAGGGACCACCCGGAACCGGTAAGACGCATGTTGGCTCCCACGTCATCGCCAACCTCATCAAGGAGGGTTGGAAGATCGGTGTGGTGGGGCAATCCCACGCGGTAGTGGAGAACATGTTGCGCGCCGCCATCGAAAAGGCCGGCGTGGATCCGGAGCGTGTGGGCAAGAAACTGCCAGCANNCCCGGACGTGCCGTGGAAGATTACCGATGACAAGCAATTCGGCACGCTCCTGGGCTCCAATGGTGGCGCTTTGATTGGCGGTACGGCGTGGACCATGACCGGGGCCAATATGCCTGCCGGTGCCTTGAATCTGCTGGTGATTGACGAGGCAGGGCAGTACTCTTTGGCCAACACACTTGCGGTAGCACAATCGGCCGAGCGGGTGTTGCTGTTGGGCGATCCGCAGCAGCTACCCCAGGTCACCCAAGGTTCCCACCCGGTTCCTGTCGATGAGTCCGCACTGGGGTGGCTCTCCGCCGGGCACGCCACACTGCCGGAAAATCTGGGATATTTCTTGGCCGATTCTTGGCGCATGCACCCCGATTTATGTGCGTCTGTGTCCAGGCTCAGCTACGAGGGCAAACTACTCTCGGCCCCGGCCGCCGCGCAGCGCCATCTAGCTGGCAAGGCACCCGGGGTAGAAACCGTATTCGTGTCCCAGACCCTAGGCAGCGAGACGGAGAATAAACAGTCCTCNCCAGAGGAAGCCGCCGAAATAGTTGCCCAAGTCAGGGAGCATCTGGGCCTGTTGTGGACATCCGGAGAGGGCCAGGCTCCCCGCTCGCTGGTTCAGGAAGACTTCTTGGTGGTCGCGGCCTACAACGCCCAAGTGCATCTAGTGCGCGGTGTCTTGGACAACGCAGGGCTCTTTGAAGTGCGGGTGGGTACCGTAGATAAGTTCCAGGGCCAAGAAGCACCGGTGGTCTTGGTGACGATGGCCTGTGCGGATCCCACGGGTGCGCCGCGCGGCATGGAGTTCTTACTGAACCGGAACCGCATCAACGTCGCAGTCTCTCGAGGCCAGTGGCGGGCTGTCATCATCCGGTCCCCTCAGCTCACTAACTTCATGCCTAGCAAGCCGACGGGCATGGCTGAGCTGGGCGCGTTCATCGGCTTGTGCAGTGGGACCGCGGCGGGCGCGGCTGCTGCACACAGAGGCGGCGCCATGGCATGATCACGTACATGAATCATGTGACCTCCACCCGGGCCCGGCACCGGCAACTGCGCATTATTGCCATGGTGGTGTGCGGCGCCGTCGCGACAGTCCTGACCGGGCTGCTAGGTGCCTGGATCTATGCTCCTGCGGTGGGTTGGACGGTCGCGGCACTGCTTTACAACGCATCGGTGTGGTTCACTATNTGCCCCATGGACGCCGAGCGCACGGCTGCCCACGCTGTGGAGGAGGATCCTGGCCGGAACTTCTCTGACGTGCTCATCCTGTTGGCAGCGCTTGGCTCACTGGCCGCAGTCGTGTTGGTCATGGTGGGCAGCAAGGATGTTCACGGGGTGGCCAGGCTCTTGCTGGCGTTACTCGCACTGACCTGTACGGCTATGTCCTGGCTGATGGTCCACACNCTATATACGCTGCGCTATACGGAAATTTATTACGCTGGAGAACCTGGTGGCATCACTTTTAACCAGATCGAACCTCCGCAGTACACGGACATTGCATATATGGCCTTCAGCGTGGGCATGACCTATCAGGTCTCCGATACCAACATCACCACCCGTGTCATGCGCTCGGCGGCGCTGCGGCACAGCCTTCTCGCGTTCGTCTTTGGCACAGGAATTCTGGCCACCACCATCAACTTGGTAGTCAGCCTCGCCTCTTGATTCAGCAAATTAAGGCAGTGGACGACGCCGGTTGCGTACCAGCGCCGTCCACTCCCCGTCTGAGCGTGGAAGCCCTCGGGTTTCGATTGACTTTAGTGGCTAAATTCCACGCTTAGTTCGTCCTTGTTGATAGTCACTGCGCCTTGGAGGTAGATCACGGAGTTCTCCGTTTTCGCCTCCCACTGCGGCTCCTTGCTGCCATACGATTTATCCCGCTCGTAGGAAGCTACCGCCTCGCCCGNGGTCTTGGTGATTAGCCGCCAGGTATTGGTGTCGGAGGAGTAAATATCGAAGGTGGGTTCCTTCGTGATTTTCCACGTTATATTGCGGGTATCTGAGTATTCGTACGTGGCGAACGGGCAGTTTTCCGGTTTGAGCGTCTNTTGCTCGGCACAGGTCTTTAGCTTGGCGCTGACTTGTTCCTGCACCGCCGTATTAANAGCCTTGTTTGGTTCAGCGGAGAGCCGCGCCGAGTCGGATATGCCCACGTCGCCAACGTGCACCGTTGCCGTGACGGGCTCAGACGATATGAATTTAGACGTGACCGGCAGGGAGATCTCATAGGTGCCAGGAAGCGCTGGCAGCGAGAAGTACGTCTTCGAGCCCTGATCCAGCCCTACTCCGGAGACCTCAACCCCATTGACTAGGACCGTGGATAGCTCGGAATCGGAAGAGGCGGACAGCGACTTCGCTTCTATGCTCCGCATCGTCCACTTGTTATCCAAGAAGGTCGGTGCGATCTTGGCCACCCGGTATGAGACCTCACTCTTGGCACCATTTTGACGTAGCTCCACGGCAACCGTGGCAGAATCGCCGCTCACAGTGGTCTTCAACACCGTGAACCCATCGGGACGGTTCGTGGCTTTGCCGTAGATCTCGTTGGTCATCAGCACGCGGCTGGGATTGGGAACATTCGGATCAGAAATTTCCAGGGCTCGTTCGGCATTCCCGTCAACCAAGGCAGCTAGGTAATCCTGGACAACCTTGTCAGGACCATTGGCCCCGCGGACAGTGCTGACGGCGATGGCACCGCCGCCTATCAAGATGATAACCAATCCAACGGCACNCCCAATAATTGCCAGATTGCGTTTGGCTTTCTTGGACAAAGGGTNGTGCTCCACCACTACAGTTGTTCCAAACGTGCCTGGAGCAGCTTGCGCGCCGGACGCGCCCTGGGCGGGGTCGCCAGCCGACGGTGGCGGCGTATTGGCGGGGATGGGACCGAAAGCGGGCACCGCCGGCACGCCCGTGGCAGCTAATCCACTGCTTTCAGTGTGCGAAAACGAAGGTGCCGAAGGAGATTNTTGGATGCATGCAAGGAGCTTGGCGGGGATCATGGGCACCACCCTCGGAGCCAAGTACCTGGAGGCAACCTCAGTCACCACACNCCACAACAACATCANAAATGGCGTCCACCACGCGAGACCAATGCTGACGCTGCCACCTCCAGCTCCACCCACCGTGAACGAGGCGTGAATCCCGCTGAGCCACAGCAGAAGCGCTCCTGCTATGAAGAAGGAGACTGGAAGGGCCGTCCAGCCCAGAATGCTCTTCGGGTTCTTCGCCCCACGGCGCAGGTACCAATACGTTGCAGCGGCGGTGACAGCAAGCAACGCCAATAATACGAGCAGCCAGCCAGCCCAGATGGGCAGACCAAGTTCAGCAAGTGTCCCGGTGACGCCGTATCCAAACTTGCTCTCTCCCAGGGCAGGTCCACTGCCCATTCCAATGGCACTAACGGTACCTACGGCTGCGAAGTGTCCCAGCCCCAGCAGCAAAAGTCCTACCGTCGGCGCCCACAGCGGAGCTGAGAGGGTTGCGGCCCAACCGCTCTTCACTCCCAGGACAATCACAACCACCGGGATGGCCACCACAAGGAAAACTGCCAGGTGCGCAGTGACTGTGAGCCCGGCGTCGCGAATCAGGGACACAACAAAGCCCCTTTNTGATGAACCAGGAACCACGGCGCGCAGTGTGTTCCGGCCAAGGAAACTCGCTGTTGCACCAATCAGGAAAGCCACGGCGATGGAGGCAAAGTTTGCCGCGTTAAGGTTTAAAGCAATTCCCATACTTGCCGAAATCCGGATGGACGCGATCGTCGCAACGAGGTTCAGGAGCAAGGAGAACGCTGCGCCGCAGACTACTGAGACCATGATCCGGTCCAACGTGGTGGCGGAAGGGCGACGACTTTCTCCAATGCGGCTGCCAATGAACAGTGCCGAAATCCCTACCACCGTGATCAGTAGCGGGATCGCAANAATTCCGCCAGAGAAATCTATCGCCCCTAGCGTGCCCAGATCGGCATGGAGTTTTCCGCCAAGGCTACCCAGCATGCCCAGCACGGGAAGCTGTGCCGCGAATTGGAACAGCACGCTCCACGGAGAGGGCAGATCTCCGTCGGCGACAAAGGGATTATCTGGGACAGTGAGCGAATCGCCAGAACCACTGGCGGCAAGCCCCACCACCGACAGCAGTGTTACCACAACGGACACCAGCANAAGTGCCACATAGGCACCAACCCNCGCGGCAGCTCCGGTCCACCATGCTGCGGGTTCAACCCGGCAGGAACTTTCAAACCCGTACCGGAAACAGGTAGGGGACCTGTGCGGCGGCCGGTGCGGACTGCGGTGCTGGCGGTGCGGACTCAGCCGGTGCGGACTCAGGCTGTGCCTGCGGCACCGTGTCCGGCCTAGGCGGTGTTGCGTGTTCTGGCTCATCATGTGACTCGTTAGATGACTGTGTCACTGGAACCCCCATTTCTACTGCAAGTTATTCGGACCCCGCTCTGGCGGAGCCACCCAAAAGCCTAGTGACAGGAACCATCGTTGCGTTGCGAAGCCACGCCTGTTCCTCAATGTTTCCCTAATTTCCAAAATGTTTCCCAAAGTGTCTTTGCCGCGAAGCCTCTATATTGCGGCAGCGAAGAACGTCTGGGCAATGGCCGCCAGGTGGGAAGGATCAGCCACACCGCACAGTTCCCTTGCTGAGTGCATCGAGAGCAGAGGCGTACCTACATCAAGAGTCCTGATGCCCAACCGTGTTGCCGTCAGCGGGCCAATTGTGGATCCGCACGGAACATTGTTATTGGAGACAAATTCTTGGTATGGAGCCCCGGCGGACGCACACAACTTCGCCCAGAGGGCGGCACCCACGCCATCGGTGGCGTAGCGCTGGTTGGCGTTGATCTTCAGCAATGGACCGCCGTTGAGGACTGGTAGGTTTGCCGGGTCGTGCCGCTCTGCGTAGTTGGGGTGGACGGCATGACCGGCGTCCGCGGAGATACACAAGGATCCGGCGAAGGCACGACGGCGTTCACTCACTGTTGCGCCCAAGCCGTCCGAAACGCGGGTCAGGATATCTTCCAGGATGGGCCCACACGCACCAGAGCGGGAACCTGAACCAATTTCCTCGTGATCAAAGGCCGCCAGAACCGGGATCACGGTACTCCCGCTGGCAGCCCCACCTTCTCCCACCAACCCCACACCTTCGGCTGCTGCAATGAGTGCCACAAGCCCGGCGTGGACCGAGGTCAGATTATCCATGCGTCCGGCGGCAANAAATTCATTGTTTGCCCCGAATATCTGACCCGGCTGGGTATCGGCAACAACAATGTCGTAACCGCCAATGCTTGCAGCGTCCATGCCAGCCCGCTTGGCCAGAAGACCAAGCAGGTCTTCGTCGGCAGGATCTCCTTGTCCCCAAATGGGGTTCATGTGCTGTTGTTTGTCCAGCTTCAGTCCATCATTGGCGCTGCGGTCCAGGTGGATGGCCAATTGCGGGAAGCGCAGCAACGGCCCCGTGGCCACAAGCGTCTGCGTGCCATTGAGATCGACAAGGCGGCCGGCAAATTGTAATTCTCGGTCCAGCCATGAGTTGATCAGTGGACCGCCATAGACCTCAACGCCCGCCTGCAGCCAGCCAAAGCGGCCGGTGGTTGGTTTGGGCTTGAGCTTGAACGACGGCGAATCCGTGTGTGCACCCAAAATATTAAAAGTTGTGGTCGCTGTGGCTTGCTCCGGCACAATCCAGGCGATGATGGCGCCGTCGCGGATTACAAAGAACTTACCGTGAGGCGGCCAGGGCGACTCTTCAGTTAGCTGTGTGAAGCCCGCCGCTCCCAGCCGTCTTCCCGCTTCATGGGCGGCGTGAAAGCTTGACGGCGAGGCCTCAATAAAGTCACGAAGGTCTAGGATGTGCTCAACGAAAGTCATAGTTAGATTCAACCATCTTCCGGTGCGGCCTGGCTTCTTCGTGGTTTAGTAGTCCGGATTGCTGGGGATCACCATGCCGGTTTCGTACGCGTACACCACCACTTGCACCCGGTCCCGCAGATGCAATTTGGTTAGGATGCGCCGCACATGAGTCTTCACCGTGGTTTCGGAGAGGAATAGTTTGTGGGCAATTTCTGCGTTGGACAGGCCTTGGGCAATGCACTGCGCCACTTCAAGTTCACGGGGTGTGAGTTCTTCTAGGAGCGGGTCCGTATGGTGGCCGTGGCGCGGGTGCCGGCCGCGGACAAAGTTTTCAAGCAGTCGTTGGGTCACCCGCGGTGCTACTACTGCATCGCCACTGGCTACCAGCCGGACGGCCTGTACCAGTTCGGCCGGCGCCACATCCTTTAGCAGAAACGCGCTGGCGCCTGCTTGCAAGCCAGCAAAGGCATACTCATCCAGATCAAAGGTAGTCAAAATGATCACTTTGGCCTCGGAAGNGGAGGCGCTGATCTTGCCTGTCGCTTCAATGCCATCCATGAGCGGCATCCGGACGTCCATCAAAACAACATCAGGCTCCAGACGGTCAATGGCGGCCAGTGCCTGGATTCCGTTGGAGGCCTCTCCCACTACGTGCAGGTCATCTTCGCCTTCGAGGATCAGCCTAAAGCCCATCCGCAGCAATGGTTGGTCATCAACGAGCAGGACCTTAATCGCCGCCACAGCGGTGAGAGATTCAATCACTTCAGAGCCATTCATTGCAGAATCTCCAGTTCCTCGATCATGACGACCCTTCTGCGGGATGCAGAATGACGTTAACGCACCAGCCACCGCGCGGTCCGGGTCCGGCCTGGACCGTTCCAGCAANAATACCTGCCCGTTCACGCATGCCCACAATTCCGCTGCCTGTGCCAACGGAGGCATCCATGGTTCCGTGTCCGTCATCCCTAATCTGCACCGACAGTTTCCCCTGCGACGGGTCACTTTCCAGTATCACCTGCACGCGGGAGACTGCCGTGCCATAGCGCAGCACATTGGTCAGAGATTCCTGCACAATCCTGTACACCGTCAGTGTCAGTGCCGGATCCGGAACAATGGGTGGCCCTGATTGGGTGAAGGTGATGGGTAGGCCAGCCTGTCTGAAGCCATCGATCAGGGCACCCATGTCTGTGTGGTCGGGCTGTGGCGATCGGTTCGCGCCACCGTCTGCCCGCAAAACCCCAANGACACGGCGCATATCAGCCAAGGCTGTTCGCCCCGTCTGGGAGAGCTGGCTGAGCACCTCCTGGGCCTTAGCAGGATCGCGTTTAACCACCACAGCGGCTCCGTCAGACAATGCCACCATGACAGTGAGCGAGTGGGCCACCACATCATGCATTTCCCGGGCGATCCTGTTTCTTTCTGCCACTGAGGCCAACTGGGCGTTACGCACAGCCCATTGCCGCAGTTCTGCCTCATGCGCGCGGCCACTGCGCACGGACGCACCAATTCCTGCGGCGATAATATTAGCCAACAGAATCATGATGGCTGAAATCACGCTGGTCTGCGCAGCCGTGGGACCATCGGAGGCTAGTAGTTCGCGGGGGTATTGATAGATGAATATTGTGTAAAGACCCAGCGGGATTGCTGCCACCACGGCAAGGGTAAAACTCACCAAGGGCCTGTATATGATGGAAACGGCATATAAGGCAAACCAGATGCTAATGCCAATATTGCCCGCATTAGGCACCATGGCAATATTGATGATTTCTAAAACAGCAAGGACGCTCAGTACAGCCAAGGGTTTGTCGCGGCGGAACATGAGCACTAAGGAAGAAGCGCCCACAATGACGAAGTGGCTCGTCAGGTTCATATCGGCGCGGGTACTGAGGAATATTCCGGAACCCGCTAGCAGGTATGCAATAACCACCACTACGTCCATGATGCGGGGTGGTTGAAAAGTATGTTCGCAGAACACCGCGGCGCCGGGCCGAAAATTCATCGGCTCGGCGCTCTGGCGAAGGTAAGTCGGTGAGGGACCCGGCCGTTCCTTCCGCGTCCCTCGCCTGGTCATGTATGCGCATAAGAGTGAGCTTAGGGCCCTAAGCGAATTTCAGGGCCCTAACTGTTCCTAGACGTCACGGGTCTTGAGGGAAATGATGGCCGGCACTGTGANAAGCACAATCCAGGCTAGGAAGATCAAGCCGCCAGCCAGGGGTGTGATGAACGCTGCCTTGTCACCAATTTCCAGCATGCGTCCGCCAGAGACGCTGGGAATGTATTGCTCCACATATTGCCAAANATTGCCGGGGATCAATTTCAACAGTTGTGTGCCGATTTGCAGCAGGAAGAACAAGGCAACTAGAACTACGATGCTGCCCGCAGAACTGCGGATGAGCGTGCNCAGCGATAATCCGATCATGGCCGCCCCTGCCACGTATACTCCGCCCATCAAGATGCTGTACAGCACACCGTCCATACTCAACGACATGGTGATGCCGTAGGCGTGCAGGATGGGAATCGAGATCAGGAATGTGACGAAAGCTGCAGCCAAGGTCAAGACATAGGAGACAACTATCAGCACAATGGCCTTGGCAGCGAAGACCGGCAAGCGTTTGGGTACAGCTGTCATGGTGGAGCGGATCATCCCCGTGCCAAACTCGGAGGAGATCAGCAGTACGGCTAGGGTGCCAATGACCAAGATGCCCAGCTGGAGGCCGGCAATGGNGGTTCCATAAATGTTCAGGCCCTGTGCACTGGCAGCATTGATGGCTTGGTCAACGGTCATCTNTGGTGCGGCCGGAGCCGGTACACCGGGCCGTCCTGGTCCAGCGACTCCGAATTCCATGAAAGCCTGGATGGCCACGCCACGCAGCCACGCAGCCATGGTCCCCACCCCGACCACGGCCAGGAAGGTAAAAGCCAGCAGCAATTGGGTTGACCGGAGGGAACGGAACTTGATCCATTCACTGCGCAGCACCCNCATGAACGTCAGGGAACCGCCAACCGCGCGCCTAGNGGTGGAAATCGTCGTCGTACTCATGCTCAGTTTCCCTTCACAGCGGCCGGTGCGGACGCCTCAGTTGAAAATTCCTGCGAATGGTACTCCACCGCATCCTTGGTGAGATTGAAGTAAGCATCTTCAAGGGATGTGGTCAACGGTGTGAGCTCATACACCAACACCCGGTTTTCCAGGGCGATGGCGGCAATCTGGCGGGCATCTAGGCCAGCCACTTCAAGCGTCTCATTTTCATGGCATTCAACACGGACACCGTTGCTGCCCAGCAATTGGCTCAACCGGGTCACGTCAGNGGTGCGGACCCTGACCTTGGCCTGCTGGGTGCCGGCCAGGATTTCCGCAATGGGGGCATCGGCAAGGATCGCACCGCGGCCAATCACAATGAGGTGGTCGGCTGTTTGCGCCATTTCACTCATCAGGTGTGAGGAGAGGAAGACTGTCTTGCCCAGTCCAGCCAGATGCTTGGCTAAATTGCGCACCCACAGCACACCCTCGGGGTCCAGGCCGTTGACTGGCTCATCCAGGATCAGCGTCTGCGGGTCCCNCAGCAGTGCCGAGGCGATACCCAGCCGCTGTCCCATGCCGAGGGAGAACCCTCCAGCTTNTTTCTTCGCGACGGCGGCCAGCCCTGTCATGTCAATGACCTCGTGGACGCGGCTCGTGGGAATGTTGTGNNTGGCGGCCAGCGCCAGCAGGTGGTTGTAGGCGCTACGTGAGGTGTGCACAGCCTTGGCGTCAAGGAGGGCACCCACCTGGTGCAGTGGGTTGCGGTGCTCAGCATACTTTTNTCCGTTGACCGTCACGGTCCCGGCCGTAGGCCTGTCCANACCGATGATCAGGCGCATGGTGGTGGACTTACCAGCACCATTGGGCCCCAAGAAACCTGTCACCATCCCCGGTTTCACGGTAAAAGTGACACCTCCGACAGCGGTCTTGGCACCGTAGTGCTTGGCCAGATTTACTGCCTCAATCATGCGGACATCCCCTTTGGATGGAGTACTCAGGCCTCTGCAGCCCAGTGTGCGAATCTATAACCACACTACGCACCGAGGGCACAATTTTCTTCAATCTCAGGGATGATTCAAGGTTTCTTCAGGGTAGTCCCAATTGATGACGTGCCGTGGGAGTTGCCCCGGTGGCTGCCCTCTAGAATGACCAAATGTCCCCGGAGAACCCCGTTCCCCAGAGCTGCCACTTCTACCAGGCGCGGACACCGCTTTACACCCGGCTTTGCACCCGCTGGATTGGCCGCACGCTCGGCTATTGTGGGTCTGTGCGCCAGCGTTGACACTCGTTGTAGCAGGAGCATAGCTGCTGTTTTTCTAGGGACAATCCACCTTTTCACGTTCGACGACGGCTGGAACCATCTCATGGTGGTTTCACGGACGCCGTGGCTCACCTCCGTGAATCGCGTTCTGGACTTTGCCGGCAACACGGGCACGGTTATTTAGGGCGTGGTCTTGTTCTTGGCGCTTTGCCCCGCCAGCCACGGCTTGCGCTCCTAGGTGTGGGGTTGACGCTCCTAGTATGGGCCGCAGTCAAAATAGATACCTTGAACGGCATGAGTTATCTCATTAAACCCGAGCTCGTTCAAACTCTGATTCCGGCAACGGTCTAGCCGCCGGGGCGGTGAGGATCGAGGCCACAATAGCCACGGCGATGGCTAACAGCGCCCAACGGATGGTGACGTGGTCTCCGAGGAAACCAAGCAGTGGCGGGCCGGCCAGGAATGCGACATAGCCGATCGTTGAAACCACAGAGACACGGGCGGCTGCCCTGGCTGGATCGTCGGCGGCCGCCGACATTCCCATGGGGAAGCCCATGGCGGATCCGGCACCCCAGAACACCGCCCCGACGCCGGCAACTAACACAGTAGGTGCCATGACAAACACGATCAGACCCACCAGTGCCGCACCCAAACTGGCATATAGCACCGGCACCCGGCCAAACGTGTCGATGAACCAGCCGCCAAAGAACCTGAACAAGGTCATGGCCGCGACGAAGACGGCAAACATGAGCGCACCACCTGATTCCGTGGCGCCCAACCCGTCAACACTTGCCTTGGCAATCCAATCGTTGGCAGCACCTTCGGTCAGTGCTGCTCCAAGAACAACTAGGCCAACCAACAGCGTACGCTTTTCAGCCCACGCACTGCGCCCGCGGGCATCTTGGCCGCTGGCGCTTGNCTTGCTTCCGCTGGTGGGAGTCTCCGGAAGGAAGAATCGAGGCACAANAACCATCGCTGCGGCAACGATCCCCACAATAACCAACAGGTGCCCCGACATGCTTACATTCAAGGCAGAAAGGCCGGCCCCGAACAGTGCACCAAGAAGTGCCCCACCGCTGAACCCGGCGTGGAATTGGGGCATGACGGTCCGGCGCAAATGCCGCTCAACGTCCGAACCTTCAATATTCTGAGCAACATCCCACAAGCCAATGCCCACACCAAAGAAGAACAACCNCGTTGCAGTCAATGGGACGGCGTGCTGGGCCAACGCGATGGCAATGATGACCCCACCCAAAGCGGCAGTGAAACCACCGGCACGGATAGTACTTGCTGTACCAAACCGCCCCACAACAGTTCCCGCCAGCGGCAGGGCGATGATCGAGCCAACGGCAATCGCGAGCAGTAGCAAGCCCATTTCTCCGGCTGTCAGTTCAAGGATGCGGGTGACGGCCGGGATTCGGGCAGCCCAACTGGCAANAACAAAACCATTGATAGCGAACACCGCAAAGGTGGCTATGGCCGCACGGCGGACCGCTTGCTGGGTCATGGACGATTCACTCTTTACACAGTGGAGGCAGGACTAGGGTCTTGAAATTTAGGGCATTTCATTAACTCTAGCCTCTTTCCTTCAGGCAAGGACTTCCAGATATTACTTACTCCTACCGGGCGCGTTCGACCCGCTTTTCATCCCACACCGGTTCATCGGATTCATAGACCTTGCCATCTGAGCCGAACACCAAGAAGCGGTCAAAGGAGCGGGCAAACCAGCGGTCGTGCGTGACGGCCAGGACGGTTCCTTCAAAGGAATCGATCGCCTTCTCCAGCGCCTCAGCCGAGTGCAGGTCCAGGTTATCTGTCGGTTCATCCAGCAGCAGCAGCGTGGCTCCGGAAAGTTCCAGCAACAGAATCTGGAACCGTGCCTGCTGCCCGCCCGAGAGCGAATCATATTNTTGTTCCGAGCTGGAGGCCAGGCCGTAGCGGTCCAAAGCGCCGGCGGCGGCTTCGCGGCCCAGTCCGGAGCGGTGTTCGTCGCCGCGGTGCAGGATGTCCAGCAGCGTCCGGGTCANAAGATCGGGCCGGGCGTGGGTCTGGGCAAAGAAGCCTGGGCGGATGCGCGCGCCAAGCTTCACCGAGCCCTCGTGCGGCACAGGAGCGATTTTGACGTCTGACACTGGCTCGTGCTCTTTGTCCGGATCCGAGCCGCCCGCTGCCAACAGGCGCAGGAAGTGGCTCTTGCCGGAGCCGTTGGAACCCAGCACACCCACCCGGTCACCAAACCAGATTTCGGCACTGAAGGGCTTCATCAGGCCGGTCAGCTCCAGCTTGGTTGCCACAACGGCACGTTTGGCGGTCCGGCCGCCCTTGAGCCGCATCTTCACGTTTTGCTCGATGGGCAGGGCCTCCGGAGGGCCTTNTTCCAGAAATTGTGCCAAGCGGCTTTGGGCAGCCTGATACCGGTTGGCCATGTCAGAGCGGAAGGCTGCTTTGGTCTTGTACATGTTGACGAGTTCTTTGAGCTTGACGTGCTCCTCGTCCCAACGCTTCCGCAGCTCTTCAAACCTGGCGTTGCGGTCCTCGCGGGCCTTCACATATGACTCGAATCCACCACCGTGCGTCCAGCTCGAGGCTCCGTTGATGCCCGGTTCAAGGGTGACGATCCTGTCCGCGGCATTGGCCAGCAGCTCCCTGTCGTGGCTGACAAACAGCACGGATTTCTCCGAGGCCGCCATTTTAGCTTCCAGCCAGCGCTTGCCCGGCACGTCCAGGTAGTTATCTGGCTCATCGAGCAGCAATACCTCGTCGGGGCCGGAAAACAAGGCTTCAAGGACCAAACGCTTTTGTTCGCCACCGCTGAGGGAGGCTGCCTTGCGGTATTGGGCTGTATAGAAGTCCAGGCCCATGGCAGCCATGGTGACCTCGTCCCAGGTGGTTTCCATCTCGTAGCCGCCCACGTCGCCCCAGTCGGCGATGGCTTGGGCGTAGGCCATCTGGCTGGGCTCGTCGTCGCGCTCCAGCATGGCCTCTTCGGCGGCATCCACCGCTTTGCCTGCTGCGGAGATGGTCGCGGAGGCAACGGAGAGCAATAGGTCCCGGACGGTGCTTTCATCACGGACCTGGCCCACGAACTGGCGCATGACGCCCATGGTCCCGGATCGTGAAACCGCACCTTCGTCGGCCTTGATGTCCTGGCAGATGATGCGTAGCAGGGTGGTCTTGCCGGTCCCGTTGGGGCCGATCAGGGCCGTCTTGGTGCCGTCGGAGACGCGGAAGTTCACCCCGTTCAGCAGCTGCCGGCCGTCGGAGAGAAAGTAGTCAATGTTTGCAACGTCAATATGTCCCACTCAGTAATTCTCCCATCTTCTGCCACTGCTAACCGCCCTCCCACTGTGCAGGTACGACGCCGGCACTGACCAGCGCGCGCCGCTCTCCGCCGCGGAGCCTAACCTCCTGCCGTTCGGCTTTCACACAGGACTGCTCGGAGGGTGTCACCCACCGTGTATTCACCGGCTGACATGCGTGTTTCAGACATGCGTGTAAAGAAGAGAACTTGCAGCTTGTTCGCAACGTTCCGAATCGAGATGTTGATCCTGACCGAGATATAGGTTCTACCGCCAACGCCATGGCACCCCGGAGCGCTACGATGCGGGCGCGAATCGTTCTCTGGGACCCAGACTGAACCACAAACGGGCGCATAGAAATCTACTGTTGGGGCCAGGATATCCGGATTGAACCTTGGCGCTAAGGTTTCTGCCGGAACCCTGTGTCCGTTGTAGCTGCAGGACCAGCGGGAGCCGTGGGACCTGCCGTGGAAGTGGGACTAGCGGAGATGGTGGGCTCCACAGGGATGGGGAGATTCGTAAGCGGAGCTGCTGTTGGCATTCGGACTTCAGGTGATGGGCTCCCCGGCGCTGTGGTTCTTGGCGCTGTAGGTCCGGGTGGTTCCATGCCAGGCGCGGATGTACGTGGAGCTGTAGTGCTTGGCGCTGTAGTGCTTGGCGCTGTAGTACTTGGAGCTGTAGTACTTGGCGCTGTAGTAATTGGCGTGGCAGGTGCGGTGGTGGCAGATTTTGTGGGCTTCGGCGTAGCGCTGGGCAGAGCCGAAGGGCTCACAGCAGGCGCAGTAGTTCCGGGCTTCGTTGTGCCAGGCGCGGTTGGGCTCGGCGCAGTAGTTCCGGGCTTCGTTGTGCCGGGCGCGGTTGGGCTCGGCGCAGTAGTTCCGGGCTTCGTTGTGCCAGGCTTTATCGGCTTTGTGCTGGGTTGGCTCGAGGGAATCTTATTTGGCTCGGTGGCAGCAGCGGAACTCGATGCACTCGCGCCTTTGTCGGTCTTGGCTTTAGCGGCATCGGACTTGGCTTTTCATCAGCCGCAGCAAAGCCGGGCATGGTGAAGTATGCAGAAGAGCTACTGACGTCCCCTGGCGCGTGGAGCAAGGTGCCAACTGACGGGTTCAAGGCGCTAATCATCTTGCCGTTGCCAACATAAATGCCAATATGAGACCAGTGGTTAGGCCCATCAGGATTTTGCACCACTATGTCGCCCGGTTGGGGATTGCTGGTTTCCACCATGGGCATCCACTGCTCAGTTCGCGGCATACCGATACCCGCTTGCGCATAGGCCCATTGGACAAATCCGGAACAATCCCAGCCATTTTCAAAGCTGGTACCACCNCACACGTAGCGGTGGCCTAGGCCCTGATAGGCCGCCGTCAAAATATCCTTACGCACCTGAGAGATCAGTTCGGCTGAGATTTCAGGCACGTCATCGCGCATGGCATTCACGGAGCGGGAAGGGTGAGGGTGTTGTCATTGGGGCCGGTCAAGTCAAAGATCTGCTTGGCTGCAGGTTTTTGCAAGAACCAACGTGTCGGTGAAGGAAATGTTCCTGGCCAACCCCTGGGCTGCAAAGGAATCGAAACCTACCGCGTCCACCACTTCTTGGGACCGGGTGGCTACCTGGTTTTCCTGACGGTCACTAGAGGCAGCGGCCGCATCAGCTGAGGACGTATCTGCGTACCCGGCCGCCACGAATCCGCCGGAGGCTAACAATGTACAGACCACGGCCATACTCAGCTGGTACGGCCGTGGTTTTCTTGGCGAAAACGACATTCTCTAGTCCCCTGCTTCGTTGCACGCGGTATGGATGAGCCTACGCTGAATTCGCAATTCTTGGCGGTGTTTGTACAAATAAAATACAACACTTCAGAATCAGTACTTCGGCACATTCAACGCACAAATGTTATCCATAACAAATCCAAAGTGACGGCGTTGAGCTTCGCACTTACCTGCCGCAACATCTTTAGGCTGGAAATTAAGGCACAAAGTGCAGCTGAAATTACCCGGCGTTTCGGATAATCCTGCGTGCAACGGCAACAGAAATCGCCGCAGTGCGGTTATCCACACCCAATTTGTCGTAAATGTGTACAAGGTGTGTTTNTACTGTTGCCTCGGAGATGAATAACTGTTTGGCGATCATTTTGTTGCTCATCCCGGTCGCCANAAGCTCAACTAGCTCCACCTCACGCGCCGAGAGGACGGGGGCAGGGTTGCGGATTCTACCCATGAGCCGGGCAGCTACCTCGGGCGCAAGCGCCGTCTGCCCTGCCGCAGCTGATTGCACTGCAGAGCGAATTTGCTCAGGTGGGGCATCCTTGAGCATATAGCCGCTGGCTCCGGCCTCGACGGCGGCAAGAATGTCCGCATCAGTGTCATAAGTTGTCAAAATCAAAACAGGTGGAGCGCTCGGCATTGCCTTGATCGCCTTAGTGGCACTCACACCGTCCATCCCGTCACCCATTTGCAGGTCCATCAACACCACATCCACCGTCTCACCCAAGGTTTGCAGACGCGAGAGTGCCTTGATGGCGGCGGCGCCCTCGGGCGCTTCCGCAACCACTGTGAAGCCCTCAAATTCGGTGAGCATGGCCCGGAGCCCCGCCCGAACAACGGGGTGGTCATCCACCAATAGAATCCGAATCTCACTCATGCCATCTCCCCGTCCACCACATTTAGCCCTGCACGGCCCGTATCCAGTGGCAGCCGAACGGCAACCACAGTTCCTTNCCCTGGCGTCGACTCAATCGTGAGCAATCCATGTTGCGCCTCCACCCTCTCGCTCAAGGATCTCAGCCCAAAGCCGCTCCCGTCAGCCCTCCGCGCTACAGTGTCCGCAAGCTTTTCCGGCTCAAAACCCCGCCCGTCGTCGTACACGTCAAGGGTCACCTCATTGCCCANAAAGGCCAGACTGACGACGGCGGACTCCGCCTTTGCGTGCAACCAGACGTTGGCGAGGCTAGCCTGAGCCGCGCGCAGAAGGGTGACCTTGTAAGGCTGGGGCAGGTCAATCGGCTCGCCATCTAACCGGAAACTGCATTTCAACGACCCTCNCCGGGTGGCGGCCTCGCGCTGGGTTTTGATGCACAACCGCGACAGACTCTCCACCAGCGAGGTCTGGGCTAAAGCTGGGGATGACAGGCCGCGCACAAAGTTCCTGGCCTCAGCCAAGTTCTCCGCAGCGGTGGCCTCAACCATCGACAGGCTTTCTTTGGTTGATTCCAGATCCCTGGACTCCAAGCTGCGTAGCGCCGCACGGGAGACCAAAATGATGGAGGAAAAGCCCTGGGCCAGGGTGTCATGGATTTNCCGGGCCAGCCTTGCCCGCTCGGCTAAGACACCGGATTCATGCTGCGTGGCAGCAAGTTCAGCGCGGGTGCGGCGGAGTTCCTCGGCGGCCTGGCGTTGATATTCACCTTCTTGGTAGAGCAGCTTGTACGCCTTGGAGGTGGCCACGGCAAAGGCGGCACCGAAGGCCGGACCCACAATGACCGGCAGCGGCGGAGAGCTTGCACCCGAGGATATCCACTGCGCAAGTACCACACCAGCTGTCATAGCAACCGTTGAGCTCAGGCCCGCCCAACGCGGTAGAAGGTGAAGATGGAGGAAGAACAACGGAAAAACCAGCCAGGAAANATCAGCGGATCCGAACATGAGCGCGGCCCACATCGCAGTGATCAGCGCGAGCCACAGAACGGCAAAGCGCCTCGGGTTGCGCGCCATGGCGCCCGTTGAAANACGCTTTTCCGCCACGGTGCCCACTAAATACGTCATCGCTAGCAGAACCGATATCAGCANAAACAAGTAGCGTCCGGGCCGCTGCGAAGGTTCCATGAGCAAACGAATGACGCCAACTGCCAGCAGCACAGCAAAGCCAACATGCAAGCTGACTCGAAGGAATCGCAAGATCGTTCCACTGGGCACAGATGGCGCATCCACGGCAGTCATCTCACCAGCTTAGGCGGTGGGAACCAGGGGCCGTATCAACCAAATGGTTGACTCTCAGATCAACCCTTTAGAAGCACCAGTATCAACCAACCCGGCGATGGAACACTGCTGCTTACGCGGGACAGTGGAAGTACTTAGAAATCCACCCGGAAAGAAACTACTTCCGCATGAAGTAAAGACGTCCGGCCCATGAAAGAGGCTGTATATGTTCCTCGCCATCCGAGACATCCGCTTTGCCAAAGGACGGTTCGCCCTCATGGGCTCCGTGGTGGCCCTGATCAGCCTTTTGCTTGTCATGCTGTCGGGCCTGACAGCGGGGCTAGGCAATCAAAATACTTCATCCCTGGACAAGCTCGGTGGAGACAGGCCCGTGAGTCAGGTGGTGTTTGGAGCACCCGGTAANAACGAAGCCAAAGCGTCCTTCACCGAAAGTGAAGTGACGCAGGAGCAGGCCAACATCTGGGCCAACACTGCCGGTGTGGCCTCTGCTGTTCCCTTGGGTATCAACCAGACCCGCTTCCAAGCCAAGGGAGCCAGCCAGGGCACCACCAACGTTGCCGTGTTCGGTGTCGGTGCGAACGGCACCGATGCCGGGATCGCGCCGTCGGCCGTCACCGACGAGACGGTGGTCATTGGCCAGGACGTAGCCAAAGAGCTATCCCTGACTACCGGCGACACCGTCACGCTCGGTGGTGTCGATCTGAAAGTCAGTGCCGTTGTCCCCGAGCAGTGGTATTCGCACTCCTCGGTGGTATGGACCACTTTGGCAGCATGGACNAAAATTGCTCATCTAAGTGATCCCGGACAGCTGGCAACCGTTGTGGCAGTAACTTACCGCGACGGCGCAACAGTTGATGCCACTGCCACCAACGCCGCTGCGGGCACAATGAGCACTTCACGCACTGGTTCCTTTGCCGGCTTGGGCGGTTACAAAAGCGAAAACGGCTCATTGATGATGATGCAGGCATTCCTATATGGCATCTCAGCACTGGTCATAGTGGCCTTCCTGACGGTTTGGACTGTCCAGCGCACCCGCGACATCGCTGTTCTAAAGGCCATGGGCGCCTCCGGCAGCTACCTCTTAAAGGACGCCTTGACCCAAGCAGCACTTGTACTGCTGGCCGGGGCCGGACTGGGCGGGATCATAGGTGTCATTGGTGGGTACTTTGCTGCACAAGCAGCCCCTTTCCTGCTCACCATCGCCACAACCCTGCTCCCAGTGGTCGGAATTGTGCTCCTCGGCCTGGCGGGATCGGCACTGGCCGTCCGCAAGGTAACCCGGGTTGACGCCATGATCGCCCTCGGCGGCAACTAGTCCCCACGGCCTCCCACGGCTCGCAAGCTCGCCGCGGGCCCCTCGGCCGCGTGGGCCCAGCACTTTCCGTCATTGGATCGCAAGCTCGCCGCGGGCCACACCATTTTCACCTCACTATTTGTTAAGGAACCTCCCATGACTGCATTGAATCTGATCAACGTGACACTGCAATACCCCGATGGTGACGGGCTCATGACGGCCTTGGACGCCGTGAACCTCGCGGTCCATCCGGGTCAGTTCGTCTCCTTGGTGGGTCCCTCCGGGTCGGGAAAGTCCAGTCTGTTAGCCGTGGCCGCCACTTTGATCAAGCCCACCTCGGGTCTGGTCATGATCGACGGCGTCGACGCCACAGCACTTTCCGAGAAAGAGCTGGCAGTAATGCGCAGGGACAAGGTGGGCATCATCTTCCAACAACCCAATCTGCTGGCCTCACTCACTGCCGCCGAACAGCTCATCATCACTGACCACTTGCGCGGAAAGTCCCTCCGCACGGCAGGGCTCAGGGCCGCGGAACTACTAGAGCTGGTGGGCCTTGAAGACTGTGCCAACAAACGCCCACACCAGCTCTCCGGAGGTCAACGCCAGCGGGTTAACATTGCCCGTGCACTCATGGCCCAGCCCAGGGTCTTGTTAGTTGATGAGCCAACCGCCGCACTCGATCACTCCCGCAGCGATTCCATCGTGAGGTTGTTGCGCACGGTCTGCGACGAGTTCAACGTGGCAACGCTCATGGTCACCCACGACACGGAGTTTGTACCGCTCACCGACGCTGTGGCCACCATGCGCGACGGCGCCCTGACCACACCAGTCCCGACGGAAACTAGCGTTGCCGCACACTGAGTAAGATCAGCCGAAGGCCGGGAATGTGCGGGCATGCAATAACATAAGGGAAACGCACGTTTAGACCAGCGCGATCGGAGCACCCCTCATTATGAAACGCCTTGCAACCCTTGCCGGTAGCCTTCTCCTAGCTTTGACCCTCTCTTCCTGTGGTGCCGCAACGGGCCCCGTTGGCACTTGGGGCGACGGTTACAACACCGACAAGAAGCCATACTTTGAGATGGCGTTGGCTGCCGATCAAGATCCTGGCTTCGAAGAGGCCGGATTTGTGACAGGCAGCGACGGTTGCAACCGCTTGTCGGGGCAGTGGTTCCTGGTCAAGGGCGAGCTGACGTTCCAACAGCTCGGCGGTACCAAAATGATGTGTGACGGCGTTGACACCTGGCTCTCCAAAGCTGCCAGCGGCACCATCGCCGGCGACGTTCTGACCATCAAGGATGCCAATGGCGTTAAGTTGGGAACTCTGGACCGCCGAAACTAGCCCCATCTGAATCACGGGGTCATCCAGATAAGAAACTGGCTCGCAGCACTGGCTAAAACCACAATTATTGTGCCTTTTCCAAGCCCTGCTGCGGGTCATTTCTATTTAGTTCCGTAGTGATGGCACTAATTCTATTCCTCGCTAAAGCCCTAAAGCACCGTCTTGAGCGCAAGATCTGGGGATGGCAAGCCAAAGGTATTTTTCAACGCAGACTTCGCGGCAAGCCAACCCCNCATGCCGTGCACAGCCGGCCCGGGCGGCGTTGACGCTGAACCTATGTACAGCCCCGGCGCCGGTGTCCGCCACGGATCAGCAGACACAACAGGGCGTTTAAGTAACTGCGCCAAAGTCACTGCGCCGGAACTGATGTCCCCACCAATGTAATTAGCGTTGTNAGACCCCACATCGTGAGCACTCTGCGTGCTCGTGGCGAGGATGAGATCCCTGAACCCCGNGGCATGTTTCTCTACTGCGCGCAGAATATCCTCCGTGCAGTCACGGGTGGAATCAGAAGGAACATGGGTGTAAGCCCACAAAGTATGATGCCCTCCGGNGGCCCGACTATTATCAAGGACTCCCGCCTGGACAACCAGTACATAGGNGTCTTGTGGGTGGCGTCCTGCCAGCACTTCCCCTTCGGCGAAAGCAATCGCTTCACGCGACCCACCTAGGTGCAAGGTGGGTGCATTCCGAAGTTCAGCCACGGTCCAAGGCACCGGCCCCGAGAGAGCAAGATCAACTTTACAAATCCCTGCGCCATATTTAAAAGATTCCAGTTCACGTATATACTTCTCTGGTAATTCTTCACGTGCCATGGCGGCCAGAGCGCGTGGCGTTGTATCGCAAATGACCGCCTTCGCACCGGTGGCTGCCTTGAGCTCGGCCACACTGTCGATGCGATTTGCGAGGTGGATCTCTCCACCATGAGCAAGCAGGTCATCCGCCATGGCCTGAGCAATAGCTTGAGAGCCACCGCGCGGAACAGGCCAGCCACCGGCGTGGGCCAAAACACCCAACAAAATACCAGCCCNCGATGTGGCCAACGATGGTAGGCGCCCTATGGCGTGTGCCCNCACACCTGTCATCATGGCTGGCGCAACCCNCTCTTTGAAGCCCACATTCCACGCGGNGGTTCCCTGCAGCAGTGTGCGGACACCATATTCAACAACGGCTAGTGGATCCTTGGGAACCCGGAGCAGGCTGCCTTGAGTGAAGTCAATGACGCCTTCTAGTCTGCGCAGCAAGGGCTCCATCAGCCTCCGCCATGCTCTGCCATCAATACCTAGCCCCTCCACCGTGCGGTCCAAGCTGAGGTAAGCAATACCTGCTCGACCGCCGTCGAGCGGGTGCCCATAGGAAATCTCCGGCACCAGCAGTTCGATCCTGCGCTCAAGTTCAAACGCTTTGAAGAACGGTGAGGCAAGTGCCATGGGATGCACAGCTGCGCATACATCGTGGCGGTAGCCCGGTAAGGTCAACTCAGCGCTTCGAGTGCCACCACCCATGGAATCGGCAGCCTCAANAAGATGTACCGAAAGCCCCGCCCGTGCCATTGTTAGAGCTGCAGCGAGCCCGTTGGGCCCAGAGCCCACCACAGCCACATCGATCACGCTATTCCTCCTGTGAGCCAGCTGGTTCAGCCACGTCGGTAGCTGATTTTTCCAGGACTGAGTTTTCCAGAGCTGATTTTTCTGCGGATCGAGCAGAGCTGGCATCATCTTTATGGATCAGTGCCACCACCGGATCCGTGGGCAGACCAAGCAGCATACCGCCTTGCGGATCATCCACGCCGCCACGGCGCACAACATCATACTCAGGGGCGTATATGTCACGGATCACCAGCCCGATCAGGGTCCATGTGGCAGCGCCCGATATCATCGCTGCCATCACAAAATATGGCGTGTCGATGGCGTGCTGGCTACTGATGTCACCCAGGACCTTACTGCGATAGAGCATCAGGGCGATGAAGTGCGTAATGATTGCGCCCTGCCATAGCAGCACTGGACGCCATCGTGGCAAGGCCAACGCCAGCAGTGGAATCAGCCAAATCCCCTGCCATGGTTCCGCACTCTTGCTCAGCATCATGAAGCCAGCAACGGCCACAAAACNAAGCTGTGCAACGCGTGGGCGGCGCGGAGCGTAGAGACCCAAAGCTGCCACACCCAGAATCAGTGCGGCCAGCAAGATCGCGGCGATTGCATTGCTCATACCGACGTCCATCACGGGCCAGCCCATGCGTTCGGCAACGAGGTTGTAACCGCCGTACAAGGAAGACTCTGACGGCTGCGCACCAATGAGACCCTTCAAATAATCTGGAAATGCTGGCGGGTTCTTTGCCATCACAGGCGCTACCATAAGCAGCCAAGCGATGGTGGCCGCTGCTATCATTTCGAGCATCTTTGTGGCACGTCCGGCACGGATGCCAAGAACCAACAAGGCAAGCAAAANTAACAAGGGGTACGGGGCGGCCATGGCGCCAACACCTAGGGCAGCTCCGGCCCACAGCGTTTGGCGGCGGGNAAAGAGGTAAATCGCCAGGCTCACGAGGGCCGCAGCCCAGAAGTCCCAGCTGACATAGGCGGTCAGCATCAGAACTGGGCTGGTGGCCACAATAGCCGCATCCCAACTACGGCGTCCAGCAGTGCGCGCGACCAAGATGACGGTGATAATCCAGAGCACCGCAACCAGAACTGAATTCAGGTCAAAGAAGGCCAGTTGACGCAGTGCACCGTCGCCAGATTCGCGGGTCAGCCAAGCCGTAAGGCCCGCAATCCACCCTGCCAGTAAGGGGTGATCAAAGGAAGATCCTGGGCTGAAAAATGGGAAAAGAGTGCCCAATTTATCGTCCACAAACGAGTTGGGAANAACAGACCAGCACACGGTTGAATACTGGTCAGNGGTGGTCCAGCCTGTACTGCGGCAATGCGACTTGGTCATGACGGCGATGAGCGCCGCCACGGTAGTCATCAGGATCAGGACCCGTTCCACACTAANAANACCGGGGTTCGTCATTCCGGNGGCAGTCCGTTTTCCCAGTGGACCACCCACAGGTTCGGTCATGGTTGATAGCAAGGAGTCACTCCGTGTTGGCACAACGATGAGATGCCGGGTCGGAGTACCCGAAGCCTGTGATTCCTGCATGAACATGAGCCTACCGGGTCACGGTCTTTGAACCTGATTGAGTCACCACAGGGCTATAGCCAGCGCGCTACAGGCCCCACTGTTCAACGGCAGGGGTTCGCTTGTCCCACCCTAATGTGCAAACTTTGGCCGTACCCAAAACAAAGTGCCGCCCCTCCCCGGCAGGCAGCCCCAACCAGCGCGCGGTCAGGATGCGTAGGAAGTGCCCGTGCGCCACCACCAGCACATTCGCTGGCGCACCGTCTTCTCTGGTGACCGCACGCACGCGCTCAACAATGGCATCCGCGCNGGCCCCCACATGTTCTATAGTCTCGCCATTGGGCACACCATTATCCCAAATCAAGTAGTCAGGGTTTTGGGCGCGGACAACTGAACTGTTAATGCCTTCGTAGTCTCCGTAGTCCCATTCAACGGCGTTTGGCTCCACCACTGCATCGGGAAAGCCCGCCAGGGTTGCCGTCCGGTGTGCCCGCTGTAACGGGGAAGTAAGGACAAGGTCAAAGTCGACGTCGGACAGGGTAGCCTGCGCCGAGCGCGCCTGGACTTCTCCTACCTCTGTCAACGGCAGGTCCGTCAAGCCGGTGTACTGTCCGCTTCGGGACCACTCAGTTTCGCCGTGGCGCAACAGCCACAGCTTCGGTCCGCCCGGGACTGGTGCAACGGCACTGGGGTGTTCTCTTCGTGGCTGTGGCTCATGGCGTTTTTCCAATCGGCAAACGTGCGGCGGATACTCGGGAGAAGACTACTTATCCTTCAACTGCGCCCGAATGCTCTTCAGGACGGGCTTGTGCAGGGTTGGCTTCTGTGGCTTCTACGTTCAGCAAAGTCGGCTGTGATTCGGGTTGCTCAGCCCACCACAAACGCAATTCTTCGCCAGCTTTCTCAGGACCCAACGGTCCATGTTCCATCCGCAGTTCAAGAAGGTAGGCGTACGCGCGGCCTACAACACGGCCCGGTTTGATCTCGAGCAAGGCCATGATGGCGCNCCCGTCAAGGTCCGGACGAATGGAATCGAGCTCTTCTTGCTCGGCCAAGACGGCAATTCTCGCTTCGAGGTCGTCATAGGCAAAGGAGAGCCGCTCGGCCTTGCGCTGGTTGCGCGTGGTGACGTCGGAACGGGTCAGCCGGTGCAGGCGTTCAAGGAGGGNGCCGGCGTCGGTCACGTAACGGCGCACCGCCGAATCACTCCAGCCCGCCTCACCATAACCATAGAAGCGCATGTGCAACTCCACTAAGCGCGAGACTGCCTTGATTGAGTCGTTGTCGAACCTTAGTGTTTTCATACGTTTTGCCGTCAGCTTGGCACCAGCTAAGTCATGGTGCCTAAAACTGACCGCGCCACCTGGTTCAAAACGGCGGGTCTTGGGCTTGCCGACGTCGTGCATCAACGCAGCAAAACGCAACACAAAATCCGGGCCCGGAACAGGCCCGCCGGGTCCGCTCTCCAGAGTTGCCGCCTGCTCCAGCACTTGCAAGGAGTGCTGGTAGACATCTTTGTGGCGGTGGTGCTCATCAGTTTCGAGCTTCAGCGCGGGAATTTCTGGCAGCACCAAGGCGGCAAGCCCGGTCTCTACCAAAATGTCAATGCCTGCCCTGGGGTGCACCCCACAAATCAGTTTCACCAGTTCGTCCCGTACCCGCTCAGCGGAAATGATACCGATCCGCTCCGCCATCTCCGTCATGGCCGTCAGCACCTCCGGGTGCAGTGAAAAGCCAAGCTGGGAAGCAAAGCGGGCGGCGCGCATCATGCGCAGCGGGTCATCAGAGAAAGAGTCCTCAGCCTTGCCGGGTGTACGCAGTAATCCGGCACCAAGATCTTCGGCACCACCGAAGGGGTCGATGAGTTCCATCTCGGGCAGCCGCAGCGCCATGGCGTTAACACTGAAGTCACGCCGTTGGAGGTCCTCCACCAATGATCTGCCGAACGCCACAACAGGTTTCCTGGACTGCGGATCATACGCTTCGGCACGGTAGGTGGTGATCTCAATGAGCAGCACCTCCTTGTTGCGGTTGCGCTTTCGGAAGCCGATGGTGCCAAAATCGCGGCCCATTTCCCAGTGCGAGTCCGCCCACTTCTTGGCCACAGCGAGAATTTCCTCGGNGGTGGCGTTGGTGGTGAAGTCCAGGTCTGGGGAAGTCCGTCCTAGGAATAGGTCACGGACAGGTCCGCCGACGAGGGAAAGTTCATAACCGGCGTCGGCAAAGAGCCGGCCCAGTTCAAGAACAACTGGGTCAAATTTTGAAGTATCAAGCGCTAAATCCATGGTTCCTTAAGGATGCCAGACTTTTAGCCCTTGCGTGCTTGCCCTGGCCGATGCGAACTGCGCAGACACCCCAAAACTGCGCATCTGCCCTGTCATCATCCGTGGCCAAAGATAGCTAGAGTGGACTCCATGGTTCACCCAGTGCCGCGCGCGCCCAAGAGGAACCCGTTGCCATCGGCAATGGGTGCCCAGGTTGTGCCCGCAGCACCCACAGTGCCAAGCCAGCTGCCCACCATCGAGGAGGTCTCCGCTGGCGGTGTTGTTATTCAGTTGAACGACGGCGTCCCTGAAGTTGCGATCATTGCCCGCATCAACCGCGGTGGCCGGCTTGAGTGGTGCCTGCCGAAGGGCCACCCCGAAGGCGAGGAGACCCACGCTGAAGCTGCCGTGCGTGAGATCGAAGAAGAAACCGGCATCGCCGGGGACGTGCTTGCCACCTTGGGCAGCATTGATTATTGGTTCACCGTCAGCGGGCACAGGGTACACAAAACAGTCCACCACTTCTTGCTGCGTGCCACGGGTGGTTTTCTCACCATTGAAAATGACCCCGACCATGAAGCAGTTGACGTAGCCTGGATTCCCTTGGCGGAATTGGCCAAGAAACTCTCCTTNCCCAATGAGCGCCGCATTACCGATCTAGCCCGTGACCTGTTAGCGGAGCACTTCTAACCCGCAGCTCCGGCTGGCGCTGCCAGCACTCTTTGAGCCTGCAGTGAGATGATGGAAGCAATGTCTAACGATGAACGGGTCTATATCCCGCCCAAACCCACTGCCTCGCCGCGTTCGGCTGCCCTGCAGGCCAGCTTGGACACCTCGATGCTGGCAGCCGTGCAGGCCTCTCCCCAGGCAGCCATGCAGGCCCCACCGCAGACTCAGGCACAGCCTTTGACTAACTCCCAAAGTGGCGATCGGTCGCCGTCGTCCGGCAACAGTTCCAGCTCTGCGAGATTCAAGGCAAACAAACCCAACGTAAGTCAGTCCAAGGTGGCCATGTCCAGTGCAGCCAGATCCGGCGCGTCCATGGCTATTGGCACCTTGGCCTCACGCATCCTTGGTTTCATCAAGGGCATCGTGCTGGCCTTTGCAGTCGCTGGCACCACCATTGGTGACATCTTTGAGGGCGCCAACAACCTCCCCAATCTGATCTATTTGATGCTCGCCGGTGGCGTGTTCAACGCGGTACTGATCCCGCAGATCGCCAAGGCCAGCAAGCACCCGGATAAGGGTTCTGACTTTATTTCCCGGCTTCTGACATTAGGCATCTTGGGCGTGTTGGCCCTTACAACAGTGGTTTTGTTGCTCGTGACNCCCATTATGGGGCTGTCAACCTCGTTCGAAGGCAAGCAGCTTGAATTAGCCATCACCTTTGGTTTGTTCCTGCTTCCCCAGATCTTCTTCTATGGCTTGTTCTCGTTGTTGGGTCAGGTCCTGAACGCACACAATTCTTTCAAGGCGTACGCCTGGGCCCCAGTGGTCAACAATGTAGTGGCCATTGCGGGCCTTCTGGTGTTCATTGTTGTTGCTGGCGGCGCGGCGTCAAACCCGCACACGGTAGATAANTTGACCGCAACCCAGACCTTGATACTGACAGGATCAGCCACCTTAGGCATCGTGGTTCAGTCGGCAGTATTGCTGATTCCCGTCCAGCGTCTGGGTCTTAATTTGCGGCCCAAATTTGGNTTGGAGGGCACTGGTTTGGGTGCCACAGCCAAAATTGCCGTCTGGACCATGGGCACCATGATCATTGGTAATCTGAGCTTCATCATCATCATGCGCGTGGCCACTATCCCCACTGGTGGTAAAAGTGATGCCGTCCCCGGATCCGGTATTCCAGGTCTTTTCGTGTTGAACCGGGCCACTGAGCTGTACATCATGCCGCACTCGATCATTGCGTTGTCCATTGCAACCGTCATGTTCACCGCCATGGCCCACGCCGCCGCACGCAAAGACATCTCAGGGCTACGCAGCTCACTCGGAGGGGCGCTGCGGACCACAGGTATGGCCACGGTCTTTGCCGCAAGTGCGCTGGTTGTTCTTTCAGGTCCCTTCGGAATGCTCTTTAGCGGTAATCAGGANGTAGTAGGCCGCCAGATTGCCATCACACTGGCTATCTTGGCGATTGGGGCACCGTTTTATAGCATAAATTTCATCCTCAACAGGGTGTTTTATGCGCAGGAAAACGCGAAGACACCCTTCAAGATCCAGTGCATCATGGTAAGTATTGGCATGGGTTCAGCCCTGTTGGCAGCACTGTTGCCCAATGAGTTCATCATCTACGGCCTGGCGGCCAGCTACACGTTGACCAATATTTTGGGTCCCGTTGTCAGCCACCTATTCCTGCGCGCCAAGCTCGGCGATTACGGTGGCGGCCTGATCATGCGCGCACACATGCGTTTCCTTGCCGCAGCCCTGGTGGCTGGCATTGTGGGCGAGCTGGTCCTGAGACTCTTCGGTAGTGCCTCCAGCAGCGGTTTCATGTGGACCTCGATCCCTGCCTCGGCGTTTGCTTTGGCCGTGGTGGGAACTATCATGGCCACTGTCTATATTGTGGTTCTGAAGCAGCTACGTGTTCCGGAAGTGGATGCCCTGCTGAGACCTTTGTTGGCTCAAGTTCGCAGCCGTCTACCGCTCAAATAGACAGATTTCATAAATGGTCGCGGCCGGTCAAGACCACAACCATGGAATTTGCAAGGTTTTCCTATAGAATCAGTCAAAATATGGCTTGATGCGCATAGCTCGCACAAGCCACCATGTATGTATGAGGAGGATTTGGTGCCACAACCCATTGATGTGGGCTCCATCCTTGGTGGCCGCTACAAGGTGACCGGACGTATTTTGGCTTCCGCCGAGAACGACATTATTTTGGATGGTTTGGACCAAGTCCTGAACCGACCGGTCAGCATTTTGGTTTCTGCTGTGGAGAATTCCGCAAATCTGACCCAAAGTGCTCGCGAAGTCGCCATCGGAACCAGGGCGTCCAACGTTTCGATCCTTGACCTGGGCTCGCAGGACAACGCGACGTACCTCATTGCGGCTAGGACCTCACCCGCTGATCTGCTGGACCTTGTGGTCCCTACGGAACCAGCTGAGGAGCTCTACCAGGAACCGTTCTTCACCGATACGCTCGGCACGGAAATATTCGGCCAGGCCCGCGATGCAGCNCCTGCAGGCGGCGCATACGTTTACGAAGACAACTCCCCTTTGACCCCTCGCCACCATTGGCCAAGGTGCACAAGGAAGCCACCGGACGCCAGTCAGCTGNNCCCCGTGTCCACCACGCCTCCGGCAGCGTCAGTACCCAGCCCAGCAGCCGCCGTCGTGCCTCCCACAGCAATCCCGGCTCCTGCAACAAACCCGCAGCCCACCTCAAAGGTAACGTTGTGGGATGAGGATGACTACGGGTTCATCAACGAAGAACCTAAGAGTCACCAGGAAAATGATGCCCAAGCCCACCGTCCGGGGACATTCCCTGTGCAATTACGCGATGCCAGCGACGATTACACGCAGAACAACGTCGACGACACTGACGATGACGACGAGGACAATGCCCCGCGTACAAGCGGTCGGTGGCTGACAGGGGCAATTGTCACTGTCTTGCTCATCGGTGCGCTCATNTTTGCCGTCCAGCACATTGGCACATTGTTCAATTCTTCTGACAACAACCAGGCCAGCACCACTACCTCGGCCGGGACGTCGCAGCCAAGCCAGAAACCCGCGTCGGTGGCGCCTGTTGAACCAGCAGCGGTGGCACCGGTGATCAAGGGGCTTACTGACATCACAAAATATGCGCCAGGTGTGCAGAATTATAGCGAAGCGTATTANCCCCGCCTGAAGGACGCCATCGATGGCAACCCGGGCACTTACTGGCCCACAGTGGAGTTCTCCAACGCCGATTTCGCTAACATGACTGACAGTATTGACCTAGTGGTTGAATTGGAGAAAGAGTCCACCATAAGCACGGTGACTATCAATCAGCTTGGCGGATCTGGCGGCCAGTTCAACATCTTGACCAACAGTAAGCCCGAACTTCANGGGGCAACCAAGATTGGCAGCGGCTCCTTCAGCGCACCTGAGTTCACGTTCACTGCAGCCCCTGGTGTAAAGGCCAAATACGTCATTATCAGCTTTACGCAGTTGCCCAATCTTCAGACATTCGTGACGTATCCCTTTGGTTTGAAAATTACCGAAATCGGTGTCAAGTAACCCATAAACTTTCCCCGCCTCTGTGTGGCGGAATAACGGCGTCCCCGCGCCGGTTGTGGATAAGGAAGCCAAAATTGTGCCGCCTAAGTACCGGCTCAATCAATGAAGGAAGAGGAACACTCACCCGTGAGCACGCAAGCTACACCCGCAAGCGATGTCCGTGATGTCATCATCGTAGGTTCAGGTCCCGCAGGCTACACTGCCGCGATTTACACTGCCCGCGCTGATCTCAAGCCGCTCATGATCGCCGGTTCCGTTACAGCCGGCGGTGAGCTGATGAACACCACTGATGTGGAAAACTTNCCCGGATTCCCCGACGGGATTATGGGTCCGGACCTGATGGAGAACTTGGGCCAGCAGGCGGAAAAGTTTGGCACCGAGGTGATGTACGACGACGTAACTTCCGTTGAGCTTGCAGGTGCAGTAAAGACTGTGACCCTGGCTGACGGCCAGGAGTTCAAGGCGCGCACCGTGATCATCTCTACGGGGTCGGCCTACCGCGAGCTCGGGGTTGAGGGCGAGAAGCGCTTGGTTGGTCACGGTGTGAGCTCGTGCGCCACCTGCGATGGTTTCTTCTTCAAGGGACACGATATTGCTGTTATTGGTGGTGGTGATTCCGCTATGGAGGAGGCCATCTTCTTGACCAAGTTCGCTGAGTCTGTCACCGTTGTGCACCGCCGCGACTCTCTCCGTGCTTCCAAAATCATGGCTGATCGCGCCTTGAACCATCCCAAGATCAAATTCATCTGGAACTCAGAGGTTGTTGGTATTGATGGAGACGCCAAGGTCAGTGGTATTCGACTGAACAACTTGATCACCAATGAAAAGAGCGAATTGGTAGTCACAGGAGTNTTTGTTGCTATAGGCAACGATCCCCGTGTTGACCTTGTCAAAGGCGTCCTTAATCTGACAGCGGCTGGAACCATTGAAGTGGAAGGCCGATCCTCTAAGACCAATCTTCCAGGTGTCTTTGCCGCTGGCGACGTGGTTGACCCCACCTACCGCCAAGCTATTACTGCCGCTGGTTCAGGATGTGTTGCCGCACTGGATGTGGAGCACTTCCTAGCCGAGCAGAATTCCTAAGAGAAAGTAGTTCACCATGAGCAATGCCAAGAGTGCAACTGATGCAACATTCACCGATGTTGTCCTGAATGCCGACAAGCCCGTCATCGTGGATTTCTGGGCCGAATGGTGCGGACCGTGCCGTAAACTGGGTCCCATCCTTGATGAGATCTCTGTGGAGTACGCCGACAAGGTGGAGGTCATAAAGGTAGATGTTGATGCAAATCCCGCCATTTCCGCCAAGTACGGGATTACCTCCATTCCTGCCGTTTACCTATTCAAGGGCGGCGAAATCCAGAGCACAGTCATTGGCGCCCGCCCCAAGCAGTACTTTGAAAAGGAATTTGCAGATTTTCTGAAATAGGGTTCGGCCTGTAATCCAAGCAGTCATCGAAGTCACTGGTGGAGCTTAGATTCGGACGGCGACAAGCTTCCGTGAAATAGCACGCAAGCAGCTCGAATGGTTGTGGACCGGACACTGTCTGGTCCACACCTATTTAAGCCTGACTTTCAAGTTCTCCCAGATTGATCCTAAGCGTTAAGTAATTGATTGTCATTCCGTGAGATTCAGCGGGATCGGGCGAAAAGTAACTCACTTTCGCTTCGCTCACTATGTTTCACGTGAAACTACCTAACAGTGAACTGCGTCTCGGCATTTCATAAGTTGAACGTCTTTGCAGTGCGCGGGCTCACTAGCTTGTTTATTTCTGAACATTCGGTCCTGCTGCCAATCGGGGCAAGTATTCAGTTACGTACGCATGCGTCTCCACCGCGCAGCTCAGCACGCTTAGAAGCTACTTCGCACCCATGGAACTGGGCTGACCTGCACGGCCTCACCTAACCTAGCCTGTTCCTATTCAACTGCGGGACCCGCCGGCATTGCTGTGGGGTGGCCTTTACGCAAAATCACAAGCTCCAAATTTGGAACCACTGGCTCTAACCACCAGTATCACCTTGGAATATTCCTCGTATATTTATTCGGGGAACTATGGTGTACCTATTGATTCTCTCGTTCGTGGTGACTATACTTGTGGTATGGGTAGTTCAGTGAATTTCCCGGCTGATCGGGAAGATTCATCCACCACAGCAACTGTGGCGGACCTGATCACTGCACTGGCCCTTCCGTTCTTGAACCCTCTCCGTGAGTATCGCCACCATGACGGGCCTGCCACCATTCCCCACACCTTCTTCAACCCCATCACGGGCAAGGACGGCACAGAAAATTCAGGAACCATTACTGGTCCTGATCCCTCTGATGGGCCGTCATCTCAGGTGGGAGTGGTGAGGTCCTTGATTCAGGAGTGCACCGAGGCGATCATGGCCTTGAANAAGCACCAGAATCAATGCGCTGCCCTGGCCGCTGTCCTGATTGAACGCTTACAGTCCTGCACCGCGGTAGAGGCCACAGTACTCTTACTAGATCCCTGGCAACGCACGCAAACTTACTCCGTGATGCGGGCTGAACTAGCCACTATCTTGCACATCCCTGAAGGGAACACCGATCGGCTGATGATACAAGCAGCCACCCTGATCCGTGAGCTACCCACCACCCTCACAGCCCTACATAATAGTGAGCTGGCCTGGGAACACGCAGTGATCATGACCGAGGAAACATCCCTACTACGCACCGCCGGGCTCCCTGCAGCAACCATCGACACGTTCGAGCAAGCACTCCTGGATAAAGCCAAAGACTCCACAGTCTCTAGCTTCCGGGANAAAGCTAGACGCCTGCGTGAACGCCGCTACCCAGAAACCATTCCCGCCAGGACCCGCCACGCCTACACCAGTCGGTACCTACGTGTGAGCCACGCCCACGACGGCATGTCCTGGCTCAGTCTCTACGCCCCAGCACCAACCATCGAGGGCATCTGGGACCAATGCACCCTCACAGCCCAAGCAGCACAAGGNCCCCACGAACAACGAACCCTAACTCAACTACGCGCCGACGTCGCCGCCGCCTTACTCCTGAACCAATCCATGGCCCACAACCACATCNNCACACCCCACCCAAACCACCCCACCGGAAATGCCGGTAATGCTGGTAATGCTGGTAATGCCGGTAATGCTGGTAATGCTGAAAATACTGGTTTTGCTGGCTTTGATGCGCATATCTCGGAGCTGATGACCCCAGCCCAGAACCACACCCCTCAAACAGGGCAAGACCGTAGCGAGCCAGAGCGTGACACCGATGGCAGTAGTGATGACCCGGAGCAAGGCCGCTACCGGCTCCAACCCTGGCAAATCCCTGTCTTTGACGACCCGGACTACCAGGACCCCGGCTTCAAGGACCCAGATATCCGCGACCACCGTCACTGGCACCCCACGCAACACCACCGACCCTCACCCCACACCAAACACACGCACACGCACAGGCACTGGTGCTGGGCCTGGGCCTGGTGCTGGTTCGGGTGCTGGTTCGGTGTCTGTCGGAGGTGGTGTGGCCGCCCTACCGCAGGCCACCCCGGTGGTGTTGATCCCCGTGCTGTCTTTACTCGGTGCCACGAACGAGCCAGCCTGGATGGAAGGTGCCGGACCCATCAGCATGGAAGTCGCCCAACACCTCCTGGCACACTCCTCAAGCTTTTACCGGGTCTTAGTAGACCCGATCACCAACGAGCCCCTGGACTCAGCCCCGCAATGCTACAGAATCACTAAAGCCATGCGGACCATGCTGCGGATCAGAGATGAATACTGCCAATTCCCTGGCTGCACAGCTAAAGCCTCCACAGCAGAAATTGATCACCTCACAAGCTTCAACAGTGGCGGACCCACCATCTTCAGCAACCTTCACACCCTCTGTAAACATCACCACCTCATCAAGCACTTCACAGACGATAAAACCCGCAACGGTGCGTACCGCATCAACCAATCCCCGGAACGAAGAGAGGTAAAACTTCGTGGCTGGACACCCCACATGACCACCACCGGAATCGCCTGGACCTCACCCACCGGCAAATACCACCCACCAACACCCCACGATGGCCAACCACCGGTCTACCCACAATGGATACGNAAAATCATCAACCACAAACTCCACCAACAACACCCCGACCCAGACGCAACATAAGGCCAACAACATTCCTGGGCCCGTAGCAGGTACGCACCCACAGCACTGGAGCGGTCCCGGACCAACCCGCAAGAACAAGACCGTACCCCGCATCAGGAGCCACTTGCTGGAGCGTTCTCTACCAGTGAAGAGCCAGTCTTCCTAAACCAGGAAACACTCAATGGATACCTCAATGAGAACCCCGACATGCCAGAGTTAGCATAAACACAACAAATACAGCGACTTACGGCAGCATCTTTGAAGGCCAATAACCCATCAACTACTAGTCCTCTACGTGAACCCGCCAAGTTCAAGGTCCTTGTTTCACGTGGAACATCAATGAATTGTTCTGTTGGAGATCGAGAGTCGACGTTTCACCTAAACATTGTCAGGGCTAGATGGCGAGCAGTGAGTGGACTCGCAGATTTCATGGGGATTCCTGTATTCCTGCTTTGTAGCCGACTTGCTCTTGCCAAGACTTCGCCAAAGTTGCTTAGTGCACCACAACGCGCCGACTCCGGCGACAACATACATCATCGTCGGAGAAGTCCAAATCCAGAACTACGCCCTCCCCATTTGGTCCCGTATAGCGTCCCCGAAGTTGCATTCCCTTTCCTGCCCAACACACAGGGATCAAGCCTAGTGGGAAAGAGTATTGATGGAATTCAAGAATTAATCAATCGGGTACCTTTCAGTTGTTAGAGTCTGGGATCGATAGTTTTGGACTCTAAAGCCAACACAGCAAAGACTGCCTGATGTATTTTCCACAAGGGCTCGTTGACAACAAGACGATCCACAGACTCAATGCCAAGCGAATATTCCCGCAAGACTAGAGATCGCTTGTGCGCAAAGTTTCTGTTCTTCAGTCTCGTAGGGTTCTTGGTATCCGTGTAGTCGGGATCGTAAATGATCCGCAGGTACTCACGTCCCCTGACCTCAATACCTGGTTGTACTAGTGTCTTGCTCCCGCCAGAAGTACTTAGCCTGTAGGGAGNGTTGTTTAGTGGCTTCACCACCATTCCCTCACACCCGGCGTCCGTGAGTTCCTGCCACCAGCGCTCACCAGCTCTACAGGACTCAATTTCTCCTGTTTNTACTACTAGGCGCCGTGTCTTTCGGATGAGTTTAGGGTCTGCCTCCGCGAGCCTATCGATGACTTGCAAGCGCCACTAGTGATCGCGTCCGGAATGGTTGATACCCTCGGATGCTAATAGTTGTAAGGGTGCCAACTGCACTCCTTCCAATCCATCTGTCGGTGCACTGTAGTTTCGGTAGGCACTCACATAGGCTGCCGCATTCTGTTTGCGGCTTTCGATTCGACCCAACAGCTCACTCACATCAACACCGGAGACTAAGGCTTCTTTCAAGGCCACTACTGCGTCTGCCAGCCCACTGCCTGCGCCGGCTCCGACTCCGACGGCAGCATATTGGCCACAGATCATGTCTTCGGCTTTGAAGGACCATGGCAAGAGCCCGGCATTGATTAGCAACCAATCTGTTGACAACTCTTCCCAAAGTCCTGCCTTCTCAACTGCAATATCAAGACTTTTCAGAAATTCATCAGCAATTTCACGCTCAAAGAACGGACGTCCCGTTCTCGTATACGCTGTCCNCCGTTACCCCGTGGGAGCATCGAATTTTGNTGGATTTCGAGTCAAAAGTACCACGGTGCGGGATCCCATACGCTTCTCTTCACAAATGACACTCTCAACCCCTTCCTTTTNGTATGTCTCGAAGGCTTCGCGAGGGTGTTCTAAATGCTCGGGGAGTTTCGACGTAGTGACTGGGCTCATCGTAGGCGGTAGGTAGGGCATCCATCGCGGATCCGTCGCCCGGCGACTCATGACCTCAAGAGCCCCGGCCGCCTGATCTTCGCGAATACCAATACGTCCGTGGATGCCAGTTTGGATTGTCTGCTTTCCCAGAACGTCGCTGACCTTCAACATGCCGTCGGCGCGATCTTCTAGACTCGCAGTTGCCTCTCNCCCACCAGATTCCAAAGTAGGCTGTCCGTCCCCTTGGGCAGGGACCAACGGCTTAATTGGTGCAAACCACATCTTCTCTGCAGGCACTTGGACAACTTCCCTTTCGGGGTACCGTAATGCACTGACTTTTCCACCAGAGACACATCCAGTATCTAGACACATGGTGCAGTTGATCCATTCAGTATCCAATGTTGGCGTATGTCCGTACAAGACGGCTGCAGAGCCTCTGTAGTCCTTTGCCCACGCATAGCGGACTGGAAGTCCATACACGTCCGTTTCCCCTGTTGTATCCCCATAGAGGGCGAATGCGCGGACCCTTGCAGATGCTCGTCCCAGATAGGCCTCCGTCATTCCTGTGTGTGCAACAACCAATTTCCCTCGGTCTAGTACCAAATGTGAAACCAGTCCACGGCAGAAGTTCTTGACATCACGCTGAAATTCTTCTGGTTCAGCAGCCAACTGAGCCAGAGTCCCGGCAAGTCCATGGGTTGTTTGTACTTTCTTGCCCTCCAACGCCCTGACCAACTTGTCCTCGTGGTTTCCCAGGACGGCTCGTGTATTTTCTTGTGCCACCATTCCCATGACCAGCCGAAGCACACCGGGGCTCTCTGGTCCCCTGTCCACCAGGTCCCCAACAANAACGGCCTTACGCCCTTGGTGGTGGACTGCATCGACTGCCTTACTTTCTGCATCCCTCTTCAGCTGGTAACCCAACTTTTCCAGGAGGCTGCATCGTGCGTTCAGACAACCGTGTACATCACCGATGACATCAAATGGTCCTTCATCAAAGCGGAAGTGATTCAACAATGGTTCCCGCCGAATGATGGCGGCATCGATTGCAGCAACCGAGCCCAAAGTATGAATCTTCCTGAATCCCTCCCGGCCTAGTCCTTTCATCGATCTGCGCAACTGATCATGCTGGCGTTTGATGGCGTGAGATTCCAGTGTGCGGTCACTTCGCTGTTCGTTGTGCTCCAGACTCACCGACAACGGCAGGTCGAGGAGAGTGGCTACCGGCAGCACGTCATGTTCCCGTGCCAGAGCGACCAATTGCCTGCGNNCGTCTGATTGGACGCTAGTGGCGTCTATGACTGTTAGTAGCCCTGCCTCGAGACGCTTTCCGGCCACAAAATCTAACGATTCAAAGGCTGCTTTGGNTGCAGCTTGGTTGTTTTCATCGTTGGAGACCATCCNCCGGAAGAAATCGCTGCTGAGGATTTCAAACCCTGNAAAGCTCTTTGCTGCAAAGGAAGATTTTCCAGACCCGCTAGGCCNCTCTATGAGAACCACCAAACACAGTTCAGGGATCGCCAGTTCACTCATGCTCATGCACTACTAAAATTGCCATCTGAGTAGGTGATCCCCGTCGTTCATCAACATGGCCGACGTTTCGATGTTCAACTGAGTAGCCATAAGTGGCCCCTGTAGCTGCCGTCCATTCTTCAAACTCGCTTCTGTTCCATTCGAATCTGTGGTCAGAGTGTCTATAGGAGTCCGCTGGCAGCAATGGGTACAGAGCGTTGTACTCAGCGTTGGGTGTCGTCACCACAACAGCCTTTGGCTGTGCGTGTCCGAAAACTGACTTCGCCAAGGCTACTTATCTTTCCGGGTCAATATGCTCGATGACCTCCATGGGGACTCGGGCATCGAAATTCCGCAATCTGTCATCCAGGTAGGTCGCTGAGGATTGGATCAATCGAATTCGCGCCTTTTGCCTGTCTCCGAGCTCGCGCAACTTTAATCGATCTTCAGCCACATTGAGTGCATGCGAAGATACGTCGGCCCCAATTATCATGGAAAAATNCGGATCAGCAAACAGGTTCTGTAACAGTGCCTCTTCCCCACACCCCATGTCAATCACCCTTTGTGCACCGACATGCTGGAGGGCATTCAGGACAGCCGTGGCTCGCAAAGCATGAAGTGCTTTGCTAGCCAGTACGGGTCGCAGGGCCTTCTCATCTGCTGTTTCCTTGTCGCCGTCAACTGGGAAATTCATCTTCTCTGTCATGCTCCGCAGATGAGCCAAATGCCGCTTCGTAATCAGATCCCGTGCAGGGTGAGTAGCTAACCAGTCGGCAACGGCGCGCATCAACTTACGGACTTCATCGTCTGAAACCCAATAGTGTTTGGCCTCGTCCATGACCGGCAGAAGAAGGTAGATTTGTGGCAACGCCTCATTCAGCAATATGGTTCCCGACAAGGTGAGTTTCACGTAGTTAGAGTCTCCCCACTCAGGAAACTTTAAATCCAATGGAACAGACACCTCTGTGACACTCAATCCAAGCGGTTCAAAGAGACTAGTAGCGAATCTAGTCTCGCCTTTCACTGNTGGGACCGTAGACAGCTGGATTTCCAAAGGAATTGGGGTTGCCGCAAGTTCCGGACGCTCGTTACATCGCCCGCTCATGGCAGTACTGAAGACTTTCCCCAAAGCTACAGACATGATCGATGACGACACGTATAGTCTGTCGTTGACGTAATGATCCAGCGAGTCTTTCGTTCCCAAACGAATTCTTTTATTGCGTACCAGCTCTATTGCATCCACTTCCAGTAGAAGAGCCGCAGTGCACCTATTTGCTGATACTTCGGGCTAAAACACGGATGCAACGCCTACGTTAAGATCGAAAGACTGGGCTTTAGTTGGATTCTTGTGGAGCAGGTAACCCAGATCGCTTGCGTCTGGACCGTTATATGTAATAGTGACGAGCACGGTACCCCAGATACTTTCGCTGTTCGAACCACCCTACCTCCATGAGTTCATAGGCTGGTGTACACAACTACGGATTATCTGCCTCACCTTCTTGGTGGACTTTCCAGCACCGTTTCTAGCTGTTCGCATCTAAACCTGCAAACCATCGAAGATGGTTTCAGTTATAACAGTCTGCCAACTGCATCGAAACGAGATGTCAGTTTCACGTGAAACACTGCCAGGACTGGTTCACTTGACTGGTTATCCCATATTAAGCATCAGTCTTGGTCGCCGTCATCTCCGTCCAGAACATCCATCGTGAATTCGCACGATGGAATAATTGGTTCGGCAATATACGTGAAGCAAAATTTCTCAGCACAATCAAACGCACTGAACGGGCGGGCTTGGAGTAGGCAAAGGCTTAAAGGTAAGAAGTACTTAGTGCCAGTGAGTTCTCGCGCACTCCTGCGCCGATTGGCCAGCAGATCAGTGAGCGCGGCCATCGGTGAGCGTGACCCTTGCCACATCGGTGCGGGGTGGAGCAACCGGCCCCAGGACCTGTGCAGAGAGCCACAGCGAACCCAAGTGATCACATCTTTCATTCGTGCAATCGGGACGGGAAAATTTCACTGCCGGTACGAGCGCCGGTTATACAGTCGATGATGACGCAGGTGTGTGTGTGCGTGCGTGTGATTCGGCACCGTCGACGTATGCGTACATTTCCACGATGATAGTCATGACGGTAATCCTCCATTTCAAAGCGTTGATGACCGAGTGGTCAGCATCGTCCTGGAACAGTGTTCTTTAAGGCATCTCTACCGAGGCACGGCTCTTCGATACGGCCAAGTCTTTATCGAGCCATGGCGAAGAGCCAGATCATGCAGGATTAACATCTACCCTGCCGACTGGCACTGGGCCCGTCAATAGCCGCTAGAGAGAGGCTCGTCTCTCACTACGCCCCAGGCGATGGAAGCATCTCTCCAACGATCCAGAAACTTGCTTTCATTGACTCATACGATTCATGAAGAGTGATTAAACAATGGGCTCTATCCCCATTTGGAATTTGCTCACCAAATCCTTGACCCATGTACAGATATTTTCATCTGCGGCAGAGGTGGTTTTGGGATGGTGTGGAGATTTCGGACAGTAGTGCCCCGTGATGACGGGGATGAACTGTGCCGCGAAGTCATCGATGGGTCCAAGTCAATCAAGATCGTAGCAACCGACAACGGCGTGGGCGCCCAGACACTACGCAATTAGCTAAAGAAGGACAAGGAAGCACACGGAACCGCCGAGACGAAGCTGGAGCTGAACGTCTCAGACTGTGAACGTCTAAAGGAATTAGAACCCGAAAACCAGGAACTGAAAAATGACGCCGTGTTCCTAAAGAAGAACCGCATTACTTCGCAAGGTGAACCACCTTGTCTTCTCTTTATATCGAAATTCAAGCCATGAGCATCTGTATTTTACGGAAGTTACTGCGGGCCAGATAGCGCTTCAGTATCCCTTTGATGTCCCAGTAACTCANGCCGCCCTGGGTCCAACGCTGAACGTATTCGATCGTCTCTTCCCGGCAACGCATAAGAGCCTTGGTGAAGACATCCAGAGCATTGTTCAAGTGTCTGTTCTCTTGCCGGTTCAACCGGAGACGAACGTTGTTGCCCAAAGATGTCTGTAATGGTGATTCGCCTGCCAGCGCGGCGAATGCCACATTTGAGCGCAACCTCCCATGGTGCGGATTCACCACCGGGATCGNCCCTTCGGTGCCAGGCCCAAGCCCCGGCTGTTCCTACAGGCCAGGGGCAAGTTGTTCACCACGATCTGCCAGTTTGGATTTGTTCTGTTTCAGATGCTCGTCGGCGCCACGGATCGCAGTGGCCAGAAGCACCACATCCACACGGGCATAGCGTTGCTCAACCGCGTCATTCGGGCGTGAATGTCAAGTCTGAATCTCAAGGACCTGTGGATTTGTCAACGCCTTCCGAGTGTCGAGACCAAGTCCGGTCCCGCGGACGAGTGCGGTCAGGGCGTTGCGATTGATTGCGTTNNGCTGGCTATCAAGACGTTTCCGGCTGGCTAGCAGCACGCTAATCGCCGCCCATACCCCGGCACTCAGTGGTTGCAGCAGCGCGGCAACGTCTTTGCCCAGATTTCCTTTGGGAACGGCCGTAATGTGGATTCAATCGGGTTTCCCGGTCCCTGCACNGACCGAGGATTTGGATCTGTAGGATCGGGCGCCTTCGGCCGCAGCGAGGATCTGGCCGGTGGCATTTCCTTTGATCCATGCGATCGCTCGGTCCANCCCTCCCGTGGCGACAGGAAAGACATGGCAGCCGTCATTNNTGGCACCAGAGGGGCTGTTGATGATGACGTAGGTGTGCGTGCGGGCGTGTGTGTCCATACCAATTGCGTACTGGTATTNTTCTGCGACCATAGTCGCGGGGTTATCCTTCACAGTTAATTCACGACACGGGTGGTGCCAATCCGGAAGAAGATCTTGGAAGGCATTTCTCCAGCCAGATACACATCTTAACGGTGCGGTCGGCCCTTTATCAAGCCATGTCAATGGGCTGAGATGGTGCCGATCCACCACAACGGACGAGTCACCACAAAGACGCGGGCACCAGCAACGGCAAAAGTGAGATGAGTCAGATTTTGCTGGATGCGCACCATTTTGCCAGCGGGTACCGGACCCGCCAAGATCAAGTAGAGGAGTATGAATTCATCAACGGCTACGCAGCGGCGGCCCCAAGGTGCCGCCAGTGCTGAAGATGAGCCACTGGTTGTGGGTCTCTGACTCGGGTTTCTACCATTGGTCTTCACGCCTGATCTCTGTCACAACAGCCCTCAGAACGACCTTCTCGGCTTGTGCGCGGTATTCTTCGAGGAACCCGAGGGAAATTCCGGGTACCTCCAGTTCCATGCCTATCGTCAGGACTAGAAAACCGAATGCTCCGCGGTACTCGTGGGCTAAGACATGTGGGGCGAAGACCTAGTTCGGTGCCAGCCACGACCCTTCAGAGCCACGCCGATCCCCAATGCAGAAGCGACCGCCAACACGTCAGAGCTGGTCCGCAGNGGCTTCACCGCAGAGCGGCCGGCCTTAAATTCACCGGCATAGGGCATCACGTATATGCATATACTGCATGGCATCATCTACCTGACCAAAGTCATCGACTACTATTCCAAGAAGGTCGTCGGTTGGGCAATCGAGCATCATATGCGCGCCGAGCTCGCGGAAGGAGCCCTGAGCCATACCGCTGACACGCCCAGAATTGAGCCGAACGTGATCTGCCACTCGAACCCTGGGAGCTTTTATACCTCGGCCGCGATTAGGGCCTTGGGTAGCAGTCACTGAACGCACTCCTTTATGGCGGAAATCGGAGTCTTNTGGGAAACAACCAAGAGCGAAGCTTTTGGCCCTGAAAACGAGTGCGTGTACCGCACAGCCTATGCCACGCAGGAACGCACCCTCTGGGACGTCATCCGTGACATCAATACNTTCTACAACGTACACAGACGCCATACTGCACCAAATTGCTGGCAGCCGAATGAAGTCCATGGAAATTGTCAGCAGCCAGCCACTGCAGCGTAGATAAGCCAGTAATCCACAGTCCAATAAATCCTAAGCAACCCAAGACCAACACGACGCTCAACCCCGCCGTCCTACTCTCATAATCAATGTAATGCAGCGGCCACCCTCCACTTAGCTATCTCAATACCGTTACCCAAATGCTTCACGCGGCAAACCATCACCCGAACACAACAGTGATGCCTTCAAGAAGCAATGGGTTAACATCCTCACATCATGGACCGAAGTCAATGGGAACTGGATATCCAGACCCGCCCCAAGCCGTTATTTCTGACTTTCCACCGTCTGCTCAGCCTGAATGTTTCACGTGAAACTCAGCGTTTAGTCCATGGTGGGCAGCCGTTTCTTCTGTTGCTCATTGGCAGCACTGGGATTTGCACCCTTACCTCACGAAGGCCACTGTCACCACCAGCAATTGATTGCGTAGGCTCACCCCAGGTTCCCCATTGCTGAACTTGAACCCTGGGATAGGTACGGCGTTACTGCGATCCCTTGCGGGTGGCAGTGACAAAATATCGAACTGCGCTGTGCCTCACGTGAGTATTGTCTTGCGAAAAGGCAGCAACCCTACCCCAGGGCCCGTCTAGGACCTAGAGCTATCAAGTAGGATCGAAGGCAAGAATTTGAAGCGGATATCCCAACTCTAGCTACCGTGAGGAGTCATATGTTCCACTCCCTGGCCTTTAGCTTCCAACCGCATACTTCGGAGCTGAACTGTGTCACCACAACCAGGCAGGCACTCATTCAATCATCGTGACACAGAAATATTTGAGCGTTGCGGAGCGAAAGAATGAAACAGACAAGTATCCTTGGTCCCTATCCTGAACACTTCTGGCTTCTTTCAGCTAAGCCGATGTTTCCCTCGCAGGGCCTAATCAGAGCCAATAAACGATCATACATATGCACTCACGTCTGCTCATCCTCATCTAGCCGGTACAGAGTTCCAATTGAGAGTTGCGCGCATCAAATGGCAGGTATGGAATGAAGGATTGAATCCTCGTCCGACAAGTTGCACTCACTGTGGCTGCAGGCAAGCTCTCAGTGCATCATAGCGATCAGTATTTGACGGTGGCTCTTAGTGTCCAATTTCGCTCGCCCACCTATCTGGAAAACCCATTTGGGTACGGTTGCGCCATCGTTGACAGAAGTGATTCCTACTGGTTGTCGCACGCGGTATTTTGGATACAGGCAAGGATGGGCCTCCAGCTATTGGGTGGCCAATCTCGCTCCAGTGTCGATATCAAGCTTTGTACACAATATAGGATGTTGGGTTTGTTTCACGTGAAACGCAAACCAGAATTGGCACTCGAACCAGTGACTCACGAATGGCCCAAACTTCCGGTTCTCCACAAGTTCACAACCTACAGATATTGCCCTTAGAATCGTTCCTGGGGAACCCCACTTAATTATCAGTGGCAGTGTTTCACGTGAAACACTGCCACTTTCACCTAAAGAGACTAACTACTGCCGGGGCTAAGGACGTCCATAATTCGGTTGAGATCCTCAACTGATGCAAACTCGATACTGACTTTACCCTTACGTGCACCGAGTGAAATTTTCACATTTGTGTCCAGTCGATCGGCCAGGGATGTTGCCAAGAAATCTAAGCGTTCATGGCGCGGGCTCGGTGACTTGGAAGCCGGCTTCTGACCGTTGATAGGTGCTTGGTAAAGCTGAACGGCTTCTTCCGTTGCCCTAACCGACATTCCTTCCGCAACGATTTTCTGTGCCAGCTGCTCCATTGCCTCAGCTTCCGGCAGTGCAAGCAACGCACGGGCGTGACCAGCTGACAAGACCCNCGCGGCAACACGTCTCTGTACCACAGCGGGTAACTTCAACAAACGCAGAGTATTGGATACCTGTGGCCTCGAACGCCCAATACGGTCAGCAAGCTGCTCGTGAGTAGTGCCAAAATCTTCAAGCAGTTGCTGATATGCGGCGGCTTCTTCCAAAGGATTCAGCTGACTGCGGTGCAGGTTTTCAAGTAGTGCGTCACGGAGGAGGTTGTCGTCAGTTGTTTCGCGGACAATAACCGGAATAGTTTCCAATCCCGCGGCCTGGCTAGCTCGCCAGCGCCTTTCGCCCATGACCAATTCATAGGGCTGATCACCCTNTTCTGTGGATTTTCGTACAATAATGGGTTGAAGAACGCCGATTTCTCGAACAGAATGCACCAGTTCAGCCATATCGTCTTCATCAAAGACTGTACGTGGCTGCTTTCGGTTCGGATGTATTTTTCCAACCGGAAGCTCCATGAATGTCGCACCGGGTACATCCACAAGTTCTAGTTGTTCGCCGACCGGCGCTTTCTTGGCCGTTCGTGTGGGCGCAGCCGTAGTCTTACGCCCCTTCGGTTCGGGGAAGANAAGATCAACTGGCCGCGTTGGTAGCGAGCTTCCCATCTCATCGCCAGAAGAATTCGGGATCAACGCACCCAAACCACGACCAAGACNCCTGCGCTTGTCAGTCATTGAGACATCCTCCGTTGAATAAACCCCAGTCCCGGGGCCTGATGAACTTCATGGTAAATTGCAAAGTTTATAACTGCACTGCTTTTAGGACACGGAGCGTTCAGCCAACTCTGCCGCAGCTTCAAGGTATGACAATGCCCCTGTTGAGGAGGGATCGTATGTCATGACGGTTTGCTGGTAGCTGGGAGCCTCAGAGATTCTCACTGATCTTGGAATCAGTGCTTGTAGGACCTGTTTCGGGAAGTGTTCACGTACATCTGCTGCCACGTGGGCCGCCAGGTTTGTGCGTCCGTCATACATGGTCAGCAAGATAGTGGAAACCACAAGATCTGAGTTCAGATGCTTTTGAATCATCTCGATATTCTTCAGTAGCTGACTGAGTCCCTCAAGAGCGTAGTATTCGCACTGAATCGGGATCATGACTTCATTTGCCGCACAGAACGCATTGACCGTTAGCAGGCCAAGGCTTGGTGGGCAGTCGATGAAGATAAAGTCGAGACGGGCCTGTCCGTTTTCCGCACGAAACTTTACATACTCATCGATGGCGCGGCGAAGTCGCTGTTCCCTAGCCACCAAGGAAACTAGTTCAATTTCAGCCCNCGCTAGGTGAATTGTTGCCGGAGCGCAGAACAAGTTGTCAATGTCAGGACATTGTGCAATTACATCAGCCATTGGAAAGTCATTGATCAGGACATCGTAAATACTGTCAACATCAGCATGGTGCGGGACGCCAAGTGCTGTTGATGCATTACCCTGAGGGTCAATATCTATAACCAGGACCTGGAGCCCGGCCGACGCCAGTGCGGCCGCCACGTTGACCGTTGTTGTCGTTTTACCAACGCCACCCTNTTGGTTGGCAACCGTCAAAATTCTTGTCCTTACGGGCCGCGGAAGACTGCGTCCCANAAGACGCTCACGCCGCTTAGTCTCGCTGACAAGTTGACTTGCGATGGGGCTACTGTCGTCAAAGTCAATATCCATCGGACTTACCGCACTGGGTCCTGTTTCACGTGAAACATCACTGCCAATGGCCTGGATGGTCGAGTCAACTATTTTCGGTTGATTCGAGGCATTAGAGCGTGCCGACCCCAATGTCATGAACGGAGGGATCCGTTGCGAAGCTGCTTCGCTGCTGGTCACGCTGACACACTCTCTTTCCTGTGGCGATGGTTGCCAGCCTCTAGCCTATCGGTTCCAACCCACAGCCGTGGGGATCAGCGTTTCTTCGCAATGGAAGTGTGAATCAGCGCCTTTTACCTTCACGCGGACTACAGTGGTGGGTTCTTCCAAAACATTCTGGCCAGCAATTATAATTTCAGTCTCATAGCCACCAAGATTCCTAATGGTCTTACCGGCAGTGGCGATTTCGGCTTCAGCGCTGCGCCCCTTAATGGCTAAGAGTTCACCTTTTCCACCCAAGAGTGGGATGGTCAGCGGAGCCAGAGTCTTCAAGGCCGACACGGCGCGAGCAGTAACAACGGTACACTCGACTTTCCCAATGGCAGCTTCTGCACGGGATCGAATGATCTCAACATTTGAAAGGCCAAGATCCATCACAACCTCTTCAAGCCAAATCACACGTCGTTCTAGCGGCTCAATAAGGGTCAGATAGAGATCGGGCCGAGCAATCGCCAAGCACAGACCAGGCAGGCCAGCACCGCTGCCCACATCGGCAACCTTTGCACCATCCTCGATCAGCTCGGCAACAACGGCACAGTTCAAAACATGCCGGCTCCACAAGCGAGGAACTTCCCGCGGCCCAATCAATCCACGTTCAATCCCAGACGTTGCCAAGTGCTCAACGTAGCGCTTGGCCAGATCCAATCGATCGCCAANAATACGCTCCGCAGCTACGGCTTCTTGTGTAGTAAGTTCCACCACTATTTGTGTCCTCTAAACTTCAGGTCCCGGTCACTCCCTCAGGTAGTGACCGGGACCATTTCGAAACTTTCAATACAGTGCGCCTTAGTGCGCAGCTGTCACTACAATATGGCGCATGGCGCCTTCGCCCTCAGACTCAGATTCGAGGCCGAGTTCGGCTATAGCGTCGTGCACAATCTTGCGTTCGTAGGCGCCCATCGGCTCAAGCGCGACAGATTCACTGCCGGACTTGATTTCATGCGCGGCATCCTCGGCAATTTTGGCCAATTCCGTATTCCTGCGGTCCCGGTAGCCCGAAATATCCAGAACCAGCCGTGAACGGCTTTCAGTGGAAGACAGAACGCTCAAACGTGTCAATTCCTGCAGCGCATCTAAGACTTCACCGTCTTGACCTACCAGGTTCTGCAGGGAATTCGTTTCCTCATCGGCAACGATGGAAATGTAAGTGCGGCCATTGCGTACCTCAATGTCAATATCGCCATCGATATCGGCAATGTCCAGAAGCTCTTCAAGGTAGTCGGCGGCGATGTCGCCTTCCTCTTCCAAACGGCTGGGACCGGTGCCAGCCGGAACTGTAGNTTCCTCAGGGACAAGCTGCGTTTNTTCAGGCATTATTTCTTCTTCCTGTTCTTGCGTTGGGGCTGGCTCCGCTGGCTCTTGGGCTCAGGAATTTCTTCGATCGCTTCTTCTTCAATTTTCTTCTTTGAAGCACCCAACAGTGGCAGGCCCTTGGCCTCGCGTCGCTTCTGGTATTCCTTGTACGCGGGTGATCCGGGAGTAGGCATGCGCCGGATCACGAAGAACTGCTGTCCCATGGTCCACAGGTTGGTGGTTGTCCAGTAGATCAAAACACCAATGGGAAAGTTAACACCGCCAATACCAAAGACAAGGGGAAGCACGTACAGCATCATTTTCTGCTGCTTCATGAACGGACCCTGCATGGCCTCTTCAGACATGTNTTTGGACATGATCTGTTTCTGCGTGATGAACTGCGACGCAATCATCGCCAGGATCATCAGAATTGACAGCAGTGCAATCGCAATCGTTAGGTTCCCACCCTGGAACGAAGGCAGCAGGGCGTCCGAAAGCTGGGCGCCAAAGATCGTGGCGTTATCGAACTGCATCACCTGTTCGGCGTTCATCGCCCCAATGGTGGTACCAGTACTTGCAGCCTTCGCAACACCGGAGAGTACCTGGAACAGAGAGAAGAAGAAGGGCATCTGGATCAGCATGGGTAGGCAGGCCGAAAACGGGTTAGTACCGTGTTCCTTGTAGAGCGCCATCTGTTCCTGGCCCATTGCCTGGCGGGACAGTTGGTCAGTCTTGCCCTTGTATTTGGCCTGCAACTTCTTCATATCCGGTTGCAGTGCTTGCATTCCGCGCTGCGCCTTGATCTGTTTCACAANAACAGGAATCAAGGCGGCACGAATCACCAACACCAATCCAATGATGGACAGTGTCCACGTGACGCCCGAAACTGGATCCATTCCCAGGAAGCTCAACACATCATGGAATGCCACCATGATCCATGACACGATCCACTTGAAAGGGAACAGAATTGTATTGAAGAAGCCCATATTTCTTTCTAATCTCCTCAAGCCGCGTCGCGACTTTGCGTTTCCTGTTGCATAGCCAGAAATACATCCGGGTGATTCAGCTGGATAATCAGTGGCACGGTGGAAGGATCATCCCAGTCCGAGTCGGCTGGCATCGGAACAGGGTCCAAGCCACCGGCGCTCCAAGGATGGCAGCGTACAACTCTGCGTGCTGCCAACCAACTGCCTTTGACGGCGCCGTGAACAGTCACGGCTTCCAAAGCATAAGCCGAACATGACGGAANAAACCGGCACACCTGCCCATAAATGGGTGAGACGACGCGCCGGTACAGTTTTAAAACGATGATAAGAATGTTGCGCGGAAGATGCCATGAGAAGCGCACGACGGCGGCAAGCCACCTAGGTGTACGACGTCTGGATTGTGATGGAATCACAAAACATCTTCTCCTTTGAGACGTGAACCTTATCTACTGCAGGTGCTGGTGCCGACGAAGAAGAGTTCCCNNTCTTTCCCTGAATGCGGGAAGAAGCCGAGGAAAACGCCTTGCGATAGTCCGAGACAAGCTCACTGAAGGAGGCTGTGGCAGAAACGGGCAGAGCCCGTACTACTACATTGACTCCATAGGGATGCTCGCGAATTGTTTCGACAACAATTTCCCTCAGTCTCCNTTTAACGAGATTGCGGGTCACAGCGTTCCCTACAGTCTTCGCCACGATGAACCCAACTTGGCTGGGCTCATCCGGAGAAGTGGACACCATATATAACACTAAGTTCCGGCGTCCATTTCGGACGCCGGAACGTACAGTATGTGAGAAGTTGGCGGAAGTCCGCATTCTATTCTTGGTGGCTAGCACCCTGCGATCAACCGCTACTTCACTAAGGCCCGACGAATCGTCAAGCAGTTATTGTTTAGGCCGACAGCTCTACGCGACCCTTGGTGCGGCGTGCTCCCAAAATGGCACGGCCGGCGCGGGTGCGCATGCGAAGGCGAAAGCCGTGCTTCTTGGCACGACGGCGGTTGTTCGGCTGAAAAGTCCGCTTGCTCACGGTAGTTACTCCAAGACATCGAAGATGCGCCTTGCCCGTAGCTAACAAGTAAGAAAGGGTTCGACGCTAAGTAAATGGATGCCTGCTCATTCGCTTCCTCTTTACAGGAGGCGCACGCAAGAGCGCAAAGCAGACACATGGGACTTCACAACGTTAGGTCAATCAACACCCTCTCGTCAAACCAGGGCATGACGCTTCTTCGATACTAAAAGTCAGATACCCGCTTTGTTCATCGGTTGCGCAGTCCTAAACCCCAGTCTGGGTCTCATCCACAGCTGTGTACAACGCAGTGGACAATGTCTGTGGATGGCGCACGAATTAGTACACCCTTGTGACATTTATCCACAAGCACTTTCACTCGCTATCTTCTAGCGTTTTCATCCTCTAGGCTAGGCCCGTAGCAAGTTATCCACGGATGTGCATAACTCTGTGGATTACTTCAATTTGACGGTTGTCTCCACAGTCAAACCAGAGTTCTGCACCGTGTAACGGAAATCACGTGAAACGTGCACGAAAAATCAGAACATTCCGGTGAACCAGCCGGGAGTAAGGACGGAACAATCAATGAGCACTGAGGACATCAATGATGTTGGTAGTTCCTGGCGACGTGTCATAAGGATTCTTGAGCAGGATGAGCGGGTTTCNCCGCGGCAACGTGGTTTTGTGGTCCTTACCCAGCCGCAGGGTCTGATCGGCAACACCCTGTTGGTTGCAGTTCCTAACGAATTGACCCGCGAAGTTCTTCAAAATCAGCTCAGCTCTGCTCTCAATGATGCTTTGTCACAGGTGTTTTCCGAAGATATCAGTTGCGCTTTTAGTGTCAATGCCGACCTTGTGCCCCGGTCAAGGAAGAAGAACCCCGCTGATCCTGTGAGTTCTCGTACCGAGCATGCCCAACATGTTCAACGTCCAGAGCAGGTTTCTAGGCCTTCGCCTACTTTGCCCAGCACCTCGCATGAGTTGAGTCGGCTCAATCCTAAATATGTNTTTGACTCTTTTGTGATCGGTTCTTCCAACCGTTTTGCTCACGCGGCCGCTGTCGCCGTAGCTGAAGCTCCTGCCAAGGCCTACAACCCGTTGTTCATTTACGGTGACTCAGGGTTGGGTAAAACCCACCTGTTGCATGCCATTGGCCACTATGCGCGCCGGCTCTACACAGGTATTCGAGTCCGCTACGTGAATTCTGAAGAGTTCACCAACGATTTCATCAATTCCATTCGTGATGATGAGGGTGCCAGCTTCAAACAGCTGTACCGCAATGTGGACATCTTGTTGATTGATGACATTCAGTTCCTGGCCAACAAGGATGCAACTCAGGAAGAGTTCTTCCACACCTTTAATGCCCTTCACAATCACAACAAACAGGTAGTAATCACTTCTGATCTGCCGCCCAAGCGCCTCCAAGGTTTCGAAGAACGTATGCGATCACGTTTTGAGTGGGGTCTATTGACTGATGTGCAGCCGCCTGAACTAGAGACTCGCATTGCGATTTTGCGTAANAANGCTATTGGTGAAGGTCTCTCTGCACCAGATGATGCCCTTGAGTACATCGCTTCTAAGATCTCAACAAATATTCGTGAACTCGAAGGTGCCTTGATCCGAGTTACAGCATTCGCAAGTTTGAACCGTCAACCGGTGGATGTTGGTCTAGCCGAGCTGGTGCTGAAGGATCTCATCACTGATGATGGCGCACAGGAAATCACTTCCACAGCGATCCTTGGCCAGACTGCCGCCTACTTCAATATTTCCCTTGAAGAACTGTGCAGCAAGTCCAGGACCAGAACTTTGGTCACTGCCCGGCAAATCGCTATGTATCTTTGCCGTGAGTTGACTGACATGTCATTGCCAAAGATCGGGCAGGAATTCGGTGGACGCGATCACACGACGGTCATGCATGCGGACAGAAAAATCCGTGAACTGATGGCTGAACGTCGTGCCATTTACAACCAAGTCACTGAACTCACAAACAAGATCAAACAGCAACAGCGCGAAGGCTGATCCGCGTAGCGGGCAAAAATATCGAAATTAACAGGTGTGGATAACTCTGTGGATAAACAAGTGCACAAGTGGTCCATCTCTGCGGATAACCCTAGTACACCTGTGGATCATTAAATCAGTTAAAAGGTTCTCCACTGCTCCTCACAACTTCAAGCGGTGGAGCCGCACAGGCTGTGCACAGGCAACTTCGGCAAGACCGCGTGGTCAAGAGCAGTTATCCACAGTATCCACAGGACTTATTAACACTACTAACTACAAGAATTATTCGTTTCAAACAACATTTACCTGTCCTCCGTCCAGCCCGTCACAAGATCCGTTGACCAATGCCCAAAGGGGCAGGTCTAGGGGCTAAGCTGTCTCAAAGCATGTAATTCAATCTTTGGTTCACACCTCCCGCTGGGGACGTGCCAAGAACAATTAACGAAATTTTCGCACCATGAAAGGCGGCACCCTTCCGTGAAGTTCCGAGTCGAACGGGATGTTCTGACCGAAGCAGTCAGCTGGGCCGCACGATCCTTGTCNCCCCGCCCTCCAGTACCGGTCCTTTCAGGCCTGTTGCTGAAGGCTGAAGCTGGAACTTTGAGCCTGTCGAGTTTTGACTATGAAATTTCGGCGCGGTTACAAATACCGGCTGACATTTCTGAAGAAGGCACCATTTTGGTTTCCGGTCGCCTGTTGGCTGACATTTGCCGCAGCCTTCCAGCCGCCCCCGTCGAAGTTGAGACAGATGGCAACAAAGTCACTTTGACGTGCCGAAGCAGCCGCTTCCATTTGGCAACCATGCCCGTCAGTGATTACCCGGAACTACCGGCACTTCCAGAGGTGAGTGGAACCGTGGACGGCGAAGCGTTCGCCCAGGCAGTTTCCCAAGTCATTATTGCCTCGAGCAAAGACGACACCCTGCCCATTCTCACTGGCGTTAAAATGGAAATTGAGGGTGACTTGATCACCTTGCTCGCTACCGATAGATATCGGCTTGCGTTGCGTGAAATTCGGTGGAATCCTTCCTCACCCAACATCTCAACGGGTGCTTTAGTGAAAGCCAAAACTCTCAGCGAAGTTGCCAAAACCTTGGGGAGTTCAGGGAACATCAACATCGCGCTCTCAGATAACAATGAACTCATTGGCTTCGAAAGTGGTGGACGCCGAACCACTTCATTGCTGGTCGACGGGGATTACCCCAAAATCCGTTCTTTGTTCCCTGACACCACACCCATCCACGCCACGGTAGAAACCAATGCGTTGGCTGAAGCCGTTCGCCGAGTCTCACTTGTTGCCGAGCGCAATACGCCAGTTCGATTGATCTTCACCGACGGTCAACTCACATTGGATGCAGGTACAGGGGAAGACGCTCAAGCCTCCGAAAACCTTGAAGCAACCCTGGTTGGCGAGGAGATCACTGTGGCATTCAACCCTCATTACCTCAGCGAAGGTTTGAATGCATTTGATAGCAAATATGTCAGGTTCTCGTTTACCTCAGCACCTAAGCCGGCCATGCTAAGCGCGCAGGATGATATTGACGGTGAACGCCGTGACGAATACCGCTACTTGGTTATGCCGGTAAGGTTACCGAACCAATAATTGCTAGCAAAGCTGCACCCACCCTTCAGCAACCAACCCACGGAAATGAGCTATGAACGTGCATATTGGACTCGTTGGACTTGGCAAAATGGGCTTCAACATGAGGGGCCGGTTGCGTGCCGCTCACATTGAGGTCACGGGTTTTGATCAGAATCCTGACGTGTCTGACGTTGCTTCACTGGCTGATTTGGTGGCTGCAGTACCTTCTCCCAGGCTGATCTGGGTGATGGTGCCCTCTGGTGAGATCACCACTTCTGTCATCGCCGGGCTATCGGACCTACTTGAGCCAGGAGACCTACTCATAGACGGCGGAAATTCAAGGTTTACCGAGGATCANAAACACGGTGAAATGTTGGCTTCCAAGAACATTGGATTTATGGATGTTGGAGTTTCTGGTGGTGTTTGGGGCCGNCAAAACGGTTATGGGCTCATGGCAGGTGGCTCATCCGAAGACGTCGCAAAAGCCCTTCCAGTCTTAGACGCGCTCCGTCCTGAAGGTGAAAGAGCCGATAGTTTCGTCCACGTAGGTGGTATCGGCGCAGGCCATTACGCCAAGATGGTCCACAACGGCATCGAGTATGGGTTGATGCAGGCATACGCCGAAGGATACGAGCTTCTTGCCAAGAAGGACATCATTGAAGATTTGCCCGGTACTTTCCGTGCCTGGCAGAAGGGGACGGTTGTTCGTTCCTGGCTACTGGATCTGATGGTTAAAGCACTGGATGAAGATCCAGGTTTGGAATCTATTGATGATTATGTTGAAGATTCNGGGGAAGGACGCTGGACAGTGGAAGAGGCCATTGCCAACGCTGTGCCGGCGCCAGCTATCACAGCAGCACTNTTTGCCAGATTCTCATCGCGTGAGGAGAGCTCACCGGCGATGAAAATGGTCTCTGCGCTGCGCCACCAATTTGGTGGGCATGCCACTAAACCTTCGGGTTCCTAACGGTGGATAAATTTCAGTTCCATGTATCTTGAACATCTTTCCCTCACTGATTTCCGCAGTTATGCACAGGTAGACCTGACACTTGCCCCAGGGGTAACAGTGCTGGTTGGTTCAAATGGTTTGGGTAAAACAAACCTGGTGGAAGCCATCGGCTACCTCTCAACACTTTCGTCCCACCGAGTGAGCCAAGACGGACCTTTGTTGAGGTTTGGCGCAGAGCGTGCACTTATCCGGGCACAGCTGGTGCGGTCCGAACANAAAGTAATGGTTGAAGTTGAAATCAATGCTTCCCGGGCTAACCGCGCGCGTATTAACCGGGCTAATCCCGTGCGTGCTCGCGATATTTTAGGACTGTGCAGGACAGTCTTGTTTGCCCCTGAAGATTTGGCTCTGGTCAANGGGGATCCCGGTAACAGGCGTCGNTTTTTNGATGATTTGTTGGTTGTCCTGCTGCCTAAACATGCAGGGACCCGTAGCGACTACGACCGTGTACTCAAACAGCGAAATGCTCTGCTGAAAACTTCCCGAGCACAGCACTTTTCCCGTGCTGGCGTCTCTGAAGCCCATCTCACTACCCTCGATGCTTGGGATGAACATCTGGCTGTGGCAGCAGCAAATTTGTTAGCAGCCAGGCTGGATCTGCTTAACCGGCTCCGCCCACACATGGCCGAAGCTTATGCGCAGCTGACTGACGGGTCTAAGGTTTTACGTGCACTATATCGCAGCAGTCTAGACCAGTCGATTCTTCACTATGCCTCGGCCACAGACGACGTCGAGTTCCCCAATACGCTTGGCCAGCCAACGGGTGGGTCTACTTCAGAAGTGCAAGAAGTTGAAGACCTTTCACTGTGTACTGTGAACGAGCTGACTCAGAAGTATCGAGTTGAACTGGTACAAACTAGAACCCGTGAACTTGAACGCGGAATCTCGCTAGTAGGACCGCACCGGGACGAACTGGACCTGTTTCTGGGCCAGGCACCTGCCCGTGGATATGCCTCACACGGAGAATCCTGGTCAATAGCGCTGGCGTTGCGGCTTGCCTCATTTCATGTGCTTGATGAAGACAAACATGTCAGTGGAAACCAGCCGATCCTGATCCTGGATGATGTGTTTGCTGAATTNGATGCTCAGCGGCGCCGGAAACTTGCCTTGATGGTTTCCGGAGCAGAGCAAGTTCTGGTGACAGCGGCTGTGGGTGGGGACATTCCAGAGGAGCTTTCGGGTTCAACCGTACAAGTGATTCCAGGTGGCGTGATCCTCGATGAGTGAGCAGCCATTTGGCGCTACACCTGATGATCCCACTGGTCANAAACACCGCAAGCAAGCAGCCGCGGTTGACCACACAACAGAAATTGATGCGGCACAAGCGGCCTTGAATCGTATGCGAGAAATTGCTAAGAGCCGCGGTGAGCTCCGGATTCCACGGAGCCGACTAGGGGAAAAGTCCGTTCCAAAAGCCAAACGGAAACCTTTTCTTGATGCTAAATATGGTGGTGGAAGAGATCCTCAGGGTCTGGGTAATGTTGTCAGTCGGTTAGTCTCGGACCGTGGCTGGAGTTCCCCACTGGCTGTAGGTTCGGTCATGTCTCAATGGGACACTTTGGTGGGGCCAGAAATTGCCGCACATTGTCAGCCGGAGAGTTTTGAAGTCACTACTCTCCATGTCAGGTGCGATTCAACCAGTTGGGCCACACAACTGAGACTGCTTTCGTCCTCNCTGCTAGCAAAATTTGATGCGGATTTAGGCAGAGGTGTTGTGACTGCGATCCTTGTTCTTGGACCGGCCGCACCAAGTTGGCGGAAAGGGTTCCGAAATGTGAAGGGACGTGGCCCAAGAGACACTTATGGGTAACCGTGGAGCTAGTTTCTTGAAACTGGCCAATGCGCTGTAGGGCCATCCAAACCCCTACAAGCGGACATCCCCTTAAAGAAGGAACAACAATTGCGTTCTAAGCCGCTTTTCTCGCGTTTCAGGGCACGTTGAGGCCCCATATGAGCAGGCCACAAGGTAGAATTAGCCTATAACCGTCTCTCCGCGGCGCTGTGTCATGTTTTGGTTTCGTTGAGAGCGGTATTTATCTGCCTTCCTAAGGGAATCCAAGCACAGGCAAGTGAGAGCTGTGTGCCCGTTCCGTTGGTGGCAATCGAGCTGAACAACAAGAGGGGTCGAACGCGCCTGTGACGACGAATAATTCGGATAGTGCCGTGAATCCAGAGCCGGAAAGCACGCTGCCAAGCGCGGAAACAGAAACCGCAACACCGCCCGCGCGAGCCGATACCAGCCACTATGACGCCAGTGATATCACTGTNCTTGAGGGCTTGGAAGCCGTCCGCAAGCGTCCTGGTATGTACATCGGTTCCACCGGNCCCCGTGGCTTGCATCACTTGGTCTACGAAGTTGTCGATAACTCCGTAGATGAGGCACTTGCTGGCTATTGCGACCATATTGAGATCACCCTGACCGCCGAGGGTGGAGTCAAGGTTGTTGATAACGGGCGCGGTATTCCCGTGGATATCCACCCCACAGAAGGTAAGCCCACCGTTGAAGTGGTGATGACCATCTTGCACGCCGGTGGAAAGTTCGGTGGCGGCGGTTACGCAGTATCCGGCGGTCTGCATGGTGTTGGCATTTCAGTTGTCAATGCCCTCTCGGCGAAAGTGTTGACGGAAATCCGGCGCAAGGGCTTTGTTTGGCGCATGGAATTTGCCGACGGCGGCAAGCCTCAGGGCACGCTGGTCAAGGGTGAAGCAACCACCGAAACCGGTACAACACAGACTTTCTACCCTGATGCCAGCATTTTCGACTCAATTGAGTTCGACTTTGAAACGCTACGCGCGCGCTTTCAACAGATGGCATTCTTGAACAAGGGCCTGAAAATAACGCTCTCCGATGAGCGCACGGTATTGGTTACCCCAGATGAAGACCCTGATCTGGATGCCATCCCGGAAGGCAAGGATGTTACAACGGGTAAACGAGTGGTCATTTACCAGTACAAGGACGGTTTGCTTGACTACGTCAAGCACTTGAACACTTCAAAGAAGTACGAGCCTGTCCATGAAGACGTCATTGCCTTTGAAACTGAGGATTCAACCCGAAGCATGGCAGTAGAAGTCGCCATGCAGTGGACAACTTCATTTTCAGAAAGTGTTCACACTTATGCCAATACCATCAACACGCATGAGGGTGGAACGCATGAGGAAGGCTTCCGCGCGGCCATGACCTCACTGATCAACCGCTATGCCCGTGAGAAGAACATCATCAAGGAAAAGGATGACAATCTCACAGGTGATGACATTCGTGAAGGCCTCACAGCCGTCATCTCGGTGAAGCTTTCCGAACCGCAGTTTGAGGGCCAGACAAAGACTAAACTCGGTAACTCCGAGGTCAAGGGCTTTGTGCAGCGTGTTGTCACAGATGGCCTCGGCGACTGGCTTGAGCGCAANCCCGGGCCGGCTCGCGATGTGATTCGTAAGTCAATCCAGGCTTCCATGGCCCGGCTGGCTGCACGCAAGGCCCGTGAAAATACCCGGCGAAAAGGACTTCTTGAATCAGGCGGCATGCCTGGCAAACTCAAGGACTGCCAGTCCAAGGACCCGGCGCTGTCGGAAATTTATATTGTGGAGGGCGACTCCGCTGGCGGTTCGGCCGTACGTGGACGTAACCCAACAACACAGGCCATCTTGCCNCTGCGGGGAAAGATCCTCAATGTTGAGCGTGCCCGTCTTGACCGCGCTTTGGGAAATGCCGAAGTTCAAGCCATGATCACAGCATTTGGTGCAGGTATTGGTGAGGACTTTGACGTCACCAAGGCTCGTTACCACAAGATTGTTTTGATGGCCGATGCAGACGTTGACGGTCAGCACATCACCACGTTGCTGCTGACTTTGCTATTCCGCTATATGCGTCCGTTGATTGAAAACGGCTATGTCTATTTGGCCCAGCCGCCGCTGTACAGGATCAAGTGGTCCAATGCCCCGCACGATTACGTGTTCAGTGACAAGGAACGCGATGCTGCTTTGGCAGCCGGTGCTGCTTCTGGGCGCCGTATTCCCAAGGACAACGGAATCCAGCGTTACAAGGGTTTGGGCGAGATGGACTACACAGAGCTGTGGGACACCACCATGGACCCCGCGCACCGTACGCTTCTGCAGGTCACCATGGATGACGCAGCTGAAGCTGACCAAATTTTCTCCATCCTCATGGGTGAAGACGTTGAGTCACGACGTAACTTCATCCAGCAAAATGCCAAGGATGTCAGGTTCCTCGACATCTAGACCGAGCCGATACGGCCCGCTGGATATAGTACGAATCAGACATATATTGGGAATGGAATATAAAAGATTATGAGCGACGAAATACCGCAGAACCCCGAAGAACCCACCGTGGATGCCACGGGAAATGATGTTCTTGAAGGCAACCTGATGCATGACAAAGTTGAGCAAATTGATCTCCAAGAGGAGATGAAGCGCTCCTACTTGGACTACGCCATGGCCGTTATTGTGGGCCGTGCGTTGCCTGATGTCCGTGACGGGCTCAAGCCGGTGCACCGCCGCGTCCTCTATGCCATGTTCGACGGCGGATACCGCCCGGAACGCTCCTTTAACAAGTGCGCCCGTGTTGTAGGCGAAGTTATGGGCCAGTACCACCCTCACGGTGACACAGCGATTTATGATGCCTTGGTGCGTCTGATCCAGGACTGGACCATGCGTTACCCGTTGGCTCTGGGGCAGGGAAACTTTGGTTCCCCGGGCAATGATGGTGCTGCCGCTCCACGGTATACCGAGACCAAAATGGCTCCACTGGCTATGGAAATGGTCAGGGACATCGACGAGGAAACCGTCGATTTCCAAGACAACTATGATGGCAAGAATCAAGAACCCACCATTTTGCCTGCAAGGTTCCCGAACCTGTTGGTCAATGGATCCTCAGGCATCGCCGTGGGTATGGCCACTAATATTCCGCCACACAACCTGCGTGAAATTTCAGAAGGCGTCCAGTGGTATTTGGCGAACCCCACAGTGGGTCGAGAGGAACTCCTCGAAGCGCTCATAGAACGCGTCAAGGGACCTGANTTTCCTACGGGTGCCCAGATATTGGGCCGCAAGGGCATCGAAGATGCTTACCGCACAGGACGCGGTTCCATCACCATGCGTGCGGTTGTCAACGTCGAAGAGATTCAGGGACGCACCTGCTTGGTGGTCACTGAACTGCCTTATCAGGCCAACCCCGACAACCTGGCCATTAAAATTGCCGATTTGGTCAAGGACGGCAAGATTGCAGGTATCGCCGATCTTCGCGATGAAACTTCCGGCCGTACAGGACAGCGCCTAGTTGTTGTCTTGAAGCGCGATGCAGTGGCCAAGGTGGTCCTGAACAACCTGTACAAGCACACACAACTGCAGGAAAATTTCAGCGCCAACATGTTGGCCATTGTTGACGGTGTGCCGCGCACGTTGCCGCTGGATGCATTCATTCGTCACTGGGTTACACACCAGATGGACGTTATTGTCCGGCGCACTCGCTTCCGTCTGCGCAAGGCAGAGGAAGAAGCGCACATTCAGCGGGCCCTGCTGAAGGCGCTGGAAGCCCTTGATGAAGTGATTGCCTTGATCAGGCGCTCAAACACCACCGAAGAAGCCCGCGATGGCTTGATTCGGTTGCTTGATATTGATGAAATCCAGGCCAAAGCCATCCTTGACATGCAGTTGCGCCGTTTGGCTGCCCTTGAGCACCAAAAGATCCAAGATCGCCACGATGTCCTAGCGACCATGATCACTGAGTTCAATCGAATCCTGGCTGACCCGGAAGTCCAGCGTGGGATCGTCAGCGACGAGCTGGCAGACATCACGGCCCGCTATGGTGATGACCGCCGCACAGAGATCATGATGGGGTACGACCCCAATATGAGCATGGAAGACCTCATTCCTGAAGAGGAAATGGTTGTCACCATCACTCGTGGTGGCTACGTCAAGCGCACCCGTAGCGACAACTACCGTACGCAGCACCGTGGCGGCAAGGGCGTAAAGGGTGCGGCGCTACGCGGTGACGACGTTGTGGAACACTTCTTTGTGACCACAACCCACCACTGGCTGTTGTTCTTCACTAACCTTGGCCGCGTCTACAGGGCCAAGGCTTATGAGCTTGCCGAGGCCGGCCGCGATGCCAAGGGCCAGCATGTGGCCAACCTGCTTGCGTTCCAACCGGATGANAAAATTGCCCAGGTCATGGAGCTCAAGGACTACCAACAGTCTCCGTATCTGGTGCTTGCCACTAAGAATGGGTTGGTTAAGAAGACTTCACTTGAGGACTACGACACCAACCGTTCAGCGGGTGTCATCGCGATCAACTTGCGCGACGGTGACGAACTTGTCTCCGCTCAGCTGGTCTCGGACACAGATGATCTGCTGCTAGTTTCACGAAAGGGACAGTCAATCCGTTTTACAGCCACGAATGATGCGCTACGTCCCATGGGACGGGCCACATCCGGNGTGACTGGCATGAAATTCCGTAACTTTGACGAGCTGCTCTCAGCAGCCGTTGTTACAGAAGACTCNTTTGTGTTTATTGTCACTGAAGGAGGGTACGCAAAGCGGACCGCCGTTGATGAGTACCGTTTGCAGGGCCGCGGCGGGCTTGGCATCAAGGTTGCCAAGCTTGTTGAAGACCGCGGTGATCTCATTGGTGCCTTGATTGTTCGAGAGGATGACGAGGTCCTAGTTGTCATGAGTGGCGGCAAGGTTGTCCGCTCAGACGTATCCGAGGTTCCCGCCAAGGGCCGCGACACCATGGGTGTTATNTTTGCCAAGCCGGACAAGAATGACCGCATCATCGGCATCGCTCGTAACAGTGAGCGAGGCCTTGAAGAAGACGATGAATTAGCTGAAACTGAGGCTGTGGAAGCTGCTGCGATGGCTCCGGTCGAAGGAAATGAACAGATTGATGAAGTACCGTTAAATGGTAATGACGGAATAACTGGAGGTACCGATTGAGCACCAATAACCCGATTCCGCGGCCTGGATCCGCACCGAAGGTAGGTGCTCCGGCGCGCCCTGTGCAGCGACCCGCGCAACGGCCAACCAGCGCCCCAAAGGCTCCTACCACCACTTCCAACGCTGCCAAACGCCCGGCCCCCAGACCAAGGCGGCGCCGTCGTTGGTCAAACCAGCACCAAAGCAAAGCCCGCAGGGCACGTCTTTAGTTAGTAAAGTTGACCCGTGGTCAGTGCTGAAGATGGCATTCCTGCTTTCTGTTGCGCTAGGAATTGTCACTGTCGTTGCCTCCATCGTGCTGTGGACGGTACTTGACACCATTGGCCTCTTCGACACGGTAAATGCCTTCATTAACGATATCCAAGGCAAAGAAGGTGGCACACCCTTCGACCTGCTGAGCTTTGCCTCATTGGGCCAGGTTGCGTCATTCTCAACCATCGTGGCCGTGGTCAATGTTGTGCTATTGACCACACTTTCGGTACTTTCAGCCTGGCTCTACAACATCTCCGCCACCCTTGTAGGCGGCATTGGTGTCACTTTGACTGACGATTAGCACTAAAGCAACTCTCATCAGCAGTAAAGTCTGACAAATTCCTTGAATCGGCGGGTCTGAGAAGCCCGAAGACCCGCCGATTTGGGACTTTGGGATTGTGTGGGTAAAGTTTTGTCTCGGCCCAGTGAGGTCATTGAGGGCGTATAGCTCAGGCGGTTAGAGCGCTTCGCTGATAACGAAGAGGTCCCTGGTTCAAGTCCAGGTACGCCCACGGAACCAGTTGGTTCTTGTGGAAGGATGGTGTGTAGTGAAGAAGTTGTTGATCTTGGTCACAGCTTTGGGTGCTGCGATCGTCCTAAATAAGAAGTGGCAGGAATCCAAAGTTGTGAAGACAACGTGGAGTAAGGCAACGGATTCAATAAATTGAATCTTTTGGACTTGTTTCATATATACTGAATCAGCTTCATGGGGCATGGCGCAATTGGTAGCGCACCTGCTTTGCAAGCAGGGGTTCGGGGTTCGAGTCCCCGTGCCTCCACCATGAAGGACAACCTCGGTCTACGGACCGGGGTTGTTTTGTTTAACCAAGGCCCCTAACCCCTAACCCCTGGCTTTAGGGCGAAGTGACTCTTGATGGGGCAGTGGATAAAGTACCCTACGCTTGAACAGTGATAATTCTTCTGGCTGTTGTGGGTATTTTGGGTGTTTCAGCGTCAGGGCCCATTATGGCGGCCACCATGGCACTGGCTTTGACCATTGCCCTCTGGCGCAATGTATTCGGCGCGTTCGTCTTGGGGATCCCGGTTTTCATCAAGGGTTCTGGACAGCTCAAGTCTATAAATCGATATGAGCTGAAGTACACAGCAATAGCAGCAACGGCCTTAGCATTCCATTTTGCTTGCTTTGTCACCTCAGTGAAACTGACAAGCGTAGCTGCGGCAACGGCTCTTGTATGCCTGCAAGCAGCATGGATCGCATTATTTCAGTGGGTNCAGGGTTCTAAGCCGCCTATGCCCGTTCTCCTAGGTCTGGGAACCGCCCTTGTTGGTGTCGTTGTCATTACCGGGTTTGATGTGGGAGTCTCCCGCGAAGCCTTGCTTGGAGACCTTCTGGCGGTAGCAGGAGGGGCTCTGGCAGCCATTTACACCCTCGCAGGCTCCAAGGCCCGTAANAGCCTTTCCACAAGCCTTTACTCAAGTCTTTGTTACAGCCTCTGCTCGGTGATCCTACTGGCTATGTGTCTTGTCTTTGGCCAACCTCTGGTTGACATCCCTTTGGAGGCCTGGTGGGGCATCCTGGCGGTTACCGTTGCAGCCCAACTGTTTGGACACACAATTTTCAATTACTTGCTCGCCACCATTTCACCGCTTGTGGTGTCAATGATGATTTTGGTGGAGATTCCTGGCGCAGCCTTGCTGGCTTGGTTCTTNTTGGAGCAGATATTGCCNCCGGGAACGTATACAGGCCTTGCCTTGATCCTCTCAGGACTGGCCATCGTGATTTTGCGCCAAGGCCGTAGTGGCATCAAGAAACCGTTTACAAAGATTAGCTAGGGGGCCAGGATCCATGGATCCTGGCCCCACTAGCAGCAGCATCAGTGGGTTTAAACCCACAGTCTGCTTCTATTGTGATCTCCCCTGGTTCGGTGAGCCACGTAGTTTATTTTTGGGTTCTTTAGGCTTGGGCTTTGCCACGGCATCTTTCACGGCGTCCGCGGCCTTATCAGCGGCATCGGAGAGGTCTTCCTTGGCGTCGGCAACCTCTTCAGAAACGCCGTCAGAGACAGTTCCAACGCCGTCAGCGAGAGTCCCAAGAGTTTCTTTCGCTTTCGATTCCACAGCGCCGGCGACATCTTCGGCAGCCTTGTGTGCGCCGTCGTCCGCGGGAACAGGGGCAGGAACGGCAGCCACAACAGGGGCAGGTGTCACAGNGGCAGGAGTCTTCCACGGGTCTGCAACGGGCTTGGATGCTTTCCAAGCAGCCGCACCTGCAACAGTTGCAGCAACCACAATGGCCACAACAATCCAGCCCTTTCCGGACTTCTTCTGCTTCTTGGCTGTCTTCTTCAGCTGCGCTGCGAGCTTCTTAGTAGCTTCGGCAGCAGCCTTTTCAGCCTTAGCCAAGGACTTCTTGTTGCCCGTGAGCTTAGCTGCAGCAATTTCCATTTGATGTGAAACCTNTGATTCTTCCAGGGCAAGCTCGACGGCGTGGGCCGCGTCCCCGAGCTTGTCCGAGACCAAGGGGATAAAGTCAGTGACAAGTTTGTCCTTGACTGAAGTAATTGCCGGGCCGGTCTTGGCAAAGGCCTCCTGGATATGGGGAGTGACCTCATCGACGGCATCTGAAATTTTNGGAGCCAACTTTTCAAGGCCTTCCTGGATTATTGGCGTCACGGCGGCAACGCCGTCAGCAGTGTATTGAGCAGCCTTTCGAAGACCATCTTGAACAATNGGGGAAGCTTGCTCAATGCCCTTNTCAATCCGAGGAACGGCCCAGCCTAATGCGGCTTCCACTCGGGGTGCCGTCCAGTCCTTGGCATTTCCCACATAGTCCCTAGCAGTTTCCACATGGGGCGCCGCCCATTCGGTGGCATTGTGCATGCTTGAATTGAGAGAGTCTTCCAAACCTTGGGTAAAGCGGTCAGCCTTCTTCATGTTTCCTCCAGATGTCAGCAGTTTCATGTTTTAGCCTACGTGTACAAATGCGCTGTTACTATCCTTTGTCAGTTCGCCGGACGCGGAAAAGGAGGACTTGTCAGAAATTTCTCATTGTGGCATGGCAGAATATCGCCATGACTGCTATCCCAACCGCNAAAGCAACTATCAGCACTAGCCTTGGCGATATCGTGGTGAACCTCTTCGGTAACCACGCGCCTAAGACTGTGGCCAACTTTGTTGGCCTGGCTACCGGAACCATCGAGTGGACCCACCCGGGCACCGGCGAGAAGACGAACGCCCCGCTATACAATGGCACCATCTTCCACCGGATCATCAAGGACTTCATGATCCAAGCTGGAGACCCTCTGGGTCGCGGAATTGGCGGCCCCGGCTACCAGTTCGACGACGAGATCAACCCGGACCTGAACTTCAACGANCCCTACAAATTCGCCATGGCAAATGCCGGCACTCAGGGAGGCCGTGGAACCAACGGTTCACAGTTCTTCATCACCACGGTCAACACCAGCTGGCTCCAGGGCAAGCACACCATCTTCGGTGATGTCACAGATGAGGCCTCCAAGGCCGTTGTTGATGCCATCGAAGGCGTCGCAACAGGCGCCGGCGATAAGCCGCGTGAAGATGTTCTCATCAACTCAGTCACAGTTGAGCAGCTCTAATAGTTGCTTTTAGTTTTCATGGCTTCAGCCGCCGGGACCCATTCGGAACCGGCGGCTGAAGCCATCCTTATATTTCTCCCTCTTTAGGACCCAATCCATGAGTTCTGCATTCCCGGTTCAGGATTTCGCTACAGGAGCCCCTGTCTGTCCACGCCACCCTGACCGCGTCTCCTACGTGAGCTGTCAGCGGTGTGGATTGCCAACATGCCCGGATTGTCAACGCAGTGCTGCTGTGGGAATTCAATGTGTGGACTGTGTTCGGGAGGCAACCAAGGCTGTGCCTTCGCGTCGAACGATTTTCGGTGGAGTTGCCCGTACCGGCAGACCCGTTGTCACCATCACCATGATGGCCATTTGTGTCGTGGCTTTCGCTCTCGACTGGGCCATCCCCAACGGCTTCGTCTTTCAAAATTTTGCTTACGCACCGTTTCTGACGGAGTCAGAACCGTGGCGCATGCTGACCTCAGCGTTCCTGCACTCCACAAACATCATGCACATTGCNTTTAATATGTATGCACTGTGGATTCTGGGCAATGCGCTGGAACCCGCCTTTGGTCGAGTACGTTTCCTAGCTGTTTATCTTGTCAGTGCCTTTGCGGGATCAGTGGGTGTCCTGCTCATATCGCCCATCGACACAGTGGTTGTGGGAGCCTCAGGGGCCGTCTTTGGCTTGTTTGGTGCGCTCTTCGTGGTGCAGAANAAACGCGGCGGGGACCTGCGGCAAATTCTTGTGTTACTGGCCATTAACGCGGCTATCGGCTTTGTGATCCCCAACATCGCTTGGCAGGCACACCTAGGCGGGTTGATAGCCGGTGCACTCTGCACGGTAGCGATTGCCTATGCACCTACAAAGAACCGCAATCTGGTTCAGTGGGGCGGCATAGCTGTTGTGGTGGTGCTGATGGTTGGCCTGACGCTTTACAAGGTCTCAACCTTTCCCAACTTCGTGTTCGGGTAAATACCAGCGAAACCCAGAGAACCAAGTGGCGTAGGTCCATACTCACTGCTGCCCGGACGAAGGGATCTTCCACCAGATTCCTGTGGTTCTGCCGCGTCTAGAAGCTAGTTTTTCCTCGAGGCTAAGTCTAAGACTGGCCAGTATTAGGGTTTGAGCCGGCGATAGTCGCCGCCGTAGTGGATTAAGGGCGACAATTCTTTTGTCCACGCTGCGTCCTCCCNCATTGAAACGACATTTCCCACCACCAACAGGTGCGTGGCTGCTTCGTGGATGACAGTGGTTTTCACTTCAAAGTAGGCTAATGCGCCCGCAATCACGGCGTTTTTAGTGACTGGACCGCGCCTAAAATCAATCTGGTTCAGCAGCCCTTCTGTTGGAGTTCCCGGGCTGGCAAGCCAATTCGCAGTAGCTTTCTGTTCGCCTGTGAGCAGCGACAAAGCCCAGGAACCCGACTCTGCTACGGCCAGGGCGATCCGGGATTCTGCATAGAGACTGACCAGCAATGTCGGTGGGTCATAGGACACTGACAGGTAGGAACTCACCGTCGCTGCAAAGTCGCGGTTGCGTATTCTGGTGCTGATGATGGCCACTCCGCTACCCTGTTCGGCGCTGAGCCTGCGGTACTCATCTATCTGTTCCTGTTCCAACTGCTGTGGGAAAACTCTGTGGATATCAAGTTCATCAGCTAATTCCATGACTTCATCGTCGCACGTATCCACAGTTATCCACAGCACTGTCCACACGTGGGTATAACTTACAGGCGTGTAGTTCTAGTAGATTTAAATTCGTCGTACAGAGAGTTATCCTCAGGGTTGTGCACAATGGGTATAAGTTACACACATGTAGTTCCACACCTGTGGATTACTTTCTCGCGGCAATCTTCGCGATCATCAGCGAAAATTACCACAAAGTTATCCACTTCTGTGGATAACCTTGTGAACAACTATGGACAACCTCCGTTTCGAAGACTGGCTGTGGATAGTTCGAATAAGTTGTCAACGTCAGTGGATAAGTCGGGTGCTTGTGGGAAAAGTTATCCACAGTGTGGAGAACTATGGGGATAGCTGACTCCACTGTTCCTGGCGACTCCTAATTGTAGGATCCCAAGCTGTTTGACACTTGACCCAATTTCGTGACACCAGCGTGTCACTTGTCCCAATTTGTGACACCGGGCAGATACTTGTGGCATGGCCGGTATCGGNGGTCACGACGTTCAGATTCAGTACCTCTCTTTCGACAGAGGCACGGTCAGAGTGCGGCTCGATGACGTTGATGCCGATGCTGTTCTTCACGGGCTTCCCGTTAGAAAACCTCCCACTTATAAGGGCCAGAGGAATTATCCTGGCTTGTTTTGGTCTGCAACGACCGGTTCCTTNTTGATCTATGAAAGCCTGCTGGAGCTCGACTATCTGTGGTTGGCAGACTTCGATATACAGGTTGACTGGGTGGCCACGCAACCGTTTGAGCTATCAGGCCACTTTGGCGGTCGGGATCATCGTCATGTTCCTGACGTCATGCTCCGTTCGAATCTTGGGCGAATTCGAATTATCGATGTTAAACCACAATCTCGTCTGGAAGATCCTGAAACTGTTGCCGTNTTTGGCTGGACCGGGGATGTCTGCGCCAGGCGTGGTTGGGACTATGAAGTGTGGTCAGGAGTATCGGCGACCGTGCTCAGGAACATCAAGCTTTTGGCCTGTGGGCGACTTTCGACGCAGCTTGATCGACGGACAGCGCAGCGGGTGATCGAAGCTTGCCCGGATCGGCTGGCNTTTGGTGAGGTCGTCAAGATGGCGTGCACGTCGGAGGTTGACGAACTGGATGTGCGGCCGGTTATTCTTCATCTGCTGTGGCGGGGCATACTCGCCGTCGATATGGAATCACCCATTACCGACGGATCACTCCTGAGTTTCAGCGAAGGAGTATCCAGTGAGCTCAACCTTTGATGTGACCGTGGGGCCTTGGTCTGGCTGGATGGCTCAATGTGGTCCGTGCACGAGATTTCGAACGGGTCTGTTTTAGTCGCCCAGGAGCATCGGATCAGGCGTGTCGCCACTTCAGTCTTAGCGAGANNGCATGCCGAGATGAGTCCTGTGGATCTATCGGGTGCCGTAGATTCCGTGCCNCTTCTCTCTCGCCTGTCACCATCGAAGCTCAAGCAGCTCAAGCTGATTGAAATCTACCTCTTAGAGATCATCGGGGCTGCTGATGACTCCACGACGCAGAAGGAGCGTATTCGGATCGTTGCTGAGCGAGANGGGATTAGCTTTCGAACGGTTACACGGAGGCTGGCTGATTACCGAGCTGCGGGGCTAGCTGGCCTGGTCGATAGCTCATCCACACGGAAGTACATCTCAACCATTGATCCTCGTTGGGATCAAGCCTGCCTGAAGGTACTTTCGGAGCTCGTCTATGAATCCACCCCGACAAAGAAGGCCGTGCTTGGGCGCACGCAGAACCTGCTTGATACTCAATATGGTCCAGGAATTGTCGATATTCCTAGTGATTCTGCTGCGCATCGCCGCTTGGATGAGTTGGCGAAGGGCGGCAGGCTTTGGTCAGGGAAGGCGCGGCGGTCGATTGCTGAGCGGCCGCAGGGAATGTATGGGCGGTTGCGGGCGCAGTATCCGGGTGAGTATGTGTTGATGGATTCCACGCCGTTGGATGTTTTCGCTTTGGAGGAGGGTACTGGGCGGTGGGTTCCGGTTGAGCTGACGGTTGCGATTGATTTGTTTAGTCGGTGCATTGTGGGGTTGCGGTTGGCGCCGATTTCTACGGATGCTCGCGATATTGCTGATGTGTTGTATCAGGTGGTCGCCCCGCCGGAGGAGGATTCTGGNGGGTTCCCGTATCACGGGGTCCCACGCAATTTGGTCATTGGTACTGGGGAGGATCATGCTCCGTTNGGGGCTATTCCGGGGACGATTGTTGTTGATCATGGTAAGGCGTATCTTTCGGATCATGTCAGNGGTGCGTGCTTGCGGATCGGGATCAATATTCAGCTGGCCACACCGCATAAGCCAACTGATAAGCCTGCTGTTGAGCGGTTNTTCAGGACGTTGAGGCAGTCTTTTCTGGAGCATTTGCCGGGCTATAAGGGCCCGGATGTTCACNNTCGTGGCGACAACGTGGAGAACAAGGCCGTCTACTATGTGACCGAGTTGGAGAACATGATCCGCCAGTGGGTCACGACGGTCTATCACCGTAGTTCCCATGCTGGGCTGTGTATCCCTGAGGTTCCTGGTATTTCGCTGTCCCCGGTGGAGATGTTTGAAGCTGGGTTGGCTAAGACGGGGCATTTACGGTTGCCGGCTTCGGAGGATCTGGTTTTCGATTTTCTGGCTGTTCATTGGCGCTCGATCCAGCATTATGGGGTGGAGATCAGGGGCCAACGTTATGACGCTGTGGTGCTGAATAAGTACAGGAACCTGAAATCGAAGGAACGTGGGGCCAATGCTGGGAAGTGGCCGTTCTTNTACGACATCCATGATGTGAGGTACGTGTATTTCAAGGATCCTGATGAGCATCGTTGGCACCGGTTGGACTGGGAGCACGCACCCATGTTGGATGCCCCGTTTTCCCAGAAGGCAGCGGAGTATGCGCGCGAGGTGGCTAGGCGGGAGAACCGGCATGTGAATCCGGAACAGGCAGTCTTTGAACTGTTAGAGAAGTGGCGATCGAAGGAGATCCTTTCTCGCAGTGAAACGAATCTTTCCAAACGGCTCTTAGTTAAGAAGCACCAGGGATTGCAGAACAAGTCCAAACCAGATGTGGATCCGGCCCTTGCAGAGGCTACCGCCGTTGACGAGGGCGGGGTGAAGCCGGGTACCAGGGCGTCGCGGAAAGTTCGGGATGAGAAGGCTGAGGAGCGTAATAGCCGGGTCTTTGACGTTTTCGCTGAGTACTACGAAGACCAGCCTGACAGGGAGTTGGAGGTCTTTGAATGAGCCAGAACCAATGGATTCGGTGGTTGCGGCGTAATGGTCCCCACCCGTACCGGCTGGGCAGTAAATCGGGCTGGTTCGCTTTTGTTGATGCTGTGAAGCGTGATCCTTTGGAGCGGTTGGATCTGCCGGCGCTGAGGGCCTTGGATGAGGAGGCGTTGGAGGATTACAACGAGTGTCGGATGGTGTGGAATTCCAATATCCCTACGGTGCGGACCCAGCAGCTTGAACACGCGTTTTCGTTGATGAATCAGGTGATGGCCTCGAATCGGCGTGATGGAGACAGGCTCAAGGGCGGCGTTGCGATTGATTCTCCGCCGGGTTTGGGTAAGACAACGATTGCTGCCAGTTACGGGAAGAGCTTTCATCGTGCGCAGATTCGCCGTTATGGGCCGCGGACTACGGACGGTAGCCAGCGGATCCCGGTGGTGTTTGTTTCCTTGACGGCTAATAGCACGTTGAAGGCGTTGAACTCTCGCATCGTTGAGTTCTACGGTCATCCGGCCCTGAATAAGGTGACGGCAACGAAATTGACGTCTCTGGCGGTGGAGATGGTGGTGCGCTGTGAAACGGCGGTGATCATTGTTGATGATCTTCACTTTGTGGATTTCAACCACCGCTCGGGNGCCGAGATCAGCAACCATCTGAAGTGGTTGGCTAACGAACTGCCGGTGACGTTCATTTATACCGGGGTGGGGTTGGCGGAGAAGAGCTTCTTCAGTGAGGGGCTCTATGGCGAGTCCGCGGCCCTGGCTCAGACTGCCCGTCGAACTACGGTGTGCCCGATCCAACCCTTCTCACTCACAACTGATACCGGCTCCCAAGCCTGGACAGCAATGCTGCAGCTTTTGGAGAGCAGCCTGAATCTCGGTGCGCCACGGGCGGGNATGCTCGTTGATCAGGCGGACCTGATCTTTGAGCGGACGCAGGGCCATATTGCCTCGCTGGCCTCACTAGTGGAGAGGTGTGCACAGTTGGCCATCGCCACGGGTGAAGAGAGCATTTCGGAGAAAATTCTGGCCATGGCTGTCACCGATAGCGCGGCAAGTAATGCCTACGCAGCCTCTTGATGACGACCATTCCCTGACCATCGTGGATCAGTCCGTATCTGTGTCTGATCCTGTGGGTGATTCCTTGTGGCCGCTGCAGCCCACAACCGTTCCNGGGGAAACTTTGCCGAGCTGGTTACGGGCCATGGCAAGGGTCTACCGGATCGACACCAAAACCATGGTCCACCTGTTGGGACTACCCATCAGGCGCCAAAACTATCGAACAATGCATAATGCAGCCCAACACTTCGCTCAGAATGTTGCAAACACGGCNGGGTGTCGGATCGAGGAGTTTCAGCGGATGGCGGCCGGATGGCAACTGCCGGCACTGCAGCGGTTTACCGCGGAAACCACAGCAACAATAGTCGCCGCCGTGAATGGCAGCTCATACTGTCCGCTGTGTTTGAAGGACAACGGCGGCCGGTGGGTGACTGACTGGCTCAACCCGCTCTACACGTACTGCCCCGAGCACGCTGTTCGTCTNGAGAAGCTGTGTCCGCACTGCCAATCCCGGCCGTTTCATGGCATTGACTGGCTGTGGGACAACAGAGATGGCTGGCAATGCTGTAAAACCAACGTAGCCACCCCTGATGGTGACGTTGTGAAGACCCGAGTGTGTGGCTTTGACCTTCGCCGGGCAGAACCCAGCGGGGACACGACGGCGGAGCGGCTCTTCGCCCAAGATCACTTGAAATGGGTCCTTGATTCAGTGCTGGTCGGCCACCAGGAAATTCCCGTGTGCGGAACCCTCCTGAAACCTCGTGAGGCCTGCACACTGTTCCTAGGGCTAGTTGCTCACGGCAAAGGAATCAAGGTCAGCAAGTCCGGATACCAGGCAACGCCACGCACGCCCGAAGCAGTGGTGGAGGCATCCCGAATCCTGTGCGCGGATACTCAGCGTGAGGCCCAACTGGAATTAGCCGCTCTTGGCAGAAAGGCAAGCTTTAGCCTGACTGTTCCCACCCTTGCGGGCAACTGGCTTCAGCTGAACACCGACACAGTCAGTCCGGCCAAGACAGTCCCTGGACAGGCCACTCGTGACCTCGAACGGAGTCCGTGGGAAGTGTGGGACCAAGAAGCGATGCTTCCACGTATCCATTTCCATGAACGGAACCTTCCCGCCGAGATCTGGTCCAGCGCCTTGGAAGGCATCCACCGCAAACATCTCTATACGACCAAGATCGCGATCTCAGTGGCATTGGTCCGAGCCATCCATCAGACAGATTGGTCCAGAGCGGCCAGCCGCTTGGGACTCCAATACAAAGACCACTACCGGCTCCCCAGAATCGTCAGAAAGAACGATCTAGTTGGTGAAGTAAACCGCCAGGTCTATCGGATCAAGCCATTCCTCGAAGCACTCAACGACGACGAGCTCTTGATTGACTACGGCCGGCGCCGCAAGGAACTCCTCAACCCAGAACCACTGATGAAAACCCTCACCGAATATTGGCACGACAACGTTGGAACCAGCGCTGACCTTCCTGCTCTAACCTGCAGGTTCTGGGCTTTGTACACGGGCGGCGATATACGGTTCGTTCCCGCACTCTACAGCCGCATAGCCATGAGCCAGACGGAGACCGCGATGTGGATGAGCGACCAAGACTATCGACGAACCGTTCACTACCACTTCAACCTCCTCGCCAAGGAAATCCTCCACAACCGCGGGATGAATGAACCCGTCATCTGGCGCCCACAAATCCGCAATGACGATCATGCGGAATGACCTTCAGTCGGTACATTGACGGCAGGAGCGTTTATCTTGAACTATCCGCAATTATCAAGAATTCGAGATAAAGAGGGCGCCGCTGTCTCCATGTGGGTATCGGTCAACGTTGTCCCGTATGAGGAATGCTCTGCGGGATGGGAGGAAACGAGGCTTGCAACCCAGTTGTTGGCCGAAGCCGCCAGGGAAGACCAGAGCCGTCGGAGGGCCTGGGCCGAAGAAAATGACCGACCCGAAGCGCGGCGGGATGAGGCCGGCCCCAAATGCGACTCGGCCGAGCGCCGGGAATGGCTGGCTGCCTATCTCGACGGCGTGGCCGACAAGGAGGCTGTGCAGCGCCATTGAGTGCCGACCAATACCAGGGAACCCTCCCAGCGCGGTGGCCAGTCCTCCGGAAAGACACCCAAGGCATGCAAGACGCGAGGGACAACCGCGCCGACAAAGAACCTGCAAAGAACGCCTGAGCAGCTTGCAGCCCAGACACGAGGCACGAGGAAGGCGCCAGCACCAACCGCTAAGGCAGACAACGTCGATCACGTGCCGCTGCACCATTGCGCGTCACAAGGTAGGTCCCGTGCCGACCTCAAAAGGCGGCCAAACTCAGACCGTCCAAAGCCGACTTGACGAGATTTCAAAGAGTGGTTATATTTTTCTCGTAAGAAAAAGAGAACGGAAGTTCCCCGCTGGTAGTAGTTGGATTTGATTGTCTAGGGGAAGCACCGTTGCAGTATCACCTGGTCGTTGGACAGCTTGAGACGGCCAGAGCAACACCAGCAGTACCGGACCGTCAAGTAGTAGGAGACGGACACAGCAGTGCCGCAGTACCTGGTCGTCGGACAGCTTGAGACGGCCAGAGCAACACCAGTAACACCTGGTCGTCGGACAGCTTGAGACGGCCAGAGCAACACCAGTAACACCTGGTCGTCGGACAGCTTGAGACGGCCAGAGCAACACCAGTAACACCTGGTCGTCGGACAGCTTGAGACGGCCAGAGCAACACCAGTAGTACCGGACCGTCAAGTAGTAGGAGACGGACACAGCAGTGCCGCAGTACCTGGTCGTCGGACAGCTTGAGACGGCCAGAGCAGTACCGGTAACGCGGGGCGGGCAAGTTGAGAGCATCTTTATGCATTCCTTGCCCGCCCCTAACGTTCGGGTCTGCTGGCCGGCACAGATGGGGTCGCCGCAGAAAACGGCATAAGTCGTGCGGCAGGTTCAAGCGGTCAACGCAACACCTTGTCAATGGACCTCACCCAGAGCATGTCCTTAGCGGGAACCCTACCGGACGGCCGGCATCAGTTCGGTGGTGTCGTTACATGGGCTGCTCAGAATGAAGCAAGTGGTATGGAAGCCTGGCGCAGTCGGGGCGGTGATTTCACGCTCTTGATTGCGGGTAGAACGGATGCGGTGACTAGTAAGGGCTTTAGTCAACCACCGATTAGAACCGCAGACAGCCAACAAACGGCAGCGGCTCCTACGCACAGCATGCCAATCTGTATAGAGCGGTACTTCTTATCGACGACGGATGCAATGGCCTCTACCTGGTCCAGTGTTGCAGCGTCAGGATCTTGGGCTGTGGCGATGAGGCCTTCTTTTAGCTGACTGCTGGACAGACCAACTACGTCTCCAAAGTAAGCCACGATCCCCGGTCGGCGCTTCGCTCGGTACGTCGTTCGTGGAAACACTGCGACACCTAAAGCAACGGCACCTGCTGACCCGATCCCCGTTCCAAGCCACCAAAGCCACTCGATATTATCGTCGAGGTGGGTTGGATGCCATGATCCTCCTAGGACCGCGGCCATGATCGCTCCAATGATGACGCCGATGGCGGCGAGCAGTATCGAAGCCTTACCATCGGCGCGTGCCAGTTCTTCTCGGGCTTCTCGCAGGATTGTGCTGGCTAATTCGAGATGGGGTGCCGGGTTGTCGCGGTCTTTGCCACGCCGTTTCATCGGCTTGGCTGGTTAAAGGTAGATCGGCGATCTCCTTGCAGGGCGAGGACTTCTGACTCGAGAACCTTGCGCTCGGCGAGTCTTTCCTTGCGTGCCTTCACCTTCACTCCTCCGAACCGGCCGCAAGCAACGTGAGTTGGCTCCGCGAGCTTTCAGCGATTTCCGCACGGTAGGTGTCTCCATTGAGTATTGCGTTGCAATACTCCTCGCCGTGGTTGACGCACCACCCACTTTTCAGAACTTGACCGTGTTTCTCCGCGTCGGGGATATTGTCTAAAGTTCGTTCTTCCCATAAAANCGAGGGGACACCACCTTCAACCCCTTCCGTGCAGCCGCAGGAGAAGGCGATGTAGTCGTTGTTCGACACTGCATCCCATACGCTGCCGGTTACAAGGGTCTTCCNGGGTTCAGTCTGTTGAGCAGCCTTGGCTGCATAGTTGACTGGCCGACCAGCCCATACAGGCTCCTGCATGTCCAGATGTTTAGCGAGACCTACACGTTTCGCTAAGATCGGTCCGCTTGCGATGCCGACCTTGAATCCCGTTGACGGTGCCTCTGACCATTTGGCTTCAAGCTGGCTTTCGAAGTCGTCGCTAAAGGTGTGAATTGAAATAGCGGCGCAGAGTGCGTGCTCGTATCTACGTTNCCNCCAAAACAATCCAAAGCCCCCGTCCCNCTGAATATCGACGAAGTCAGCATCAAAGGAGTTGAAGATCTGAACGACACCGCCAACACCCGCATCATAGATGCTTGCTGTGCTGGCTGGCTTTCGCCCTTNTTCAAGGTTGGTGGACGATTTTAAGTCGAACATTACAGCTACCAGGTCCGTGATTCGGTGCCATTCTGGCTTGTCGACCGGCAGCTTAGTGATATCAAAGGCGCCATCTTTGAGTACAACCGAGGGCATCCGTTCAAACTTTGTAGCAGTGCGTTCTTGAAGTTTATTGAGTAGTGAATTGAGTTCGACCACGATTGTCCCTTTCGTTGATTTCAACCCTATGTGTTAGTACTGACATTTCGTCAATGATGCCCCGAACTGCGGTGGAGAGGGAACCCGCCCGCAAGCCGGTCCATCACCGGACGCAGATTTGCCCTGCTTGATCGAGGCCAGAAAGCGGATCCCGGTTGGGGAGGAAGAACTCAGGTACATGATCGAACCACCTTGGAATAGGTGTTGCTTCGATCGACAGAATCTCCCGGCCTTATGCGGGACAAGTTTTCCGTCCACACGGACCCTCTTCTGACTCGGATAATCTTTGGGGCGAGGCTAGCCAATACCTGCAAGGACTCAGATGGTTTGGTCGTCGCAACCGAAACGGCGCGTTGTCATCTTCATCGACGGCAAACAGTCTGTAGGAAAGTGACACGAAACTGAGAACTTGAATGATCGAGGGTAGAACATCGTTGCAGGTCATGGCGATCTTCTGGTGACAAGCAACGTGGGATCCTACATTTGTTGTAGGTTCTCGTTTTGGATGTCATTTTCTCAGTTTCGTGTCAGTGGCGTGTCAGTTCTCTCAAATTCATGTCAGCAGGTGGGTATAGGTTCTCGTTTTGGATGTCACTTTTCTCAGATTCGTGTCACTGACTTGTCACCGTTCTCAGATTCATGTCACCAGTCGTTTGCCTGGTTGTAGTCGTAGTCAGAACTAAGCCCCGGCTAGTCATCTCACCCGGACTTGCCGAGGAATTCCTGTTCAGAGTGTTCGCCATGCTTCGGAATTGAGTAATTGGAGAGCATCAGTCGGATTTCTGATGAGCTGGGCTAAATCGTTTAGTTTGGCGGGATAGGCGCGCGGGTTTGAGCTCAGGGTCGCTTCGTCAAAGTGTGCATGAAGCCTACGACGAAGCCCTACCGGAATTGTGTTGGCCATTTNCGTTTTCAGTTGGCGTGCTTCTTCTGATAGTGCTGAGGGCCTATTGCGGCTTAGACGTTTGATAGCAGATTCTGGTTNGCGGGTAAGCAGCTGGGCTGCTTCAAGCAATCGTGCCGCTGCGGTGTACACCCACGGATCTGCCACTTGAGTTGTCAGCGGGATCGGGATCCGCTGTACTGCATGGATGGCTTGGATGTTAACTGCGATTGAAATGCTTGAGGNGTCCTCATGGGTGTTCACGTAGCGGAAAACGTCGATGTCAGGGGNGCATATTTCGGCCAATTGGACATCACCGACCCAGTTGGTGGGTTCATTGTGTACACCAGGTTCAATGGCAGCGACGGGGCATAGCTGCACTCGATACAAATAGAATTGGTCTTCCGAATTGTCTTGGTCTTTCATCCGTCTAAGCATGTTCTCGATGGCTGACTCGTATGTACCTAAGTGCAATGCTTTGCTCGTCTGACGTTGAGCCCAGCGCTCTAGTGCCCGTCCATCTGTGCTGATGCGCTGGTATCTTTGCTTAGTTTGGTCGGATAGGCGGGCGATGTGGTCGAAGCTTGGGTCGGGCCAGTTTGAGTGGGTCGAGGTGTGGTACCAGTACGTGGCCAGCACGTTCGTATCGTCGTAGGAGGNGTCGTCCTGTGCAGCCCAGAAATTGGGACGCTCCTCAACTTGGCAGTCTGTGCCACAGATTGGACACGTCTCCTCTCCCTGATTGAAGCGATCTAACCATTCATCGTTGGTTTTCCACTCATAGCTACAACTTCCACAGCGCATCCCTCGGAGGCGTTCAAAATTCACTTTCCGCTCAATCACAAGATCAGCTTTCCATGACCCGCTGAGTCATGGAAACGTGCTGCCTATATACCCGACGCGAGTTGTACCCTTTCGTGGTCGCCAGACATGGGCTGGACGTAGGAAAGTGTCACGAAATTGAGAATTTGGATGATCCGGGCACAGGCATCGTCGCAGGTCAGCGCGTTTCGCTGGTGACAGGCAGCTTGGGATCCTACACTAATGTAGGTTCTGTTTCTACGGGTCACTAGCCCGGATTTTGTGTCACCAGTGGCAACTTGTGGAATGCTCGGAATCCAGGGCCGATACGCTTCTTTGCGTTACCTCCGTATCAGCAGGGGTGAGGTCAGCGCGCCCTTCAGTGAGGCTGACGCTGTGTGCTCCATGGTCTCCCTGTGCCGAAGCCACCAACGTATCGGAGTCAGAGAAACTATCCTGGCTTGTTTTGGTCAGCGAATACCGAGTCGTTCTTGATCTACGAATGCCTTGTGGAACTGGATTGCTTGTGGTTCAAGGACTTTGATCCCAGTGTTGAGTGGATTGCTACTGAACTATTCGAAATGATTGGGTAGTGCGCAGTACGCAGCCGGCGCCATGTTCCTAACATCATGCTTCAGATGAAATCGGGCCGAGTTTGCGTCGTGGACGTGAAAACAGAACAGCGACTGGAGGATCAGGATACGGCTGCCGTCGTTCATTGGACGGGCAAGGTTTGCGCAGTACGCGGCTGGGATTATGAAGTGTGCTCTGGCGCGTCATCAGCTCTCCTTGGAAATACGAAGTTCTTGGGCCCTGAGAGGCGTCGTCCACTTGTCAGTGATGAGCACTTGATCTTCGTCATGGATGAATTTAGCGGCGGACAGACTCTTGGCGAAGTGATCGATGCTCGCATTTTGCGCGGGGAATCCAGCATCTCGTCTCTACGGCTTGGTTGCGCTTTTGTGGTGCAGGGTATTGGGCTTTGACATGGAACGGCTACCACACAAGGGCAGCGTCCTATTCCGGAGGCCTGGAGAACTCGATGACAACGACGTTTGACATCATAGTGGGGTCAGCAGTTTGACTGGATGGGCATATGTGGACCGTGCAGGAGATTACGCGTACCTTAATCTTGCTGTTCCATGGAAAGACCTTGGGGCGGGTCGGAGCCGCATTGGTCTCACTAGCCCATATCGATCCAGACGGGGAACAGGGTGCTTCTGTCACCCAAACGCTGTTGTTGGCACTATCGCGGCTGGGTCCTGCAAAGTTGAAAGAGCTGTATTCTCTGGAGCCGGAGCTTCTGGGAACTTTGGACTCGGACCAGACAGAGGGCACTACCCAGAGTGAGCTCGTCCGTCAGGCTGCTGAACTCGAAGGTGTCACAGTACGGATTAGTTAAACCGGCCACCCGGCCCGCGCGGAGACCACGGGAACAAAGGGATATTAACATAACAGCCGGATCTTTGACGTATTCGCCGAGTATTACGAGAACAATCCGGAATCGGAGCTAGAGGTCTTTGAAGGAGTGGAATCAGTGGCTGCAACGCAATGGTTCCCACTTGTACCGCCAAGTAGGAGGGTGGGAGCCCCAGCTATCGCGTTGGCCAAGGCTCTGGAGCAATAACCTCCCGCACGGGTCAGGAGCATGACTTGGTTGCACCATCTAATGACACCGGTAGATTTGAAACGCAGCAAAGTTCAGTATTGCCTCGGTGATTGCCGCAGACTCAGCCGTCTTTGATATCACCAACTGCCTTGTTCCCAACATTGGATCACTCATGGTGAGCAAGCAGGTCACAGGTAGTGCCCCTAACTGCCTAGCACCGGTGTTAGCGAGCTTTGGTTCCTTAGATTGGGCGGATTGCTGCTAGCAGGAGGCGGTGGAATCATGATGACCAACCGGTGCCGTGAGGAAGAAGTTCTCTAACGTCTCCGGGCGTTAGAGTAAACGCGGCAGTGAAGTCCCCAGCTGACTGCTGAGCAGAAAGACATGAAGGACCCTGTCATCCCGGGCAAGGGCCTTCACTGGACAAAATCATGACTCTCACAACTTAAGGGGCTCAAGCCTTTGGATCGCAGTGAACTATGGCCTGCTAGAGGGTAGTTGACCTGTCCAGATATCGGTCAGCACCCTAGACTGGAATGGAATGCGGCACTCATGTTAGCCAATCAGGTTAACGTTTTGGTGCTGTGGAAAGCAGGGCAGCAAAATGTCGACTCAAGACGATACCGGGCGTGGACGCTACGTCCAAGGACAGTACGGCAAAGCTGGATCAGAAGAGGGCCACAATTCTGAAGATCCTGAAGGTCGCTACATTGAGGGGACTACGGACAGGCAGGCACCGAGGAAGCCGCCCAGAATACGGACACAGGCAGGTTCGTTGAGGCCGACTACGGTACAGCAGGGGATGTGCCAGCCCATGGAGCGAAAGACCCCAAAGGCAGCTACGTACAACATGACACTGATGAAAACAATAATCCAGACGAAAAAATAAAGCCTGAGGCTAGCTGCGCCAGCGGGTTGTCATCATGAATCCGGCTAGGGCGATACCGAAGCCAATGCCAATGTTCCAGTTGTGGATATTGGGAATGGGGAACTTTCCGTCAGAGATGTAGTACGTGATGATCCACACCAAACCAATAAGCATCAAGGTGACCATAACCGGAAGGAACCATACGGCGTTGGGCTGCTGTGTTTTGCTGGAAGGCGTTTGAGCCGGACCCTTGGTGGGGCGGCGACGCGATTTTGACTCAGGCACAGGAGCTCCTTGACGTTGTGATCGTGAAACGATCAACTCATTGATTGGATGGGCACCTCATCGCCTTTGATGTTCCTGAACAAATTGTTCCAAGGCGGTGAACTGCCGGTATTGTTGACGTAATTCTAGCTGTATTTAGCGCAGCCGGGGATTGCATGACATTACCGCTCAACTTCAGTCAGGAGACANNCCGCGTGGTTCAAGCACCAGGCCATGTCGAAACAGCTGTGGGTGTTGATGAACTACTCTCCGAGAATGAAAAGGTGCGCAACCAGCGCAAGCGTGCAGCCCGCCGGAGGAAAGATCAACTCCCCAAGCAGGGATTCTTCAGGACCTTGGTTCAGGTCCTCGGCGAAATTCTTATTACGTGTGGTGTCATCTTGCTGCTNTTTGTGGTGTGGGAGCTGTGGTGGACGAATATTGAAGCTAACTCAGCACAGCAGGCAGCTGTTTCGCAATTTGCGCAGGATTTCCAAGGACCTCTAACTCCTCCTGCTCCCGACGCTCCCACCAACTATGGTCCTCCCGTGGTGATGGCTGTTCCAACGGCCCCCAGCACAGTTTTCGGAGTTACCTATATNCCCCGCTTCGGTGCAACATACAGCCGCCCCTTGGTTGAGGGTGTGGGCCCGGCCCAGCTGGACACACTAGGTCTGGGTCGGTATGAGAGTTCGACCATGCCAGGTGGCATCGGAAACTTTGCTGTGGCCGGCCACCGGCAAACACACGGCGCCGTATTGGACGCCATTCACACGCTGGTGCCCGGGGACAAGATCTACGTTCAAACCAAAGATGGCTACTACACTTACGTGTTCCGCAACAATCAAATTGTGATGCCAACCCGCGGTGATGTCCTTTTGCCAGTACCCACTCAACCGGACGCTGAACCCACGCAGGCCTTCTTAACCATGACTAGTTGCAACCCTCGGTTCGGCGCCGAGGAACGAATCATCGCCTATTCTGTCCTTGAGTCTTGGCAGCCAGCCAGTGCAGGACCACCAGCAGCCATCGCGGCCCAAGTTGCAGCGAATCAGCAGAAAGGCTGACCATGTACGGCTGGATCTTTAGAAACCTTCCAGGACCATTGTGGTTCCGTATCATCACCTCACTGTTTTTCTTGGCGGCAGCAGTCCTTGTGTTGATGCAGTTCGTCTTCCCATGGCTTTCCCAGTTTAATCCCTTTANNAATGATTCAACGATTGGCGGTGGAGTCTGAGATGTCAGTACGGATTCTTGTTATTGATAATTACGACAGCTTTGTCTATACCCTGGTTGGCTATCTACAACAGCTGGGTGCCGAAACAACCGTTGTGCGCAACGACGACGTGACTCTCGCTGAAGCCATTGAGCTTGCTACAGCTCGCGACGGNGTTTTAGTCTCCCCTGGCCCAGGGACTCCCGCCGAGGCTGGCGTGTGTATCGATCTGATCAGGTGGTGCGGGATGAACGCCAAGCCAATGCTGGGTGTCTGTCTAGGGCACCAGGCGCTGGCTGAAGCGTACGGCGGTATCGTCACTCATGCTGAGCAGTTGATGCATGGTAAGACCAGCGAGGTCCACCACCATGGCACAAACGTNTTTACAGGGCTACCCAGCCCCGTCACCGCTACCCGCTACCACTCTCTCTCGGTGGTTCCGCAGAGCGTCCCGGACATGCTTGAAGTGACAGCAATGACGGACGACGGCGTAATCATGGGTTTGGTACACAAGAGTGCACCTTTGTGCGGGGTCCAGTTCCACCCGGAATCTGTTCTCACCGAAGGCGGATACACCATGGTGGGCAACTGGCTTGAGTCGCTGGGAATGGCTGGGGCCGCGGCGAAGGGTGCAACACTTAGCCCGCTCATCAATAGCTGAGTCCGCCAACGCTAGCTAGCAGCTGAGCCAGGTTGCGCTCAGGGTTTCGGTGGTTTTGGCGGTATTGACGGACGCTTTGTTGTGGGCGTTGGTTCCAGCGTTTTGTGGGAGTTGACTCCACAGGTGGTGGAGCTGGTTCTGGTGCTTTGGCCAATGTGACCACAACGGTTGTATGTTGTGTCACAGCCGTCCCTGCGGCTATGGACTGGTCTGTCACCATGCCGGGAGCAACAACGGCATTTTCTACTTCCTCAAAATTCACATCCAAATACTCCGAGACTTTCTTCAAGGTTGACGTGACCGTTTCCTTGACCAGTGCGGGATCCTCGGTCAAATCAAACAATGAAGGCATCAGTACCTGGCCGGTGGAAATCTTTAGTGTGATGCTGGAGCCCACAGCGACCGTTTCGCCTGGGGCCGGGTCTGTTGTGACAACGAACGTCGCCGGAATTGATCCGTCATTGACCAACACATTGGGCTTGAAAACCAGATTCAACCCGGCCAGATCAGCACGGACTTCCCNCTCAGTCCTGCCCGCCAGATTCGTCGGAATTAATATTTCCGACGGACCTTTGGACACATAGACTTCCACCCTGGCGTCGGGGTTGACCATCGTCCCTGAAGCCGGGCTAGTGCGGATAACAATCCCGGCGAGCAGTGACTTGGAAAACTCTTCAGTGCTGTGCGGCACCATCCCCAAGTCACGCAGCTGGCTCATGGCATCGTCCTTGTTGTCCCCTGTTAAAGAAGGCATGGAAACCTGTTGGATGACAGNGGGTTTGGCGTTGATCAAGTTATAGCCAAGTGCGGCTCCGCCACCCAGAAGAATGGCCAGCATCACAAACAATGTAGCCATCCATGCCCTGCGTCGGCGTTTAAGGGCAGGTGCAACGTCAGTCATTTCATCGCTCACGACATCGTCAGTGGTTANTGATCCTCCCGCCAAAACCTTGGCCATGGCACGGGTAGAGGGCCCTCNGTCGGTCGTGGAAAGCGGCAGACCAACTGGGACTGCAGAGGTGGAGACTATGGGGCTCAGAACACGTTCAGGAATGGGTTCGGGCGCTGAAACAGGTGCATGGTGCCCGCCGGGACCTGGAGGTGGAAAGACACCGGTGCTGGCCGCACGCAAAGCACGGCGGAAAGAAGAAGCGTCCTGGAAGCGGTGTGCCCTGTTCTNTTGCAAAGCCCGCATCAAAAGTGCATCAAGAGCCGTGGAAAGTTCAGGGTTAAATGTGCTGGGCAACGGTGGCAATTCACGCACATGCTGGTAGGCCACTGAAACCGGGGAATCACCCGTGAAGGGAGGCCGGCCAGCAAGCATTTCGTACAACAGGCAAGCAGCTGAGTACAGGTCAGTGCGTGCGTCTACGCTCTNCCCACGGGCTTGCTCCGGGGAAAGGTATTGTGCCGTGCCCATGACAGTCTGTGTCTGAGTCATGGTGGCAGCTGCATCCGACATGGTCCTGGCAATGCCAAAGTCCATGACCTTAACCTGACCCAGAACACCAAATTCGTCCTGCGTAACCATCACATTGGCAGGTTTGATATCTCGGTGCACAATACCTGCACGGTGGCTGTAGTCAAGAGCAGACAATACACCCATGGTGTATTCCACGGCTTGATCAGTGTTGATGGCCTTGCTTCGGATCAAATCCCGCAACGTTTTGCCGTGGACGTATTCCATCACAATGTAAGGCAGAGTGGCACTGTCGCGCACCTGATCTTTGGTGATGTGTTCACCCGTGTCATAAACGGCAACAATGGACGGGTGGTTCAGCCCTGCCACAGCTTGGGCTTCACGGCGGAAACGTGCTTGCAAGTGCGAATCCCGGGCCACATCAGCCCGTAGTAACTTAATAGCCACAGCCCGGCCAAGACGAATGTCCTGGGCCTTGTAGACATCAGCCATGCCACCGCGGCCCAGCAGTTCCCCAATTTCATACCTGTCATTAAGGACGCGCGGAATACTCATAAGTACCTGTGGATCCTTTCAGTGCGGGTGGGGGCATGGGGAACTGCAATGCAAAATGATGGGAACAGATTATGGGGTTGGCGTAGCATTTGCTGCAGGAGGATCCGCGACCGGGGTACCTTTGGGACTGGGGCAGCCTTTGTTGAGGTTTGAGTAGGTTCAGGCTTAGGTGCCGGTCCCGTGGAGACATAATAGGTGACCACGGATCCCTGTTCTGCTTGAGTTCCAGCCGTCGGGACAACTCGGATCACGATGCCCTTGTCCACGGTTGATGATTCTTCCGGAATTGCGGCGGGGATGAATCCGGCTGCGACCAACGCTTGATCATAGGCGTTTCCTTCTTGGCCAACAAAGGAAGGCACAGCTTTGTCGCCGGCGGNTTCCTTGCCCTTGGAGACCGTCACGGTAATGGTGCTGCCAACGTCAGCAAGGCCTGTGGGACTAACGCTTGTGACGAAACCTTCTTGGACCGTGTCACTAAATTCCTCGACAGGATTCACCAACAGTCCGTGGTCCTTCAGGAACGACTCGACGTCGGCAAAGGGTTGACCGGCAAGCTGGCTACTGATGACGTCTACCTGAACTGGTGCCTCCGTGGTGGGCTCCGGTGTTTTGGTTGGCGCCTCGGACGTGGTTGGTGGCGGAGTGGGGCTTACAGAGACTGAAGGAGACTTTGACTCGGTTGGTGCCGGCGTCCCGCCAAAGAAGCCCGCTCCTTGCATCAGCAATGCAGCCACAGCAAATATCAGCAGGGCGAGCAAGCCAACTAGCGGCCAAGTCCATGGACTACGACCCTTCTTTGCGGGAGCTTNCAGGGGATCTTCTTCGTCGTACGGAACCAGCTCTTGTTCTTCGCTCTCGGCCCGCCACGCACGCTCGGCCCCGAGGGTTTCTGCGCGGGTCGGTGATGCAACGGTGGGATTCATGTCCTCCATGATGGCAGGGAGGGCCGTGGTGGTGGGTTCGGCAATATTGCTCACAACTGATGTGGNGGCTGTTGCATTGATATCCACAGGAGCCGTGATGGGGCCGGTGTTGGCTTCAAAGAGCAGCATACCCGNGACTGCTGCATGTGCAGCCTTGGTGTCTCCTGCACGGATGGCTTCTGCGGCTTCAGCCAACTTCAAGGCGTTTGCAGGCCGTTTGGCGGGTTCCTTGGCCAGCATTGACATCAACAACGCTCGAACCGGCGTTGGCAGAGTGTCTGGCAGTGGTGGCGGAGCATCGTTGACTTGGGCCAGTGCAATCGCAATTTGAGATTCACCGGAGAACGGGCGGTGACCCGTGATGCACTCATAACCTATAACACCCAAGGAATATATATCACTTGAGCCCGTGGCTATCTGTCCCGTTGCCTGTTCCGGGGCCAGATACTGGGCTGTACCCATAACCTGACCCGTCTGTGTCAGGGGAACTTGGTCGGCGAGACGGGCGATACCAAAGTCAGTGATCTTGACTTTGCCGCCAGGCATGATGAGCAAATTACCGGGTTTGACATCGCGGTGGACAAGGCCTTGGGCGTGTGCCACAGCTAAGGCCCGCGCGGTCTGGGCGATCATTGAGAGCGTCCAGTCGGCCGAGAGCACATGCTCGCGTTCAATCAAGGTTGACAGCGGTTCGCCAGGAACCAACTCCATGACTAAGTAGGCCGAACCGTCTTCTTCGCCGTAGTCAAAGACGTTCGCTATACCTTCATGGTTAAACAGGGCAGTGTGCTTTGCTTCGGCGCGGAACCTTGCCCGAAATCCAGGATCCCNCGTGTATTCGTCCTTGAGAATCTTAATGGCAACGATCCGGCCTAGGACTAGATCCTGCGCTTTCCAAACCTCGCCCATGCCGCCGATGGCAATGCGTGATGTGAGTTGGAACCTGCCGCCTAAGGTGATACCAGAAATAGGCCTCACTTTTCAACACCGCCTTGAAGAGATTACTTGCATTGGGACTTGTCAATTGTGCTCCGGTGGCCACGTCAACTTTTGGCATGACGATGGTGACCACCACTTCCGGATCATTAGCCGGGGCGAAGCCGGTAAACCAAGAGTTATTCAAACCATCGCCGAGCTCAGCAGTTCCTGTCTTACCAGCTACCTGAACACCGGGAACACCCGCTGCCGAGGCAATGCCGTTATCAACCACACTGACCATCCAATCGGTAATTTGAGCTGCGATCTCCGGCGTTGTCGACTGCCGAAGCACTTCCGGGGTGAGGCTTGAAACTGTCTTGAGTTCCGGGGTACGGATGGTCTTCACCAAATTGGGTGCCATTTGCTTGCCACCATTGGCAATGGCAGCTGTCATCATGGAGATCTCCAGCGGAGTTGCCAAAACGTCGCGCTGTCCGATGGCGCTTTGCGCCAGAGCATCAGGGTNCAGTACACCTTGGCTTCCGGNGAAGCGGCTAGCAACCACCGAGTCTGGGAAAGTCAGCGACTTGTCATTAAAGCCAAACTTCTCTGCCTGAGCTGTGATGGCGTCTTGTCCCAGATCTAGTGCAATACTGGCGAAGGGCGTGTTACAGGAGTTTTCCAAGGCGAAGGCAAAGGAAACTTTGTCCTTGGTATAACACTGACCGTTGGCGTAGTTGGGGAGGGTGTAATCAATGCCCGGAAACGTCAGCTCGGCCGGATTGGGAAGGATGCTGTCCTTCGTATATTTTCCGGACTCAAGCGCGGCTGCTGTATCGATGATCTTAAAGACCGACCCCGGCGCGTACAACTGTTTGTACGCGGAGGAACCAAACAGGTTGATGCCCGGGATGCCTACTAGGTTGGCCATTGACTCGTCAAAGGCAGCCTTGTTGTGAGTTGCCATGAGGTTGGTGTCATAGGACGGCTTGGACACCATGGCGATGATTGCGCCAGTCTTGGGGTTCATCACCACTATGGATCCGCCGATATCGTCCGGGATCATGTCATAAGCAAGCTGCTGGATAGTGGAGTCAATTGTCAGTTCAACTGAGCGGCCCTGGGGCTGTGCGCCAGTGAAAGCCTGAGCAATACGATCAAATAGGGCGTCATCAGAATTTCCGGTGAGCTGGTCGCGCATGGCAGATTCCACACCATATTGGCCGGAAAACTTGCTGAAGAATCCTGTTAGACCTGCATACAGCAAAGGATCGTTATATTTTCGCTGGAATTTACAGTCCGTGTTGGTGAGTACGGACTCTGCAATCGCGTGGCCATCAACAAGGATGGGCCCACGGTTACTGCAAAATTAAGCTCNCAACTGCCTATTGTTGTTCGGATTGGCGTTCAGCGAATCCACGGCAANAAACTGTACGTAAGAGATCGAACCAANAAGCAGTGCAAATAAGGCGATGGCTACTATCCAGGAATTCCGAATGGCTTGATTCATGGTGTGGGCACCTCCTTTGTATCAGTTCAACGTGAGGCAGAGGATCATTTGGTTCTGAGGGGCCAGACACGTCAATAGGGCGACGTGCGGCATCTGAAATCTTCAATATCAAGGCTACGATGATCCAGTTTGCCAGCAGGAGGAACCCCGGCAGACAAAATGGTGTCGTCAGCCCGGTCAATGGAATCAACCGGGTGACTCCGCCAATAATGACAAAGCACTGCAGCGCAACAGCGAAAGAGAGACCCACAGCAAGTAGTTTCCCAAAAGCGTCCCGTGTTCCCAATGCGGCACGGAAGCCGCGGGCTATGAGGAGCGCATATAGACATACGATCGCGAAGAGGCCCACTAGGCCCAGTTCTTCACCAATACTGGCAATGATCATGTCGCTGTTGGCAAGCGGAATACTGTAGGGAGCACCCTGACCGAATCCTGTCCCCATCAGACCACCGTTAGCCATGCCAAAGAGTCCGGACACAATCTGTCCGCTGCCGAAGGCGGCGCCAATATATTCCGGATCAAGGGCGTGGATCCAGACGTCGATGCGCTGGGTCACGTGCGGGATCAGCTTGTAGGCGGTGATGCCACCTGCGGCGATGAGAGCTAAGCCAATCAAAATCCAGCTGATGCGGCTAGTGGCCACGTAGATCATGACCATGAACAAACCAAAGAACAAGATCGAGGTTCCAAGATCGCGCTGGAACACCAACACGCCCACGCTGGCCAACCAGGCAATGATCATGGGNGCAAGATCTCGAGTTCGCGGCAGCTGAAGTGGGCCAATCTTNTTACCTGCCAGCAAGATCAAGTCGCGATTGGAAGATAAATAGCCGGCAAAGAATATAGCTAGCGTGATCTTTGCGATTTCACCAGGCTGGAAGGTAAATGGTCCAACGGAGATCCAGACAGTAGCTCCATTGACATTGCCAGCGCTGATGCCCGGCACAAGAGGCATAATCAGCAGTGCAACAGATACCAGTAAAGATATGTAAGTGTAGCGGCGCAGGATTCTATGATCACGCAAGAACCAGATCACAGCAATGGCAGCAATGACTGCAAGGCTTGTCCACATCCACTGGCGCTGCCCGGCAGTGTCACCAGAGGCGATGTCCAGACGGTGAATGACGGCTAGGCCAATACCATTTAAAGCCACAACAACAGGCAATATTACTGGATCGGCATATTTGGCTTTGAAGCGAAGGACTATGTGAAACCCAATAGACAGGGCCGTTAATATGGCTATTTGGGTATAGAAGTCATTGTCAAAGGTGCGGCCCAGATTGAGGTTCACTAGGGCATTAGCCAAGGCGGAAAGGCCCAGCGCGAGCACCAATAGGAGTAATTCGGTATTGCGGCGTGGTTTGGCCACAGTCAGCAGTTGGCTCATTTGCCACCTCCAGGTACGCAGGTAGGGGAGCCGATGGTGTTGCGATTGCCCCAGAAGTTGCCCCGGCCGAAGGATTGGCTGTGCTGTTCGGAGGNCGGTGTTGGCGTCGACGGTGCGGTAGCTTNTGCTGTCCCCGTAGCTGGGCTGGATGGGGACGAGGTGGCTGAAGGGCTGCTTGCGGGTGTGGGCTCTACCAGCTCACACGNGGGCATGCTCGTTCCAGTGCCTAATTGCAGGTCGCTGATGATTTGTTCAGCATCGCCCAGTGTGGCTGCTGGCATGGTTGCAGCTACCAGTTGTTGCGAGTAATCAGGCAGGGTCTGTACCCCAACGCTAGTTTGTTTATACAAGTGAGACAGGGAAATAGGGCCCAAGGATTGTGATACCCCTTNGAAGATGGCTACGTTGCCGTGGGCAACACCGACAAAATACTGTGTCTGGGTCCAGGCATATGCAACCCAGACTCCTGCCACGATCACAATTGCTGTCAAGGCCGCAATGATTGCAAGCACCCAAGGACGTTGTCGCATTCGTGGCAATGACACCTCAGTGTCTTCCACGAGTGTGGGCACGGTTGTGGTCTTGTGTGTCAGAACTGTTGCAGCACGTTGTGCAGCAGGTTGCGTCGGAANGACGGGGATCTTTCCATCACCATTTGCCGTTACGGCTGCGCCTACTAGTTCATGTTCACGTGATGCGAGTTCCTTGCGGACTACCTCTTCCCGGATATGGGTATCAAGGGCCTCAGAACCATCATCGGCGGTGTCTTGTTCAGCTGATTGTGTGTCAAAGGTTTCAGCCGCAACACTTGTGGCAGTACCGGCGTCACCTTGGTGGGCAACAGCGGTACCCTCGGGGACTTGCTGGGGTGAGACTGCGGCGTCGTCCATTTCACCGGGCACGGACAAGGGAGGCAGATCCGGTTCATCGGAGATAGATCTGTTGGCTATGACGGTGTCAAGGGAAGCTGTGGGAGTCTGATCTGGCACATCCTCTGCAATATCGAAAACAACTACTGTGACATTGTCAGGGGAACCGGCTGCAAGCGTCAGCTCAATGAGAGTGTCAGCGGCGGTGGCGAGGGATTTGGTGTGGCGAATGACCTCTTCTACCATTTCGTGGCGGACGAAGTTCAGGCCGTCGGAGCAGAGTAGCCAGCGTTCACCTGGGGTGGCATCGAAGTACTTCAGATCCAGCTCAGGTGAGGCGTCAACGTCGCCAAGCACTCGCATCAAGACATNTTTATGCGGGTGAACCTCAGCCTCGGCCTCAGTCATCCTGCCTTCATCGATCATGCGCTGGACAAAAGTATGGTCGACGCTGAGCTGTTCAAAGACGCCATCTTTGAGCCTATAGGCACGCGAATCGCCAATATGGGCAAAAGCCAGTCGGTTTCCGGAGAGCAACAGGGCAGTCACGGTAGTCCCCATACCGGCTAATTTCGGATTGACGTGCACTAGTTCCGAGAGGAGTGAATTAGCGCTCTGGATTTCATCAGCTAGATGCGTGCCAGCGTCGTCATTGTGGTGGTTGTGGTCCAAATGCACTAAATCTAGGACCGTTGAGGCGCTGGCGACGTCACCGCCGGCGTGACCTCCCATGCCATCGGCAACCACCGCCAAATACTGACCCGCATAGGCGGAGTCATCATNTTTGGCCCTGACCATGCCCACATGGGATCGTGCGGCATAGCGCAGAATCAGCGGGTATTCGGCCATACTCACGGCCTCAATTCAATGACCGTTTTGCCGATCCGCACAGGAACCCCAAGTTCCACGGGAGGGCGCGTGTCAATGCGCTACCGCCCAGGAACGTTCCATTGGTGGAGCCCAGGTCTTCAATAAACCATCGTGTGCCCTGTGGAAACAGGCGGGCATGACGTCCGGACGCGTAATCGTCTTCCAGAACCAACGTCGCTTCTTGTGCTCTGCCCAGCAGAATGGGGTGCCTGAAAGTTCTAGCGTGGTGCCTGCCAAAGGCCCCTCAGTAACCACAAGTTGGCGGGCCTGCACCTTTGCTGGTGGGGCCTCCTGCACTAACTCAGGGTGCTTGCGGGCCTGACGTGCTGTGGGCGCACCAACTTTGGCTTTGCGCCCAATAACGAGGTCACGGCGCATTGCCGCCACAACACTAAAGACCATGATCCACATCAGGACCAAAAATCCGAACCGCAGGATTGTGACGACCAGGCTCAGATCATTCATTGCTGGCCACCTCCGCGAGTAGGCAAAACTCGGAAAATAATCTGGGTGCGTCCCATGGTGATGCTCGATCCGTCATGCAGCGCTGCGGTGCCTTGAACACGGTGGCCGTCCACATAGCTGCCGTTAGTGGATCCAAGGTCCACGGCTGTACTAGCACCGCCGAGGATGCGAATTTCAAGATGCTTGCGGGAGACGCCAGTGTCATCGATCAAAATATCAGCTTCCGAGGATCTACCTAGGACGATGGAAGACGCGTTCAGGGAGTAACGCTGGCCGTCGATGTCAAGCACCGGCTGACCCTGCACCGATGTCTGTTGTGAGGGCGACGGCGCTGGCTGGCGTCTGTAGATTGGCGCAGACTGAGCTTGTGGCGCCTGAGGCGCTGAAGCGCCAGCAGGATCCTGGCTGGGCCTTGAAGGTGTGCGCAGCGAGGCTTGATTTGCGGCCCGGGCACCCATTTCCTTCTCAGTGGAGGACAAAACATCGAATTGCCCGGGTCGGAGCTCTTCTTGGTGGTTGAAGGCTACTCTTACCGGACCCTGCAGAACGTAGCCCTGACTGTGTGAGTGGTTTATGACTACATCGCACAATTCCTCAGCAAGGCTCACGCCCCAGGACCGGGCACGTTCAAAATCGGTATTACCCAGTTGAATGTTGAAAACGTTGGNGGCCAATGTTCGCCCGGCGTCCAAAGTCATTGCCTTGTCGTCGAGTTCCCTGCGGAGGGCGTTAGCCATCTCTACTGGCTGCAGTGTTTTCGAGCCAAGAGAGAAGGCGCTGCGTACTGCCTNTTCAATGCCCTNTTCAACGTTGTCAAACAATCCCATGCGCTCTCCCTCCTAAGGTGTTGGTTCCGCAAAATTCCGACGGAGACTAGTGTGACAGCCACGCCTTGGAGGGCGCTGGACGTCAGCTGTCCGCGCCGCGGACAACTCTGTTCAAAGTCGATACTACTGCCGGAGTCCTTGAATATACCTATTAGTTGGCGTGGATGTGGCACATTCCCCACCAAGGTAGTGGATTGGGAAGCCAGATACCTTGGAGAGTAGCCTGCGGAAAACTGGTGAATTTACGTCCAGTAGGTGCCGTGCCAGGTGATCCGGAAGTGTGCAGGAAAGGTCGTTTAGGTAAATTGGCAAAGTGTCCTATATGCTTGATCTCGCTGTTCCACTGAATGTTGATATTTACTTCGATAAGTCAGTGAAACGATGAAAACGCGCGAGTGGCGGAATGGCAGACGCGCTGGCTTCAGGTGCCAGTGTCCGAAAGGGCGTGGGGTTCAAGTCCCCTCGCGCACGTTTTGAAAAGATCCCCGGTGGAACCAATGGTTCTGATGGGGATCTTTTGTTCAAGCAATGCCTGGGCTGAAGTTGGGGTTGACAACCCTTCGCGAGCCTTTGAGTTCTCGCGTGTGCCCAGTACGAACTATGTGCCTATCTGACATGTACAGAAAATGTGTCATAGGACCACGAAGCGCGTCGGCCGATTCATCCCAGCTATCAGGATTGGTGCCAGCCTGATCCTGCCGGATTTGAAAAATAGCGGGTTTGGACAGTGGCTGCCCCAGCACTGCAACTGCACAATTGCGCGTTGGACGTAAAGTTCTATCTCCTAACAGCTGATGAGTCCTACGAACGCCCGCCACTGGGCGCAACGCACTGCTCTGGGAAGGTATTCGCGACTCGTTCTCTACTGCCTCCTATAAAGGCAGGAGATGGCGGAGCGTCATTATGATGTTCTGTGCTTGCTGCGTTGATTTATTCACCTCTCGAACCCATCTGTGTACCTATATACAGTGCATTCGGCTGGACAGCCGATTGTAAGGCGTCGCTGTGGCAAACGTGGACATTCCTTTGGACTTGAAGAAGGGTACACCAGCCATGTTTTGTTAGACGAGCTGGCAGCATGAATGGTGACCAAAGCTGCTGCGCAGGCATCTTGGCCTGGGGACCGTCAACCTAGATTTGATGGTCTCTCATTTGCAGAATTCGCTCAGCCAGCGCCACGTTTATTAATGAATGATCGGAGCAAGATGGGACGCTCTGTTATGGCGCCCCTACTTGCTGGCGCATCGGCCGCGACGTTCCGGTTTGGTCTGTCGTTCTGAAAGCCACCTTGGCGTAACAGACTGAGGCGGATACGTGTTTCTTGATGGGCAGTTTTCCCGTGGGTGGGGTGGGTAAGAATATTGATTCATGGCCGGTTGGGGCCGGCCTCTGAACACACCGCGGCATAGGATCAGTGCATGAAGAAACTATTGATCGGTATGGCCGTACAGCTTGGTAGTTCCGCCGTGGCGATTGTTGTTGCGAACTTGTTCCTGTCCCGCTTCATTGTGCACTTTGGTGGATTCCTAACCGCTGTCGTTGTCTTTACAATTGCGCAGTCACTNTTGGTAGGCGTGGTGGCCAAACTCGCCACCAAGTACACGCCAACTCTCGCNGGGATGGCGTCTCTTGTTTCTACCTGGCTGGCGTTGGTCATTGCCAGTGTGCCGTTTGGTGGCATTAAAATACATGGCTTNTTCACATGGATTCTTGCTGCACTCATCATCTGGGCCGTTACCGGACTCGCCGCGGTGTTGGTGTCCAAGTTTGTCTTGAGGGAATCTGCCAACTAAATCCCCTTGCACAGTGTGGACAAGTGTTGAACGCAGCGGCGCTGAGCTGGCATCACGCCGGGGCTTCTTGATTTGCGTGGTGGGTCAAAGGTGTGTATTGTTTATCGAGTTGTCCTGGACAAGGGCGGCGGGATCGGTCAGGAAAATGAAGGTTTATTCTTTGGTTTTCTGGTGGTTGTGTGGTGTGGTTCACTGTAGAAGTGAGTTTGCATTGCAGGGCTGGATGGTCTAAGCTTGAAAAGTTGCCCCGGTGCTGATCATCGTGAACATGTTGGTTGTGTTTGTGTGTGTTGGCTGGGTGTTGTTGTTGTTTGAGAACTCAATAGTGTGCCAAGTTTTATTGATACCAATTTATTTATATTGAATTGGTTATTTGGTTTTGTTGTTGCCGCCCCTGTGGTGATGGCAGAATCGTTTAGCTGGTTTCGAATTTAGTGCATGCATTCATTACCTTTTCCGGTGTGTTTGTGTGTGTCTGTTTAGTTATTAACGGAGAGTTTGATCCTGGCTCAGGATGAACGCTGGCGGCGTGTTTAACACATGCAAGTCGAACGATGAACCTCACTTGTGGGGATTAGTGGCGAACGGGTGAGTAACACGTGAGTAACCTGCCCTTAACTCTGGGATAAGCCTTGGAAACAGGGTCTAATACTGGATATTGACTTTTCACCGCATGGTGGTTAGTTGAAAGATTTATCGGTTTTGGATGGACTCGCGGCCTATCAGCTTGTTGGTGAGGTAATGGCTCACCAAGGCGACGACGGGTAGCCGGCCTGAGAGGGTGACCGGCCACACTGGGACTGAGACACGGCCCAGACTCCTACGGGAGGCAGCAGTGGGGAATATTGCACAATGGGCGAAAGCCTGATGCAGCGACGCCGCGTGAGGGATGACGGCCTTCGGGTTGTAAACCTCTTTCAGTAGGGAACAAGGCCAGTGTTTAGCTGGTTGAGGGTACTTGCAGAAGAAGCGCCGGCTAACTACGTGCCAGCAGCCGCGGTAATACGTAGGGCGCAAGCGTTATCCGGAATTATTGGGCGTAAAGAGCTCGTAGGCGGTTTGTCGCGTCTGCCGTGAAAGTCCGGGGCTCAACCCCGGATCTGCGGTGGGTACGGGCAGACTAGAGTGATGTAGGGGAGACTGGAATTCCTGGTGTAGCGGTGAAATGCGCAGATATCAGGAGGAACACCGATGGCGAAGGCAGGTCTCTGGGCATTAACTGACGCTGAGGAGCGAAAGCATGGGGAGCGAACAGGATTAGATACCCTGGTAGTCCATGCCGTAAACGTTGGGCACTAGGTGTGGGGACATTCCACGTTTTCCGCGCCGTAGCTAACGCATTAAGTGCCCCGCCTGGGGAGTACGGCCGCAAGGCTAAAACTCAAAGGAATTGACGGGGCCCGCACAAGCGGCGGAGCATGCGGATTAATTCGATGCAACGCGAAGAACCTTACCAAGGCTTGACATGAACTGGAAACGCTTGGAAACAAGTGCCCCGCTTGCGGTCGGTTTACAGGTGGTGCATGGTTGTCGTCAGCTCGTGTCGTGAGATGTTGGTTAAGTCCCGCAACGAGCGCAACCCTCGTTCTATGTTGCCAGCACGTTATGGTGGGGACTCATAGGAGACTGCCGGGGTCAACTCGGAGGAAGGTGAGGACGACGTCAAATCATCATGCCCCTTATGTCTTGGGCTTCACGCATGCTACAATGGCCGGTACAATGGGTTGCGATACTGTGAGGTGGAGCTAATCCCAAAAGCCGGTCTCAGTTCGGATTGGGTCTGCAACTCGACCCCATGAAGTCGGAGTCGCTAGTAATCGCAGATCAGCAACGCTGCGGTGAATACGTTCCCGGGCCTTGTACACACCGCCCGTCAAGTCACGAAAGTTGGTAACACCCGAAGCCGGTGGCCTAACCCCTTGTGGGAGGGAGCTGTCGAAGGTGGGACCGGCGATTGGGACTAAGTCGTAACAAGGTAGCCGTACCGGAAGGTGCGGCTGGATCACCTCCTTCTAAGGAGCACCAAACACCTGAACACTGTTCGCATGAATGGTTGTTGTGGGTGTGAGGAGTAAAGACCTATAGCGAGAACGAAAGTTTCTCGGTAGGTTGCTCAAGGGTGGAATATCAATAAAATAGCCGATGATCGGCATCTGGCGACCTGGTGTTAGTACCGCATCCTTGATGGGGTGTGAGGAAGATACTGTGTGGGTTGTGTGGGTGTTGGTTGTTATGTGTTTGGCACACTGTTGTCCTGAAACAACAACGAGAGTTGTTGATTTCTGGTTTCCTGCACATAACCGACTGAATGGCTTGGGTGGATGCTCTGTGAGTGTTTGCTGTTGTTCAGGGAGTGTGTGGTGGGGTTGTTGTTTGAGAACTACATAGTGAACGCGAGCATCTTTATAAAGAAGCAATTTCTTTGAGATAATTGAACCTGGATCTGATGCTGATGACTTTGGTTGTTGGTGTTGGTTTTCATGGTTCTCTCGATATAGTTTTGTTGACTGCATGTGTGTGGTCAAGTTTTAAGGGCACACGGTGGATGCCTTGGCATTAGGAGCCGAAGAAGGACGTAGGAATCTGCGATAAGCCTCGGGAGTTGATAACCAAACTTTGATCCGAGGGTGTCCGAATGGGGAACCCGCTACCCGGTGCAAGCCGAGGTGGTGACCCGCATCTGAATATATAGGATGTGTGGAGGGAACGTGGGAAGTGAAACATCTCAGTACCCACAGGAAGAGAAAACAAAAGTGATTCCGTTAGTAGTGGCGAGCGAACGCGGAACAGGCTAAACCGTGTCATGTGTGATAGCCGGCGGGCGTTGCATGGTGCGGGTTGTGGGACTTACCGATCTGAATCTGCCGGTTCAGGAAGGGGAATAGTGCATGTATAGGTGAACGGCTTTGAATGGCCGACCGTAGAGGGTGAGAGTCCCGTAACCAAAATGCAGTGCACTCCCTTGGGTGAGTATCCCAAGTAGCACGGGGCCCGAGAAATCCCGTGTGAATCTGTCAGGACCACCTGATAAGCCTAAATACTACCTAATGACCGATAGCGGACAAGTACCGTGAGGGAAAGGTGAAAAGTACCCCGGAGGGAGTGAAATAGTACCTGAAACCGTGTGCTTACAATCCGTCAGAGCAAGCGTGCACCCTTGGGTGTAGTTGTTCTTGTGATGGCGTGCCTTTGAAGAATGAGCCTGCGAGTTAGTGTTACGTCGCGAGGTTAACCCGTGGGGAAGCCGTAGCGAAAGCGAGTCTGAATAGGGCGAGTATAGTGGCGTGATCTAGACCCGAAGCGAAGTGATCTACCCATGGCCAGGTTGAAGCGCGTGTAAGAGCGCGTGGAGGACCGAACCCACTTCAGTTGAAAATGGAGGGATGAGCTGTGGGTAGGGTGAAAGGCCAATCAAACTTCGTGATAGCTGGTTCTCCCGAAATGCATTTAGGTGCAGCGTTGCGTGTTTCTTACTGGAGGTAGAGCTACTGGATGGCTAATGGCCCTACAAGGTTACTGACGTCAGCCAAACTCCGAATGCCGGTAAGTCAGAGCGTAGCAGTGAGACTGTGGGGATAAGCTTCATAGTCGAGAGGGAAACAGCCCAGACCACCAACTAAGGCCCCTAAGCGTGTGCTAAGTGGGAAAGGATGTGGGATTGCTTAGACAACCAGGAGGTTGGCTTAGAAGCAGCCATCCTTAAAAGAGTGCGTAATAGCTCACTGGTCAAGTGATTCCGCGCCGACAATGTAGCGGGGCTCAAGTACACCGCCGAAGTTGTGGATTTCAAACATTACCCTAGCCAGGTTTTCCTGGTTCAGGGTTTGGAGTGGTAGGGGAGCGTCGTGTAGGCATTGAAGCCGCAGTGTGAACTAGCGGTGGAGCCTACACGAGTGAGAATGCAGGCATGAGTAGCGAAAGACGGGTGAGAAACCCGTCCGCCGAATGATCAAGGGTTCCAGGGTCAAGCTAATCTGCCCTGGGTAAGTCGGGACCTAAGGCGAGGCCGACAGGCGTAGTCGATGGACAACGGGTTGATATTCCCGTACCGGTGAAGAACCGCCCATATTGAACTGGTGATACTAACCACCCAAACCACCACTGCGTGTCCTTCGGGACCAGGGTGTGTGGGGAGCGTGGGACCTGAACCAGGGAGGTAAACGTATTAACAGGTGTGACGCAGGAAGGTAGCCGAGCCGGGCGATGGTAGTCCCGGTCTAAGGACGTAGGAAACACGATAGGCAAATCCGTTGTGTTGTCTTCAATGACAATTCTGAGATCTGATGGGACCCCGTAGGGGAATTCGGTGATCCTATGCTGCCTAGAAAAGCATCGACGTGAGGTTCCAACCGCCCGTACCCCAAACCGACACAGGTGATCAGGTAGAGAATACTAAGGCGATCGAGAGAATTATGGTTAAGGAACTCGGCAAAATGCCCCGTAACTTCGGGAGAAGGGGCCTGCCTCGTAAAGGAACCTAGCGTTCCGTGAGCGAGTGTGGGCCGCAGAGACCAGGGGAAGCGACTGTTTACTAAAAACACAGGTCCGTGCGAAGTCGCAAGACGATGTATACGGACTGACTCCTGCCCGGTGCTGGAAGGTTAAGAGGACCGGTTAGCCAACTTGTTGGCGAAGCTGAGAATTTAAGCCCCAGTAAACGGCGGTGGTAACTATAACCATCCTAAGGTAGCGAAATTCCTTGTCGGGTAAGTTCCGACCTGCACGAATGGAGTAACGACTTCCCCGCTGTCTCAACCATAAACTCGGCGAAATTGCAGTACGAGTAAAGATGCTCGTTACGCGCAGCAGGACGGAAAGACCCCGAGACCTTTACTATAGTTTGGTATTGGTGTTCGGAGTGGCTTGTGTAGGATAGGTGGGAGACTGTGAAGCTACAACGCTAGTTGTAGTGGAGTCATCGTTGAAATACCACTCTGGTCACTTTGGACATCTAACTTCGGCCCGTAATCCGGGTCAGGGACAGTGCCTGATGGGTAGTTTAACTGGGGCGGTTGCCTCCTAAAAGTAACGGAGGCGCCCAAAGGTTCCCCAGCCTGGTTGGCAATCAGGTTTCGAGTGTAAGTGCACAAGGGAGCTTGACTGTGAGAGGGACACCTCGAGCAGGGACGAAAGTCGGGACTAGTGATCCGGCGGCACATTGTGGAATGGCCGTCGCTCAACGGATAAAAGGTACCTCGGGGATAACAGGCTGATCTTGCCCAAGAGTCCATATCGACGGCATGGTTTGGCACCTCGATGTCGGCTCGTCGCATCCTGGGGCTGGAGTAGGTCCCAAGGGTTGGGCTGTTCGCCCATTAAAGCGGTACGCGAGCTGGGTTTAGAACGTCGTGAGACAGTTCGGTCCCTATCCGCTGCGCGCGCAGGAAATTTGAGAAGGGCTGTCCTTAGTACGAGAGGACCGGGACGGACGAACCTCTGGTGTGTCAGTTGTACTGCCAAGTGCATCGCTGATTAGCTACGTTCGGATGGGATAACCGCTGAAAGCATCTAAGCGGGAAGCCCGCTTCAAGATGAGATTTCCATACACCTAAACGTGTGAGAGGCCCCAGCTAGACCACTGGGTTGATAGGCCGGATGTGGAAGCGAGGACTAAAGACTCGTGAAGCTGACCGGTACTAATAGGCCGATAACTTACACCACACACACCTTATAAAATAATGCTCGCACTATGTTCAACCGTATGTGGTTACCCAACCAACAAACCCACCCGTGTTGGTACTGGGGAATGAGTTACGGTGGTCATAGCGTGGGGAAACGCCCGGTCCCATTCCGAACCCGGAAGCTAAGACCCACAGCGCCGATGGTACTGCATTCGAGAGGATGTGGGAGAGTAGGACACCGCCGGACAACACATAACAGGTCGAGGCCCCACACCACACGGTGTCCACCACCAACAACCCAACACCCCACCACGGCCGGGAATGGGAACCACACCACCACCAGCCCCACACCCCATACCCTTTTGAGCTGAACCCAGATACCCAGGCCAAACACCCACAGCCCAACGGCACGGTCACCGCAGCCGGTATACACCCACCACCAAAATCACCTGTTGATAAGTGTTTTTGATGATGATGGGTTCACGTTGTTGACGCTGGTTGGGGACGGAAACGACGCACTGGATGGTTTTGGTGTGCGTTTATTTCTTAGAGTGCCGGGGTGCTAGTCGTTGGTTCCGGGTGGGGTTTATTTGCTTGATTCGGTGATGTTCTTCTTGCCGGTGCCAAGTAGGTAACCATGAGTGCTGAGAGACGCTGGTTGTTGAGCGTTCTTGGGGTGCTTGGTGAGTGGTTGTGCTGGTGTCCTCATCAGAAGGGCGCGTTGGGGTGGCCGGTGCACCTTGGTTGTCTTTTGATGTCATCGTGGTGTCTTCAGCCCCGTTCCTCCCGGCGGTAAACTGGGGCCCGATGTGTTGGTCAGGGTTGGAGTCACTGCCAGTTTCAGGCGGAGGGCGCTGGGCCAGGACGTGTGAGTGCTGGGTTGGTGTGCTTCAGGAGCAGATCTTGGCATATACCAGCGTTCCTGTCTGAGAAACTTTGCTAGGTGACCTTCGTGGCGGTGACAGGGGAGGTATGTGACCGGCTTGATAAGGGCCGGCGGCACGAGAGCACGGATGCCCAAGGGCGCCCCTTTCGCTAGATTATTGGTGACTCGATATTATTGGTGACTCGATGAAAATACAGCAGACGTGCAGGCCAGGGCTGGTGTGTATCCGGCCGGAGCTATTGTGTTTGGAGGTTGCTTTCAGTCTCAGACCACGCAGTAACGGCACGCTCTCCATTATTCGCGGACATAATGGGGCGCACTACTGAGGTATTTATTGAGCGGGTAGTCAGATAGACAGCCTTTTGTGATGCCGCTCATAAAGGGCCTTTCAAGTTGTTTGAATGGCTTTTATGTGTATTGTTTATCGAGTTGTCCTGGACAAGGGCGGCGGGATCGGTCAGGAAAATGAAGGTTTATTCTTTGGTTTTCTGGTGGTTGTGTGGTGTGGTTCACTGTAGAAGTGAGTTTGCATTGCAGGGCCGGATGGTCTAAGCTTGAAAAGTTGCCCCGGTGCTGATCATCGTGAACATGTTGGTTGTGTTTGTGTGTGTTGGCTGGGTGTTGTTGTTGTTTGAGAACTCAATAGTGTGCCAAGTTTTATTGATACCAATTTATTTATATTGAATTGGTTATTTGGTTTTGTTGTTGCCGCCCCTGTGGTGATGGCAGAATCGTTTAGCTGGTTTCGAATTTAGTGCATGCATTCATTACCTTTTCCGGTGTGTTTGTGTGTGTCTGTTTGAGTTTTATTAACGGAGAGTTTGATCCTGGCTCAGGATGAACGCTGGCGGCGTGTTTAACACATGCAAGTCGAACGATGAACCTCACTTGTGGGGATTAGTGGCGAACGGGTGAGTAACACGTGAGTAACCTGCCCTTAACTCTGGGATAAGCCTTGGAAACAGGGTCTAATACTGGATATTGACTTTTCACCGCATGGTGGTTAGTTGAAAGATTTATCGGTTTTGGATGGACTCGCGGCCTATCAGCTTGTTGGTGAGGTAATGGCTCACCAAGGCGACGACGGGTAGCCGGCCTGAGAGGGTGACCGGCCACACTGGGACTGAGACACGGCCCAGACTCCTACGGGAGGCAGCAGTGGGGAATATTGCACAATGGGCGAAAGCCTGATGCAGCGACGCCGCGTGAGGGATGACGGCCTTCGGGTTGTAAACCTCTTTCAGTAGGGAACAAGGCCAGTGTTTAGCTGGTTGAGGGTACTTGCAGAAGAAGCGCCGGCTAACTACGTGCCAGCAGCCGCGGTAATACGTAGGGCGCAAGCGTTATCCGGAATTATTGGGCGTAAAGAGCTCGTAGGCGGTTTGTCGCGTCTGCCGTGAAAGTCCGGGGCTCAACCCCGGATCTGCGGTGGGTACGGGCAGACTAGAGTGATGTAGGGGAGACTGGAATTCCTGGTGTAGCGGTGAAATGCGCAGATATCAGGAGGAACACCGATGGCGAAGGCAGGTCTCTGGGCATTAACTGACGCTGAGGAGCGAAAGCATGGGGAGCGAACAGGATTAGATACCCTGGTAGTCCATGCCGTAAACGTTGGGCACTAGGTGTGGGGACATTCCACGTTTTCCGCGCCGTAGCTAACGCATTAAGTGCCCCGCCTGGGGAGTACGGCCGCAAGGCTAAAACTCAAAGGAATTGACGGGGCCCGCACAAGCGGCGGAGCATGCGGATTAATTCGATGCAACGCGAAGAACCTTACCAAGGCTTGACATGAACTGGAAACGCTTGGAAACAAGTGCCCCGCTTGCGGTCGGTTTACAGGTGGTGCATGGTTGTCGTCAGCTCGTGTCGTGAGATGTTGGTTAAGTCCCGCAACGAGCGCAACCCTCGTTCTATGTTGCCAGCACGTTATGGTGGGGACTCATAGGAGACTGCCGGGGTCAACTCGGAGGAAGGTGAGGACGACGTCAAATCATCATGCCCCTTATGTCTTGGGCTTCACGCATGCTACAATGGCCGGTACAATGGGTTGCGATACTGTGAGGTGGAGCTAATCCCAAAAGCCGGTCTCAGTTCGGATTGGGTCTGCAACTCGACCCCATGAAGTCGGAGTCGCTAGTAATCGCAGATCAGCAACGCTGCGGTGAATACGTTCCCGGGCCTTGTACACACCGCCCGTCAAGTCACGAAAGTTGGTAACACCCGAAGCCGGTGGCCTAACCCCTTGTGGGGAGGGAGCTGTCGAAGGTGGGACCGGCGATTGGGACTAAGTCGTAACAAGGTAGCCGTACCGGAAGGTGCGGCTGGATCACCTCCTTTCTAAGGAGCACCAAACACCTGAACACTGTTCGCATGAATGGTTGTTGTGGGTGTGAGGAGTAAAGACCTATAGCGAGAACGAAAGTTTCTCGGTAGGTTGCTCAAGGGTGGAATATCAATAAAATAGCCGATGATCGGCATCTGGCGACCTGGTGTTAGTACCGCATCCTTGATGGGGTGTGAGGAAGATACTGTGTGGGTTGTGTGGGTGTTGGTTGTTATGTGTTTGGCACACTGTTGGGTCCTGAAACAACAACGAGAGTTGTTGATTTCTGGTTTCCTGCACATAACCGACTGAATGGCTTGGGTGGATGCTCTGTGAGTGTTTGCTGTTGTTCAGGGAGTGTGTGGTGGGGTTGTTGTTTGAGAACTACATAGTGAACGCGAGCATCTTTATAAAGAAGCAATTTCTTTGAGATAATTGAACCTGGATCTGATGCTGATGACTTTGGTTGTTGGTGTTGGTTTTCATGGTTCTCTCGATATAGTTTTGTTGACTGCATGTGTGTGGTCAAGTTTTAAGGGCACACGGTGGATGCCTTGGCATTAGGAGCCGAAGAAGGACGTAGGAATCTGCGATAAGCCTCGGGAGTTGATAACCAAACTTTGATCCGAGGGTGTCCGAATGGGGAACCCCGCTACCCGGTGCAAGCCGAGGTGGTGACCCGCATCTGAATATATAGGATGTGTGGAGGGAACGTGGGAAGTGAAACATCTCAGTACCCACAGGAAGAGAAAACAAAAGTGATTCCGTTAGTAGTGGCGAGCGAACGCGGAACAGGCTAAACCGTGTCATGTGTGATAGCCGGCGGGCGTTGCATGGTGCGGGGTTGTGGGACTTACCGATCTGAATCTGCCGGTTCAGGAAGGGGAATAGTGCATGTATAGGTGAACGGCTTTGAATGGCCGACCGTAGAGGGTGAGAGTCCCGTAACCAAAATGCAGTGCACTCCCTTGGGTGAGTATCCCAAGTAGCACGGGGCCCGAGAAATCCCGTGTGAATCTGTCAGGACCACCTGATAAGCCTAAATACTACCTAATGACCGATAGCGGACAAGTACCGTGAGGGAAAGGTGAAAAGTACCCCGGGGGTGAAATAGTACCTGAAACCGTGTGCTTACAATCCGTCAGAGCAAGCGTGCACCCTTGGGTGTAGTTGTTCTTGTGATGGCGTGCCTTTGAAGAATGAGCCTGCGAGTTAGTGTTACGTCGCGAGGTTAACCCGTGTGGGAAGCCGTAGCGAAAGCGAGTCTGAATAGGGCGAGTATAGTGGCGTGATCTAGACCCGAAGCGAAGTGATCTACCCATGGCCAGGTTGAAGCGCGTGTAAGAGCGCGTGGAGGACCGAACCCACTTCAGTTGAAAATGGAGGGATGAGCTGTGGGTAGGGTGAAAGGCCAATCAAACTTCGTGATAGCTGGTTCTCCCCGAAATGCATTTAGGTGCAGCGTTGCGTGTTTCTTACTGGAGGTAGAGCTACTGGATGGCTAATGGGCCCTACAAGGTTACTGACGTCAGCCAAACTCCGAATGCCGGTAAGTCAGAGCGTAGCAGTGAGACTGTGGGGATAAGCTTCATAGTCGAGAGGGAAACAGCCCAGACCACCAACTAAGGCCCCTAAGCGTGTGCTAAGTGGGAAAGGATGTGGGATTGCTTAGACAACCAGGAGGTTGGCTTAGAAGCAGCCATCCTTAAAAGAGTGCGTAATAGCTCACTGGTCAAGTGATTCCGCGCCGACAATGTAGCGGGGCTCAAGTACACCGCCGAAGTTGTGGATTTCAAACATTACCCTAGCCAGGTTTTCCTGGTTCAGGGTTTGGAGTGGTAGGGGAGCGTCGTGTAGGCATTGAAGCCGCAGTGTGAACTAGCGGTGGAGCCTACACGAGTGAGAATGCAGGCATGAGTAGCGAAAGACGGGTGAGAAACCCGTCCGCCGAATGATCAAGGGTTCCAGGGTCAAGCTAATCTGCCCTGGGTAAGTCGGGACCTAAGGCGAGGCCGACAGGCGTAGTCGATGGACAACGGGTTGATATTCCCGTACCGGTGAAGAACCGCCCATATTGAACTGCTGATACTAACCACCCAAACCACCACTGCGTGTCCTTCGGGACCAGGGTGTGGGGAGCGTGGGACCTGAACCAGGGAGGTAAACGTATTAACAGGTGTGACGCAGGAAGGTAGCCGAGCCGGGCGATGGTAGTCCCGGTCTAAGGACGTAGGAAACACGATAGGCAAATCCGTTGTGTTGTCTTCAATGACAATTCTGAGATCTGATGGGACCCCGTAGGGGAATTCGGTGATCCTATGCTGCCTAGAAAAGCATCGACGTGAGGTTCCAACCGCCCGTACCCCAAACCGACACAGGTGATCAGGTAGAGAATACTAAGGCGATCGAGAGAATTATGGTTAAGGAACTCGGCAAAATGCCCCGTAACTTCGGGAGAAGGGGCCTGCCTCGTAAAGGAACCTAGCGTTCCGTGAGCGAGTGTGGGCCGCAGAGACCAGGGGAAGCGACTGTTTACTAAAACACAGGTCCGTGCGAAGTCGCAAGACGATGTATACGGACTGACTCCTGCCCGGTGCTGGAAGGTTAAGAGGACCGGTTAGCCAACTTGTTGGCGAAGCTGAGAATTTAAGCCCCAGTAAACGGCGGTGGTAACTATAACCATCCTAAGGTAGCGAAATTCCTTGTCGGGTAAGTTCCGACCTGCACGAATGGAGTAACGACTTCCCGCTGTCTCAACCATAAACTCGGCGAAATTGCAGTACGAGTAAAGATGCTCGTTACGCGCAGCAGGACGGAAAGACCCCGAGACCTTTACTATAGTTTGGTATTGGTGTTCGGAGTGGCTTGTGTAGGATAGGTGGGAGACTGTGAAGCTACAACGCTAGTTGTAGTGGAGTCATCGTTGAAATACCACTCTGGTCACTTTGGACATCTAACTTCGGCCCGTAATCCGGGTCAGGGACAGTGCCTGATGGGTAGTTTAACTGGGGCGGTTGCCTCCTAAAAGTAACGGAGGCGCCCAAAGGTTCCCTCAGCCTGGTTGGCAATCAGGTTTCGAGTGTAAGTGCACAAGGGAGCTTGACTGTGAGAGGGACACCTCGAGCAGGGACGAAAGTCGGGACTAGTGATCCGGCGGCACATTGTGGAATGGCCGTCGCTCAACGGATAAAAGGTACCTCGGGGATAACAGGCTGATCTTGCCCAAGAGTCCATATCGACGGCATGGTTTGGCACCTCGATGTCGGCTCGTCGCATCCTGGGGCTGGAGTAGGTCCCAAGGGTTGGGCTGTTCGCCCATTAAAGCGGTACGCGAGCTGGGTTTAGAACGTCGTGAGACAGTTCGGTCCCTATCCGCTGCGCGCGCAGGAAATTTGAGAAGGGCTGTCCTTAGTACGAGAGGACCGGGACGGACGAACCTCTGGTGTGTCAGTTGTACTGCCAAGTGCATCGCTGATTAGCTACGTTCGGATGGGATAACCGCTGAAAGCATCTAAGCGGGAAGCCCGCTTCAAGATGAGATTTCCATACACCTAAACGTGTGAGAGGCCCCAGCTAGACCACTGGGTTGATAGGCCGGATGTGGAAGCGAGGACTAAAGACTCGTGAAGCTGACCGGTACTAATAGGCCGATAACTTACACCACACACACCTTATAAAATAATGCTCGCGTTCACTATGTGGTTCCCAACCAACAAACCCACCCGTTTGTTCGGCCCAGGGAAACAAAAACAAGACACCACCACACCCTGTACACCCCGGTCTACAGGGACCGTGAATGTCATGTATAATAAAATACTGTTGTTCATCACAAGAACACCCAACAAACCACCCACACCACACACTTCGTGTTGGTACTGGGGAATGAGTTACGGTGGTCATAGCGTGGGGAAACGCCCGGTCCCATTCCGAACCCGGAAGCTAAGACCCACAGCGCCGATGGTACTGCATTCGAGAGGATGTGGGAGAGTAGGACACCGCCGGACAACACATAACAGGTCGAGGCCCCACACCACACGGTGCGGGGCCTCCTGCATTTAACACCAACAACCCAACACCCCACCACGGCCGGGAATGGGAACCACACCACCACCAGCCCCACACCCCATACCCTTTTGAGCTGAACCCAGATACCCAGGCCAAACACCCACAGCCCAACGGCACGGTCACCGCAGCCGGTATACACCCACCACCAAAATCACCTGTTGATAAGTGTTTTGATGATGATGGGTTCACGTTGTTGACGCTGGTTGGGGACGGAAACGACGCACTGGATGGTTTTGGTGTGCGTTTATTTCTTAGAGTGCCGGGGTGCTAGTCGTTGGTTCCGGGTGGGGTTTATTTGCTTGATTCGGTGATGTTCTTCTTGCCGGTGCCAAGTAGGTAACCATGAGTGCTGAGAGACGCTGGTTGTTGAGCGTTCTTGGGGTGCTTGGTGAGTGGTTGTGCTGGTGTCCTCATCAGAAGGGCGCGTTGGGGTGGCCGGTGCACCTTGGTTGTCTTTTGATGTCATCGTGGGTGTCTTCAGCCCCGTTCCTCCCGGCGGTAAACTGGGGCCCGATGTGTTGGTCAGGGTTGGAGTCACTGCCAGTTTCAGGCGGAGGGCGCTGGGCCAGGACGTGTGAGTGCTGGGTTGGTGTGCTTCAGGAGCAGATCTTGGCATATACCAGCGTTCCTGTCTGAGAAACTTTGCTAGGTGACCTTCGTGGCGGTGACAGGGGAGGTATGTGACCGGCTTGATAAGGGCCGGCGGCACGAGAGCACGGATGCCCAAGGGCGCCCCTTTCGCTAGATTATTGGTGACTCGATATTATTGGTGACTCGATGAAAATACAGCAGACGTGCAGGCCAGGGCTGGTGTGTATCCGGCCGGAGCTATTGTGTTTGGAGGTTGCTTTCAGTCTCAGACCACGCAGTAACGGCACGCTCTCCATTATTCGCGGACATAATGGGGCGCACTACTGAGGTATTTATTGAGCGGGTAGTCAGATAGACAGCCTTTTGTGATGCCGCTCATAAAGGGCCTTTCAAGTTGTTTGAATGGCTTTTATGTGTATTGTTTATCGAGTTGTCCTGGACAAGGGCGGCGGGATCGGTCAGGAAAATGAAGGTTTATTCTTTGGTTTTCTGGTGGTTGTGTGGTGTGGTTCACTGTAGAAGTGAGTTTGCATTGCAGGGCCGGATGGTCTAAGCTTGAAAAGTTGCCCCGGTGCTGATCATCGTGAACATGTTGGTTGTGTTTGTGTGTGTTGGCTGGGTGTGGTTGTTGTTTGAGAACTCAATAGTGTGCCAAGTTTTATTGATACCAATTTATTTATATTGAATTGGTTATTTGGTTTTGTTGTTGCCGCCCCTGTGGTGATGGCAGAATCGTTTAGCTGGTTTCGAATTTAGTGCATGCATTCATTACCTTTTCCGGTGTGTTTGTGTGTGTCTGTTTGAGTTTTATTAACGGAGAGTTTGATCCTGGCTCAGGATGAACGCTGGCGGCGTGCTTAACACATGCAAGTCGAACGATGAACCTCACTTGTGGGGATTAGTGGCGAACGGGTGAGTAACACGTGAGTAACCTGCCCTTAACTCTGGGATAAGCCTTGGAAACAGGGTCTAATACTGGATATTGACTTTTCACCGCATGGTGGTTAGTTGAAAGATTTATCGGTTTTGGATGGACTCGCGGCCTATCAGCTTGTTGGTGAGGTAATGGCTCACCAAGGCGACGACGGGTAGCCGGCCTGAGAGGGTGACCGGCCACACTGGGACTGAGACACGGCCCAGACTCCTACGGGAGGCAGCAGTGGGGAATATTGCACAATGGGCGAAAGCCTGATGCAGCGACGCCGCGTGAGGGATGACGGCCTTCGGGTTGTAAACCTCTTCAGTAGGGAACAAGGCCAGTGTTTAGCTGGTTGAGGGTACTTGCAGAAGAAGCGCCGGCTAACTACGTGCCAGCAGCCGCGGTAATACGTAGGGCGCAAGCGTTATCCGGAATTATTGGGCGTAAAGAGCTCGTAGGCGGTTTGTCGCGTCTGCCGTGAAAGTCCGGGGCTCAACCCCGGATCTGCGGTGGGTACGGGCAGACTAGAGTGATGTAGGGGAGACTGGAATTCCTGGTGTAGCGGTGAAATGCGCAGATATCAGGAGGAACACCGATGGCGAAGGCAGGTCTCTGGGCATTAACTGACGCTGAGGAGCGAAAGCATGGGGAGCGAACAGGATTAGATACCCTGGTAGTCCATGCCGTAAACGTTGGGCACTAGGTGTGGGGACATTCCACGTTTTCCGCGCCGTAGCTAACGCATTAAGTGCCCCGCCTGGGGAGTACGGCCGCAAGGCTAAAACTCAAAGGAATTGACGGGGCCCGCACAAGCGGCGGAGCATGCGGATTAATTCGATGCAACGCGAAGAACCTTACCAAGGCTTGACATGAACTGGAAACGCTTGGAAACAAGTGCCCCGCTTGCGGTCGGTTTACAGGTGGTGCATGGTTGTCGTCAGCTCGTGTCGTGAGATGTTGGTTAAGTCCCGCAACGAGCGCAACCCTCGTTCTATGTTGCCAGCACGTTATGGTGGGGACTCATAGGAGACTGCCGGGGTCAACTCGGAGGAAGGTGAGGACGACGTCAAATCATCATGCCCCTTATGTCTTGGGCTTCACGCATGCTACAATGGCCGGTACAATGGGTTGCGATACTGTGAGGTGGAGCTAATCCCAAAAGCCGGTCTCAGTTCGATTGGGGTCTGCAACTCGACCCCATGAAGTCGGAGTCGCTAGTAATCGCAGATCAGCAACGCTGCGGTGAATACGTTCCCGGGCCTTGTACACACCGCCCGTCAAGTCACGAAAGTTGGTAACACCCGAAGCCGGTGGCCTAACCCCTTGTGGGGAGGGAGCTGTCGAAGGTGGGACCGGCGATTGGGACTAAGTCGTAACAAGGTAGCCGTACCGGAAGGTGCGGCTGGATCACCTCCTTTCTAAGGAGCACCAAACACCTGAACACTGTTCGCATGAATGGTTGTTGTGGGTGTGAGGAGTAAAGACCTATAGCGAGAACGAAAGTTTCTCGGTAGGTTGCTCAAGGGTGGAATATCAATAAAATAGCCGATGATCGGCATCTGGCGACCTGGTGTTAGTACCGCATCCTTGATGGGGTGTGAGGAAGATACTGTGTGGGTTGTGTGGGTGTTGGTTGTTATGTGTTTGGCACACTGTTGGGTCCTGAAACAACAACGAGAGTTGTTGATTTCTGGTTTCCTGCACATAACCGACTGAATGGCTTGGGTGGATGCTCTGTGAGTGTTTGCTGTTGTTCAGGGAGTGTGTGGTGGGGTTGTTGTTTGAGAACTACATAGTGAACGAGAGCATCTTTATAAAGAAGCAATTTCTTTGAGATAATTGAACCTGGATCTGATGCTGATGACTTTGGTTGTTGGTGTTGGTTTCATGGTTCTCTCGATATAGTTTTGTTGACTGCATGTGTGTGGTCAAGTTTTAAGGGCACACGGTGGATGCCTTGGCATTAGGAGCCGAAGAAGGACGTAGGAATCTGCGATAAGCCTCGGGAGTTGATAACCAAACTTTGATCCGAGGGTGTCCGAATGGGGAACCCCGCTACCCGGTGCAAGCCGAGGTGGTGACCCGCATCTGAATATATAGGATGTGTGGAGGGAACGTGGGAAGTGAAACATCTCAGTACCCACAGGAAGAGAAAACAAAAGTGATTCCGTTAGTAGTGGCGAGCGAACGCGGAACAGGCTAAACCGTGTCATGTGTGATAGCCGGCGGGCGTTGCATGGTGCGGGGTTGTGGGACTTACCGATCTGAATCTGCCGGTTCAGGAAGGGGAATAGTGCATGTATAGGTGAACGGCTTTGAATGGCCGACCGTAGAGGGTGAGAGTCCCGTAACCAAAATGCAGTGCACTCCCTTGGGTGAGTATCCCAAGTAGCACGGGGCCCGAGAAATCCCGTGTGAATCTGTCAGGACCACCTGATAAGCCTAAATACTACCTAATGACCGATAGCGGACAAGTACCGTGAGGGAAAGGTGAAAAGTACCCCGGAGGGGAGTGAAATAGTACCTGAAACCGTGTGCTTACAATCCGTCAGAGCAAGCGTGCACCCTTGGGTGTAGTTGTTCTTGTGATGGCGTGCCTTTTGAAGAATGAGCCTGCGAGTTAGTGTTACGTCGCGAGGTTAACCCGTGTGGGAAGCCGTAGCGAAAGCGAGTCTGAATAGGGCGAGTATAGTGGCGTGATCTAGACCCGAAGCGAAGTGATCTACCCATGGCCAGGTTGAAGCGCGTGTAAGAGCGCGTGGAGGACCGAACCCACTTCAGTTGAAAATGGAGGGATGAGCTGTGGGTAGGGGTGAAAGGCCAATCAAACTTCGTGATAGCTGGTTCTCCCGAAATGCATTTAGGTGCAGCGTTGCGTGTTTCTTACTGGAGGTAGAGCTACTGGATGGCTAATGGGCCCTACAAGGTTACTGACGTCAGCCAAACTCCGAATGCCGGTAAGTCAGAGCGTAGCAGTGAGACTGTGGGGATAAGCTTCATAGTCGAGAGGGAAACAGCCCAGACCACCAACTAAGGCCCCTAAGCGTGTGCTAAGTGGGAAAGGATGTGGGATTGCTTAGACAACCAGGAGGTTGGCTTAGAAGCAGCCATCCTTAAAAGAGTGCGTAATAGCTCACTGGTCAAGTGATTCCGCGCCGACAATGTAGCGGGGCTCAAGTACACCGCCGAAGTTGTGGATTTCAAACATTACCCTAGCCAGGTTTTCCTGGTTCAGGGGTTTGGAGTGGTAGGGGCGTCGTGTAGGCATTGAAGCCGCAGTGTGAACTAGCGGTGGAGCCTACACGAGTGAGAATGCAGGCATGAGTAGCGAAAGACGGGTGAGAAACCCGTCCGCCGAATGATCAAGGGTTCCAGGGTCAAGCTAATCTGCCCTGGGTAAGTCGGGACCTAAGGCGAGGCCGACAGGCGTAGTCGATGGACAACGGGTTGATATTCCCGTACCGGTGAAGAACCGCCCCTATTGAACTGCTGATACTAACCACCCAAACCACCACTGCGTGTCCTTCGGGACCAGGGTGTGTGGGGAGCGTGGGACCTGAACCAGGGAGGTAAACGTATTAACAGGTGTGACGCAGGAAGGTAGCCGAGCCGGGCGATGGTAGTCCCGGTCTAAGGACGTAGGAAACACGATAGGCAAATCCGTTGTGTTGTCTTCAATGACAATTCTGAGATCTGATGGGACCCCGTAGGGAATTCAGTGATCCTATGCTGCCTAGAAAAGCATCGACGTGAGGTTCCAACCGCCCGTACCCCAAACCGACACAGGTGATCAGGTAGAGAATACTAAGGCGATCGAGAGAATTATGGTTAAGGAACTCGGCAAAATGCCCCGTAACTTCGGGAGAAGGGGCCTGCCTCGTAAAGGAACCTAGCGTTCCGTGAGCGAGTGTGGGCCGCAGAGACCAGGGGAAGCGACTGTTTACTAAAACACAGGTCCGTGCGAAGTCGCAAGACGATGTATACGGACTGACTCCTGCCCGGTGCTGGAAGGTTAAGAGGACCGGTTAGCCAACTTGTTGGCGAAGCTGAGAATTTAAGCCCCAGTAAACGGCGGTGGTAACTATAACCATCCTAAGGTAGCGAAATTCCTTGTCGGGTAAGTTCCGACCTGCACGAATGGAGTAACGACTTCCCCGCTGTCTCAACCATAAACTCGGCGAAATTGCAGTACGAGTAAAGATGCTCGTTACGCGCAGCAGGACGGAAAGACCCCGAGACCTTTACTATAGTTTGGTATTGGTGTTCGGAGTGGCTTGTGTAGGATAGGTGGGAGACTGTGAAGCTACAACGCTAGTTGTAGTGGAGTCATCGTTGAAATACCACTCTGGTCACTTTGGACATCTAACTTCGGCCCGTAATCCGGGTCAGGGACAGTGCCTGATGGGTAGTTTAACTGGGGCGGTTGCCTCCTAAAANGTAACGGAGGCGCCCAAAGGTTCCCTCAGCCTGGTTGGCAATCAGGTTTCGAGTGTAAGTGCACAAGGGAGCTTGACTGTGAGAGGGACACCTCGAGCAGGGACGAAAGTCGGGACTAGTGATCCGGCGGCACATTGTGGAATGGCCGTCGCTCAACGGATAAAAGGTACCTCGGGGATAACAGGCTGATCTTGCCCAAGAGTCCATATCGACGGCATGGTTTGGCACCTCGATGTCGGCTCGTCGCATCCTGGGGCTGGAGTAGGTCCCAAGGGTTGGGCTGTTCGCCCATTAAAGCGGTACGCGAGCTGGGTTTAGAACGTCGTGAGACAGTTCGGTCCCTATCCGCTGCGCGCGCAGGAAATTTGAGAAGGGCTGTCCTTAGTACGAGAGGACCGGGACGGACGAACCTCTGGTGTGTCAGTTGTACTGCCAAGTGCATCGCTGATTAGCTACGTTCGGATGGGATAACCGCTGAAAGCATCTAAGCGGGAAGCCCGCTTCAAGATGAGATTTCCATACACCTAAACGTGTGAGAGGCCCCAGCTAGACCACTGGGTTGATAGGCCGGATGTGGAAGCGAGGACTAAAGACTCGTGAAGCTGACCGGTACTAATAGGCCGATAACTTACACCACACACACCTTATAAAATAATGCTCGCGTTCACTATGTGGTTCCCAACCAACAAACCCACCCGTTTGTTCGGCCCAGGGAAACAAAAACAAGACACCACCACACCCTGTACACCCCGGTCTACAGGGACAGTGAATGTCATGTATAATAAAATACTGTTGTTCATCACAAGAACACCCAACAAACCACCCACACCACACACTTCGTGTTGGTACTGGGGAATGAGTTACGGTGGTCATAGCGTGGGGAAACGCCCGGTCCCATTCCGAACCCGGAAGCTAAGACCCACAGCGCCGATGGTACTGCATTCGAGAGGATGTGGGAGAGTAGGACACCGCCGGACAACACATAACAGGTCGAGGCCCCACACCACACGGTGCGGGGCCTCCTGCATTTAACCACCAACAACCCAAAACCCCACCCACGGCCGGGAATGGGAACCACACCACCACCAAAATCACCTGTCAGTGCAGGATGATGTCAGTTGCTGTGGCAGGAGACTGGCCTGTGGAAAGGAAGCCTGAAACATTCGCCTGTGGATGCTTGATAATGTCAGTCACCGATCCCAGATGCCGTGACAGATCGACTTTGTCCTCAGGAGCCGCAAGCAGAAGCTGGAAGCCGAATTCCTGTAGCGCGTTGATACCAGCGCCGGCGTATTCAGAGTTGGCCTGGATGAATGCTTCGTCAATCATGACCGTTCCATAAGTGCTGTATCCCTGGGCATCGATGCCGAGCTGGTAGGCCAGTGCGGCCCNCATAATGAACGAGGTGAATCGCTGCCCCTCCCCGCCTGATAGCGTGCCCGGCTCCAGCCCGACTTCAATTTCGCCGCCCGGGCGATGCTCGTTACAGCTGATCGTCACATGCTGGCGAACATCGAGGACTGTATCTGCCCAGTGGGCCAATGCAGGGTCCTGCAAAGCGTTGACAAGGCGTTCAAGCTGGAGGAAACTTGAGGCCATCTTTTCCTCGGTTACCTGGGTGTACGCATTACCTAGGGCATCCTTGAGTTCAAGGCGAAACGCCCGGGCTTCATCTGGAATGGTGGTTTTGATTTCCAGCGTGAGCCGGCTGCCCTNTTCGAAAGGGACATCGGCCAGAATCTGGTTCAGCGGAGAGATCCGGTCCTCAATAGTGCGCCGTTCCTCCTCCAACAGTTGCAGAAGATCAGAAAAACGCTCATAGGAACGGTTGTTGAAGTATTCTTTGAACTCTTCTTGGCGCTGAGGCAGACCATCGGAAACAATGCGCCCGTACAACTCTTCATAATGAGACGTTGCTTCAGCGCCCGTTCCGTGACTGGCACTCATGGTTGGGCCAAACTGGCGGGCAAAAGCCTTGAAGATCTCACTTAGAGAGCCCTCGGTGCGAAACTGACGTTCCTTAATGGTGGCAATGCGCTCACCCAGTGTCACGGTCACACCGCTGAGCAGTATTTCTAGTTCATTCAGAGATGTGGGTTCCACACCGTCCAGGTAGGGAGCAAAAGCTTCCTTTGCCCATTCTGCAGTCTGGGCTGCGGTTTCGTTGCCTGCAAGTACGCCCTGGATATTAGCTAGTTCCTTTTCAAGCCCGGCTAAGTCGTGGTGCAGCACGGCCACTTGCCCCACAGCCGCCTCTAGCTCGGCATTGGCTATAGTCAGTGAGCCACGAAGCTGAGCCAGAGTGGCGCTGCCAGCAATGGTCTCCTCCAGTGTGGTGTGCAGCGATTCAAGCTGTGCGGCAAGGGTAGCCGAATCCAGCTGGTCAAAGGGCCGTTGGTCCGCAGAAACCCGCTTCAACGCCGCAAGCCGGTGGGTCGATGCCTCTTTGGCCAAGCTGCTTTCGGTGGCTGCCGCGGATGATTGTGCATGCTCAGCCGCCAAGGCCTGCACTTGGTCTTCTAGTTGCTCTATCTTAGCTACGTTGTTGAAGCCAAGTAAGTAATCTGCCGGATTGATGGTGCGAGTGTCGCGCTCAANAACCGCTGCGCTGAGCTTGACAGTCCCTGCCCGCGAGATGGCTTTGGCATGGTCGTGTAAGGCCACATCGTCCTGAACACAAGTGAAGGCGAAGTCGCCGGTGATTTNTTCGCGTAACCACGATCCGGCGTCGGAATCATGAAAATCAAGTTTGCTGACTAGATGATNTTTGCCGGCTTNTACGGACCTAGCAGGGACGCCGAGGTTGATCCACCGTAGCTTTCCCAACCCGTCAAGGGCATCGATGGCGGAGGTGACTGCGGCAAGGTCGGCGCTACGGATCAGCAAGGTGGTGGCGAGGGATCGCAGAACCTTCTCTGCGGCTGGCCGCCATGGGCTGTGCCCGCTACCAATGTCTACCAGCTCGCCGGCGAACGGCATGTCCTCTGGCGTCAGGCCGGTGGCGGCGCAAATGGCACGGCGGCCACTGGCGCTGCGGGAGTCAATATTGGTACCCCGGCGTTGGTACGCATCAATCTCTGCCCGCAGTGCCTTTTCCTGCGCTTTGAGGTTCACACTTGCGGCTACAGCCTGGTATTCAAGGGTGCGCGCGGATTCGGTTTCTTGTTGTTGACGTTCGACGCCGGCACTGGCACTGGTGCGGGCAGCGTCTAGTCCTTGGGCCGTCCAGTCGTAGACGAGCTTGGCGCGGTCAAGATCCTCGCGCACGCTTGCTTCAAGGCGTAGGCGTTCGGCCAGCTCGCGCTTGCCGATCCGGATGTNCTNTTCAAGGGCCTCAATGGCCCGGCCACCGTGGTTGGCATGCTGTTGGGCTAATGCGGCCACGGACTCGGCCAAAGTGTCCTTGGCAAGCGTTGCGGTCTCGATGGTGTGTTGTTTTCTACNCCGCGCCTCAGTGAGTGCAACAGCTTTGGCCGCCAGTAGTTCGCCCTGGAAATGCTGGCGTAGCAAGGGCAGCTGAACATTTTNTAGCTCAACTGTGCTCAAATGAGATTGTTTAAGTTCACGCAGTTNTTCATGCAAGCCGGGTACAGGTGCGAGTGCATCGCGTTGGCCGCGGGCGTCTTCGAGCTGGCGGTAAATACCGCTCAAGTGGTTGAAGTCTTCCACGGCGGCAGCGGCAGCCGTCAATGTGGCTGGCTTGTCAAGGACCTCGTAGCGGAAGAATCGGTTGACGCCTTTGTCTAGCCCCTTGCCGTTTTGTAGGGTTCGCAACAAGCTAAAGGCCTTGTCGTTGTGGATTCCTAACTTGCGCCGGAAACGCTCTGCGAAGGTCCGGTGGACATCGAAGGCCTCGGCACCTGGCAGAGCGGCGTGCAAGGACGACGGCGAAAAGCGGCGGCTCCCATGGTTTTCAAGGGCCAGCGTGTCAAGTGGTTTGTCATGGATGACATAGTGCTTTCNCACTTGCCCTTCCAGCCCGTTAGCTGGCAGGTCGAAGAGTGCTGCGATGGTGACGTGCCTACCCAGGCCGTCCTCGAAGACCAAGGCGGTGGCAGACCAGGTGGCGCTGGGGCGTTGGTACACCACGCCGTCGTCGGTCTTGATCTTGCGGCCACGCATATAGCTAAAGGTGGTCCGCCGGTCCTTCCTGTTTGAGGCCTCATGGGCTGACTCATTCAGGCGCGGGGCAGCATAAANAATGTGCTGGATACCGTCAAANNGAGTCGACTTGCCCACTCCGGGATGGCCTGTGAGCAAGGTACCGGCCCTGTCCACGTACATGCTGTGGCGGCCGTGGAAAGTGCCCCAGTTGATGATCTGGATTTGGCTCAGACGGAACTGGCCGGGATTGAGTTCTTCGCCAATGGGCAGGGTGGTTGCGATGCTCACGAGAAAATCTCCTGCGTTGGTTCGTCGTTGGCGTCGAAGTCCAAGGATTCGGTGGGAGCGGCCTTATCCAGGGCTGCCAAGTACGCCGGTATTTGCTCGATCGACTCGAAGGGTAGTGCTAGGGCAAGGGCGTTGCTGACTCTGTACTCACCGAAAAGCTCGGTGGGCAAAATCAGCTTCAGGCTCAGCAGCCTAGCCAGTGCGCCATCGGTCTGTTCGTCAAGACGTTTGTCATCGACGGTTCCTGGCTGGCGGTGTTCGGCCAAAATTTCGCGTGCACCGGCCCGAGAAATACTGACATCGGTGCCGGTCCCGGCATGCCTATCCAGTAACACCCGCAGGCGAAGGGCAAGCAGCGTCTCCTCCCGGCGCAGCGGCTTCCTGGCCACGATGGGCTGGGTGTGTACTGCATCGATGCTGGCAGGAGCCAGGAGCGCAATCTTCCGTTCAGAATCAATACTGAGCAATAGAAAAATTTCGCTCAAGTACTGCTGTAACGACACCGAGTGGGTCAAAATGGTTGTCCACAGGGCAGGATCGGTGGTGCCGTCGATGTAAGGCCCACGCAACAGCCGTACAAGGGCCTGGCGCAGTTCAAGCGGGAAGGAGCCGGTGTCACCTAGAAACAGGGTCCGCTCAGTATTACTTGCTGGTGGCTGGGAGCTAGCACTCATAACGAGGAGTCCTTAATGAAGGTGAACAACGGGACGTTGGCTGTGCGAGTACTGCCGTCGATCTGGGTGAACGTCACTGTCTGCGTACGTTCTGTATCAATACTGTTCCCGGAACCGCGGGCGGCAAGGATGAGGCCACGAATGGTGTTGATGTGGTGGAGTTCCACTGGCAGGGATGAATAAACATCGGCCAGGGTGGCTGAACCGTTGCGAGTTTCTCGTGCCCGTTCCACGGCTGCATGCAGAGTAGCCATGTCAGGTGCTGGCGNTGACGGGGTGCGGTGAATGTCGGCGCCGCTGAGTGCCGGAGGAGCTGCCAGCTTGGGTGGGGGCACATGATCTTCCGGATTGAAAATGCCCAGTCCGGCAAGTGTTTCAAAGTCAGGGGAGTACAGCAGCGGTTCAACAACGCCACTGCGTGAACCAAGAGTGGCCGTGGCCACAGCCTGTTCGGCGGCGTGGATGGCTTTACGCAGCAACACCGATTCCTTGAACTCGGCGGACTGGACGTAGGCGTGCAAGCTCTCGGACAGGCGACCGTAAATGACGTGTACATCAGCTGCCTGGCGGCGCATCTCACGCAGCAGTGAGGCCAGGTTTCCGCGCTCTTCAGAACTGAGCTGGTTAGTGAAATCTCGTTCGAGCACCTCGTTGACGGATTGCCTGAAACGCGCCTGCTGNNGAGGGTCGTTGAGGAACTCGGTGAAGCCCTGGAAGGTTTCGCCCTCAGCTGTGCTGCGCAGGGCCTTATCTCCAGCGAGCACTTGGCCCACGGCAACGCCCTTGGTCACGGAGGATTCCATGATTTCCGTACGAATCGAGTGCAACATGACCTCCACGCCGTCGCGCATCCGTTTGAAGTCTGCTGGCAGACTGGCGGCCAGGTCCAATACGCTGCGGGCGGCGGCAACAGCAGAGTCATCCGAGAGCACGGCCGGGTTGGCGCCGTNTTTCAGTACGATAATCTCATTTTCGCGCTCGGCGATCTCGGCTTCAAGGGCAGCGATCCGAGATTCCGGGTTGGGGTCGCTTTGCCGGGACAACGTTTCAATGCTTGTCAGCAGAGTGCTCAGGCGTGAACTGTTGAGGTTGGTGCGGCTGCCCGTGAGCGTGTCAACGAACGCTAGTACCCGCGCAGTTGTGGCTGTTGGTTCGTAGAAGAACTTGCCATCAACCATGGGGCGGGCCAGGAATTGGCTGCGCACCCAAGAATCGGCGTAGTGGGAAGCCTGCCAAGCCTCATTGAGGCTGAGGTTTTCTCCGCGGAGTTCCTTCATGAAGTCCGCCAGATCTCCGTGGAACTCTTCTAAGGGCACCCGTTGCTTGGTGGCCGTGAATTCCGCACGCAAGAAAGCAACCGTCCAAGGTGCGCCCTGCAACAGTTTCCAAGCTGGACTATGCCGGAGCTGTTNTTGCGCATGCCACTGCGCAACGGCGTTGTCTGTGGTGCGCATGGCAGAGCCTTTCGGCAGAGGGGCAGGGTTCATTCCATTTTAAGGCATGGGCGCGGTGCTCGTTGCCTGCTGCCGTTGTTCAGCTAAGCGCGTGGAGTTTCCAGCACCGCAAAGAGCCGGTCCCGAACCGCGTTCCCATCCTCTCTGGCCGGAAACCTCTCGGGGAGCAGTTTGCATATCTCCTCTGCGGGCACGAAGTAACTCTCAATTTCGGCTCAGCAGGACGTTCCTTCATGTGAGAGTTGACTCCTGTAAACACCGCGGGACACCGCAGGAATGCTCACACGGTTGCTGCCGGAGCGACGATCAACCACGAGCTCGCTGCGATGAATGCGGCGTGCGATTCACGATGGAATTACCTCAGTGCGGTAGATCCGTAAATGAGTGTGCATCTGATTAACCCTGCTTTCCTCGGCGGGCCAATGTGGCCCGGACTACGCCAGTCTTTCCGACGTACCACCAGGGCTGATGGCCTCGGCATAGTGAGTTCTGACGGGCTTGGAGATCCGTGGGACACCGGCTCAGGTGCGGCAATCCACCTTGGGTGCGAGGTCTACCTGGCAAGTCCTGTGTGCGTGAAAATCGAGGTCCAAGAGCTGCCAGGAATCTGGCAGCTCGACCCGCTTTAACAAGTTGCTCAGATCTTTGCGAAACCTCACGGCCGAGCAGCTTGCCTCGCCCAACCGCCCGAGCGCTATCGCCGTTTGGGGCCGCAGACCTGCGACCTGGTGAGAAGAAGGACAAAATTTCACAACCCACGGAAATTTCCTTCACCAGCGCATGTGGTGAGAGTTACGCACAGGGTGAGTCTGCGGCGTCGTGCTTACGGTAAGATGGAGAAGTCTGTGCTGGAACCGGAGCCACTCAACGAGTGAACTTAGGGGCCAGGCAGGCACCGCAAATGAACCTCCTGTTACGGAAATGCCGTAACCGCCTAGCCCAAAGGAGGTGGGTTCACATATGCGTCCTTACGAACTGATGGTAATCATCGACCCCGATGTTGATGAGCGTACCGTTGAGCCGTCGCTTCAGAAGTTCCTCAATGTCATCACCAACGATGGTGGAACCATCGAAAAGGTTGACATCTGGGGCCGTCGTCGCTTGGCTTACGACATCCAGAAGAAGTCTGAAGGTATCTACGCCGTAGTGAATTTCACTGCTGGCCCCGCTACCGCTCAGGAACTTGACCGCGTGCTTGGCCTCAACGAGACCATCCTGCGCACCAAGATCACCCGTCCGGAAGAGCAGAAGGTTGTTGCCGAGTAATTTCGGTAATCACTTTTAGTTTTTCTTTGTAGGAAAACACCAAGCAGGAAGCAGGAGCAGATGGCAGGCGAAACCACTATTACGGTCGTTGGTAACCTCACCGGTGACCCGGAACTTCGGTTTACCCCGAGCGGTTCAGCAGTAGCGAACTTCACCATTGCGTCGACTCCGCGGACCTTGGACCGCCAGTCAAACGAGTGGAAAGATGGCGAAACGCTGTTCTTGCGCGCGTCGATCTGGCGTGAAGCGGCCGAAAACGTTGCCGAGTCCCTGACAAAGGGCATGCGCGTAATTGTTTCAGGCCGGCTGAAGTCGCGGACCTATGACACCAAAGAAGGCGAAAAGCGCACCGTTATGGAGCTTGAGGTCGACGAGATCGGNCCCTCGCTGCGTTACGCCAACGCCAAGGTTAACCGCACCCAACGCTCCGGCGGCCAGGGTGGGAACAACTTCGGTGGCGGCAATAACGGCCAAAGCGGAAACTTCGGCGGCGGAAACGCTGGCGGAGGACAAGGCGGCTTTGGCGGCTCCAACCAAGGCGGCGGCAACGCACCTTGGGGCGGCGGCCAGCAACAGCAGTCACAATCCGCACCAGCGGCAGATCCCTGGGCAACGCCCGGTGGCACTACCGGTGGCTGGGGCGCAGGCCCGGATAACTCCGAGCCNNCCTTCTAACCTGCAGCGCACATCCTACCGTGTCGGCATCGCCGCCACGGCAGGGATCTTACTGTGCGCAGCAAGAAAAGTTTTACAAATGTGCGGCAACCGCCGTACGCACACCATCCCGTGGATTAATATCCACGGGCTCCACGAATACTAAGGAGCTCCACGATGGCTAAGGCTGAACTCCGTAAGCCCAAACCAAAGTCCAATCCCTTGAAGGCCGCTGACATCACTGTCATCGACTACAAGGACGTAGCATTGCTGCGCAAATTCATCTCTGATCGCGGAAAGATCCGTGCGCGCCGCGTCACGGGTGTCACCGTTCAGGAGCAGCGCAAGATCGCTCAGGCAATCAAGAATGCCCGCGAAGTTGCCTTGCTGCCCTACTCCGGCGCTGGCCGCGGTTAAGGGAGATAAAATAACATGGCAAAGCTCATTTTGACCCACGAAGTAAGCGGCCTCGGTGCCGCTGGTGACATCGTTGAGGTAAAGAACGGTTACGCACGTAACTTCCTTCTGCCNCGCGGCTTCGCTCTCACTTGGTCCAAGGGTGGCGAGAAGCAGGTTGAAGCCATCAAGGCTGCCCGCCTCGCCCACGCGCACGCTTCAATTGAAGCTGCACAGGAGCGGGCAACTGCTCTGGCTGCCCACCCCGTTGTTCTGAAGGTCAAGGCAGGCGACTCAGGTCGTTTGTTCGGTACCGTCAAGGCTGACGACGTTGCAAAGGCTGTTGCTGCTGCAGGTCTGGGAACCATTGATAAGCGCAAGGTTGAACTGCCCGCCCACATCAAGTCGGTCGGTAAGCACACTGCAAACATCCGTCTCCACGACGATGTTTCTGCTGTCATCATCTTGAACGTTGTAGCAGGCTAATACCCTGACTTCATCGCTTTGAAGGCCCGGTCCCCGTTATGGGGCCGGGTTCTTTATCAATCGTGTGCTTATCGCCTTGTGATGATTGCAGGAACTGGTAGTTTGTGGCCTAAAGGGCCGGCACCGCAAGCCCATCAGCTCACTGAGAACCTTGGTATATTCACATCGAGAATGCCGGTATTGGCAGCAGTGAGAGTGGCGCTGAGGAGGTAGGCCCTCTGGACTTGAACCTCCCTGTGGTGGTGCTCGCCAAGGCCAATACTGCTGCGCCCTCATATGCGCGGCGGCTGGCACCTTATGTTCAGCATCGTCCAAGAAGTTGCGCGCATCCTCGCGACGGACTGCAGTGGTGTCCACGATGTCAATAAAGTCCACCGGGTCTACCTTTGTGGGCCGCGTCTTGTTGGTCATGTGTGCACCTCTGGCGGTGGTGAAGTGCACGGGTGCAGGGTGTGGGGCCGACGACAGATAAGCTAACATGTCCACGTGCGCATGCAGGCACATTGTGGAATTTTCGGGGTCTATGCGGTTGTGTCTTGCACGCTTACGGGTTCAGGGCCGGGATATCCACAGTGTGGCATGTATCTGTGGATATCCAGGCCTGTATCGTTAGTCACTTACAGAGTCAAGACCTGGCTAAGAGATGATTTGTGTACTGAAAATATTGTTCTCCACAGGCGGTGGACAGTATTTGTGCATGTCAGAGCAGTGTTGATAAACCAAATGAGATCTTATCCACATGCTTGTCCCCATCCTGTGCACAAGCTGAGGCAGTTAATGCACCGGTTATCCACAGGCGTGGTGGATAGTGGGGTTGGTGGATGACCTTTCAGCGTCTAACGTTGCAATTGAGCTCTCCGAAACGACAACTTTGTCTGTACCAGCTGGTAAGGAGTAGTTGTAGTAAAGAATGCATCGCCTACCCGCGTTGCAAGGTCCGGCCAGCAGGGCAGAAAGAGAGCACCAAGCATGTCGGCTCAAGCCAGAGAATCAGGGACTTCCTCCCGCGAACCAGACTTCGCCAGGACCCCGCCACAGGATTTAGTGGCCGAACAAAGTGTCTTGGGTGGCATGATGCTCTCCAAGGACGCCATTGCGGATGTGGTTGAAGTCCTGCGCGGCAATGATTTCTACCGGCCCTCTCACGAGAGCATTTATGAATCCATCCTGGACCTCTATGGGCGCGGTGAGCCTGCTGATGCCGTGACAGTGGCCGATGAGTTGACTAAACGCGGCGAGATTACCAAAATTGGTGGCGCCGCTTATCTGCACCAGTTGATCCAATCGGTACCGACGGCAGCCAACGCCGGTTTCTACGCAGAAATTGTCTCTGAGCGAGCAGTTTTGCGCAGGTTGGTCACTGCTGGAACAAAAATCGTCCAAATGGGTTACGCCCAGGACGGTGAAGTGGAGGACGTTGTCAACGCAGCGCAGGCTGAAATATTCGCTGTAGCTGAACGACGCAGCACAGAAGACTATGTCCTGCTCAAAGACGTCATGGAATCCACTGTGGATGAAATTGAGGCGTCGGGGCATAAGACTGAAGGCATGACCGGTGTGCCCACAGGNTTTTATGAATTTGATGAATTGACCAATGGTCTGCACCCTGGGCAGATGATTGTCATTGCTGCACGGCCGGCTGTTGGAAAATCAACGTTTGCACTTGACTGGGCACGGTCAGCAGCAATCGACCACAACATGGCCACGGTGGTTTTCTCCTTGGAAATGGGGCGCAATGAAATTGCTATGCGTCTACTGTCTGCCGAGGCCACTATCAGCCTCCAGGACCTCCGCAAGGGAACCGTCAAGGATGACCAGTGGTCNAAAATTGCCACCACAATGGGCAAGATGAACGAAGCTCCACTGTTTATTGATGATTCNCCCAACATGTCCTTGATGGAAATTCGGGCCAAGTGCCGTCGTCTTAAACAGCAGCATGACTTGAAGCTGGTCATTTTGGACTACCTGCAGCTCATGTCTTCGGGCAAGCGCGTGGAGTCACGTCAGCAAGAAGTCTCCGAGTTCTCTCGTGCTTTGAAACTACTGGCGAAGGAACTGCAGGTGCCGGTGGTGGCGCTGTCACAGCTGAACCGTGGATCCGAGCAGCGCACGGACAANAAGCCCATGGTTTCTGACCTGCGCGAGTCAGGTTCCATTGAGCAGGATGCGGACATGGTGATCTTGTTACACCGCGAGGACATCTATGACAAGGAATCGGCCCGCGCAGGCGAGGCAGATGTGATTGTTGCCAAACACCGTAATGGTCCGACCAAGACGATCGTGCTGGGCTTCCAAGGCCACTACTCACGCTTTGCCAACATGGCCAGCGAAGGTGGCGGAGGTTACTAACCTGAACGCGGTTCGTTGCCTAGCTTCGATAGTGTTGAAACATGCCTAAGACAGTGACATCTAGCGACGCTTCTGTAGCCAACCGCCGGTCAACCGCGAGGGCGATTCGCTCTCTTGCCATACCGGCTTTTGGGGCGCTCATTGCTGAACCGGTGTTTCTCTTGGCTGACTCGGCGATTGTGGGACACTTGGGTGTTCCGCAGCTTGCTGGCGTGGGCTTGGCAGCTGCAGTGCTGACGACCATTGTTGGACTTATGGTGTTCTTGGCATACTCCACCACTCCTGCCGTGGCGCGGCTCTTGGGTGCAGGGCGGCATGCACAGGCACTCGCGGTGGGACGTGATGGCCTGTGGCTGGCTGGAATCTTAGGGCTTTTGCTTGCTGGAGCGGGCATATTGACCGGTGGCAGACTCCTCCAGGCGATGGGCGCCCAAGGTGCAGTCTTTGGTTACGCGCACGAGTACTTCATGATCAGCCTCGCAGGNATACCCGCCATGCTTCTGGTCATGGCAGCCATGGGTGTGTTGCGTGGCTTGCAGGATACCAAGACCCCTCTNTTAGTTGCCACAGCCGGGTTCGCAGTCAACATCGTCATGAACTTGGTGTTTGTCTACGGGTTCAAAATGTCAGTTGGTGGTGCAGCCTTGGGCACCGTGATCGCCCAGTGGGGTATGGCCGCTGTGTATCTGGTCATTGTTCTCCGGGCAGCCCGCCGCTACGACGTTGGTCTCCGTCCGGATTGGGCTGGCGTTCGAATGGTGTCGCGGGTGGGTAGTTGGCTCATGCTGCGGACCTTGTCGCTCCGGGCGGCCATCCTTGTCACCGTGGTAGTGGTGACTGCCCAAGGACCAACCAACCTTGCCGCCCACCAGCTGGCCATGACCCTGTTCACATTTCTCGCGTTCGCTCTTGATGCTTTGGCTATTGCCGCGCAGGCCCTGATTGGCAAGGAACTTGGTGCAGGAAATATTTCTGAAGTGCGTGCGTTGACAGGGACAATGACCAGGTGGGGACTTGGTTTTGGAGTTCTGACAGGGCTAGCTCTAGCTGGTGCCTCCGGCGCCATTGGCTGGATCTTCACTACTGACCCGGGCGTTCACATGGCCCTGACGGCGGCGCTGCTGGTCATGGCCGCGGGGCAGCCGCTCGCCGGTTACGTCTTTGTGCTCGACGGCGTCCTGATCGGCGCCGGTGATGCTCGCTACCTGGCGTTGGCGGGCATGGCCAATTTAGTGCTCTATCTTCCGTTGCTCTACTGGGTTGCCCAATCCAACCTTGGTGACACCGCCTTCGGGCTCTTTTGGGTCTGGGCGGCGTTTAGTGTGGGTTATATNGGGGCCCGCGGTCTCACCCTAGGATTGCGTGCCCGCACGGGTCGGTGGATGCAGGTCGGGTGAGAGCTGGCCGCGGCTAGACTTGATGGGTGAGTGAAACTGCCCTTCCCCAGTCAGCCGATGCCAGCATCGCCACCTCAAAGGCGCCTTTGCTGTGGCAGCCGGTCCTCTTGCGTGCCTTGGTTCCGCTGGTCTTTGGCCTCATAACCGTCTTNTGGGGTAAACCCAGCCCACTGGGACTGTCCTTGAGCTTTGCGGGGTACTTCTTTGCGTTGGCCGCCACCCAATATTGGGTGGTGCGCACTCTGCTCAGTCCCGCCGGNGACACAAGTCGCATGGTTCTCCTCGGGGCTGCTGGCCTGCTAGCCATGAGCGGGGTGGTGGTGGCCATCTCAGCAAGTACGCTGGTGGCAGCCTGGCTCGGTGGGGCGGCGATCGCTGTCATGGGAGGTGCCGAACTNTTTGCAGCGTTCTACAAGCCAGCGGGAAATGTACGGTCCAAGCCAGTACTGCGCAGTGACTTAATAGTCTCGGGCATTCTTGGTGTAGGGACTGGGCTCCTGCTGCCGTTCTTTGCTGACATTGGGCCGCATGCACTGATGGGTGTCAGTGGTGGCGGCGCCTTGATGACAGGTGCATTGTGGACGTTGTCCGCACTCACGCTGCGCCATGACAATCGCAAAGCAAAAGCCCAGTAAACTAGTAACCATATGTTCTACTTTGCGTAGAAACGCGTGGTGCGCGAAACGCCAAACAAGCCAAAGGACCAATTGTGGGCAGTGTAGAGCCGCAGAAACCGAATTCGGGTAATTCCATCAAGTTNCCCCTCAGCTTCTCCTTCGGCCTAGCCGCGGTTGCTGGTGTTGTCACCTTGGTGGTTTCCGCCGGTGGTACGGAACACGGGCTGCGCTGGGACCTGGCCGGGATCGCCTTTGGGATCGCTTTTGTAGCAACGTTACTCATCGCGTCCCTGCTGGTCATGGGCCACAAAGACAATGATCCCCATCTCAGTGAAGGCCTAGGTGTGAACCGCAGGTCCTCCGACCGCCTGCCGCAGGCAAGACCAGATGCCGTGAACGGCGTGCCCTCAAGCAACGACGGCGGGCCCTCAAACAACACAGGAGATACCGGCCCCTCGGCGAGTAGCGGGACTGCCGACGACGGAGAAAATACCGGGCGCTAGAACTGTTTTGCCTGCAGGCTTCGTGGGGCAAGCTCCGGTGACCAAGTCACTGGCTCAGTGCGCTACTGCCAGCTCACAGCGCTACCGCTAGCTCACAGCGCTACCGCTAGTCCCGGAGTGCAGCCAGGCTCTCGCGGATGCGGGCAAATACGGTGGCGTCCACCGCAATGCCATGACGTTTGAGTACCATCACTGCTGCCCNCACCACTCCGTCCTCCACCAACACTGGGGTGATCGCTGCCTTGGTTTTAGCGCTCAAGTGGTCCACGACTGCCGAGGCCACGGTACCTCCCTTGGTCAGTACACTCCCGCCAANAACTAGCGGCTGCTCAGCAACCCGCTGTGACTCGGTTCCGGCCCCTTTCACGGGGCAGACGGCAAGCAGCGTATGCGCCAAAGCTGTGGCTGCGCGTTCTACGATGTCTTGAGCCACGGTGTCCTCACTTGCGGCAAATACCATCGGGGCAAACCGGGAGAGGTCGATGGCATTGCGCTCATACACCTTGAGTATTAGCTGTTGCTGGGCACGAAGGCGCCCCTGAGTGCGTGCATCGGGGTCCAGTGCTATGCCCAGCTCGGCGAGAACCATCTCGGTGAGGACAGTTGCCTGGCCGCGCCCGTCAAGGGCCGCCGCTACAGCCCGTGCCACTTCGCGGCCCAGCCAGAATCCTGACCCTGTGTCTCCGAGCAGCCAGCCCGTGCCATCGGCTACGGCCACCAGCTGACTTTTCTTGATACGGGCACCCACGGCGCCGGTTCCAGCTATCAGGGCGCGGCCATCATCGTGATAAGTTCCGGAGTAAANAGCGGCCAATAAGTCAGATTCAATCATTACCTGTCCGGTGAGGCCGATCGTAACGAACCTGTCGCGGAACAAATGTGCTGGTAATTCAAGCGATGCTCCGGCCATCGCCACAAGGACCTCGGATACCTNGCGCGGGGCATCTATGTGCGCCTTGATTGACGCCTCCATTAACGAGTCCAAAGCGGGCTCTAGGCCGCGCGAGACCGNGTTTCCGCCACCCGCTGTGCCGTACCCTAAGCAGCGCCCTGAAGAGTTGAGAAATACCGCGCGGGTGGAGGTGCCGCCGGCATCAATTGCAAGAAAATTAAGCATCGTTATCATTCTGTGTCTGGTTGTGACTTGACTTACATCAGCGGTGATAATAGTTTTCATTATGTAGTCACCTAAAAGAAACGGATTTTCACATGTCAGCCTTCACGCCCACTCCCGCAGTTGTAGCAGCTGCTGGTGTCGTGAACCGCATTCAGGCCAAGCTACCTGATATGCCTGCTGCCATGGCTAAAATCGGTGCCTTTCTNTTNGAGCAACCACAAGCTCCCTTGGAGCTGTCCATTATGGAGCTGGCAGAACAGACCAAAACTTCTCCTGCCACTGTGACGCGTTTCTGCCGGTTGCTTGGCTATGCCGGTTATGTCCCGTTCCGGGTCAGCATTGCATCCGATCTGGGACGCAGTGACGCTCGGGAATCGTGGAAAGCTGACATTGGCAGGGCGTTTGGCCCTGATGATTCCCCGCGCGATGTACTTAGTACCCTGGTCAATGCCCATACGCGTTCGCTGGAAGAAACAGCAGCCGTCATGGACCTAGCGTTGATGAATAAGATTGCCCGCCGCATTGCAATGAGCGCTCATGTGGACATTTACGGGATTGGCGGCAGTGCCGTCATGGCCAAGGAGCTGCAATCACGGTTGTACAGGATTGGCATTAATGCTCACCACTGGTCTGAGGTTCACGCTGGACTAACAAGTGCCGCTATACAGGACTCAAATTCAGTGGCCATAGGTATTTCCAATACCGGGCGCACCGAAGAAACCCTTCAAATGCTACGTGAGGCTGGCGAGGCGGGTGCCTTGACCGTGGCGTTGAGCAACAACCCAGGGTCGCCCTTGGCTGAAAGTGCTGATGCGTCCATCGTTACTTCCGTCCACGAGCAATTCCTGCAGCCCGATGACCTCTCCGCTAAGCATGTGCAACTGCTGGTCTTGGATCTTATCTATTTGCTGGTGGCACAAGTGAACTTTGCCCAAACCACCTCAAAGCTTGCAGCTTCTGCCATGGCTGTTTCACCGCACCGGCGCCCCACCAGGGCTGCTCGTCTTGAAGCGGGCTTGCTTAGAGGGCAGCGCAACAGTGGAAGGCGTGATGACAATTTCTGATTCCATGACGGCCTTTAGTCTGGAGGTTTCGGCCAGGCTTGATGCCATTACGGCTTGGGCAGTTGGCGGCGGCATTGGTGAGGCTGCCAACGCCTTAGCGGACGCTCTTGCCAGTGGNGGTGTCATCCAGGCGTTTGGCACTGGTCACTCCGAGGCTTTTGCCATGGAGATTGCCGGCCGTGCCGGCGGGTTGATCCCCACAAGCAAAATCGCCTTGCGGGATCTGGTGCTTCATGGTGATCGGGACGTTTCAGTGCTGGATTCCCTCGAAGGCTCCGTGCTGGAGCGCGACACCGGTGTTGCGCAGGAGCTNTTCAATCTCTCGCTGATTGATCCGCGCGACATCTTCATCATTGCGTCAAATTCTGGCGTGAATGGTTCGGTTGTTGGCCTGGCGCTTGCGGCTAAGGAGCGCGGTCATAGAGTAATTGCCGTCACAAGCTTCGAGCATACTAACGCTGTCGAAACAAAACACCCCAGTGGGATGCGACTCAGTGAGGTTGCGGATATTGTTATCGATAACAGGGCGCCTTATGGGGATACGACCCTGGAAGTTTCCGGCGGNGGAGGTGTTGGTGCTGTCTCATCGATCACGGGCGCATACATTGCGCAACTGCTCACCATTGAAACAGTTCAATGCCTTGCCCGTGCNGGGAAGGAACCGCCCATCTATATTTCGGCAAATATTCCGGGCGGAGACGAACACAACACAGCACTGGTGGGCCGGTATGTTGGCCGGCTCAGGCGTGAGGCATGATGCCAACCTCCCGTAGTTGAGATCAGTTATGGCGCGTGAAGCCAGCCGAGTGAAATGCATGTAAATGCAGCAACAGTACGCAGATAAGTACAAAGCAGTACCGATTTAGCGCTCGTACCATCAATGGAAGGCAGTAAATAGAATGAGTATTCAGAACAAGCCGCTGCAGCGTCGTGGATTCCTCCGCGGCGCCTTGGCTACCGCCGTACTTTTGCCCTTGGGTGGAGCGCTTGCTTCCTGTGCAGGCGGCGGCGGTTCCACTGCTACATCGGCAGCTCCAGGCGGTGACATCGATCCCACGAAGAACCCGTTTGGCGTTGCCAAGACCGGCGCACTTGACGCTGTCATCTTCAAGGGTGGTTATGGCATCGACTACGTTGACTTCGCCGGAGCCATNCTTGAAAAGAACTTCCCGGACGTTTCAGTGAAAATCAGCCCCTCTACTGACATTGCCCAGGAACTGCAGCCGCGCTTCGTCAGTGGCAATCCTCCTGATTTGATTGATAACTCCGGTGCCAAGTCCATTGGTTTCAGTGGCATCTTGGACCAGCTTGAAGACCTCAGCTCCGTGACCGAGGCTAACAACCTCGAGGGCACCAAGATCGCTGATACGCTCTTCGCCGGTGTGCTGGCTCCGGGCACCTTCGATGGCAAGCTTGCTGCTATCAACTACGTGCTGACTGTTTACGCAATGTGGTACTCCGCCAGCCTGTTTGAAGCGAACAACTGGAAGGTTCCCACCACGTGGGAAGAAGCACTTACTCTCGGCGCCGCAGCCAAGGANAAGGGCAAGTACCTGTTCGTATGGGGCAAGGAAGCTGCCACGTACTACCAGGAAATGGCCATTGCCTCAGCCATCAAGGAAGGCGGCGACGATGTCCGCTTGGCACTTGAAAACCTGAAGCCCGACGCATGGTCGAACCCGGCCATCCAGAGTGTCTTTGCAGCCATGGAAAAGGTTGTCAAGGCTGGCTACTTCAAGCCCGGTGGATCCGGCACCGTGTTCACGGCCGCACAGGCGCAGTGGAGCAACAACCAGGAGGCCCTGCTGTACCCGTCAGGTTCTTGGATCGAGAACGAGATGAAGGATCAGACCAAGGCTGACTTCAAGATGACCGGTGCTGCTGTTCCGGTTGTCTCGGCCAGCCCCAAGATCGCTCAGACGGGTCTGCACTCCGCAGCCGGCGAGCCCTTCATTGTCCCGTCAAAGGGCGTCAACGTAGCCGCAGGCAAGGAATTGCTGCGCACCATGCTTTCCAAGGAAGCTGCAACCAACTTCGCCAAGACCAAGTTGGCTCCNACGGTTGTCAAGGGCACCGTCCCGGCTGATGGCTTCGGTTCCACCGCACTGGTCTCCCAGACGGACTTGCTAGAAGCTGCTGGCAAGGATATCTTCACCTGGAACTTCATTGACCTGTACGGCATGAACGCTGACATGCTTGTCCCGTGGAACTCTTTCCTCGATGGCAAGCTCGATACTGCGGGCCTGACCAAGGCACTTCAGGAAATTACCGATAAGGTAGCCCAGGACGATTCGGTCAAGAAGATTGAAGTGAAGTGACACAAGCAACAAATCAAGTGAAGTCGGGCGGTGGCGTTGTCGCCACCGCCCGGCGGCGCCGGAAAAATTGACATTCGATAAGGTCAGCTTCATGGCAGTCTTCTTGGGACTGCCGTTGGCGATCTATCTGGTCTTCGTGATCTCGCCTTTCGCCCAGGCGGTGTACTACTCGATGACCAGCTGGAGCGGCTTCGACAACAACATGCCGTTTGTGGGCTTTGGCAACTATGTCAAGCTGTTCAATGACGACATCTTTATGATCTCCGTCCGCAACAGCGTCACCTTGGCTGTTTTCCTGCCGGTGATTACTGTTATTTTGAGCCTTGTTCTAGCCACGCTTGTGACTATAGGTGGCAGTAGCCGCGGGCAGATCAAGGGGCTTAAGGGCGCTGGTTTCTACCGGATCGTTTCCTTCTTCCCGTATGTGATTCCTGCCGTGGTCATCGGTATTATTTGGGCCCAAATCTTCACTCCCAGCAATGGTTTGCTCAACGGCATCCTGACGGGGATTGGCCTTGACGGGTTTAAGGACTACCCGTGGCTTGGCGACTCGCGCACAGCCATGGTTGCCTCGATGGTGGTCATTGTGTGGGGCTTTGTGGGCTTCTACATGATCTTGTTCATCGCAGCGATCAAGGGCATTCCCGCTGAGACTTTTGAAGCGGCTCGCATTGATGGTGCAGGCCGATTCCGGACGGCCATCAGCATTACCATCCCGTTGATTCGCGATAACATCCAGACGGCCTATGTCTACATGGGTATCTTGGCGTTGGATGCGTTTGTGTACATGTCTGTGTTGAACTCCACGGGTGGCCCCGAGAACTCAACATTGGTCATGTCGCAGAAACTGTTCAGCACAGCGTTTTCCAAGCAGCAGTTCGGTCTGGCTTGTGCCATGGGTGTTGTCTTGGCAGTAATTACCTTGATCTTCTCGGCACTGGTATTCCTGGTGAACCGGCTTACCGGCGGCAGTCAGGATGTGTCTGAATAATGTCACTTAAAATTTCAAAGAAAAAGCAGATTGCCAACGGGCACGTCGAACGCAAAGGTGCGGATACTCAGAGCGACAAGGTTGTAGCAGGCGTTTCGCACGTCATGCTCACCTTGTGGTCATTGATGGTCCTTGTCCCGCTTGGTTGGACCCTGTTGTCGTCTTTCAAGACGACGTCGGAAATTTTCGCGTCGCCATTCTCGCTTCCGGCCCAGTGGAAGTTTGAGAACTACGTCAACGCCTGGAACACCGCCGGTATCGGCCTGTACTTCTTCAACACGGTCATTGTGGTGGGCTTCGCACTTGTCATCGTGATGGTTTTGGGTGCCATGTGTGCCTATGTTTTGGCGCGCTACGTGTTCCCGGGTTCGCGGGCCATCTATTACCTGATGCTTGCTGGCCTGACATTCCCGATCTTCCTGGCGATCGTGCCGTTGTTCTTCGTTTTGAAGAACATCGGCCTGTTGAACACCTTGCCGGGTTTGATCATTGTTTACGTGGCATTCGCCCTTCCCTTCACCGTCTTCTTCCTGTTCTCCTTCTTCAAGGCGCTTCCGAATGAGATTGCTGAAGCGGCACAGATTGACGGCGCCGGTGAATGGCGCACTTTCTTCCAGGTCATGCTTCCCATGGCTAAGCCGGGCATGGCCTCGGTTGCCATCTTCAACTTCCTTGGCTTGTGGAACCAGTATTTGATCCCCGTGGCGATCAACACCAATCGGGAGAACTACGTATTGTCCCAAGGTATTGCCGCGTTCGCTGGCCAGCAGGGCTATGCGGTGGACTTTGGTTCACTGTTTGCCGCGGCCATCATTGTGGTCTTGCCTGTTTTGCTCATGTACATCCTGTTCCAGCGCCAGCTTCAGGGCTCGGTGTCCGCAGGAACCATGAAGTAATATCTTCGTTCCCCAAATCGAAGGGGAGCAGTTGCCAATGTTTTAGGAAAACATTGGCAACTGCCTCGATTTGATTAAGAGTGGCTCGCTGCGACCAATGCTGTTTGACGACGCCGGTATGCGGCCACGTGGGCGCGGTTGCCGCAGTTTCCCGTGTCGCAATACCGCCGAGAGCGGTNTTTGGACAGGTCGATCAATACCGCATCGCAGTCGGGTGCCGCACACACTTTCAGCCGGCCCAGCTCCTTACTGCGAATCACATCCACCAAAGCCATCGCTGCTTCTACCCNCATGCGCTGTGCGAGCGGCGCCGCAGNGGCGGTTGCATGCAGATGCCAGTCCCATTGATCATGCTTGACCAACTGGGGCAGGGCGTGAGCGCGGGCCAGCAGGTCATTGACCATGCCGGCGGCTGTGGTTTCATCCGCGGTGAAGATGGTGCGCAGCTCACTTCGCATCTCCCGTACTTCTAATACCTCAGCGGCCGAGTGCTGGCGCGAGCCGCTGAACTGCTCCCTCATGACAAAGTCATTGAGTTGAGACAGACTTTCCATCGAATCAGTACCCGTCACGCTCCCACCGTCGGCCACCGTAATGGGTGCTGTGTTGATGAGGTTGACGGCGGACAGCAATGACATTTCCGTGTCACTACTAAAACCATTTTGACTCCTGACATGTCGCGGGCATAATGTAAGTAGTCTAACGCCTATCACTGCTGACATACGGACCTTTCATGACCGAATCAACAATCTCTTTTCCGGCCCCGCGCAAGGCAATGGCCTCACCGGCGCTCCTGCTTGCCTTCGTTTCCGCTGCGGCTTTTGCGTTGTCAGGATCCTTTGCAAAGTCCTTGTTCGATGTGGGATGGNACCCCGGAGCGGCTGTGGCTGTCCGCATTGGNGGTGCCGCCGTGGTACTTCTGATTCCCGTGATCATCACATTGGTGCGGCGCTGGTCCGAGGTGAAGGGCTCTCTGGGGCGGATTGCCATTTACGGTGTGGTCCCCATTGCTCTGTGCCAGCTGTTTTATTTCAATGCTGTCCAGCACCTCTCGGTGGGTGTGGCGCTGTTGCTGGAATATCTTTCGCCGGTGTTGTTAGTTGCTTGGGCGTGGATCATGACGCGTCAGCGGCCGCGGCTACTGACAATTGTGGGTGCCGTGAGCGCCATGGCCGGGCTGGTGCTTGTCCTAGATTTGGCGGGGAGCCAGAAGGTCAGTGTAGAGGGCATCCTGTGGGGGCTTGCCGCGGCAGTGTGCTCGGCCGTGTACTTTGTCATGTCATCCCGGACAGGGGACAACGTTCCGCCCATTCTCATGGCCGGTGGCGGTATGGCCGTTGGCGCAACCATGATCGTGGGGCTGGGTGTGATCGGCGTACTGCCTATGGCCTTCACGTTTGAGAGCCCCGTGTTCGCAGGAACCCAGGTGCATTGGCTGGTTCCGGTCCTGGGGTTGGTGCTCATTACAACGGTGTTTGCCTATATTCTGGGGATTATTTCAACACGTGGTTTAGGCTCAAAGGTGGCCTCATTTGTGGCCTTGTTCGAGGTGCTCTTCGCCGTAGTCTGGGCTTGGATCCTGCTGGGCGAACTACCCCGGTCNATCCAGCTGCTGGGTGGGATAGCCATCATGGGTGGCGTGGTGCTGGTCAGACTGGACGAGCTGCGCGGATCGCCCCAACGCGGCCCGTCCTATGTCATTGATCTTGAGGTCAACCCAGCACATGAGCCGGCTGAAAAGCTACCTGCCGAATCGCCGCAGTCTTAGCGAGTTGGCCACCACCAGCACCGAGCTCGCGGCCATTGCGCCACCTGCAATCATCGGGTTGAGCAGTCCCAGGGCGGCCACCGGGATGCCGATGGCGTTGTAGAAGAAGGCCCAGANAAGGTTCACCTTGATGGTCCCCAGTGTTTTGCGTGAGAGCTCGATGGCCGTGGCAACCTGGCTCAGTTCGCTGCCCATGACCGTCAGATCGGCGGCCTCGATGGCTACATCAGTGCCGGATCCCATGGCGATGCCAAGATCCGCCTGTGCCAGCGCAGGTGCATCGTTGACGCCGTCACCAGCCATGGCAACCGTGGCGCCGGCGGCTTGTAGCTTCTTAACAGCGTCCACCTTGCCCTCAGGCAGCACGTCGGCGAACACATCTTCAGTAGGGATGCCCACGAGTGCGGCAACTTGGGCTGCCACGGCCGCGTTATCGCCGGTGAGCAGAATGGGCCGCAGACCCAACTCTTTCAGCCTTGCAATGGCCGCCTTGGATCCGGCCTTGATGGTGTCCTGCAACGCGATAAGCCCGGCGGCTTCACCGTCAACAGCCACCCAGATTGCCGTAGTGCCGCGTTGTTGCTGGGCCAGTAGGGCTGCCCGGTTCGCGTGAGAAAGTACGACGCCGTTTTCCTCCAGCCACCCTGCGCGGCCGGCCAAAACGGTGCGCCNCTCGATCAGTGCGCGTACGCCGCCACCGGNGGAGGAAGTGAACTCTGCAACCTCACTCAGTTCACCGTCACCGCCGTCGTTTGTGCGTGTGTGCTCCACAATGGCCTGGGCGATGGGGTGTTCGCTGTGGGATTCCACGGCGCCGGCCAGAGCAATGATCTTCGCCTCCGGGACGTTGGCGAGGGCGACCACTTCGACCACGGAGAGCCTGCCCTCAGTGACGGTGCCGGTCTTATCCAGCAAGATGGTATCGATGGTGCGCGTATCCTCAAGGACCTGCGGGCCCTTGATCAAGATGCCCAGCTGAGCGGCACGGCCCGTGCCTGTCAGCAGGCCTACTGGGGTTGCCAAACCCAGTGCGCAGGGGCAGGCGATGATCAAAACGGCGACGGCGGCGGTGAAGGCAGTTTGCAGATCGCCAGCAATAAGGAGCCACAGTGTAAAAGTGAGCACGGCAATGACAAGAACAATCGGCACAAAGACGGCGCTGATCCTATCCGCTAGCCGGGCGATGGGAGCCTTGCCCGCCTGGGCTGCGCTGACAAGGCGGCCCATCTGGGCGAGTGTGGTCTCGCTGCCCACGCGGGTGGCCCGGATCAACAGGCGGCCAGAGGTGTTGATGGTTGCCCCTGTCACGGTGTCATCCACAGCAACGTCCACTGGTAGAGATTCACCGGTGATCAATGAGGTGTCGATGGCGGAGGTACCGTCTGTGACAATGCCGTCGGTAGCGATTTTCTNCTCAGGGCGGACCACGAAGATCTCATCCACGGCTAGCTCTTCTGCCGGGATCTTAACCTCGATGCCGTTGCGTAGCACGGTGGCTTCCTTGGCACCTAGACTCAGCAGTGCCTTGAGCGCATCGCCTGCCTTCGCCTTTGCCTTGGCTTCCAAATAACGGCCCAACAACAAGAAAGTGATAACAACTGCGGAGACTTCAAAGTACAGCGGGGCATGGCCCACCGTGTCTGATCCGTGCGCCGTCAGCATGGGATTCAGCGCCATGGTCACGGCTGAAAATAAGAATGCCGCAGAGACTCCGATGGAGACCAGCGTGTCCATGGTGGAGGCAAAATGCCGGGCGTTGATGGCCGCTGCACGGTGGAACGGCCACGCAGCCCACGTCACCACCGGCAGGGTGAGAATGCCCACCACCGCGCCCCACTGCGGGAATTGCAAGGGCGGGAACATGGAGATCAAAAATATTGGCAGGGTCAAGATGGCAGCCACAATGAGCCGCGTACGCAGGGCCTGTGCCGTGCCGCCATGGGCCATGTGCGCTTCGTGGGTAGGATGATCTGCCTCGTTTGGCTCCTTGCCCGTGCCCTCTGGGGTGCCGCTTGGGTGGGTGCTGTGCGAAACGGTTGTTCCGGCGTCGTAGGTGGTTCCAGGGGAGTGCTTCAAAGTAGCCGCATAGCCGGTTGCTTTGACGGTATCGATAATTAGTTGGTCGGTCATGCCGGCGGGGACCGTGACCTGGGCTGATTCCAGCGGCAGGTTCACGGAGGCGCTGACGCCTTCAAGTTTGCCCAACTTGCGCTCAACCCGGCTGACGCAGGAGGCGCAGGTCATGCCTTCGATGCTGATCTCGACCATGCGGGGTCCGGGAGTGGCGGTTTGGGACAAAATATCTGAGGCGCTCATGGCGCTCCTTAATCTGGGAGTAGATGAGTTGCTTTTACTTAGGCGTCATTGGCGACCACGAGGTATCCGGCTTCGGCAACCGCTTCGCTAATCTCGTCCGGCTCAATTGTCAGTGTGGAGGTGATGGTGACCGTTGAGGTGCCGCCTGAATTCAAATCGACCGCCACGTTCTTCACGCCCGCCAGTGCAGTCAATTCCTCGGTGACCGAGTTGACGCAGTGCCCGCAGGTCATGCCTGAAACATTGATGGTGGTTGTGTGGGTCATGGTGTTAGCTCCTGAGTAGGCGGGAAATGGCTGCGGTGGCTTCGGATACNCTTTGGGAGACGATCTCTGGGTTTCCGGTTTCTTGGGATTCGTTGGCTGCATTGACTACGCAATGGCCAATATGGTCTTGGAGGAGGCCGATGCTGACGGCGTGCAGGGCCTTGTTGACCGCCGCCATTTGAGTGAGGATATCGATGCAGTATTTATCGTCCTCAACCATCCGGGCAATGCCGCGCACCTGGCCTTCGGCGCGTTTGAGGCGCCTCAGGTACGCCTGCTTTTCTTCGGAATATCCGCGGGTTTGATCTTGTGTGTCCATACTGCAAAGATATACCCTATAGGGTATAAATCAAGTACCCTAGGGGTATTGACTCAGGTGTGGATCCGGGCTTTTCCGGGTATCAGCAAGTGAAACAGGGTGGAACCTGCCACAGTCCTGGGTGGGATCTGCCATAGCTGGCTCAAGCTGCCACAACGGTGTATCGCGCGGGGACTTTCGCGGGTTGGGCCAGTTAGTGTGCCACTGGTGGGTGAACCGGCGAGCCAACCGCCCAACTGGCCAGCGGAATAAAGTTACCGGCTGGTCAGCCTTGTTCCAGTCCGGCTGCAGTGTTGGAATTTAACCCATGAGCAACCACGCGGAGCCGGGACTGGACAATTGACGCTACTGGCCGTGGGCACTAANAAGGGCCTATGGCTTGGTACCAGCGAGGATCGGGTGGACTATTCGTTCACAGGTCCGCATTTCCTCATGCACGAGATTCCCAGCATCGGCCTGGACACACGGGCCGGGCGCACCCGAATCTTGGTGGGTTTGCGCAGTGAACACTGGGGTCCCACCGTGGCGCACTCCGACGACTTTGGCTCCACTTGGCACGAACCAGAACAGGGCGCCATCACTTTCCCGCCGGACACTGAAGCGGCGCTTGAGCGCGTGTGGCAAATACAGCCGGACACGCCAGAGCGGGCGGGTGTAATCTGGGCCGGCTGTGAGCCCATTTCGCTGTGGAAGTCCACCGACGGTGGGGAGCACTTTGAGCTCAACCGCGGCCTCTGGGACCATCCGCACCGCCCTCAGTGGGGTGCAGGATTTGGTGGCGCCGCGGCGCACACAGTGTTGCCTAGCCCGGCGGATCCCAACACCATTCACGTCGCAATGAGTACTGGCGGGGTCTACCGCAGCACCGATGCTGGAGAAACATGGCAGGCGCGGAACAAGGGCATCAGCGCCCCTTATCTGCCTGACCCGCTGCCGGAATTTGGCCAATGCGTGCACAAAGTGGCCCGGGACCCCAACAACCCGGATGTCCTGTACGCGCAAAATCACCACGGTGTTTACCGCACGGACGACGCTGGCGAGAACTGGATCTCTATAGCCGAGGGCCTGCCCACCGACTTTGGCTTCACCGTACTGACCCACCCACGCCGCTCCGGCACCGCCTGGGTTGTGCCGATCATGGCTGATGGTGAGCGGATTCCGCCGCAGGGACAGCTGGCAGTCCACCGCACTAACGACGCCGGGAAGTCTTGGGTGCGGCTGACTTCAGGCCTGGTGGAGCCCGAGTACAACGTGGTACTCCGGGACGCGGCCGCCGTGGACGCGGCAGAACCGGCCGGGGTGTATTTCGGTACCAGNGGTGGTTCGGTCTATGCCAGCGCGGATGAAGGTGAGCACTTTGTTGAAGTCCTCACGCACCTGCCCGATGTCCTGTGTGTCCGCGCTGCCTTCCTGGAGATTTAGGGCGCCGTCCATGGCTTCGGAAGTGAGAATACTGGTGCCCAGACTGCTGGCGCCACTGGTGGGTGGAAGCGCAGAGTTGGTGCTTGAGGTTGGAGACGGGGCCAGCGTGGCCGAGCTGCTGGATGCCATCAAGGCGGACTTNCCCGTCTTTGACCGAAGGCTGCGCAATGAAACGGGGACGCTGCGCCGCTATGTGAATATCTATCTCGACGGCGAGGACGTCCGCCGGCTGGCTGGACTGCAAACACGTGCTGTCAGTGGCCAAGAATTAATGATCATCCAATCCATAGCGGGTGGCTGAAGACCTTGGATCTGGCAGTCCGTCGGTGGCCTCCTAAGACCAAGAATGTGATCTTATCGGCGAACACGGGACACTCACAGCATTGTGAGAGAGAAAGGATGACTTCCCCAAAACACCCCAGCCCCGCCGTCGACGTCTCAGCCCCGACTGCTCCCAAGACGCGACCCACCCGCCGCCCGGCACAGGTCATGCCTGCAACCGAGGGCTGGGACCAGGCCAAGAATCCAGAAGGCCGCCCGCTGCTGCAGTTCAAGTCCCCGCGCGTTTCGCAGCCACCGAAGCACTTGGCTGACATGACACTGACCGAGCGCGAGGAGAAGTTCAAGGAGATGGGCTTGCCGGCATTCCGTGCCAAGCAGCTCTCGGTACATTACTTCCAGCACTACACCACAGATCCTGAGAAGATGAGCGACCTTCCCAAGGATCGCCGTGCCGAGATCACTGCGACCATGTTTCCGAAGTTGCTGACCGAGGTCAAACGACTGACCACGGACAACGGGGACACCATCAAGTTCCTGTGGCGCCTCTTTGACGGTTCGCTCGTGGAGTCCGTGCTCATGCGTTACACCGGCCGTGTCACCTTGTGCGTGTCCAGCCAGTGCGGGTGCGGCATGAACTGCCCGTTCTGCGCCACTGGCCAGGCAGGGCTGACCCGGAACATGTCCACCGCGGAAATCCTGGACCAGATTGTCCAGGCCAACCGGGTCATTGCCGAAGGTGGGCTGGGGAACCTGCGCCGAGACGGTGGGCACGACGCCGAACGCGTCACCAACATTGTCTTCATGGGCATGGGCGAGCCCTTGGCCAACTACAAACGCGTCATGAACGCCGTGCACCGCATGGTGGCCGAGGCGCCTGAGGGCCTGGGTATGAGTGCTCGCGGCATCACCGTTTCCACTGTGGGTCTGGTGCCAGCCATCAGGAAACTGGCGGAGGAAGGCGTGGCTATCACCTTTGCACTATCCCTGCACGCNCCGGATGATGAGCTGCGCGATGAACTGATCCCGGTGAACTCCCAGTGGAAGGTTGATGAGGCACTCGATGCCGCCTACAACTACTACAAGGTCACTGGCCGGCGCGTGTCCATCGAATATGCGCTGATCAAGGACATGAACGATCACCCATGGCGCGCCGAACTCCTCGCCAAGAAGCTCAATGCTCGTGGCCGCGGTTGGGTCCATGTGAACCCGATTCCGCTGAATCCGACACCCGGCTCCATCTGGACATCATCCGAGCCGGAGGTGATGCAGGAGTTCATCGACACATTGATCGATAATGGTGTGCCCACCACCTTGCGTGACACCCGCGGCAAGGAAATTGACGGTGCCTGCGGTCAGCTCGCGGCCGCCGAGTAACTTCTTTCAGAGCCTTGTCTCTTCTGGCTTGCCATACTGAACACAGCATGACAGAACGACACGCAGCATGACAGAACGACGCCGAGACTTAGAGCCCCGGCGTCGTTCTTTGGTTAAGCGCAGCCTTGCGTTGAACAGAGGCCACCAGTGGAGGGGCCCGCCAAGTGCATCCGCACCATTTTTGCGTATTTCATTGTGCGTGAATCCACGATATTTCACTGATTATGGGTGGGTTTCAGGTGCTTCTACGTACTCCTGCTAGGGTTTCCCCAATGTTGCTGGAGGACAAGGTTGGCTAACGTGGTCATAGCCGCCAAGGAAGCACAGGCAGTATTCGCCACTTTGGGCGGGAAATTGATCACCAGATGAAGCGAGAATTTTGATGATGCAACTCCGAGGTGGCATGTTTACGCTCGTCGTTGCTGCCGCAGTGGTGGTTCCTCTTGCAACTGCTAGCGGCTCCTCTGCGCATGGTTGGGTGAGTGATCCGCCCAGCCGAGCAGAAAATTGCGCAGCCGGGATGACAAGCTTTGATTGCGGNAAAATCAAGTATGAGCCCCAGAGCGTTGAAGCTCCTAAGGGCTCGCTGAAATGCAGTGGTGGAGCACCGGAATACACCGTTCTTGATGACGAAACTAAGCCGTGGCCAAGGAAGAGCATCACCAGCACCATCGACATTAAGTGGAACCTCACCGCTTTGCACGCAACGCAAAGCTGGGAGTACTTCGTAGATGGCATGCTATTTCAGACAGTAGATGGCCACGGTGCCAAACCAAAAGCAGTCNNCTCTCACAGGCTCACAAATTTACCCCTTGGCCAACACACCATCTTGGCGCGCTGGAATGTGGCCGACACTCCCATGGCNTTTTACAGCTGTTTGGATGTCAACGTAAAGCTGACNGGCTCGTTCGATCCGAGCACGGCACCAACCGATCCTGCGGTGACTCCACACCCACCGAAACGCCCACCCGTCCCCACAGGGGTATGCGAGGCAGCCGAATGGAAGGCTGGCACTTCATACAATTCCAGTAATCAAGTGAGCTACAACGGCAGCATCTGGTACGCCAAATGGTGGACTCTTGGAGAAGCTCCCAGCGCCACCTCAAGCAACGGGGCTTGGGCCTATGAGCGACTCTGCGGCACAGCAACACCCACTGCAACAGCAACACCCACTGCAACAGCAGCGCCTATTGCGACGGTTACCGCCACACCGTCACCCACTGCCACCGCCAATCTGCCACGCTGCAAGTCCATCCCGTGGGTACCCGGAAATATTTACGCCGGAGGAGACACGGTTTCTCGCAACGAGCACAACTGGTCTGCCAAATGGTGGACGCAGGGCGATGAGCCCGGCAGAGGGATCCGTGGGGTGTCTGGAAAGACCTCGGGGCCTGCTAAAGGTTCACATCACCCAAAGCTTGATGAGGGTTCCGCCGACGGCCGGCCGCCTTGATCCAGCGAAGCCACAGGCTCAGTGTCCTTCCGCGCCCCCGTTCAAGCCCTCAGTTCCACCAGCCCGGTAGCCCTAGCGCGGAGCCGGGCTGGTGTCTTTTCGTCCTTTTGGCGGCTACCGTTTGGGCGCCGAGACCACCACATAGGCGGTGGTGGAGCCAGGCTCAATCTCGGTGCGTCCGGCGTCCTGAATAACCGGTCCCGCCGATTTTCTGGCTCCCTTCTGAAAGTCCTTGGCAGGGAGCTTCTGAATTCCGAGGGNGAACCCATCGGCAGCCCACGCCTCCACCACGAAGGGTTTGGCCGCCAGCACCCAGGCGANAAGTGCGTGGGCAGCCTGAGCCGCGGCTTTTCCTGTGGACATTTCTAAGGATCCGTTCAGCACAATCGTCAGCGTCTGCGGCGGCAAAGGATCCCNCGCAGGCAGCGTGGTGCCCGAAACCTGCAATTTGGCCAACAACTTCGGTAAATTTGCTGAGGGCAGCGGAGCTAAACCCATGGCGCTCGCCTGGCCAACAGTTGCAAGAGCATGTTCGGGAAACGCCGTGAGTACCTTAGCAAACGTCTTGGCATCTGCGCGCCGGACGGATTTGGCGAAGGCGCCGGCAGCCCACTGCCGCCAGTCCGGGTTCTCCGGTTCCCGCATGAAGGCTTGTACGGATGCCAGTGCGGCCGCTGCTATTCCAAATAGTTCACCAGCGGGTTCCTCCCGGTCCACCAACAAAATAATGGGTTGGACGAGTTCCGCGGGAGTATCTTGTGCAAATTCATTCACCTCACTAGCGTAGGGGATTCTTCCTCGCCTCAGCGCTGTCCTGCGTAACGCTGCGGATAGATGAGTGCGCCCGTGATGTCTGGCACATATGACAAGCTGGAGTGCAGGCACCACAGTCCGGTGCCGTTGCCCTGCACCACCGTCTATAGCCAAAATTTTTCGGGAGCCAGCATGAGCCATCCATTGACAGTAGCCAGCCGCGCCCAGGTGCCGCCGTTCCAAGTCATGGATATCTTGGCACGAGTAGCAGAACTCCGTGCTCAAGGCCGTTCAGTAATTTCTTTGTGCGCCGGAGAGCCCGGTGGCGGCGCTCCCACTGCGGTCTCGGCCGCAGCAGCAGATATCCACGGTGCAGGTACGCCGCTGACGTACACGCCAGCACTGGGCCTCGCCGAACTCCGCGAGGCCATCTCCGCTCACTACTGCCGCTGGTACGGACTGGATGTGCCAGCCCGCAACGTGGCTGTCACCACCGGCTCCTCAGGTGCTTTCATGCTCTTGTTTCTGGCTTCGTTTAANTCCGGGGACAGAGTGGCCTTGGCCCGCCCCGGTTACCCGGCCTACAANAATATTCTGCGCGCCCTTGGCGTAGACGTGATCGAACTCGACGCCGGCCCGGACGCACGATTTCAGCCCACACCTGAGCTGCTGGATGCCGCTGTTGCCGTCCATGGCCCGCTCACAGGGATGGTCCTCGCTTCTCCGGCCAACCCCACCGGAACTATGGTCTCGCGCACAGAACTGGCTGCCCTGACGGCGTGGTGCGCGGAGAATTCGGTGCGCCTTATCAGCGACGAGATCTACCACGGCATCACCTATCCAGCGCTCGGTGACCCCGATCCCAAGGGAGTCTGCGCCTGGGAACTGGACCGTTCCGGCGTCGTCATTTCCAGTTTCTCAAAGTATTGNGGGATGACCGGATGGCGTTTGGGGTGGGCGCTGGTTCCAGATGACCTGATCGCAGTAGTTGATGCTTTGGCCGGCAATGTAGCCCTGTGTCCACCGGCCCCGGCCCAAATGGCGGCGGTGGCGGCATTCACGGAGCTCTCCTACACCGAAGCCGACACCTTTGTTGGAGAATTCGCCCAGACACGTGCCTACCTGCTGGAGAACTTGGACCGGCTCGGCTGGATAGATGCCGCACCGGCGGATGGTGCCTTCTATCTATATGCGGATTTGGGCGCGGCCATGGACGGATTCGCGGACTCAGCCGCGTACTGCTCCACTCTGCTGGAATCGGCNGGGGTGGCTTTAGTGCCAGGGTTAGACTTTGACACGGTCAATGGCCAGCACACGGTGCGGTTGAGTTTTGCCGCCGGATACGACGCCGTCCACGACGGTTTGGAGCGAATCGTTGCGTTCCAGCAGGCCCGGTTGCGGGACGGTGCTGGGGAACACTAGTTACTTAAACGGCTGGCTGCAGGTGTGTGCTGGGCACGCGGTCACGGTCGTAGGTGATGGAATCATAGCCATGCGCTGCGGGTTTTCCGTCCGGCCCAAGGTTCACGAACACCACTTTGTCTATGGTGAGAATAGATTCACGGGTGAACATATTCCGCACTTCCGCTCGCATGGTCAGCGAGGTCCGGCCAAAGTGGGTTGCCGTGAGCCCCATTTCAATGAGGTCGCCCAGGACGGCGGAGGAGAGAAAGTTGATCTCTGACATGTACTTCGTCACGGCCATGCCATTGCCAAGCTGGACGATGGCATAAATTGCCGCTTCCTCATCTATCCAGCGCAGCAGGCTACCGCCAANAAGAGTGCCGTTGGCGTTGAGGTCTTCAGGACGGACCCATTTGCGGGTGTGGAAGGTGATATTACCTGTGTTCATAAGCCGAACGTACCGGTGAATGAAGATCCACAACAGTGGTTTGTCCGCCATGACACACCATGTTTTGCCACAGTGCCGATTTTGCATCGCCTTCTACGCACGGCAAGAACACTCCCAGTAACGCAAGCGGCACCCCGGTGCCCTGAAAAGCGCAAGGTGGGTGCCGCCGTCGTACTGTGCGTGCAGACTACTTCTGCAAGTGGTCCACCAGGGATTCGGCGATGCCAATGTACTTGCCGGNGGTCAGGGCCAGTAGACGCTCCTGAGCCGAGGTAGACAGACCCAAGCCAGAAACAAACTCCTGCATGCGCTGGGCATCAACGCGGTGACCGCGGGTCAAGTCCTTCAATCGTTCGTACGGGTCTTCCATGCCTTCAACACCAGCAATGGCTTCAGCGCGCATGACCATCTGGATGGCCTCGGCGAGAACTTCCCAGTTGTGGTCAAGGTCGTGGGCAAGGACGGCCTCAGCGGTGTCTAAACGGCCCAGACCGCCGAGGACGTTGTTGATAGCCAGCAGNNGGTGGCCGAAAGCGACACCGATGTTGCGCTGGCTGGAGGAGTCGGTGAGGTCGCGCTGCCAACGGCTGGTGACCAAGGTGGACCCCAGCGTGTCGAGCAGGGCGTTGGAGATCTCAAGGTTGGCCTCGGCGTTTTCAAAACGAATCGGGTTGACCTTGTGCGGCATGGTGGAGGAACCGGTGGCTCCCGGCACCGGGACCTGGGCGAAGTAACCGATGGAAATATAGCTCCACACATCGGTGCACAGGTTGTGCAGGATGCGGTTGAAGCGCGCCATATCAGCGTAGAGCTCAGCCTGCCAGTCGTGGGATTCGATCTGGGTGGTCAGTGGGTTCCAAGTCAGGCCGAGGGACTCGACGAAGCTCTTGGCGACATCCTGCCAGTCAGCGCCCGGGACGGAGGCGTAATGGGCGGCGTAAGTACCGGTGGCGCCATTAATCTTGCCGAGGAACTCGGTCTTGGCAATGCGATCGAGCTGGCGGGTCAGGCGGAATGCCGTGACGGCTAGTTCCTTACCCAAGGTGGTGGGCGTGGCGGGCTGACCGTGGGTGCGCGACAGCATGGGGACGGCACGGTTTTCCTGCGCCATGCTAGAAATCTTGGCAACGAGCGTGCGGGCTGCTGGTAGCCAGACATCCTCGACCGCACCCTTGATGCCCACGGCGTACGAGAGGTTGTTGATGTCCTCGCTGGTGCAGCCGAAGTGGACCAGCGGCTTGAGGCGCTCCAAGCCCAAGGCAGCCAGGCGGTTGCCGATAAAGTACTCCACAGCCTTGACGTCGTGGAAAGTGACCTTTTCGATGTCGGCCAATTCCTGCACGGCTGCGGCATCGAATTCACTCACAATGGCGTGCAACCCGGCCTGCTGGTCAGCCGTCAACGGCGCGGTGCCAGGGCGTGCNNTGTTATTTGTCAGGTGGATGAACCACTGAACTTCAACGCCCACACGGTCACGGTTCAGGGCTGCCTCTGAGAGGTAGTCCACCAACGGCGCAACGGCACCGGCGTAACGGCCGTCGAGGGNGCCTAAGGCGACGCGCTCGGAGGAAGTAGCCAGTGACAGTCGGCCAGAAGGGATACGGGATGCGGAGTGTGTGGATTCAGACATGGGCCAATTCTTTCACGAACCGCCAATTCCTCCACAGTCTCCTCCACAGCCTGGCCTGTTTGTGGGGCTTTCCACAATATGGAAAGCGGGTATGGCGCCTTATTTCGTGACTTTCTAGTCTTAATTGATACCGACACGGTGGGAGGACTTCGTGAACTATTCAATGGCAGGTGGGTTTGCTGCCCATGCGGGCCCGTCTCCTGAAGCGGTGGCCGTCGTGGCCCAGCGGCTGGCTGGTGTGGGGCAGGAGATCGACGCTTTGCGGTTACAGCTGGACCAGCTGGCCTCCACGGACTGGAGTTCACCTGCTGCTGCAGCGTTCCGGGAGTCGCTTTTGCAACGAAACCTTGCCTTTGCGTCAGTGGTTCGAGACGTTGGAGCTGCGGCCGTGGACGTTGCCAACTACGGCTTATATCTCCAATCCATTCCGGCCGGAGGTCTGAGTCCGGACGGGCCCCAGGGTGCAGGGTTTGGAACAGGCTACGGAGGCGGCTGGGGTGCTCTAGACCACGGAATGGGGACAGCGGGGCAGTGGCACGGCTCTTGAGGGTGGGGTGGCTATTGAACCGTGCGTGCACGTGAGGTGCGCATGAGGTGCGCGTGAGGTGCACGGGGAAAACGGCGGACATGATGCCAATGGGGCAGGAGGCAGAGCCGAAATGGCGAACTATGAAGACGGGGCAACCACGTTTTCCTACGACGGTGGCGTAGGTTCCATTAGCTTTACCTTGGCGGAAATCGCGGAGGCAGGGGCCGCTCTGGCTAGATTGGCCCAGCTGATGGATCCATTGGTGGATCGTCTGCAAGCGGAATGGCTATGGCTGGGCAAGGCGGCGGANGGGGCAACAGCCTATCCGCATGGNCCCCTGGATACCATGCGCAATGCGCTGTGGGCCTGCCTGCGGGTGCAGGCTGATACCGCCAGCCTTGCCCATAAGACAGCACAGGCAGCGGACACCTATGCCGCTACCGAAGCCCATAATGCTTCCATGGCGGCCCAAGTTCAACGGCTCACAACGTTTCGGGAGGGTTTGAGTGCCTGGTCGTGGGGACCATTGGGGCCAGTGAAGGTTGCTGTCGATCTTGGCGCGCAGATAAAGAGCGCCCAACGCGGAGGACTGCGGGATGCGGTGGAAAAGTGGCTGAACAATGGCACCGCTTATGGTGCGGGCTTGTTGGGGCCGGGAGTGGGACTGGCCTATTTACTGTCCCAGCTGCGAGGCCATGATGACGGAACTGCGGGATCGCGGCCAGCATTTGCTCTGCGGAAGTTCTTTGATGCGGCAGGTTTCTCCCGCCCTGGGCACTTGGCTATTCGCCAGATCCCGGCGCAGGAATGGGATACAACAGCACGGCAGTGGCCGCAAGGCCATGCGATCTCAGATCCTGGCAGGGGAGAGCCTTGGCTGATCGACGCCAGTGTCCAGGGGATGCTGACAGGGAGTATGGACGCCTACGGATATCCGCCGGGTTCTATTGGTGTGGTGCGGATAGTACGCCCGGATGAGGGCGTGGCTTGGGTGGTTCATTTGCCAGGAACTGAGGACTGGTCCACTTTTGATAGCAGTAATCCCTTCGACATGGAAGGCAACCTGGAGGGGCTCACTGCAGCGCANGGGGAACAGTTCAGGCAGCAACAGATTCTGGTACAGGAACTTATTAAGGAATCGCTCAAGGCCTCGGGTGCGGCTCCCAACGATGAGGTGTTGTTGACCGGTCACAGCGGAGGAGGTATTCATGCTGCCGCTGCTGCCGCAGATCCGGACTTTCTAGCGGGTGTGAACGTGAAGATGATCGTCATTGCAGGATCGCCGGCGAAAAATCTTGATGTTCCTGGCTTTATTGCCGTGCTTGATTTGCAAAACGAGAACGACATTGTCACGGCTGTTGATTTTGGGCCACCAACGCCGTCCCCGAACTGGGTGACGGTGACATCTCACCGGCCGCCAGTGGCCGGTGAGGCTGATCTGGGCTCAGTTTTGAAAAATGCCCATGCCTTGGAGAACTACTTAGAGGATGCTGCTGTGCTCGACTCAGGTGCCAACCCTGCTGTGCGCGCCTCGACAGAGAATCTGAGAGCTTTTCTTGGAGTCGGGGTGGGGGCNGGGGCGCTTGTTCGGGGTGCAAAGTTTGTCTACCAAGGACGCGACGTGGACGACGTGAAGAAGGTACTCAACGCCCTTCAGGGCGTCAGAAGCCTGCGCAGGGTGCGGATTTCACTCCCCGTGCACGGTGACGAAATTCCCACAGAATAATGCTGGCGAATATGCCGCTCCAGCGCAGAGTCAGCGTGTGAACCCGGAGTGCAGGGCACAGACTCCGTCACAGAACTTGGTCCGTGCGGGACCTCCGGCGCTCGCCGGCTCCAAAGTGCGCCTGCTCGGTGGGTGCCTGCTAGCGGCGTGCTTTGGAGCTAGTCAAGGTGCCGGCGATCATGGAAACCACGCTGATGATCAGTGCGGNCAAAATGGCTGTCCAGAAGAAATCGTCAATGGTGAACTGCACTGGAGTGAAAGTGCTCACCCACGCTGTCAGCCACAGCATGGCAGCGTTGATGACAATGGTGAACAACCCGAGGGTCAAAATGGTTACCGGCAGTGACAGTAGCTTCACTATCGGCTTCACCAACGCATTGACCACGCCAAACACCAAGCCTATAAACAAGTAGGCCAAAACAGTGTTGATGGTTTCGGCGGTGCCGGCGGGCCCGCCTACACCCTTGCCAACAACCGATACCGCGGCAATATGCATTCCGGGTAGGATCCAGCTGGCAACCCATAAGGCGACAGCATNTAAAGCAACTTGAATGACGATTCTTCCCATGCATCCATAATTCCACAGTCCATGACCAGAAACTGGCTGAACGTGCTTTGACTTAAACGATACATGACCGAGATAAACAGCACAGAGCAATCCGGGGTACAACCACGACCTGTTGTGGGCCGCCTGCCCAAATACGCCGCAGGNAAACCGCCGGAAGCTGTCTCTGGTCTGGAGAGTTTTAAGCTCTCCTCCAACGAAAACCCGCTCGGGCCGGTACCTGCTGTACTTGAAGCACTGCGTGGAGCGGTGGATGTCCACCGCTATCCAGACACCAGCTGCACACTCCTTCGTAATGCCTTGGGCGAGTTCCTCGATGTCCCCGCCGAAGACGTTGTCACAGGGGCGGGTAGCCTCGGGGCGTTGAACCAGATTTTGGCAGCATTTTCAGGCCAGAATAGCGACGGCGTCCAGGACGAAGTTGTTTACCCATGGCGGTCCTTTGAGGCGTACCCCATCTGTGTGGGGCTTGCCGGTGCTAAAAGCGTCCAAGTGCCGGTNACTCCTGACGGTACCCACAACCTTGGAGCCATGGCTGCTGCGGTCACCGAGCACACGAAAGTGATTCTGCTCTGCACGCCGAACAANCCCACAGGGCCAACCTTGAGCGCGCAGGAGACCGAGGACTTTATCCGCAGTGTTTCCTCCCACGTGGTCATTGTCATCGATGAGGCCTACCAAGAGTTTGTCCGTGCCAGCGATGGAGTCAACGGGGTTGAGCTGTACCGCAAGTACCCCAACGTCATAGTGTTGCGGACATTCTCCAAAGCGCATGGACTGGCTGGCCTGCGCATTGGCTATTCACTTTCACAGCCGGGAATCACCCAGTACCTCCGGGCTACAGCAACACCCTTTGCCGTCTCAGGCGTAGCTGAACAAGCCGCCATTGCTTCGCTGGAGCACTATGACCAGGTTGTAGAAAGAGTACAAACTCTGGTGGACGAGCGCACCCGAGTCGTGGCAGGTCTGAAGGCGTTGGGTTGGGATATTCCAGAGGCTCAGGGCAACTTTGTCTGGTTGGCTCTTGGTGCCAACACTCAAGAGTTTGCGGCGTTGGCCCAACGCCATGCGCTCTCAGTGCGAGCATTCGGTGATGAGGGAGTGCGTGTCAGCATCGGTGAAACAGAAGCCAACACCCGATTCCTTGAAATCTGTGCGTCCTATACNAAAGAGCCACGGCGTTCCTAGCGGTTAACAAAGGCGTGGTTTGTCACTCTGTACCGATACAGTTGTAAATCGAAAACGTATATATATGCACCACAGGGTATGTATTCCTGTGAGGGCATATATCAGTACCAACGAGTCGGGACAGGGAGCATGGCGCACCTGGGGTTCGGCAGACGAGGAGACAGCATGGGCGTCGCCCAACAAGCTTCCAGTGGTTCAACCGGCGCAGACCGTACCGGAGCGCACGCTTCAGAGCGCCCGCAGGCCGGGAAGTCCGCCGGCGTATTGCACACTAGCGCCGTCAAGGCTGATGAAGCGGTCCAGCTCCTCGATGAGCATGGAACGCCTCACCATGANTCAACGTTCAGCCCCTACATTCAGGCGCTGGATCCGGAAGACTTGCGTGGCTTTTACCGCGATATGGCTACTGTGCGCCGTTTTGATGCTGAGGCAACCGCTCTCCAGCGGCAAGGTGAATTGGCCTTGTGGGTGCCGGTGGTGGGCCAGGAAGCTGCCCAGATTGGTTCCGGCCGGGCCATGAACAAGGCTGATTACGCGTTCCCCACCTATCGTGAACACGGTGTGGCGCTGACCCGCGGACTGGATTTGGCAGACCTACTGAAGCTCTTCCGCGGTGTCTCTAACGGTGGCTGGGANCCCCGCGAGACCAACTTCCACCTTTATACGCTGGTACTGGCTGCTCAGACACTGCACGCAGTTGGTTACGCCATGGGTATCTCTCGTGATCTGCTGGCAGAGCCTGGCACCGAACCCGCCGCCGTTGTGGCTTACTTCGGGGATGGCTCAAGCAGTGAGGGTGATGTTCACGAGTCGATGGTNTTTGCTGCCTCGTACGACGCCCCGGTGGTGTTCTTTTGCCAAAACAACAACTGGGCCATCTCGGTACCCTTTGAAGTGCAGTCCAGGGTTCCTCTGGTTAACCGCGCCGGAGGATACGGAATCCCCGGCATCCGTGTTGATGGTAATGACGTCCTTGCCGTGTACGCCGTGTCAAAATGGGCGCTGGAACATGCCCGCAACGGCCATGGCCCCGTGCTGATTGAAGCCTCCACCTACCGGATAGGCGCCCACACCACCGCCGATGACCCCACCAAGTACCGCATGAGTGCCGAAGAGGAACTGTGGAAGGCTAAGGATCCGTTGCAACGCCTAGAAACGTACCTACGCGCTGAAAACTTTGCCGATGATGAGTTCTTTGCGCAGGTGAAGCGCGACGGCGACGAGTTGGCTGCCCATGTTCGTCACGCCACGCTGGCAATGGGTGGGGCGGACATTCGGCANAAATTTGCCACCGTCTACGCCCAGGCACACCCACTGGTGGCCGAGGAACTTGCCTGGTTTGAAAACTACGAGGCGTCCTTTGCAGATGCACAAACCCAGACTTCACAAACCCAGACTTCACACACGCCAGGCGGTGCAGCATGAGTACGATGACCATGGCAAAGGCCATCAATGAAGGTTTGCGCGCCACGCTCACCAATGACCCCAAGACCTTCATCATGGGTGAGGACATTGGTGCGCTGGGCGGGGTGTATCGGATCACTGAGGGCCTGCAGGCTGAATTTGGCAAGCACAGAGTCATGGACACGCCGCTGGCCGAATCGGGCATTGTTGGAACCGCCATCGGGATGGCCCTGCGCGGGCACCGGCCCATATGTGAGATTCAGTTCGACGGTTTCGTGTTCCCTGCCTTCAACCAGATCACCACTCAACTGGCCAAGATCCATACCCGCACTGACGGTCAACTCAGTGCCCCGGTTGTCATCCGCATTCCTTACGGCGGCGGTATCGGCTCGATCGAGCATCACTCCGAGTCACCTGAAGCGCTATTCGCCCACACGGCGGGGTTGCGCATCATCACNCCTTCCAACGCCAACGACGCCTACTGGATGATCCAGCAGGCAGTGCAGTGCAAGGATCCGGTCATCTTCTTTGAACCTAAGCGCCGCTACTGGCTCAAGGGTGAAGTCGACACCGAGAACTCNCCCGGAGATCCTTTCAAGGCCCATGTGGTGCGCGAAGGAACTGACGCAACCCTTGTGGCCTATGGCCCGCTTGTCCCAGTTGCGCTAGCCGCAGCCACTGCGGGTGCCGAAGACGGACACAGTATTGAAGTCATCGATCTGCGCTCTATCTCCCCGATCGACTTTGACACCGTTGAAGCGTCCGTTAATAAGACAGGCCGGTTAGTGGTGGCCCACGAAGCCCCNACCTTTGGCGGAATAGGCGGGGAAATTGCCGCCAGGATCAGCGAACGCTGCTTCTATTCGCTCGAGGCTCCTGCCATTCGCGTGGGTGGATTTCACATGCCCTACCCMGTGGCACGCGTTGAAGAACATTATTTGCCGGACATTGACCGCATGCTGGAGGCGTTGGACCGCGCCTTCGCATATTAGGAAGGCCGCATTATGTCGACCCTGAACCTGTTCAATCTGCCCGACGTTGGCGAAGGCCTGACCGAGGCTGAAATTGTTTCCTGGAAGGTCAAGCGTGGCGACATCGTTGCCGTCAATGACGTGATTGTGGAGATTGAAACAGCCAAGTCCATCGTTGAACTGCCCTCACCCTATGCGGGGATGGTGGCCGAATTGATGGTGGGCGAAGGGGACACGGTGGACGTGGGTACNCCCATCATCGCCATCGGATCCGAAGTTTCTGCATCCGTTGCAGCCGCCCCGGTGGTTCCTGCGGCGCCCGAGGCTGAAGTCATGAAGCCGTTGGTGGGCTCTGGACCCAAGGCCGACGCCGTCAAGCGCCGTCCGCGCACTGCTGCCACAACCGCGGCGCCTGCCGCAGCGTCGGCGCCTGCCGCAGCGTCGGCGCCTACCGCAGCGACGGCACCTGCCCAAGGTTCGGCGTCGAGCATCCCACCGCAAAGGTTGCCNAAGGCTAACCGGGTGCTGGCCAAGCCNCCGGTCCGCAAGGCGGCCAAGGACTTAGGCATCGATCTGAGCGAGGTCTCGGCAACGGGTCTGCGCGGNGAGGTCACGAANAAGGATTTGCTCAGCTACCAGGACCAGCGCGCCACCGAACAGGATGGGGCGGGTACCTTCTGGGCGCCGTCGAACGGAACGGGGCAGGGCGGAACCGGGCAGAGCGAAGATCCTCGCATTGAACGCATCAAGGTCAAGGGCGTGCGCAAGGCGACTGCTAAGGCCATGGTGGAGAGCGCCTTCTCGGCACCGCATGTGAGTATTTTTGTCGACGTGGATGCCTCGCGCACCATGGAATTTGTCAAGCGCCTGAAGGTCTCCCGCGATTTTGAAGGCATCCGGGTCTCACCCTTGCTGATCCTGGCTAAAGCTGTCATCTGGGCGGCCGCACGTAACCCTTCGGTCAATGCGACGTGGAAGGGTGATGAGATCATCATCAAGCACTTCATGAACCTTGGCATTGCAGCCGCAACACCTCGCGGACTCATGGTGCCGAATATCAAGGATGCGCAAAATATGTCCCTCAAGGAACTGGCCATTGCGTTGAACGCGTTGGCCACGACCGCGCGGGCAGGCAANGCCCAGCCCGCGGACATGCAGGGTGGTTCGCTAACTGTGACGAACATTGGCGCCCTCGGCATCGATACGGGAACNCCCATCATCAACCCGGGCGAGGTTGCGATCGTGGCCTTTGGCACTATCAAGCTAAAGCCATGGGTGGTGGACGGTGAAGTCGTCCCTCGCTGGATCACTACACTGGGTGGATCGTTTGATCACCGTGTGGTGGATGGTGACNNCTCTGCCCGGTTCATGGCCGACGTTGCAGCGATCATGGAAGAGCCTGCGCTGCTGCTTGACTGATGGCGACCACCTTGACTGATGGCGACCAGAGGTCACAGTGAACTTCCAGCTCACGCCCTGTCCCGCTGCACCCTCAACGGGCACAATGGGATTATGACGATCTGCCAGCCACGTGAGGGCGGACTCCTGATGCGTTCCGGGCTGTCCTATGATCCGCCGGATCAGGAGTTTGTTTGCGGCCGGATTGTTGCGGTGGCAGGGTCGAGCAAGCCTCGTCTTATCCATAGTGGTGGTGCTGCTGGGGAGCTTAGCTGCGGTAGCGTACGCAGGNGTTCCCTCTGCGGATCCGGTCAATGCCGTCCATGTGGATGTTATTGGAGATTCATTGAGTACGGGCTACAAAACACCCGGCAACACCTGGCCTGGGCAGGCTGAGCCGATCGCTGCCGGAATGGGCCTGAAAGTGCAAATCACCAACGCGTCCGAGAACGGCGCTGGCTATGTGCAGCCGGGTGACATNGGGGATGTATTCCTGGACTTGGCCAACAGGATCGTCAATTCACAGTCCCAAGTTGTGGTGCTCTTTGGATCTGATAATGANCTCGGGGATCCGGGATTGCAGGCNGCCGTTAAACAGGCGCTAGCCAGGGTGAAGGTGCTGGCTCCAGATGCGAGCGTCATAGTGGTCGGGCCGACATCAGAATCTGATGATCCGCAGGGGCAGTTGACCCAGATCCGCCAGGTACTCTCACAGCAGGCGGCTGCAGTGGGTGCGCAGTTCGTGGATCCCGTGGCGCTTGGTTGGTTTCAGGGCGCCGCCGCACAGAATCTCACCAGTGACCTTGAGCATCCCAATGCGGCCGGTGAGAGTTACCTAGCCAAGAAAATGATCGCCCTGATGGTGCCAGTCATCAAATCTGCCATGCTTCAGGATCTCCTCAAGAGGACCCGGCCCGTGGAGGGTCTGTGGCCAGGTCCCCATTACACTGTTTTCACAAGGATCCGGCTACCCTCCGATGGCTTCGGCCAAAACCGGGGCCAGCCGCTTGACGCCTTCCCGCAGTGTCTCCGNGGNGACGGCGCTAAATGCCAAACGGAGTTTATTGCTGGGGCCCTGGGCGCTGGAGAACGCGGCTCCCGNGACAAACACCACCCCGGCGTCGATTCCCTTATAGAGCAGAGGATAGGTATCAATGCCCTCAGGCAGGGTAAGCCAGACAAAGAAGCCGCCTTCGGGGCGGGTCCAAGTGANCCCTGCTGGCATGAATTCCTCCAGTGCGGACAGCAGTGCCATGCAGCGTTCGGCATATAGTGCACGGTAGGTGGCCACCTGCCNCTGCCAATCGTAGTTGCGCAGATATTCACTGACCAGTAGTTGGTTAAACGTAGGTGGACACAAAGTGACGGCTTCGCTGGCTAAGTAATAGCGCTGTTTGAGGTGGGCAGGGACCAGTGCCCAACCAATGCGTAGCCCCGGCGCAAAGATCTTGGAGAATGAGCCCAAGTACAGCACATCCTCGGGGTTGGCGGCTCGCAAAGGCTCCGGCAAGACGCCGTCGAACTTCAGCAGTCCATAAGGATTGTCCTCCAAAACCAGAATATTCGCTTCACGGCATATATCGACGATCTCTTGACGGCGCTCCANGGAGAGCATGACGCCTGAAGGATTGTTGAAGTTAGGGATCGTGTACAGCAGCTTGATGTGCTTGCCCTCGGCCTGCAATGCCGCGATCTGCGCACGCAGCAGCGACGGAACAATCCCGTGTTCATCGCCTATGACTGGCTGGACATCAACCTCATACGCTTCAAAGGTGTTCAGGGCACCAACATAGGTGGGATCTTCAAGCAAGATCACATCGCCCGGATTGCAAAAGACTTTCGCGGCAATGTCCTGGGCTGACTGGGAGCCGGCTGTGATCACCACATTCTCCGGATCGGCATCTAGAATCCCCTCGGCGGCCATGACCTGACAAATCTGGGTGCGCAACTCCAAAGTGCCTTGGCCGCCGCCGTACTGCAGGGCCTCGAGGCCATGGTTGGCAATGATGGATGCTGCCGTCGCTGCCAACCGTTCCAGTGGTAATGACTGCAAGTAGGGGTTGCCGCCAGCGAGCGAAACCAGGCCCGGCTGCATGGAAATCTCAANAACATCCCGAACCGCTGACTGCTTGATGTTTGCAGCCCGGGCAGACAGCAGTGCGTCATGCCTGTGCCTGAAGGCTGTAGGCGCGGTGGACTTTGCTCGGTTCAGGGCATCGACGGCTTCTTCGGACAGAGTTTCGGCGGCGGCATTGGCGCCGGAGGCTGGAGTGTTCACGTGCTCAGGATATAACCATTGTTGCTAAATAGGCATCAAAGTTTTTCTCAGTGAGCGCTATTTTAAGCTCAGCGCCTCACTCAACGTTTNTCCATTGATAGTGATGGTTACTGGAGCTCCTGCTGCCTGCTGCGCCGTGAGGAGGAGTTGTTGTTCAATGCGCGGGTTATCGCATTCCCCGCCGATGGAAAGTGTGCCGTTTAGATGAGCTGTAATGCTGCCACCGGAGCGCACCACTGAGGCAACTGCCAACTCTGAACGCCACAGGGCGTTCGAAAGTCCTGACTGGCCAATTTCCTGTGCATGGTTGGCCAGTAACGTCCGTAGGGCGCCCTCCACGGGGTCCGTGTAGGTGATAGTTGCGCTCGTCACTGCCACAGCGCTGTCACCGCAGCCGACGGCGGGACCTGAAGTTCCGCCGTCGCCCACGGCAATGTAAAACACTGTGACCGAGGCCTGTGTGGGCAGTACTGTAGGTTCATTTTCCGATCCAGNTGGCCGGTTTTCTTCCCCGGCAGATGCCGGAGCGCTGCTGCCAACTGAATTGGTGCCGCTGGGTGGTGCGCTGATTGTTCTGGGTGGTGTGCTGGTTAAGGATGTCGCCGTTAGTGGTGCCTGCGAGTCATCGGGTGAGGTTCCGGTGCAGCCGCCTACGAACAAGGCTGCGCTGGCAAAAATACNTAGAAGTGAAGTCTTCCTCAAGCCGCCCATGACGCCCTCCCGCGCACTGTGAGGGATCTATCAGGTCCCGTAAAATAACGATACGGGTGAACGGAGCGCGGAGACAGGGCCCTGGAGTAAGGGGATGAAAACGCAACCTCATCGCAATCAGGTCACGGGCCACCAGCAGTTTTAGCGGCCACCACCGGTAGAGGAAACCGCCCATGGGGATTAGAGCAGAGCCCGCCAATCCTCGGCGAGGTCCAGACCATGGGCGGTGGAGACCGAATGGTGCGTGACGGAGCCGCCAGCGACGTTCAGTCCGGCCAGCAGGGCGGGGTCGGCGGACAGAGCCGCAGCAGCCCCTAGATTCGCCAAAGCCACGGCATAGCCCAAGGTCACGTTGGTTANAGCGTAAGTGGAGGTGTTGGGCACGGCACCGGGCATATTTGCCACGCAGTAAAATACCGAATTGTGCACCATGAAGGTGGGCTCGGCATGCGTTGTGGGCCGGGTATCGGCAAAACAACCTCNCTGATCCACCGCAATGTCCACTAAAACTGAGCCCGGCTTCATCCGTGAGACCAATTCGTTGCTGACAAGTTTGGGTGCCTTGGCGCCGGGGATCAGCACCGAACCGATGACCAGGTCCGCCTGCAGCACGGACCGCTCGATCTCGAAGGAGTTGGAGGCAACTGTTTTCAGTCGGCCTTGGTAATGTTCGTCAAGTTCTTGGAGCCGGGAGATGTTGATATCCAAAATCGTCACGTCCGCGCCGGCACCAATGGCCATGGCTGCGGCGTGGGTGCCAGAAANCCCTGCCCNCAGAATCACCACATTGGCTGGCCGCACACCAGGTACGCCACCGAGCAGCATGCCTTTTCCGCCAGCTGGCGCTGTTAGACATTGGGCTCCCACCTGCACCGATAAGCGCCCGGCTACAGCTGACATTGGAGCAAGAAGGGGAAGTGTGTGCCCTACTTGGACCGTCTCGTAACCAATGGCAGTGACACCGGCGGCCATGAGTGCATGCGTCAGCTCAGGTTCCGCAGCCAGATGCAGATACGTAAACAACACCAGTCCCTGGCGGAAGTGGACGTACTCGAGGCTGATGGGTTCCTTAACTTTGAGCACCATGGCCGAGCGAGCCCACACCTCTCCTGCGTCCGCGACCATCTGAGCACCGGCAGCAGCATATTCAGCATCGCTAATACCCGAGCCCATTCCTGCACCATTTTCCACCAGTACGGTGTGGCCGTTGCGAACAAGCTCATGCACTCCTGACACTGTCAGGGCAACCCGGAATTCGTTGTTCTTTATTTCTTTAGGAACGCCAATGATCATGATGCCTCTTCCACGCCACTAGGGCTGCTCAGGTGTTTGAATATCCGGAGCCGCCAAAATTTGATGACCCATAATTTGGGCCGCCATATCCGGAACTGCTCATTCCGGAGGACTCTACTCCTGTGACTTCAGTTCCCGCGCCGGTGCTGCCTAACAGGCTTCGGGTCAGCGCCTCGCCGTCGGCCATCAGCTGATTTACGGCATCGTTGAGGTGGGTGTNCCCGGGGTGCTGGCCGGCTAGGGCGCTGGCAACCACCGCGCGTCGGACAAGTTCTTNTGCGAACGACGCCGTAGTCCCTGCAGTCTGTGCCGCTGCTGCCTGCAAAGCCCTTGAAGAGAACCCGATTCCCTGCGAGTAAAGACGCAGAAGTTCTTTACGTTCGTGCTCGAAAGGAAGCGGGATCTCTACAGCCAGATCGACCCGCCCTGGCCGCTGCACAAGTGCGCGTTCTAGCATGTCAACGCGGTTGGTGGTCAGTACAAACGCCACGTCACAGTCGTTCTCGAGGCCGTCCATGGCGTCAAGGACTTCAAAGAGCAACGGCTGGGNGCCGTTGCCAAAACTCCTGTCCTCGGCGATCAAGTCACAATCTTCAAGGACAACTATTGACGGAGCTAAGGCCCGGGCCATGGTGGTTGCCTCTGAAATGCGGGCTAGTGAACCGCCCGAAAGTAAGACAGCCGTGGTGCCCTCGCTGCGGCTGAGCAAATACCGCACCGTGTGCGTTTTCCNCGTGCCGGGAGGGCCGTAGAGCAGCAGCCNCCGCTTAAGATGCTGGCCGTGAGCGCTGAGTGTGACGGCGGCCTTTCCGATGCCCAAGGTATGCTGCTCTACCCGGTTCAGGACGCCGTCGGGAAGAATTACCTCGCTGCTGTTCACGTGCGGACGGGCCACGAACGTCACCCCGGCGATGCTGGAACCATAGTCACTTGCCGCCAAAGAGATCACCTGGCCCTTGAAAACACTGCGAGTCTCCAAACCCAAGCGCACTTGCGCCAGTAACCCGGCAGCTGTTGACGGGTTCCCGGCAAGGACTTCAAGCGCGGCATGCTGGCGCCCAAATTGGGGATTGGCCGCGCGTTGCAGGACAGCCACGGGGCGCCNCTCATGGGTGAACAGCCACAGCCCGAGCGCAACAATTTGGCGCTGCTCTGCCGGACCCACGGCCACGTTGGCGTAATCAGGCTGGCATACGGGGAAATTGGCGTAGGTCAAAGATTGTTGGATCATGTCGCTCAGGGACATGTGATTGCGCTGGTCACCGCCGCCTATGCCCAGCAGCTGGCTGTTGGGGTCAGCCGCCGCCATTTCTGCCAGCAGAATGTCGGCGTCAACCAAACGGTGCGAAGGGACCTCCTCGACAACAACACTGAGCCCTGCCGNGGGCGTGCCCAAGTGCTCGTGTAGTTCCTGCAGAAGCCGCCGACCATCAGGGGTGGCAAGTGATTGTTCTCGTGCCAGATCCACCAAAGCGCTGAAGTCTGTGACAAATTTCCCTAAGGCGTCGTCCATGGGATGACACTAGCAGGATGTGCTCGCCGGCTGGTTGGGTTAGGCTACGCGCCTAGTTTTGAGAATCCAACCAGGCCACGATGTCCTGGCGGCGAATACGCCGGTGGGAGCCGCGGTATTGCACGGCGATCTCACNCCTATCCGTGAGATTACGAAGGAAAGTGTGCGAAATACCTGCCAGCTCGGCGGCCTGGGAGGTGGTGAGGAGCTCAGCAATGCTGGCCACACTCACTGCGTCGCCGCGGGAGAGCCGGTGCAACAGGTCAAGTACTGCTTCCCTTGCATTATCGCCAAGGCGATACACCGTCCCGTCCACAAACACTGTTACATCCTCGCTTCCGGCCAAGGTGCGGGCGAGGGCGTCCTGCTCAGCCGTTTCTAAAGGGGAGCTGATTTTGGGGCAACGAAGTTCATGGAACACATAGTAGCGCGGACGGTAGGGTATGGATCATGACGCAAAAATCCGGACGGCACTATTAGGTTTTGGTCTGGCCGGCAGTGTNTTTCACGCCCCGTCTCTAGCGTCCCTGAAGCAATTTAGCCTTGACGTGATCGTGACCTCCGATCCGCAACGCCAAGCCGCCGCGAAGGTTGCCCATCCTGACGCTGCCGTGCTCACCCGCGACGAGTGGGCCCTGGCTGGAAGCCAGGAAAGCAACGGAGGCTTCGGGAGCATTGACCTGGTGGTGGTGGCAACCCCGCCTGCCACTCATGTTCCCTTAGCGTCTGCTGCGCTTAAAGCAGATTGTGCGGTGGTTGTTGACAAGCCCTTCACGCTCACAAGTGTGCAAGGGGAGGCCTTGATTGCCCTGGCCAAGGAGCGCGGGAAACTNTTGACCACCTACCAGAACAGGCGCTGGGATGGGGAGTATTTGACCTTGCGAAAACTGCTGGCCCAGGGCGCCTTGGGTAAGGTGCGCAGATTTGAGTCCCGGCTTGAGCGGTGGCAGCCCATGATTACCAAGGCATGGAAAGCGCAGGCCACGGTGGCCGATGGCGGNGGGCTACTTTTCGATCTGGGGACACACCTGATAGACCAGGCGCTGCAGCTGTTCGGCCCGGTGGAGGGTGTCTACGGTGAACTTGCGGCCCGTCGCCCGGCGGAGCTGGCCGACGATGACGTNTTTGTAGCGCTTGAGCACAGCAGCGGTGTGATCTCACATTTGTGGATGAATCTCAGTGCCGCCCANAAGGGGCCAAGACTTCGGGTGCTGGGATCAGCTGCGGCGTATGTGAAGGAAAGCGCCGATGTCCAAGAGCGCCAAATTCAAGCCGGCATCTTGCCCGGCAGTCCCACCTACGGTCTCGAACCGGAAGGATGCTGGGGCATTGTTGGCCGTGACGGATCCACTGTGCCTGTGCCCACCGAACGCGGGGATTTCAGCCGATTCTATGAACTGCTCGCCACGGCACTGCTTGAGGGAGCGCCCGTGCCAGTAGACCCGGCGGACTCCGTGGCCGTTCTGCGCATCATTGAACAAGTCCGCGCCACACGGGCATAGGCCAGCAACACCTGCGAGGAAGTCAGCGCCGGCACGTAAGCTGGGGCGGAAGAACGGTCCAGCGTGGTGCTAATCGGCTGTGATGCTAATCGGGGAGGCAGAAGCTACTGTGAGGAATCTACTGTGAGGAATAAGGGCATGCAGGGACGCTTTCAGCAAAATCCCGGCAGTTTGGCATTGGCTGAACCAACAGTAGACGTCCGGCATCGGTGGACGAGCTCCATAGTTTTGGTCAATATTGGCATCAATGCCGCGTTCTTTGGTCCCATCCAAGTCCTGCTCGGGCAGCAGGCGGCTGACTTCAGTGAAGCTGACAAGGAAGGCATTTTGGCGCTGGTGACGGGGGCCGGGGCCGCTGTCTCCCTCGTAGCTAACCCGCTNTTTGGCACGTTTAGTGACAGGTCAACGTCCCGGTTCGGCAGGAGGGTCCCGTGGGTGTTCATCGGGGCGGTACTGGGCACCATCGGCTTGGTGGGCTTGGCNGGGGCACCAACAGTTGCGGCCATGACCCTGCTGTGGTGTCTGGTGCAACTGGGCTGTAACGGCGCGCTGGCGGCTACCACAGCCGCCATCCCGGACCAAGTGCCTGTGCGCCAGCGCGGACGTATTGGTGGGCTTGCCTCGATGGGCACGGTGGTGGGAATCCTCGTGGGTGCCGCCATTGGTGCCGTCGTGGCGGGAAACTTNTCGCTCGGCTTCATCATTTGCGCAGTAGCTTTGTTGGCGGGCATGGTGCCGTACCTGTTNTTAGCTAATGACCACGTCCTGGAGGCAAAGGACAAGCCACCCTTTACGTGGCCAAATTTTGTCAAGGGCTTNTGGATCTCCCCGCGAATGTACCCCGACTTCGCCTGGGCGTGGATCACCCGATTCCTTGTCAACGTGGGTAACCACTTGGTGACCTTGTACCTGTTATTCTTCCTGACCGATGCGGTGGGCTATGAAAACCCGGCACTGGGAGTCTTGATCCTCACCGGCGTCTACGCCGTTCTGACGCTGATCACCGCCGTCATTGGTGGACGCTGGACTGACAAAGTGGGTAAGCGTAAGCCNTTTGTTATCGCTTCTTCGGCCATCATCGCCCTGGCCGCGCTGATCTTGGCGTTNTTCCCCACCTGGGCAGGCGCGCTGACNGGGGCCGCCGTTCTGGGCATTGGCTACGGCGTCTACTTGGCTGTCGACTTTGCCCTCCTCACCCAGGTTCTGCCGTCGGCAGCTAACCGTGGCAAAGACATNGGGGTGATCAATGTGGCGAATTCGCTGCCGCAGGTCATAGCCCCGATCATCGCGTGGCCGCTGGTCGCCATTTTGGGTGGTTACGTGACGCTTTATGTGGTTGCGGCAGTTATTGGCCTGCTCGGTGCCGTGTTCGTGGTCAAGATCAAGGGTGTTGACTAGTTTCGCGTGGGCATGGCAACGAAAAGTGAATAATTCTACTGACACTGTGTCAGTAATCTCTTGACTCAGTATCACCATCTCTGATTAGTTAAGGTTAATGTTACCTAATTGTGGAGGGAATTGTGTCTGCACCTGCCGTTGAATCCGTTGTATCNCGTGACCCTGCAGCACTGTCACAGCAGCTCAAAACCCACACAGCAGTGGCCCATTCGGCTGCTGAAGGCTCCACCTTTGTGGCTGAGTTGATGGGCGGCTCCTTGGACGCCGCGGCATTGGTGAGCCTGCTGGATCAGAGCCTGATCATTTACCGGGCNCTTGAAGCTGCCTTGGCCACCCATGTTGCTCACCCTCAACTGGGCGCCTTCATCGATCCCAAGTTAGCCCGTGTCGCTGCGCTGGAGGCTGACATGAGCTACCATCATGGCGAGGATTGGGAAGCGCAGCTCGCTGATGGACGCATTGCGATTGTCCCGGCCGCTTTGGCCTATGCAGATACCCTAAGCACTTTGGGGCGCGAATCAATTGAGTTCCTGCTGGCCCACCACTACGTTCGGTACCTAGGAGATCTCTCCGGCGGTCTGATCATCTCGCGCATGGTGCAGCGTCATTACGGCATTGCTGATGAAGGCCTGAACTTTTACGCTTTCGCGGAGATCGCTAAGCCCAAACCTTACAAGGACGCCTACCGTAAGCTCCTTGACACCACCGACTTCAGCCGGCTGCAGAAGCACGCAATTTTGGACTTCGCCGCCGAGTCCTTCGAACTCAACCGGGCAGTTTTCATCGATCTCGCTGCTGCTCGAACAGCCTCCCTGACGGCTTAGCATTTCCTTCGGCCAGGTAGCCACCTGCACACCCAGGGACGGGTGCGGTACCGTAGTCCCGCCGTCGTTCAAGGTTCGCTCAGGGCTTGGCTAAACCAAGGCTTGTTAGATCAGGTCTTGGCTAAGGTTAAGGAGCGTTGTGGCGCGGTGATTTGGGCTACTGTCGTTGCGCAACTTGGTAGCGTGAGTCGGCGAAGACCGTGATGAAGCGGGTGCCAGNGAAGCGCTGCTCGGCTTCGGTGGCGACAGCGGTGGGGCTTAGCCCGGGACGGTCGGAGATATCAAACAGCACGTAATCGGGCACAGGGTTTTGATTGCCGATCCAAAACACTTCGGTGCGGTTAGCCAGGTAGCTCATGAGGGAGATGTCAGTTTCCACGCTCACCCCATCAGGGATAGCAGCCAGAGCGGCCTTTGAAGAGGCGACGGTGGAAAGTGGAAAGTTCTTGCCGGGATTGGCTAGTTCTGCAAAGGCGTACTGGCTAGTCAAGACCAGTGAAATGAGCAGAATACTGGTTCCCATGAGCTTGCGCAGCCTAGCTGAGTTAAGCACTTTTCGGCGGGACAGGGCGTCGATCGCTGCGCNAAAGACCACCGGCATGAGGACTGCGCTGTACTGCCACCNCTGACCCCAATACACCGGTAAGTCTGAGAGGAAACGCCACGCCAAGGTGGGCAGGACTATCAATGCCAAGGGTGAGAAAAGGGCCAGGCCAGCGGTGATGGCCACCAGTAAAAGTACTGTTGTGACCTTGTCAGGCTGGAACAGTGAGCCTGGATCGTTCAGTAGTCCACTGATGTTGAGCTGGCTTTGATAGGCCCACTGCTGGCCAGGGTTCATAGACGGCAGGATGACCTTCGTGGACAGCACAAACCACCCGACACCCCAAGCTGAGAGCCACAAACCTGCTGCGGACCGGGCGCGCAACGCCATGACAAGGCCTATGACAAACACCGTCAGGCCTAGATCTTCTTTGATAAAGACAAGCAACGAAGCCCAAATCCACGCCGAACGCCAACGCTCTTCAAGTAGTGCTACCAAAGAAAGTGCCAGTAACGGAACGGCGAAAGCAATTTCATGGAATTGTGAGTCAATGGCCGATTGCAGGCCCCAGCTCAGTGCATAGCCAACGCCAATGCAGACACCGGTGATCCTGCCCAGCCGTTTGATCGCCAGATGGCTTAACACCACTACGGAAATGGCAAGCAGCACGTTTTGCACAACAAGTAAGGTGTAGGCGCTGGGAAACAGGCGATAGAACGGTGCCAATAGGACCAGAAGGGGATGAAAGTGGTCCCNCAGCAGGTTATAGCCCTCGCCCTTGATACTGACGATGGGCGGCTGGAAATTGGCGTACGCCTTGGCTAGTTGAGTGAAAATTCCCAGGTCCCAAGAGCGAACGGTGAAGCTGTGCCATTGCAGCCAAGAATAAAGCGAATATACGGCCAATGCCATGGCTCCAATAACACCGGCAAGTACCAACGGAGTTGTGGCTGCACGCTGAAAATTGACCCATCGGTGTGGGCTGGCCAAGGCTCGGCTAGCTGCCCCTTGTGTGGCCGCGGTTGGCGAAGCTGGTTTTGCACTGTTGTCACAGGCAAAGTCTAGGGCGCAAGCCTGTCAATATGCATTTATGAACCAGTGATGGGGATCCGCTGCCCCTGTAGCGGACTCCCAGATTCAGGCCGTGCAGGTCATGAGATTGGCTGGTCATCAGATTGTGCTGGACATCAGATTGTGCTGGACCATCAGATTGTGCTGGATAATCGTCGCCACCCAAACAGCCGCGGTAAGAGTCGTTCCCGAACGTATTTTCCCGACCTAAGAGTGGGAGGAATCTGCAGTAAGAAAAGACAGCGACATCGGCGGCGAAACCAAGGCCGCGGAGTGAAGTTCGTCGTGGAACCGGGAAGCTGACTTGTCTGGACGGGTACTTGATCAATCAGTGTGCTTTTGAAGTATTTGATGGTGATTTTTGTTCGAGTGGGCTGAATTCTGGCGAGTCTGGGCAGATGCGGTTCAATGCTGTGTCCATACGTTTTTGAGCCATTTGGGGTATCTGGGTGCGCNTGCGCTCCCGGCAGAGGGTTCATGATATTTTCCGGTGGGTGAGATCCACCCCGTGCCACCATTGTCCCTAGTCAGCGGTGTCCAGCCGCGCATACGTATGTCATTCCGCGTTGGGTCCTTGAAGCGGCGGCGATTGCCGTGCTTGTCTTTATCGTCTTTAAAGTGCTTGAGCATGTGGTGGCGCTTGCAGGCAGGGCGCTGATTCTCCAATGTTGACTTCCCGCCCTTTTCCCGCGGGATCAGATGGTCTGTGTCAGTATCCATTACAGGGTTAGGACAATTCGGGAAATAGCACCCACCTGCCAGTAGCCGCAATGCCGAAGTTTCCGCCTCCCGCAGCCTGTACCGTTCCGGATTCAAGGGCAACGGCTCACCCGTGATGGGGTCCGTGAGCACGCGCACGAACGTTCCGGCCGCAATGATGAGTTTGGCCGCAATATCCGCGGGCACAGGCCCACCTCTGGCACCGACCAAGTCGGCAGGTTCGTCAGTGATGTTCAACAACCCTANAAATGGCACAGTGAGCAAAATGGTAGCTTCCGGCAACGGCGGACCCGTAATGACATGATGTGCCCGAACATCATCCAACTGCTCCAGATACTCTTTCAAATGATCTTCTGGAATGCCGTCAACGATTCCCTCAACGAAACCTGAACCATCCCCAACCACCTCCCCGCATACCGGCGCATCCTCCACGCCGCCGAGTGAAGCCTCCCAGTGGGAAGTTGCCAGAACCGNGGGAACCCGTGCTGGCCGAGCTGGTGAAAATATCGGAGCTGCCCGGGCCGTCGGGAATGCTGTGGGCCCAGACGGGTTCTTCCTGAATGAGTGATACCCCGAAGGCCGTTCTGGATCCAAAGGGGCACCATCTGTGTCTGCAGAGTTAGCCGGGCCACCGCTATCAGTGGTATCAGAGCCACCGCCATGACTACCAGCAGCGTGACTACCTGCAGCATTGCTGTTTGCCGGATCATCGTTGCAGGTGGTGTTGCAGTTGGGGAAACCACCAACTGCAGCTCCCGGTCCGCCAGTTCCATCGCCGTAATCTGGTCCGCTGCCGGAGCTCGGTCCGCCAGTGGTGCTCGGTCCGCCAGTGGTGCTAGGTTCATGAGCCACGCCCGCGCTGCGGGCCTTACTGTTGGCGGTACCAGCTCTGGTGCCACTGGTGGCGGGAGGGTTNNGTTGGTTCAGCAGCAGTGCGGCGGCGACATCGATGCGCAATTGCGTCAGGGTCCTGAACTCCCCGGTACCGGTGCTCTGTCCCGAGTTTGTCTTCTGCTGTTCGCGGGCCAGATTCTTGATCTCGCGGGCGATGCGGGTGCAGTTCACCCAGATGCCTTCGGCGGCAATTGAGGGCAGATGGAATGTCATCCAAGACATGCCGTCCTTGCCTGCCTCTAGAGTCATTGCGCGCCGGGTGAAGGCTTGCCTGGTTCGTGTCTTTAGTGTTTGCGGGTAGGTGGTCTCCCTGGCCCGGCGAGCCTTGTTGCCGAAAGCAGCGGCAGTGGTGCCCGGAGCTAAACCCAACAGCCGGGATTCGAATGCCGTCACCTCATCGGTATTGATACTGGCGGTTTCACACAGGGTCTCAATCTCATCAACAATGATGCAGGCATGCCGGTACGACAGCACCCCGGTCTCTAGTGCGGCCATCGTGTTCTGGTGGTCTCGGACCAACATGGTGCAGTGGTGAGCGAGGGATGCCGCGGTGGGTTCGGGAATGCAGAGGGCCGTCGCGATCTCTGTGCAAGCACTTGCATGGGATACCCCGGCCTGCCACGCATCGAGCCCTGTCGCAGCTGCCTCGACTTCAGCGGCTCCCATGAATTGGGCGATCACGCCCGCTTTGCACGCGGACAAAGAGTCCTCTAGCTGCTTCACCGCTACCAAGGCCGCAACCGCTGCGTCATAGACGCCTCTGGCCACCTCAAGTTTGGAAGCAGGCTCAGGGTCAGGTGTCAGTGACGAAACGCGATTGGGAAGGCCCGCCAGCACAGGATTGTCAGGCCCAAAGGGTTCAATGGAAGGAAGCGTTATCGCGGCAAGTAGTCCGGCCACATCCTGTGTGGCTTCACCGCCCGGTCTCCGGGGCAAGCACCGGACTACTCATGTAACAAGCATATATCTACCGTTATCTATCCGCAATAGTTCCACAAAGATATATTCTATTAACTACTGACGAGTAAATCTTGGGCTGGGGTGGCGCAAAACGGTGAAAATATTGCACGCACCAATGGGCGCGTTTCGAGGGTTCGGCAGGTCGACAATCAATGGCACTATTGCAAGATGGATGCACAGGTCATGTGGAGTGTTATTTGCGGCCTGGCAATAGTGGTGGGCGCAACGGGTGTCATTGTTCCCGTGCTGCCCGGCAGTGTGCTGATTGCTATTAGTTTGCTGGTGTGGGCGCTGGTATTGGGAACCCCTCTGGGTTGGCTCGTCTTTAGTATTGGTGTACTNTTTGTGGCGGCGGGTATGGCCTCAAGCGCGGTGCTGACAGGACGAGTCATGAGGAAGCGTTCCATTCCNGGGCGATCGGTGGCGATTGGATTATTGCTGGGAATTGTTGGTTTTGTAATCCCCGTGGTGGGACTCCTGGTGGGCTTTGCTGTGGGCCTGTTTCTCTCGGAGTTTGCCAGGCANAAAGACATGCGCTTGGCTCTCACGTCATCGCTGGCTGCCTTGAAAGCAACGGGCTTGGGAATTCTCGCGGAGTTTGGCTTTGCCTCCCTTGCTGCGGGGACGTGGGTCGCCGGGGTTTTGGTTCACTTCCTGAGCCGTTAGGCATACCCTGGTAAATAAGTTACTAGCAAGTAACATATAGCTATGCATCTCTTATTGCGAACGTTCTTCCATATTTTCGTNTCATGGCGGAGGGCGCCCATCAGCCTATGGAGTAATGCGAGCGTGCCCATGCGGGTATGGCCAAGCGATGTTGACGTGGCGCTGCACCTGAACAACGGCATGTACTTTTCGCTCCTGGACTTGGGGCGTATTGACTTGATGATGCGCGGGGANGCTTGGCANAAAATGCTACGACGGCGCTGGAGCCACGTGGTGAGCGCTGAAACCATTGCCTTTAGAAAATCCCTGAACCTCTGGCAGAGATACTCCATGGAGACACGGCTCATCGGCACGGATGAGCATAGTTTCTACTTTGAACAACGCATGGTCGCCAGCGGTGAAATTTATGCCCGCGCCATTGTGTGCATGCGTTTTGTGGCNAAAAATAGGGCCGTTCCGATGGAGCAGGCATTGGCTGCNTTTGGGCTAAATCCACAAAGCCGAGAAGTGCCTCAGTGGGTCCATGAATGGCGTGAAGCCAACGCGCTCCCTAGCACGCGCAAGCCAGCTCTACATCAGTGGCAAAGTGGCGTTGCTCAGGAGCCCTCCAGTTGACCTGCTGCCCGCGTTAAGGGACGGCAAGGACTACGTTGATGCCAGCCATGCGCCCACCGCAGCGCTCATTGCCTGACACCCGGGTCCAATTCAAGGCCGTGGATTGCGCAGCCAAAACCTTGCCGTTCAGGTCATACACCCTAAAATTGATGGTTGAGGGTGGCTGAGCTCCCATGGTCAAGAGCCAGGAACCATCTTNTTCGTGTGTCAGCATGCGGGTGCTGCCAGTGGTGCTCGTGGCGTCCGCTGGTGCCAGCGGTATGCAATCGGCTCCTGAACAGGCGGTGACCGCTGAGGCTTTGGTGCTGCCTGTGAAGCTGCCACTCAACGAGAGCGTCAGGTGGTTGTTCCAGGTAGCTGAAGGGCAGGGGCCGCCGTCACGATCCAGGACGATGGCACCAATGATGAAGGCCATGCAAANAGCGGCAACAAGGGGAACCAGGACAAGTTCCACCCGGCGTCGAGTTGTTGGGACTACAGGCATGCGCTTATGTTACCGAAGGACTCTGACCGTTTCCCGCACGTTTCATGCGTCTGCGACCATCCACCCGGATTGTTGGTGGAAAGTGTGAATCTGGGAGGGATTCCTCGCAGTGCTAGGGTGATTCCCTACTAAGATCTGAACATGTCTTCCGCCGCTTCAGGGTTCGGGTCCCCATTCAGCCGGTCTATCCCTTCAAAGCCGACGGCGTGCGCCTGCGTCCAATAGCCATGGCTGACCTGCTGGCCGTGAACGCGTACAGATCACTGGCCGAGGTTGCGCGCTACCTGCCCCANCCNCCGCACACCATGGCAGACACTGAACTGACCATTACATCGATGGCAGCACAGCAAGAATTTGCTACNCCGGGGCAGTGGCTTGATCTGGCGGTGGAACACGGGCCTTCNCCCGAGGTTGTNGGGGAAGTATTGCTGAAATGGGACGCGAACAATTGGCGGCGAGGGGAAATAGGTTTTGTCTTCAGTCCCGAGGTGCAAGGCCGAAGCATTGCGTTCACGGCATGCACGGCGGCACTGGAGCTAGCCTTCGGACACTTTGGCTGGCACAGGGTTGAAGGGATTTGCGACGACAGGAATGTAAAGTCAGCCGCATTGATGACACGGCTGGGAATGCGCTTGGAAGCTAGATTTGTGGAAGCTAAGTGGAGCAAGGGCGAATGGATTACGCTGCGCCACTACGCCATCCTGAGCCGTGAATGGTCAGCCCATGGCCCAGCCTGAGCAAGGGCAAATCCACCCGCCTGACGTGCGGCGAGCACATCGGTTATGTGCTTGCTCTCTCATCAATAAAGAGGTGCTGCATGCCAAACGAACCAACGCGGAAGGGCGTTTACACGCGGGAACTGTTGTGGCACATAAGCTGCGTCTAGCCATTCTCGATGACCAGTTCCGCCCGGGTGTGAAACTCTCGGAACAGTGGGTGGGCGAGGTGGGGAGGGTTTCGCGGAACACAGGAACGCCACGACGTCGCCAGGTATGGCCGCGGTCAACCAAAGTTCCACGCACTGGTGATGGCGCTGGTCCAACGCCCGTGCCGCAACACCTTGAGGGCGTACACCTGGAGGGCACACGTCCAGGCGGAGATGAGGCTGGCGTTTCACCCTGTGGGCAGCGGCCCCGCTTTGCATGCGCCATCACGCACGGCCAACGAACGCATCTTCACTGCGTGGAGCGAGGGCAAGACGCCGTGGTTGCAGCGGAGCTCGAAGATTACCTTGAAACAGCACAGGCCTAAGTGTGGCAGCGATGCCAGCGGAAATAGACGGATGGTGATGGAAGTTTTGCCTGAAAAGACAGTACGCGAAAAGACAGTACAAGAAGAGAAAGTGCAGGAAAGGTCAGTGCAGGATAAGAAAGTGCAGGAAAAGTTCGACGGCGGTCAGCGGCTCACGCTGCAGGTTCCCATGCGCTGGTCAGACATGGATGCTTATGGTCACATCAATAACGTGGAAGTGTTGCGGATCCTTGAGGAGGCGCGAGTCCACGCTTTTGGGCCACCTGCCGGGACCGGCCTGCCAGGAGTTGAAGTGCCACAGCCGATCTTTTCTGACCTAGAGGCTGATGTTCAGGCGTTGGTTGTTGAACACAGGGTCAGATACCTGGCCCCGCTGAACTACCGCAACATCGCGGTTCCTGTGCAACTGTGGATCAGTGCGCTCAAGGGTGCCAGCTTTACTGTGGCCTATGCCATNTTTGATCCCGTGACTGAAAATAAATGTGTTATTGCTGAAACCGTGCTGGCGTTCTTTCACGAACCCACTGGCACTCTCGTGCGGCTCTCCGCAGAAAAGAAGGCACAGTTGGATCTCTTGAAGGGACCTTCCAACTTCAAGGCATAAGCCACTGGTGGCCTCCGCTAGCCCTTGGTGAGCATCGCTGTCACAGCTAATTGTGGGACAGCGTCACCAAGATTCCATCGGGGTCAGCATAGATCATGGCACCCGGGTGGATGGTGACATGGCCCAGGCGGATGGGCACGTCAACCCTGCCGATGCCGGCTTTAGCGCTCTGAGCTGGGCTGGTACCCAGCGCTTTAACCCCAANGGCAAGGGTTGCCATCACCACGCTGTCACGAATGGCCCCATGGATGATCACTCCAGACCAGCCGTTGTCTACGGCTGATTGGGCAATCATGTCTCCCATGAGAGCGCTCAGCAGGGAACCTCCGCCATCGACAACCAGGACTGCGCCGCGCCNCGGCGTTGCCAAGGTGGCCTTCACCAAACCGTTGTCAGCTGAACATTGGATGGTCCGGGCTGGTCCGTTGAAGGTTGCTACGGCCCCAAAATCACGAAACTGTACCGGCACCGAGGCCAGCTCAGGTCCACGCTGGTCATGAAGGTCTGCAGTTAAGATTGTCATGGGGCTCCCAATAATTGTGGCGGTGAGGATCAGCATAGGCTCCAAAATGACCGCAGAACAGGGCGAGGCTCTCAGGAGCCAGGAGTGGAAGTTTCTTTAGCAGGCCAGGACGAGACTTGAGAGGCCTGAAATGGGCGAGTTCTTGCTTTGCCGGGCACCTGCCACAAGACTGGTCAAAGATGCCATGGCTGGAGCGCTGGTGCATTGAATGATGGGTGAACAAGCGAAGGGTAAAAATGTCGGCGCAGGCACGTCAAACTGTGGGAACCACACAGGCTTTGACCGGAGGGCTACTNCAAGCTGTCACAGCAGCCATGGCTGATCCGGAACAAACCCGTACACGCGCGCTTGACCGCCATGCGAATGCCCACGACGCCTCCCATTTCCTCTTGATCCCGCAGGCTGTGGCCGTCCCGAGGAATGCAGCAGAAGTGGCTAAATTGATGCAGGTGAGTACGGCGCACGGCCTGCCGTTGACACTGCGCTCGGGCGGGACAAGCCTCAGTGGCCAAGCCGTCAGCGATGGCCTGCTGGTGGATGTGCGCAANAATTTCAGGGCCATCGAGGTGCTCGACGCCGGAGCCCGGGTCCGTGTCCAGCCNGGGGTCACGGTGCGGGACTTGAACGCACGGCTGCTGCGGTACGGGCGCAAATTTGGCCCCGACCCCGCCAGTGAGGTGGCTTGCACCATCGGTGGCGTCGTTGCTAACAATTCCTCCGGCATGGCCTGCGGCATCACGGACAACGCGTACAGAACCCTAGAATCCCTGACCCTGATTTTGCCCAGTGGCACGGTTATTGACACAGGCGCCGGCGATGCGTCAGCGCGCCTGCGCTCACTGGAGCCCGAGCTTCACAGNGGCCTTGGTGAACTTGCACAAAGAGTACGCAACAATCCGCTCTCGCGGGCCATTATTGAACGCCAGTTCGCCATGAAAAACACCATGGGCTACGGGTTGAACTCACTGTTGGACTTCGATGATCCGGTGGACATCCTGACCCATCTAGTGGTGGGTAGCGAGGGAACACTGGGCTTCGTTGCCGAAGCAGTTTTCAAGACGGTTCCCCGGCTTGCCCATGCCACGTCAGGGCTGCTTGTNTTTAAAGATTTGCAAACGGCTAACACTGCGTTACCGGCATTGGTCGACAGCGGTGCAGCCACAGTGGAGCTCATGGATGCGCTCTCGCTCAAGGTGGGGCANGGGCTGACGCAGGTGCCCGGCGTCGTGCGTGATTTGAAGGTGGAGCAACACGCGGCGCTACTGGTGGAATACCACTGCGGCACAGTTGCTGAATTGGCAGAGATCCATGAGCGGGCAATGGCACTGGCTGGATCCCTGAGGCTGGATACTGCGGCCGAGTTCAGTTCCGACGCCACCATCCGCGCCGAACTGTGGCATCTGCGCAAGGGCCTGTACGCGTCGGTGGCTGGCGCCCGCCCACTGGGAACCACGGCGCTGCTGGAAGACGTGGTGGTCCCAGTCCCCGCGCTGGCGCGAACCTGCCTTGAATTGAACACCCTATTTAATAAGTACAGTTATGCTAATTCGGTGATNTTTGGGCACGCGAAGGATGGCAATATCCACTTCATGCTCACCGACAAATTCGCCAGCAACCAAGAACTGGAGCGCTACGCCGCCTTTACTGAAGATATGGTGGACGTGGTGCTCGGCGAGGGCGGTTCGTTGAAGGCCGAGCATGGCACGGGACGGGTCATGGCGCCGTTTGTCCGCCGTCAATATGGGGACGAACTGTATGAGGTGATGCGCCGAATCAAGGCACTGTTTGATCCCATGGGCATGCTGAATCCNGGGGTCATTCTCGACGAGGATCCTATGGCACACCTGCGCCATATNAAAACAGCGCCTCCAGCGGTGCATCCCGAAGTGGACCGCTGTGTCTCCTGCGGCTATTGCGAACCCGTCTGCCCCAGCAANAATCTGACGCTCACCCCGCGCCAACGCATTGTGGCGCTACGGGATATGGAGGCGGCCCGNCGCGCAGGGAACACGGCGCTCGCGGACGCACTGGCTGCAGATTACGACTACGCCGGCGTGGAAACCTGTGCCGTAGATGGCATGTGCCAAACCGCCTGCCCCGTGGATATCAACACCGGAACATTGGTGAAACACTTGCGCACTGAGGCGGCTGGTGCCCTCGAAAACAAGGTGTGGAACACTGCAGCACAGCATTGGGGCGTTGTCACCCAAGGTGCCGGGTTGGCACTGAGCGTGGCCGCCAAGGTGCCTGCCGCCGTGGTGCAACCGGTGAACAAACTCGGGAGGAAGGTGCTGGGTGCGGACACACTTCCGCTGTACTCAGCTGAACTTCCAGCAGGAGGGAAGGCCCGACGCCGGCCAGCACCTGCCGGGGAAGCGGCGGCAGTGTATTTCCCCGCCTGTGTGAACGTGATGTTTGGGCCCGCCGGGGAGGGTTCAGCNGGGGTGCAAGCCAGTTTTGAGCAACTGTGTGCAAAGGCCGGGCTGGAGTTACTGGTTCCGGAGGGTATTGAGAGTGCGTGTTGCGGAACGCCGTGGTCGTCNAAGGGAATGGCGTCCGGGCTGGCGGTGATGCATGCGCGCACACTGACACTNTTGCGTGAGGCCACCCGAGACGGGGAGCTGGAGATCATTTGCGATGCTTCAAGTTGCACCGAAGGGCTGCTGCACACCCTGGAAAGCGAGGTGTTGGCGCCGGGCCANAAACCACTGCGGGTAGTGGATGCCGTGGCCTTCACTGCGCAACGGCTGCTGCCGCTGATCGGTGATGGATGGGCCAGGATTGATTCGCTAGTGCTGCANCCCACGTGTTCCTCCGTGCGGCTGGGCTTGAACCCTTCATTAGTGCAGCTTGCCGAAGCCGCGGCGGAATCGGTACAGGTTCCCGAGAACTGGGGCTGTTGTGGCTTTGCCGGGGACCGCGGCATGCTGCATCCGGAACTGACGGCCTCGGCTACGGCGGCACAGGCAGCTGATGTAGTGGCGATGGATGCCGCTGCACATGCCTCGTGCAACAGGACATGCGAGCTGGGCATGAGCCGGGCCACGGGGCGNGACTACCGGCATGTGCTTGAAATTCTGGCCGATGCTGTTGTTAGTTCGGATGAGTAGTTGCTCGGTAGCTGTTTAGCCCTGGATGACCGGACAGCGTAACAGGGGGTAAGTTCGCGCACGTTTAGGTCAAAGAATGAGCTTTGTGGCTAAAGTAGGGAAGAAGTAGGGCACAAGTGCGCAAAGCGCTGGTGTTGTGGAGCAAATCGAAGGATGAAAAATGGCTGAACTCATCATTGTTGGCGTCGACGGCAACTCAACCTCTATGAAGGCTGCCCAGGTTGCAGCGGACTTGGCCAAGGCGCTTGGCTACACCTTGCGCGTGGTCACCGCATTTGGTGAGGACAAGACTGAGAAGGTTGAAATCGGCAACGACGAGTGGTTCCTCTCAACCGCCGATGAGGCTGAGCGTGTTGCCCAGCGCGTTGCGGAAGAGCTGAAGATCAGCGGCGTCAAGACCGAATATTCCTCAGCTTTGGGTAAGCCTGCCGACGTTCTGATCGAAGAGGCTACCAAGCTCAAGGCCAAGCTCATTGTTGTTGGTAACGTACGTATGCAGGGCCTAGCCCGCGTCCTTGGCTCGGTTGCCAATGCTGTGTCACACAACGCCCCGTGCGATGTGTACATTGTGAAGACCGACGGCTAATTCTCATATTTCCCTCGAAACCCCGCAGCGTCTAGCGCTGCGGGGTTTCTTTTGTGTGCACGGGTGCTTTCGCGGGTTGACCCAGCGGTCAGCGGTATTTGCGATGCAAATTTTCGTGGCTGGACGGTCCCGCCGTGGCGTCGGCGATCCACGGGCCGGTTCCTTCGGAGGGGTCCAGTATGCCTTCTTCAAGCCACGTGAAGTTTCCGCTGAGTAATTCCGCACTGAGTGACTTATCGGAGTCGTCGGTGTTGTGCCAGAGCTCGCTGAACAATACCTCAACACGCAGGCGTGACTGCCAAGCGAAAGCATCGGCGAGTTTTAGTGCCGATCTGCCTTGGTTAGAGTCTTTGAGTCGAAGCATTTCCGCCCGGGAGCAGCAGGCGGATATGGCAAAGAGCTCGGCGCCAATGTCTACGATCCGCCCCAGAAATGCCTGTTTGTACTCGAGCTTTCNCTGCCAGCGGCCCATGGCATAAAACGTTTGCCGTGCCAGTTTGCGGGACTCGCGTTCCACAAAGCGCAGGTGCTTGGCGAGCGGGCCGAAGTCGTTGTAGGAACGTGGGTCCATGCCCTTGCCCACCACCAGTTGTGGCAGCCACTTTGCATAAAATCCGCTGGCCCNCACGGCTGCCTTGCCCTNTTCGGCCAAGGTGGCCGTGGTGGACGCCAGATCACCGGCCGCAGCCAAGTGCGCGTCCACGGCCTCACGGGCAATGAGCAGATGCATGATCTCGGTGGACCCTTCAAAGATCCGGTTGATGCGCAGATCCCGCAGGAGTTGTTCGGCGGCAACGGCGCGCTCACCACGGGCGGCCAGCGAGGCTGCACTCTCATAGCCGCGTCNCCCGCGGATCTGCACCAGCTCATCGGCACACTTGTAGGAGAACTCCGAAGACCACAGCTTGGCTAATGCCGCTTCAATGCGCACATCCTTCATGCCCGCGTCCGCCAAGGCTGCCGAGAGCTCAAAGACTGCCTCCAGTGCAAAGGTTGTGGCCGCCATGAAGGCTAGTTTCTTGCCCACGGCCTCGTGCTGGCCCACGGGCAGTCCCCACTGGGTGCGGGCGTTGGACCACTCCCGGGCAATCTTCAACGACCACTTCCCTGCCCCCGCCGCCATGGCAGGGATGGACAGCCGCCNCGTGTTCAACGTGGTCAGGGCAATTTNTAGTCCTTGACCTTCTCGCCCCAAGCGATTCTCCGCAGGCACCCGCACCTGGTGGAAGCGGGTCACACCATTTTCAATGCCACGCAGGCCCATGAACTCGTTGCGGTTTTCCACGGTGATGCCAGCAGAATCTGCCTCCACCACAAATGCGGTGATACCGCCGGTCTTCCGGCCTGCTGCATCCAATCCACGCGAGGGCACCATGGCCATCACCACCACCAGTTCGGCAATGACGCCGTTGGTGGTCCACAGTTTGACGCCGTCCANAAGGTATTCCGAACCGTCCTCCGAAGGCACAGCTTGGCAGCCCATCCGGGCCGGGTCCGAGCCCACATCTGCTTCGGTTAACAGGAACGCCGTGACGGCTCCAGCGGCACAGCGCGGAAGAAATCTTTGTTNTTGCTCAGCTGTACCAAATACTTTTACCGGTTCCGGCACACCAATGGATTGATGGGCTGAAACCAAGGCTCCGAAGGCCGGGTGGACACTCCCAAGGATGGCCAGTGCACGCCCGTAGTACGTCAGGTTCAGTCCAAGCCCGCCATATTCAACGGGAATTTTCATGCCAAACACGCCCAACTCGGCTAGGCCGGCCAAGTATTCGTCAGGAATTTNTGACTCCCGCTCCACCCTCGCACCATCGAGGGACTTGGCGTAGGCCGCAACCTTCTCCACGAAGGCATCGCCAAGTTCGCTCTCTTGGGCCGAGGACTGTGGATGGGNGTGAATTAGATCGACGTCAAAGTTGCCCAAATACAAACCCTTGGCGAAGCTGGGCCGCTCCCATACAGTTTCCCTGGCCGCCTCGGCGGCGTTTCTGGCGTCCTCGGCGGTAACTTTTGGGGCTGTAGCTGTAGCTCTCGCAGCGGCAGCGGCCGTGACTTTGTCAGCGTTGACGTTGGTGCTACCTGCAGTTGCCTCGTGGCTCATGACTTCCTCAATTCTGCCGGCGTGATGGGCACTGCCATGGCCAGCTTGGAGCGAAACCCGGTATTGACTCGATGCTACGCGGGCGTAGTGGCCGCGGCTAGGGCCGGCTTCCCGGAGGTACTGCTACGGGGTAACTAGGGGCCCGCCGGGTGCCCGTGCACGGGCACGGCGATGGTCTGCCATCGGCTTCGCTCCATCAGTCATCGCCGCGATCCGGGCAGTGAGGTCGACGGCGTTGAGCATCACTGTGTTGAGCCAGGAGCCGCGCTCCGGAGACCGCGCGCCGGAGACCGCGCTCCAGCGCTCCCGGCGAACTTTGTTGGCCCGTACTTGTAAGGGAAATTCGTGCCCCATGGGCTGCCTGCCTTTCGCGCATCTCCTGCGGTCACATTCACACGCGGTCACATTCACACGCCAAAAGATTCCAAGAGATCAGTCGGTGGAAGGTAGTTGTGTTCGCTGATGTAATGCAAAACAAGATTGGGCGCGAGCCATACTCTCTGCTGACGATCGGTAACCTTCAGGCAAGCTGAACCTAGCTGAAGCTGACCGCCGTCGCGCGTTTCGTACGCTGTAGGACCAAAATTTTCTGGAGAAGCCGAACAGTATTGGCACATATGGAAGCCCCTCGTGACGAAGACAGGAGCCAGTGCGGCCATTTCAAGAGCCTGGACAAAGGTTCCCGGAGAAAGTCCGGCTGTGTACTCATGTCCCGGTTCAAGCCAGCCAAATGCAGTCCATTGACCAAAGAAGCGGGTATACCTGAGAGTCCAACAAGTTCTTGATCTTCGCTGAGACGCTTCATACGCCACAACCAACCCCTGATTTGCGGCTCACCTGCCGTTATTCCATCAGCGATATAGGGCAAAACTACTCCATTGATCATGTGCGATAGTTTTGGGCTTACAACATTACGACAAGCGGTACAGCAGAAATTACGACAAGTGGTACAGCCGAAACTTCCATCCCTTTGTGCGGCGTTGGATAGTCGGGCTGGAGTATCAACGGTTACTAGGCTGCCCATGGTTTCGGCCAGCACAATCCCGGCACGCAACGGACTCCAAAATCCGCCTAAGTGTTCGGCGTCCTAGCAAGCGCCCCACACAAGGGTTGCTTCACCGAGATATCAAGCATGGCAATGCACTTCTCGCCGAAGCCTGGCGGCCTGGGCACTAAAGCGGTATGCCCGTGCTGTGGAGTTAATAAAATAGCCGGTGCATTGGTAGCGAAGGTACAGCTCCAGTCCCGCACTGATCTTCCGATGTCTCCATGCAGCTAACCATGTTCAGCAGGCGCCCGGCCAAGAAGGCGCCGTCAAGCGTGTAGGTAGCTTCTGTGGAGGAAACTCCACCGTGACACGGGGCGTCGTCGTGGAACGCGGCACGGCAATGACTACGGTTTGGCCTTCTTAGCTGCGGCCCTAGCTAGGGGCGTTGGCGTAAAGGCTTTGACGACCCGCTCAAACAGTGGACGCAGCATCGCCGGATGAGTCCCGTTTTCCCAAGCCCGGGTGATTTGCGAGCCGAGCTCATCAGCCAGTGAAAGCTCTACTGGCCAACCCTGCGGGACTCTCAGGAACCAGTCAAAACCCGAGGGCCTAGCGGGAACCCCGGCCTCGAGCAGGAACTCGTTCACGGACTCGTCCACACTGCATCGATCCTGCACTGTGAAAGGTGCCACGGTGTGGGAGTCCACGCCGTCCTGGACGCGCGCAACGCGCACCGTCCTCCNCTCATCGCACTGACCGGCACGGCTGAGATTCTCCGGCCCGGCCGTCCACGCCATCAGTGCAAACCAGCCGTTCTCCGGCAGTAACTCCCATCCCTGTTTGGCCTTCTTGAGCCTTACTTCGTCCCACATTGAGTGCTTCATTCTTACTCCTGGCTGGTTCCCTGAACGTCCGTGATGCCGCGGGCGGTGAGGTAGCCGGCGTCGTTGACCTTGGAAACACGGACCAGGGCGGGCTTCTGACCGGCAGCGGCTAACTCCAACCAGGCTGGGAACAAGGCACCGGAAGGATCGGCCACGGAGCGGCCCACACCTGTGGCTTCATCCCCGGNGTCAAAGGAAAGTGCTGTGGTGCGCTGGATCGGAGCCGTGGGGTTGGCCTTCTCGGAGGCGATCAGCTCGGCCAGCCGCAGCCCGGCAGGCTTGGGGAGACGGTCGGAATCCAGTAAGCCCAGGGTGTATTCCAGTTCGGGGAAGTCCACCAGTTTCCGGCTGACATCGTGCGAGCACCACCATGTGACGCCCCACAAATTAGGTGTGTCCAGGACGGGGAGCAGGCTCTGTTCGAGGAAGTCTGCTGCGCCGTCGAACGGCACGGCCGGGTAGGGAGCGCCTATTTCCTGTAGCCAGATGGGCCGCGCCGGGTCCTCTGCGTAAGCATCGGCCAGCTGGATGAGGTAGTCGGCGAAGAGCGTGCGAGCCGGGTGGCCCTGTGGAAACAGGTGCGCCACGGCCACGAAAACCCAGGAGTGCACGGTGGTGGCATCGCCCAGTGTTGCAGCGTGCCGAGGTGTGACAGGACAACTGTCTACAAACCAGGCGTTGTCATCAAAGCTGTGCTGGTGCATACCGGTGGGCCAGGCCTTCCGGGCAGTCGCCAGCAAGGTTGCGAACCACTCACCCATTTGAGCCGGCGATGTCACTTGCTGTTCAGGGTGGCGTTCCACGGCAAACTGGTTGGTTTCATTGCCCACTGTCATACCCAGCACGTTGGGGCGCGAGGTCACCTCGGTAGCCAGCGCCGTGATGAGCTGTGCTTCTGCTTCGACCACCTGCGGATCGGTGTACATGTTGCGCCGGTGCCAGCTGGTCACCCACGACGGCAGAAAATCAAAGCTTGAAAGGTGCCNCTGTAGACCGTCCACGGAAACATCCAGACCAAACTCGGCGGCGGCGTCCACCACGGCGCCCACATCGGCAATGCCGGCCGGGCGGATCAGCGAGCGGTTCGGCTGCAGCAACGGCCACAGCGGGAAGATCCGCACATGGTCAAGCCCCAATTTCGCAATTGACTCAAAGTCGGCCCGCACGGCATCAACGTCAAAGTCCTGCCACGAGTGGAACCAGCCCTCACTGGNGGTGTAATTCACACNCCAGCGCAAGGGATTTTCCGGGCAGCAGCGGTGCGGCCCGGCTTGGTGGGGTTCCGGTTGCGGGGAGGGAGATTCATGAAGTGGCTTTCTGCAGACGGAGTGTGAGGATTTGGAAGGGACGCAGGGTCAACGAAATAGCGGGGTTGTTGGACTCCGTGCTGTCTGGGGTGCTGGCGCCCAAGGTGAGGGAACCGGCGTCGTACGGCTGCTCCAGGAGGTTGTTCTCCGCCACGGCCGCCACCGGGAACGACGCGCTCAGCGTCACCTGCGCGCGTGCCCCGAGCGGCTCGTACAGGCGCACGATGACGTCGCCACTGCGATCGTCCGCCAGTTTGACGGCCTCGATGATGGCGGACTGCGAATCAGTGCTGATAAGAGGAGCGATGGGGCTACCGGTCCAATCGCCCGGCACGCCATGCCACGGCAGGTTCATGGCGTAGCCCGCAGCCACGGCATCGGCCACATCGGCGCCCACCACCACACCGTACGTGAAGGAATGCGGGCCCTGATCCGTGGTGGGATCGGGAANACGCGGCCCGCGCAGCAGCGACAGGCGCACGGTGGTGAAGCTGGAGCCGTTGGCGCCGGGGTGGCGGGAGACGTCGTGGCCGTAGGTGGAATCGTTGATGACCGCCGCGCCAAATCCGGGCTCGCCCACGTGGACCCAGCGGTGCGCGCACACTTCAAAGCGGGCGTTGTCCCAGGACGTGTTCTCATGAGTGGCGCGCTGGATGTGCCCGTACTGGGTCTCAAAACGGGCGTGGTCGGCGTGGATATCGAGGGNGAACGCGGCCTTGAGCAGCGTCTCCTGCTCCCGCCAGTCAACCTCGTTGTAGACCGTGATGACCTTGGAATCCGGGGAGATCCGCACGCGCTGGGTGATGTGCGAGGCCCGGAACCTGCGCTTAATGGTGATCTCCGGTTGGCTCCCCAGCATGGTGACCTCCATCGAATCCAGCTCGCGGAGGTCCGTGACGGTGTTCTTATAGAAGGCGTCAATGTCCCACGCATCCCACATGTTGGGGAAATCGGCGTGCAGTTGCAACAGGTTGGCGCCCTGACCAGCCGGCACCAGCTCGCGGTTCGCGGCCACATCCACAATGGAATTGATGACGCCGTCCGCGCCAAAACGGACGGTGATCAGCCCATTGCGTAAGACTATTTCGCCGTTGTTGCTTCCGTCGCGCTCCACCGTCACCTCGGCGGTGGCCGGGCCAGNGACACCAGCGCTCAGTGGGGCGATGCCGCGGCGCGGGTAGGNGGAGGCGTTGAAATGCAGTGCGGTGTCGAAATCCTTCTCAGTGGGCGGCTCAGACGTCAACTCCGAGATTGCCTGGGGATCCAGGGGCGCCAAGGCGTCCACCGCCGCAAAGATGAGCTCTTGGAGGTCCTTGGCGATCTGGGCGTATTGCTCAGCGGCTTCGCGGTGCACCCAGGCAATGGAGGAGCCGGGGAGGATGTCGTGGAACTGGTTCAGCAGCACCAGCTTCCAGATCCTATCCAGCTCGCTGTACGGGTACTCGATGAGCCNCCGCGCGGCGGCCGTGGCGCTCCACAACTCGGCCTCACGCAGCAGGTGTTCGCTGCGCCGGTTGCCCTGCTTGGTCAGCGCCTGTGAGGTGTACGTACCGCGGTGCAGCTCAAGGTAGAGCTCGCCCTTCCACACGGGGGCGTGGGNGTATTCGGCCTCTGCGGCCGTGAAGAACTCCGCCGGGCTCTGGATGGTGACTTNGGNGGAGCCTTCTAAATTGCGGGTGCGCTTGGCGCGGGCGAGCATTTCGCGCGTAGGCCCGCCGCCGCCGTCGCCCCAACCAAACGGGATAAGCGAATTCTTGGCGGCGCCCTTGTCGCGGAAGTTCCGCACGGCGTGCGCCAGCTCCGCGCCGGAGAGTTGGGAATTGTACGTGTCCGCGGGCGGGAAGTGCGTGAATACGCGGGTGCCGTCGATCCCCTCCCAGTTGAAGGTGTGGTGCGGGAACTTGTTCACGGTGTTCCAGGAGATCTTCTGCGTCAGGAACCACTTGGCGCCAGCCTGCTTCACAATCTGTGGCAGCGCTGCCGAGTAACCAAAGGAATCCGGCAGCCACACCTCCTGGCACTGCACACCAAAGTTCTCGGTGANAAAGCGCTGACCGTAGGTGAATTGGCGGGCCATGGCTTCGGAACCCACCATGTTGGTGTCAGACTCCACCCACATGCCGCCCACCGGGATGAAACGGCCCTCCGCCACGGCGGCCTTGACCTTGGTGAAGACCTCAGGGCGTTGCTCGGCTAGCCATTCGTATTGTTGGGCGGAGGACATGACGAACTGCAGTTCGGGGTTTTCGGCCAGCAAATTCACCACATTGGAGGTGGTGCGGGCCACCTTGCGCACCGTCTCACGCACCGGCCACAACCACGCCGAGTCAATGTGGGCGTGCCCAATGGCCGTGATCTGGTGGGCACTGGCGTTGGCCGGCTGCGCCAACACTCCGGCCAGCTGGGNCCGGGCCGCGGCCGCCGTGCCGGGTATATCGGTGAGGGAAACGGCGTCGAGCGCGCGTTCTAGCGCATACAGGATGTCCCAGCGGCGCGGATTACCCAAATCCAGCTCGGCCTGGAGCTGATCGAGCACTTCGAGGTCCTGGACGAGCTCCCAAACCTCAGTGTTGAAGATATTGATGTCGGCCCGGGCCATGGTGTAACGCGGGGCGTCACCTGCCGTGAACTTCTCACCCAGCGCCGTGGGGATGAACGGGTTATCGGTAAAGACGAAGGGGTTAGAAGCAGCCTCAACGTAGAGGTCGATCTTCTCACCGCCCTGCGCTTGTGCGGCCACCGGAATCCACGTATTCAACGGGTTCAGCGCCTTTACGGTGCGCCCGTCGGGAGNGTACACGAGCCCTTCGGCCTGAAACCCGGGCCAGGACTGGCTGAAACCTAAGTCCACCACCAACTCCACCTTCTGGCCCTGCGCGCTGGCAGGCACGGTGCCCGTGAGATGAATCCAGGTGGTGCCCCACGCAGGGCCCCACGCCTGGCCCACTTCGAACGGAAGGTACTTTTCGCCGTTGGTGGGCGAACCACCTGGCAGGGCAAGCGAGGGATCCACGGGCTCGCCCTGACCGCCTTCGACCTGCCACGCCGTCAGGGCCAACGCGGCCACGGGAGTGTGGATGGCTGGGACAATCCGTTCAACAAGGACTCGCTTGAGCCGGTTTTGGATCAGACCGTGTTTGTCATGCATGGGCATAAACCTTCCAGGAACTCACCGGGCGGAGGGGCTGACTTGAAGTCTAGTAGGCGGTGCTGGCAACCACGCATAGGCTGGGTTGTTCTGGCGAGTAAGGAGAGCAGTATGGGTATTAAAGACACCGGAATCCCAAGCGAAGCGCCATGGGATGCTAAGGAGTTCCTAAAGCGGCCCCTCCTTGAATGTGCGGCGGCCATTGAAAGGTCACAGGCGACATTGCGCTGGCCACGATCTTTCACGAGGGCATGCGCAACACCCTGGAAACCACCCTGACGCGCGAGCCCGACGGCACCACCTTCGTCATCACCGGGGACATTCCCGCCATGTGGCTGCGTGATTCCTGCGCACAGATGCTGCCATTNTTGCGCTTCCTGGATTCCACCGACGGCGCCGAACTGTATATGGTGCTGGCCGGGTTGAGCCGGCGCCAGTTCCAGTACCTGGCCCAGGATTCCTACGCGAACGCGTTCAACAAGGAAGCGAGCGGCGCCTCCTATGACACCGACGACGGCTGCGAAGACCCCTGGATCTGGGAACGCAAGTATGAGGTGGACTCTCTGGCCTTCCCCATCTGGCTGGCCCACACCGTGTGGCGGCGCACCTCCCGCACGGCTGTCTTCACGGCCGAAGTCCACTCCGTGCTGCGGACGATTGTGCACCAGCTGCGCCTGGAACAAGACCACGAAGCCAATTCCAGCTACCGCTTTGTGCGCAACACCGAGCTTCCCAGCGAGACGCTCCAGCGGGAGGGANNGGGGCCGGTCTCGGTCGTCACCGGCATGACGTGGGCGGGCTTTAGACCCAGCGACGACGCCTGCGTGTACAGCTACAACATCCCCGGAAACCTGTTCGCCGCTGCCGCCCTGCGGCAGCTNGGGGAGATTGCCGTGGAGGTTTATGCCGACGCCGAACTCGCCGCCGAAGCCACCGCACTGGCCGCGGAGATTTCCGACGCCGTGGCGCGCCATGGCGTGGTGGCCCANCCGTCNCACGGGGACATGTACGCGTACGAGGTGGACGGGCTTGGGAACGCCCTGCTGATGGACGACGCCAACATGCCCAGCCTGCTGTCCCTGCCGCTGACCGGCGGAATCGACCCGGAGGATCCGCTGTACCTGGCCACGCGGGCGTTCATTCTCAGCCCGGAGAACCCGTTTTATTATGCGGGCGAGCATGCGGGCGGGATAGGCTCCCCGCATACCCCGCCAGGCTACATCTGGCCCATCGCGCTCGCCGTGCAGGGGCTTACCACGGCTGATGCGGGCGAAAAGCTGCGGCTGCTGCAGTGCCTGCGCGACACCACCGGCGGTACAGGAGCCATGCACGAGGGCTTTGACCCCAACGATCCCGCCCAGTTCACCCGGCCGTGGTTTTCCTGGGCCAACTCCATGTTTGGTGAACTGCTGTTGGACTACTGCGGCATCGGTGCTGGTACCGACGCCGGGCTCGGGAGCTGAGCTGCTTCTTGCAGGCGCTGAGAGCTTTCGCACCGCGCGCACCGATCACGCCGTGGCTGGTGAGCTCGCCCAGAGTTTGTGCATCTGCTAGCCCGGTTCATCGGCGGATCCTTGTGCCGGAAAGTGGCCACTAGTTGTTTTGTTTGAGTCAAGACATGCCTCTTTCTTCACCAAACCCGAGCACCCCATAACCGCCACGGAACGAGCTTTGCGCTGATTCGTCAGATGGCGCATTTCCTGGACATCCGGACAGGGCCGCCCACAGTCCCTAGAGTGGTTGCATGACACTTTCACAGCAGCCGGGCGCCGGCGTATCCCAGGGTCTGGCCACCGAGAAGTTCGCCGGTGTCCGGGAGCTNTTTGATTCCATGCTCGACGCCGACCCCGGCTACAGCGCGCAGCTGGCCGTCTANCCACCAGGGGCCAAGGTTGTTGACTTAGTGGGTGGGAAGGACTCGAGGGCTGATTCCCTTACAGGNGTGTTTTCCTGCTCGAAGGGCGTAGCTGCGCTCGCCTTCAGCCTGCTGGTCCAGGACGGCTTGATCGACCTTGACACCACAGTGGCCAGCTACTGGCCCGAGTTTGCCCAGAAGGGTAAGGCCACGATCACGGTGCGCCAACTCCTTTCCCACCAGGCGGGGTTGGTGGGCGTCCAGGGCGGTTTTGAGATGGCGGAATATGGCGAGCTCGCCGTCGTGGCCGCGCGTTTGGCCGCTTTGGCNCCCATGTGGCGTCCGGGAAGCGGCACGTTCGGCTATCACGCACTGACCATGGGTGTTTTCCTAGAGCAGCTGTGCCTGCTGGTGAGTGGAGAAAGGCTGCAGGAACTGTACAACTGTCGCATCCGGGAACCGTATGCGGCGGACATGTTCCTGGGCCTGCCCGAAGCATATGAACCGCGTTTCCTGCCGGTACTCTTCGCCGAAGAACCAGCTGGTGCCTTTCTGGACCCTGGCTCCATCGCCGGGGTTTCTAGTAATGTGCAGGCCGGAAACCTGCTGGGACTGCCGAACCTTCGCAGCGTCCGGGCGGCCGGGAGCTGCAGTGGCACTGGTGTGGGTTCCGCAGACGGCCTGGCCCGCGTTTACGCCGGGGCGGTCACCGGCATCGACGGTCTTCCCGCTTACTTGACCGCAGACACCATTGGGCAAATGAGCCAGGAACAGGTGTGGGGCCTGGACCGGGTCTTNTGCGAGCTCGGCTCCTTTGCCGTGACGTTCATGAAAGCCAACCCGCGCATGGATTTCGGCGGTGCCCAAGCGTTCGGGCACGACGGCGCCAACGCCTCCCTCGGCTTCGCCGATCCGTTGTACGGGATTGGCTTTGGCTACATTCCGGCGTGGAACGAGGACGGCGGCACCGGTGGGCGCGCCATGCAACTGAGCGCCGCAGTGCGCAAAGCCCTGCTAGCGTAGCAATTTCGCTTATTTGAGCGCTGCGACAGCCTGGGCGATGGCGCGATGGAACGTGGGGTAGGTGTAAATCATGGTTCCGAGGGTTTTCACCGGGACGCGGGCGTGCACGGCCAGGGCCAAGGCCGAGAGTACCTCCCCGCCGTGTGGTCCCATGGAACTGGCGCCCACCAGGACTCCCGTCGACGTGTCCTCAATAACCTTGATGAAACCCTCGTTGCCAGCCTTGTGAATCCAGCCGCGGGTGGAGTCACTGACCTTCGTATAACCAACCCGGATGTCCAATCCGGCCTCGCGTGCCTGCTGTTCATTCAGGCCCACGGCGCCAACTTCCGGGTCGGTGAACGTCACCCTGGGCACGGCGTGCGACTGGGCTTNCCCACGGTCCTGGCCCAGAATGTGCCCGGTGGCAATGTTGGCCTGATACATCGACATGTGTGTAAATGGGCCCCNGCCTGCCGCGTCTCCGATCAGGTACAGGCCCTTGGTCAGCTGCATGTGCGCATCCACGGTGGGCGCGGTGTCTGTCTTCGAGGCGTTGCCGGTCCCTGTGTTGGCCTTCCCAGCAGATTCACCCCATGTGATGCCGGCGGCTGGCAAGTCCAGCCCGGCCAGGGCCAGGACGCGGCCGGTGGCTATCAGAAGCTTGCTTGCCGAAAGCTTNNTTACGGCGCCGCTAGCACGGGCCACTTCGAGCTTGAAGCCGGCATTGGCGTGCGTCACAGCCGTGACGGTGCTGTTGTACAGCACCTTGATGCCTTCGCTGTGAAAGACCCCGCCAAGAATTTCTGATGCTTCCGGCTCTTCCTTGGACAGCAGCCGCGGACCACGCACCACTAAGGTCACCTTGGTGCCAAAGCGGGCAAAGGCCTGCGCCAGCTCCACGGCCACAGGCCCGCCGCCCACAATAACCAACGACTTGGGTGCCTTATTCGCCGCAATGGCCTCCCGGTTTGTCCNAAAGGGTGTCCCCTCAAGCCCGGGAATAGGCGGAACCGCCGGATTGGTGCCGGGATTCAGTACTACGGCACGGCTGGCGCTGAAGGTGAGCTCACCGCCGTCGTGCGTTGTGACAGCAACCTTGCGGGCACCAACAAGCCGTCCCATACCGCGCACCAGCCGCCCGCCCTTGCCGGTGAACCGATCGGCCGCGACGGTGTCGTCCCAATTGTCGGTGGCTTCGGAGCGTATGCGCTGGGCAACCACCGCAAAGTCGGAGGCGACTTGTGCCTCGCCAGCCAGAACGGGAATGCGCTGTGCTTCCGCCACGGCGTTGCCGGCCCGGATCATCATTTTGGACGGGATACAGCCGAAGTACGGGCATTCCCCGCCCACCAGCCTGGCTTCCACACCCACCACCGAAAGCCCAGCCTCAGCGAGCTCCCCGGCGAGCGATTCGCCGCCGGGGCCCATGCCGATGACAACTACATCAACTTTTCGATCCCGCTGGCCATGATGTCTCCTTACTTGGTGATGCCCTTGTCCTTGAGCCACTGTGCCGCGGCATCCTTGGGGTCCATCTNTTGATCGCCGCTGACCTGGTCGTTGAGCTTGATGAGGTCCTCGGTGGTCAGCAAACTTGAAACCTTATTCAACGCATCCTTGGCTGAGGCATTCACTGTGTCCGTCTTGACCACCGGCAGCACCTGCTGTGCCAACCAGTTGTTCTTCGGATCGGTGAGGACCACCAGTTTGTTGGCCGGAATGGCAGNGGAGGTGGTGAAGATATCTGCCACCTGAATCTCGTTGTTCAACAGCGCCTTGACCGTCAGGGGCCCGCCGCCGTCACTGATGGGAGTGAACTTAGCCGGCACGCAGTTGTAGTTCGCCTTCAAACCGGGCAGTCCATACGGGCGGGTTTGAAATTCCGGCGGTGCACCGATCGTCAGCTCGCTGCACACCTTTGCCAGGTCCTCGATCGATTTCAGGTTGTATTTTGCTGCAGTCTCCGCTGTCACCACCATGGCGTCCTTGTCCTGCGCCTTGGCAGCATCCAGTACTGACAATCCGTCCGGCATCACTGCAGGCAGTGCCGCAAGCACCTCTTCCGCGGTGGTCGCGGTGGTCTTGGGATCCAGGTAACCCAGCAGATTTCCGCTGTAGTCGGGGACGATGTCAATGGAGCCGTCCTCGACCGCCTTGATGTACACCTCGCGGGCACCGATGTTCAGCTTTGTGGTGGCCGTGACGCCAGCAGCGGTCAGCGCGCCAGCATAAATCTCCGCAACGGTGGCGCTTTCGGGGAAGTTGGCCGAACCCACCACCACCGATGTGCTACTGCCAGCTGGCGCGCTGCTATCGCTGGACAGAGGGTTGCCGCCGCTGCAGGCTGTCACTGCAAGTGCCACGGAGACCCGCAGCCGCGCCAGAAACGCGCGGCGGGTGGGAATCATATTCTTGTTCATGGTGTCTCCTATGAAGCGGAACTAGTGATGTGTAGAGCCTAAGTGATGGAAGTGCTCGGTGCGGGTGACTCTGCTGGTGCTGTTACGGCGGTCGGGGAATGCTCTGCAACGACTGTACTTGGCCGCAACCCGGGCGAAACCACTGCGCGCTGGGTCAGGACCAACACGCCGTCAAGGACGATGGCCAAGACGGCAATCACCACGGCACCGCCAAGAACCTGACCGTAGTCTTGCACAGCCAAGCCGTCAATGATGTAGCGGCCCAAGCCACCCAAGCCGAGGAGCGCCACGACCGCCACCGTGGAAACCACCTGCAGCACGGCGGAGCGGAAACCGCCAAGCATGACCACCAGCCCGTTGGGCACCTCAACCCCGAACAAGATCTGCGGTTCGGTCATCCCCATGCTGCGCGCGGCATCCACCAAATCCCGTTCAACAGAAGAAATCCCGGCATACGTGGCCGTCAAGATGGGTGGGACGGCCAATAACACCAGCGACCAAATCGCTGGCATGAGGGACAGGGTGGAGGTGGCAACCAGCGCAAACAAGGTCATGACACCCAGCGTTGGCAGGGCCCGGAGCATGCCGGCTAGGGCAATGACGACGCTGCGTCCCCGGCCCGTGTGTCCTACATACAGGCCCACCGGTACGGCAATGGCAAGGGAAATTGCCAGGGTCAGGCCCGTGTAGCCGAGGTGCTCCAGCACACGGGTGGGCACACCCATGGAACCCTGCCAGTTCATCGGGTCGGTGAGCCACTGCCAGCCTTGAGCAAAGGGGCCGGAGGAGGTGTAGTTCGTAGCTGGAAGCAGCGTTGGCACACTCATGCGGTCACCGCCGTCGAACGCGGGCAGCCTTGGCATTGCGCAGCCAGGNGGTCAGCAGTCTTTGCAGGAGCACCAGCACCACATCCATCAACAATGCCAGTACCAGGGTGCCCACAATCCCGACAATTATCTCAGTGGTGAAGTTGCGCGCCAGGCCGTCGGTGAAGAAGAAGCCCAGGCTGGGAATGCCCAGCAGTGAGCCTACTGTCACGAGGGAAATGTTGCTGACGGAGATGACGCGCAGGCCGGCAAACAACACAGGAATGGACAGCGGAAGATCAACGCCCAGAAACCGCTGGAACGGTTTGTACCCCATGGCAGTGGCTGCCTGACGGANGGAATCATCCACAGAATTTAACGCGTCAAGGGTAGAGCGGACCAGCAATGCCACGGCGTAAATAGTGAGAGCCACAATGATGTTGGCAAAATCCAGAATCCGGGTTCCCAGAATGCTGGGCAGGATCACAAACAGTGCCAGCGACGGGACCGTATAGAGCAGCGAGCCTACCGAGAGAATGACGGCGCCGGCCGTCCTGTTCAAACGGGCTACTTGGGCCAGTGGAATAGCGATGATCACACTCAGGACCAACGGCACCACGGCTTGCACCAGGTGATAGCCGGTGAGGTTCGCAACCTGGGGCAAATTTGCCAGGAACCATTGCATCAGATGATCCCCGCATCAGTGCCGGCCCTCGCGAATTGCATCGATGGCTGCCAACACCTCGGGACCCTTGACAANCCCTGCCACACGCCCGGCGTCATCCACGGCAACGCCTAATCCGGAGGAGGACAGTGCGGAATCGAGGGCGGTGCGCAACGGGTCGCCACGGTGGAACAGGGAGCCGCCGGGCACCAGAGCGGGGAACCTGCGGCGGCTAAGCGCCCGGTGCTGGCGGGGTATTGCCGGAAGGGGTAGCCAGCCTAGTGGGCGGTTGTCGGCGTCCACCACCAACACCCAGACGGAGGTGCCGGANNGCTGCGCAGGAGGCAACTTCGTGGTGCGTGCCTGGCCCGGCGGTCCCCTGCCACACCACAGTGGNNCTACCGGGTGGATGGGAACGTCCGTGCCCGGGCTGAAGGAGAGCCTGCGGAAGCCGCGATCGCGGCCCACAAAATTGGCCACGAAATCATCCACCGGGGCGCGCAGGATTTCCTCCGGAGGAGCATATTGGGCCACGCGGCCGCCGACGGCAANAACAGCCACCTTGTCGCCCAGGAGAGTGGCTTCATCGATGTCGTGCGTGACGAAAATGATGGTTTTATCCAGTTCACGCTGCAACCGCAACAGCTCGTGTTGGAGTTCGGCGCGGACCACAGGGTCAACGGCGGAGAAGGGCTCGTCCATGAGCAAGANTGNGGGATCGGCGGCCAAAGCCCGGGCCACGCCAACGCGCTGCTGCTGTCCGCCGGAGAGCTGAGTGGGGTAGCGCCTGGCCATGGCCGCCGGTAGCCCCACAGTTTCGAGCAGTTCCAGGGAACGGTTGCGGGCCTGCGCGCGCGGAACCTTGTTCAGGCGCAGCACGGTGGAGACGTTATCCAGCACGGTGCGGTGCGGCAGCAGCCCGGCTTGCTGCATGACGTAGCCCATGGAGCGGCGCAGCTCCGGGGCCGGAATATCAGCAACGTTGCGCCCGCCCACCGTGATACTGCCGGAGGTGGGCTCCACCATGCGGTTGATCATGCGCAGCGAAGTGGTTTTGCCGCAGCCCGACGGTCCAACAANAACGGTGATTTNTCCGCTCTCAACGCTGAGATTGAGGTTTTCCACGGCAGCGGACTGGCCCTGGTAGATCTTGCTGACGCCCTGGAATTCAACCATGGCTGTGCCTGCTGCATCGATGGTTTTGCGCGACATTGGTGCTGCCCTGTGGTGCGGCGCTGGTTTCTGGAGCCGCCATGGAAGGTCCTCACTGTGGGTGGCGTTCTTGTGGATCGTTCACCTGGTGCGTGTTGATCATAAGCAGGGTTTTACTGAGTAAAGCGGGGGCTCGGCAAGTCGGGCAGGTTTCGCTTAGCGCGCACGACGGCGGCACGGCGGGGTAGCGCATTTCGCCGTCGTACCAGCTCATGCAGTAGGGGATGTACCTGGCGAGTGGCCCACAGGGTGTGCTCAGGTGAAAGTTTCAGAACGCGCATGAGGCTCCGTGGGACGTGCGGCGTTGGGTGAGTTTGAGGGTTCCGGTGAAAATATGGAGAGTGCGGGACGAGTTTTGGTCAAAACAGTGCAGCTTTGGGGATAACAGCGAACACCGTACTGCCGAAGGAGCACTGAACATGGCGCAAAAATCTGAAGGGGCAAAGTATGTTCTCACTTCGGACATGGATGCGGTGGCCCCTGCTGCTGGTATTGCGGCCAAGGCCTACGGTCATACCTTGCACCTTGCACCTCGATCCGCAATGGATAAAGCGCACGTACGGAGCAGGGCTATTGGGGAATCATGATGCCCGCGTTCTCTACCGGGTTTTCCGTCTGGGCATAAACTGGCGCCATGGTAACTGACGGCAATGCAGCGAATGAAGAATTCAGCACGGTGGGTGCCTATGTCACCGGCGCCGAATTCACCAGNGACACGCATTACATTGAAACCCGGATTACCCGTGACGGTGCCGGTGGCTACCCCGTGGAGGCCGGGCGGTACCGGTTGGTGGTGGCCAGGGCGTGCCCTTGGGCGCACAGGTCAACTATTGTGCGCCGCTTGTTGGGCCTTGAGGAAGCCATTTCCATTGGCGTGTGCGGGCCCACGCACGACGTCCGTTCGTGGACCTTCGACCTAGACCCCGGCCGCCGCGATCCGGTCCTGGGGATCGAACGGCTCCAAGAAGCCTATTTCAAGCGCACNCCCAACTACCCGCGGGGAATTACGGTTCCGGCCATGGTGGATATTCTTAGCGGGGCGGTTGTGACGAATAATTTCCCGCAAATCACACTGGACTTCTCCACCGAGTGGAAAGAATTCCACCGTGATGGAGCGCCCGACCTCTACCCGGAGGCTTTGCGTGCGGAGATGACTGTGGTGAACAAGCGCGTTTTCACAGAGGTGAACAATGGCGTGTACCGCTGCGGCTTTGCTGGCAGCCAGGACGCCTACGACGCCGCCTATGCGCGCCTATTCACCGCTCTGGACTGGCTCGAGGAACGCCTCGCCAGCCAGCGCTACCTGATGGGAGGGACCATCACCGAAGCTGATGTGCGCCTNTTTACCACCTTGGTTCGCTTTGATGCCGTCTATCACGGCCATTTCAAATGCAACCGCAACAAGCTCACCGAGATGCCCGTCCTGTGGGCCTATGCCCGTGATCTGTTCCAGACNCCCGGATTTGGTGACACCGTGGACTTTGAGCAGATCAAGAAGCACTATTACATTGTCCACACCGATCTGAACCCTACCCACATTGTGCCGCTGGGACCGGACACCTCGGGTTGGGCCACGGCCCACGGGCGCGAGTCACTCGGCGGGAGTCCCTTTGGAGCTGGCACTGCGCCGACCCGCCCTGTTGACGCCTAACCGCAGCAGGTCACTGATACCGCGTCTGGGACGCATGCCCGCGTCTGCCCCGTGAAAACGCTGTTGCCCCACCGCGGGTTGGCGGGGCAGGCGCGGGTTTTGGGAATAGTTGCTGACAAAGCCCGCGCAGAAGAGCATAATTTCGTTCAACCTATTCGGGCACACCGGCAAGGCTCGTACCCACAATCAAGGAGGGTCATCATGGCCACGCACCTCAACCCTATTTGAGTTTTGCCGGCAACGCCAAGGACGCCATGGAGTTTTACCAGTCAGTCTTTGGTGGCACGGTGGAGCGGACCACCTTCGGCGAGTTCAACATGTCCCAGGATCCTGCCGACACGGACAGAATCATGCACTCCATGCTAGTCAGTGAGAACGGATTGGTGCTGATGGGCTCTGATGTTCCTGCAGCTAGGGACTCTGTGGCGTTCTCGCACGGCTCAGACCACACGGTATCTCTCAGCGGCGAGGATGAGGCCGAGCTGCGCGGCTATTGGGACAAGCTCTCCGACGGCGGCGTGATATCGATGGCGTTGGAGAAATCTCCGTGNGGNGACACTTTCGGCATGTGCAGCGACAAATATGGCGTGCCGTGGATGGTTAACATTTCTGGCACTCCACCGCAGTAGCTGAATCCGCGCCTAGGGCGCGTTCTGTCGACTGCCCAGCGAACCCGCTGCTGACCCGCGAACCTGCGACTGCCCAGCGAACCCGCTGCTGACCCGCGAACCTGCGACTGCCCAGCGAACCCGCTGCTGCCCAGCCGCTGGTTTGCGGGTCAGAGCCGGTCATGTGGGTCGGGGTGGCTTCGCGCCTGAACCGCGAGCCAGAACGCTGGTGCTGACGCTCTGCGCACCCACGGCAGTGAGCTGCATTGCCGGATTCAATGACACTACTGTGATGAATGTCAAATACAACAGTAAAATGTTTCCTAATAAAATGTGATCCGCTAGTGTTAGGTAAGGCTTGCATTACCTATGCCGGCATCGCCTTGGGGTAAACGTTAGGAAGTGTTATGGAATTTTCGCGTCGGCAGGGTCTGAAGATGGGACTCCTCGTATCTATTGCAGGCCTGGGAGTTGGCTTGGCAAGTTGTTCAACGGGAGCTGTGGGAGAAACTGGGACGCAAACTACGGACACAGCCACGGACACATTTCCTGTCAGCGTCAAGCACATTTACGGTGAAACTCTCATTAAGACGGCCCCGCAAAGGGTTGCGACGGTTTCTTGGGTCAATGACGATGTTGCCATTGCCCTGGGAGTGATTCCTGTGGGTATGCCCAGGAACGACTGGGGTGGCAATGGTGCACTCTCCACTCCCTGGAAGGATGCCGCGCTGGAAAAGGCGGGAGCCGCTCTTGGCAGTGACAAGGCACCAGCACAGTACTCAGAAACAGATGGAGTGAACTTCACTGAAATCGCCAAAACCAATCCGGACCTCATCTTGGCGGTCTACTCGGGCCTGACGCAGGAAGAATACGACAAACTGAGCAAGATCGCTCCCGTGGTGGCATTCCCGGAGGCGGCCTACTCAACGGCATGGCAGGATTCCACCACCATGATCGGCGCGGCGTTGGGCCGCTCGAAGGCTGCCCAAGAGCTGGTATCAGTGACTGAGAAGGTCATCCAGGATCAGGCCGCCAAATACCCACAGCTCGAAGGAAAGACCTTCATCTATGGCAATCTGGAACCAGCAAAGAGCGAAGGCGTGAACGTGTACACCTCCGCCGACAACCGTCCTAAGTTCCTTTCCAGCATTGGCATGGTGCTGGCNCCCGTGGTGGTCAAGGCTGAAAAACCGCAGAGGNNGTTCTACCTTCCGTGGTCGGCGGAAAAGGCCAATGAGCTGGATTCGGATATCTTTGTGAGCTGGGTTCCAGATAAGAAGACCAAGGAAGCGATTGTTGCGGATCCGCTGCTGAGTCAGATCCCGGCTTTGGGGTCCGGTGCATTTGTTGCGGATTCGGACAACACGCTCACCTTGGCTATTTCCGCTTCGTCCCCACTGAGCCTGCCGTGGGCNCTTGACGCTTTCTTGCCGCAGCTGGCTGCCGCAGCCGACAAGGCGTAAGGAAAGCGTCTGTGGCAAGTGCACCAGCAACGGTGGAGGGAAGCGCGACGCCGGGAACAACAGCTTTGTGCCTCGCAATGCGACCGCTGTGGGTTTGTCCGGTGCTGCCGGGACCGCTGGAACGGCTGGTTCGAGGTCAGCCGTGTCCAGGTGCACGGCCTTGGGTCCGGCGGTGGGAGGCAACCGCCGCCGAATGCTGTGGATAGTTGTCCTTGCGGCGGTTCTGGGCGTGCTGGTCCTGACTTCGCTGGCCGTGGGTGCACGCAGCACGGCCCCGTCCACGGTGCTCGATGCGATGCTGCACTTTGACCCGACCAACGGGGACCATGGCGTAATTTACTCCCGCCTCCTGCGCACCGTGGCAGGGCTGGTGGTTGGGGTNTCGCTGGGTCTGGCCGGCACCTCGATGCAAGGAGTAGCCCGCAACCCGCTGGCAGATCCAGGCATCCTCGGGATCAATGCCGGCGCCTCGCTGGCGGTGGTAGCCGGTATCTTCTTCTTTGGCGCCACGAGCGTCTCCAACTACCTGTGGTTTGCCTTCGGCGGCAGTGCCGTGGCAGCGGTTGTGGTGTATTCGGTGGCAAGCCTGGGCCGCAGTGGGGCAACACCAGTGAAGCTTGCCCTCGCCGGAGCCGCCATTGCAGCCGGCATGGGTTCGCTTATGAGTGCAATGCTCGTGACGAGCCAGGATTCCTTGGAACTGTTCCGCCGATGGCAGGTGGGTGCGCTGGCCGGCAGCTCCTGGGAATCGATCACTGCCGTGCTGCCCTTTGTGCTGGTGGGAGTAGCCGTGTTGCTTTTNACGGGACGACTTTTGAACTCTCTTGCACTGGGCGACGACACGGCGCGCGGCTTGGGTCAGCGGCCCGGAGCAGGCCGGGCGGTTTCCGCCTGTGGAATTGTGCTGCTGTGCGGTTCTGCAACGGCTTTGGTTGGGCCCATTGCCTTCATTGGCCTGGTGGTGCCGCATCTGCTGCGATCTCTGGTGGGGCCCGACTACCGTTGGCTGCTGCCGCTGTCATTGCTAGCGGCACCCGCGGTGCTGTTGCTGGCGGACGTAGTTGGCAGGGTCATCCTGCTCCCTGGGGAAGTGCCCGCGGGTATCTTGGCGGCCATGATGGGCGCGCCCGTCTTTATAGCAGTGGTGCGCCGCGGGAAACGGGCCGAGCTGTGAGCGTCTTGGAAACGGCGAAAATGGGGTGAGCGGCGCCTGGGCGCGTGAACTGCGCACAGCNCCGCGCCGGCGTCGGGCATTGCTTATGGGATCCGCCGGGGTGCTGGTCTTTGGTCTTCTGGCGGTGAACATATTGTTGGGTAGCTACACCGTCACCATCGGAGACTTCTTCGCGATGCTGGGTGGGGAGAGAATTCCCGGCGCCAGCTTCATCGTCATGGAAAACAAGCTCCCGCAAGCGTTATTGGGGCTGTTGACAGGGGCCTCCTTCGGCGCGGCCGGTGCCATNTTTCAAACCATGCTCCGCAATCCGCTGGCCAGCCCCGACATCATTGGCATCAGCTACGGTGCCAGCGCAACGGCAGTTGCCGCCGTCGTGCTGTTGGGTGTTCGAGGTGCCGGGGTCTCGCTCGCAGCCGTTGTAGGGGCCCTATTGGTGGCCCTGCTCATCACTGTGCTGGCCCGTGGGCGCGGCGGCACGGGATTGATATTGGTGGGGATTGGCACGGCAGCTTTCATGCAGGCGGCCGTGACGTTCATGCTGTCACGGGCAGATATCAACAACGCCCAGGACCTCATGGTGTGGCTGACTGGTTCATTGAACTCTGCCACGTGGGAGCGTGTCGCCATTTTGGGAGCGGCCCTGCTGATGCTTATGCCGTTCACCGCTGTCGGTTCACGCCAGCTCAGCGGCTTGGCGCTNGGGGACGACACTGCGGCCGGGCTGGGTTTCGATGTTCCCCGTGCGCGCCTGTTGCTGACGGTTGTGGGAGTTTTGCTCGCTGCCTTCCCGACAGCGGCCGCCGGACCCATCGCNTTTGTTGCCTTTCTATCCGGGCCCATCGCAAAGCGTCTGAACGCAGGAGCCTCCAGCCTGCCGCTGTCGGCGCTGGTGGGGGCGGCCATTGTGTTGGCTGCCAACTTTGTTGCGGTGAACGCACTTCCCGGAACGGCACTGCCCGTAGGAGTGGTCACAGGGGCCTTGGGCGCGCCCTTCCTGCTGTGGCTGCTGATCTCATCCAACCGAGCCAACCAAGGAGGCTAAGATGACTGAACGCTCAGCACAAAACCCTGCAAGACTCTCCGCCGGCGAACTCGCTGGGCTATGGCGGGCGNCCCATCGTAGAGAATCTCTCGGTGGACTTACCTGCAGAGAAGGTGACCATCATTGTCGGGGCCAACGCCTGCGGCAAATCCACCTTGCTACGCGGTCTGGCCAGGCTGCTCAAGCCAACTTCCGGCGTCGTACACCTTGATGGCGAGGACATCCACAAAGTCCCCACCCGCGAAATTGCCCGAAAGCTAGGCATCCTACCGCAAACTCCGACGGCGCCCGAAGGTATTACCGTTGCGGACTTGGTGGGGCGGGGCCGCAGCCCGCACCAAGGCTGGTTCAGGCAATGGACGGCGGCCGACGACGACGCCGTGGCGGCCGCGCTGAACGTCACTGGCACCCAGCGGCTGGCTGGGCGGAGTATTGATGAATTATCCGGCGGTCAGCGTCAGCGAGTGTGGATCGCCATGGCGCTGGCTCAGGAAACCGACGTGCTGCTGCTGGATGAGCCCACCACCTACCTTGACCTGGCCCACCAAGTGGAAGTTCTGGATGTGGTGTCCGAGCTCAATGCGCGGCGCGGCATCACGGTGGTGATCGTGCTGCATGATCTGAACCTTGCGGCCAGGTACGCGGATAACCTCATTGCGATGAAGGCGGGGGCCGTTGTGGCCCAGGGGCGNCCGTCGGAGGTGCTCACGGCCGGGCTGGTGCGGGACGTGTTTGGTTTGGACTCCGTGGTGGTGGCGGACCCCGTTGTGGGAACGCCCATGGTGGTTCCCATTGGACGCCGGGCGGCGCTGCTGGCCGATGCGGCNAGTGCGGAAACTCTCCGAAGGTGTGCCGGATCTGATTTCTGCGGCTAAAGGGAGCAAGCCATGAGATCGGCAGTTGAACAGGCCGGCACTGAAACCCTCCGGCCCATCCGGGCCTTTGAGCTGCGCGTGAGTGCCGTACAACAGCTCACTGCGCACTTTCGCAGGATCACGTTCACTGGCTCTGACTTGGANGCTTTTGGCTCCAATGCGGAGGGCCGGACCTTGGATTTACGCATCAAGTTGATGCTTCCCTCCNNCGGGCATCCACTGCCGGAGCTGAGCCATGTCCGTGGTTCGCTGCAGGAGGACTGGTACCACAACTGGCGCATGCTAGATGAGTCCGTGCGCGGTGTCATGCGCACCTTCACCGTGCGGTCCCTGCGACGGGGCACTCCCGGCACCGGCTCGCGTGCTCCGGTGCCAGCTGAGTTGGACATTGACTTTGCGCTGCATCTGGANCGGCGTTTTGGCCCTGCCTCCGAATGGGCATCCGAGGCGCAGCCCGGGGACGCCATGACCATCATTGGCCCATGCGCGCGGTGGGGCGAGTGTGTGGGGATTGAATTTGTGCCGGGATTTGCGCAGCGTGTGCTGCTGGTGGGAGACGAAACGGCCGTGCCTGCCATCGCCGCCATTCTAGAATCGCTCCCTGCCCATACAGGCGGCCACGCAGTCTTGGAAGTTCCGAGGCTGCGNGACTTCCAGGAGATGTCAACCAGTTCCAGCGTTGAAGTGCGCTGGTTGGCGCGGGGAACTGGGGCGCATGGATGTGCGCTTGCAGCTGAGGTGCGCTCCGTTGTGGTCCCCGCGGTATGCGACCGCGGAGAAGATCCCGAAGATGTGGATATTGACGCCTCCATTTTGTGGGAGACACCTGCCGCCACCACCGGACATGGCCTGTACGCATGGATTGCAGGGGAAGCCGCCGTCATCCGAGACCTGCGCCGATATTTGGTGCGCGAGGTTGGAATGGACCGAAACGCGGTCGCGTTTATGGGCTACTGGCGTCAAGGTCAAGCGCTTCCCGGATAGCCACCGGGCGCAAACAATGCCGTGGAACCGACTCCTGGACGCCTGCCCGCGTCTGCCCGCGAACCCGCTGCTGCCCAACCGCGGGTTCGTGGGGCAGACGCGGGAGGCGGGCTGGGCGCGGGTTCGCGGGCGCGGGCGTGTGCGGCAAGAAAATACTCGGCACAGCGGAGAAATGCGGCAGCTAATCGTGTAGCTGACCCAGAATTCGGGCCAGTTCTGCGCGATCATGCAGATTGAGCCGGGAAAAGTACTCGGTGGATTTGTCGCGGCGCTGGGCTTGAATGTCCGCGAAGAGTTTTGTCCTGCGGCGGTTGCCACGATGAGCGTTGCCCGCCTGTCGGTGGGGTCGGGATCACGGCGCACCAGGTACTTGGCTTCGAGCTGGTCCACCACCTCAGTGGCTGACCGAGGGGCAATGCGCAGACGTTCGGCCAGGTCCTTGAGCCGGATGTCGCCGCGACCGCCACTGCACTGATCACCAGCGCCATCAGCGCCATCAGCGCCATCAGCGCCACCAGTTCCTTCATTAGCATCGACGCCTTCGGGGTGCCGGCCGGATGTGCCGGAACGTCAGGGTGGCACCGCATCAACGTCAGTAGTGCCCTCCATTGGTGCGGGTCAGCTCCCAAGGGGCCAGCTGCTGGGACCAGGTGCGGCGCAATCCGCGAAATGCCGTGTGGAACAGCTCGCCGAGGTCCGGTGTTTCGTCAAGGGATGCCATTGCACCAGCATAGCAAGTTGACACCCAACCACATAGTGAGGTAACCTCGCTATTAGTTGGTGCGAATCCCGCACCCCGCACACCATCTGGAGGTGGCGCATATGACGGAGGAAATCCGCAGACAAAACCTGGCCGTGCACAATCCGGCCCCACACATCCCTTCTGACGGCGGTCCGGGTAGTCCAGGTGGTTCTACTCGCGGCCCGGGCCGCATTAATCCAGCAGATAAGACTCAAATCAAGCTTCACCCCGTGAGCTTCAAGCGCATCGTGGCACTGTTTGCCCCGCACAAGGGGACCATTGTCGTCGTGATACTTCTGATCACCGCCTCAAGCATCATTAGCCTGGCCCAGCCGTTCCTTGTCAGGGCNGTCATTGACAGTGCACTGCCGCACAAGGACCTGCCCATGCTGGGGCTGCTGGCCGGGGCCATGATTGCCATAGCCGCAGCAACCGCCCTGATTGGCGTGGTGCAGACGTGGATGACAACGTCCATGGGGCANAAAATCATGCACACCCTGCGCACCCGGTTGTTCACGCACTTGCANAAACAGTCACTGGCTTTCTTCACCAAGACCCGCAGCGGCGAGGTGCAGTCGCGCCTGAACAACGACATTTCCGGAATGCAGTCCGTCATTACCTCCACGGCCACCGGTGTTGCTTCCAATGTGACCACCGCGGTGGGCACGGCCGTGGCCATGGTGGTGCTGTCCCCGCAACTGGCACTGCTCTCGCTGATCGTGATCCCGCCAGCTGTCTGGTTCTCCCGCCGCGTGGCCCTGCTCCGGCGCGACATCACCTCAACCATGCAGGCCGAGCTGGCCACCATGAACACCTATGTGGAGGAAGGCCTGAGCATCTCCGGGGTGCGGCTGGCCAAGACACTCGGCACCACCGGCCGGGACGCTGAACGCTACACCGAAAGCTCGCAGCGGCTCATCGGNCTTGAACTGCGCTCGCAGTTGGCCGGACGCTGGCGCATGGCCACCATGGGCATCATCTTCTCCGCCATCCCGGCACTGATCTACTTCGCCGGCGGGCTGCCTTCAAACACCATGAGCATCGGCACCATCGTGGCGTTCACTGCCCTGCAGGCCACCATTTTCCGCCCCATCATGGGTCTGCTGAACCTTGGCGTCCAGTGGGTCACTGCCATGGCGTTATTCAGCCGCATCTTTGAATACCTGGACATGGTGCCGGAGATTACGGCCCCTAACGCGCCAGTGCCGCTGGATCCGGCGCTGGTGCGTGGTGAGGTCCGCTTCGAGAACGTACATTTCGCGTACGACGGCGGTACGCACGTTTTGTGCGGCATCGACCTGGTGCTTCCNCCGGGCACCACGACCGCCGTGGTGGGACCCACGGGATCCGGCAAATCAACCCTTGGAGCGTTGCTGCCCCGGCTGCACGACACCACCGCCGGACGGGTCACCATAGATGGAGTTGATGTGCGCGAGATTGCGCCGGACGTGTTGGCCCGGATTGTGGGCGTGGTTTCGCAGGAAAGTTATTTGGTGCACGCATCAATCCGCGAAAATCTGCTGTTGGCAGCCCCGGATGCGGACGATGCAACCCTGTGGAAGGCCCTCGCATCAGCCCAGATCGCGGACCTGGTGGCCGGGCTCCCCGAAGGGCTCCACACGCTGGTGGGCGCGCGCGGCCACCGCTTCTCCGGCGGTGAGCAGCAACGCTTGGCCATTGCCCGCACCATCTTGCGCAACCCGCGCGTGCTGGTCCTTGACGAGGCTACCTCAGCGCTGGATAACACCACGGAAGCGGCCGTGCAATTGGCTTTGGACCATCTGGCCGTGGGACGGACCACGCTGACCATCGCCCACCGGCTCTCCACCGTGGAGGACGCCGAACAGTTGGCCGTGCTGGCAGGCGGGGCCCTCGTGGAAGTCGGAAGTCCGGGAGAGCTGCGCGACGCGGGCGGAGCCTATGCCGCTTTGATTGCAGCGGGTGAAGAGCTGGAACTGGTTCCATAGAGTGTGGCCCAGGCTTCCAGAGCCACACAACGGTCATTGGCAGCGGGTATACCTCCAGTAGATGACCGTTTCATCGTCCAAGGCCGGCGGTGTTGGCCCCTTGGATCTTTCCCGCCAACGGGGTGGACATAGACTTGGCGTAAATAATTCCGGCCGTGTAGAGCTAGCGCACGCAGCAGATCAGCGCATCGCCACGTACGGCCGTTGGACTGCAGGTTGCAAGGAGTAAACGTGGAATTTTCGGCTCGGTACGTGGCGTTGGGTGATTCATTTACGGAAGGACTGGGCGACCTTGANCCCCTGCTTCCCAACCAAGTCCGTGGGTGGGCGGATAGGGCGGCAGAACAGCTCGCGTTGGCCCACCCCGAGGAATCGTGNGGGTACGCCAACTTGGCTATTCGCGGTAAGAAGATGAACCAGATCCTGGCCGAACAGATTGACGCTGCGGTGGCCATGAAGCCCACACTGGTCACGATCTACTCCGGCATCAATGACATCCTGCGCCCCAAGGTGGACATTGATGCGATGGTGGGAAAATACTCCGACGGCATCGCAAAGCTGGCAGTCACAGGCGCCCGCATTCTGGTCTTCACCGGTTACGACGCCAGTTCCTCGAAAGTCTTCGCGAGTATCCGCGGGCGCACAGCGATCTATAACGAGCTGGTCCGTGAAGTGGCGGAGCGTCATGGTGCCGAGCTCGTTGATTATTGGCGCTTTCGCGAGTACGACGACTGGCGCTTGTGNGGGATAGACCGTATGCACATGTCCACGCCAGGACACATCAACATGGCCAATAGGGTACTGGAGCAACTGGGTGAAACAGTACGCATCCCGCTGCCGGAACTGCCGCCCATCCCGTTGAGGACCGCAACTGAAACCCTCAAAGACAATGCCGCTTGGACCAAGGAATACGTGGGCCCTTGGGTGAGCCGCCGCCTACGCGGTGTTTCTTCAGGGGATAACCTTCATGCCCGCTGGCCTGCCCTGCGATCCCCGCTGTCCTAATAAGTCATACGCAATACCCGTACGACGCCGGAGGGTAGCCTCCTGCAAAGAACCAACCTCCCGCAAAGCGCAAGTGCCGCTACGTCGTTGTGCATCCATGAGGCACGAACCCACTTTGGCTAGTTAGGCAGAAGGTGAGAAGACCTTTGTGCCTGACTTAGCGGTTTAACCGTGAGCGTGATATGGGCCAATTAGGGATAATCGAGCCTTTCGAACTAGACTGGGTAGGCGCTAGGTAGCGCGGAGCGTGTGCAATTGCTCCGGTTTGCGGTGATTATCCTCCCGCTGGCCGGTAGTTAGGGGCTCAAGTTGCGTGCATTCGGGTATTCGCTTCGATGGCCTTTTCTCATCATCATGAAAATGACGGTTGGGAATCATGCTGTCCAAGGGTGGACGCTGCCTATTCGCACGGTTTACACCAGTGAACCGTTTCCATTCATTTTTAGGAGTGATCATGGCAGCTCATTGCCAGGTGACTGGAGCCGAGCCGGGCTTCGGACATAGCATTTCGCACTCGCACCGCCGCAACAAGCGTCGGTTCGATCCGAATATCCAGAAGAAGCGCTACTGGGTACCGTCCTTGCGCCGCAACGTTACGTTGCAGCTTTCCGTCAAGGGCATCAAGACCATCGACGTACGCGGTATTGACTCCGTCGTCGCCTCAATTCTGGCTCGTGGGGTGAAGCTCTAGTGGCAAAGACAAGGACGTACGTCCGATCATCAAGCTCAAGAGCACCGCGGGTACCGGTTTCACGTACGTAACCCGCAAGAACCGTCGTAACACTCCGGACCGTTTGGTTCTGAAGAAGTACGATCCCAAGATCCGTCAGCACGTTGAATTCCGAGAGGAGCGCTAAGACTATGGCTAAGAAGTCCATGATCGCGAAGAACGAGCAGCGCAAGGTCATCGTAGAGCGTTACGCCGAGAAGCGTCTCGCCCTCAAGAAGGCCCTCGTTAACCCGGCCTCCACCGACGAAGAGCGCGAAGCGGCCCGCCTGGGCCTGCAGAAGCTNCCCCGCAATGCATCGCCGGTACGTGTTCGTAACCGCGACGCCATTGACGGCCGTCCGCGTGGAACGCTCCAGAAGTTCGGCATCTCCCGTGTACGCTTCCGCAAGATGGCGCACGCTGGCGAACTGCCCGGTATCAAGAAGTCCAGCTGGTAATACCGGCTTGAGCTGATAATTTCGGCTTGAATTAGGGCGGCGACCTTCTGGTGGCCGCCCTTTGCTGCCCTTTGCGGGCTCCGCATGGAGCGCGTGAGGCTGGAATCGGGCACGTCCTCACACCGTCTAGGAAAGTGAACTCTCGGCAGCACATCGCCCAAAAATCGACCAGAAACGGGTGCCGGATTCTTGGCTGAGAGCGAAATATCCCTAGAATACGGGAATTTTCCTCAGAAAATGCCGGGAAATGCTGATATTTACCGGAATCTCGCGGAATAACTGGTAAGTTCGCTAGCAGTGGTTGACACGCAACCGCGTGGAATTTGATTGACTTGACGTCCAGGAGGACAAACATGGCTAAGAATCGTAGCGAACTGGTTGCTGAAGTTGCGGCAAAGGCTGAGACCAGCCAGACAGCAGTAAACGGCGTTTTGGATGCACTCTTCTCAGTATTCGAGAGCTCCGTTGCAGCTGGCGAAAAGATCACCATCCCGGGCTGGCTCTCCATCGAGCGCACCGACCGTGCAGCTCGCACCGGCCGTAACCCGCAGACCGGTGAGACCATCCAGATCGCAGCAGGCCACAGCGTGAAGCTTTCCGCTGGTTCCAAGCTGAAGGCTGCTGTCAAGAAGTAATTTCTTCACAGAATCACGTGGAGGCGGCCAACACTAGTTGGCCGCCTCCACGCTTTAAGGCCAACTTTAAGGGCAGAGGCCTCGCGCTGGGGCATGATCGGAGCGACGGCGAATGATCACACCCGCCCCTGTAAGTTCACACTCCGTCGCTTCACGTCCCCTCGCTTCACAGCCCGTCCCCTCGCTTCACGGCGCGGCCAGTCGCTTCACAGCCCGGCGATTGACCCTTAAAGCTTGCCCGCAGCCACCTTTGGCACGTGCACTGCCGAGTTTCCTGTGAGCTGCCTGATTCGCCCTATGTTCACCGGGTGCAGGACAATGGGAGGGTGCCACCCGTAGAGTCTTCCCCATGACCACAGTCCGCCCTGCAACCGCCTCCGACAGCGGCACCTTTGCCAACGGCATTTCCAGCCGCTGGTGGTGGCTGGGGCTGATAGTTGCTATGGCTGCCGTTGTGGTTTCTCTGCTGTGGACAGGGGCCACTGCAGTAGCTGACCTGGCGGACCCCGGTGCATTCACCCGGTGGGGCCTGCCATTAGCCACCACCATCCATAACTTGGCACTCTCAACTGTCATTGGTTCTCTGGTGTTCGCTATTGTGATTCTGCCCAAGGACCTCAAGGCACACCGCCCGCACACCGGTAGGCAAAGAGAAGATTCTGCGAAGCGCACACACGCTCCGGAACATCCTGCTTTTGCCCGGGCCATGACGTTGGCCATGGTGGGTGGTGGGATTTGGACTATCTCGGCCATCGCAGTCCTAGTTCTGACTTACTCGAGTATTTCCGGGCTGCCGTTGGCGGGTACCAGCGATTACACCAACATGCTGGTGTTCTTTATGACAGAACTCCCGGTGGGGCAGGCATGGCTGATCATCACCATCGTCGCCGCCGTTGTCACCACGTTGGTCATTGGTCTGCGTAACATTAGTGCCTTGGCTGTGCCACTGGTGCTGGCTATGCTCTCCTTCATCCCACAGGCCCTGATTGGCCACTCCGCCTCCAGCGCTGATCACAANGGGGCCGTGAATTCGCTGTTCTTGCACATCACCGGCGCATCGCTGTGGGTTGGCGGCATCATTGTTCTGGTGGTGGTTTCGCAGGTTTTGGGGAATATCACCTCGCAGACCTTGAAGCGTTTTTCTGCCCTGGCACTCTTTGCCTTTGCTGGTGTGGCAGGTTCTGGCGTCATCAATGCCTCCATTCGCATCACCAGTTGGCACGATCTNTTTTACTCCTCGTACGGTCAGCTGATTTTGGTGAAGTCAGCCGCGACAATCCTGTTGGGTGTCATCGGCTGGATGCACCGTGAATGGATCATTCCGCGACTGGCTGGCGGAGAAAAGAACAACGGGAGCACAAGCACCCGCCGCTTGTTGTGGCAGCTGATTTTTAGTGAACTGTTGATCATGTCAGCTGTCAGCGGTATTGCTGTGGGACTGAGCCGCTCGGCACCGCCCCAGTCACGTGAACTGGTCCCGGCAGCTCTCACCCCGGCCCAGATCCTCACCGGTTACCAGTTGCCACCGGAACTTGAATTTTCCCGCTGGTTCACCGAATGGCGCATGGACTGGCTGTGGGTGGCCTTCGCTGTCTTGGCAGGGGCGGCGTACATTGCAGGCATCGTGAAGCTACGTCGGCGCGGTGACACATGGCCTGTGTTGCGTAGCATTTCTTGGTTTGTTGGACTCCTAGCCTTGGTTTACATCACCTCTGGTGGCCCAGCCGTCTACGGGGCTGTCACCTTCAGTGCGCACATGGTTGAACACATGGCGTTGATGGTCATCGCGCCGCTGTTCCTTGCACTGGGTTCGCCCATTTCCCTGGCCCTGCAGGCGCTGACACCGCGCCGGGATGGCTCCCGCGGCCTCCGCGAATGGATTCTGGTGCTGGTGCACTCGACCTACTCCAAGATCATCACGCACCCATTGTTTGCAGCAGCGAACTTCTCCGGCAGCTTGATCTTGTTTTATTACTCGCCAGCGTTCAACTTGGCAATGCGGTACCACGTGGGCCACGAGCTAATGATTTTGCACTTCACGCTGACTGGTTATATCTTCGTGCAAAGCATGATCGGCGCCGACCCGCTCCCCACCCGTGCACCGTANCCCCTGCGACTGCTGCTCCTGCTTGCCACCATGGCCTTCCACGCATTCTTTGGTGTGTCCTTGATGATGGCCACCTCGTTGCTTTCGGGTGAGTACTTTGGCAACATGGGCCGGTCCTGGGGTGACTCTGCGCTGATTGACCAGCAAACAGCCGGTGGTATTGCCTGNGGGATAGGGGAATTNCCCACGTTGCTGATCGCTCTCGGCGTTGCCTATATGTGGTCTAAATCCGATGCGCGTGAGACAAGGCGTAGTGATAGGGCAGCTGATCGGAATAAGGACGCCGAACTCGGCGCTTACAATGACATGTTTGCCCAACTTGCGGCGCGCGACGCCGCCATGGCTCAGTCAAACCGCGGCCCCAGCTTTCCGCACCCGGTGCATCGGCCGGAGAATGAGAACGCCACGGCTGAAAATGCCAAGGCTGAAAATGCCAAGCACGACGGCGCCACGCCCACTGGTGGGGCGCCCACACCGGCACTGCTGCTCACCACGGCACCGCCAGAACCAGCAGCACAACTATCAGTGAGCCGGGAACCCCGGCTGGCACGCAAGGAGAAACGCTCTAGTGGATTCCGCAACGAAAATCAGTCCCGTCCGTATCAGGGCATCGGAGCTTGCAGGCCGCGGCTGGCTGAATACCGGCGGTGCCGAGCTGAACCTGGANAAGCTACGCGGCAAGATTGTCCTCCTGGACTTTTGGACTTTCTGCTGTATCAACTGCTTGCACGTTCTTGATGAGTTGCGNCCCCTAGAGGAACAGTACAAGGATGTCCTTGTCACCGTGGGTGTGCATTCGCCTAAGTTTGAACACGAAGCTGATCCCGTGGCACTGGCTGCGGCTGTAGAGCGGTATGACATCCATCATCCGGTGTTGGATGATCCGGAACTGCTGACGTGGCAAGCCTATTCGGCGCGCGCGTGGCCAACCCTGGTGGTGGTTGACCCCGAAGGTTACATCGTGGCGCACCTCTCAGGTGAGGGGCATGCGGCCGGTCTGGCCTCGCTGATCCCGGAACTTGTTGCTGCCCACGAGGCCAAGGGCACGCTGCACCGTGGCAATGGCCCCTACGTTGCCCCGGAACCGGTCTCGCGGGACCTGCGCTTCCCCGGCAAGGTCTTGCCGCTGGAGAATGGCAACTTCCTTGTCTCGGACACAGGTCATCACCGTCTGGTTGAGACCGGACCGGACCTGACCACCGTGATCCGCACCATCGGATCCGGTACGAAGGGCATTCTCGACGGCCAGGGGCGNCAGGCGCAGTTCAATGAACCCCAAGGCTTGGCCCTTCTCCCGGCGGAACTGGCCATAGCTGTCGGTTACAACGTAGTGGTGGCTGACTCGGTGAACCACCGCCTGCGCGGGGTGAACCTGGCCACCGGAGAGGTGCGTACCGTGGCCGGTAACGGCATCCAGCGTCTGCTGGAGGCTGGTCCTGCCAGAGTGAGCGAGCACGGCGAATCCATCTCAGAGTCGTATCTCGGTACCGAACCACTTGAAGTTTCGTTGTCATCGCCGTGGGATGTTGCGTACTCCTCCGTGCTCAAGACTGTGGTGATTGCCATGGCCGGAACTCACCAGATCTTTGATTTTGAGCCGGCCAGTGGGGCGGTCACCGTGGTGGCTGGCAATGGGCTTGAGGGGTTGCTTGATGGCCCAGGCGAGCAGGCCTGGTTTGCTCAGCCCTCAGGGGTGACCGAAGACGCCAAGGGAAATATTTGGGTTGCCGATTCAGAGACTTCCGCCCTGCGCATACTGAAATTTTCCGACGACGGCGCCGTAACAGTTCAGACGATGATTGGCGAGGGGCTCTTTGACTTCGGCTTCCGAGACGGTGATGCCTCCCAGGCCCGCTTGCAGCACCCGCTGGGCATCGCGGTGCTCCCTGACGGTTCCGTGGCAGTGGCAGACACCTATAACGGGGCTGTGCGCCGTTATGACCCGGTCACTAAGACGGTGAGCACACTGGCTCGTGGGCTGGCTGAACCCAGCGACGTTTTACTCGATGAATCTGGGGACGTGCCGTTACTCATTGTGGTCGAGGCGAACAAGCATCAGCTCATCCGCCTGCCGTTGCCCAAGAACGCCCTTCAGGTGGATGAAGGTGCTGCCCAGACGCAACGCCCCAAGACGCCGATTGCNTCCGGGGAGCTCACCTTGAAAATCAACTTTTCCGCGCCGACCGGGCANAAATTGGATGACAGGTGNGGNGATCCCACTCAGCTGAAGGTCTCCTCCACGCCTCCTGAACTTCTACTCAGCGGTGAGGGCACCTCGGTGGGCTTGGTCAGGACCCTTGTGCTCTCGCCTGACGTACCAGAGGGTGTCCTGCACTTCACGGCCCGTGCCGCAGCGTGCGACGGCCCAGAGGACGCCACCGGGGAGATCCCCGACCATGCCGCCTGCCACCTCTACCAGCAGGACTGGGGAATCCCTGTGCTGATGACGGCCGACGGCGCCAGCGAACTTGCGCTGGATCTACGCGGGTTCAGTAGCTGACCACCGGGGTCACCGAAACGTTGGTCCCGGTGATGGAGAGCTTGGCCGAGAAGTCGAAATCTTCAACGTCCTTGAAATCGGAAACGATTCCCGTGAAAAGATCCTGCTCATGATATTCAATCAGGGCCTTCACGCTCAGCGGTGCCATGATCCATTGGCCGCCGAAGGGTGAAATGGTGATGGCTGGGTATTCCACGATGGACCACACCACCGGCGAGGTCACACGGTTGCTTGTGCTGGCGCTCATGGGGCATCCTGTGGGCATCAGTACTGACTGATCAGTGCAGGCATCGAGGTATGTTCGGATGGTGGAATCGACCTGGGACAACAGATCGCTGGTGGGCCCAGTAGCCAGACCCACACTCGGGATGACCTGATCGGCTCCAGTGACGTTGCGCGTTACCGCAGGAGCAGCAAAGAGTACCGAACGGTATTCAAGTTTATAGCTGCCAGGGTAGAACACGGCGAAAGAGTTCCTGCCATCGGGCATGTTGGCGTCTACCCCATTGATGCTTGCTTGGTTTGTATTGACCACAGAAGCGTTGATGGTGGGTAAAGTGCTGGGCACCATCAGCCAACTGTCAAAGAACAGCCAGTGTTTGGGGCCTTGTGTGAGCAGGAACTGGGTACTTAGAGGTTTGCCGTCAACGGTGTAGCTGACGGTGACACTTTTGGTCTTTGGGGCGGGGACTGCATCAGCGATGCTGATGTTTTNCAGCTCTTCCTGGGACAAAGCCAGTGCCTTGCCATCAAGGGCTGCCGCGTTGGCGCTGGGGACCTTGGCCTGCAAGAGGCCCAAGGCCTTGGCGCCGTTTCCTTGCTTGAGTGCGGCCAAGTAGTTGGCAACCGTTTNTTCCGGGCCAAAGTCCTTGGCGTTGACAACCGTGATAGTCACGATGGAAGTGGCCACAGCGAGCATGAGAATCAACAGCCAGGTGGCCGCGATCTTGATGAGTTGGGTACCATTCTTCACGCCGTCCACTGTACCGGGTTCGGAGGCAGAGGCTTGAATCAGGGTGCCCTGCTGGCAGTCATGGTGTGGTTTTCGTCATCATCGCCGCTACCACTGCCCATTTTCGTTCCCTGTTTTCGCAGCTAGCGTTTGCGCTTTCGCGGCGCAGTCCCAAACATGTCCCGCATCAGGTTCCGGCCCAGGGAGGTGCCCATTGAGCGGACCATGCTTTGAGCCCACCACCTAAAGCCCCGCCNCAATGCACCGATAACGTCCTGGCCGATTCCGCCGTCGTTCGCGGGAGCAGGAAGGGTTACCGGAGGCGGTGGTGGAAGCGGGGTACCCACAGCTGGGCCGGTGCTCGGTGCGGGGGCGGCAGGTACAGCGGGTGTCTGTAGCTTCTCATACGCGGAAATGGGGTCCACGGCGGTTCCATAGGTGGGTAGGAGCGCAGAGGCCGTAATGACAGCCTTGACGGCGGCATCCGTGCTGGGACCCATGATGGATCCAGGCGCGCGCAGGCGGGTCAGAGCCACCGGCGTAGGTGCGCCGTTTTCATTCATGACCGTGACCACTGCCTCGCCAATACCGGCGTTGGTCAGCACGTGCGCCAGATCGTAGTCATTGAGAGGGAAGGTAGAGACCGTGGCCTTCAGGGCCTTGGCATCTTCAGGAGTGAAAGCGCGCAGGGCGTGCTGGACGCGGTTGGCCAGCTGGGCCAGCACCTCCGACGGGACATCCTTGGGTGTCTGGGTGACAAAGAAGATGCCAACGCCCTTGGAACGGATGAGCCGGATGGTCTGGGTGATGGCGTTCAAGAACGCTTTGCTGGCGCCGTTGAAGAGCAGGTGCGCTTCGTCAAAGAAGAACACCAACTTGGGCTTGTCCACATCCCNCACCTCGGGCAGTTCACGGAACAAATCAGCCAAGAGCCACATCAAGAAAGTTGAGAACAGCAGAGGCTTGTCCTGAACGCTGGTCAGTTCCAGAGCGCTGATGACACCGCGGCCGTCGGNGGCTGTGCGCAGAAGTTCGGCAGTGTCGAACTCAGGCATGCCGAAAAATTCACCCATTCCTTGGGCGTCCAAAGTGATCAAATTGCGTAAAATAACACCGGCTGTAGCTTTGGAGAGCCCGCCAAGTTCCGCCAGATCTGCTTTGCCTTCATCGGACGTCAGGAATTGTATGACCGCGCGCAGATCCTTCAGATCATACAATTCAAGGCCCTTGGTATCTGCGTAATGGAACACCAATTGCAGGCTTGATTCTTGGGTTTCATTCAATCCCAATACGCGAGCAAGCAAGATGGGGCCGAACGAGGTGATGGTTGCCCGCACTGGAACGCCATTGCCATTGCCGCCCAGCGCCAAGAACTCGACGGGGAATGCTTTGGACTCCCACGCCTGCCCTATGGCTTGGGTGCGGGCCAGGAGCTTCTCACTGCCGTCGGCCGCAGTGGCCAGCCCGGTCAGGTCTCCTTTAATATCGGCCATGAAAACAGGAACACCCGCTGTGGAAAGCTGCTCAGCCATCATGTGTAGGGTGACGGTTTTACCGGTTCCGGTGGCACCTGCCACCAGTCCGTGCCGGTTCATCATGGCCAGCGGCAGGCAAACCTGCGCCTCGGGGTGAATCTCACCCTCGAGCATCGCCGCCCCAAGAACAATGGATGAACCGGTGAAGGTGTAGCCGGCTTGAAGCGCGGCGATCAACTCTGCTGGGGATTTCGTAGCCATAACGAAAGAGTACCGTGGCTCACATTCTCACGGTGGGAACCGCGCGGCAGGGCTGTTGGTGGCGGGCGCGCACCTCACCCAGCAGTGCGCCCAATCAGCCCAGCAGTGCGCACAATCAGCCCAGCAAGAAAGCAACGGCGAACATGGCGGGGATGGCCAGCACTGTGGTTGCCAGAACCGTGTCTTTGGCGACGGTAACGCCCACTTGGTAGCGCTGGGCTGCGACATAAACATTTTGTGCCGTGGGCAAGGCGGCAGCAACAACCACGGCGAACAGTCCAGCTCCACCCATGCCCAGGATAAAGTGCCCCAGCAAGAAAGCCAGGAACGGGTGTACGAGCAACTTGAAAGCCGTGGCTAGGAGGATATCGGCGCGCCGCCCGTCGGCCGCTGCTAAGGGTTTGCTGGTGCCTAGTGACATACCGAAGGCGATCAGGATGGCAGGAATGGCTGCGCCTGCAATGAGGTGCAGAGGTTCGGCGACCAGGTTTGGCAGCGTGGCGCCGGTGGCTGCCAGGACCAGTCCAGCAACTGTTCCTAGGATCATTGGGTTGCTGATGATCTGCAATAGGACGCGGCCGGGCGTGGCACGGTGGCCACTGGTGAGGCTGTCCAGCAGCATCAAATACAGGGGCGTGTAAAACGCCAGCTGAAACACTAGGACGGGAGCAATCAGGGCAGCGTCACCTAGCACGTAGGCGGCGATCGGGATGCCCAGATTTGCGGCGTTGGCTGTCGAGGAGGACATGGCTGAAAGTAATGATTCGGCCAAGGTACGTTTGAGCCAGAACTTAACGATCAACAAGAAAGCGCNCCCGGTGAGTGCTGCGCTGAGCGCTGCCACCAAAAGAGGTTCCGCGAAAACGGTTTTCAGATCGGCGCGGGCCAAGGTTTCCACCAGCAATGCCGGGCTGGCCACAAAGAAGGACAAACGGCTCAGAACCATCTGCGCGTTTTCGCCCAGCACCTTTTNGCGGCCTACAAACCAGCCCACCAAGATCACGATCCAGACAACAGAGAAGCCCTCGATGACAGCTAACATGGCACCATGGCGGGGATATCATGGCAGGCGGGGCTCTTCTCAGGCGGCACCTCACCAGCTTGCTGAGAAAGCAGCTTCCCTGCACATTGAAAAATCTGCACATTCAAAACGCGGCGCAGCCAAAACTCTGCGCGACAAAACACGGTGCACACCACCACATCAGCCAACCCGTTAAGAAGGAACCCACCGTGACCGAGGCCCTCATCAAGACTGTTGCCGTCACCGGAGCCCATGGCAAGGCGGGACGGGCGGCCGTAACTGAGCTCTTGGATCACGGATACAACGTCCTAGCCTGCGATCTGGCCGGGCCTGTTGGGCGAAACTCTGATCTGGGTGCCCCCACCATGCGGGTGGACTTGACCGACTACGGGCAGGCGCTGCAGGCACTGACCGGGGCAGATGCCGTGGTTCACCTGGCCAACATTCCCGAGCCTGGCATGTTTCCGCCGGCGCAGACCCTGAACCGCAACACCGCCATGAACCACAACGTGTTCCTCGCCGCGCAGGCCTTGGGCCTAGCCCGGGTGGTGTGGGCCTCCAGTGAGACCACGCTGGGGCTTCCGTTTGCTTCCGACGGCGGGACCTTGCGTTATGCGCCCGTTGACGAAGCCCACTTCCCGCACCCTTCCTCAACATATGCGCTGTCCAAGGTCCTAGGCGAGGTTGCTGCAGCCCAGTTTGCGGCGTGGAGCGGCATCCCGTTTGTGGGGTTACGGTTGACGAACATCTTCACCGAGGATGAGTATGCAAAGGTGCCTGGGTTCTGGAGCGAGCCCATGTCCCGGGCATGGAACCTGTGGGGTTATGTTGACGCCCGCGACGTTGGCGCGGCGTGCCGCAACGCAGTGGAGGCCCACAGCACGGGCAGTGAGAACCTGATCATCGCAGCGGCTGACACCATCATGGACCAGCCATCAGCCGATTTACTGGCAAAGCACTTCCCGGAACTGAAACTGCGCCGGGACGTCCACGGGCACGAAACGCTGCTATCGATCGACGCGGCCCGCCGGGTCATCGGCTACGAGCCGACTCACTCGTGGCGAGAGTGTGGTCAGGTGAGGTTTGTGCCTTTACTTTGTGCCTTTACAGGAGTAGGCCGGGCGCAAAAGACCTTCGGTGATGGCTTCTGCGGGGTCCGTGCCTAAGTGCACCATGGAATTGCCGGCATCAACATGCACCACTGTAGGCACAAAGTCCAAGGCTTCGGCCGTGGACATTTGGGCGTAGGTCATCAAGATGACAAGGTCGCCAACACCCACCAAGTGGGCTGCTGCGCCGTTGATGCCAATGACGCCGGAACCACGAACACCGGCAATGGTGTAGGTTTCCAGGCGGGCGCCGTTGGTGATGTCCACAATGGAGACCATCTCGCCGGGCAGAATATCCGCGGCATCGAGCAGGTCCGCGTCCACTGTCACTGAACCGACGTAGTGCAGATCGGCGTGGGTGACGGTGGCGCGGTGGATCTTTGACTTGAATATTGTTCGCATCATAACGGCACAAGTCTACCGTGCGCAGGGGAAAGTTGGCTGTGACTTGCACTACCGCCGGCTCAGTGGAGTTAGCTTACGGCCCATGATGGCTTGGGTCAGCGCGTCAACAACCTCTGTGTTTGCCAGTGGATTGCGAATCAGCGTGAAGTCCACGTCCCCTACCGGTGGGAGAGCAAAGCGGTTGGTGATGATTTTCAAGTCTTCTGGAACCAGCGACGTCGGCATGACGGCAATCCCGATCCCGGCACGTAGCGCGGCGAGGACTCCGCTGATTTGTTTGGTGGTGCAGGTGACGCGCCACGTGCGGCCAGCATCCTCCAGAGCGTCCAAAGCGAGCTTGCGGCTCAGGCTTGGGGCGGGGTACACGATGACAGGAACAGGTGCACCAGGCTCGAGTACCGTTTGTTCTAGGCCCACCCACGCAAAGGTGTCCTGTTTAACCACTTCGCCTTCCTGCGCGCCGGATACCCACTTCACAAATACTAGATCGAGGGCGCCAGCCTTCAAACGGCGGTGCAGCTGATCACTCTGGCTGACAGTGAGCTCAAGGTTAATCTGTGGGTACAACTGGCGGAATTCACGCAGAATCCGCGGCAAGCCTGTAATGGCGAGATCATCCGCCGTGCCAAAGCGCAGCCTGCCCCGCATTGCAGCTCCGGAGAAGTAGCGTGTGGCCACGTCGTTTGCCGCCAAAATGGTCCGGGCAAAACCCGCCATAGCATCGCCGTTGTCCGTCAGCCGTACCGCGCGTGTGTCACGGGTGACAAGGACCCTCCCGGCCGCATGCTCCAGCTTGCGCACGTGCTGACTGACGGTGGGTTGGCTAATGCCCAGCCGTTCGGCAGCACGGGTGAAATTGCGGGTTTCGGCCAGGGCTAGGAAAGTCTTGAGCTGAACGGGATCAAAATGGGGCATCTGACACGGTGATCTCCTTCAAGCTATTACGTATTTCAATAGTACTTATAGGCACCATACCCTTTCGGCATAAATTGGAGCGCCCTAAGCTTGAAAGAGTAAATCTCCATTCATTTCCGAGTCCCAGGACCAAAGCATTGACGCCCCCACCAGCACCATCGAATGCTGCCCTGACAGCNCCCATCAACCTAGTGACAACACGGCCNCCGTGGAACCAAACTTTCTCCTCGCTGAAAATTCGCAACTACCGCATCTTTGCCTCCGCGAACCTCTTGGCCGTTATTGCGATCTGGATGCAGCGGGTGGCCCAAGACTGGATGGTGCTTGAACTCTCAGGTTCGGTGACCGCCGTTGGAATTACAGTTTTCATGCAGTTCATTCCCTCCCTAGTGCTGATGCCGCTGGGCGGCATCCTGGCCGATAGATATTCCAAGCGGCTGATTCTGATGATTAGCCAAGGCTCTGCCGGGGTACTGGCAGCCGTCTTGGCCGTACTCGCACTGACAGGGCACCTTGAGGTGTGGCATATCTATGTCATCGCCTTTGTCCTTGGTCTGGTGGTGGTGGCAGACCAGCCCGCACGCCAGGTATTCGTCAACGAGTTGGTGGGCCCACGGCAATTACGCAATGCCATCAGCTTGAACTCATCAATTTTTCAAATGGGCGGCATGATTGGTCCAGCCATCAGCGGNGTGCTGATCATGGCAGTGGGTGGCGGCTGGGCTTTTGCCGCCAACGCCTTAGCCTGCACGATCACGGTGATTTCACTGTGCTTAATTCGTAGCGCTGACCTGTTGAAAATGCCGCCGGTAAAACGTGCCAAGGGGCAGCTGATGGAAGGCGTCCGTTACGCCTTGGGTAAGCCAACCATTTTGTGGCCAGCAGTCATGGCAGCCGTTTTCGCAATNTTTGGTTTGAGTCTTGCCGTGTTGATGGCAGCCTACGCCAACACCGTGTTCAACGTAGGTGCCGGAGGCTACGGCCTGCTCAACACTCTGGTTGCGCTGGGCGCTCTGTGCGGAGCACTGGCCTCTACCCGCTTCGCCACCTTGCGGCTACGAGGGGTGATGACAGCAGCNGGGGCTTATGGGGTGGTCCTGATGATTGCATCGATGGCCCCAAACATGGTCACTTTTGGGGCGGTCATGGTGATCGCTGGATTTGCCTCAATGCTGTTTCTGACAAGCGCCAACCAACTGGTCCAGATGTCAACTAACGTGCTGATTCGAGGCCGTGTCATGAGCCTGTACATCATGGTCCTCATTGGTGGCCAGGCTCTAGGCGGACCGCTGATGGGTTGGCTGGCTGAACACTGGGGCGTGCAGTGGGCCACCCTGCTTGCCGGTGGAATGCTGGCGCTGGCAGCGGTGGTGATTGGGCTGGTCCTGGCCAAGCGCGGACAGCTGAGATTGCAGGTGAACCTGCGCAGTGCCCGGAACCCGGTGTTCATTGTGCCAAAGGCAGCTGAACCGTTCTCCTAGTTAGAACTAGCTAGGAGAACAGGAGCTTCCACCGTGCGGAGGGATAAAGTTAATGTACAAAAGTTCCCTTTCGATTTCCTTAGCCGGCTTCATTGCCGACCTTGAATTGCCGGTGACACCATGAAAAAGTTCCAATCCCGTCATCGAGTCCTATTCTGTGCTGCTGAAAAGTGTGCGGGCAGCNGGGCTGCTGCGCCGGCATCGAACATTTTATGCAGTGGTGTTTGCCGTGTTGTTGCTGGTTCTTGCTGGCGCTGGCACCGGTTTTGTACTGCTGGGACGGAGCTGGTTTCAGCTGTTGATTGCTGCCGTGCTGGGTATGTTGTTCACCCAGTTCGCTTTCCTTGCCCATGAAGCAGCCCATCACCAGGTATTTGCCTCAGGCACGGCCAACGACTGGACGGCCAGGATACTGGGGCCGCTGCTGGTGGGCATGAGTTACGCCATGTGGGTGAAGAAACACACAGCACACCACCAAAATCCCAACGTCAAGGGCAAGGACCCGGATATCCACACTGGGGTGGTGGCCTTTCATGAAGAGGGCGCCGCCACGAAACGNGGATTTCCTGCCGTCATCACCCGGCATCAGGGCACGTTGCTCTTCCCGTTGCTTNNCTTTCTGGGCTTCAGTTTGGTCGCTGACTCTGCCAAGACGTTGTTCGGACGGCGAGGCGTGCGGTACAGGTACATAGAAATAGGGCTACTTGTGCTGCGTTTTGGCAGCTACCTTGCAGTGGTGTTCCTGCTGCTCCCATGGGGCATGGCGCTTGCCTTTGTGGGCGTGCAAATNGGGGTNTTTGGGTTCTACATGGGTGCCTCATTCGCCCCAAACCACAAAGGTATGCCGGTTCTTCAGGCCAGTAGCAGAGTGGACTTTCTGACGCGCCAAGTTCTCACGAGTAGGAACATTCGTGGCGGGTTCTTCATGGACACGCTCATGGGTGGGCTGAACCACCAGGTGGAGCACCACCTGTTCCCAGACATGGCGCGGCCGGAGCTGTGCCGGGCCAACGCCCTTGTCCGCAGGAACTGTGAGCAAAACGGGATTGTGTTCACCGAAACCGGACTGATCCAGTCTTATGCCATAGTGGTGCGCTACCTGAACCGGGTGGGTCTNTTTGCCATGGACCCGTTCCACTGTCCGCTGGTGCGCCAATACCGTTAGGAACCAAATACTACGCAGTCACAGCGTCTACTACGCAGTCACAGCGACGGTGCAACCGGTTTAAAGATGCCACCAGTCTAATGATGCGCCACCGCCTCAAAGGGGTGGCGCATCACGTGGTTAGGCCTAATCCAGTGGCAGGTGCGGGTAACTTTCTTGGCGCCCCTGGAACTCAAGGATTGCAGGATTGACGATGACGCNCCCGGAAATTTCAATGGCGCGTGAGATGGTGTCAGTTTCAGCCCACGAGTCCCGTCCTGCCAGAACGGGCTCGATGAACGGCAGAAGTGCCTCACTGATTTCCCACGTGGCAGAGTTCCATAAGTAACTGGGACTGTGATCAACTGCGTAATAGTTGATATGGTCCCNCACCGTCAGCATGGGGTTTGTGAAGGTTGTGTTGCGGGCCCAGCTAAAGCCCATTCCCTCGTCGCAGGAAACATCGACGATCAAACTGCCTGGCCGGAACGCGGCAAGATCGCTTTCCGTCAGGTAGGTCATGGGATCGTTGGGGTCCTGCAGGGTGCAATTGATGACGATGTCCGCCTCGGCGAGGAAATCGCTCAACGGCGTGTCACCATCTTCGAGCATGACAAAACCCTTATGTGGCGCCTCGGACGCAAAATCGAATTGCACCATTTCCACCGAATGGATAGGTGCTGCAACGGCAGCTACGTTGCGGCTGGTCAGGACCTGCAGATCGTAGATACCCAGTGCCTTCAACGCCGTCACCGCTCCGCGGGCGGTGGCACCAAATCCAATCACGACGGCACTGAGTCGGCGCCCGTAGTCTCCGGTTGAACCCGTCAACGCCAAGGAATGCATCACCGAGGAGTAGCCGGCAAGCTCGTTGTTCTTGTGGAAGACGTGGAGTCCGAAACCGCCGTCGGAAGCCCAGTGGTTCATGGCCTCAAAGGCGATCAGTGTCAGCTTCTTGTCGATGGCAAGCTGGGTGATGGCCCTGTCCTGGACGCAGTGCGGCCAGCCCCACAAGATTTGCCCGTCCTTCAGCTCTTTCAGGTCCGCCGCCTGGGGTTTGGGCAGGAGGAGAACATCTGATTGGGCAATGACCTGTTCGCGGGAGGCAACAGTGCCTACCAAGGTGGCCAGGACGTCGTCGGACATGCCAAAACGGGTTCCGTAACCTTCTTCAACCACCATTTGGGCGAGGATTTCAGGTTCAATCCGAGAAAAGTGTTCCGNGTGGATGGGTGCGCGCCGTTCATCCGGCTTGCGGGATTTCCCTAGGACACCCAAGCGGAGCCCGGTTGCTGCGGAGCTCATTTCTTCTTCGCAGGGTGGGTTTATCAGCAGCGGATGATACGGTTTCGCCAGCCTTTTATCCGCCCGCTTTTCCTTGATTGACTTGCTTGACTTCTTCGACGCAGTTTGCCGTGGTGATTTATCGCCCATGTCAGCTCCCTAAAGGTGAGACCACAATGGCCCCGTAGCCTGACCCTACACGCCCGAGGGAAGAACAACTGTTGCCTCTGAGACAAACTCAGAGGCAACAGTCACACAGAGCGGGCGACGGGAATCGAACCCGCGTATCGAGCTTGGGAAGCTAGCGCTCTACCATTGAGCTACGCCCGCACAGAAACATGCGCAGCCCGAGGCTGCTTTGTTCCGGTATTGATTCTAGCCCGTACCCGCAGGTGATCATGACCAGTGACACGCACTTTCCCACCCAACCTTTTCATAAAGGGACAGAAAGTGCCCGAACGTGCCGCACGATGTGGGTGCGGGACGGGCAGCTCCGGGGCTGCCGGCAGAAAGTACGGCCCGCACAACGGCGTCGTACTTTTGATCTAGGCGGATCTAGGCGGGACCAGGCGTACCTGGCCAGCAGATTCAAAGAATCGGTTCAGGTTTTACCTTGGAACAAGGCCACGATCGGCTCCACATAGCGGGCTGCAACGGGGCCGCTTACGGCCATGATCAACACATAGGTGGTGGCTAGGGCTGCCAGCTCCACCGGCACGGCGCCGGAAGCCACGGCCAAGCCTGCGATGACAATAGAGAATTCTCCGCGGGCAATCAGCGCGGCACCGGCACGGGCGCGTCCGGGGACCCTGATTCCCTGCCGTTTGGCTGCCCACCACCCGGTGGCCACCTTGGTGATTGCGGTGGCAAGGGCTAGTAGGAGCGCAGCTCCGAGAACGGGAGGAATGGTGCGTGGATCAGTATTCAAGCCGAAGAGAACGAAGAACATGGCGGCAANAAGATCGCGGAGGGGCTCCAGTACCCGCGCTGCGTTTTCGGCCGTTCCGCCAGAAATGGCAATGCCCAGAAGGAACGCACCCACCGCGGCGGAAACCTGCATCGCCGAGGCTACGCCGGCCACGAGCAATGCCGCGCCGAGAAGTTTTAGAAGGAAGGACTCTCTGTCTGGACTGTCTAGGACACTGGAAACCATATGTCCATAGCGCAAGGCGCCCAGCAGCACCAAGGTCACCACGGCCAGGGAAATTCCCACGGCGGTGAAACCACCCAGGAGAGATACCCCTGCAAGGACGGCGGTCAGGATGGGTAGATAGGCGGCCATGGCCAGGTCTTCGATGACCAAAATGGCCAAAATGACGGGTGTTTCACGGTTTCCAAGCCGGCCCAGATCACCCAAGACCTTGGCAATAATGCCCGAGGAAGAGCTGTATGTGATCCCGGCCATGACAAGGGCGCCCACAGGGCCCCAACCCAGAATAATAGCCACAGCAATCCCTGGCAGCATGTTCAGCACAAGGTCCACCAGCCCGGCAATCCATGACTGCTTTAGGCCGGTGACAAGCTCTTTCGCCGAATATTCCAATCCGAGCATAAGGAGTAAGAGGATGACGCCAATTTCACTGGCAATGTGTGCGAACCCGTCAATACCGGCGAGGTTGACGAATCCGCCCTCACCAAAAGCCAATCCGCCCAGTAGATAGAGGGNGACAGGGGACATCCCAATGCGGCCTGCCAAACGCCCCAAAAACCGAGCCCAAAAGACAATTCCGAGCTGGATGATGGTGAGCGTCGTTGGATCCATCCGGTTCTACAATCGTGACTGCAAAATGCTTGCTGCATCCGCCAAGCCGTCGTCGGTGCCAACAATGACCACCATGTCGCCAACGCGAANAACCTCATCTGGGCGGGGAGAGCCCACCACGTCGCCGTCGCGCAACAACGCCACAATGGAGGTGCCGGTGAGGGTGCGCATCTGAGTGTCGCCCAAGGGGCGGCCAGCGTACTTGGAGCCCTTTCGAATCAGAATTTGGTGTGTGCTGACTCCGGAAACACTCTCTTGCTCGGAGCTGAGCTGGGCAATAAGCTGGGCGGATCCCAGCAACTGGCCTAGGGCTGAGGCTTCATCGGCACTGAGCGGAATGGAGGCTGCACAAGCATCCGGGTCATCCACACGGGAAAGAATCAGCTCGGTATGGCCGTCGCGGTGAGTCACCACGCCTACGCGTCGTCCGGTGGCAAGGCGTAGCTCTCTGCGAACGCCAATACCTGGAAGAGGCGTCTCTTCAATATTCATGGTTACAACCTTAGCTGTGCAGACGGTTGGATATGCCTTTAAACAACGCTGTGAAGGCCTCAAATAGTCCTGCTGCGAACGCTCTAGTGTGCGTGCGGCCTCCGGCCTATGGCTTTTCTGGGGTTACTGGCATTAAATGCGCTATTTTTAGTAGGTGCTGATCTCTGACCGCGACATACGTGCCGAAATTGCAGCCAAGCGCATTGTCTTGGANCCCTATGACCCTGCCATGGTGCAGCCCTCGAGCGTTGATGTGCGTATTGACAGGTATTTTCGCCTGTTCGACAATCACCGCTACGCCCACATCGACCCGGCGGAGGAGCAGCCGGAGCTGACCCGGATGATTGAGGTGGCTCCGGAGGAGCCGTTCATCTTGCATCCNGGGGAGTTCGCTTTGGCCTCCACCTATGAAACCGTCACCCTGCCGGACGACGTCGCCGCACGTCTGGAGGGCAAATCTTCCTTGGGACGCCTTGGCTTGGTGACGCACTCAACGGCTGGGTTCATCGATCCGGGATTCTCCGGTCACATCACCCTTGAACTCTCCAACGCCGCAACGCTCCCCATTAAATTGTGGCCGGGGATGAAGATTGGGCAGCTCTGCTTCTTCCAGTTGAGCTCTCCGGCAGAAAANCCCTACGGCACTGGCCCACACCAGAACCGCTACCAGGGTCAGCGTGGCCCAACAGCGTCGAGGTCCTTCCTGAATTTTCACCGCACGAAGATCTAACGCCCTGCTCACCGGCCCCACCAAGGCGATGGGTCAGGCGCTGTGAGTGCTCCGTTGCGAGCCTAGAAGCGGTGGAAGAACGAACGCGACGGCCAGCGTCTTCGTTGGCGAAGGTGCTGGCCGTCGCGTCGTTCTCGCGGCCACCGATTTAGTCATCGGTCCGCCGCTTGCAGGGATGGTTTCTGCACTGGTAACAACAGGGCCAAGCCGAGTACCAGCACCAGTACGATCCCCAGGATGCCCCAGCGCTGGCTGCCAAACATGGTAATAAACAAGAAGAACAAAGCAGGGGCCANAAATGACACGGCCCGGCCGGTGGTGGCGTAAAGCCCGAACAGCTCCCCTTCCTGCCCTTCCGGCGCGAGCCNGGCAATGAACGTGCGCGACGATGACTGCGCCGGACCCACGAACAGGGTCAAGAGCAACCCAANAATCCAAAATGCTGTCTTCCCTTCCAGGAAGAACAGTGCCCCGGCGCTGACAATCAGACCGCACAGGGACGTGACAATGACGGCCTTCGGGCCAACTTTGTCGTCAAAGAAACCTGCGGAGAGAGCGCCGATCGCTGCCACCACATTTCCGGCAATCGCAAAGATCAGCACATCGCCGGACTTGAAGCCGAAGGAGCCCACCGCGATGACTGCGCCAANAGTAAAGATCGCGGCCAAGCCGTCACGAAACACGGCACTGGCAACGAGGAAAAACACGGTGTGGCGGGAGGTATGGAACAGCCTGACAATGGTGTGCCATAGCTCCAGATAGGCCCTCAAGAAGCCGATCTTAGGCATTTTCGTATTGCGTGGGGCCTCCGGTATGGCGAACATGACGGGGATGGCGAACACAATGATCCAAAGTGCCGAGAACACGGCCACGGCCCGGTAGGTCATGCCGTCTGCACTGGTAATGCCAAAGATGCCCACATCGGGCTTGACCAAGGCGAAGTACACAAACAGCAGCGCCACGATTCCGCCCAAATACCCAGCTGCCCAGCCAAATCCACTGATCTTGCCAATCGTGGACTTCGTGGAGATTTGTAACAACATGGCGTTGTAGTTCACACCGGCGATCTCAAAGAACACATGCCCGGCGGCGATAAGCAACGCACCGAGTAAGAGGTAGGACTCCTGGGGCTGAACAANAAAGCAGGCACCGGTCAGAAGCGCCACGATGAGGGTATTGATGCCCAACCACATTTTGCGCCGCCCGCTGTGGTCCGTGCGCGCTCCGGTGACGGNGGCAAACAACGCAATCGCTACACCGCCCAAAGCTGTGGTCGCTCCGAGCACGGCCGATGCCCTGTCGGCTCCACCAAACGCATCACCGGTGAGATAGAGGGCCGTGAAGATGAAGGTGGTCATGACAGCGTTAAATGCCGCACCGCCCCAATCCCACAGAGCCCACGCGAGAATCTGCCATCGGGTGGCAGCCGGGTTGGCCGTGGCCGAGGAAGGAGGCTGCGGCGGAGGGTACTCAGTCATACGGCACATGCTATCCGGGGTGAGTGCCGGGGTGGGTTAAGAAGCATGAACGTTAAGGACAAGCCGAACTTGTTGGCGTGCCCTCGTGGTGGGTGACGTTCGTGCTGGGTGACACGGTGCATCCGTACCATTACCTCGTGAGAACCTCGGACCCGCGGAGGGATAGTGGCAGGGTGGAAGTTGGTAGGGTGGAGGGTCGGGAACCGACATTAACCCCGTGATTCGCTCATTTGCCGCCCGAAACATGTGGAGCTCTTAGTGCTGTCTGTCCTGTGCGCACACTTCATTGTTGCCATTTTCGCGCCTATTTTGTTTTCCCGGTGGGGCCGTTCAGCGTTCTATGTCCTGGCTGCGGTCCCCGGAATCAGCTTCATCTGGCTCATGGCGCAATANCAAAATGTGTATTCCGACTCGCTTCCCAGCCCGTCCTTGGTTATCCCCTGGGTACCTGTTCTGGATTTGAATCTCTCTTTCCGCATGGACCAGCTGTCCTGGCTGCTGTGTTTACTGGTGCTGGGCGTGGGTGCGTTGGTACTGGCCTACTGCGCTAGGTACTTTAAATCCAACGACGCCGGACTAGGCGGCTTTGGTGCCCAGCTGCTGGCNTTTGCCGGGGTCATGTTTGGTCTGGTGACAGCGGATAACCTCATTCTNTTGTTTGTCTTCTGGGAACTGACAACTATCCTTTCCTACCTGCTCATCGGCTACGCCCGTACCCGAATCGCGGCCAGACGAGCAGCACTTCAGGCCTTGATAGTGACAACNTTTGGTGGACTCGCCATGCTGGTGGGCCTGATCATGGTGGGCGAGAGTGCCGGTACCTACAGTATTTCCGGGGTCCTGGCGAAGGCGCCAGAACTGCTGGCCGCCGTCGGAAGTCCCAAGGTGGTGCTTGAGATTGGCGTGGCCCTGGTCTTGGTGGGTGCCGTCACGAAATCGGCCTTGCTGCCGTTCCATTTCTGGTTGCCAGGNGCGATGGCCGCACCCACACCTGTGAGTGCTTATCTCCATGCCGCGGCCATGGTCAAGGCCGGCATATATCTCATTGCGCGCCTGGCACCGGGCTTTTCGCAGACGCAATACTGGCAGGTCATGATTGTGGTGCTAGGTCTAGCCACCATGCTCGCAGGTGGTTGGCGCGCCCTTCGGCAACACGACCTCAAACTGATTTTGGCCTATGGCACCGTCAGCCAGCTCGGTTTCATTACCCTCGTGGTTGGTTTGGGAAGCCAGGAAGCAGCCATGGCGGGCATTGCCATGGTGCTGGCGCACGGCTTATTCAAGGCGTCACTGTTTCTTGTTGTCGGCATCATCGATCACCAAAGCGGCACCCGCGACATTCGTGAACTCTCAGGGATNTTTAGATCTGCACCCAAATTGGGAACGGTAGCCCTGATTGGTGCTGCCTCCATGGCAGGGTTGCCGCCCATGGCGGGTTTCGTTGCGAAGGAAGGCGTCTTCCAAGCTTTCCTTGCTTCGGCGGACTACGGGCCTGCCGGTCCTATTGTGGGCTGGACGGTCCTTGTGGGCATGGTCCTTGGCTCTGCGCTAACNTTTGCCTACAGTGCCCGGTTCATGTGGGGTGGTTTTGCCACCAAAGCCAACGGCATGGCGACCGTGTTCAAACCCGTTGACTGGTTGTTCCTAGCGGCGCCTGCCCTGTTGAGTGTGTTGACGCTGGCTTATGGGTTCTTCCCGCAGGTCGTTGAAAACTGGATCAAGCCGTACAGTGCCCAATTTCGCGCCTATGATCCGCACGGCATGCATCTGTTGTTGTGGCACGGCTTCACTGCGGCACTGGGGCTCAGCGCCATAGTAGTTGCCGCTGGAATCGGCTTGTTTCTCATGCGCACCACGTTGGAGACATGGCAGGGCCGGATACCCGTGGTTATCGACTTTGAACGCCTCTACCGGCAATCGATTGTGGTGCTCGATGCGGTAGCTATTTGGGTCACCGGACGCACCCAGCGTGGTTCATTGTTCTTNTACCTAGCCGTCATTATATCCACCGCAATAGCTTCGGTATTGGCCGTACTGTTCCTGACTGAGCAGGAATGGACTAGGAACGTCTACTTTGTGGATCCCACCTCACCCTTCCAAATCATTGCCGGAATAGGCATCGTCATTGGCGCTGTCGCCGCCGCCAGAGCTAGCAAACGGTTTACGGCTGTCCTGATGGTTTCAGTGACTGGCTACGGCCTTGCCTTGATTTTTGCCCTACAAGGCGCTCCAGACCTTGCTTTGACTCAGATGCTCGTGGAGACCATCATTCTGGTGGCGTTTGTGCTGGCCATGCGCTCCCTTCCGCCGAGCCTGCGGGAGCGGACCGCTGCTGGCAGTCACCGTGCAGTACGAATGATCCTTGGCATAGCCTTTGGTGCCACCATGGTGGTTGTGGCCATAGCTGCCATGGGTGCGCGTATCCACGAACCGGTCAGTCTGAGTATGCCAAAATTGGCATACTCAGGTGGTGGTGGGCTCAATGTTGTCAACGTGACACTCGTGGACATCCGCGCTTGGGACACCTTTGGCGAAATCTCGGTCCTAGCCATAGCGGCAACNGGNGTGGCCAGCCTGATCTTTGTCAGGGGCCGCGGTCAGCGGCTGGCACGTGCGGAGACTGTGGAGACCGGCAGCATCGGGAAGCTGCCGGTACGGGGCTTTGCGCCAACCATTCAAATCGCNCAAAAATTCACGGCCTCACCGAGTAACCCGTGGCTAGTGGCCGGGCGCACGCTAGCTCCAGAGCGGCGCTCAATCATCATTGAAGTAGTCACCCGGCTGCTGTTCCACAGCATTATTGTCATTTCAATCTACCTGCTGCTTGCAGGTCACAACAGGACCGGCGGTGGGTTTGCTGGAGGCCTCGTAGCAGGGCTGGCACTGACCATCCGCTATCTGGCCGGCGGTCGCTTCGAATTGGAAGAGGCCACCAGAATTTCAGCAGGAACTCTCCTAGGGTTGGGCCTGGCCGTGGCAGCATTGACCGGCTTGGTCCCGCTGTTNCTTTGAGGNGAAGTTTTCCAAAGCGCCATTATCGCTTTCGATCTACCCATCTTCGGGCACGTGAAGTTCGTAACTTCCACGCTCTTTGACATAGGCGTTTACCTAGTGGTGGTGGGCCTGGTAGTTGATGTTTTGCGCAGCCTAGGTTCAGAGATCGATCAACACGAAGAGGATGGCATGGACGGCATCGAGCTGATCGAGGACGACGAGCCTCTGGAGGTTACCCGATGAGTGTGAACCTGACGTTGCTTCTGATCATGGGAGTGCTCTACGCCGTAGGAATTTACTTACTGCTGGAGCGCAGTCTGACCCGCGTTCTGCTGGGCCTGATGCTGCTGGCCAATGCCACGAACCTGCTGCTACTAACAACTGGCGGGTACGCCGGTCTTGCGCCTATCTACAACAAAGACATTCCGTCATCAGCATTTAATGATCCGCTGCCACAGGCGTTCATCCTGACGTCCATTGTGATTTCCTTTTCCGTAACAGCCTTCATGCTCAGTTTGATTTACCGATCCTGGCTGCTCAGCCGGGCCGATCACATNCAAGTGGACAGTGAAGACCTCAGGGTNTGCCACGCAGGGCTGTACGACGATGAAGAGGACTCCGAGATTGCTATCGAGGTATCGGACTTCCATGAGAACAATCAGCCCTTGAAAGACGCGAAACCATCCCGGGATGGGGCCCAGGAAGATTGTCCAACCGCGCACAGTAGAACAGCATGTCGATCCTGTAGCCCCTGCAGGACAGGGTTCAGCAAAGCCGGGGAAGGAGGGGCAATGAGCGTAGCAAGTTTCGCACCGCTGGCCGTAGTCCTGCCGTTCCTCGGTGCAGCGTTGGCGTTTGTGTTGATCAGACACCCCAGAGCCCAACGCCGTGTCAGCCTGGCCACCATTGCCATCACCTTGACATTGGAAGTGTGGGTATTGGCCAGTGTGTGGACCACTGGACCAATCGCCGTCCAACTCGGTGGCTGGGCGCCACCNTTTGGCATTGTCATGGTTGCGGACCAATTTTCGTCTCTGCTGCTCGTGATCTCATCCGCCGTGAGCCTGGCAGTCCTTGCCTACGCCACGGGCCAAGGGGCAGCAGACGGTGAAGAAGGCGGACCGCTATCCGTCTTCCACCCCACCTACCTGATTTTGGTGGCNGGGGTTTCAAACGCCTTCCTGGCCGGGGACTTGTTCAACCTTTATGTTGGTTTTGAGATTCTGCTGACGGCAAGCTATGTCCTGATGACGCTGGGCGGAACAGGGTCCCGGATTCGGGCAGGCATCACCTATGTGGTGGTCAGCGTGGTTTCCTCGCTGCTATTNTTGATCGCCATCGCCATGGTGTACGGCGCCACCGGAACTGTCAACTTGGCAGATCTGGCCGTTAAACTTGGCGAACTGGACCCCGGCACGCAGAACCTTTTGCATGTTCTGTTATTGGTAGCGTTTGGGATCAAGGCAGCTGTGTTCCCGCTGTCATTCTGGCTTCCAGATTCCTACCCCACTGCCCCGGCNCCCGTGACGGCAGTGTTTGCCGGGTTGCTGACNAAAGTAGGTGTCTATGCCATCATCCGCACTGAGACATTATTGTTCCCGTCAAAAGACTTTAATGGCGTACTTCTCATAGTCGCCTTGCTGACAATGATCGTGGGCATCTTGGGTGCTGTGGCACAGACCGATCTCAAGCGCATGCTTTCCTTCACGTTGGTGAGCCACATTGGGTACATGATNTTTGGTGTGGCACTTTCATCGGTACTAGGACTGGCCGCCACCATTTTCTACGTCATCCACCACATCACCATCCAAACCAGCCTGTTCATGGTGACTGGGCTTATTGAGCGGCGCGGTGGCACATCCTCGATGATGCGTCTGGGCGGGTTAGCGAAGCTGTCACCCATCTTGGCGGTGCTGTATTTCATCCCTGCCATGAACTTGGCAGGCATTCCNCCATTCTCCGGCTTCCTCGGCAAGCTGGGGCTGCTGCAGGCCGGTGTGGCCGATGGGTCACCGCTTGCCTACACACTGGTTGCTTGCGGGGTGGTGGCAAGTTTGCTCACCCTACTGGTGATGGCTCGTGTATGGAACCGCGTGTTTTGGCGTAGCACGGTTGACGCCGAAAATCCCGATCCTGTCTTACTGGCCACCGCGCCAGACGGCTCCGGCGCGTTTAGCATGCGTGCGCTGCGCACCAGCAAGCACGTCGATGCCACCGAAGGACGNTTTTCAGGGGACAACGAAATTCCAATCCTGCCCAAGATGATGGTGTATTCCACCATGGGGTTGGTGGTTCTTGGTGTTGCTATGACCATCTTTGCCGGGCCACTNTTTGATCTGAGCCAAGCCGCGGCCACCAGCATGGCCCAACGCACTCCCTATATTGAAGCAGTCCTCGGTGTAGGGCGGGCACTCCATGAGTCAATCGATGAATGACAGGCGCAAGCTCAAAGTCTTGCAAAAGCTGCCGCTGCTCATCTGGCTAGTCTTCGTCTGGGGATCGCTGTGGCAGGACTTCAGCGCTGGAAACATNGCTTTTGGTGCGTTGATCGCCGTCGCTGTTTCTCAGGCATTTCACTTACCGCCCATTGAACTAAGCGGGCGTTTCAATGCGCTGGCGGCACTGACGTTCCTTGGGTGGTTCCTCAAACAGATCACCATCGCCAGTTTTCAGGTGCTGTATTGGGCGGTTGCGAAGGGACCGCGGATCCGTAACGCGGTCATTGCTGTGCCGCTGCGCAGTCCATCGGATTTGCTCACGACTGCGGTAGGGCACGTGCTGTCATTGATCCCAGGCTCTCTGGTGGTTGAAGTGGACAGNGGTTCGGCAACACTTTATGTTCACGCGATGAATGCGCCGACTCCAGAAAGCGTGGCAAATATTCGTGCCGGTATTCAAAACATCGAAGCCAGGCTGATCCACGTCATGGGCACCAAGGTAGAACTGGCTGCGCTTGAAGCAGAGCTGACAGGTGCGCCCATGGTGGCTCACGCAGAGAGGTGCGGGAGCAAACTATGCAGGCTCAAACTATGCAGGCTCAAACAGTGCAGACTAAAGCGGTGCCAGATGAGTCAACGGGGAGGTGGAGCAATAGCCATGGAAGTTGTTGTCATTATTGTTGCCGCGGTGCTGACGCTGGCTGCCGGGNGCACCATCTATCGGATTGCCAAAGGACCCTCACTGCTGGATCGGGTGATCGCCGCTGATGTGCTGCTGGCCATCTTTGGTGCGGCGCTGGCCACGGAAATGGCCATCAGTAAACACACGGATAATTTGGCCCTGTTAGTGGTGCTGACAGTGATTGGCTTTATCGGCTCAGTCACGGTTGCCCGCTTCGTGGCACCCAAGAAAGAAGACGGATGAACGCCTTCATAGATGTTCTCACCGCCATCGCACTGCTGCTGGGCGCTTTCATGAGCTTGGCTGCAGCGATTGGATTATTACGCTTTCCAGATCTGATGAGCCGCATGCACGCAGCCACGAAGCCACAGGTTTTGGGTCTATTGATGCTGCTGAGCGCTATTGGATTGCAAATGCGCACGTGGTCACTGCTACCGATCCTGCTGGTGGCGTGGCTGTTCCAGCTACTGACAGTGCCGGTATCTGCACACATGGTGGGCCGTGCCGGTTACCGCACCAAGCACGGCCGTCCTGACTTGCTCAGTGTTGATGAGCTGGACCAAGTGGTGGCCGCCGTTATTGAGGACGAACGCACGCCCTAAGCTGAGGTACATAACCCAGAACCCCTGTGAAGGTGGACCGGGCTCAGCGGTTAGACCTCTTCGGGGTGCTTGTTGAAGCGTGCGATGGCCTTTTGGGTTGTGCGTCCGACCAGAGTCTGGAGGATAGCCGCCACTACGGAAGAAACCAGCGCGAACGTCAGTGCCGAGCGGAGGCTGCTCTCCAGATCCCCACCGTCTTTGGGCGGCTTGTTGCCGGTACTTTNTTCCCATACCACGTCAACCAGTTTGCTGGCCGCAAACCCGGCGCCCAGGCTCACTCCGGTTCCGAGCAATTTAAAGACGATGTTCATGAATGACTCCTCAGTGTTTGGCTGGGCCCCTGCAAGGGCAAAAGCCTTAGAGTCAGCCTAGCGCGTTCCTTCGGTGCAAGAAGAGTTCAGCCACCTCTACCTCGGCTCAAAGCCATGGTACTGGCGCCAGCTCTGCCCATCAGATTCTGTTGCAGAGACAAACTAGCTGCGTGGGCAACCGGCCGTTTCGGCAACGGTGAGACGTCTCAGAAAGACGCATTAGTCCCCGGATAGCGACAGGGGTAAACTGAAGCCGCAATTCAACACGACAGGGGAGCGTCCACCCGACTTGGGTGAGAGCGCTGAGAGTGCGGTTTACCGCAGACCCTCGAACCTGCTCCGGCTAGTACCGGCGAAGGGAGTCGAGTTCTCTTCGGCTGCGCGGAAATCCCGTTGCAGCCGCCCCTCCTGTAACAGGAGGAAACATGAGTAAGTCACTAGCGGGTAAAAATACCGCCGAGAATAGCCAAGCATCACGCAACCAAGCAACATCCAAGAGCACGTGGCGGGTAGTGGACATCGTCCTCGTGTCCGTTCTCGGCGTAGCTGTAGGTGTCATCTTCTGGCTCTGGTCCGCCGGTTACGGCTTTATTGCAGCCTTCACCGTCGCTTTCCCGCCAGCTGGCGCGCTATATGGTGGCGGCTGGTTAATCGCCGGCGTATTGGGTGGCCTAGTGATCCGCAAACCCGGTGCTGCGCTTTATTGTGAGCTGATTGCAGCAATGGTTGAGGGACTGTTGGGTACACACTTTGGGTTCACCGTGCTGTTCTCCGGACTAGTCCAGGGCCTAGGTGCAGAGCTGGCCTTCGCCGTCTTCCGCTACCGCAGGTTCACCTTGCCAGTGGCAATTCTGGGCGGTGTCTTATCAGGGTTGGCATTGGGCCTGAACGCCACCTTGATCGACTACGTCGCCTGGGCCACGCANGTGAAGCTGGTCTACATTGTCCTATCCATGATCTCCGGTGCCTTAATTGCCGGGGTGGTGTCGTGGCTTGCCGTGCGTGGGCTAGCGCGGACAGGTGCCCTCGCCAATCTGCCCTCACGCAATGCTGCCAGCGAAAGAGTGCTCTAGTTATGGCCACCGCGCAAAGCCGGGGTGCCCCGTACGGATCCAAGCAAAGGGCTGGGGATGGCAGCATTCAGGGCGGCGCCAGCCGGCCGTCCATGGCCTTGACCTGGTGGTTGAGCCNGGGGAACGGGTGCTATTACTGGGGCCCTCCGGCGCCGGGAAGTCCACACTCCTGCATGCCTTGGCNGGGGTCTTGGGTGACGACGAAGACGCGAATGAGAGCGGCGAGCTACTCATAGATGGACGGCCAGTAGCGCAATCACGTGGCCGAGCCGGGCTCATGCAGCAGGATCCCGACGCACAAGTAGTGCTCTCGCGCATAGGCGACGACGTTGCCTTCGGGGCAGAAAACCTGGCCGTCCCGCGGGAAGAAATCTGGCGCCGCGTCCCTGCTGCTCTTGAGTCCGTGGGCCTTATGTTACCGCTTGATCATTCCAGTTCGGTCTTGTCCGGAGGGCAAAAGCAACGTCTGGGCCTGGCCGGAATTTTGGCCATGCGTCCTGGCTTGTTGCTGCTGGATGAGCCCACAGCCAACCTTGACCCAGGCGGTGTGGTGGAAGTACGCGATGCCGTGCACCGCACCTTAGATGANAACGGGGCCACTCTTGTGGTGGTGGAGCACCGCGTTTCGGTGTGGTTGGAGGTGGTAGATAGGATTGTGGTGCTGGCACCCACCACGCTNGGGGAACCAGGCGGCGTGCTGTTCGAAGGGCCACCTAACACCGTACTGGCCCAGAGCCGGGATCTGTTGACAGCAGCGGGGATTTGGGTACCCGGATATGTCCCTGCCGTGCGTCCGCGCACTGCGGTTGCCCCCAGGCCGGGAAGTGCNGGCAGCCAGCTCCTGCTCGAAGCAGCGGATCTGGCAGTCTCGCGCACCAGGGGACGGCGCAAGCGGCCAGCGATTCCGGCCGCGGTGGTGCCTTCTGTTCGTATTAGGGCNGGGGAAGCGGTGAGCGTGACTGGACCCAACGGTTCGGGAAAGTCGACCTTGGCGCTGACTCTTGCGGGTTTGTTGCACCCTGCTGGCGGGCAGCTGACGGCATTGCCTGAGCTGGCGCGCGGGGCCGGAGCAGCTCCGTTGAAGTGGCGTGGGCGGGAGCTAATCAGCAGGATTGGCACTGTATTTCAGGAACCGGAGCACCAATTTGTGGCGGGTAGTGTCCGGGATGAGCTGCTCTTCGCGCCGAAACTTTTAGGTCATGGTGCAGAAGCCGTTGATGAGCTGCTAGTGCGATTGCGGCTTGAGCACTTGGCCGAAGCAAACCCGTTCACACTATCGGGCGGGGAAAAGCGGAGGCTCTCAGTGGCCACCGTGTTGGCGGCCAGCCCGCAGGTGCTGATTTTGGACGAACCTACGTTTGGCCAAGATGCCAACACCTGGGCTGAACTGGCTTCCTTGCTGACAGCGCTCCTGGATGCGGGTACCGCGGTGGTTTCTGTGACACACGATGCAGTATTTAGCGCGGTATTAGGTGGTGAGCAGCTAGTGCTGGGATCCTCTCCGGGGCTGATCGCCCACGAGGCAGGAATGCGCCGATGAGCCTGGACATCATTGCCACGCCCCGATCGGGNGCATGGTTGGCGCGAGTTAACCCGCTGGCAAAGATGGGCGCTGGCATTGCTGTCACGATTGTTCTGCTGGTCAGTGTCGACTGGGTGTCGGCAACAGTTGCCCTAGTCCTTGAATGCGCACTGTTACCCCTGGCCGGATTGAGTGCGCGCACGCTGTTGCTCCGTGGCTGGCCCATTCTCATGGCGGCCGTTGTTGGCGGTTATGGGACTGCACTTTTGGCTCCCAAAACCGGTGAACTTCTCCTCTCGCTGGGGCCGGTAACCTTCACCAGTGGATCTTTGGAAGCAGGCATTGCCATCGCTCTGCGTGGCCTGGCCATAGCGCTGCCGGGAATCATCGTGCTGGCCTCAACCGATCCAACAGACCTAGCTGATGCGCTGGCCCAAAAGCTGCGGCTACCCCATCGATTTGTGCTGGGCGCACTCGCAGCCATGCGGTTGGTGGGCCTGCTGGTGGCTGAATGGCAGACCCTGGGTATGGCCCGCCGTGCCCGTGGCGTGGGAGGGAGCCCGGATGNNTTTCGCGGGCTCAAGGCGCAACTTGGCCAAGCGATGGCATTGCTGGTGCAGGCGGTGCGGCGTGCCTCAAGGTTAGCCATCACCATGGAAGCTAAAGGCTTCGGAGCAGGCCCGCGCACGTGGGCGCGGGTGTCGGTCTTTACCCGTGCGGATATTTGGGTCTTACTCGGCGGAGTGGTGATTGCAGCTGTGTCAGTTACCGCCGCCGTGCTACTTGGCACTTGGAATCCCGTCTTTGGATAACTGTTGGGATAACTGCGCAGAGCTACTAGCCCGTCCGGAACGGTGAAACACAGCTCTCCGGACGGGTCTACGCTGGTGGACAACATGGACCATACCCTTGGCAGCACCGGCCTAAAGTGTGTGAGTTATCCGACGGTACCCAAGCACGGCGTGGTTCCACGTGTGGCAGACGCGGCCAAGGTAGCGTGGGCTTCAGGCGCACACATCAATTAGACCATCGAATTTATCGCATGTATCGGTTATTTTCAAGTTATTGTGCGGATATTGTCCAAATAGTCACATTATTCTCATATAATATGCGTCCTGTGATATAAAAGTTGTTATGACTCAAGTGGCTGCAGAAACCGTTGGTGTGTTGGTGCGAGATGCGCGCAACGANAAAGGCTGGACCCAAGGTGAATTGGCCACCCAGCTGGGAACAAGTCAAAGCGCGGTGGCACGGATGGAACAAGGCAGACAGAACCTGAGCTTGAAAATGATTCAGCGGATGGAAACACTGCTGCAAGCGAACCTGGTCAGTGTGGGCGCTGCAGCAAAGAACGCCGTAACGCACCTACGGGTGCACGGCGGGCGCGAGCTTTCCGGCAGCGTTGAGGTCAACTCCAGTAANAATGCCGGTGTGGCGCTGCTCTGTGCCAGCCTCTTGAACCGCGGCACCACCATTTTGCGCCGTCTGGCCCGCATCGAAGAGGTCAACCGGATTGTTGAGCTGCTGACCTCCATCGGTGTCGAATGTACGTGGCTTGAGGACAACGACCTCTTAATTCGCCGGCCCGCCGTACTTGACTTGGCCTCGATGGACATTGCCGCGGCCAAGCGCACGCGCAGCGTGATCATGCTCCTGGGTCCGCTCCTTGACGAGCAGGATTCCTACCGTATCCCCTATGCCGGCGGCTGTGACCTTGGCACCCGCACGGTGGAACCGCACATGCAGGCCCTGCGTGAATTCGGACTCGCCGTCAAGGCCCACGACGGNTTTTACCAGGTGCAGGCACCTCCCAGCGACTCCCTCGAGCGGACTTTCGTGCTGATCGAGCGCGGTGACACCGTTACGGAAAACGCCATCATGGCCGCCGCGCACCGCGAAGGTACCACCGTGATCCGCAACGCCAGCCCCAACTACATGGTCCAGGACCTGTGCTTCTACCTCCAGGGTTTGGGTGTTCAGGTGGAAGGNGTCGGCTCCACCACGCTGACCATCCGCGGCAAGTCCCGCATCGAGGCTGACATTGAGTACGCGCCCTCCGAGGACCCCATCGAAGCCATGAGCCTGCTCACCGCCGGCATCGTCACCAAATCTGAGGTCACGGTCACCCGGGTCCCCATCGAGTTCATGGAGATCGAGCTGAAGGTGTTGGAACAGATGGGCTTGCGCTACCTGAAGTCCGCCGAGTACATGGCCCGCAACGGCAAGACTCGCCTAGTGGACATCACCACGTTGCCGTCTGAGCTGCGTGCGGCTCCGGATAAGATCCACGCCATGCCCTTCCCTGGCCTGAACATCGATAACCTACCGTTCTTTGCCGTCATCGCCTCCTGCGCCGAGGGCACCACGCTCATCCATGACTGGGTGTACGAGGGCCGGGCCATCTACTTGACCGAGCTAAACCGCCTGGGCGCGGGCGTGCGCCTGCTGGATCCGCACCGCATCGACATTACTGGCCCCACGGCGTGGCGGGCAGCGGAAATCGGCTGCCCTCCGGCGCTGCGTCCGGCTGCCTGCATCCTGCTGGCCATGCTCGCCGCCAAGGGCACCAGCGAATTGCGCAACATTTACGTGATTGAGCGCGGCTACGAAGATCTGGCCGAACGCCTGAACACTGTTGGCGCCGAGATTGAGTACTTTCAGGACTAACGTACGTTCTTAGTACGACGGCGGGAGCCACCCTGGCATCAACGGTGGATCCCGCCGTCGTACTGAGAAACCGTTCTGCGAAAACGGTGTCAAGCCGCAGCCTCCCTCACGCTTCGCTCGCGCAAGACGGGTAGCTTGGCCCTATTTTCGCGAGAGAATTCGCAAAGAACAGGCCTAGATCGCCGCCAATGCCGTAGCCAGATCTGCCCTCAGATCCGCTACGTCTTCCAAACCTACCGATAGGCGCAAGAACCCGTCGCTGAGACCGATGGCCGCCCGGCCGTCAGGGCCCATGGCCCTATGGGTGGTGGTAGCTGGGTGGGTGATCAACGATTTGGCATCCCCTAAGTTGTTGGAGATATCAATGATCGCCAACGCATTCAGTAGGGCAAAAGCCGCGTCCTTTTGGTCCCCGGCGGGTTCCGCCAACTCGAAAGTTAGCACTGTGCCGCCGGCCTTCATCTGTTTCTTGGCCAGTTCATATTGCGGATGAGACGGCAAATGCGGGTACAGCACGCGGCTGACCTGCGGCTGAGCTTCTAAGAATTCGCCCAGGGCAAGGGCGTTGTTGCACGAGTGGTTCACGCGCAGTGACATGGTTTCCAGCCCCTTCGTCAGCACCCAGGCGTTGAAGGCCGAAAGTGCCGGGCCGGTGTGCCGCATCAGGTTCTTGACGGGGCCGTCAATGAATTCCTTGGTGCCCAAGATGGCGCCGCCCAAAACCCGGCCCTGACCGTCTATGTGCTTGGTACCTGAATAGACGATGATGTCCGNCCCGAAATCGCCACAGCGCTGCAGCAGTGGAGTGGCAAAGACGTTATCTGCCACCACTTTGGCACCCGCGGCATGGGCCAGATCGCACACGGTCTGAACATCGATGATTTCCTGCATGGGGTTCGACGGCGATTCAAAGAACACGGCTGTTGTGGGCACCGACAGTGCTTCGCGCCACTGCGCCAAGTCCGGTCCGTCCACGAATACCGTTTCCACGCCCCAGCGCGGGAGCAGCTCATTTAAGATGACAAAGCAGGAGCCAANAAGTGAACGCGAAGCAACCACCCGGTCCCCGGCCGCGAGCAAGGCACCCAAAGCGGTGAACACTGCCGACATGCCAGACGCCGTGGCAAAGCAGGCTTCCTTGCCTTCTAACAACCGCAACCGCTCTTGGAACGTGGCGACCGACGGGTTTCCGTACCGTGAGTACACGAACCGATCAACCTCGCCGGTGAAGGCCGCTTCGGCCGCCTCTGCGGATTCGTAGACAAAGCCGGAGTTCATGAAAATGGCTTCGGAAGTTTCGGCGAAGTTACTGCGGTCAAGCCCGCCACGCACGGCTTGGGTGTCCTCTGCCCAAGTGGCGGCATGCTCGTTAAAGTTGCTCAATTGCGTATCCTTGACTTTCACTGGTAGAGCGGGCTGGCATGGCAGCCATAAAGTACATACTGGGTTTAAGTGCGGCGGCTGTTAATTACGACGACGGCGCAACCGTCAATCTTCCAGCGCACCTACGCTGTGGTGCAGGTTAATGCCAGGGTAGGTTGCTGTTCTTCCAACCGTTGAGGACCCTGTCACCAAAACGGTCAGNGTACCCTTCGAAGCCTTCCAAAACGTTGTACGCCGTGTAGCCAGCAGCCGTGGCGGCCTCGGCTGCTGCGATGGAGCGGGNCCCTGAACGGCACAGCACTATCAGCGGCTTTTCCGTGGATACGGCTGCTTGTAACTGGGCCAGGAAGTCGGGGTTGTTGGTACCCGTGGCAAGGTTCCATTGGATAAAGACGGGTTCAGTGTTCAAGGAAGTAGTATCGGGGACACCAATGTGTGCCCATTCGCCCTCAGTGCGCACATCGAGCAGGACTGCTCCAGCCGCCACGTGTTCCCACGCTATTGCTGGGGCAAGATCNNGCCTGCGTAGCTCATGCGATTGACTCGCCGTCGAACTCAAGCTCAGCGGCCTCAATGGCCGTGGCCACGGCGGCCTCACTGGTGGCGATGGCCTGCGGGAGGATGACCGCTTGGGCGCAGATGACGTTGGCGCCGTTGAAGGTCACGGCAGGCCCGCCGTGCAGCACATAGCCCTCTTGAAGAGCTGCTGAAATACGCTCACAAAATGAGCGATCGTCGGGACCGGTGATGAGCCGGTAGGCCAAGGGGATTCGTTCGCGGACATGCTCTCTCCTCATTGCAAATGGCTGCAGATTGCAAGCGAGAGCTGGTGGCTGTGCTTAAAAGTTGGCTCTTTATCCACACCGCAAGAAACGTTCACGCTTGCAAACTAGCGCCGTTGGTAGCTGGTTTGCCAAGTATTCACCTGAGGCACCCCGCCGGAAAGAGGGTTGCCGGCCAGCAAGTCAGGGCTTGACGCTGGCACTCATTACCCCTTTGAAAATAACACAGGACCGGTGTTTGTGGGGAAGTCTGGGACGTGCAGATGGCGTGATATGACATAGAGACACTTACATCTGGCTTTTACTTATCCCGTTCGCACTCGTGATATTCTGCCGATTTTGCAGGCTGGGGCTCTGCTGGATTGTTATGGGCCCGATCCCCATTGCTTGGTGGCGCGTGAGGCATGAAGCCATGAACCTCAGACGAGCATTCGCCGCCATCCGTTTCCTCTTTGGCGCCGTCACTCTCACAGCCGTTGGCATCCAGCTGGGTATCCACATTGACCACGGTTACAGCGTGCTGAACTTCTTCAGCTACTTCACTAATCTTTCGAACATTTTCGCCGCCGTGGTGCTGGTGGTGGAATCGGTACTGACTTGGCGAGGGAAGGATCTGGGCCCGGCGTGGGCATTGCTCCGCGGTATTTCAGTTGTCGCCATGGTCCTGGTGGGGATCGTCTTTAGCGCACTCTTGCGCGACGTTGACCTAGGCTCGCTGCTGCCCTGGATCAACACGTGGCTGCATTATGTAATGCCTGTGGCCGTACTGGCTGACTGGCTCATCCAGCCACCACGGCACACCATTGCGTTGGGGCGTGTAGGGATCGCGGCGCTGTTCCCACTGGCGTATTTGGCCTACTCCCTGATCCGCGGTGCCGCTGTGAACTGGTACGCCTACCCTTTCTTGAACCCGGCCGACGGCGGTTATGGGCCGGTGTTGCTGACCTGCCTGATCATCGCGGTTGGCTTTGTCTTGATGAGTCTGCTGATTTTCGTGCTGGGAAACAAGCTGCGCCCACTGATTCCCCACACCCAGGTGGGGGCGGTCAGGGCAGCTTTCTAGAGGTCCGGTACCAACGGCCGTGCTGAGCCACGAGGTGCCGCACAGATGCGCAGGCGCCTCACAGACGTGCTCTAGGTGCCGCACAGAATTCCTCATCGCCGCGGCCGTTATCCCTTTCAAGGAGGAGGTCCATGCGATCGCACTCTCGGGCTTACCGCTGATCAATGCTGATTAATGCTGATCAATGCTGGCCATTGGCCTGGCTACTACGGCTGAATACCTACCGTGACCAGCTGCCCGCCACAGTGCAGGTTTCCTACGGGACATCACCTCCAAAGACGCATCCGTGGAATCAGCTAGTTAAGCGAGCACCGTTAGCTAGGCAGTCTGCGCCAGCAGCATGCTGAGCTCGTGGGTGAGCTGTGNCTTGACCTGCGGGAGGCCAATGCGCTGACCATCGATCGTGTTGACAGGAGCCAGCAGTCGCAGACTGGAGATGAGCCAGACTGCGTCGGCGTCCAGCAGATCCGCCGGCGTGACGGGGCCGTAGCCCAGCTCCCAGCCAGCGGCCTTCGCAGCGGCGAAGAGGGCACCCTGAGTAGTTCCAGGGAGGATGCCTGTATCCAAATGGGGTGTGATGAGGCGTTTGACAGGGACCCCAGAGTCATCGGAGATGTGCGCCAATAAAACGGACGAGGTTGGCCCCTCCAGCACGAGTTGGTCACGACTGGTGAAAATCACGTCATCGGCGCCCACACTGTGGGCATGGCGCAGGGCAGCCATGTTCACGGCGTAGGAGAGGGTTTTGCCCCAGTAACAGCCAGGGGCCCGGGCCGCCACATCGCTGTCGAAGCCGCGCTCGAGCAAAACCACAGCAAGACCCTTGGCCCGCTGCTGTGCCAGCGTGGNGGAAATAGCAGAAACCTGTACCCACGCGGTAGNGGTGTTGGTACCTTCTGGCCNCCGGGTGGCAATGAGCTTTATGACGCACTGACTATCGTAGCTGGCATCTTTACCCCAGCGCCCTCCATNATCTGAGTCCGCATCCGAGCTCGCCGTGGCAGTGTAAGCGGTAAGCGCCGTGGTTATGGCAGCTTGCCACGCCTCTGCAGCAGGAATGTCCAAGTCCATGATGCCAGCGGACGCAGCCATCCGGTCCAGGTGTGCACTGATTTTACGCGGCACACCGTTGACGGCAAGCAGGGATTCAANAATGCCGTCCCNCCGCGTAACACCCTGATCCGTGGCCAAAATGGCGGNGGATGCGGCATCGGCCAAGCGGCCTGCAGGATGGACGGGATCCANAAACACCAAAACTGTCATGCCTTAGAGCTTAGCTGGCCTGCAAAACCTGCTTGCCAAACGTGAAGGCTCGGACCAGGCCGACAACACCCAAGACGATCAACATGATGGCCGTCAACAGCAGAAGCCACTGGGCTGTCCACACCGGAACTACCAAGACGGCAATGCCCGCCAACACGCTGAGGACACCAAACACAATGGCCCAGGTGCGGGTGGGGCCCTTGCCAGCTTCGGCGATCGCCATGATGCCTTCAATGATCCAGCCAATGCCGATGAAGATCACGGTGAAGAGCAATAGCGCTTCCCCTGTTGCCGCGGCGTTGCGCAACATGATGACGCCAGCCACCAGCACTAACAGCCCCAGGACCACGTCAAGAATCCGCAGTCCAGCCGAGAGGCTGTGGCTGAAGATACCCACAGCTGCCTTCACTGCGCCGGTGATGAGGAAGTTGATGCCAAGGAACACAGCTACAACGGCAAGGGTCTTGGTGGGCCACAACAACAAGACAATACCCAGAACCAGGGCCACGGCACCACTGAGCGCAAATGCTGTGCGTAAGCCCTTTATAGCTTTGTCCGCCAGTTTATGCGGATCGAGGGCAAAATATCAGCGGTAAATTCTGAATTTCCGGTGGTGCTCACGAGAAACCTACTTTCTTCGAATGAGATATGAAATCCACGCAGGATGCAGAGGCCTTGTCTGCACTGGGGTGAAGATGCCGAAGATGTGCTGACTGCTATTAGGCTATTGTCACCTGCAAGTGAGAAAATTCCATGGATATGGACGTTTATTAAGGGAGGCCTGCGTGGTTTGGACGGCATTTAGTTTGCCTTTGTCCAGTGCTTGGCTTTCCGCGCTCATTGTATTGTTGGACTTGGGTATCCGCATTGTGGTACTTGGCGTCATTCCGGGAAACCGGCGCCCCACTACGGCCATGGCCTGGCTTTTATGCATCTTNTTCCTCCCCTATGTTGGCTTGGTCTTGTTTCTCATGTTTGGAAATTTCCGGCTTTCCCGGCGGCGGCGGGAGGCCCAGGACGCGGTTAACAAGCGCATTGTGGAAGGAACCAAGGGCATCGCCGCTCTGGTTCCAGAGTATAAAGGTCCAGCGTGGGTGAAATCCGCCATGGAGTTGAATCAAAATTTGGGCTATTTCCCGGCCTTAGGTGGCAATACTATTGAGCTGATTGAGGGATATCAGGAATCCTTGGATGCCATGGCCGATGAAGTCAGCCGAGCCACCGATTATGTCAACGCAGAGTTTTACATCATGAGCTCCGATGCGTGCACTGACAAACTGTTCACGGAACTGGAAGCGGCCGCTACACGTGGCGTGCGGGTTCGGGTGCTNTTTGATCACATCGGTTCCTTGCGGGTTCCTGGATATCTGGGCATGATCCGTCGGCTCAAAGACAGTGAAATCCAGTGGCGGCGTATGCTGCCCCTGATGCCGGTCAAAGGTCAGTGGCGCAGGCCGGATTTGCGCAACCACCGAAAAATCCTCGTGGTGGATGGACGAGTTGCCTTTACCGGCTCCCAAAACATTATTGAGCCGTCCTACCGTAANAAGTGGAACCACAAAGTGGGCCGTCAGTGGGTTGAGTTGATGATGCGTTTNGAGGGCCCCATTGTGGGGACCTTGAACGTCATGTTTGCCACTGATTGGTCGGCAGAGACGGAAGAGTCCCTTCAATCCCAGCTGGCAACCTACCATTGGGATTCCTTCGACGGCGGCTCGCTGTGCCAGGAGGTACCCAGCGGCCCGGGTTTTGTCACTGAAAACAACCTGCGCCTGTTTAACACCTTGTTGTATTCGGCGGAAGTGTGCATCACCATCTCCAGCCCGTACTTTGTGCCGGATGATTCACTGCTTTACGCCATCACCACCGCCGCCCAGCACGCCAAGCACTTCACTGTTGACTCCGATGTGGCCGTGATTGGCTCCTCCAACATGGATATGCGCAGCTTCTCCCTCAACCTCGAAGTCACCGTCATGATGATTGACCGCGACGTGGTGAAACAGATGCACGCCGTGGAGGACCACTACCGCTGTATTTCGCGCGAGTTGGACTTGGCTGATTGGATCAAACGGCCCATGCTGGCGCGCTATGTGGACAATGTGGCCCGGCTAACGGCCACGCTCCAATAACCCTTCAGACGCCGCATCACATTTGGTCGGTTTTGGCAGACGCCGCATCACATTTGGTGGGACTGACTCATGTGGGAACTCGGAGCCCAGGGTGGACAAGACGCCATACGCCTTGGCTTGGATCTCCTGCCATTCCGCCTCGTCTTGGGAGTCTGCCGTGATGGCGCCACCGATTCCCAAGGAAAGGTGCGTACCGCCGTCGTGCGTGTCCTGCAGAACCAGCGTGCGGATCACCACCGCTAGATCGGTGGCGGCATTGAGCGAAANATAGCCAATGGCGCCCGAATAGATGCCACGGGGCCCGGACTCGAGGGCATCGAGAATTGCCATGGTGCTGATTTTGGNGGCGCCAGTCATGGACCCGGCTGGGAAGGCTGCGGCCACGGCCTGTGCGCGCGAGCTGCCCGGGGCAAGCTGGGCTTCGATAGTGCTGACCATCTGGTGCACGGTTGCGTAGCTTTCGATAGCGCAGAGCCGGGNGACGCTCAAGGATTCCGGCAGGGCGAATCGGAGATCGTTGCGCAGCAGGTCCACGATCATCACGTTTTCGGCCCGGTCCTTCAAGGACGACGCTAGATCAGCCTTGAGCTCTGCGTCTATTTCCGGGTTGGCGTCGCGGCGACGGGTACCTTTGATAGGTTCGGCCCGCATCAATCCGGCGGCGTCAATCCGTAGAAAACGTTCGGNGGAGGTACTGCAAACGCTGAGCGAGTCGAGCCGCATGAACGCTGCAAACGGTGCAGGGTTACGCCTCCGCAATGCTGTGTAGGCCGTCCAGGGATCCACCTTTTCTGGTGTGTGCGCTTCCAAATGAGTCGTCAAGCAAACCTCGTAGGAGTTGCCGTCATGGATGTGGGCCTGCGCCGCTGCAATCATGTCCTTGTAGCGCCGCTCGCCGTCCCGTGCGATGAACCGGGGTGGCATGGTGTTGGCGTCCTGGATGTACGACGGCGGTTGACTCACCAAAGTTTTCCCCGCGGCTGCGTCGCGTGGGTCCGTGGCAGATTTCTCTGCTTCACGCACCGCGGTGTTGACCGCCGCCAAGAAGTCGTCGGCTTCCTTGACTGCACCCGGATGCTGGGCGCCTGTCAAGGTCAAAACGTAGAGACATTTTTCTTGGTGGTCGAGCACCACTGCTCGGCCGGCAAAGAGCAAGGCTGCTGCAGGNNTAATGGTGCAAGACTGGGGGCAGTGTTGCTTTGCCCCTGTCTCGGCCTTGAGGCCGTACCCCAGATAGCCCAGCCAGCCTAAGGTGAAGTCACCGGGATAGTGTTCCGGCGCTCGTACCGCTTTGCGGCCCCAGACGGAGTCGAGCCACCGGAAGAAGGGGCCTTGGATGCGTGTGGTGACCTGACCGCAGGACACCGTTGTGACTCCGGCCTGGTGGCGGGCCACTTGGCCAAAACACCCCGAAGCATCAGCCATGATGGAAAACCGCGCCCGGCCNNAACTGGCATGGCGTCCGGGCTGGGGAGTGTGTGCTGGCACTTCGGCAATGGAGCTGTCCAGCCAGAGGGCAGTGGTGGCCACACCGAACAAGGCCTGGAACAATTCTGCCGCAGGAGGCAGACCGGCGATGCGGACGGCTGAGAATTCCAGACCCCGGCACCGTGCCAGCTCTGGGCCCAATACGTGTTCCAATGCGGGGATCTGAGTGAGGGCGTCGAGGACAAATTCGGGTACCTGGGCCACGCCATGGGTCCCATCCACCACGATGTCTCTATAGCCAGCCCTGGGTTCACCGTCGAGACTGGCAAGCAGGCGTTCTTCCTGCTCCGCCCAGGTATCCCAGAACGGTGCGTAGGTGTCGCCGTCGCGCTCGAGGGCACGTTGTTTGCGGGCCTGTTGGGGCGCATCGACCCAGATTATGGCGTCAAGGAAGCCTGCTGCGCGGCCGTNGGAGGACCCAACTCCTTCCACGAGGACCACTTGGGCGGCAGCGGTTGTGCGGAAGTCGCCGTCGTTCCTGGCTTCCCAATCCCAAGCGGTCCACGTGGCGGACGTACCCTGGCGGANGGGTTCTAGGACGGAGCTGATGTAACGCTCCACGCCACCTGCCAGTCCGTCCCAACCTGGATAAATATCCTCAAGGTGGAACAGCGACACCGTGCGATGACGGCGCAGCAAGGCCGCCAGCTCCACGGCAATAGTGGTTTNTCCGGCGCCGGAGCGGCCGTCGACGGCGATGATCACCGGGCGTTGGGCAGGTGGGAAGGGCCGGGGACTAGCCACGTGCATGCGCCAGGATGCCGGGAATCGCTGCGGAGATCAAATCCCAGCTGACGTCAAAGTCTTTTGCGTTCCCGAACCAGGGATCGTAAATCCCTTGCTGCTCGGGTTGGGCGTGTGCCAACTCTGGGTCGAAGGAACGCAGCATGCGGACCTTGGCTGCGGCTGCAGCGCTGGNGGCCAGCGCACGCAGGGCCTCGTAGTGGTCGGTGTCAAGGGCCAGGATCAGATCCCGTTCCGCAAACCATGCTGGGTTGAATTGGCGCGCTGTGTGGCCGGTGACCGGAATGCCATGACGAGCCAAGACAGCCGTGGCACNGGGATCGATGGGGTTCCCCACCTCCCATGCCGAGGTTCCGGCGGAGTCGATCTCAACGTCCGCNNCGGCTTCGGTGGCGGCAGTAACAAGCATGAACTCAGCCATGGNGGAGCGGCAGATATTGCCGGTACACACGGTGATAATCCGGTAGGGGTGGTCATTGAACCAGTCTATCGGCGCCGCCACCAGAGCCGGAGCGAGCGGACGCTTTTAGTCTTGTGGGGTTGGTAGGGCCAGTTCCGTAAAGCCGAAGGGTTCATGGGCGCCATCACGACGCAGGCAGTTTGGCCAGCAGTGGGTTGCTCTGGATTGATTGCGGCAGGCTTGCTGAAACCACATTGTGGAAGGCGTGCCGTACGGGCTCTCATGGGGTGGTCAGGGGCTGAAGGCTCCATCTAGTGTTCGGTTCCAACGGTCCAAGGTGGGCGACAGCCCTGCGCCGTCATGGAAATAGTGTCCATGTGCTGTGCGAGCCTGCCGCTGAAGTGCTTGGTCAGAATGCCCGCCCTGATCAATTCAAGGTCTCCGGTTGCCAGAATCAGGACCAGCCGATCCTTATTTCGCCCATGACGGCGGATGAGTGGTTGGGCCAATTGCGTGAGATTAAAGCCTGCTTGAAGAATCATGCTTTCACTGTAGGGACGTCTCCGCAGGCCGGACAGGCCTTATCCAAGAGATGTGAATATGGTGGCTTTCTTAAGTGCCTGTGCAGGAATGGCTGGTTTTGCGCATTCGTCAAGCTAGTGACGGTACTTCGTAGACGCCGCAACCAGCGCCGGAGCGGGAGAGCTGCCGCGATGACACCAAGTGCCGCAGTTATACGAAGACCAAGAGGATCCCGACGCCAATGAAGAGGACGCCGAATATCCTGTTCAAGATCAGCTGCCCGCGCTCGCTGGTGGTCAGATGCTTGAGCTGCGCCAGCGGCAAAATGAACCACATGACGATGATGTCGATGACCACCACGGTCGCGGTCAGGACGGCGTATTGGGGCAGTAGGGGATCGTGCGGACGGATGAACTGGGGCATGAAGGCCAGGAAGAAGACGATCGCCTTGGNGTTGAGCAGGTTCACCCACAGTCCGCGCCGGAACATCGAAAACCCGGACTCAACAGCGGGTGCCGGGCCGCCGCCGTCGTTCTGCTCCGCCTTGGCCAACAACTTCATGACGCCCAGGTACACCAAGTATGCGGCGCCAATATAGCGGATCATGGCGAACAGGAACGGCGAGCTGGAGACGAGGATGCCTACACCGGCCGCCACGATGACCACGTGGATGACAAGCGCCAGCTGCTGGCCCAGGATGCCCCAAAACGAGCGGCGGAAGCCAGAGGTGAGGGCGTTGGACATGGTGTTGATGGCGCCTGCGCCCGGGGTCAGGCTGATCATGGCGCCAGCGCCGGCAAGGGCCAGCCATAGTGAAAATTGCACCTGCCAAGCCTACAACGCGAGAATGCTCTGCGAAGCAGCCTCCAAGGCTCCCGGAACCAACGAGTAGTATGCCCACGTGCCGCGCTTTTCGCGGTGCAGAAGCCCGGCGTCCACAAGGATTTNTAGGTGGTGGGAAACGGTGGATTGACCCAACCCTAGCGGGCCCGTGAGCTCGCAGACACAAGCCTCGGCCCGGTCCCCAGGTTTGCTTGTGCCAAGTTTGTCCGTTCCGGCACTGACCAAGGACAGTAAGCGCAGACGGTTGGGGTCCGCCAGTGCCTTGAGTACGTTTGCCTTGGCCTGCGCCTCGGCTGCGCCCAATGCGGTCCTGGTGCGGGGTTCACACGACGGCAAAATCTCCATGCATCCATTATGCCCATGGATTGACAGTTGTCGATGTATCGGTCAATACTCTATATCGATGAATGTCGATCAATGGCTGGTGTGCCATGAGGAGTAGCGTGAGCACAAGAAACAGCACGGCAGCCAATCCCGCTGGGGTGACCGCAGCCGGAAGGTTATCCACACTGGATAAGTACCTTGCCCTCTGGATCATTGGCGCTATGGCGGTGGGACTACTGCTGGGCAAGTTCATTCCGGGGCTCAATACGGCCCTTGAAGCGGTCAAGATTGGCTCCATCTCNCTGCCCATAGCGGTTGGCTTGTTGGTTATGATGTATCCGGTGCTGGCTAAGGTCCGCTACAGCGAGACCTCGCGCGTTCTCAAAGACCGCAAACTGATGATCACATCCTTGGTGCTGAACTGGCTATTGGCGCCGGCCTTCATGTTCGCGTTGGCGTGGATCTTCCTCGCCGACTTGCCGGAATATAGGACTGGGCTGATCATTGTGGGCCTGGCCCGCTGCATCGCCATGGTCATGATCTGGAACGATCTTGCCTGCGGTGACCGCGAAGCCGCTGCTGTACTGGTGCTGATCAACTCGGTATTCCAGGTGCTCGCTTTTGGCGCCCTTGGCTGGTTCTATCTTCAGGTGTTGCCAGGATGGTTGGGGCTTCCCACCACCACAGCTGACTTTTCCTTCTGGTCCATCACCTTCTCGGTACTGGTGTTCCTGGGCATTCCACTGTTGGCCGGCTTCCTGACCCGCACCCTCGGGGAAAAGGCCAGNGGGCGCTACTGGTATGAAGAGAAGTTCCTGCCCAAGTTGGGGCCGTGGGCACTCTACGGATTGTTGTTTACGATTGTGCTGCTCTTTGCGCTGCAAGGGGATACCATCACCTCCAACCCATGGGACGTTGCCCGGATTGCGCTTCCGCTGTTGGTGTATTTCACGGTTGTNTTTGCCGCCGGGATGATAGTTGGGCGCGCTTTAGGGCTCGGATACGCCAAGACAACAACCTTGGCGTTCACGGCGTCGGGAAATAATTTTGAACTGGCCATCGCGGTGGCGATCGGCAGCTACGGTGTGATAAGTGGGCAGGCGCTCGCTGGCGTAGTTGGTCCATTGATTGAAGTGCCCGTCCTAGTTGCCCTGGTCTACGCGTCACTGTGGGCACGCAAACACTATTTCACCCATGAGGAGCCNGTTATGACTGTAAAGAAACCTTCCGTACTCTTCGTCTGTGTGCACAACGCTGGACGTTCCCAAATGGCGGCCGCCTACTTGGGTGCGCTGGCGGGTGGGGCCATCGAGGTCCGTTCGGCCGGTTCGGCACCTGCGGCCTCGGTGAACCCGGCAGCGGTGGAGGCAATGGCCGAGGATGGCATTGACATCTCAGGAGAAACNCCCAAAATCCTTTCCACGCAGACGGTGCAGGAGTCCGACGTCGTCATCACCATGGGCTGTGGCGACAGCTGCCCCGTCTTNCCTGGCAAACGCTACGAAGACTGGGCATTGGCGGATCCGGCTGGCCGNGGTGTGAGCGCCGTGCGCCCAATTCGTGACGATATCAAGGCGCGCGTCCAAGGTTTGATCGCCGAGCTCCTCCCTGCGGCGTAGCCCCGACTTACTGCCTGGGTGATCTTATGCCGGGGCGATCTTATGCTTGGGCAATGATTTCCCCGTTTGGCATCACAAACCACCCATCCTTTGTGGCGCCCCACGCTCGCCACCCGGCCGCGATGCGCTCCAGTGCGGCCGCATCCGCCAGCCCATACGCCACAGCCTGTTCGGCAAGCGCCGACTGTGCCACTCGCTCGGCCCAGTCTTCAGAAAGCCAGCGCCGCTGTTCCGCTGTTGCATACAGCCAATTAGCGCTCGACGCCGTGACGTTCGCAAATCCGGCCGCCTGCGCCCAATGCAGCAAGCGCCGCCCGGCGTCCGGTTCGCCTTGGTTATGCCGTGCCACCTGTTGGTAGAGCTCCACCCACGCATCCAGTTCCGGCAATTGCGGATACCAGGACATCCCATGGAAGTCGGCCTCGCGCACAGCCACAATACCGCCGGGCTTGGCCACGCGGCGCATCTCTTTCATGGCTGCGACGGGGTTACTCAGGTGCTGTAGGACTTGGTGGGCGTGGACCACATCAAAGCTACCGTCAGCGAAGTCGAGGTTGTAAATATCTCCTGTATCAAAGCTGAGATTGTCCAAGTGCTGTTCCCTGGCCAGTGCTGTGGCCACTGCAACAACTTCCGGTGCCCGGTCAAGACCCAGGACTTNTCCAGGAGCCACCAAACGGGCAAAATCGGCAGTGATGGTGCCCGGCCCCGAACCAACGTCCAGCACGCTAAGACCATGGGTGAGGTGTGGGATGAGGTACGCCGCAGAGTTTGCAGCGGTCCGGGCGGCGTGCGATCGCAGCACGCTTTCATGGTGGCCGTGCGTATAAATTTCTTTCGTTTCTGCACCGGTTTGATCGCTCATAAAGGAGCCTACGCCCGCCCGGATGCCAGGAGCATCAAAGCTGCGGCAGATGACGGCGGGAATAGTAAGCGCACCCCTTCAGAAGGTGGGCCAGGTAACAAAATTAGCCCGTCCGGCGTCGTGCGTGTTCGCCGAAAGTGAAAGTTGAGCCAACTACGCTCAACTCCATTTGACATGAATACGAGGCTGAGTAAAGTTGAGTGCAGAACGCTCAACACCGCTGGTTGAGCGACCCGCCGCCACCCTGGCGGATTTGATCAGACAGCGGCCCATGAAAGGAACCACACTTATGTCACGTGCTGTAGGTATTGACCTCGGAACCACTAACTCAGTTGTATCCGTCCTAGAAGGTGGCGAGCCCACAGTGATCGCCAACGCTGAAGGTGGCCGCACTACCCCTTCAGTTGTCGCTTTCTCCAAGACCGGTGAAGTCCTGGTTGGCGAAATCGCCAAGCGCCAGGCCGTCAATAACATTGACCGCACCATCTCCTCTGTCAAGCGACACATGGGCACCGACTGGTCCATCGCGATCGATGACAAGAAGTACACGGCGCAGGAAGTGTCCGCCCGTATCCTGATGAAGCTCAAGAACGACGCCGAAGCGTACCTGGGCGAGAAAGTTACCGACGCTGTTGTCACCGTGCCGGCCTACTTCAACGACGCTGAGCGCCAGGCCACAAAGGAAGCTGGCGAAATTGCCGGTTTGAACGTGCTGCGTATTGTCAACGAGCCCACCGCTGCAGCCTTGGCTTACGGCCTGGANAAGGGCAAGGAAGACGAGCTCATCCTCGTCTTCGACCTCGGTGGCGGAACATTCGATGTTTCCCTGCTTGAAGTTGGCAAGGATGAAGACGAGTTCTCCACCATTCAGGTTCGCGCTACCTATGGCGATAACCGCCTCGGCGGTGACGACTGGGATCAGCGCATTGTTGACTTCTTGCTGAACCAGCTCAAGGTCAAGGGCATCGACCTGTCCAAGGACAAGATCGCCCTGCAGCGCCTGAAGGAATCAGCAGAGCAGGCCAAGAAGGAACTCTCCTCGGCCTCCAGCACCAACATCTCCCTGCAGTACCTTTCGGTAACCGCTGACGGACCGGTGCACTTGGATGAGCAGCTGACCCGCGCCAAGCTCCAGGACCTGACCAAGGACCTGCTCGAGCGCACCAAGAAGCCGTTCAACGACGTCATCAAGGAAGCCGGCATCAAGGTTTCTGACATCGATCACATTGTGCTCGTTGGTGGCTCCACCCGTATGCCTGCCGTGGTTGAACTGGTCAAGGAACTAGCTGGCGGCAAGGAGCCCAACAAGGGCGTCAACCCGGATGAGGTCGTGGCCGTTGGTGCTGCACTGCAGGCCGGTGTCTTGAAGGGTGAGCGCAAGGACGTTCTGCTGATTGACGTCACCCCGCTGTCCTTGGGTATTGAAACCAAGGGAGGNGTAATGACCAACCTGATCGAGCGCAACACGGCTATCCCCACGAAGCGTTCCGAGACCTTCACTACCGCTGATGACAACCAGCCCTCAGTGGCCATTCAGGTCTTCCAGGGTGAGCGTCAGTTCACTCGCGACAACAAGCCGCTGGGCACGTTCGAGCTGACCGGTATTGCACCGGCTCCGCGCGGCGTCCCGCAGGTTGAGGTTACCTTCGACATTGATGCCAACGGCATTGTGCACGTTTCCGCCAAGGACAAGGGCACCGGTGTTGAGCAGTCCATGACCATCACCGGCGGCTCCTCACTGTCCAAGGATGACATTGAGCGCATGGTGCAAGAAGCGGAAGAGCACGCAGCCGAGGACAAGGTTCGCCGCGAGGCAGCCGATCTGCGCAACTCCGCAGAGCAGCTGCACTACTCGGTGGACAAGGTTCTTGCCGACAACGACGACAAGCTCTCTGACGAGGTCAAGAACCCGGTCAAGGAAGACGTCACCGCGCTCAAGACTGCCCTTGCCGGCGACGATGACGCAGCCGTGAAGACGGCGTTTGAGAAGCTGCAGGCTTCACAGTCATCCTTGGGTGAGGCTATCTACGCCGCAGCCCAGGCTGANGGTGCAGCGGCCGACGCCGGAGAGCCTTCCGAAGGCGCTGCTGGTGCAGCGGCTGCTGACGAAGACATCGTTGATGCTGAGATCATCGACGAAGACGCAGACGAGAAGAAGTAGCCATGTCTGAGTCTGTGAACCCCGAAGAGGGCGAGCCGGTGAACGATCCCAGCAATCCGGTGAGTGAGCCTGTTGAGACTAACGGTGACGCGCTGTCCCAGGCTGAGGAGATCCTCAACGGTGTTGAGGTTCCAGCCGAGGACTCCGTGGCGCAGGGTGTTGTTGCTGATGAGGCAGCAGAGATGAAGAACGACCTTCTTCGCTTGCAAGCCGAATACGTCAACTACCGTAAGCGCGTTGAGCGGGACAGGGCAGTTGCTGGCCAGATGGCCGTCATTGGCGTGCTGAACTCGGTGTTGCCCGTCATGGACGACATTGACGCGGCACGTGCTCACGGTGATCTTACCGATGGCCCCTTCGCGGCCATCGCAGCCAAGCTGGAAACTGCGTTGGCAACTTATGGACTGGAGAGAATCGACGCCGTTGGTGTTCCNTTCGATCCCACCGTCCATGAAGCGCTGATTCAGCAACCGGGCGCCGATGTTGAGGTAGATACAGTCAGCCAGGTTTTGCGCAACGGTTTCAAGTCCGGTGAGCGTATTCTGCGCGCAGCACAAGTGATTGTGGCAGTACCCGAGGCGTAATCCCAACGCCCTCCTGGCTGAATCCGCTGGCGCGGATTCAGCCAGGGCCCTCGGCGCGTGGGCCCAAGCACTACCCATAAACTTTTAGAAAGGAGGCGTCTTGGCAAGTCAGGATTGGGTCGAGAAAGATTTTTATAAGATCCTTGGTGTGGCTAAAGATGCATCGGAGGCCGAGATTAAGAAGGCTTACCGGAAGTTGGCCCGCAAGTATCACCCGGATACAAACTCCGGTGATCCCCAGGCGGAAAAGACTTTCAAGGACGTCTCCGAAGCGTATTCAGTGCTCTCCAGCAAGGAAGACCGCGAACAGTACGACGCCATTCGGGCCATGGGCGGTGGCGCACGATTCAGTGCCGGTGGTAGTGGCCACAACGGCGGAGGNGGCTTTGAAGACGTCTTCGGAGACCTCTTCGGTGGTGGCCGAAGCGCACCACGNGGCAATCCCGGTTTTGGCGGTTCGGGACTGCCGCCAGAATTTGCGGACCTATTTGGTGGAGGTGGCGGCGGCGGAGGCGGCTTTGGCGGATTTCAGCCCAGAGCCACCAAGGGTGCCGACCGTTCGGCGGCAACAACCATTTCCTTTGCCGGCTCCATCCATGGAACCAAGATTGGCCTACGCGAGCCCAACGGTGAGGTGATTGATGTACGCATCCCTGCCGGGATCAAGGACGGCCANAAAGTTCGGGTCAAAGGTAAGGGCCAATCCGGTGCTGCCGGTCCCGGAGACTTGATGGTCACAGTGGCGGTCAAACCGCACGATTTCTTTATCCGTGATGGCAACAACATCCGCGTTCATGTCCCTGTCACCTTCCCCGAGGCCGCACTTGGTGCCGACATCAGCGTCCCCACGCTGACAGGGGACACGGTGCGTGTCCGTGTTCCTGCTGGCACGCCGTCAGGGCGCACCTTGCGGGTCAAGGGTGCAGGAGTTAAGTCCACGAAGGGCGACGGCGATCTGCTCGTCACCATTGATGTGGCAGTTCCGCGGAAGCTCAGCAAGGAAGCAGAAGAGGCAGTGAATGCTTTTGCTGCAGCCACGGCTGAGGATCATCCCCGTGCGTCACTGAAGGACAAAGCCAAACTGTAATCCCCAAGTGCTCCCACCCTCGTGGGGCCCAGCTCAGCCGCCAGAAAGGAAATCACCATGAATATTGATCCGTACTCACCCATCTTTGTGATTTCCGTGGCGGCGGAGCTGGCTGAAATGCACCCGCAGACATTGCGCCAATACGACAGGTTGGGCATTGTGAAGCCCAGCCGTGCTCCGGGCCGCGCCCGGAGGTATTCCCAGCACGATGTCGAGATGCTCCGTGAAGTGCAGCGGCTGTCCCAAGAAGGCGTGTCGCTGGAAGGGATTCGCCGCATCATGGAGTTGGAAAATCAGGTGGATGCGTTACGGGTAAAGGTTGTGGAGCTGAGCATAGAGCTCGAGGCCGTCTCAACGAAGATGGCCTCGCGCCCGCCTCGCTCCAACAGCCGCGTGTTTGCTGCAGGTCTCACCGGTAATGACATTGTGGCGCTGGCTCGTGGGCAGCGTCCGCGTCCGCGTAGCCAGGCCGTGGTGGTTTGGCGCCCGCAGCGGTAGCTGGCGGCAAACCCCACTGGCCTTGCTAGTCGCGGAAGAGCCCGGCCAGATCCGTCGCGGTCAGCGCCCCACCGGCCAGTGTTTCCCCGCTCATGACATCCGAGAACAGCTGGGACTTCTTGGCCTTAAGCGCCATGACCTTTTCTTCGATGGTGTCCTTGGCAACCAGGCGGTACACCATGACGTTCTTCTTCTGCCCAATACGGTGTGTGCGGTCCACGGCCTGCGCCTCTGAAGCCGGGTTCCACCACGGGTCAAGAATGAACACGTAATCGGCCTCGGTCAGGTTCAGACCAAAACCACCGGCCTTGAGGCTGATCAGAAACAGTGGCGCCGTGCCGGTCTTGAATTCATCCACGACGGCGGCCCTGTTGCGGGTACCACCGTCCAGGTAGGTGAAGTCGATACCCTCGGCAATGAGGCGGTCCCGGACCTTGCCCAGGAAACCGGTGAATTGGCTGAAGATCAACGCGCGGTGGCCTTCCTTGACCACGTCCTCCAGCTGCTCAAAGAGCACATCGAGTTTCGACGAGCGAACACCGGCCTGGCCTTCGTCCACCAGCGAGACGTCAAGGCTGAGCTGGCGCAGCAGTGTCAGGGACTGGAAGATGGTGAACCGGTTCTTGTTCACGTCATCTAGCAGCCCCAGAATTTTGGCACGTTCGCGCTGCAAATGAGTCTGGTAGATCTTCTGGTGCCGGGGATTCAATTCCACTTCAAGGATTTGTTCCTGCTTGGCTGGCAGATCCGCGATGACGGCTTCCTTAGTGCGGCGCAGCATGAGCGGCTTCACCCGGGCACGGAGCTTGCCCAGGAGCTCAGCGTCAGCNNACTTTTCAATGGGCCGCTGGTAAAATTCGGCGAACCGTTTGGGGCTGGGGANAAGACCCGGAGCCACAATGGATAGTAGCGCCCACAGCTCCATGAGGTTGTTTTCCATGGNGGTACCCGTGACGGCCAGCTTGAACGGGGCCTTCAACTTGCGCGCACACTGGTACGCCTTGGACTGGTGGTNTTTGACGAATTGCGCCTCATCCAAGATGAGCCCGGCAANAGGTTGCATCCCATATTCGGCAAAATCGATGCGGAACAACGCGTAAGAGGTGATGACAATGTCAGCTCCGGCAAAGAACTTGGTGGAGTTCATGCCGCTCTTGGCAAAGGTCTCAGAAACAGTAACAACTTTCAAACCCGGGGCAAATTTAGCGCTTTCACTGGCCCAGTTGCCCACTACAGAGGTGGGAGCCACCACCAAGAACGGCTTGTTGCCAGAACCTGAGCCGGAACCAACACTGTCTCCGGTACCTGCTTCCTGGCCCGCATCGGTGCCGAGTCCGGCAGCAGCGTCTGCTTTAACCTGGCATATCAGGGCCAGGGTTTGGACTGTCTTGCCCAAACCCATGTCATCGGCAAGTACGCCGCCGAGACCGAAACTGTACANAAAGTGCAGCCAGTTGAAACCCTCAAGCTGGTAGGTGCGTAGCGTTGCGTGCAACGTTGGTGGTGCGGCCAGCGGAACCGGTGGTCCGCCGTCGAGCAGCCCTGAAACTGCTTTTCGCCACGCCTGCGCCTGCTCATCAACAATGCCTAGCTGGGCAAGCTCGTCCCACAAACCGGCCTGGAAGCGGCTGATTCGCAGCTCGCCGTCCTTGTTGTCATTGAGGCTGCGAGCTTCCTCAATCAGTGCCCGCAACTGGTGCAGCTCCGGGCGGTCCANGGAGAAGTAAGCACCGCTGGGCAGCAGCATACGCGTGCTCCCAGCCGCCAGGGCGGAGAACACGGCGGCGAAGGAGACATACTGGCCTTCGAGCGTGATCACGATGCCCAAATCAAACCAGTCGCGCTCGTCAGTGGCCTTGGTGGAGATGGTGACAATGGGCGCTTCGGTGACTTCGCGGTAGCTGGCAATATCGCCGGAGGTGTCAGTCTCAATACCGGGCAGAGCCTGTAACCTTGGCAGCACGGTCTCGGTGAATGTCAGTGTGTCCAGACCGCTCAGCGCTGCAGAACCAGCCAGTGAAGGCTCACCCCAGGAGTGGTTTGCCGCCACACCCATGGCCGTGATGTCCTCCCACGGTGCCCCAACACTGGCGATCAGCCGGGCTTCGGCGCCGGTGTCACGAACAGCGTGCTCGCCGAGCTCAGGCCACAGCGGCAGCGACGTCACACGGGTGCCGACAGGATAGTGCCACTCCCAATGAAGACGCACCGTGTGATCGCTACCGTACGCTGCCAACAGGGACAGGGTTGGTTCAACATACGCCGGTAATTCAACGGAGTGGTCAGCAGAAACCACCGGTGCGGCCTGCTTCAGCTGTGGATAAAACTGTGTGAGGAACTTCTCCCGCGCCAGCTCCGGGATATGAACGGTTTCTTTGCGCATCGCAAAATCAAGCATTTGGGTGGAGGCTTCTGGTGCAAGCGGCGCCAAAGTGATGCNTCCACGGGCCACGGCGTTGCGTCCGGCCTCCACCTTCGCGGCGGTTGCACCGGGGTCGGTGTGGTCGCTGANAAACAGTCCGCTGACGGNGGAACCGATGGGGCCCAAAATTTCGGCACTGACAGCAATACCGTCAACTTCAACCAGCGGACCAACATCTAAGCCACCGGCTTCAGCCTGGGTGACATCGAGTTGCAAGGTGGCGCCCTGACCGGCTATCCGGACGGGGTCCCCGCTTCCGGTGTGGATCAGAGCAACACCACTCTTATGTGCACCNNAGAGGAGTTGCCAAAGGTTGCGCCCAGCAAAGTCATTTAACGCCAGCCAAGCGCCAGCATTTCCATGGTTGTACTGGCGAGGACTGTGCGAAGACAAAAATTCGCTGAGCCATTCAAGCTGGATACGATCATGGGCGCCGCCATAAGCGAGGTAGCCCAGGGTGGCCCAGCTGACACCTGACTTGACCCATTTTCCGCGCGTCCCCATGACCACCGGACGGACGTTGAGAATGGGTTGAGACGGCACTGTGCTGCCACGGCCACGGTAAGAAAAACGCGGCGGCGGTACATGCAGCTCAAATTGCAGGCCCAAGGCCGGAGTGTCCTGGCTGGGTGCGGGGTTCACAGNGGGCAAGAGGGCCGACAAGGCAGCTTCCCACGCATCAACTGCAGGTTCATCGGGGTCCACGGCCGGTGCCGCGGTTGCGGATTTTCCGTCCTTTGCCTTGGCCAGTAACGATTCCAGGAACGTTGGTTCCCGCGGCACTTCTTCGGGGACAAANNAGTCGGTGAATGACTGCTCAGCTTCAGCGGCGGCAATCAAAGCCACCACGTGCTTGCAGTTTTGGCGGATCGGGCAATTGCAGATACCCACCCTGCAGGCGATGACGCCGTCGTGTTCGCGAACCAGCTTGGCCGTTGACCTATAAACCTGGGTGCCTTGTACTTGGCCGGAGAGCAGACCGGTGGCCGGCTCCAGAACAATGTCGCTGACACGGTTCTGGTCAGCGTAGGCACGGCCAGCGGCAATGGAATTCTCGGTGAACTCGGCGATTCGCGTCAGCAGACGAGAGTCAGCAGAGGAGTGCGTCACGGAACTTTTCCACCTGTCGGTTGGGGTGGTTCACGAGAGCGAACCACATCTATCAATCTTACGCAGTATTGCGGACGCATGTTTACCCCGACACCAAAGAGGCTGCCCATCCTGAAGAATCGGGAAGGGCAGCCTCAACGGGACGGAAGTAGGTTAAGTTCGGGACTTGACGCGATCCTTCGCCGGGGTCTTGACGAAGACGAGTGTAAACAGCAATGCCACGACCGCGGTTACCACCAGCAACGAAAGCCCAATGGCATACTTGTAGCTTGCCGCCTCCGGGTTGTACGTCATGCCCATGACCAATGGCGGGAAGTAGCCGCCCAAACCACCGGCGGCACTGACTATGCCGCCGACGGTGCCCATCCTGCCCTCCGGGGACAGTTTTCCCACCCAGGCAAAGACGCCACCGGTGCCCAGGCCAAGCGCTGCGGCCAGACCAATGAATATGGGGCCCGCTTCGACGTCTGCAGCCGGTTCCAGGGCCACAAGGAAGCCCAGAATAGCCACGCCTGCCAACGAAGCAATAACCACGGGCTTGGACCCTATTTTATCTGCCAATACACCGCCAACGGGGCGGGCGAGCACGGCAGCCAGGGCAAAGCCGGCTGTTCGGGCGCCGGCTGAACTCGGGTCAAATTCGTAGACGTCGCGCAGATAGGTGGGGAGGTACGTTGCGAAGGAGACGAAGCCACCAAAGACCACAGCGTACAGGAAGCACAGTTTCCAGGTGACAGCCAGCTTTGAAGCCTCGATGAGTTCGGGCAACACGGGCGTCGTGCTGGGCTGCCAATCGGGTGCGTTCTTCATGAAGAACCAGACAAGGGCCGCCATGACGGCCAGCAAAANAGCAACCAGGAGGTGGGTTGGCACGTAGCCAATGGACTTCACCAAGCGTGGGTTCAGGAATGCAGCCAGGGCGGTTCCACCCATGCCAGCCCCAAAGACCCNCGTGGCGAAGCCACGCCTGGCNNCATACCAGGCGCTGACAAAGGGAATTCCCACCGCAAACACAGTGCCCGCCACACCCAGCAGGAATCCGCCGATGAGCACAATCGCGAAGGAGTTTAACGATCCGCCCAAGGCGACCAGGAGAACTGTTGGAATGGTGGCAAGCAAAACGAACGTGAAAAGTGCGCGTCNCCCGTATCTGTCCGTCATGGCGCCCACCACTATGCGTCCTAACGAACCCACAAAGATCGGCATGGCCACCAGAATGCCCATGGTCCCTGCGGAGAGTTCCATGTTGTGGGCGTAGTGCGTGCTCAAGGTGGCAATCATGTTCCAGGCCCAGAAGGCCACCACCGAAGCTGCAGTGGCCATGACCAGGTTCTGGGTCTGGCCCTTGACGGCTTGTTGGGCAGGCGCGGGTGTGGATGTTTCTCGTGCCATTCTCTCTCCTGGGCTATCGGTGCTGGGTGTCGCGGTCATGGGTGCCAACATCGGACCAGCCGTGGCGGTTTGCCACACTGGCCCNCTTGTCCCGTGAGCGGTAGACAATGTAGGGCCGGAACAAGTAGTGCANGGGTGCGGTGAACGCGTGCACCAGGCGGGTAAAGGGCCACACGATAAACAACGCCATGCCCACCAAGGTATGGATATGGAATGAGAACGGCGCCGCGGCCATGGAGGCAATATCCGGCTGGAAAATAAACAGCGAACGGAACCACGGGGAGACCGTGTCACGGTAAGTGAGGCCGTGTTCGTCAAAGAACACGCTGGCAAGTGTTGTCCACAAGCCAAAGACGATGGCAGCAACCAGCACCACATACATGAGCTTGTCATTCTTGGTGGTAGCCATGAAAACGGGCCCGGTCTTGCGGCGGCGGACGATGAGGATGATGATGCCGCCAAGGGTGCCGACCCCGGCAATCGAACCAACGAACAAGGCGTTGAAGTGGTACAGGCTCTCGGACATGCCCACCGCTTCAGTCCATGACTTCGGGATCACCAAGCCAAAGAAGTGCCCGGCGATGACTGCCAACAGGCCAAAGTGAAAGATGGNGGAGCCAATGCGCAGCAGCTTGGATTCATAGAGCTGGGAGGAGCGGGTGGTCCAGCCAAACTGGTCGAATTTGTAGCGCCAGATGGAACCACCCACCAGGATGACAACCATGACGTACGGCAGCACACCCCACANAAAGATGTCCATTACTCATGCTCCTTTCATGGGCAGCAGCCGCGGGTCGTAAGGGTCAAGGCCCACGGATTCGGTGGGTGGACCGAAACCTGCCATCCGCATGACGGCTTGTTCATCTGCCGNGGAAGCCCCGGGCAGCGTGTTGCAAACGGCTTGCACGATCTCGGTGTGCGCCAAGTTATCCCGCAGCAGCCCAAATTTGATCAGCTCAAGACTGGGCCGGTACTGCTGTAACAGGTGCTTACCCGATGCCATGTCAACGGTTGCCGCGTATTCCAGCACCATGGGTANAAAGTCAGGCAGTTCCCCGTGCGTATTCACGAGGGTGTCGGAACCGCGGTACACCTTCTTGAAGGCACCCAGGACCTCGCCCCGGCGACGGGTGTCTCCGTCTGTCCAGTAGGACAGGTGCAGGGCATGGCGTTTGCCGAGATCGAATTCTGCGACATACTGGCTTTGCGATGCCATCAAGTCCTTGCTTTCCAAGGAATCAAGCACTGCGGCGAACGGGGCCAGGGCGCCGGGGAACTCGCCCAGGGCCGCCCGCATCAGCGGCACCCGTTCCAGCAGCAGTTCATCCGGGTAGGACAGGCACCACGCGGCGGCCAGAAATATCACCTGGTCTTTGTTGTTCATGAACCGCCACCGCCTTCGAGCGCGTCCTCACGGTCAATTTCGCGTGGAGGCTCGGTGGGATGGTGTTGCGGGAACAGTCCGGCAGGAGCGCCGTTGCCGTCCCAGTTGAGCAAGTTCACGCGCCCACGCAGGGTGTCGGCCCNCGCTACGGAGTCGGAGGTTTGGCGGTCCCGTAGAGCGTTGAAGGTTTCCACGGCGACGGNGGTGGGCCGTCCGCTGGCTTCCCCGAACGGGGAGTCTCCCATGGCGCCCATGCCGGGTCCGCCGTCGAAGTCCAAGGAGCACCCCATTTCCTCCAGGTCATGCGCCTGCTCGGCGTGTGCCTTGGGGATCACATAGCGTTCCTCATACTTGGCGATCGCCATCAGCCGGTACATTTCATACATGGTTTCCCCGTCCATGCCCACCGAGGCGGGAATGGATTCGTCGGGATCATTGCCCANGGAGATGCCACGCATGTAGGCCCGCATGGCGGCCAGCTTGCGCAACACGCCCGTGACAAGCTCCGTGTCACCGGCCGTGAACAGCTCCGCCAAGTACTCCACCGGTATGCGCAAGGCATCAATAGCGCCGAATAGCACGCCCGAATCCTCCGCGTCGTGGCCTTGATCACGGAGCAGATCAACCANCGNGGAGAGCGGCGGGATGTACCAAACCATGGGCATGGTGCGGTACTCCGGGTGCAGCGGAAGAGCCAGCTTGTACACCTTTGTCAGCGCGTAGACAGGCGACTTTTGAGCCGCGTCGATCCAGTCCTCGGCGATACCTTGCTCGCGGGCGGCCTTGATGACCTCAGGATCGTTGGGGTCCAGCAGCACATCCATCTGTGCTTGGTACAAGTGCTGCGGATCGGTGACGGAGGCAGCGGCGGTGACGGCGTCGGCGTCGTACANAANAAGACCCAAGTAGCGCAGCCGGCCCACACAGGTTTCCGAGCACACGGTGGGCAGGCCCACTTCAATGCGCGGGTAGCAGAACGTACACTTCTCGGCCTTGCCGGTCTTGTGGTTGAAGTAAATCTTCTTGTACGGGCAACCGGTCATGCACTGGCGCCAGCCGCGGCACTGGTCCTGGTCCACCAGGACAATGCCGTCCTCCACGCGCTTGTAAATGGCGCCGGAAGGGCAGGAGGCCATGCATGAAGGGTTCAGGCAGTGCTCGCAAATGCGCGGCAGGTAGAACATGAACGTCTGTTCAAACTCAAACTTGATCTTGTCCTCGGACTCGCGGCGCACCTTCTCCACAATCGGGTCCAGGTGGCCCATTTCCTCGGTGCCGCCCAAGTCATCGTCCCAGTTGGCACTCCACGTGATCTTCGTGTCCTTGCCGGTGATCAGGGACTTGGGCCGGGCCACTGGGAAGTCATCGCNCAGCGGGGCATCAACGAGGGTTTTGTAGTCGTAGGTCCAGGGCTCGTAGTAGTCCTTGAGCTCTGGCTGGATGGGGTTGGCGAAGAGGCCGAACAGCTTCTTCACACGTCCGCCGGCCTTGAGCTTGAGGCGGCCGCGCTTGTTTAGCTCCCAGCCGCCCTTCCACTTTTCCTGGTCCTCGTAGCGGCGTGGGTAGCCCTGTCCGGGGCGGGTTTCGACGTTGTTGAACCAGACGTATTCCANCCCTGCCCGGTTGGTCCATGCCTGCTTGCACGTGACGGAGCACGTGTGGCAGCCAATGCACTTGTCCAAGTTCATGACCATGCCCATTTGAGCCATTACACGCATTAGTACTGCACCTCCTGGGAACGGCGACGAATAGTGGAAACGTTGTCTCGCTGATTACCTGTTGGGCCAAGGTAGTTGAACGCGTAGGTCAGCTGCCCGTAGGCGCCAATCAGGTGCGAAGGCTTGACCAACAGCCGGGTCAGGGAGTTGTGGATGCCGCCGCGCCGTCCTGTGGCCTCGGACTTTGGCACATCAATGGTGCGCTCCTGCGCGTGGTAGACGTACACCACGCCCTCCGGCATGCGGTGGCTGACCACGGCGCGGGCAACGAACACGCCGTTCATGTTTACCGCCTCCACCCAGTCGTTGTCCATGACCTTGATGGACTTCGCATCCTGCGGACTCATCCATACGGTGGGACCGCCACGGGAGAGCGAGAGCATGAGCAAGTTGTCCTGGTACTCGGAGTGGATGGACCACTTGGAGTGCGGGGTCAGATAGCGAACCACCACCTCCTTCTCCCCGTTGGGGCCGAACTTCGGTTCCCCAAACAAACGCTGCATATCCAGCGGTGGCCGGTAGATCGGCAAGGCCTCACCAATGTCGATCATCCAGTCGTGGTCCAGGANAAAGTGCATGCGCCCGGTCAGCGTGTGGAAGGGCTTGAGCCGTTCGATGTTTTGGGTGAACGGTGAGTAGCGCCGTCCGCCCGTCTCCGAACCCGACCACTCAGNGGAGGTGATGACAGGGACCGGCCCGGCTTGGGTCATGGCGAAGGAAATGTGCTTTTCTTCGCTGCCTTCGGCCAGGTCCGCCAGCTTCACGCCCGTGCGCTTCTCCAGTTCCTTGAAACCACTGACAGCCAGTTGGCCGTTGCAGGTGCCGGAGAACGTCAGGATGGCCTCAGCCATTTNTGCATCCGTGTCGATGGCAGGGCGTCCATGGGCAAAGCCGCCCATCATGACACCGTTTGCCTTGGACAGGTGATCCAGGGCTTTGTCCAGCTTGTAGTTGACGTCCTTGACCGTGAAGCCGAGTTTGTCGGCCAGCGGTCCGACGGCGGCCAGCTTGTGGGCGATGGCCGTGTAGTCGCGCTCCACAATAGTGAAGTTGGGCATGTTCGCCCCTGGCACGCCGTCGATGCCGTCTTCGCGCCAGTCGCGCACCACGCCGCCTGGCTGGGCGAGCTGGCCCACGGTGTCGTGGATCATCGGCACCGTCACCAGGTCCTTGCGGGTGCCCAAATGCGTGGCCGCCTGCCGGGAGAATTCCTCGGCCAGGAGGTGGAACATCTCAAAGTCGGTCTTGGTTTCCCAGGGCGGGTCAATAGCCGGGGTGAACGCGTGTACAAATGGGTGCATGTCCGTGGAGGAGAGATCGTGCTTCTCGTACCAGGTGGCTGCCGGGAACACGACGTCGGAGAGCAGCGTGGTGCTGGTCATGCGGAAGTCGGCGGACATCAAGAAGTCCAGCTTCCCTTCCGGACCCTTCTCATGCCACTTGACGTTTTNGGGCTTCAGCGAGGCTTCGCTGTCCTGACCCATCACGTTGTTGTGCGTGCCGAGTAAGTTGCGCAGGAAGTACTCGTTGCCCTTGGCGGAGGAGCCAAACAGGTTTGAACGCCACAGGATCAGCGTGCGCGGCCAGTTTTCGGNGGCATCAATGTCCTCAATGGCCATATCCAGGTGGCGGTTCTTCAGGGACTGCGCCACCCACGTCTTTTCATCCGGGGCTTCACCGGCGGCGACTGCAGCGATCGCTTGATCGGCGATATCGAGCGGGTNTTTGTCAAAGAACGGGTAGAACGGCATCCAACCCAGCCGGGCGGATTGCGCCAGGGCATCAGCCGTGTGCATGCCGTCCAGACTGCCCGTGGACAGGGGCGACTTCAGCGCATCCGCCGAGTACCCGTCCTGGCGCCACTGGTCGGTGTGCATGTACCAGTAGCCGGTTCCGATCATGGTCCGCGGTGGGCGTGACCAGTCCAGGGCGTTAGNCANAGAGACCCAACCGGTGAGTGGACGCGTCTTTTCCTGGCCCACATAGTGGGCCCAACCGCCGCCATTGCGCCCCATGCAGCCTGTCAGCATGACCAGGGACAAAATGGCGCGGTAGGTGGTGTCACCGTGGAACCACTGGCAGATTCCAGCGCCCATGATGATCATGGAGCGGCCCTTGGACTGCTCGGCATTGCGAGCAAACTCGCGGGCAATACGGATACAGGCTTGGGCGGGGACGGAGGTGATCTCCTCCTGCCACGCCGGTGTGTAGGNGGTGGACGTGTCGTTGTAGTCCTTGGCCCAGTCTCCCGGGAGTCCGGGGCGGCCCACGCCGTACTGCGCCAGCATCAGGTCGTAAACGGTGGTGACAACGTGCCCGCCCACCACTATGGTGGGGACTCCGCGGCGCAGAATGGAACCTGCCCCGCCCGGATCCTCAAAGCACGGCAGTAGGATTTCTGCGGACTCCGTGGAAACTTCATCCAAGCTCAAGGCCGGTTCAATGCCCGTCAAGTCAAGGTTCCACTTGCCCTCGCCGGTCTTGGAATAGCGGTGGCCCAGGGTTCCGTTGGGGATGATGGNCCGCCCGGAAACCTTGTCAAAGAGCATGGTCTTGAACGCGGCGTCCTCCTCGAGCTCATTGCCGGGGACGAAGGCAGCGGTGAGGAACTTGCCAGCGTTGTACGTCCCGTCGTCGTTCTTCACCAAGCGCACCAGGAACGGCAGATCGGTGAACTGGCGCACATAGCTCTGGAAGAACGGGACCTGACGGTCTATGAAGAATTCCTTCAGCGTCACATGCCCCATGCCCATGGCAAGGGCCGCGTCGGTGCCAGCCTGTGCGGGGAGCCATTCGTCGGCGAACTTGGTGTTGTCCGCATAGTCAGGGCTGATGGCGATGACCTTCGTGCCGCGGTAACGGACCTCCGTCATCCAGTGGGCGTCCGGGGTGCGGGTGACGGGGACGTTGGAGCCCCACATCATCAAGTACGTGGCATCCCACCAGTCGCCGGATTCGGGTACGTCGGTTTGGTCGCCGAAGACTTGCGGGCTGGCCACCGGAAGGTCCGCATACCAGTCGTAGAATGACGTCATGACACCGCCCACGAGCTGGACAAAGCGGGTGCCGATGGTGTGGCTGACCATGGACATGGCCGGGATCGGGGAGAAACCGGAGCAACGGTCCGGGCCGTACGTTTTAATGGTGTTCACGTGCGCGGCGGCGGCGATTTCCAAGGCCTCAGCCCATGAGGTGCGGACCAGACCACCCTTGCCGCGAGCATTTTGGTAGCGTTTGCGCTNTTCCGGATCCCCAGCGACCTCGGCGAACGCCAGGACGGGATCCTTCAGGCGCGCTTTGGCTTCGCGGTACATTTCCACCAGCACGCCGCGGGCATAAGGGAACCGGACCCTGGTGGNGGAGTACGTATACCAGGAGAATGCAGCTCCGCGCGGGCAGCCGCGTGGCTCATACTCGGGGCTGTCCGGTCCCACGCTGGGGTAGTCAGTCTGTTGGGACTCCCACGTGATGATGCCGTCCTTGACGTACACCTTCCACGAACACGAGCCAGTGCAGTTCACCCCGTGCGTGGAGCGCACCACCTTGTCATGGCTCCACCGGTCACGGTAGAAGATATCGCCGGCCCGGCCGCCCTCCCGAAAGACCACACGGGAATCGTCGGTCTCGTCCCACTTCGTAAAGAAGCGGCCCAGTTTCAACATCGCGTCGGACGCAGGCCCGTCGACTCCGGCAACAAAGGTTCAGCACTCATGGCCCCACCCTAGGGGTACTTCAAGACCATTTCTAGGGCCGCAGGATTAGTCAACAGTTACCTGCTGTATTTCTTGTGTATTACTTGCCTAAAATATGCGACTTTTGAAATTCTCGGCTGAAAAGTCACCTAAATATTACTTTAACCTCGGTCTTTTGACGCAGCGATTGTATTGTCCTCGGGTTTCTGATATTGGCCGGAACGCGGAAGTGCCCCGCCGTTTAGGGCAGGGCACTTCTGGCAGCTAAATAGTCTGGCAGCCGTAGCGGCTTTGTTACGAAGGAGCTTAGTTGCGAGTGAAGGCAAGATCGAAGATGACCCGGCCTGCCTTGTGGGCCTTGTTCTCAAAGCTGGTCAGGATGCGCCCGTCAAAGCGCGGTGCCCAGCCGCCTACCGCATCCGGCTCCTCGCTTTTCTCGCAGTCCACTGCGCTAAGGCGCGCTACGGTGAGGGGACTCTCGGTACCGGTGCGCTCGCCGTCGTGCGGATTGGTGAAATCTGTGGCGCCCGCACCCACCTCCAGCATCTGCTCGGCGTAAGTGGACCAGTCGGTGGCTAGGCGCCATGTGCCACCAGGGGCCAGAACGCGGGCCACGAGGGNGGCGAAGGTATCTTTGACCATGCGGCGCTTGTTGTGCTTGCTCTTGTGCCAAGGGTCGGGGANAAACACCCACACTTCGTTGACGGAACCGGCCGGGAGCATGGTGCCCAAGACCTCGGNGGCGTTGGCTTGGACCACGCGAACATTCAACAGCTCATTGGCCACGATTTNTTGGATAGTCTGTGCCAGCCCGGNGGTGTAAACCTCAACGGCCAGGAAGTCCTTATCCGGATTCTCCTTGGCCGCGTGGATCACAGCATCGCCCAGGCCTGATCCGATCTCCACAACCAACGGTGCGGTGCGGCCAAATTCCTGCGCTGCGTCAANAACAAAGTCCGGGTGCACTGAAGTATCGGAAATATGGCGCGGCACATCCACGGCCAGGGTGGCGGAGTGATCGTCCCACGCCTGCTGGCGGCGGCCCTGTAGGCGCGTTCCGCGACGCACAANAGACACCGGCTGGGTACGGTATGTGCCTTCGGCGGCTTGGCTCCCAGGGGTGACGGGGCGAGCCGAGCCGTCCTGGCTGCGTGGTGCTTNTTGCTCAGGCAACTGTTCTGAGCGGTGGCTGACCTGCTCGCCCACTAGCTCATTGCCCTGCTGGGCCACAGGCTGGTTTTCTTGCCGTGGGGCGTGCGCCGAGGCGTCGGAAGCAATGGCAGGGGCGTCGGAAGCTTGAATTTCATTCATCTCCTTAAGGGTACCGGGCTTGAACCGGAGCCCCAGCTTGCCTGGCGCGCTATGTGCGGACAGCCCGACTTTGACTCCTGCGCATGGTTTGCCGCGGATGTGGCGCCACCGTCAGCCCTGCGGCACCTGGAGCGGGAATGGTGCGCACGCGTCGCACGCGGCGGGTGGCCCATTGGCAGGGAAGGTGAGATATGGCACTAAGGTGAGGCTCCGGCGTCGTGCCGCTGCTAGGATGAGAATACTTAATGTGCACTCAGCGCATTCTGCGTCGATGAACGCATGCAACTTGTCCCGCACTGATTTCGCTCCACAGCAAATCGCGGTTGACACGCTCTGGCATTGAATCGGCGAACCCGCGGTCTAAAAGGCCCGTGGGACGTTGAACCGCCTTACGAAAGATTCTCTCTTTACATGACAACTTTTGCTGCCCTTGGTGCGCCCAAGGAAATCGTTGCTTCACTCGCCGCTCAGGGCATTGAGGAAGCATTCCCCATTCAGGTCAAGACTTTGCCGGACACTCTGGCAGGCCGCGACGTGTTGGGCCGCGGCCGCACAGGCTCCGGCAAGACCATTGCCTTCGCCATCCCACTCGTGGCCCGTTTGGCCGAGCGCGAGGCACCGTACTTCCGCAAGCCGGGCCGTCCCATGGGCCTGGTTTTGGCACCCACCCGTGAGCTGGCCACCCAGCTGAACAACACCATCGAGCCCCTCGCCAAGGCCATGGGCTTGAACACCACCGTCATTTACGGCGGCGTCTCACAGGCCCGCCAAGANAAGGCGCTGCGCGCCGGCGTTGACATTGTCATCGCCTGCCCCGGCCGTCTCGAAGACCTCATGAAGCAGCGCATCGTATCGCTGGAAAGCGTTGAGATCACTGTTCTGGACGAGGCCGACCACATGGCCGACCTCGGCTTCCTGCCCGTCGTCAAGCGCCTCCTGGACACCACACCTACGCAGGGTCAGCGCATGCTGTTCTCCGCCACCTTGGATAACGGCGTGGACAAGATTGTCCAGCGTTACCTCTCCAACCAGCTCACCCACTCGGTGGATGAGGCCAAGGCCGCTGTTTCCACCATGGAACACCACGTCCTGGTGGTCAACGATCAGACCGTGAAGAAGCAGGTCATCGTTGAGCTGGCATCCGGCGCTGGCCGCCGCATCCTGTTCATGCGCACCAAGCACCACGCCCGCAAGTTGGCCAAGACCTTGACCGACGCCGGCATCCCCGCCGTTGACCTGCATGGAAACCTGTCACAGAATGCCCGGGACCGTAACCTGGCCGAGTTCTCCACCGGCGACGTCCGCGTCTTGGTAGCCACCGACGTTGCCGCCCGCGGCGTGCACGTGGATGACATCGAATTGGTCATCCACGTTGACCCGCCCACAGAGCACAAGGCATACCTGCACCGCTCAGGCCGTACGGCCCGTGCAGGATCCGACGGCGTGGTGGTCACCTTGACGCTTCCCGAGCAGCAGGGCGACGTGAAGAAGCTCATGCGCGCAGCAGGCGTGGATGTTAACTTTGAGCGCGTCACCACCAGCTCACCGGTGATCGCTACCTTGGTGGGCGATGTGGCTAGCAAGATAGATCCCCGCACCCGTGCAGCACTGCTTGCCTCAAAGCAGCCGGCACAGGGTGGCGGAACCTCAACNGGTGCAAATGCTCAGCGCAAGCGCTCAGTTCGTTCCGGTGCCGCTCCCACCGCCGGTGGCCGTGGTGGCCGCGGTGGACGCGGCCGCGTCTCCGCTGATGCACCCGAGCGTGGCGAGCGTTCAGCTTCTGCAGGACAGGGCAACCGTTCGGAGCGTCGCGACGGTCAGGTTTCACGCCCGGCAGGCTCCGGCCGCCCGGCGCGTTCCGGTGAGGGCCGCCCGGCACGTTCCGGTGAGGGCCGCCCGGCACGCGATGGTGATGTAGCCCGTGGCAAGCGCGCCCCGCACGCTGGCGGCTCACGTGAAGGATCACGCGATGGCGCCCGTGAGGGCGCTGGCGCACGCAGCAGCTCCAGCGTTGCGTGGTCATCCAACACCGGCGGCACTTCCGGTGGCAGCTACAACGCCAACGGCGGTGGCTCAACCCGCTCCGGCGGCCCGCGCCGCGCATCGGCGCCTGCTTCCAACCAGCGCCGCGGCCGCTAACTAGCCCGCAAGCTGACTTGCACTAAATAATCAGCCCGCAGTACGCGAAGAATCGTTATATGGACGATTCTTCGCGGACTGCGGGCTTTTTAACGAAACCGCGCCTGAGCCGCATGCCCGCGCCTGCCCTGCCGTCTCGAAACCGCAGTGCCCGTCTCGAAACCGCGCCTGAGCCGCATGCCCGCGCTTACCCACGAAACAGCGGTTGCCCATCAGCGGGTTAGCGGTCCGGACGCGGGTATACGGGTCAGACGCGGGTTCGCGGCGGTGGGTTGAGAGGAATCAAGCTTTCGGGGCCGGAATTGGCGTTGTCAAAGTGCCAGGAAACGCTACCTGCGTGCTGCGTGCCGCTACCTGCGTGCTCTAGGAAACGGGGTCGATGCTCAACACAGCAAGGAAACCGCGGCCGGAGATCTCTGGTGCTTCCGCGGAGCCCACCACTGTGTCGAATTTACCCAGCGCCTCACTGGCAGGGGCCGCGGAGGAGGAACCGTCGTGGTCCGTTGCTGAAGACGTTACTGAAGACGCTGCTAAAGACGTGGCAGCGTCTGATACGGTGGCTGAACCCTGCAGCAGCACAGCAAACTGGTCGGCGAAAACGGGGTGCGGGCGTTTCTTGGACAGCTCAATGATGGCAGCGTAGCCCTTGAAAGCACCGCGGCGGGTCATCAAGTTCAGGTCCGTCAGCGCGCCTGTGGGGAGTGTTGCGGACGTGTCAGAATCGCCGGAAAAGCGGAACGGGCGATATTNTTCAAGTGCCTGCTCAACGCCGTCCACGCTCAGGGCAATGAGGTCGCCCTCGACCACAGTGATGATCCTGTCAATGCCGGGCAAGGGAGAAAACGGGCCAGCCTTTGCCACTTCGGCCATGCTCAGGCGCCAATCCCAGCTGTCCGCGCCAGCCGGGCCGGCTGCGATTTGCCGGCTAACCCCGCCACCATTGGCCCAGGGAGCAGTTTTCAGGGACGTGTAGCGGATGATCTGCACTATTTTTCGTCCATATTCTTCACGCTGTAAACGTGCAATCGTTTTGGATCTGATGGACGACGGCGGTGCTTGCGTTTGTAGTAGGACCAGCCACCTGTGATGGCCAGAGATACTGCGAAGGCCAGCACGATTTTCAGCGGCAGGTTGACTCGCACGAAGGTGAGCACCAAAATCATGGCCGCGAAACTGGCGAAGTTGACTATGACATCCAGCCAATCGTTCTTATTGCGCATGGCTCAAGCTTACGCGGCATTGCTCGAGGATAGGACGTGGCACCGATGAAGGCGCACTTTCTTCAACCCCTCACCTATAGCTATCTTTCTTCAACCCCTCACCTATAGCTGTTCACAAACGGACGGTTGGTGGGGACGATCTNCCTGCCCAGCGGCATGAGGGAGATAGGGATCATCTTCAGGTTGGCGATGGCAAGCGGGATGCCAATGATGGTGATGGCCATGGCAAAGGCTGTGGTGATGTGGGCAATGACGATCCAGATACCGGCCACCAGAAGCCAGATGACATTGCCCAAGGTGCTGGCAATGCCTGTGCCGCCGGGCTTATCCACCACAGTCCGGCCAAAGGGCCACAGGGCGTAGTTGGCAATGCGGAACGAGGCAATGCCCCACGGAATGGTCACGATGAGTAGACAGCACACGATTCCAGCCAAGCAATAGCCCAGTGCTAGCCAAAAGCCGCCCAGCAGGAGCCAAATGACATTCAAGATTGTCTTCATGGTTCTATTGTGCCCTGCCGCACCCACAACCGTCTCAGGGATTGCCCGGTAAAACCCTGAAATACCCCGAAGACGTCCCTGGAAAGTGCTTGCTACACTGCTCAGTAGACCGGGCCGGTGCTACGCTGATTTGCACCACCGGTTAGCGCTTTATAATGTCAGGAAAATGAAAATTCATGGACTTCGGCACCGTCTTNTTGATTCTCATGCTGGTGATCATCGCCATTGTAGTGGGCGTGACCATCACCGTGGGCGTGTTGATTTCGCGCGGCGTTCTGAGCCTGGTGAAGTTTTCCAAGCCCAAGTACGAATCCGCTAAGCGAAGTGCCCTCAAAGTACGGGCGGACTCCACCACCGGACCCATGGGCGAGATCCTCAAGCAACGCGTGGCGCTAACGGAATCTTTGGAAGCCACCCGCCGGTCGCTGGATGTGGCGCAGGGAACCCGCCAATACACCGGGAATTTGGAGTCGATCTTCACCACTCTCCAACAGACCGGTTCCGTGATGGAGCACCACCTNTTGGTGGCCCAACAGGAGCCCGATCCCTCCGTCCAGTCCCTTTATGCCAAAACCCTGGGAGTGCAGGTGAAGCAAATTACCCAGACCGCCACAGGTGTGCGCAACGCCTTGGCCAGTGCTGCGGCTCCGGCGGGCGACGTTGATTTGAAGGACCTCACCCGAACCCTTGAGATCGAGGCGGCCATGTTGCAAAAGTGGTCTAAAACGTACACCGATCTCGGTTCTGACTAGCCAGGATCCATGAGTTTATTCGCTTGGCTTACTTCCGTCTTCAGGCCGCAAAGCCCCATCAGTACAACAAGTACGACGCCGTCTCCTCCTCCGGCGGCCAGCTCACCCTCGGTGATGCCCAGCTCAAGCAACAGGCCGCCGTGCANAAGATGCGCCGCGGGGTGGCAGATGTTTCGGTGAGCCGGCAACGGCTGGATCTTCAGGTTGATGATTTGCGCCGGGCCATGGACGCCCTGGCTGCTCAGGCGGAGACGGCCCAGTCCGCNGGGGACGGTGCTGGCGCCCAAACAACCTTGGGGCGACATCACATCATGGGCGAGCAAATGGCGGATCTGTGTTCTCAGCGCAACGCCCTGGCAGAGCAGGAAACTATGCTCATTGCCGCTTTGACCCAATTGCAAGCGCGAGTTTCGGGCTTCAATGTCACGGCCGAAACTCTCAAGGCCGCCCACACTGCCGCCACTGCCGATCAAGTCATAGCGAAAGCGCTTGCCGACTTTGAGGAAATTCGCCGAATGCCCGGAACGGATTGAGCGCCAACTGCAAAAGCTGGCCGTATCAGCTGGCCGTGCTGCTGGCCCCGACGTTGTGATGTCACCTGCGGCAATATCAAAGGTGAAAGCGCGGCGTGCACAAGCAGAGGTGGAACCAGCATCCACACCCAGCGTGAACACCAGTGTCAGCGATGTTGCTGCCACATCCGTTTCAGTCACCGTGTAGGTGGCTGTAAATCCGCGGACCGCCCCTGAGCCCAACGGTTCCCAGTCAATTATGGTCTCCCCGACAGCTGATCCGACTTCGGCAGTGCCGGGCTCAAGGGATGCCCCGCCGTCCACCAAATGGCCCAGGCGCACGGCCACGGACGGTTCCGTGGCTGCTGAGAAGTTCTCCACACGGCCGCTGAAAGCCAGCACATCCCCGGCCTTGTAGCCTGGCACCACCGAGCCATAGTTCAGATCCTGCGACTCCCGGTTCGAGAGCACCTGGGGCGTCTGCTCGGAATAGCCCTGCCCCACTTCCTTCCAAGTGGCAGGATCCCAGTCCCCGTCGGTTTGGGCCAGCACAAAGCTCTCACCCACGCTCTTCCACAGCGCAGGGCGGCCGGGCGTGATGGAACGCAATACCACGCTCAAGCCCGCGGCACCCGCCCAGGAGGTATCGGCGTCGTGCGTCAAGGAAGCAGCAGGGGAGGCGAGCAAATCCTGCGGATCCACCGTGGTGAACACAATTTCCTGGTAGCCCTGGCGCTCGTAGAGCANCCCGATCCGGCCGTTGGGTAGGCGTGTGGCGGTGGAATATTGCGAACTCCCCGCACACAGTACGACGGCGAACGGCCAGGTTGCGCCGTCGTCTTGCGAGAGCTTCAGCAGGGTGTTGCGGCGCAGCGCGGGGTCATGGTTGTGGGTGGCGATGAGCCAGCGTTCGGTCTCGGGCGCCGCGAGTGTGCTCACGTTGGGCAGGCCGTCAAAGCGGGCCACCGAGCCGTTGTCGCTGGGGTCAGGCAGCTCATGGTGGGGCTGGGCGGNGGAGTAGGACTGCCCGCCGTCGGTTGAGATCGCCGTGAGCCGGAACGGGGTGGCGCGCGAATGCATCAGCAGTGAGCCGTCTGCGCGGGCCACCACCTTGTTTTCATTGCCGCCGGGGATGAATTCGCCCAGTGTCCAGCTCTGTCCGTGGTCGTCGCTGTAGGCGCTGGCGGACATGATCTCGCCATGGAACAGCACCACGAACTGCTGCACCAAGCGCCCCGTGAACGGTCCGGTGTGGATCTGGATGCCCGTGCCCGCGGCGGCAAACAGGCCCGTCACGCCCTCGCGCTTGAGCATGCCGGTGAGGCGGCGATGTTCCCAGGTGGCGCCGTCGTCGTCGGAAAAGCTGAGGTCCGCGTGCTGAATGGCGTCCTGGTCCGCCAGACCCTCGGCGGCCTCAAAGAAGCCGGCGTGCGTCCCTGCGGCATGGAACATGAAGATGCGGCCGGTGGCCGTGTCCACCAGCAGGCTTGGGTCGCCGTAACCGTCCAGGCCTGTTCCTGTACGCACGCTCTGTTGCGGGCCCCAGGTGGCGCCATTGTCCGTGCTGCGACGCAACAACAGATCGATGGGGTTGGGCAGGTCATCAAGGTTGGGGCGGCCATCGTAGGCGGCCAGAAGAGTGCCCCGCGTGGACACGGCTAGGGCGGGAATGCGGTACTGGCGGTACCCGGCAACGCCGCGGCGGGCAAGAACGCGCTCAGTGGAGGTAGGACGTAGGGGCACAGGTTGATTGTAGGCGAGTGGGCTGGGGATGGAACCCAGGCCCACTCGCACTGGAGTGCTGGGTGCTGGAGTGCGGGGTGCGCGTCACTACTTGTAGACGGACTTCAATCCGGCTTCGTCGTAGCGGCTTCCGGCGATGCTGCCGGCGGNGGCGGCCGCTTCCAAGGCAGCAAAGTCCTCGCGGGAGAGCGTAATATCCGCAGCGGCCACGTTTTCCTCCAGGTATTTGCGGCGTTTGGTACCGGGAATGGGTACCACGTCCTGGGCTATGACCCAGGCCAAAGCGAGCTGCGCGGCCGTGACACCCTTCGCCGTGGCAAGTGCGGTGATCTGCTGAACCATGGACAGGTTTGTGGCCATGTTCTCCTGCGTGAAGCGGGGCATGCCCCGGCGCCAGTCGTCGGCGGAGAGGTCGTCCTCGCTGGTGATCCCGCCAGTCAAAAGGCCCCGGCCCANGGGTGAGTAGGCCACGTAGCCAATGCCGAGTTCACGGACGGTCTCCAGCACGCCGTTGCTCTCGGNGTCGCGCTCAAAGATGGAGTATTCAGTTTGCAGTGCGGAGATCGGATGCGTCGCGTGCGCACGGCGGATGGTCTCCGGAGCGGCCTCGGACAGGCCAAGATAGCGAACCTTGCCCTCAGCGACGAACTCTGCCATGGCGCCCACCGTTTCTTCGATGGGCGTGTTGGGATCCACACGGTGCAGGTAGTAAAGGTCCACATAGTCCGTGCCCAAGTGGCGCAGGGACCGTTCCAGTGCCTTGCGGGCATAGGCCGGGCTGCCGTTGACGGGGCGCCGTGAGCCGTCGTCGGCAACTTCGCTGCCAAACTTCGTGGCCAGCGCGTACTCGCCACGCCGGTGCCCAATAGCCTGTCCGATGAGCTGTTCATTGAGGAATGGCCCATAGACTTCCGCGCTGTCGATCAAGGTGACGCCCACGTCAAGGGCCCGGTTGAGCGTGGCCGTTGATTCGACGTCGTCGCGCTCACCGTAAAACGCGCTCATACCCATGGCGCCCAGTCCCTCAACAGAGACAACAAGCCCCTGGCTGCCTAATTTCACTGTTTTCATGGTGCTTCACGCCTTCACTTGAATGTCTCCCCGGATGCGCTCCGGGCGGGTGCTGCCACATAAAAATGCTGCCGTACTTTGGCTCGCGAGGCAAGGGCCATCCGCTGGCAAGTGGCTGGGTGCCTGCGCTCCTCCACTGTCAATGACGGCATCTGATGTCCTAAGCCACGGTGATGCCCAGGTGTGCTGCCAGAATGGGGGCGAGCAGGCTGAGCTGGTAGTCGTCCATGATGGTCCCGGCCATGGAACCCACGCCGTTGAGCGTGCGGAAGTCAGTACTGCGGATGTCAAAGTCCCTCAGCGTCGCCTGCTGGAGGTCAAGTGTCCCGATCCGGCAGTTCTTCAGGGCCAGCCGGGTCACCGTGGCACCGCCCAAATCGAGTTCGTCAATGATGCAGTCGCTGATTTGCAGGTCAGTAATTTTGGCGGTGCGCAGGTTCAGGAAGTCCAACTTGCCGCCGTCAATGCGGACCTTGTTCCAGGTGCTGTCATACAGTTCGGCCGATCCCCACCGAGGTGCCGTGATTTCCACATCCCGCCAACTGCTGCGGGATGCTTTGAAAACTGGGGCGAAACTATCTGCCAAGATCACGTCCCGGAACCGCACGCCGCGCATTTGGGCGTTGTAGAAGGTGGCGCGGCGCAACTCGCATTCTAGGAAATCGGTGGAGGTGATGTCTATGCCAGAAAAGTCCGTTCCGTCAAAAGNTTGGCCGTCGTGGCTGTCCCCGGAACTGAAGAAGCGGTCCTCATTGAGCTCGAGCCCATTGAGCTTGATGGNGGAGAGCATGGGTGCGCNGGGTGCCGGTTTCGAAGCCATTCCACAAGGGTATGCGCCAGAGCGGACATCGAAACCCTGATACCACGTTCAGCCTAGGGGAACCGGGAGATCAGTTTGAAGCGCTGCAACACCAGCACGGTGTCATCAGTCACCGTGAAGTCCGGATCACCCATGGCATGGCGCATATCCTGTGAGTGCCAAAACTCTTCATGGCCCGCTCGCCATTGCTCAACGGTGGTGTCGCCCTCGCCCTCGTCAATGACGTGCTGCAGGTCCACGTCGGCTAGCCGGGCATGGCGAACTGCTGTCGTTTCAATGACCGCTACACCTTTGCCGCCTGAATCAATCACCACTTCCTGTTGGCCAATGAGGGGCAGGTCCTCCTGCTCAATCTCATATTCAATGACAGTGGTAGTTGTGGAGGTCTTGGAGCCGTCAAGGATGGCAGCAACCAGTTGGTCCCGCAGCGGGCCCGGGAATGCGAACTCGGCGACGGGCAGTGACGGCATGCCGGGCAGGGAAATAAACTCTGTCATGGGGTAATCCCACTTTCTTCTTTTGGTTCAATTGTGCTAATTCTTTTACCAGGTTCAGCCGCGCCTGGGCGTCCCACAGCTCACGGCCCCTTGGGGTGTGAAACAGTGGATCTAGAGCTAAGAGCCGCCGCACCACACCGGCTCGGCCCTGGACAAAGGTGCTCTCAGGTACGTGGGCATAGTCCTGCCGGACACCCGTCACGTAGCGGAAGTATGCGTCCGGCGCCCCACCCAGCACGGAGAGGTCAGCGTCGCACAGGAGGTGTCCGGTGTTATCCGTGGGCGCAGGAGAGTGGGTGGCGGTCAAGCGGACCAAGCGGGCAACCTGGGCCATTTCCTCGGGTGAAATGATATCTTTAAGGCACAGCTGTGCTAAAATTGCGGAGTCTTCCTCGTCCGTAGCAACGCCGTTGTACACGGCATCGTGAAACCATGCAGCCAGGGCCACTGCCCGGGGAACGGTGCGGTCGGTCAGCTGCTCCAGTGCCTCCAGTACGGCCAGCAGGTGTGTNNGGGAGTGGTAGTGCCGGTGCGGCTCTTGCCACCGGGCCAGCAGTTCCGCGCCGAGTTCTGCATGGTTGGGCATAAGGGCCCGCCATCGCATTTCCAGCACCGACACCACAGACTTGATGCGGTATTTTGCCCGAATGCGCAGACCGGACGCCACCAAGGTGCGGGCCAGTTCCTTGCCGGTGACGGGTACCGCTCCCGCGGCAAGTAGCTTNNTGTAAAGCCGTTGCGGGACGTCGTAGTGGTCAAGGTCGAAGGCGCGTTGGGAAATCCCGTTGGCTGCGGCGAAGTCGTGCAGCTCGGCGACCGACGTGTCTGAGATTAGGTGCGAGAACACGGTTCCGTGTGCCGGCCAATAGGGCGGATCGATGAAGATCATGGCCCCAGTCTAGGTCTGCAGCAGGGATCTGGCTGCGCGGCGGATATGACCGAGGAACGATGGCCCGCATAGACTCATTTCAGTCCTACAAACCAAGTGAAGACCGGCGGCAATGCGAAACGAAGATTCCAGCGTCCAGGCGACATTCAACAGCATCGCCAGGCGCTATGACCTGATGAACCGCCTAATGACCCTTGGCTCCCACAAGCGTTGGTGCCGGGAAGTCGCAGTACAGGTCACCGCCAGCGGAGGCAACAACTTTCTGGATCTTGCCACTGGGACAGGTGTCATCGCCAGGGCCGTCCGTGCACAGAGTCCCGGCAGTGCCATCACCGGAGCCGACTTTTCCGAAGCAATGCTGGATGTGGCCCGCGGGGTACAGGATAATTCCCGCATTGTGTGGCAGTTTGCCGATGCCCATGAGCTGCCCTTTGGGGATTCCGCGTTCGACGGCGTGACGCACGGCTACCTGCTGCGGAACGTTAGCGATTTGGACCGCGTCCTGAACGAGCAGTTCCGTGTACTGAAGCCCGGTGGTGTTGTTGCAGCTCTTGAATCGTCGCCTCCTAGCGGGATTCTTGCTCCGTTCATCCGGTTGGGCATGCGCGTGGTCATTCCTACGCTCGGGACCATTATTGGGCGCGACCGCGATGCCTATCAGTACCTGGTCAACTCAACCTTAGGGTTCCAGACNCCTGAAGCGCTGCGACTCAGATTCAAGCAGGCCGGCTTCACTGATGTGCAGGTCAAGCCGAAATTCATGGGCACGAACATGATTTGGACGGCCAGAAAGCCGTTCTTGTAGGTTCCGAAGCGGGCTGTTACGGATCCGATTAAGCTTGTCCCATGGAGGACTTTGACATTTCAATTGATGACGAACTGTTTCGGATCAGCCAGAGATACCAGCCGGATGGGAGGCTAAGTTACGACTTTGGCTGGCTTAATGGCCCGGCAGAGGGAACCTACGGGTTCACCGTCGGCCGTAGCGGNGGCGAGGCAGCGCCTAACGATCCAGACAGTGCTTCGCGCATGTCCAGGGAAGAGCTGGTCGAGCAGGCCCGCTCCTTCGTGGAAGCGTTCTATGCGGCGGGAGGAGTCGGGGAAGAAGACTTTCCAGATCATGTTCCGGCGCGAAGTCCCAGGCTCTACAGGCCCGCCACGGAATAGCTTCGTGTGATCCCTGCCGTTGCACGTCCCCATTCGCTGGAGGCGACTCGCCCCTGGTGAAGTTCAAAGGAGCCTGCGTCCTGGAAACACTCGCAGACATCCCATACCCGGGGATCGCCAGTTGGCTTCACCTCGAAAGAAATGCAACCTGGATCAGCACGGGTCAGTTCAATACGCCGAGGTAGAAACTCCGCAATGATGGCAATCTCGCCGTCACTTTGGCATAACGGGGCCGCTGCGACGCATTTATCCTTCGGGAGCGGAGTCCTCAAAGGTGAATAGTTCCTCGATGCTGGTGTTGAACGTCCGGGCTAGGCGAAATGCCACTGGCAGGCTGGGGTGGTATTTTCCACGCTCCAGGGCGATGACTGTTTGCCGGGAAAAGGACAGTCGCGCAGCCAGCTCCTCTTGGGAGCACCCTGCGGCCTTCCTGGACTCAATGATGCGGTTCTTCATCGACAGACTCTGCACGGCAAGCTTTCGTGGCGAGATGGTGACGAACCCAGAAAGCCAGGATGGCTAGTGTGACTGCGCCCAGCGCGACCATGGTTGCAAGAAACGAATCAGCGAAAATTGCCACGGCGGCAAGCGAAACAACCAAAATTACCAACACATCGAGGTACGCCGCCGATTATGCAAGGACTGACATTTCCTTTTCAAAACTGCCTTCAGCCTGCTTCAAGGTCCGGCCCTGATGGCGCTTCTTCAACGACTGAACGCTTAGTGGTACCGCGAGCACAACTGCCGCAGCCAGTATGCGGGCAAGGACGTCATCGGGCGGTTCAACGGCATTTGCCCACGCGAGCAAAAGGAAAGAAGGACAATTCCGGCAACGATGACGCTGGCAAACTGTTTTTCATCCTGAACCCCGATTGCTGGAAAGCTGTACACTACCTTGCCCCAGCGTTGTTCAACTTCGCACTTAACCTGTATCCACCGATCCGGAGATGAACCATCGGTGTTATGTGTTGCGGCGTTGAGGGTTAAGGTTACTCTTGGGTGCTCATGACGAGAATTTTGCCCAAGGGGAATCGCTGGAATAACCTACCCATGCGGTAAGTTGAGCGTAGTAGACTCAACTTTGTAAGTGTGAGTTACCAACATCTTTGACACCCAACGAAAGGACCTCTCTTGGACGCCAAGTTCACCACAAAGAGCCAGGAGGCTCTTTCTGCCGCCGCTATGAACGCCTCGACCGCCGGTAACCCTGCTGTCGAACCTGCCCACCTCCTCAAAGCCCTCATGGACCAGCGCCAAGGTGTGGCGGTAGCCCTGTTGAAGGCCGCCGGTGTTGACCCGGATGAGGTCAGTGTCGGTGCCAGTACCGCCATCCGTAACCTCCCGTCGTCGTCCGGCACGTCCGTGGCCCAGGCCCAGCTCAGCCGCAACACCCTGCTGGCGGTACAGGCCGCGCAGCAAGCCGCCGAGCGCATGGGAGATAGCTACGTCTCCACCGAGCACCTGTTGCTGGGCCTGACGGGCGACGCGGGAACAACAGGAAGCGCCCTGCGCCAGGTGGGTGCCACCCGGGCAGCACTCGATGCGGCGTTGCCTTCCGTGCGGGGANNGGGCAAGGTCACCACACCCGATCCCGAGAACACGTTTGAGGCCCTAGCAAAGTTCGGCGTGGACATGACCGCCATTGCCCGTGCNGGGAAACTTGACCCGGTGATCGGGCGCGACGCCGAGATCCGCCGTGTCATTCAGGTCCTGAGCCGGCGCACCAAGAACAACCCCGTGCTGATTGGTGATCCCGGCGTGGGCAAGACCGCCGTAGTGGAAGGCCTGGCCCAGCGGATGGTGGCTGGGGACGTGCCCGAATCACTGCGCGGAAAGTCACTCATCAGCCTGGACCTGGCCTCCATGGTGGCCGGAGCCAAGTACCGCGGCGAGTTTGAGGAGCGGCTCAAGGCCGTACTGGAGGAAATCAAGGCCTCCGACGGTCAGATCGTGACGTTCATCGACGAGATCCACACTGTGGTCGGTGCAGGTGCGTCCGAGGGCTCCATGGATGCCGGAAACATGCTCAAACCCATGCTGGCCCGTGGCGAGCTACGCCTGATCGGCGCCACCACGCTGGATGAATACCGTGAAAACATCGAAAAGGATCCCGCCCTGGAACGCCGCTTCCAACAGGTATATGTGGGCGAGCCCAGTGTTGAGGACACCATCGGCATCCTGCGCGGCTTGAAAGAACGCTACGAGGCTCACCATAAAGTGGCTATCGCCGACTCCGCATTGGTCGCTGCCGCGACACTGTCCAACCGCTACATCTCGGGCCGGCAGCTGCCGGATAAGGCCATCGACCTGATGGATGAAGCGGCCTCGCGTCTGCGCATGGAAATCGACTCCGCACCAGAAGAGATTGACCAGCTGCGCCGCGCCGTTGACCGCCTGACCATGGAGGAGCTCGCCCTGAGTGGTGAAACCGATCCTGCTTCTATTGAACGCCTGGACGCACTGCGCGCCGACAAAGCCGACAAGAAGGAGGCACTCTCCGGATTGAACGCACGGTGGGAGGCTGAAAAGGCGGGCCTTAACAGGGTGGGCGATCTGAAGGCCAAGCTTGATGAACTACGTTCAGTGGCTGATAAAGCCCAGCGTGACGGCGACCTCGAGCAGGCCTCCCGGATCCTGTACGGCGAAATGCCTGCCCTGCAGCATGAGCTGGAGGCTGCTGCCGCCGAAGAGGAATCCATCGACAAAGCAGAGCTGATGGTTGCTGAGGAAGTCACCGCAGATGACATTGCCGAAGTCATTTCGGCCTGGACGGGCATTCCAGCTGGCCGGATGCTCCAAGGTGAAAGCCAAAAGCTGCTGCAAATGGAACAGGTCTTGGGCTCCCGGCTGATTGGGCAAGCTTCGGCCGTCACGGCAGTCTCTGACGCTGTTCGCCGTGCCCGTGCGGGCATTAGCGACCCCGACCGCCCCACCGGATCGTTCCTGTTCCTTGGCCCCACAGGTGTGGGTAAGACGGAGCTGGCCAAGGCCCTTGCCGACTTCCTCTTCGACGATGAGCGCGCCATGATCCGCATCGACATGAGCGAGTACTCCGAGAAGCACTCAGTTTCACGGCTGGTCGGTGCCCCTCCGGGATATGTGGGTTACGACGAAGGCGGCCAGCTCACTGAAGCTGTACGCCGTCGGCCGTATTCCGTGGTGCTACTGGATGAGGTGGAGAAGGCACACCCGGAAGTCTTCGATATTCTCCTGCAGGTGTTCGACGACGGGCGCCTCACCGACGGCCAAGGCCGCACGGTAGATTTCCGCAACGTGATCATTGTGCTGACCTCCAACCTGGGCTCACAGTTCCTCGTGGACCCGGGCCTGTCAGAGGACGCGAAACACAAGGCCGTCATGAACGTTGTGGAGGCTTCGTTCAAGCCAGAGTTCTTGAACCGCCTCGATGAGATCGTCATGTTTGATGCGCTGAACGTGGAACAGCTCTCACGGATTGTTGAGCTGCAGGTGCAGGCGTTGTCTGCCAGGCTGTACGAGCGCCGCCTCAGTCTTGAAGTGAGCGATTCTGCGAAGGCGTGGCTGGCGTTAACTGGTTACGATCCTGCGTATGGTGCCCGTCCGCTGCGCCGCCTAGTTCAGCGCCAGATTGANGACAGGCTGGCCAAAGAAATTTTGGCCGGAACCGTCACCGACGGAGACACCGTCGTGGTGGATACCACCGCCGACTTTGACGAGCTGGACATCAATTCAGCTGCTACTTCAGGGCTGAGCGTTAGCCGGAAATAACCGCACCGATGATCGAGTGTGCCCAGTGGTTGAGTGGGGTGGCCGAGTCAGGTCGGCCACCCCAGCTCGAGTAGCAGGTTTTCTCTACTTGGTGAGCGAGGTCTCTAGCTGATTGCCACTGCGGGTGTCATTAACCAGGCAGTCCACACGGCGGTCTTCTTGGTCTTTCCAGGTGCTCTCTGAGGGGTATGCCGTTGTTTGTTTCAGGGTCTTAATTTTGCNGGCGTCTGAGGTAAATTCAACGGCTTTGCAAACGTCAGCCGCCTTTGCTTTGAGCGCGTCAGCGCCAGNGAATTCCGCTGTGTCGCTGTAGTAAAACGTACCTACAAGCTGGGCGTTGTGTGCTGTGCTGCACACTACCAAGTCGGCAGNGGTGGACACATCCTTATAACCGCGCAGGCAATCGCCCTCCAGCCATTTCAGCGGGGACAGTGCGGGTGTGATCAAACCTAGATCCGCATCCACTGTGGGGTTACTCGAAGCTGTCACACTGCTGGGTGAAGCGATGTTGCTGGCTCCGGCAGANNTAGGCTTTGCGTTTTGGGTATTCAGGGGTTGTGCAGTGGTAGCGGGATTAGTTTCGGCGTTAGTGTTGGATTTTCCCGAGATTAAGCCAATGAGCAGCGACACGAAAAGACNCACCAGGACCACGCCGAGCACGGCCACACCGAGAATGACGAAGAGTTTNNCTTTTATTGTTCCCGGAGGAGTCGCCGCTGTCAGGTCCTTGGGGCCGCCCGGGAAACCGGTGCCGCCGCTGCCGGGTCCTTGGGGACCGTCCGGGGTATTGGGGTTTTCGTGTCCCTCTGAGAACCCCGGTACCGGTGGGAGGCGAGGGCCATCAGGCTGAGAGGATTCCCCAAGCGGTGGTGTCCCGTGGTGGGCAGAAGCGTCAGAAGGGGTCTGCGCCGTAGATGACCCGGAAGGGGACTGCTGCTGGGCTAAAGCTGCATCAGTCGCTGGCCCAGCCAAGGGGTGTTGTGGTGCAGAAGTCTGGGTTTCGGGCTGGTCGCCCGAAGGTTGGGATGCGGCAGCGGCAGCCTCTGCCTGGCCGCGAGCAATCTGTGACGGGGACTGCCACGCGCCAGCCTTGGGCTGCCACGGGGTAGCTGATTGCTGCCAAGGGGTTTCCGAACGGCGCCAGCCATGGCCGTCGTCAACGCCGGGACCAATATGCGGCGCTGTTTNTGAAGTGTCAGTGACAGGAGCACTTGGGGTGCCGGGAAGTACCTCCCCGGTAGCGGCGCTCATCTGCTCCCCGGCATCAGCTCCGCCGTCGGGCAGTGCCTGGACAGGGTGCTGACTAACTTGGTGAGTGGAGGGCTGGCCTTGATCTTGCTGACCAGGGGTGACGGGTGCGATGGCAGACGGGGATCGAGACCTGCGGCGAGGACGTAACGGTTGGCGTGGGCGCGCTGGGATTGTTGAGGGAAGCAGGTAGACCCGCTGCAGGTTCCGGCGCCGCCGGTTGGGAGGGGCCTTGTTGGACCCAGCGGCCTTGGTGGAACCGGTTCCCAGAGCAGTGGGGCTGGTAGTGGGATTGACCGTGGGGCCGGCAGCGGGATCCGGAGCCTGGCTACTCTGGAAAGAAGGCGCCGGGATGTCTACACCCAGACCCGATGAAACTCCTTGTGCGGCCAGTTGGGCTTCGTGCTCAACGCGGGCAGCCTCAGCTGCGGCAGCTTCGAGGTCAACACTTTNTGCAACGTCTTCACTGATTTCCGCCGCGCCCAGCTCAGGCTCTACAAATTCGTAGTCAGTGCTGGGGATGATGGGTTCGGGATTTTGCGCGGCGTCTTTATCCGGTTCAGGTGAGGGATCTTGCTGTTCGCCCTGACCGTTGGCGTTGCTGCTCTCGTTCATGGGGACAACCTTCCGTGCTGCGCCTTGGCTCTGCGCAAAATCTTGTGCTTGTGATGAGGGATGAAAGTGTTTGAGGACACCGCGTTAGATGGCACTGCACGCCTACCTCGTGGAAAAATGCACCACTTATAGGTGACTCTACCGAACAATGCGGGCCCGCTGGTTTAATTGCGTTGTTTGGCTATGGGCAGAACACCCCGTAAGGGGATACGGCAGGGCAGAACTAATGTAATCTAGGAGTACGACAAACTGACCGAATATTCCGGAGCCTCGCTCTTAGCCCGAGCGACCACCTCCGGTCCAAGTGTAAAGGGGTCACGCCATGGGGCGCGGCCGTCANAAGGCGAAAGCAACCAAGCAGGCTCGGGACATTAAGTACTACTCCCCGAACACTGATTATTCTGCTCTGCAAAAGAGCTCGAGTGCGACTACTCGGCGNACCCCGAGCCATCACGTTGAGATTCCTGCAGAGCCGGATTATTCGGCATATGAAGACAAGTATGCGGATCAGTTTGAGGACGACGACGACGTGGACTCCCGCCGCATTGGCTAGGAACGCTTAGACACCAAACGCAACAAACCCTGTACGTGCACAGCGAAAGCTGAGGCGACGTACGGGGATTTTGTTGTTCACAGAATCGCTTCAACATCCTGCTCGGTGGGACCGTGGCGCTACCTGAATGGAAAAGACACCGCTAGTAGAAGACACCGCTTGCGTTGTGGGACACCGTTAGAACGGTGTCCCACAACGCAAGCGGTGTCTTTTGCAAATATCTGGGTGGAACTTACGAGGCGTAGTTCCCTACGAGACGAACAGCGCCGCCGTCAACGCCCTTGGCGCCCTGGGTGTAGTCGGATCCGGTCTTGTCGGAATCCGAGGACTCCTTCGTGACGGTGCCCATGACCCATGACGGCAGGCCGCGCGCGTTCAGGCGGGCCACGGCGTCATCTGCTGCATCAGCGGAAACCACTGCCACCATGCCCACGCCCAGGTTCAACGTGCGCTCAAGATCGGCCAACGGCACGTTGCCCAGCTGCGAAACCAGGTTGAAGATGGCAGGAAGGCTCCAGGTGGAGCGGTCAACCGTGCCGATGAGGCCCTGCGGCAGCACGCGCGCCAGGTTGGCAGCCAGGCCGCCACCGGTAATGTGGCTGAAACCGTGAACAGCCTTTTCCTGCGTGACCGGCAGGTAGCGGGTCAGATCCAGGCAGTCGGCTGCGTAGACGCGGGTGGGCTCCAGTAGTTCCTCACCCAGGGTGCGGCCAAGCTCCGAAACTTGACGTTCCAGGGCCCAGCCTGCGTGGTTGATGACGCGGCGAACCAGTGAGTAACCGTTGGAGTGCAAACCTGAGGACGCCATGCCGATGATGACATCGCCGGCACGCACCCGTTCCGGACCAAGCAGCAAATCAGCCTCGACGACACCCGTGCAAGCACCTGCGACGTCGTACTCATCCGGGGCCAGCAGGCCGGGATGCTCGGCAGTCTCGCCACCAACCAACGCAGTTCCGGCAACCTTGCAGGCCCCGGCAATGCCGCGCACAATGTCAGCCACGCGCTGCGGAACAACCTTGCCGGTGGCAATGTAGTCGGTCATGAACAGCGGTTCGGCACCAACCACCACAATGTCATCGACAACCATGCCCACAAGGTCGTAACCGATGGTGTCGTGGATGTCCATGGCTTGCGCAATGGCAACCTTGGTCCCCACACCATCGGTGGAGGTGGCCAGCAGTGGCCTCTTGTACGTCAGTAGCTTGGAGACGTCGTAGAGGCCGGCGAACCCGCCGAAACCACCTACAACGGATGGACCGTGGGTGGCCTTGACGGCTTCTTTCATTAGTTCTACGGCGAGGTCGCCTGCTTCGGTATCAACACCGGCGCTGGCATAGGTGATTGCCGGGGCAGCCGAATCATGGGAGGCGTTGTTCATGGCGTCTCTTTCTAGGGAATGCTCTAGGAACCGTTGGATGCGGTGCGGTCTTGCTCGGTGAGGATGTTTTCCAGCTCCGAGTCAGGGCCCGGATCGCAACCGGTGGAGGGTGTGGCGTTGCCAGCCTTGGTGCGCTCGAGCAAGTTCTTGCCCAAACGGTCGCTGGAGGGAAGTTCAATGGGGTACGTGCCCGTGAAGCAGGCCGTGCACAGGCGTTCGCGTGGCTGATTGGTTGCATTGATCATGCCGTCTTCGGAGATGTACTCAANGGAATCGGCGCCAATGGACTTGGCAATCTCATCCACGGCTGCACCGTTGGCAATCAGCTCCGCACGGGAGGCGAAGTCGATGCCGTAGAAGCATGGCCAGCGTACGGGCGGTGAAGAGATCTTCACGTGGACCTCGGCGGCGCCGGCTTCCTTGAGCATGCGCACCACGGCGCGCTGAGTGTTGCCGCGGACGATTGAATCATCCACAACCACAATGCGTTTGCCGCGAATGACGGATTCAAGGGCGCTGAGCTTGAGCTTGATGCCGAGCTTGCGCAAGGTATCGCTGGGCTGGATGAAGGTACGGCCAACGTAGGCGTTCTTCACGAAGCCGTGGGCGAAGGGGATGCCTGATTGTTCGGCATAGCCGATGGCCGCCGGTGTCCCGGATTCCGGGACGGGAATGACCAGATCGGCGTTGTAGTGGCTTTCGCGGGCCAGCTGGCGGCCCATTTCCACACGAGACTCGTAAACGGAGCGGCCGGCAATGGTGGCATCCGGGCGGGCCAGGTATACGTACTCGAAAACGCAGCCGGCAGNGGTTGCCGGGGCGAAGCGCTGGGTGCGGACGCCGTCTTCATCGATCGCGATGAATTCACCGGGTTCGATTTCACGGATCAGCGAGGCACCAATGGTGTTCAGGGCGGCATCCTCGGAGGCCACTACCCAACCACTTTCCAAGCGGCCCAGAACCAGCGGGCGAACGCCGTGCGGGTCACGTGCGGCGTACAGGGTGTGCTCGTCCATGAAGACAAAGCTAAACGCGCCGTGGATCTTGGGCAGCAATTCCATGGCAGTCTCTTCAAGAGAGGAGCCCTCTTTGCCACGCAGCAAGGTGGTGACCAGCGCAGTATCGGTGGTGTTTCCCTGAGCCATTTCACCCGCAGTGGGAACACCGTACTGGGCAATGACCATCTCATGCAGTTCAGCAGAGTTGGTCAGGTTGCCGTTGTGCGCCAGTGCTACGGTGCCGCTACCGGTTGCCCCAANGGTGGGCTGAGCGTTGGCCCAATTGGCCGCACCCGTAGTGGAGTATCGACAATGGCCCACAGCCATGTGTCCGGTCAGGGTGTTCAGTGTGGGTTCGTCAAAGACCTGGGATACGAGCCCCATGTCCTTGTACACACTGATCCGCTTGCCGTCGCTCGTTGCGATGCCAGCCGATTCCTGCCCACGGTGCTGTAATGAATACAGCCCGTAATAGGTTAGTTTTGCAACCTCTTCACCGGGTGCCCAGATGCCCAGAACGCCACAAGCGTCCTGAGGTCCCTNTTCGCCGGGTANAAGATCATGGGATAGTTTTCCGTCTCCGCGTGCCACATAGAAATTGTCTCACGTTATGCTGCCCGCTCTAACCGGGTGAGAGGAGCACTTCACCCCGAACCATAGTTCAAACACTGGGGTGTCACAGTCTCATCATGAGGACGGCAAACAGGCCACAAACACTATGTGGGCAATATTTGGCATGGAGATCCTCTTTTCTGCGCTCATGGCCGGTGACGATGGCGAGTTCCTCATATATGCCCGAGTGAGCAACTACTCCCCGAGGCGTGTCCGTTTGGTCGCATCGGGTAGGTGCTGAACCGTGCAGCTTGGCATGGAAATGGGCTGGTGTTGCCTGTTTTGCAACGTGGTCGAATCCAGTCCTTGAGTGATGTGGTCAGTGTAGTTTCAGTTGCAGAGGGTGATCGCGGTCACTTTGTAAGGGCTGCTAACATACAGTCAGCGCGTTAATGGTGACGACTCGAGTGGAGGGCTTGAATGGTAGTGGTTTCCCCTTTGGTCCACGCTTCCGTGGACGCAATTCCAGAACTCTTGGAGCTTCTTTTCCAAAGGGGCTCGCTGTGGCACCTCATGTGGCATCTGCTTTGTACGTGGATCTTTCCTCTGACATTGACGCTGTACTTGAAGTGGCGGGATTCCTCACGCCCTCCCAGCTTTGTGGCCATTCTGCGCTGCCGGACCCGTTGCCTTTGCTGCCAGGTCTGATGGCACGAGTAGGTTTAGCCGGTGCCGAGCTCGACGCCGACGAACGAGCAGGCCTGCTCGCCGCCGCCATCTGTGTGGAGGATCGCACCGAAGTGCTGTTGGCTCAGCAGTCGCTGACCATGGTGGAGCTCATTGCCGGCCGGCTGGGTACCCATCTCCTTTTCGTGGCGGGACACTTCTCCTTTGTTGATCCCCGCATGCGAGTTTGGGTCCACGGTTCGGCGAACCTGGCTGAACGCACTAAAGCGCACCTTGAAATGCAGCGTGCATACACCTCCTTGGGCGACACGGACAAAGCCCTCTGGCACCACTCCTTAGCCACCCTTGAAGGTGACACCTTGGTTGTTCCAACTTTGCTGGCGCTCTCCCGCAAAGAGAACCTGGCGGACAATGCCATCTGGGCGCATGCCATTGCCCGTGAAGCTGCTAGTCATGCCATAGGTGCGGAAATTTTNGAATCACAACTATGCGCCGGTCTTGCCGCGCTCAACCTTGGGTTGGTGGCAGATGCCGCGAGCTGGCTTGGTGGGCCCCTGACATCCCCGGATGTGATGGTGGCTTCGCGGGCACTGCCGCCATTTATTCATGCCGAGTCATTGCTGACCGGTGAGGTGCCCACAGTGGCCCTGGCCCGCCACAGCGAAGTCTTCTTGCAAAGAGCTCAAACCTTGGACGCCGCGAGGTTCGCCACTGTTGCCCGCCAGGTTGCCAAGGCCACGGGTTTGGCAGCCGGGCTCTGCGCCTCACGCGGCAAGCTCGAAGATGCTTCGTGGCTGCTGGATGAGGCGGAACGGCTCGTAGAAGTCCACAAAATTGACGGCCTGCCGCTTTGTGCGGCGCGCCTCTGGTGTGCCGTGTTTGGGGGCCCGGCGTCGAAAGGGAATACGCCTGCCGATGCCNNGTCAGTGCCTTCCGATTCACCTGATTTTTCCGATGCCCGCGTTGTCATGGACGCTTTGACGCTTGGCCTTGACGACGAGGCCTATGCTGGGCTTCGCCTACTGCGCGACGGTCCGGAAGTGGGCCGGTCTGTGGCGGGCGGCAATCGTGGCGGTGAAGCGCGTTGGGCTCCCACTCCGCTGGGATTGGCCTACGGCGCAGTGGTAGCAGCACTGCTTCAGCTTTGGTTGGGCGATGTCTCGCGGGCCGCCGTCGATCTGGGGCGGGCAGCGGTCAGCGCACCGGTTGGGTTGCCGCTGTTTGGTCTCGGTGTCATTGTTGCCCGCCGACTTGACGTGCTCACAACCGGGCAGGTGGGCACTTTGGCCCATGCCATGGAAGCTAGCTATCCAGCCGGTAGCTCGGCCTTCATTCGCACCGGGGATCTTATGGACCGGACGCTGAGTGCATATCTGGATGGCCGGATCGAAGAAGCCTCCACTTTGGGCAGACTCGCTGCCGAACGCTCGTTGCGCGGTGCCGCGTCGCCACTGCATGTCCCTGGCTTTGATGAGATGACACCGCACCGAAGTGCCGCAAACGGTGCTGGGACCGGGCCGCACAATGGTGGCACAAGCGGACCGCAGATGCCATCCGGGCACCGCCGGGCCAGTTCCGCCCGCATGGCTCTGTGCGCCACCAGTGCCTCCAGATTTGCCCAGGACTATGAATATGCAGAGAGAGTCAGCGTGACGTTGCGGTCCCATTACGAACGGGCTCGCACGGAATTCGTCATTGGCCGGGCATGTCTAGAGCACGGTACGCCCGGCATGGCNCAGGAACACCTCGTGGTGGCTGCCGATCTCTTCCGGGAAATCGGTGCCATGGCGTGGCTGCGTTGCGTNGGAAAACACTCTCAGCAACATGTCCGAGCAACAGAGTCACATCTCAGCCCGTGCGTTGGAACCGGACAGAACTACGGAGACGGTATCCCGCAGAGCCGCACCGCGGGCAGCCGCGGGCTCGAAAGAAGCCTTCGATCACTCCAGCGGCCTGCAGGAGGTTTTCTGGAATCTGCCAAGTCCGTGAACGTGCGCGATGGCGGCCCGCTGCAACGCTGCCGTCAAGTGTGGGGTGAACAGCTGACCGAGCGGGAACTTGAGGTGGCCATGTTGGTTGTTGATGGTGCGCCAAACAGACAAGTAGCGGCACAGTTGCATGTTTCTGTACGCACGGTGGAGGTTCACTTGGGTCGCGTCTTTGCCAAACTCAGTGTCCGTTCCAGGGTGGCGCTGAGCGTGTTGGCGCACCGTATGGGCAGCGAATGGGGACAGGGCGGTACGTAGTGGCACCTATGCGTGTTTGTGCTGATGTGCAGCGGTCACGGCCATGGATAGCCTTGGGCCAGCAAGCGTAGGAGCTTACTTCCTGCGCTGCAGCGGTCTCATTCGCACAGCAGAACAGGAAATTCATGCAGACACCAACATTGCCAAGATGGCGGCATCGTAGTGCCGCCATCGTGACNGGGTTCGCCCTCGTTGCCTCGATCGGCATAACGACTCAGATGGCTTATGCCTCCCCGTCTGGAACATCCACAACAAAGGCGTGCGCCGCGCCGTGGGCCCCGGCCAGCACCTACAATTCAAACGCCGTGGTTTCCCATCAGAACGTAAACTACTCTGCCAAGTGGTGGACTCAGAACAACGTCCCGGGCGCCGATCCTTGGGGCCCGTGGACTNNGAGTCAAGGCACCTGCGGCACCATAACCGATCCGACGCCGACGCCCACCCCGACGACGGCACCGACCGCAACTCCCACTACGGTTCCCACAACGACTCCCACCCCGACGACGGCACCGACCCCAACTCCGACCGCAGCCCCGACGGCCACGCCCACAACGCCTGCTGCCGGAAATCCCTGGACGTCGAACCCGGATGAGAAGTGCCGACCCGACGGCCTGTACCAAACGCCTGGTGTTGATGTTCCCTATTGCTCCGTATATGACGAAGCAGGCAGGGAACTTCTTCCCAATGGTCTAGAACAACGCGTGATCGGCTATTTCACCAGCTGGCGCACTGGTGAGAACGGCGCNCCGCGCTACCTCGCCAGTGATATCCCGTGGAAGAAACTCAGCCACATCAACTACGCGTTTGCCCACATTGACGGAAACAACAAAGTTTCCGTGGGCGCAGAGACACCCGGTAATGCGGCCACTGACCTGACCTGGCCCGGCGTTGCTGGTGCAGAGATGGACCCAACGTTGCCCTACAAGGGGCACTTGAACTTGCTGAAGAAGTTCAAGAAGGAAAACCCTGGAGTGAAGACTCTGGTCTCGGTTGGTGGTTGGGCCGAGACCGGTGGTTACTTCGCTGCTGATGGCACTCGTGTTGGGGATGGTGGTTTCTATACGTTGAGCGAATCCCAGGCCAAGATCGATACCTTCTCCGATTCAGCCGTGGAATTTGTTCGTAAATATGGCTTCAGCGGTGTGGATATCGATTACGAATACGCCACCAGCAACTCTAAGGCGGGTAACCCTGATGACTTCGCCATCTCTGAGCCCCGCCGTGCCGTGCTCTTTGAGAATTACATGAAACTGATGAAGACCCTGCGCGANAAACTGGACAAAGCCAGTGTTGCCGATGGTACTTACTACCAGCTTACGGTTGCTGCTCCGGCGTCGGGCTGGCTTCTGCGTGGCATGGAAGCGCATCAGGTCGTAAAATACCTGGACTTCGTTAACATGATGAGCTATGACTTGCACGGTGCGTGGAATAACTTCGTGGGCGGCAATGCAGCGCTCTTCGACGATGGNAAAGATCCAGAGCTCGCCGCTGGTGGTGTGTACAACGCCTANCAAGGGGTTGGCTACTTGAACTCTGACTGGGCGTACCACTACTTCCGTGGCGCAATGCCGGCTGGTCGCATCAACCTGGGAGTACCTTTCTACACTCGCGGCTGGACCAATGTGCAAGGCGGCACCGATGGCCTTTACGGCAGCTCCGTGCTGGCCGACCAGAACAAATGTGCACCNGGACCGGCCCCAAGGCCGGGGAAACTCAAATGTGGTGACGGTGCNCGGGGCATCGACAACCTGTGGCATGACAGTGACCCAATGGGTGGCGAATTGGCTGCCGGTGCTAACCCAATATGGCACGTATTGAACCTGCANAAGGGTGTTGTAGGCGACTACGCGGCTTCCTACGGTTCCCCGACGGGTGCTCTCAAGGGAACCTACACACGCCATTTTGATAACGTCACCAANAATGAGTGGTGGTGGAATGACACCACCAAGACGTTCCTTTCCGGCGACGCCGATCAGGCGATNCAAGCCAAGGCAGACTATGTGGCAGACAAAGGTCTTGGCGGGGTCATGATCTGGGAGCTCGCAGGCGACTACGAGTACAACGCCAGCAAAGGCCAGTACGAGATGGGCTCCACGCTCGTGGACAAGATCCACTCCACCTTGTCCAAGTCCAAGCCCTACGGCGCCACCAAGGCAAACGTGAAGATGCCCACCAAGGCTATTGATCTTGGTGTTGAACTGAAAAACTTCGCCTTGGGTGACAATAACTACCCCATCAACCCGGAAGTGCACTTCAGGAATAACTCCAAGACCGCCATCCCGGCCGGTGCAACGATCACGTTTGATAGTGCAACAAGCGATACCGGCGAGATGAAGGAACAGAGCGGCTGGTCCATCACTAAGGAATCAAGCGACCACACCGGCAGTAATGTGGGAGGGCTTAAGGGCGATTTCCATACGTATACCACCAAGGTACCTGCCGGCGGCATTGCGGCGGGCGCTACTGTCAGCACCAAGCTGGCATGGACGCTGCCTACCTCGATGATCTCTAACTTCCGGGTCAGTATCGGTTCAGAAACGTACGCTCTCTTGGCCGATTACCCTCGTGGCGTGAGCGTTGTGGAGCCCTCCGCGGGCACAGGTGGCGGCAATGGTGCGAGCCCGGTTGAAAGCTGCAACGGAGCCGTTGCCTGGTCCGCTGCTGCGGTCTACACCGGCGGAGCCGTTGTCAGTCACGCAGGCTCCAGTTATAAGGCCAAGTGGTGGAACCANGGAGAAGTCCCCGGTTCCGGCGCTCCCAATGCTTGGGGCTCTCCCATCCTGTGCGGCAAGTGAGGCCACGACCGCCAGCACAAATGACGGCAACAAGCTAACTGCACTACGGCTCAACAGTGAAACAGCGTCACAATTTAACACGAAATGGCGGGACTCTGCGCAGTCCCGCCATTTTGCATCCAGGCAGTGGTGAGGGCAGTGGTGAAAGCTGGTACTAACAGGAAACTAGGTACGAATACTTAGATGACTCCCGGTTAGTGGAAGTATGTGGATGATGCTGATGTGACATATGCCACGGATGAATAGTGTTGTTTTAGACGGTGGTGCGACCAGCGCACCTCACAGGTCATAGGGATTGTGAATGTCAGAAAATACTAAGCGGCGCGGGCGCCTCACGAAGGTGTGGGCGGCTGTGGCTGCAGGAACGATGGTTGCTGGTTTGGCAGGTGGTGTGGGCGCTCTCGGTGCCAACGCCTCACCCGCCACACCTGCTGATGCGGGTGCCGATGCACCTCTGACCTCAACCGTCAACGGATACCGCAACGTTGGCTACTTCGCCCAGTGGGGAGTGTATGGCCGTGCGTTCCAAGCAAAACAACTAGACGTCTCCGGCACTGCNCAAAACCTCACTCACATCAACTACTCATTTGGCAATATCAACAATCAGTCACTGACCTGCTTCATGGCCAACAAGGCGCANGGGACTGGCCCCACCGGCTCTGACGGTGCCGGCGATGCTTGGGCCGACTTCGGCATGGGCTACGCGGCAGATAAGTCCGTCTCTGGCAAGGCCGACACTTGGGACCAGCCACTAGCTGGATCCTTCAATCAGCTCAAGCAGCTCAAAGCTAAGAACCCGAAGCTGAAAGTCATGATCTCCATGGGTGGCTGGACTTGGTCCAAGAACTTCTCCAGNGCAGCGGCCACCGAACAGTCCCGCCAAAAGCTGGTTTCCAGCTGCATTGACCTCTACATCAAGGGCAACCTGCCGAGCTTCGAAGGACGTGGTGGCGCTGGAGCTGCTGCAGGGATCTTCGACGGTATTGACATTGACTGGGAATGGCCGGGAACGAACTCCGGTCTGGAAGGTAACGGCGTTGATACTGTCAACGACCGCGCGAACTTCAAGGCCCTGTTGGCGGAGTTCCGTAAGCAGCTTGATGCGTATGGCTCCACGAATGGCAAGAAGTACGTCCTGAGCGCCTTCCTGCCTGCCAANCCCGAGGACATTGATGCAGGCGGCTGGGATGATCCGGCCAACTTCAAGTCCTTGGACTTCGGTAGCATCCAGGGCTATGACTTGCACGGTGCGTGGAACCCCACGCTGACCGGTCACCAAGCCAACTTGTACGACGACCCGGCCGATCCTCGTGAGCCAAATAAGAAGTTCAGCGCCGACAAGGCCGTGAAGAAGTACCTTGCAGCCGGTATTGACCCGAAGCAGCTGGGCCTTGGACTGGCGGCATACGGCCGCGGCTGGACCGGTGCCAAGAACGTTGCTCCGTGGGGCCCCGCCACTGATGGCGCGCCAGGCACCTACGAAAAGGCCAACGAGGATTACGACAAGCTAAAGACGCTGGGCACGGATCACTACGACGCCGCAACAGGGGCCGCTTGGCGCTATGACGGCACCCAGTGGTGGAGCTACGACAACGTGGCCACCACCAAGCAAAAGACTGATTACATCATCAGCAAGGGTCTTGGCGGCGGTATGTGGTGGGAGCTCTCCGGCGACCGCAACGGTGAATTGATTGGTGCCATGTCTGATAAGTTCCGTGCGGCAGCACCGGGTCCTGTCACCGAGGGCGCTCCTCCGGCCACCGGTAACCCGACGCCCACGCCGGCTCCCACACCCACTGCAACGGCGAACCCCACTAACCCCGCCGGTCCGGGCCAGTGCTCAGCAGCAGCTTGGTCAGCTTCCGCTGTGTACAACGGTGGCAATACTGTGAGCTACAACGGTGCGGAATACAAGGCCAAGTGGTGGACACAGGGCAATGCNCCCGGCTCCGATGCAGTGTGGCAGAAGCTATCCACCTGTGCAGGAACCACCCCGGCTCCCACCCCAGCTCCGACCACCCCAGCTCCGACCAGCCCGGCTCCGACGGTTACACCGACAGCCGCACCCACGACGGCGCCCTCAGCTACAACCTGTGGCGATGCGTGGAGCGCAACGGTAACGTACGTTGGCGGCTCCAAGGCCTCCCTTGGCGGGTCCAACTACAAGGCCAAGTGGTGGACACTAGGTGAAACGCCCGGCACCTCGCAGNNGGGCTCTTGGGAGAGTACGGGGACTTGCGAATAAGCCACGGCTCCCATGTACCCATCAATGAACGCTCAGTTTAGATATATACGCTGAGTTTTCCCACAGAAGAAAGCCCCGTCCAGAGGTTCCCTCGGCTGGACGGGGCTTTCCGCTGTCCCCGGACCTGATGGAAGGATCCCCGGGGCAGTGGTTTAAGCGTGCACTAGAACCTAGGCGGTTTCGGCCTCTGCATTGCTCTCATCATCGGGCAGAGACTCCATCACCAGGGTCTTTGCCCGGCGTCGGCCTTGGCGGTCCAAGANCAGGGCCACGATGGCACCTAGCCCGGTGCCTGGCAGGATCATCAGCACAGCAAAGAGGCCAAAGATACTCGATGTCTCAAATTCCGCACTTGGTGGGAACATGAACGNTAAAATTGCGGCCGTTGCCACGCCGGCCAAGGCGCCTGCGATGAGGAAAGGGACGTACTTCGGGGCGCGGCGTACGTGGAGTTTTCNGGGCGCTCCGGAAGTGGTTTCAGGCTGGGAAGTCATACCTTAAGGGTACCTGCCCCAGCATGGAGCCATCCCGGGTATCCGCTGGGTTCGCTAAAGGGTAGTTCGTTGGAAAGATCTGCACGCAATCCGGAGGCCGTAACATCTCCGCGGTCGACGGCGTCAGCCCAGCTGGTGCCGCCGGTCACCAGGGCGAGCCAGGTTCCGGCATCGCACTCCACCACATTGGGTGGGGTGCCGCGGGTGTGCCGTGGGCCGGCGATGCACTGCGTGACGCCGAAGGGTGGCACGCGCACCTCCACGGAGTTTCCCGNGGCACGCGCGGCGAGCTCTTCTAGCGTGTAGCGCACGGCCATGGCAGTGACGGTGCCAGGCGCTTCCCCGCTGCGCCAGGTAGCCAGCGCGGTTTGGCCTTCGATGATGTCAATACGGCGCCGCGCAACCATGAATTCTCCTGTTATTAACTGGGCGATGGACGAGTGTTTTCTGGGCACCGAAGGGCGGTGACGCAGACAGGAACAGGGGCTAATCCAGGAGTGCCAGGACAGCCTGGCCAAGACGCAGACTGCCAGCCCGGCTGGTACCGCCCATGACAGNGGGTACAACTTTTCCAAGCACTTGCGCCACTGCAGGAATGTCCAGTGCACCGGAAGCTGCCAGCAGGGTCAGGCCCACAAGAGTTGCTGCCCTGCCGTTGCCATCGAGCATCTTCACGGCGACGCTTGCGCCGGTGGGAGTTGCCATGGCCAGTACGCCTTCAGCGCCCATCTTGGCCAGAACACCGAGCTCCTCCATGACCACCGTGTTCGGCTTGCCATGGCCTTCAACGGCCCACGGGTAATCCAGCATGGACGTAGCTATGGTGGCAGCCCGGGCATTGGCGTTCTTATCCGACGGAGCTTTCGCCAGCGCCGTAAATGCACGGGCAAGCCCCGTGAGGCTGACGGCCATAACTGGTGCACCACAACCATCAATGCCTGTGTGGCGGACTGACTCGCCCGTGTATTCCTCCAAAACTTGGCGCACTGAGCGCTGCATGGGGTGGTTGGGCTCAAGGTAACCGGAGAGGTCCCAGCCGTTTTCCACGCAGGCCCACAAGAAGGCTGTGTGCTTGCCCGAGCAGTTCATGGCGAGCTTGGACTTTGNGCGCTCGGTACGGACCATCCAGGCGCGGGCGGTGGAATCGCCGGGCCAGGCGGCAGGACAGCCCAAATGGGCTTCGGTCAGACCAGCGGTTTTGAGCATGTCTGAGACAATGTCCATGTGCTCCAGGGAACCTGTATGGCTACCTGCTGCGATGGCGACCTGGGCACCGCGCAGTGGCACCCNCGATTGCATAGCGGCCAAGGCCTGGAACGGTTTGGCCGCCGAGCGTGGATAGATGGGGGCAGAGACGTCGCCCAATGCTGTGACAACCGAGCCGTCCCCGGCCACAACCACGGCAGAGCCAACATGTACGGACTCAACAAATCCGCTGCGTTCCAGGACGGCGAGCTCAACGGCGTCGTACGCCCTGAAAGTATGGTTCATGGTGTCATCCTAGCGAGTGCATCAATGAAAAACGGTTAGAGGGGCGTGGCAAGGCCCGCGGATTCCTTGATGATCANGGGTACCTCCCCGGCAGGTTTGTCAGCAGCGGCGGACTGGGCAACGGCGTCGATCTGTTCTGCGGCCACAAAGATGGTCAACGTTCCTGTGCCCCCGTCCGGGACAATATTGTGAATGGCAGCGCCCTGCACAGCAGGAAGCTTCGATCGCCATGCCGAAACCGCCTGCAGGGCAGCTTCAAGTTGTGCCCCATCAAAGGTGACAATCTTTGCCACCGCGCCAGCCTCGGTCACAATGGCCGCGCCAGCCTCTGTGGTGACGGCAACGTGGAGCTTATTTCCCTCGATCCACGAATCGGCGTAAGCCTCACCTAGTTTGGTCCGCAGGGTGTCATTGAGCAACAACAGCGCACTTGAATCGCTGGCACTGGTGGTCTCTGCTGACGCCGATGCTTCAGGATTCTTCTCTGAGGCGCAAGCACTCATGCCAAATACTCCTGTCATGGTGGCTGCGAGTACAACTGCTGCCATCTTCTTGCTGTTCATGGTGCCTCCTGTACGGGCTGAAATGGTGTGGCCGCAGGGCCCTGGGGTGAGATCGGGTGGCCAATATTAAACACTAGCCAGAAATAAAGCAGTGGGTCCCATTCTTGGTGAACGGGACCCACTTTAGTGTTGGCGCAAGCTAGCTACAGGTTACCGCTTTCAGCGCCTAGTTCACCTAGTTCGCCGAGTTGCGGCGGCGCAAGAGCAGGAACACTACGCCACCTAGAAGCAGTACGCCACCAGCTACACCGAGCATCAGCATTGAGCTGGAAGCGCCAGTATTGGCTAGGTCGTTATCGGTGGGGCCTGCGCCGGTGCTGTGGTGGGGCCGGTGCTGCTGNNAGGGGACCGGTTCCGTGGTGGGTGCCGAGGCGGGCTCCTGCGTTGCTGGTGGGGCCGGGGCACCAAGTACCTTGAACGCAGAGGTGCCTGGCTGTGACTCGATGCCGTTAACAGTCTGCACTACAGAAACGCTGTATTCCCCGGTGGCCAGCTTGTCACCTAGCGAAACGCTCCACGTGGTGCCAGTTACTGTGGCAGCGAGCTTCGTACCATTGACGTCCAGGGCTACCGTTGCGCCCTTGACGTTGGTACCGGAGATCGCTGAAGGGCCCTGATCGAATGCGAACTCCTGGCCGTTGTTAGGGGAGGTGGTGGCAGGAGCTGCCGGCATCACGGTGAACTTGTTGGTGGCCGTCTGTGAATCGTTCCAGCCGTCCAACGTCTGCTTAGCCGTGATCGAGTAGCTGCCAACTTCTAGGGCAGGGGAGACCGTGAAGGACCAAGTGCGGTCTTCGCCAACCTTGGTGGTGCCTGTGACATCGCCGGTTAGCTCAATGGTTGCGCCAGCCTTGCCAGCGCCAGTGATCACAGTGACCGGGGTAGCTACTGCGCCGTCAGGGGCTGGTGCTGCGATGGTCGGGGTAGTCAGGGTTTGCTTGATGACCTCAATGGACGCCGTTGTCGTCTTCGAGGTGTTGTAACCGTTCTTGGCCTGCGCCGTGACGGCGAAGGTCCCGAATTTATNTGGTGCCTTCACGCTCCAGGTGCCGTCGGTTCCAACCACAGCATTGGTGGTCTGGCCATCAATGGTGACCGATACCTTGGTGCCTGCAGGTGCATTGGCCACTGTGCCGGTCACGTCCGTGGAGCGGAAGACCGGGGCAGTGGTGGTGANCCTGGGCGCTGAGAGTGCGAGCTTTACTGTGTAGCCATCAGTGTGCTTCAAGGCATCCGTGAGGCTAACGCCGTAGACAGTCCCGTCTTTGCCGCCAGCACTGATCATACCTACGGCGGTAGTGCCGGAAATGATGGCTCCGCCGGAGTCACCTTCCTTGGCAACCAGATCCTTGGAGGAGAAGCCCCGGACGGCGCGAACATCGTTGGGATCGTTGGCGAAGTTACGGCCACCAACAAGGAAGATTGCCTTTTCGGCAACCGTTCCACACGTCCAGCCGGTGGTGCGCCCTGACTTGCAAATATTGGCTCCGGGGATGGCCTCGGAGATGTTAGTCACCAGCGGACCGGAGTTCTTAGGTGATGCTGGTGTGGTCCAATCGGTCACCTTGGCAAGCTGGTTCAGATCTGGGTTGATGCCGTCAATGACGGCAACATCGGTGCCAACGTTGTTGACTGTGTTCGGGTCCTGGTTCCAGCCTGGAGGAGCTGTGGCGGGGCTGTTCTTGGGTCCGCCGAATTGCGAAANACCAAAGGTGCCCAGCTTTCGGTGGGNATCAAATCCGGGGCCGCCTACGGCCGGTTCTTTGGTGGAGTCCGTCAGTGCGGTCACAGTGCTAGTGCCATCGGCGGCGCAGTGACCTGCGGTGATAACGGCTTTCTCGCCCTGAGCGTTGAAGCCGTTCCAGCCGATCGAGCACTCGGCGAGTGAACCGCCAGATCCAAACATGATGCCTTGGCCGTTGACGACGTCGGTGGCGAAAGCAGTTGCGGGGCCGGTGACATTTTCGCGGTCGATCGTGACGCTGCCGGACTCGGTGCCGTGCTCAGTTTTGAACTTGGCAGCGAATTCGTCGTCGGAAAGTTTGGTGGGGCTACAGAGCGNTGACATCGGGCTGGCTGTGGCCGGGCCTGCACTTGCCGGCTCGCCGGTGCGGATGGTGAAGTTGCCTGCGCCATCGACGGTGACCGATTCAAGGCTCGTGGTGCCGTACTCATCCACGTATGCGCCGAACAGTGACTCGACGCTGGGCGCAGCAACGTCCAGTAGCGCTTCTGTACCGATCGCGGCGGGTGCAGTATCGGGCGAAGGTGCTGCCTGGGCGGCGCCCGCGGTCAGCGTGCTGCCAATCAAAACCGCAGCTGCGGCGCAGGCTGCACCTCGACGCTTTAAAGCGCGCGTTTGGATGCTTGCATGTGGGTGGTTCCCCTGATGAGATAAAAAGTGCGTTGTGATGATTGCACGGCGCCATGGGCGCCACCGCCTGCTCTAGAACGGCAAGGCAGTTCACGTGCAAAGGCTACCGAATGGGTTAAACCGAAGCAATGTCACTTCAGCTTTTCGTTACTTGAGGGTCCCTGTGGTAAGGGTGATCAGATGGATGAATTGGCCACTTTGCGGCCCCGGGCCGCAAGCCAAGTACCCTTGAGAGGTGAAGGTTTTAGTCATTGGCCCTGGAGGCCGCGAACATGCCCTTGTCCGCTCGTTGCTTAGCGACCCCAACGTCAGTGAGGTCCATGCCGCNCCCGGCAATGCAGGGATCGCAGCCATCGTGCCAACGCACCAGCTGGACGCTAGTGATCCAGCCGCCGTTGCAGCCCTAGCCCTGAAGCTTGGCAGCGACCTGGTGGTGGTGGGGCCTGAAGCTCCGCTGGCAGCCGGTGTGGCAGATGCTGTGCGGGAAGCTGGAATTCCTGTGTTTGGCCCCAGTCGGGAAGCCGCTCAGCTAGAAGCGTCCAAGGCGTTTGCAAAGACCGTCATGGCAGAGGCTCAAGTCCCCACAGCGATGGCGAAGGTTGCCGTCAACACGCAAGAAGCCGCCGACGCCTTAGATGCTTTCGGAGCNCCCTATGTGGTCAAGGATGACGGACTCGCCGCCGGTAAAGGNGTAGTTGTCACCAACGATCGCGCTGAAGCACTGGCCCACGCGCAGTCCTGTTTTGACGTAGGCGGCACAGTGGTCATCGAGGAATTTCTGGATGGCCCCGAGGTATCCCTNTTTGTTTTGGCCGACGGGCGCACAGTCATCCCACTGGCCCCGGCTCAAGACTTCAAACGTATTTTCGACGGCGACGAAGGCCCCAACACTGGCGGTATGGGTGCATACTCACCGCTGGAGTGGGCTCCCACTGGTCTAGTCCAAGAAGTCATAGATCGCGTTGCCCAGCCGACCATTGACGCCATGGCACATCGCGGGACTCCCTTCACAGGTGTCCTGTACTGCGGGCTGGCCCTGACCAGCCGTGGCACCCGTGTCATTGAATTCAACGCACGCTTTGGCGATCCCGAGACGCAGGCAGTCCTTGCCCGGTTGNNAAGACCCCTTGGCGGAGTCCTCATGGCGGCAGCCAAAGGCCAACTCGATAGCATCGAGGAGCTGCGCTGGGCACCTGAGACAGCAGTCGCCGTCGTACTCGCCAGCGAAAACTACCCTGAGGCGCCGCGCACCGGAGACAGGATTCGCGGGCTGAAGAAGGCAAATAGGCTCGACGGCGTCCAGGTCCTGCATGCGGGCACCGCCACGGACGTAGACGGGAACACTGTTAGTGCAGGCGGGCGCGTGCTGGCCGTGGTTGGTTTAGGTATTGACCTTGAGGATGCACGCGAGCGGGCCTATTCCGGGATCGAACAAATCTCACTCGAAGGCAGCCAGTACCGCACCGACATTGCGGCGAAGGCAGCCCGCGGGGAAATCAGCGTCGTCAACAACGCAGCAGATACTGCCGCACAGGCCTAAGGACCANNGGTAATGAATTCCGCAATCCCAACAGCCCCCGTCCTGCCGGGCTGGACCCATCTTTATTCAGGCAAAGTCCGTGACCTCTATCAACCCGCCGGCACGGGAGGGCCGTTCGTGGGACGTGAGGACGTGGTCTTGGTGGTGGCCAGTGACCGTATTAGCGCTTTTGACCACGTCCTCGCCACCGAGATTCCCGATAAAGGCCGCATCCTGACCGGGTTGAGTCTGTGGTGGTTTGAGCAGCTGGACGTGCCTAACCACCTCGTGGCAACCACCGTTGAAGACGGTGTTCCTGCGTCCGTGGCCGGGCGTGCCATGGTGTGCAAGAAGCTGGAAATGTTCCCCATCGAGTGCATTTCCCGNGGCTACCTTACAGGGTCGGGACTACTGGAATATGGCCTCTCACAAACAGTGTGCACTCTGCCGCTACCTGCTGGTTTGGTGGACGGATCGCGGCTCGAAGAGGCCATTTTCACGCCGTCCGCGAAGGCTGAAGTAGGTGCGCACGATGAAAACATCAGCTACGAGACCATGGTGGAAACTGTTGGGGCCACGGTTGCGGCGGACCTGCGCAAGTTGACCTTGGAGATTTACTCCCGCGCTGAGGAAATTGCCCGTGAGCGTGGCATTATCTTAGCTGACACCAAGGTTGAGTTCGGGAACAACCCCGCCACCGGTGTGATTACNCTTGGGGACGAAGTGCTGACGCCTGATTCCTCGCGATTCTGGGACGCCCAGTTGTGGGCTCCGGGCCAGGCACAGCCTAGCTTCGACAAGCAGTACGTGCGCGATTGGCTGGCAAGTGAGGAATCTGGTTGGGACAGGGCCTGCGATACCCCACCGCCTGCCCTTCCAGCAGAGGTCGTAGAGCGCACACGCGCCCGCTATGTTGACGCATTTGAGCGCCTGACCGGAACAACGTTTATCTAAAGGTTGCTCCAGGGGCCGTTGGGGTGTTTTGCGCATGGCTGACTATGAGCAAAACACCCCAACGGCCCCTAGCGTTTGACCGGCCCCAAGCGTTTAACCGGCGGCGAGATGGCAGCCAGAGAAAGTTCTAAGGGTGCCCGTGGCTAGGTGTCAACAGGGCTGAATCTGGGCAATATGTTCGCGCGCAACCGCTGCCCTGTCCTGAGCACCAGCATGGACGTATCGTTCCTGAGCCCGCCGGTAGGCCTCCAGCGCTTCGTGTTTGCGGTTTGAGGCCTCCAGCGCACTGCCCTGGAGCAAGGCCGTATCCCNCGCAATGTGAGGGGCGAGCTGCGCTGTTTGTGACTCGATGTCGCTTAGCAGTGCCAGTGCCTGCGCTAGGTCGCCGGTGAGGTAGTTCCACCGTGCACGCAGCAGTGAGACCTCCAGGGTTTCAGCGACAGTGGCCCNCACCACCGAATGGGCCAATTCGCTGCGTTCGATGGTTTGCAACGTGGCCGGTTCCACCACACCAGCCATGAGGCGTACCCACGCTGTGGCTTTATTGAACTGCGCCCAGCGCGAAAGATCTGCTGCAGGGGAGAGCAGCCGTCCTGCGTTTGCGTGATGTTCAATCCCTGTACGAATGTCGTGGCGAATGAAGGCAACATTGCCAATGACCCAATGAATTTCGCCAGCCATCTGAGGAGGCGTCTCCTCGCTGACGGCATCGGCAAGAACCATGGCGTGCACCCACGCCTCGTCAAGGCGTCCGGCTTCGGTTAGCGCTCCAATGAGCGTCTGCAACGCCATGAGATAGGCGCCGAACTCTTCAGCACTGTCCCCGGAACCAATTTCGACGGCGAGCGTTGCATAGGAAATCGACTCCTGTAAACACCCATTGGCCAGCATTGCTGCAGCCATGACTTGGTGGGCCCGCAGTGATAAGGCGTCATTTTCAGTGCTGAGGGNGTGCTCAAGCAGGGATTCTAGGACGCTGATAGCTTCGCCGAGATCGCCATTGCGCATGAGCGAATTAGCAGCCAAGAACGTCATGTTCCACCACGTCACAGGTGATTTGCAGGCGTGGGCGAGCCCAGCAGCCGACTGGGCGCTGGTGGCCGCCCCGAGATAGTCGCGGGTATCCCAGCTTTGCTGTGAAAACAGGGAGAGGCGCAGGTATTCGCTTTCCTCGGNGGAGGTGATGTGCGCCCACCCGGCAACGGAAGACGGGGCAAGCTGGAGTTGGCGTGCGAGCTGCCTAACAATATCGTCGGTGGGTTCCCTATGGGCATTTTCAAGTAGCGAAATGTAGCTCGCTGAATAGTGTTCCCCGCCAAGTTCACCTTGGGTCAGGTTCCGTGACAATCGTTCCTGTTTTAGTCGATCACCAAAACTGCTGCCCACTTTTGTGCTCCTCACTTGCTGGACACCGTGCTTGTTGGCTCCACTCTATGGCCAACTAAATCACTTGGTCTAAAATCTGACAAAGTGGTCACATGACGTACTAATTATTTTAGGGCAAAGGTTCCCCTCCACACATGGTGAGTTTGTACAGACGGGCGTGTCCTTCATTCGCCACTAAGGTGAAGGCATCTGAATCAGGGGAGAGCGTCANCCCTGGATAGAGCGATCGGGNGTCGTTGAACGCCGGAATGTAATCGGTGCCAAAGTCGAGCAGGAATGTCACCCNCTGCCGTTTTGCCGCCGCACACACACTTGNGTCACTGCCAACACGATTGAGCCAGAAGCGCAGCGTGTACAAATCCGGACTCAGATCACTCTGCGAGCTGTAAGGGAACAGCATTGTCCGGCCAGCCAATGCCATGGCCAGGGCTGAGCCATTATAGGGGTTGTTGGCGATCACATCATCTGCGGTGGTGTATTTTGAGAGCCGGTGAATCAACGCCAACTCCTGCGCATCCACCTGTGCCTGTCCATTTGGTTCGGCAGGTACGTTATATACGGCGCCAACCTGGGCCGTCATCTGCCACAGGCCCGGGTTGGAGAAGGCAAGCACAACGACCAGACTCGCCGCCGCTACGCTCTTGCCTTTGCGCTGCCACAGGGCTGGTCCTGAGAGNNCTGCTGGGAACCTAGCGTTGAGCAAGTCCAGGAGCCACACCATTCCCAGAGCAGATAAAGGCACCGCCAGTAAGGGCATCAGAGCTGCAATGCGTTCGGGGTTATCCCACCAAGGCGCCATGGCGATGTTGGCCGGTACGAAGTTGGTGCCAGCTGCCAAGGNGTAGGTAAAGGCCAGCAACACTAAGGCAGCAGGCAGCCAACGCAGTCCTGGGCGGCGGAATCCGGTACGCATACCCAGCAGAACGAGTGCACTAAGCGCCAGTGCCGGGAACCAGATGGGCGCCGGGGCGTGAGTGAAATTCCTGATCAGGGCTAAGGGGAAAGGTAGGAATGCGGGACTGGTATAGGAAAACAAGCCACGAATTTGCGGCAAGGTCAACAACGCCACCGATATTCCAGCTGACACCAGAACAAGCAGACCCGCACGCCGCCAACCGTTACGGTGGCCCAAAGCAAATCCTGTACGAATCCATGCGAAGAGGAGGTAAACGAGCAGCGGTGTCAGAACTAAGAGGATGCTGAACACGCCATTGGGCTGTGCTGTGATGGCTCCCGGCAGAAACAGGGCCACAACAGCCAGTGCCTGGGCGGGCTCCAACCCTGAATGGATAGCCGAGCGCAATATCAACAGGACTAGGCCGATTCCCACCGGGACAAGGGCATTAGAAAGGGAATTGGGGTAGACAGAACCATACTGCAGCAAAAGCCATGGAAAGGCGGGGAACGCGGCGGCCAAAATACCGGCACAGACCAGCAGCATGCCCCGCCCACCAAACAAAACTCGGGTCAGAAATACGCAGCTAAGGGGCCACACTAACCCTGCCACTGCAAGCCACATGATGTTGGTGGCAGCAGGGATGGAGATTCCTGTGACAATGGCAAGCAAGCTGGTGAGACCATGCCATGCGCCGGNGTAGAAGGCGGCCTTGCCAGTGGGCAGGATGAAACCGGAGATGGCAAAGGAAGAAGCGTTAGAAGTTTGAACGGCAAACTCTGTCGCGTTCAGGTGAAACACAGAGTCGTAGCCCTGTGTGAATTGTTCGGGGTCGGAGGCAACCAAGACGAGTAGCACCGTGGTCATGGCCAGAGCTACCAGCACGCCAATGGCGGCAGATCCCACACCGGCTAAGGGATTATNGGTGTGAAATAGGGGTGCAACGCTAAGCCCTGGGATGAAACGCCGGGCCGCCCAGGCCACGCCCGAAGCGACGGCAGTGCCAAGGAGGACAATGGGGATGTTCCAGGGCAGGTGGATGAGCGGAGCCACAACGGCGCTGACAGACACTACTGAAACAGATACAGCAGGGGCTAGGCACATAGCGAACAACCCGCGCACCCGCAATACAACCAGGACTACTGCACCGGGCAGGGCAAGTATCAGCACTGCAGTGGCGAACGCCGGCAGCGCTTCAAACCATGAGCTCACCCAAACATCCCCGTCATAGATAGTTGGGCCGGGTCAGGCCTTTTGACCACACTGGACTTAAGCTTCATGGGACCGAAGCCGTCCACCTTTGCATCGATGTCATGGCCGTTGACAGGAGTGATCAGACGGATGTTCCGGACCCGGGTGCCGATCTTGAGGTCCTGGGNGCTGCCTTTAATCTTCATGGTCTTAACAATGCTTACGGTATCGCCATCGGAGAGAATATTTCCCACAGCATCCTTCACCACGGATTCTGGTTCCCCACCGTCAGCGTTTTCTTGCCCCACCTCGGTCGGGGACCATTCGTGGGCGCATTCTGGACAAACCANAAGCTCACCCATCGCGTAGGTGTACTCGCTGGCGCAAACCGGGCACGGGGAAAGTGTCTCACTCATGCTCTCCATCCTAGCTGTTGTGGGGCCTGGGCTGCCGGGGTGATGCATCCCTGAGCTAGGTGAAATGAGAAAAGCAGCGACATCTTGTGATGTCGCTGCTTCATGTGGTCGGGGTGACAGGATTTGAACCTGCGGCCTCGTCGTCCCGAACGACGCGCGCTACCAAGCTGCGCCACACCCCGATCCATTACTTTGTCCTGACCAGTGAAGGTCGGCAAAAGCAACTTCTCAATAATAGCGGACAAGGGTCATGATCACGAAATCGATGAGTTGTGCCGGGCACATGCGGTGGAACTTAGGATCCTGCCGCCTTGAACGTGACAGTACCTTCGGTATTGCTTAGGACAAGGGAGTCAGCGTTCAGGGTGTAGTTCAGTGGGGCGGNAAAGAACTTCACAACCCAGCCTTCGTAGTCGCTCTGGGNGCTCTGGCAGGCCATCATTGTCATGGCCATCTGGGGATCCACAATGAACTGCGTATCAGTGACTGTGGCTGAACTCATGAGGGTGTTGCAAGGAGTTTTGGAGGAAAAGGACAGCTTTGAATCAAGCACCGTTGTTACCAAGGTAAACGGGTCGGTGCCCAGCCACGCCAGCTCGCCGGTTGCGTCGCTGCCGCTGACCGAGCTCAGATTCAGACAGTCAAAATCTGGCACCTGAGCTGGGATGCCACCAGCCACCGGTGTGCATTGATCATTTGGGGCGGAGGAGGCGGCAACACCTGAGTTCGGCTTGCTTGTAGGCTCCAGAGTGGGGCTGCTGTCTGGGGAAGCGGTGCAGGCACTTGCCAGCAATAAGACCAGGACCGCTCCCAAAAGAACCGCACATTTCTTCATGGGTACACATCCTGTACTTGTTGGAGCAGTCGGATAAAGAAGCTACGGTTTTCGGTCAGCGTTAGAACAACAGCCTCAGGCCGGCAGGCGAAGCGGAAGGNGGCTGTGCGGGCGGTGCCGATGCCCGCGGAGACGTTCACCGGCGTTGTAAGTCCTTTGGCGTCCCAATCATTGAGTCCCCGTGCGCGCCACGTGGGTAGATCACAATTGCTAACAAGTGCGCCGTAGCCGGGCAGACAGACCTGGCCGCCATGGGTATGGCCTGCAAGGATCAAGTCCGCGCCCTCGCCGGTGAAATGGTCCAGAACCCGTTGGTAGGNGGCGTGGGCTACGGCGATCCGAACATGTGGTGCGGTGTCCTGGCCGACGGCGCCGCGCGGCCAGCCCGCATAACGTTCCCGGTTGAGGTGGGGATCGTCAACGCCGCTGAAGTCAAAGCGGATGCCTTTGAGCGGGATGGACTGGGCGCGGTTTGTCAGATTGACCCAGCCGCCGAGCCCGAATCCGGTATGCAGGGCCTCGGTATCTAGCGCAATGGGATGGTGGCGTACACCCGCATTCAGTTTGGACGGGCCCGTGAAGTAGGAGAAGGNGTTCTTGAAGCTGGGCGCAAAGTAATCGTTGGAGCCAGGGACAAAGACGCCTGGAAAGTCCATCAGCGGTCCCAACGCCTCCAGAAGCGGTGCAATCGCTTTTGGGTGGCTGAGGTTGTCGCCTGTGTTGACCACAAGATCCGGCTGAAGTGCTGCAAGATCCCGCAACCATTCGGTCTNTTTGTGCTGTCCGGNGGACAAATGGATGTCGGAGAGGTGCAGGAGAGTGAAGGGTGCTGACCCGGGCGGCAAGATGGCCAACGATTCTTCCCGGATCTGGAACCAGTGCCGTTCAATCAGGGCACCATAGGCCACAGCGCCTGCACCGGCGGCGACGGCAAGCCCCGCCGCCGTGCTCAGGGTTGTGAGGCGGGACCGGGCTGTACGCGTACGTGCCATGAGAACTACGCTCTAATCTTTCTTGTCTTTATCGGCAGGCTTGTCCTCTGGCTTCTTGTCCTTGTCAGAACTTGGCTTCTCGGGTGGCTTGGGTGCGATGATGACCGGAGGGTTGACCATGCTGGCAGGCGGGAGGTCAAAGCCGCCCACATCAAAGAAACCAGCAATCTGGTTCATATAGCCCTGCCAGGCCTTCCCTGCAAAGGTGGCGCCATCAACGTAATCCAGGCGCTGTCCAGCAATCAACTTGCCGTTGTTTGATTCACTCTTCTCTTCTGGGCTACCCAGCCATGAAGCCGTGGCCAAACCGCGAGTGTAACCAATGGTCCACGTCTGCTCAGAAAAGTTGGTGGTACCCGTTTNTGCAGCTGCAGGGTAGTTCAGTGGCACCGTATAGCCGGAACCGCGCACCAAAACTTCCTGCAGCACGGAGTTAACGCCGGCAGCCACTTCGGGTGTGACGGTCTGGCTGCAATTAGCGCTGGGAACAGGGAACGGATCGCCCTTGGCATTGGTGATGGAGACCAAGGCGATGGGGTCACACCGAACTCCGCCCGAGGCGAAGGTGGCGAAAGCTGATGCCATGGTCAGTGGTGCCACTTCGCCAGAACCCAAGAGTGAGCTGACATAGTCTACGTTGTACGCCTGGTTGGGATCTTGACCCAAGTGGATGCCTGTTGCCGTCATCATCTTCTGGATGTTGCACAGATCCAATTGTGCGGCCGTCGCAAAGGTGGCCGTGTTCAAGGAGTTATACAGACCCTCCCGTGCCGTGACATTGCGGTAGTAGCCTTCGCTGGCATTCTGCAGGTCATCCGCGGCATCAGGGTTCGAGGAGTCGTACATGCCGGTGGTGACGCCGCAGCTGTTGTTCCACTGGTTGGTGGGGTACCTGCGCACCCCGGCATTGACGACGTCGTTGATCCGGCGCCCTGAGTTGAGCCATTCGGCAAAGGTGAAGGGCTTGATGGTTGAGCCCACATCGAACCCGCCTGAACCGCCAAGGGAATTGCCCTTGTAGTCAACACTGTCAACGTTGAAGTTGTAATCCGTCTTCCACTGGCCCTCCGGTGCCGCCAGTTTGGTGTTCTGCGCCATGGACAGGATGTTGCCGGTGCCGGGCTGAACAGTGGTCAAGGCCTGGCCCACCTTGTCAGGGTTGTCCTCCATGGNGGTGAAGTTTTGTAGCTGAGACTGGGCCGCGTCCTGCAAGCCAACATCCAGCGTTGTGGTGATGGTCAAACCGCCTTGGAGCAGCAGCTTCTGGCGGTCCTCCACAGTCTTACCGTAGGCAGGATCGTTGACGATCAAATTTGTGGCGTATTCGCAGAAGTACTCGGCGCGCACTGCTGTGGTGCAGCCGTTGCGGTTGGGGTNGACATTCAATCCGATGGGGCTGCNGATTGCCTCATCATACTGAGCTTTCTTGATCATGCCCTGATCCAGCATGTGATCCAGCACCATGTTCCGGCGCGATACGGCATTTTCCGGATTAACAACAGGATCGTAATAACTGGGCCTGTTGACTACACCCGCAAGCAGTGCCGCCTGTGGCAGCGTCAGGTCCTTGGCGTGGACGCCGAAGTAGAAAGACGCTGCTGATTCGATGCCGTAGTTGTTGTTGGCAAANNACACCCAGTTCAAGTACCCCTGCAGGATTTCATCCTTGGAGTGCTTTTTCTCCATGGCGATGGCGAGTTTAATCTCGCGTACCTTGTCCCCAATTTCCTTGTCGTCGCCCTGCTTGACTTTCTCATATTCACCGTTGGCGGCGTATGTCTGAATGATGACGTTGTTCACGTACTGCATGGTGATTGTGGAGGCGCCCTGACGTGAGCCACCCTTGACCATTGAAACAACAGACCGAGCCAAGCCCTTGGTGTCGATGCCACCATGATCGTAGTAGCGGGAGTCTTCGACGGCGATCACCGCGTCCTTCATGAACGAGGAGATGTTCTCCAACGGCACCTCGGTGCGGTTCTGGTCGTAGAAGGTGGCAATCAGCGAACCGTCCGAGGCCAGAACTTTCGATGACAGTGCTGGTGTACCAACAGTCATCTCGTCCGGGAGGTCGTCAAAGAAAGTGATTGACGAGGTCGCCGTATTGCCTGCCAAGGCTACTGCCGGGACCATCAGTCCCGCCACAAGGACACCACAAATGGTGCTGACGCCTAAGAATGCGACCAATTTACCCAGAGTTGTGGCGGTATCGAAAATGGGGTTTTTTGCTGCCATTTTCTCAGTTTAGCGGTAGGGGCTACGCTTTGAAGTATGACCAAATGGGAGTACTCTACGATTCCGCTCATTATCCATGCCACAAAGGCGATTCTTGACCAGTGGGGTGACGAGGGCTGGGAGCTGGTCCAGGTTGTCCCCGGACCGGATGGGAAAGGCCTCGTTGCCTACCTGAAACGAGAGAAGGCGTAACGATGAATACTACGTCAAATCAAGGAACCTCACGCATTGAAGCCCGTCTGGCGGAGCTTGGGTTAGTCCTGCCACCAGTGGCCGCTCCTGTAGCTGCTTATGTACCGGCAGTGATCTCAGGAAACCACGTTTACACCTCAGGACAGTTGCCTTTCATTGACGGCAAACTCACAGCTACCGGCAAGGTCGGTGCTGAGATTTCCGCTGAGGACGCAAAATCCATGGCAGTAACCTCCGCAATCAACGCCATTGCCGCCCTTAAAAGCGTCATAGGCGACCTTGACCGCGTCATCCGCATTGTGAAGGTTGTTGGCTTTGTTGCCTCAGATCCGTCCTTCACTGGCCAGCCCGGTGTCATCAACGGCGCCTCCGAGCTTCTTGGCGAAGTATTTGGTGAGGCAGGAGTGCACGCACGGTCCGCCGTCGGGGTTTCTGTTTTACCTTTGGATTCCCCTGTTGAGGTTGAGCTGATTGCCGAATTCCAGTAGCAACCCTGCCGGAGTACGGCCCGGAGGTAAACGGTGCTTCCCGCTGAACGAAGATCAGCGGGAAGCAGCGCAGGTGTGGGTGGACTTTGGGGAACGGACACCGAGTAAGCCGCGGCAGGCGTCGTCGGTGGTGTTATTGAAGGACAGCCCCAGCGGTCTGCAAACTTTTCTGACATACCGCCCGGGCGGGTCGCCGCTGGGTACTGTGGCGTTTCCTGGNGGCACCATTGAACCCGCAGACGACGACGTTACCGACTGGGTGGGCCCCTCACCTGTTGCATGGGCCAAGAGCTTGGGCACAACCGACATCGGTCTGGCTAAGCGCCATGTGGTCGCGGCAATCCGTGAACTGTTCGAAGAAACTGGCATCCTGCTGGCCGGACCGGATTCGTCGTCGCTGGTGGAAAATGTTGCCGGGCCTGAGTGGATGCGAGCCCGCGAATCGATCGCCGCACAGGAGACCACCTTTGCCGCCTTGTTAGAGCGGTACGGGCTTGCCCTGCGCACCGACCTGCTCAAACCACTCAGCCACTGGACGAGTCCAGATTTTGCGCACCGGCGGTTTGATACCCGGTACTTCGCAGCAGCTAGGCCGGTAAACCAGGAAGCATCCCTATTGGCAAGTAAGGGTGTGTGGGGCCGCTGGGTCAGCGCTGCAGATATTTTGGCCGAGCGCACTAAGGCAGCCTTGGGTGATGAAATTGGCCAAGCAACCAGCACCGGCTGGTCGCTTGGAGAGCTGGTGGTGCCCGGNGTGGAGATTATTTTAGANAAGATCGCCGCCGCCCGTGGCTGCATCGCCTACCTGAACCACAAGCGCCCCATCAACGAATACCAGCCCAAACTGGTGGTTGATGCCGAGGGTGGCTTCAGCCTTGAAGTGCTCACAGCTCCGGTATCAGAAGGTGGTCCCTGCCGGGAACGGTGAGGCTCAGTTGTGCTCTCACCGTGCGCTTTAGTCCCACCGTGCACGGAAACCTCCGGCTGCCGAATCGAAGAACGGCTCGGTCACCATGAGGTGACCGAGCCGTTCTTAGCAATAAAGAAGTGCGGTGGTTATGCGTTGGAGGGTGGGTGGGCCCACGCGCCCGAGGGCCCCGACGCGAACTTGAGAGCGTTGGGAGGGTGTGGGGACTAGCGTGAACGCTGGCGCAGGCGGTTCACATCGAGGATGACCACGGCGCGAGCTTCCAAGCGGAGCCAGCCGCGCTGTACAAACTCAGCCAGCGCCTTGTTCACGGTCTCTCGCGAGGCTCCGACCAACTGGGCCAGTTCTTCCTGGGTGAGCTCGTGGGCCACCAAGATGCCGTCGGTGGCGGGGCGGCCAAAACGATCGGCGAGGTCCAAGATAGCCTTAGCAACGCGTCCGGGGACGTCGGAGAAGACAAGGTCGGAGAGGTTGTCGTTGGTGCGGCGCAGGCGGCGGGCAAGTGCCTGCAGCAGTTGCATTGACACTTCGGGCCGGTTGCGCAACAAGGCGTTGAGGGACTCATTGCGCAGGCCCGCTAGGCGGGTCTCGGAAACGGCGGTGGCCGTGGTACTCCGAGGTGCCGGATCGAACAGTGCCATTTCACCAANAAGCTCGCCCGGACCGAGGATGGCAACGAGGGATTCGCGGCCGTCGGAGGAGGTGCGGCCCAGCTTCACCTTGCCTGAAACAATGAAGTAAAGCTGATCGCCCTGATCGCCTTCACGGAAGACCGAAGCGCCTCGGGACAAGTCCACCTCTGCCAGTTCGTCGGTCAACAGGCGGAATGCCTCGTCGTCGAGCGTGGCGAACAGTGGTGCCCGTCGTAATACCTCGATGTCCATGAAATCTCCTTACAGTATGTAGCTAATCAGTTCTGACCTAATACTGATTGTTTCAGAACTTTTCATTTTTGTGACCAATTTGGCATTCCAGACGTTCGTTGTCAGCATATTGGCAGATTGGTCGCTAACAAAGCTCAGGAATCGCACGGTTTGTCGCGGTAACATGTTGATTCAGGGCATGACCTATGCCCAGAAACCGTGTTGAGGGGCCTGTGGCCAAGAGAGGCTGTGCAACGGTGTTTGGTTTCTCATGGTTGGATGCAGTGCTGATCATTTGGCTGTTATGGCAACTGATCTACGGCCTGAACGCAGGGCTGGTAGTTGGGTTNGGGGGCATTGCCGGCTTTGTGGCNGGGGCTGTCGCAGCATTNTTTGCTGCACCCTTNCTTAACCAGTTCGCCCCGAGCCCCGGCTGGAGAACTGCGTTGGTCATAGGGGCCACCGTTTTATTGATAGCTATTGGTCATGCCGTGGGGATGCGGTTGGGCAGGGTTATTGGCGGCCATGTGAAATCAGACTCCATTCGTGCGGTGAACCGTATTTTGGGCGGAGTGTTGAACGTTCTTGTGAGCGCTCTGGCCATCTCGGTGCTTGCCTTTGGTGTCTCAAACTTGGGTATCCCCGCTGTCTCTAAGCAGTTGAGCAGCTCGCAAGTTATCTCCAGAATCGACTCGTGGACTCCGAACCCGGTCAAGGCTGCAGTGGCTCAGATCCGCTCCCTGGTGGTGGAGGAGGGCATCCCTGCGCTCTTGAACCCGGCGGGTCCCAACGTGGCAGTTGCGGCACCCAATGCTGATACAAATACACCTGCATGGAATGCTGCGGCACAGTCAGTCATGAAAATTTCAGGCACCGCATTCCAGTGTGGGCAAAACCAGACCGGAACGGGCTTTGTGGTTTCTCCCGGGCGTGTCTTGACTAATGCCCACGTGGTTGCTGGTGTATCCATGCCCGTGGTGCAGACACAAACCCAAGGGGCATTACCTGCCCGGGTGGTGTATTTTGATCCTGTCCAGGACCTGGCCGTTCTCGCCGTCGATTCTTTAGAGGCGCCACCGTTGCCCGCAGCAGCCACTGTCCGAGGGAACACTGCGGCCGCATTTGCTGGCTATCCTTTGGGCGGTCCTTTGCAGGTACGTCCAGCCACTGTGCTGTCTTCAGGACCTCTGCTGGTCCCGGATATTACCGGNGGTCAGAAGACGCTTTTGGATGTGTACCAGTTGGCCGGCAACGTCCAGTCTGGCAACTCCGGNGGTCCCTTGTTGGATGCTTCCGGTCAGGTAGTNGGAGTGATATTCGCCAAAGCCACCTCCACCGAGAACGTGGGCTTTGCCCTGACTATGGAAGAAGCCGGCCCGGTCATTGCCGCAGGCCCGACGCTCAGCAACGCCGTACCGTCAGGCTCTTGCAAGGTGGGCTGATGCTAATCCAGCGTCTTATCGAGGTAGCTCACAGCCAGCTCGTAACCGTAAATACCGGCACCCACAATCACGCTCTGGCAGACGGCAGATAAGAACGAATGATGCCGGAATTCCTCGCGCTGGTGCACATTGGAAATATGGACTTCCACCGCGGGAAGCTCGACGCCGGCAATTGCATCTGCCAGGGCAACTGAGGTGTGCGTGTACGCACCTGCGTTGATGATGATTCCCACCGCAGTGCCGCGTGCGGCATGGATAGCATCTAGCAGTACGCCCTCATGATTTGACTGCAGGCACGTGGTGTTGAACCCTGCGGCGGCAGCAGCTGCTGTTGCGAGGCGTTCGACGTCGGACAGGCTGGTTGAGCCGTAAATCTCCGGTTCGCGGGTACCCAGGAGGTTCAGGTTGGGGCCGTTGAGGATCAGCAGGGTGCCGCGGTCCGCGGCAGTGGAAGAAGTCATGGGTTAATGATGCCCCATTGCGTTCGCCACGGGGCCCGCCGTGGCCTTGATGACAATGGCATGTTCCGGGTTGAGGATAGGCATAGGCAGGCCAACCTCTGCCAAGAAGCGACCGCTGGCCTGGGCGCCTTCGGACACCCATGGTGGTGCGCTGTTGGCTGCTGTGTCCACCAATTCACATATGACGAGGACTCAAAGCCGCAAAACGACACAAAAACGCAGATTGTGTTCAAACCCTGAGGGTTCGAACACAATCTGCGTTGCTGATGGGCCGAGTTGGACGGATCTGGTTAAACCTTCAGGGACTCTGCAATCTGGTTCATGACAGTGTTGTCAGCCAGCGTTGAAGAGTCACCCACGGCGCGGCCTTCGGCCACGTCCTTGAGTAGGCGTCGCATGATCTTCCCGGACCGGGTCTTGGGCAGTTCAGGGACCACCAATATGGTCTTGGGTTTGGCGATCGGGCCAATTTCGTGGCCGACATGGTTGCGCAGCGTCGTGACGATATCTGCATCCTCCACGGCGGAACCGCGCAGGATGACAAATGCCACTACGGCTTGGCCGGTGGTCTCATCGGCGGCGCCAACAACTGCCGCCTCAGCAACTGAGGGGTGACTGACCAGTGCTGACTCGATCTCAGTGGTGGAGAGGCGGTGCCCGGAGACGTTCATGACGTCGTCGACGCGGCCTAAGAGCCACACATCCCCGTCCTCGTCCCACTTGGCGCCGTCGCCAGCAAAGTACATGTCATCAAAACGCGACCAGTAGGTGTCCTTGTAGCGCTCGTTATCGCCCCAGATGCCGCGCAGCATGGCAGGCCAGGGCTCGCGAATGACAAGGTAACCGCCGTGGCCGTGGGCCACCGAGGCGCCAAGCTCATCTACCACGTCCACGGCGATACCCGGCAGGGGAACCTGGGCTGAACCGGGCTTGGTGCTTGTCACTCCAGGCAGCGGGGCAATCATGATAGCGCCGGTTTCTGTCTGCCACCACGTATCCACGATGGGTGCGTTGTTTCCGCCAATGACGCGGCGGTACCACATCCACGCCTCGGNGTTGATGGGCTCGCCCACTGAGCCCAGCAGTCGGATGGAGGAAAGATCGTATTTGGCGGGAATGTCCTCGCCCCACTTCATGAACGTGCGGATCGCGGTGGGGGCCGTGTAGAGGATGGATACCTTGTACTTTTGGACAATCTCCCAGAAGCGGCCCTGGTNGGNGGAATCCGGGGTGCCTTCGTACATGACCTGCGTTGCACCATTGATCAGTGGCGCATAGGTGACATAGGAGTGGCCGGTGACCCATCCGACGTCGGCCGTGCACCAGAAAACATCGGTCTCCGGGTGCAGGTCAAACACGGCACGGTGCGTGTAGGCGGTCTGGGTCAGGTAACCGCCGGTGGTGTGCAAAATACCCTTGGGCTTACCCGTGGTGCCGGAGGTGTAGAGGATGAACAGCGGGTGCTCGGCAGCGTGGCCCACGGCGGTGTGCTCGGTGGAGGCGGCGCCAACGCTGTCATCCCACCAGATATCCCGGCCTTCAACCCAGTTGACGTCCTGGCCGTTGCGCTTGACCACAACCACGTGCTGGACGGAGTGCCCGGCAGTGCTGAGTGCATCATCAACGGCAGTCTTCAAGGAGCTTGGCTTGCCGCGACGGAAAGTGCCATCAGCGGTGATAACAAGCTTGGCTTNGGCGTCATCAACGCGTGAACGCAGGGCTTCGGCAGAGAATCCACCGAAAACAACCGAGTGGATGGCTCCGATGCGGGCGCAGGCAAGCAAGGTGATGACGGCTTCGGGGATCATGGGCAGGTAGACGGCCACGCGGTCGCCCTTGACTAGCCCTAGCGTCTCGAAAGCATTGGCGGCCTNTTTGACCTCTTCGGTGAGCTGCGCGTACGTGTAGGTGCGGGTGTCGCCGGGTTCGCCTTCAAAGTAGATGGCGACGCGGTCCCCGTTGCCAGCCTCAACGTGTCGATCCAGCGCATTGTAGGCGGCGTTGATCTCGCCGTCTTCAAACCAGGTAGCAAAAGGCGGGTTGCTCCAGTCCAGTGTCTTGGTGAAGGGCTTGGACCACGAAAGGAGCTCGCGTGCCTGCTTGCCCCAGAAGGCGGGGCGGTCAGCGTTAGCCTCGGCGTATTCGTCGCCGTGCACGATCGCGTTGGCGGCAAAGTCGACGCTCGGCGCAAACCGGCGGTTCTCCTTGAGCAGATTCTCCAGTGCGTCGCCCGGCTGGCTGTCGGCTGCGGTTGTGACCTCAGACATCAAATATCCCTTCATTCCTTCATCTGCGGTTGCCCCGCGGACCCATTTAGATGGCGGCGAGCGATGAGTCCATGACGGAGTGTCGGGCCGCACAAAATGGTTGCTATGGACAACGTTTTGTTCCAGCTTTAACTGTAGCGCTTTCTGCACCAGGACGTGTCCGCCGTCACAGACCCTGGGGCCAGTGGGGTCATATCTGCGCTCAGATGCATGGCGTTACCTGCTGGAGGAAGTCACGAGGAAGCCCACAGTTCTAGGCGCCGGCGCATTTTGCACCGTTTAAGCTGTGGCTAGCTAGTGTTGCCCCGCTACGTTAACTAGGCTGGGAAGTAATCGTCACTTTGAGGAGTAAGACCATGACAGAGCAACGCACGTCTTCTACCCAAGGCGCCACAGGACCAGCAGGTCTAGCTGTCAGCAGTGCCGCAGTTGGCCCTCTGACCATCCGGGATCTTGCGGTCTTGGGATCAGTTGCGATTATATTCATCGCCTCGCTGGTTCCGATCATTGAGACAATCGCCGGTAATTTCAACCTGTGGAACACTGGCGGCCTGTTCTATATCGGCATTGGTGTGGTTCTGCCACTGATCGTGGGCGGGCTGTTCCTTGCCCGTCGCCTGAGCCCGGACGCCAAGGTTCGCATTGGCTCGCTGTCTGTGGATCAGTTCGCTTCCGTGGTTGCATCCTTTGCGACGGCTTTCTTCTTCTTCGGTACCGTGACCAACTTTGGTGTTGCCTACCTGATCGGCCTGATTGGCTCCCTGCTGCTGCTCGCAGCGACCGTATGCGCCCAGTGGATCCCGCGCTGGCTTCCGACTTCGTCGGTAGGACTGAGGTCCCGGCGCACCTTGCAGCGCGCGATGCCCTGCCGGTCCGTAAGAGTCCTGCCGCGCCCAAGCCAGTGGTCGCCACCCCACGGGTGGACTTGCTTTCGGCCAGAGTGCCGGAACCGGTCACGGCGCGCAGACTCAGTCCACCACCGCAGAGTCTGCTGGTGGTTTGTCCGCTGGAGGTCAAGGCACTCAGGCTAGCCAGCTAGCTGGTGCCCGGGTGGTGCAGAAGAAACGGCTAGCCATACTTCCGCCGGTCAAATATTCACCCCAGCCAAGGAATCTACACCTGTTGCTCATACTGCCGCGCAGGTCTCTTCGGTAGCGGCCAAGGATACCGGGTCCGGTGCAGCTACCGGTGCAGCTACCGGTGCAGTTGCTGGTGAAGCTGCTGGTGAAGCTGCTGGAAGTGCAGCCCCGTGTCACAAGGAACTGGAGAAACCCCGTCTCGAGAACTTCACAGCCGGACACCAAGGCCTCCTCGGAAGCAACGTCCCACGGCGCTAGCGTAAAACCGGCACTGACGCAGGAAAACCGGAGCAAGGAAGCTTCTGCTGCAAGTCCTGCGGCAGAGACCGCCGGATCAAATGCCCAAAATGACCGCGGTACGCAAAGTGCCCAAGGTGGTTTTAACCTGCCAAAGGATACGGGAGCAACCACTCTGAACCCTCAGGTGGCCGAGCCTGCTAAGGTAACTTCCGCAAGCGAGAGCGCAGCAGCAAAACCCGCCAAGGAGAGTATTGCCGCCACGGTGAATCCCAAGGCCAGCGCCGCTGTGATCGCCGAACCGTTCTGGTTCGCCGTGGACCGTCCGCAGAACGTCATTGACCCCAACACCCGTCAGTTTGCTTTCAAACTGGCACCGGGGCATGGATTTTGGCTCTCGAGGACCGCGGGACCAGCTTCCTCGTGCAGGACAGTCACGGAAAGACTGGTGTTTTGCTTGACTTGGTGGGGATCGAGCGAGCCTCGGACAGCCAGTAGGTCGTGGCCGCTGTGACACCGGAATCGGCGCTGGCGCTCAAGCGCCGAGCCCGGAAAATCAACCGTGAATTGGCGCAGCTATACCCTTATGCGCATGCGGAGCTGGATTTTCACAACCCCTTTGAGCTGCTGGTGGCCACAGTGCTCTCGGCGCAGACCACTGACATTCGCGTGAATGCAGTGACTCCGGCGCTCTTTGCCCGCTTCCCAACNCCTCTGGCGCTTGCCCAGGCGCCAAGCATTGAGCTGGAAGAGCTGATCAGGTCAACCGGGTTNTTCCGGGCCAAGGCAGCAAACCTACTGGCCCTAGCCACCCGCCTTGTTGATGAGTACGACGGCGTGGTGCCGGGTTCCCTAGACACTTTGGTCACGCTGGCCGGAGTGGGTCGNAAAACTGCCAATGTGGTGCTGGGTAATGCCTTTGGGGTTCCGGGGATCACCGTGGATACCCACTTCATCCGGCTGGCGCGGCGGTTCGGGTGGAGCGAGTCCATGGATCCCGTCCGCATCGAGGCCGATGTGGCAGCCTTGTTTGAGGCCAAGGATTGGACGATGGTCTCGCACCGTGTTGTGTTCCATGGCCGGCGCATCTGTCACGCACAAAAGCCTGCCTGCGGGGCCTGTCCTATTGCCCACTTGTGTCCTTCCTACGGGGATGGGGAGGTGGACCCGGTGAAAGCTGCAAAATTGTTGAAGTATGAGCTGGCCCCAGGCCAGGAAGAGCTATTGGCACGCATGCTGGCCAACGCGGGAAAAGCCGCACAGTACAGGCAGGAATCCCAGCTGGCGGCCCGTACCAAGGAAACGGCAGACACCAAAGACGCACAGTCCACAGACGCGCTTCCGTGAGTGCCTATTCAGATCTAGCCCGGCTTGCCGATAACGCAGCAACCACGGCTGCCCTTCCTGAAGCCATGCGCCTGGGCCGGCCCTCCCTCTGGCAGATGCCCATGAATGGTGCAACAACCCGCAAGGCTGCTGTGCTGATGTTGTTTGGAGCCTTGGATGACATCCCGGCTGCATCAGCGAAACCTCTGGTGTCAGCCGATCTGGATATTTTGCTCATTGAGCGTGCCGCCACCTTGAACCACCACCCCGGCCAGGTGGCCTTCCCTGGCGGAGGCGTGGACCCGGTGGACTCATCCGTGGCGGCCGCTGCCTTGCGTGAGGCGCAGGAGGAAACCGGGCTTGANCCCCGTGGGGTGGAGGTTCTGGGGATTTTGCCTGAAGTTCCCCTGCCTGTCAGCAATTTCATGGTCACACCCGTGGTTGGCTGGTGGGCGCGGCAAACNCCCGTCGATGTTGTGGACTATGGTGAATCGGCCCAAGTATTCCGGGTGCCGGTGCGGGATTTACTTGACCCAGAAAACCGCTACACAGCCGTGCTGAAACGTGGCGGGAATAACTATAGTGGCCCTGCTTTTGTTGTAAATTCAGTTGTGGTGTGGGGTTTTACAGCAGGGATTCTGGACTATATNTTTCATGAACTGGGTTGGTCGGTGCCGTGGGATGAGAACCGGAAAATCCAGGCCCCNATCTAGCCTGTTCAGCGGTACATCATTTCGCGTCGGCATAGCACTGGACAACACTGACGTTGACAGGGAATTCCAGTGGAATCTTCCCAAAGATCAGCTCGGTGGCGGTTTGGGATGATTCGTGGACAATTTGGCTGACCTCAGCCACCATGTCGGTGGGACAGTGCACCACTACCTCGTCATGCAGGAAAGCCACCAACTGTGGTGTGCCGTGCGCAGGTGNCCCTGCGGCAGCCAAAGCCCGCAGCCGCCGTCGTAATTCAGCCAGCCAGCAGCAGGCCCATTCGGCAGCCGTTCCCTGGACCACAAAGTTCCGGGTAAAACGGCCGCGCGAGCGTGCTGCGGACTCGGCCCTACGCTGTTCTGGGGCGGAAGAGCTTTGCTGCCCGTCATGCCATTGCTGTGTAACCGGTGGGGTGCTGCGGCCTAAATAGGTGCTGACTTGTTCACCGCGTTCGCCAGCACGGGCTGCTTGTTCCACGAACTCCAATGCGCGGGGGTACATGCGTGCCAGCTGAGGCACTAACCGCCCTGATTCTCCCGTTGTGGAGCCGTAGATGGCACCTAGAAGAGCGATTTTGGCCATGCTGCGGTCACCGCCAAATCCTTGGGCCGCGATGCCTGCGTAGAGGTCCTTGTTGTTCCCCGTGACATCCTGGCCAGCGGCAGCCATGGCGGAATCATGGGCCAGGGCGGCCAGCACCCGGGGCTCCAATTGGGCGGCGTCGGCCACGATGAATGTGTACCNCGGATCGGCAACGGCGGCGCCCCTGATGTGTGCTGGGATCTGCATGGCGCCACCGCCGCGGGACGCCCAACGTCCGGAAACAACGCCGCCCACCACATACTCGGAATGAAAACGGCCCGCATGTACCCACTGTTGGAGCCAGTTCCAGCCATTGGTGGTGAAAAGCCGGCTGAGCTTTCTATAGACCAGCAAGGGTTCAATGGCAGGGTGCTTGAACTCCATCAGTTCCCAGCTTCGGGTGGTTTTCGTCTCAATCCCGGCCCGGTGCAGTGCCCGAAGCAAATCCTGTGGGGAGTCAGGATTCAGTGAGGGTGCGTTAAGTGCGGTGCGCAACTGCCCGGCCAACGCTTCCAATTTTCCGGGTGGGTGTGGTTTTGGTTCGGGGCCAAGTAAGTCATTGAGCAGCTTCCTATGCAGGTCCTCCCTCCAAGGGATACCTTCATACTGCATCTCAGCAGCCACCAGAGCACCCGCAGATTCTGCACTGAGCAAAAGTGCCAGCCTGGCTGGGTAGGTGGAGGAATGAACAGCTGNTTNTTGGGCACCAAATTCCTTGCTCACAGTGGCCATATCCCAAGCGGCTGTGACTGGGGCGGACTCCGGGGCATCAAATAAACTGTCTTGCCCCGGCGGCGGACCGAAAATGGATGAGCCCTGCCGCATCGAGCCTGGCTCTGGTGGAAGAAGCATGGCTTGCTGGTGATAACCGGTCGCGGCCGCAAATTCTGACTGCAGCAAAATGTTCTGGCACAGGGCTAAGTCATGGCACTTTTCTACCCGCACATTTTCTGCAAGTAGCTCCGGATACCAGGTCCAAGCCCTGTCCCACACCCACCGTGGACGGTGCATAATTTCCAGCTCACGCACTACCGTTGCAAGCCTGCCGCTTGGCACTATTTGGACGCCTGAGGCGAGCGTTCCGTCGTCGTGCCTGAGCTGAATCGCAGCGGTGGAACCGTCAGGGCCCCTGGCCAACAATGCGTACATAGTTTCTATTCTCCACGGATGGCCCGATTAATTCCTCCACAACCACTCCCACCCTGAGGATTCTCCACTTTGGCTCAGTGGTGTGGCTATGGACATGGGTGGAGCGCATTGTTGGTTCATGAGAAGACGTCATGCTCAGCCCCGCAACCACGGCGCACAACAGTGGCTTCCACGCCGGGATACCACTGTGTTGTTGCTCTCTGCTGCCGTTGAGCTCCAGGGCGCCGTGGGACGGGTCTGTGCCGCAGCGGCGATTGAGCTGATCGTGGGGAAGCACTGNGAACAGGTGGCAGGGCGGTGGGATGATGTGGCTGCCGTACTGCTGGACTCCGCAGTACTAGCTGATGCAAGTGTGGACGCCGGCCTTGCCGGGTGGCGNGGGCCTACCGCTGTTGTTGGATTTGCTTCGGATACGGCGCAGATGTGGCGCCAGGCTGAGCGGCTCGGGGCTGACAAGGTGGCAATTTTGCCTGATTGCGCGCCTTGGCTGGCGAACTATTTGAGTTGTTTGCGCAATCCTGCCTCCGGAGCAGGAGTAGTGGGGATCGTGGGTGGGTGTGGAGGTGCTGGTGCCTCAACGCTTGCTGTGCTGGTGGCAGCCGAAGCGGCCGGGAGGGGCACGCGGACTTTGCTGGTGGATGGGGACCCTTGGGGTGGAGGCCTCTGCACCGCTTTGTCGGGGCAGGACACTCCGGGGCTTCGCTGGCCGGAGCTGCTGCGGGCGTCTGGGGCAATTAATCCCGAGCAGTTGGCGTCCGCACTTCCACAACTTGCAGGATTGTCGCTGCTGTCCTGGGAGACAGGGCAGATTCAGGAGCCTGCGCCGGCAATGTCTTTCGCTGCGACAGCAACCGTTGAGAACACACTCACTGCCGCCCCATCCCAGCCGCGCACCGCTGCGGGAGAGGTCATGCGTGCTGCGCGGGGAGCCTATGGGCTGGTGGTTGTTGATTTAGGCCGGAACCCGGACTCTTTCACCACGCTGGCCCTGCATTGCAACGGTGTAGTGATGGTGATTCCCGCCCAGATGCGTGCTGCGGCCGCCGCCTTGAACTTGCTGGACTTGTTGCCGCCGATGCCTGTCGCGGCCGTGGTGCGAGGACCGATTCGTGAGGGGCTCGATGCAATGATGGTCGCGTCAGCTGTGGGGTTGCCGCTCGTTGGCAGGCTCCCACAACTGCGCGGAGTCACAGAAGCGTTGGAATCCCAACGCTTGCCGGAGTTACTGCGGCGCCGCCCTGTGCGGACACTTGTTGCGAATGTGTTGGAGTGGATGGCAGGGGACGTCCCAGAGCGCAACAGGTCATGGGGAAGGCTCAACCATGAGTCAGTGGCGCCAGTCGGATGCTCAAGCCCAGGGGCCATGGGACGGAGCCGTGGATGCTCAGTTGTTGGCTACGGTGCGGCGCAGCGTCCTCGCCCAAGCCGGTCCGGTGACTGATCTCCAGATGGCTTCTGCCGTGCGAGAAAGTGGCAGGCTGCTCGGTGCGGCTGGCTCACTGGTGGCCATGGAACGGATTGCAGCTGAACTCAACGGTCTGGGACCCCTGCANGGGTTGGTGAAGGATCCCGCCGTAACAGACATNTTTGTCAATGCACCGGACTCGGTGTGGCAGGACCGTGGGGCGGGCCCGGAGCGGGTGAAAGTGGGGTTTTCCACTGAGGGTGAACTGCGTGCACTGGCTGTCCGGTTAGTTGCCAGTGGTGGCCGCAGACTCGATGAAAGCAGTCCCTGCGTCGATGTGAAAATCGCCTCCGGGTACCGCATCCACGCGGTATTGCCACCCATTTCAGCCACAGGAACCCTGCTGTCCATCCGGATTAAACGCCGGAGCGTTCTCACCATGGAACAGATGGTAGCTGCAGGAAACGTTGAGCCGTTACTGGCACACGTGCTGGGTGCGGTGGTTAAGAAACGGCTGAACTTCCTCATCAGTGGTGCCACCGGCGCTGGAAAAACTACCTTGTTATCGACGCTTCTGGGGTTGTGCCCCGCTAAAGAACGGCTGGTCTTGATAGAAGACGCTGCTGAATTGGAACCGGATCACCAGCATGTGGTGACGTTGGAAGCCCGCCACAAGAACGCCGAGGGTGCAGGTGCTGTGGACCTGGCGGAATTAGTGCGCCAAGCCCTGCGCATGAATCCGGGCAGACTCGTTGTCGGCGAATGTAGGGGTAGCGAAGTGCGTGAGCTACTGATGGCCATGAATACCGGCCACAGCGGCGGAGGCGGAACCATCCATGCCAACAGTGCCCACGATGTACCAGCCCGGCTGGCAGCTTTAGGAGCCCTTGCCGCGATGACNCCCGAAGCGGTGTTCCTACAAGGAGCCAGCGCCCTTGATGTGCTCATCCACCTGNNGAGAGTCAGTGGGCGCCGGATTGTCAAGGAGATCGCCGTCGTGGAATTGTGCAACAGCAAACTCGAAGTGGTCCCGGCGCTGTCATTGGTAGTTCGCCAAGGCCGGCCAGAGCAGAGTGCCGGTGAACCAACAAGAGGGAAAACTCCGGATGAACTGCTAACTGGTGCGCCTCAAGGCGCGAAGGCTCACGGCTTCCAGAGCGCCAGCTCCCACACTTCTTGCCAGGCGTCTGCAGGGATGGTGCCCGAACTGATCCAGGGACCCGGCTGGATCCCACTTGCGAGCAGATTAGGACTAGAAGGACTCCTCTGTGCCAGGGATGGCCCCAGTGAGGCTGCAAATAAACGAGGTGATTGGCCATGAGTACATTTGTAGTCCTCATTCTCTTAATCGCGGCCTGCTGTCTNTTTGCCCCGCACCGAGCTGCGTGGNNCGTGTCCGCTCACGATGGNCACCCATGGCGGCGTGGAAGACGTGTTGCAGAGCGCAACCGGCAGCCACCGCCAGAATCGCTCCCGCGGCTTGTCCGCCAAGTGGCATCGCTACTGGCAGCCGGGCGAACGGGATCAATCCTCTGGGGAGAACTGGCTTACGTGCTGGCAGCGGAACAAAACCGTGTCCAAGACCAAGGGACACGGCCATCTGGAAGTTCGCCCCGGATGATGCGCTCGCAGCTTGGGCAAATGGCCGCCACGGGGCAGCGGATTGAACCAGTGTCCTCTGCAGATGCCACGCTCCTGCTTGTCCTGGCAGTGCAGAGGAGCAGTGTNCTTGGGTTGCCAGCTGCGGCCGCTGTCCGCCATGCCTGNCGGGCTGCACCCTTGGCCAGCAGGGGAGGAAGCAGCCGCCAAAGCGGTTCAATTCTGACACTAGAGCAGCACAGGATGTGGCATGATCTGGCCGCTTGTCTACAGGTTTGTGAGGCCAGCGGAGCTCCNATTGCAGCAGTCTTGGGCCGGTTGGCGGCCACTATCGAAGCTGACCAAGATGCTATTGCGTTGCGGGAAACAGCGCTCGCAGGACCCCGGGCCACAGTGCGGCTCCTGAGCTGGCTGCCCTTCATCGGGTTCGGGTTNGGGGTGGTGATGGGCGTTGACCCGCTGACGGCACTGCTCGGTAGCCCTCTGGGGTGGACAGTGTTGGCCACCGGAGTGGGGTTTGCGGGAGCAGGCCGGGTGTGGTCGGCGAAAATGATCTCCGAGGCTGCACGTCCAGCACATCTGCCGTCTCATCGAGAATCTGCGCCGGGTGCAGGGATGCGGATATCTAGTTCAAGGTGGAGGAGCTGACAATGGGGTCCGTACTGTTTTTGCTGTGGCCACGATGGCCGTTCTTTGTTTAGAGGGCTCACGCCCCAGCGGGCCTGACGGCGACACTTTGGCCACGGCAGGCAAGGGAGAACCCGAAGCCACTTACAAATAGGTGCCAGGACAGGGTATGAGCGTTGGCCCGATAGGGCAGGCCCCGTGTCTGACTCAGTCAGCGGTGTGTCCTCGGTGCCCCTTCTGCTGGAGCTGTTGGGTACTGGGCTTGACTCCGGGCTCACAATTCAAAGTTCGCTGCAGGTGGTGGCAGATGTGTCAGATCAAGACATTCGTGAGTGTTTACTGCGGGTCGTGGCAGGTCTTGAGATAGGCGCATCGTGGCATAACTCATGGGAGGGGAATCTGTTCCACCGCGATGTTGCCAGGATTCACGACGCCCTGAGCTTTGGTGCTTTGACGGGCGCCTCTGCGGCACCTTTACTCTATGCCGAGGCCCAACAATGCAGAACGGCCGCCGCCCGTACCGCGGAGAAGCGCGCAGCGGCGCTGGGTGTGAAGCTTGTCCTTCCACTGGGGCTCTGCTCATTGCCTGCATTTATTGCGTTGGGAGTGGTGCCAGTGGTGATGGCCATGATCCCTGTTTTCTAGGGTCGATTTCGGGTGTTTGGATGTGGCCCGGCACCGGTAAGTCGGAGTCAGAGATTCAACGATTCATCCACAGGCGTTGCTGGTTCCATGATGGTCCACCAAACGCCTGAGGGTCTTTCGCAAGATCACCAGGGGAGAAGAGTTGTTTCAAGAGCTCGAACTCGGTGGCACTCTCGCTTGAACCGGCCGTTGTATGTGTGCCGGATCATTCTCAACATAAGGACTCCACGAAGGCGGGCTTGGTCAGTTACCTCCGCAAGATGCGGTGCTTGAAGCACGGATATGAAACTAGGAGTTGAAATGAACAGCAATGAAGCAGTCCATGGAATGGTTCCCGGGCGCACTGTGCTCCTGCCACCGAAAACGTCCGGGAGATCTTTCCTGGCGTAAGCACAGACACGCCCGTGGTTAACCGCTCTCTTCGAGCCAACAAGGCAGGAAAGTGGCGGGTGGGGAACCCGTGGGCCAGGACAGGAATGGAGGCAGGCATGGCAACCGCGGAATACGCTATCGCGACATTGGCCGCAGTGGGGTTCGCCGGTCTACTTGTGGTGATCCTCAAGAGCGATGAAGTGCGTGGTTTCCTNTTGAATATCATTCGTACTGCCCTGAGTTTCTAACTCGGTGGGTGAGCCGGCGTTCAAAACAGCAGCTGACCGAACAAAACTGAAGCCCCATGCGGATAAATATCGCCGGGAATCGGCGACCCAGTAAGAACATCACTGTGTCAGGAGGCAAGGAAATGCCGTTACAAAGCCAGCACCGGCCTGTGGATAAGAAAGTAGCCCTGAGCGCTGCGCGCGTGCCGGGTGTTCCGGAGAATCGCCAAGCCTAGCAAGTATTCGGGGATCGGTGACAGCGGAACTGGCTGTGGTACTTCCGGCGATGACGGTGCTACTGGCAATTCTGCTGCTCAGCGTGTCCGCTGGCATGCTCCAATTGCGCTTGGAAGAGGGGCAAGAGCGGGCGCTCGTGCGCTGGCGCGTGGCGATTCTTCAGCGCAGGTACTAGAAATCATTGCGCGCGTCTCGGGTGAGAAAGCAGCAGTTTCATTGGGAAATTCCGATGGCTACGCTACCGTCACAGTGCAAGACCGGGTAGGCGGGGTTTTGTCAGGACTGGCTCCGTGGACTCAGACGGCTCAAGCCAGCGTCAGAGCTGAAGCCGTTGACAATGCGCCACTACCTCAGCCGGGACAGGGCAGCCAAGGAGTGAAGTATTACAGTGAAACCCTCAAATCATCCCTGTGGCGGTGGGCACGCTCACCAGAATGCTCGCTCAGAGCAGGCAAGTGCGCGGCAACCGCCATCACCATCCACACTGGAGCCTGTCATGGGATGGCGTGAGGAAGGATCTGGGACGGTGCTGGTGGCCGGACTTGCGTTGGCCATGTTGTTACTCATGGCCATGGTGCTCGGACTTGGCCAAGCCGCCGTGGCGGCAGCGAAGGCAGCCACCGCCGCGGACTTGGCGGCTCTTGCCGCGGCTGATGCGTATAGGGGCATTGTGCCAGGGGACCCTTGCCAGCTTGCTGCTGACGTGTCAGCGCGGCAGGGGCCACACTGCTTGAGTGCACTTTGGCACATGATCTGTCAGTCAAAGTCGAAGTTGCCGTTAAAACGGTGTTGCCATGGCCAGCATCGGGGCGAGCCAGGGCAGGCCCTCCTCCGGACACTCTCCGTCCTGGTCCACCCTGAGCGGCCATCACACTAAGTGGGCACTTCTTAAATCACCGTAGCAAGATTTCGGGTCGTGTTCCTTAGCACCCGGAAAACGTCATCGGGACGGCGCGTTGTTCAGCAGTACTTTCAAGAGCAAGACGGCTCCAGCCTTATCTAGCGGATTGTTCTTGTTACCGCATTTGGGTGATTGGACACACGAAGGGCAACCTGATGGGCATTCGCACGCTGCAATGGCTTCCATCGTCGCTTTGAGCCAAACCCTCGCCATATCGAAACCACGTTCAGCGAATCCTGCCCCGCCAGGATGGCCGTCATAGACGAAAATTGTCGGCTGTCCAGTGTCGGCATGAAGGGCAGTAGACACCCCGCCAACGTCCCACCTGTCGCTAGAGGCAACCAGCGGAAGTAGGCCAATAGCGGCGTGCTCGGCGGCGTGCAAGGCACCTGGAAATTGCGGTTCTACTAACCCGCCAGCAAGCAGCGTTGCATTATCTAGCGTGAACCACACTGCCTTAGTGAAAAGGTCCCGTGCCTCCAACTCCAGCGGTTCCTCACCCAACACCTCATTGGAAATGATGGCTTTGCGTTGGAAAGAAACAACTTGGGTGCGTACCTGGACGGAACCAAAGTGCATTTCAACAGGACCCCACAACTCATGTTTTACCGATTCGATCACTTCAATCTGGGTGACGTCGCGGGCTGTGGTGTAAANATCCGGGGTGCCACGGCGGACCAGAGCACAATGATCGGCCTCGTTGAGTTCAATGACCACGTAGCTCGTCCCTTGGTGAACGTACACGGCGCCGGTGTGGGCCTGGTAATGGGACTGCGGAGAACCCATTGTGCCCAGTAAAGCGCCAGTGTCCGCTTCGATGATGTTGATGGGCCCGCCACCATCCTCGCGCAGGTTCACCATCGCGGCTGCACTTTGGGGATGAGTCCAGAACCAGCCGGCCGGACGTCTGCGCAAATAGCCCTGGGTCACTAATTGGTCAAGCAGCGCCGGCGTACTGGCGTCAANAATAGCTAAGTCTTGATGGGTGATCGGCAGCTCTGCGGCGGCTGCGCAAAGGTGCGGACCCAGCACATAAGGATTGGAGGGATCGAAGACAGTGGCCTCGACCGCTCGGTCAAAGATGGCCTCTGGATGATGGACTAAGAAGGTATCCAACGGGTCATCGCTTGCCACGAAAGCAGCCAATGCGTCTTGCCCAGCCCGGCCAGCCCGGCCAATTTGCTGAANAANAGATGCCCTAGTACCAGGCCAGCCAGCAACCAGCACAGCATCCAAACCGGAAATATCAATGCCCAATTCCAGGGCCGAGGTACTTGAAACCCNCAACAGTTCACCAGCGCGGAGAGCCTTCTCCAGCGCCCGGCGCTCCTCGGGCAGGTAGCCGGAACGGTAAGCAGCCACCCGAGNAGGAAGACTAGGATCCACGTCGGCCAGGAGACGTTTAGTCACGCTTGAGATTGTCTCGGCACCCCGCCTGGACTTGATGAAAGCAATAGTACGCACATGCGATGACACCAGATTGGCTAGCAGATCAGAGGTTTCAGCAATGGCGGTGCGCCGGGACTTCGCCCCGTTCTCACCGGCAAAATCCGTTAGTTCAGGCTCCCACAAGGCAACTGTGGTGGCGCCGTGTGGAGAGCAGTCTTCAGTGATGGTGGTGACAGGGGCACCTATCAAGCGTGCAAAAGATGTACCAGGATCTGCTGACGTGGCTGAGGCCCCAATAAACACTGGGTTGGACCCGTAGTGTGCACAAATTCGTCTCAAGCGCCGCAGCAGCACGGCCACATGGGAGCCGAAAACTCCACGGTAACTGTGCGCCTCGTCGATGACGACGTATTTTAGACGTCTGAAGAAACGAGCCCACCATGTGTGGTTGGGCAGCACACCAAAGTGCAACATGTCAGGGTTGCATAAGATGAAATTGCTGTGATCACGAATCCAGCGCCTGTCTGCCGGTGCTGTGTCGCCGTCGTATGTGGCAGCGCGCAGGGTGGGCAGTTTTAGTGAGTTCAGTGCCGCTAACTGATCTGCTGCCAGTGCCTTGGTGGNGGACAGGTACAGCGCAACGGACCCGTCGCTTTCAAGCAAGCCGGGGTTTTGTGAAAGCCGTAGCTGGGCCCTGTGGACCGCATCAATGGCCGGCAGTTGGTAAGCCAAAGATTTTCCAGATGCAGTCCCTGTAGCAATAATTGTGTGTTCGCCCTGATGGGAGGCGTTGGCACCCTGGACTTGGTGCCGCCACGGCTGGTCAACGCCCAAGAATGAGTAGGCGCGGACAAGATCAGGGTGGGCCCAGTCCGGCCATGGAGCGTTTACCGCCTGCCGGGCTGGAATCCTGCGGACATGTTGCAACTGTGNGGGATTCGCTCCTCCGCCCAGNNCAGAGATCAGCGAATTGTTGATGGGCACCTCATCATTGTGCCACCGCTCCACCCAAGTGCTGCCAGCTGCTAAACCAACCGCCATAATGCTGCTCACCAAATGCTGCCAAGATTCAGTTGGAAGTTGCCACGCTCATAAGTCCATGGCCATTTCTGCCAGCCGTGCTTTGGGCACTAGAACTGTCACGGCACTGAGGCTTCGCCAACCCAGCCGGTAACACAGCCGCTGGCCGTCCGTACCGGCAAGTAACAAACCGGTGCTGACCGGGTACTCTTTGGCTTTGACAGTCAGCATTTTCATCAGCAGTAGCCCATAACCATGACGGCGGTGTACGGCATGAGTTTCCAACGAATCAAAGATGGCATACTCGCCGTAGATTCCTATTTTCCCGCTGGCCAATACTGTTTGTCCGCGGAGGATGGCCGCTGAGAAACGGGCTTGGCAGGCAGAATCGCTGTGCCTTCCACCTATTTCCTTGACCACAAGAGAAAGCTCGGGATCGCCGAGGAAGGGGTCTTGGTTGTCCTGGGATTCCATGGCGCAGACCATCAGCTGCTCGGACGTCGAGATCATGCCCAAACCAGATTGGTGAGCCATTTNTACGTACCTGTGCACGTCGGGGCCAAACACGCAGAGTGCGCGTTGGACAGAATCAGTGACTTCGGCGGCCAGTACGGAGAATGCAGCAGGGCNTGGATCGCACGTGAAAAATTCCCAGCCTCCATTGCGGTCAAGGCGCAAAGCCTTCCAATAACCGGGGCCTGAACTGCTTGGGTAGCTTCGCAGCGCGGTCCAACCTGCAAACCATGCTGCGGCGTGGGCCGCAAGCTCCGTGGAACCAACCTTCATGCCTACAGCCTATGCCCGCAAGCAACAAGCACCTTCCGAAAACAGGACCATTTGGTGGCACAAAGTAGGCTTTAAAACGTGTCGATGAACAAAATTGTGCTCTTTTATGGTTTTACCCCTCTTAGCGATCCGGAAGCCATCAAGCTCTGGCAGCGTGCCCTGTGCGAAAAGCTCAGCCTCAAGGGGCGCATCATCATCTCCAGGGACGGCATCAATGCCACCGTTGGCGGAGACATCAAGGACCTCAAGCAATACCTGAAGACCACTCGTGAATACCCCGGGTTCAAAGATATGGACATCAAGTGGTCTGACAGCACCGGCGATGATTTCCCGCGCCTGAGTGTGAAGGCGCGCGAAGAGATCGTCAGCTTTGGTGCNCCCGGTGAGCTGAAGGTCGATGAAAACGGCGTAGTGGGTGGCGGCACCCATTTGAAACCTGAGGAACTTCACGAGCTCGTCGCTGCGAAGGAATCCAAGGGCGAGGAAGTAATTTTCTTCGATGGCCGCAACGCCTTTGAAGCGCAGATCGGGAAGTTTAAGAACGCCATCGTTCCCGATGTTGACACTACCCACGACTTCATCAAGGAATTGGACTCTGGCAAGTACGACGACCTCAAGGACAAGCCGGTAGTCACCTACTGCACAGGCGGCATCCGCTGCGAAGTCCTCAGTTCCCTCATGGTCAACCGTGGTTTCACGGAAGTTTATCAAATGGACGGCGGCATTGTCCGCTATGGCGAAACCTTCAAAGACAAGGGCCTGTGGGAAGGCTCGCTCTACGTGTTTGACAAACGTATGCACATGGAGTTCAGCGACGAGGCCAAGGAAATTGGCCACTGCATCCGCTGCAACCAGCCCAGCAATAAGTTTGAAAACTGCTCCAATCTCAGCTGCCGCAACCTAAATCTCTACTGCGCTGACTGTGCCAGTGCGCCGGAAACCCTGCAATGNCCCCAAGGCTGCACCTCCTAATCCCCACTCACCGGCCCAATAAATCGCTGACGCGATTTCTTGGGAACCTGGTGAGCGTGGGCCCATCATCACCGGCCCTGTTCGCTGACGCGATTTCTTGGGAACCTGGTGAGTGTGGGCCCATCATCACCGGCCCTGTTCGCTGACGCGATTTCTTGGGAACCTGGTGAGTGTGGGCCCATCATCACCGGCCCTGTTCGCTGACGCGATTTCTTGGGAACTCGTTAAACTTGGTGCATGACTGACTTCTCCTCCGTTTCAGATGCTCCACGCAGCGATGACCCCGCCCTCCTAGCCACCTTGGCCCACGACCTGACGGCCATTAACTACACGGTCGAGGGTGTGGCGGAACTCCTCGGAGACGAAGCCAATGAGGCGCTGGGCAGGGACCAAACGGTGCCCGCTACGCTGGCGCTGCGCAATAATTCGCAGCAGCTGGCCACAGTTGTGAGGTTGTGGTTGCTCGCAGGTGAGGTCACCGCCGAATCTCTGGAGCAGGCGTTGCCAACAACAGGNGTGGGAGCTCTTATCTCCCTAGGACTGGTGGAAGCTGCCTTTGAATCATCCGTAGGGCACAGCGGGAAGCTGACACATCGCAGAACAGTGCGCCGGTGNATGGTGCGCGCAGCCGTGGACCTTCGCCCCTACGGATGGCCGGCCAGTGAGGACGGCGGGGAAGACACCAACCTGTGGGTTGCCAGCGACCTCGGCGCTCACCAGCGTCCAGGTGTTCTGCGCCACGATCATGTACTGGGCATTGGGCAGGCATCATTGACCCTAGCCCAGGGCACCATCCGCAGAAAGGTGGACCGGGCTTTGGATGTGGGGACCGGCTGCGGCATTCAACTTTTCCATCTGCTGCACCACGCTACAACCGTCGTGGCCACCGACATTTCCGTGCGTGCGCTGGCCTTCACCCGCTTCAACCTGCTCCTGAACGCTCCCTCGCTGGGCCTGGTCGAGACCGACTTCAGTCCAAGCACCGCCAGCCCTCGCGTGTCCTTGCGCCTAGGCAGTTTGCTGGAACCGGTTGCCGGGGAGAGTTTTGACTTAGTGGTGTCCAACCCGCCCTTCGTGATCACNCCGCGGCACCGAGGNGAGCGCAGCGCCGAGCAGTTCACCTATCGCGACGGCGGGCTGGCTGGGGACGCGATCGTGGAGAGCCTTGTCCGTGACCTGCCGAGCATCCTTGCACCCGGTGGCGTGGCCCAAATGCTGGGCAACTGGGAGGTAACCAATGACGACGCCGGTGGCCCCGGTGAGTGGTCCGCCCGNCCCCGGCAGTGGGTTGGCGAACGGGTGCAGGCATGGTTCATCCAGCGCGAGCAGGTCAGCCCCGGCGGCTACGCCGAAACGTGGTTGCAAGATGCCTCGCAAGGGCGGGATTCCGGTTCCTATGCAGCCGCCTATGAGGACTACATGCTTGATTTTGCCTCCCGCAAGGTGGCCGGGGTGGGCTTTGGCTACATCCTCTTGCGCCGCCCTGCCTCCGGGGACGTGGTGCACGAACCGCGCTTTGAGGAAATCCTGTACCCCATCGAACAACCCGTGGGGCCGCACTTGGCCGCTTCCTTGGACCGCGGCGCCTGGCTCGATGCACGCGTTTCCATCATGGATGAGCTCCTCGTGGTGGCGCAAGACGTCACCGAGGAACGCCACCAGCGGCCGGGCGCCGAACANCCCGGNGTGATCCTGCTTCGCCAGGGTGCCGGGCTGCGCCGCACTAATCTGCTCAGCACGGAGCTGGCCGGGTTTGCCTCCGCCAGTGATGGTGAACTCACCGTGGGTCAGTTGATCGGTGCGCTCGCGACCCTGATGGAACGCCCAGACAAGGAGTTTTCTGAGAACCTCTACGGGGAGGTGTGCAACCTGGTCAGGGACGGTTTTGCTTCCTGCCTGAACTTGCAGAGTGCCAGGGATTCGAGTGTGCAGTTGTTGGCAATGTTTGACGAAAACATTGCCAACAACTCACTCAATTTGTGGTGCGGGTTTTGTGGTGCGGGTACCGTGGGAGCAACGCTTAGGAGGCCGCATGGTTCTGGGGAGTAACGCCCCGTGGTGGGCCATCTTGCTGTGCCTGCTGGCCGCTGTGGTGCTTCCTACCTTGATTGGGCTGGAACGGCAGATTAACAACAAGTCAGCCGGCATGCGCACTCACGCCTTGGTAGGCCTAGGTGCAGCACTNTTTATGGTGGTGAGCAAGTACGGNTTTTCCGATGTGCTTGCGGTGAATCTGGTCCGCTTGGATCCCTCCCGGGTGGCGGCACAGATTGTGACGGGCATTGGCTTCATTGGTGCGGGCCTGGTGTTTGTGCGCAGGAACAAGGTGCGCGGGCTGACAACTGCATCCTCGATTTGGCTCACGGCCGCGGTGGGATCGGCAGCNGGGGCCGGGCTGGTGCTGCCGGCCGCGTTTGCCACGGGGGCGTATTTTCTGGTGGTGGTGGTCTTCACCAAGGTCATCAACCGGCTGCGGCTCTCCGGACGGCGTTACCATTCGATGCAGGTAACCTACCTTGACGGCACAGGNGCATTACGAGAAATTCTTCAAACGTGCACCGGACTTGGATTCCAGATCCTCGGTTTCAGCACCAGGGCCCTTGAGCAGGGAAACAGTGGAGTGATGGACAGAGTTCGCAATGACGAGCCGGTTCCCGTTGAGCCAAAATATGTAGAGGTTGAGCTTGAAGTTGAGGGGCTCGGATCCCGTCACGACCTGTTGCATGCGTTGTCTGTACTGACCACCATCAAAGCGATTTCCTTTGATGACGAAAACGAATAATTAGCCCGTTTGGACCCCTCCAGCGCACAGTTTTTGGACCCAGTTTCCTGCGCAATACGCGTTCGCGGTAAAAATATGGTGAACTAGGCTCTTGGGGACGCCGTCCGTCCACCTTTCATTCCCTGTAGGAGTACCGTGCCCAGCAAGGCAGCAGCCAGCAAGCCCAAGACCGGCAANAAGCTCGTCATCGTAGAGTCCCCTGCCAANAGCAAGACCATCGCCAAGTACCTTGGCGAGGGTTTCGTTGTCGAAGCATCCATTGGGCATATCCGTGACCTGCCGCAGCCTTCCGAGCTGCCGGCGGAACTGAANAAGTCCTCGATCGGCAAGTTCGCCGTCGATCTTGAGAACAACTTCAAACCGTATTACGTCATCTCCTCCGACAAGAANAAGAAGGTGGCAGAGCTCAAGGCGCAGCTCAAGGACGCCGACGAGCTTTACCTGGCAACTGATGGGGATCGCGAGGGCGAAGCCATCGCGTGGCACCTGCTTGAGGTGCTCAAGCCCAAGGTGCCTGTGCACCGCATGACGTTTGCTGAAATTACCAAGGAATCGCTCCAGCGCGCCCTCGGGAACCTGCGCGAGCTGGACACGGACTTGGTCGATGCCCAGGAAACCCGCCGCGTGGTTGACCGCTTGTTCGGTTACGAGCTGTCCCCGGTGCTGTGGCGAAAGGTGGCACCAAAACTCTCAGCAGGCCGAGTCCAGTCCGTGGTGACCCGCATGGTGGTTGAGCGTGAGCGTGAGCGCATGGCGTTCCGTTCAGCCAACTACTGGGACCTGGCTGGGACGTTCACCCCAGAAACCGGTGAGTCCTTCGGCGCTAAACTGGCTGCCGTCGATGGCCGCCGCGTGGCTTCCGGACGTGACTTTAACGACAAGGGTGAGCTGACGGGCAAGAATGTTGCCCACCTGGATGAGGTCGCAGCCAAGGCTCTCGCCTTAGCCCTGCAAGAGGTGCCCTTTGCCGTCCGCTCAGTGGAGCACAAGCCGTACACCCGCCGTCCGGCTGCGCCGTTTACGACGTCGACCCTGCAGCAGGAGGCCGGGCGTAAGTTGCGCTTCTCCTCCAAATCCACCATGCAGACAGCCCAGCGTCTGTATGAAAACGGTTACATCACGTATATGCGTACCGATTCATCCTCGCTCAGCGATGAGGCGGTCAACGCCGCGCGCCGCCAGGCCTCGGAGCTGTACGGCCCCGAATTTGTGCCCGCAGCCAAGCGTGTTTACGCCAGCAAGAGCGCCAACGCCCAAGAAGCCCACGAGGCCATCCGCCCCGCTGGTGACTCTTTCCGCACCCCGGCCCAAGTGGCAAGCGCCTTGGGCAAGGATGAGTTCAAACTGTACGAGCTGATCTGGAAGCGCACGGTTGCCTCCCAGATGGCTGACGCCAAGGGTTCCACGGCCACCATCAAGTTGGGTGCTACCGCTGTTGGTGGGGTTGCTGACGGACAAGACGCCGAATTCTCTGCCTCCGGTACTGTTATCACCTTCCGCGGCTTCCTGGCCGCCTATGAGGAAGGCCGGGACGAGTCCCGCAACGATTCCGACGATTCGGACCGCCGCCTGCCCAACGTCAAGGAGAAGGACGCACTAAGTGCCGCCGAAGTCACGGCCAACGGCCATGACACCTCTCCGCCGCCACGTTTCACCGAAGCGTCGCTGACGAAGGAAATGGAAGAGCGCGGCATTGGCCGCCCGTCCACCTACGCCTCCACGTTGTCCACCATCATGGACCGCGGCTACGTCAGTAAGCAGGGCTCAGCTTTGGTGCCGAGCTGGATTGCGTTCTCCGTGGTGCGCCTGCTGGAACTGCACTTCACCGACTACGTGGACTACGAGTTCACCGCTGGCATGGAAAAGGGCCTGGACAGGATTGCCAACGGCCAGGAGCAGGGCTCTGACTGGCTCAAGCACTTCTACTTTGGTGATGACGGCAACCGTGGACTCCAAGATATTGTCAATAACCTGGGCGAGATTGACGCCCGGGACATCAACTCGATGCCCATCACCGACACCTTGGTGCTGCGTGTAGGCAAGTTTGGCCCTTACCTAGAAAGCACCGTCCCCACTGTTGACCCCAAGACCGGGGAAATCATTGAGGCCGCCCGTGCCAACGTGCCCGAGGATCTGGCNCCCGACGAGCTCACNCCCGCCAAGGCCCAAGAACTCATGGAAACGGCCGCACCGGAAGAACGAGTGCTAGGTGCGGACCCTGTTTCGGGTCACACTGTGGTCTCCAAGAACGGCCGCTACGGCCCGTATGTCACCGAGGTCATTCCGGAGATGACAGAAGAAGAGATCGCTAACCAGCCGATTGAGTACTACAAGAACGGCAAACCAAAGCCCGCGAANAAGCCCGTCAAGGCCAAACCGCGCACGGGTTCTCTGTTCAAGACAATGAGTGTTGAGACCGTGACCCTGGATGAGGCGCTAGCCATTATGAGCCTGCCNCGGGTTCTGGGTTCCGACGCTGAAGAGAACGAGATAACCGTTCAGAACGGCCGTTTTGGGCCGTACCTGAAGAAGGGCTCGGACTCACGTTCCATCGGCACTGAGGAAGAAATCTTCAGCATCACCTTGGAGCAGGCGCTGGAAATCTACTCCCAGCCCAAGCAGCGCGGAGCCCGTGCGGCAGTGGCGCCGCTGGCTGAATTTGGTGAGGATCCCGTCTCGGGGAAGAACATTGTTCTCAAGGAAGGCCGCTTTGGGCCTTACATCACCGATGGCATCACGAACATCACTGTGCCCCGCGGGACGGACGTGGAAGAGCTGACCCGGGAAACCGCCGTCGAACTTCTTGCAGATAAGCGTGAGCGTGGTCCGGTGAAGCGGACCACCAAGGCACCTGCCAAGAAGCCAGCTGCCAAAGCGCCAGCCAAGAAAAAGCTCCGGCCAAGAAGTAGCCCTGCAGAGTGCTTCAGCCAAAAGCCCCGCTACGGCGGGGCTTTTGCGTGCCCGGGCATCGGTTCATGGCAATGCTGGGTCCAGACATTCTTACGTAATAATCGCTGAGGTGCGGGCCTGCACAAGTCATTTCTGAACCACAGTAAGTCTCTGCTCCGGGTATGCAGAGAGCCACCCGGGTGACAGCGCAAAGTAATCTGCCTTCGTCGCTGAGGTGAGCTTGGGCAGGTATTAGCAGTGGAGGGACAATAATGGGGGTATGAGATTAGGCGTGCTCGATATTGGTTCAAATACAGTCCACCTGCTGCTGGTTGATGCCCGGCCAGGGGCAAAACCTGTGGCGTACGCCTCCCACAAGCGGCCGTTGAGCTTGGTCAAGCACCTCGATGTGCAAGGCAATATCACTGACCAGGGCCAACATGAATTGATCGAATTCATCCTCGAAGCGTGGGAATTTGCCGCAAAGCACAAGGCCAAGGATCTGCTGGCCTTNTGTACGTCCGCCATCAGGGAATCCACCAACGGCGCCGCTGTGTTGGCCAGGGTGCAACATGAAACAACCATCCGGCTCACCGAGCTCACCGGTGAGGAAGAGTCCGCCATGACCNNTTTTGCCGTGCGACGCTGGCACGGTTGGGGTGCTGGGACCATCTTGAACCTTGACATTGGCGGCGGCTCCTTTGAAATTTCCCAAGGCGCCAATGAACTGCCGGATCTGGCGCATTCGGTGCCGCTGGGTGCAGGCCGGCTGACCCGCGAATGGCTTGCCGAGGACCCGCCCACGGCCAAAAGTATCAAATACCTTCGCAAGCACATCAAAGCGACCCTGAAGGAACCCATCGCTGCAACGCAGGCGCTCGGTGTACCAAACATCGTCACAGGCTCCTCNAAAACATTCCGGGCGTTGGCGCGCATCACNGGGGCTGCGCCGTCGTCTATGGGGCCCTATGTGCGCCGCGAACTGCATCTGAGTGATCTGGGGCTGTGGTCCCAGCGGTTATCGGCCATGTCTTCTGCGGACCGGCTCTATCTACCCGGTGTGTCAGCCGCGCGCGCCACCCAAGTGTTGGCAGGTGCGCTGGTGGCCCAGAGCGCACTGGAGATGTTCAATGTGACAAGGATGCAGATCAGTCCCTGGGCGCTTCGAGAAGGGCTGATCCTGCGGCGCCTTGACCAGTTGGTCTTTGACGGCCCGCTGGACCCGCCGGCGCACGTTGGTAGGCTGAAGAATTCGGATACGAAGTAGGTAGAGATGACGAATACACCCCTGAATTCCAATGGCAGCACAGAACAAAGCCTTGCTAATGATGCACTCACGGCTGCCTCGAAGCGGCATATCCCCGTGGCACTTTCCACTGCCTCGGTGTATCCGTTGTCAGTCCATGACGGTTTTGCTGTGGCTGCTGATCTTGGCTACGACGGCGTAGAAGTCCTGGTGACGCACAACGGTGATAGCCAGGATTCATCCGCACTGAACCGGCTTGCCGAGCGCTATAACCAGCCCATTGTGGCCATCCATGCGCCGACGCTNTTGCTGACTCAGCAAGTGTGNGGGAGTGCCTGGAACAAGGTCCAGCGATCTGCCCAGATGGCTGTTGACGTTGGTGCCGATGTAGTGGTTGTGCACCCGCCATTTCGCTGGCAGAACGATTATGCTGAAACTTTCGCCCATGGCGTGCGTGATATTGCTGACGCCTTTGGGATTCGTATTGCCGTTGAAAACATGTACCCGTGGAGGGTGCGCGGGCGTGAGGCGCTGGCCTACTTGCCGCACTGGGATCCTGTGCCCCAAGACTATAGCGATGTCACGTGGGACTTCTCCCATGCTGCCACGGCCGACGCTTCCAGTCTTGATGCCGTCGTGGCGCTGGGGAAGCGGCTGCGGCATATCCACCTCACGGACGGCACTGCCTCGACCAAGGACCAGCACTTGATCCCCGGGCATGGCACACAGGAGTGCGTTGAAGTACTTCAGCACATTGCCAACAACGGGTTCGACGGCGCTGTTGTGGCTGAAATCTCCACTCGTAAGGCCAAGGGTGCGGGGCAACGCGAAGAGTGGCTGGCTGAAACCCTCGAATTTGCCCGGGTGCACTTGGGACAGACCCTGCAGTAGCCTGAGTCTGATCTGTACCCTGAGTCTGACGTTGGGTCCAGTGCAGGTACCTTGGCTGGGCCCACACTGCTGGGCCCACACTGCTGGGTCCACACAGCGGGGCTGGGCTATTGCGGGGTCCTCATGCGCCCATGTAGCGGTTCAGTAGGGGCAGTGGATGTAAAGGGCGTTAACGCGAAATCGCCGGAGATCTCGAGCCAGTGGATGGGGAATCACTGGCGAGATTTCCGGCGATTTGACTGGCCTTCAGGACAGGACCAGTCCGATCATCACTCGCACCCTTATGAGGTATTTAAAGACTACGACTCGCGGTTGAGAATAGCCCGGGCATCAGCTGTGCGTTTGCCCTTAACAGTTTTAGCTGGTTGACGGGACTGAATCCGCCAGCCAGTGAACTCTCCGGTTGCGCGCCGCGGCGTGGCAAAGAAAGATAGGAAATGATGAAAAGATTGTGTTTCTTGGCTGCGGCTCAATGGGTGAAGCCATTTTGGGCGGCATGCTTGCAGCGGGAGTGCCGCCAACGTCAGTGGTGGTGACTGTCCGACGCCCCGAGAGGGCCAACGAACTGGCTACCCGCCATGGTGTCACCGCGTTGGCTTCCAATGAAGAAGCCGCCGCCAATGTCCAAGCTGTGCAAGGTGCTAGCGTGGTGATCCTGGGTGTGAAGCCCGTGGGAACCATTGAGCTGTGCCACGAAGTTGCCGCCTCCGTTGATGCTAATGCGGTTGTTATCAGCATTGCTGCCGCAGTATCGCTGGCGCAGCTAGAAGGTGCTTTGACTCCGGGACAGCCCGTGGTGCGCTCCATGCCCAATACGCCGCTGAAAGTTGGTCGCGGTGTGGTTGGACTCTCTGCGGGTTCTTCTGCTGAGGAACATCATTTGGCAGCTGCCCACGAGGTNTTTGACGGCTCAGGCGTGGTGCTGGATATCCCAGAGGAGCAACAAAACGCAGTATCGGCCATCAGCGGTTCAGGCCCGGCCTACGCGTTCTACCTAGCCGAAGCCATGGCGGCAGCGGCGGTGGACTTGGGACTTTCACCTGAAGTTGCCCAAATTCTGGGCCGTGAAACTGTTGCCGGAGCCGGGCTCATGCTGGCGCAACCCGGAGCCAACGCCACCGAGTTGCGCCGTGCCGTCACGAGCCCGCGCGGCACTACAGAGCAGGCAATTGCCACGTTCGAGAGGCTGGACCTGGCCGGGGTGGTACTGGCCGGTGCGAAAGCTGCGGCTGCACGAGCCGCTGAGATTACGGCTGAGCTCGGCGAAAAATAGCTTCTCAACACTTCAGGATCACCATGTTCTCTTCCGCTGCAAAGACATCAGCAGTGGATGAGAACATGGTGATCATGCAGGACGGACGCGGCGGTTAATGCCCAGCTTCTAGGGCCAGCAGCAGTGCTTNTGCCTCCACGCCACCCAAATACGCGCCTTGGTGCCCGTCCGAGCGGACCACCCGGTGGCACGGCACCACCAGTGGCAGCGGATTGCGGGCACATGCGGTTCCCACTGCCCGCACAGCCCGGGGACTGGATGTCATCGCCGCCACCGCAGCATAACTGGCAGTATGTCCGTAGCCAATGTGCGGCAAATGGGTCAGCACCTCACGCCTAAAACCTTGGGCCAGCCTCAAATCCAATGGCACATCAAAATGATGACGTCGCCCTGCAAAGTACTCCGCCAACTCCAAGGCCACCGTGTCCAAACGCTCCGGGGCGGCCAGGATGCGCGGGCTGAGGTTATCAGCCAAAGACTGTAGGACCGCATCGTGTCCCTCACTGGCAAAAGCGACGCGCACCAGACCCACCTCGGTGCTTGCCAACAGCAGCTGTCCCACGGNGGAGTCCACCACCCTATAAGCGACATCGAGCAATCCGCTGGTCTGTGCTGCGGCTCGCAGCGAGTGCCGCAAGCGTTGCAGCCTCTGTTCCTCGTCCTTGGTTACCTGCGCAAAGTCACTCATCGGTGGTTCCTTCCTGGGTTTCCAGCAGCGCCCGTAAAGCCTTCATGCCGTCCGAAGCTGACCTTCTGGCTGCCGCTTCAGATTTCTCTAATAATTGAGCCACTGCCGCATAGCGCAGGCCAGCTAGATGGTGGTACACCACGGCCTCACGTTGCCCTGGCGGCAGTTGCGCCAAGGCCGCCCAAATGACGGCGGAGTCAGCCGCCGCTTCAGCAGCATGGACGACGGCGTCCCCACCGTCATGCCGTTCTCCCATGCTGGGTTCCGGGTCACCACGGTGGTCTATGCCCGGGCCGAAGGGATCAGCGAGAAGGGNGAGCCTTCCAGCACGCCGGTGGTGATCGATGGCTTTGTTCCGTGCGATGGTGATCAGCCAAGCCTCCCTGTTGCGGACCTCAGAAGAAGCGGGGTAGCTGCGCAAGGCGGCGATGAACGTTTCCTGCCAGATGTCCTCGGCGTCGTTGAGCCCCACCATGGCCCGGCACACCCGCAGAACTGCGGTCCCATGGGTAGTGACTAAAACCTCGAAGGGTGGCAGGGCTTTAGGGGTTGCCGTCGGTCTGCGGCTGCAACCGTGGTTGCGCCCACCGTTACCTCGGGTGGATCAACTCCGGCTGCTTTTGAGCTGACCGAGCCTGCACCGGGCTTGCTCAAAACAAGGCTTCAGTGTGTGTCCGGCCAGGGTTCTCCAACTCCAGCAGGAACTGTTTGCGTTCAAGCCCACCGGCGTAGCCAACCAGTGATCCATCGGATCCCACCACCCTGTGGCAGGGGACGATGATGCTGAGCGGGTTGCGACCGTTGGCTGAGCCCACGGCCTGTGCCATCGATTTATCGCCCAANNAAGCAGCCAGCTCACCGTAAGTGCGCAGTTCTCCGTAAGGAATCTCGCCCAACGCTGCCCAAACTCTTTGTTGGAAGGGACTGCCCAAGGNGGCAAGTGGAAGCGAAAACTCTTCTCTGGAGCCAGTGAAATAGTCACCCAATTGTTCCGCTGCGGTAGCAAGCACCGGGGATGAGGTCCCGGATACCTGCTGGCCTAATGTCTCCTGGGCTGGCCTGCGCTTATGTTCGGCCATGTACACGGCCTGCAGGCCGGTGCAGTTCTCCACAAGTGTCAACAGGCCCAGGGGCGAGTCAATAATCATGTGCTTGATCATGAAAATACCTCCTGTCCGGTAGACGCAGGGCGTGGCAAAAGCGTGAGGTTAGGGCCGGGATGCGAACCGTTCGAGCAAGTCCACGTAGCCGGAGACAATGAGCATGTCACGGCTTGAAACACGCGTGCTCGGCTGTGCATAGGTAAAGTCTTCGCCCGGTGACTTCACACCCACCACTGTCACGCCGTACTTGGAACGGACCTTGGACTCCTCGAGAGTGAACCNCTGTGTTTCCTTGGGTGGGTACATCTTCACGATGGCAAAATCGTCGTCGAACTCGATGAAGTCAAGCATGCGCCCACCCACTAAGTGTGCCGCGCGGACACCGGCATCAGCCTCGGGGTAGATGACGTGGTTAGCGCCGATGCGGGTCAGGATTTTTCCGTGGGACTGCGTGATCGCCTTCACCCACAGGTGCGCAATCCCCAAATCCACCAGGTTCACGGTGATCAGCACGCTGGATTCGATGGACGTTCCCACGCCCACCACGGCGGAGCTAAAGTCTTGTGCACCGAGCTGGCGCAGTGCGTCAATATTGGTGGCGTCGGCCTCCACCACGTGGGTGAGGACACCGGCCCACTTTTGCACTAGGGCTGGGTCGCGTTCGATCGCCAGTACTTCACGGCCCTGTTTAACCAGTTGGTGGGCGGTGGCCGCACCGAAACGGCCCAAGCCAATGACTAAAACCGGCGCATTGTGGGGCGGACGGTTGCTGGAGTCTATTTTCTCAGCCAATGATGGGCCTCTCTTCCGGGTAGTGGTATAGCTGGCGGCGCTGGCGCAGGGCCAGGGCAGCGGCAAGGGTGATGGTGCCGACGCGGCCAAAGAACATCATGGCACTAAGGACATATTTGCCCGACGGCGGAAGCTCGCCGCTGAGCCCGGTACTCAGCCCCACGGTGGCGAAGGCTGAGATGGTCTCAAAGAGGACCCTATCCAGGGCTTCCCNCGAGATCGCCAGCAGCAGCCCACAGGCGATCATGACGAACGTTGCCCNCATCATGATCACCGAGATAGCTACCCGCATGGTGCCCTGCGGGATGGTGCGTCCGTAGATCTTTACGTCATTGTCGCCACGAGCCTCTGCCACGATCGCCAGGAACATTACGGCCAAGGTGGTGACTTTGATACCGCCGGCGGTAGAAGCAGAACCGCCACCCACAAACATCAGGGCATCAGTGAGCAACATGGTGGAGGAATTCATGGCGTTCATGTCCACCAGGTTGAAGCCAAGCGAGCGGGTCATGACAGAGGCAAAGACCGAGTGTGTGATCTTATCGCCCACACTCATGCCGCCGATGGTAGCGGGATNTTCCCATTCCATGGCGGCCCACAAGATGGCGCCAGCCACTAAGAGCATCAATGAGACCTGGATGGTCAGCTTGGCGTGCAGAGTCCACTNTTTGAAACGGAATCCGGTGGCCAGCAGGACCATCAGCACCGGGAAGCCCAGACTGCCAATGAACCCGCCGATCATCAACGGGGTGAGTATCCACAGGTCGGCTTCGTAAGGAACAACGCCGTCTGAGTGCGGTGTGAAACCTGCATTGTTAAACGAGGAAATGGAGTAGAACGTGGCATGCCAGATAGCTTCGGGAAGGGACTCGCCCAAGATCANAAAGCGTGGCGCCAGCGTCAGTGCAAGCACGATTTCAATGGCTACAGAGGTACTGATGACAATCCGCAACAGCGTACCGACTTCGCCCAGACGCCCGGCATTCATGGCCTCTTGAGCGATGAGCTTCCCGCGTACGCCCAGCCTCTTACTGACCATCAAGGACAGGAGGGAGGCTAATGTTAAGATACCCAAACCGCCAACAAAGATACCGACCAGGATGACAACCTGACCAANAAATGACCAGTGTAACGCGGTGGAGACGGTAGTTAGCCCCGTCACGCAGACAGCCGATACCGCGGTAAAGAGGGCATCATGAAATGCAGTGACCTGGCCGTCACGGGCAGCCAATGGCAGGCGCAAAGCCAAGGTGAAGATGAGAATAACAAGGGCAAAGACGATCAGTGCCAACCGGGCCGGTGAGCTATTTGCAACTCTGTCGATAAAGTCGCGGACACTCACGAAAACTCTTGACGGCCATCGCGGCAGCCACTGGGGAAGAGTTGAATTAGCTGTCAACGCCGCGCTGCCTCTCCTGCCATGAAATGTTGNCGAAGCCGCGGATACGGCAATTGTGGACAGACTTAGGTAGCCTGTGATGGATGTCATCCTTTGCCAGCACCGGGCCAGCAGCCGTCCCGACAAGCATAGTCTGCGATGCGGCCATGTCTGCGTACAATTTTGGCCCCAATCATCCTATGTCACCCAAGCGCCTTGACCTCACCGCAACATTGGCGCGTGAGTTGGGAATCTTTGACCTGCCCCAGGTAGACGTTGTGGAGTCCTATGTGGCCTCCGACGACGAACTGGCTGCAGTGCACACGCGTGACTACATCGCTGCTGTGCGCCGTGTGGGAGCGGACCCGACACTCAGTGATCCCGAGCGCGGACTTGGTACTGAAGACGATCCAGTCTTTGCCGGCATCCACGAAGCCAGCGCAAGGTTAGGTGGCGGTTCCTTGGTGGCTGCCAACGCTTTGATCAGCGGAGCTGTGCCACGAGCAGTGAACTTTGGCGGTGGCATGCACCACGCCTTCGCCGGCAAGGCCAGTGGCTTNTGCATCTATAACGACACGGCGTTAGCTATTCAGAAACTGCTTGACTCAGGCGTTTCTAAAGTTGCCTACATTGACATAGATGCGCATCATGGCGATGGTACTGAGCGCATCTTNTGGGACGATCCGCGGGTGCTGACAATTTCCCTGCACGAATCAGGGATGACGTTATTTCCAGGCACAGGGTTTGCCAATGATCTTGGCGGGCCGGAGGCCGTNGGGTCTGCAGTGAACGTCGCGCTGCCAGCTGGCACCTCAGATGCCGGGTGGCTGCGAGCCTTCCACGCCGTCGTGCCTCAACTGGTGGAAGCATTCGCCCCAGAGGTCATTGTCAGCCAGCACGGCTGCGACTCGCACCGTGACGATGAATTGACGCACCTGGTCACCTCAGTTGACGGGCAGCGGGAGGCAGCACTGAGTATCGCGGCGTTGGCGGAGAAAGTGTGCGGCGGGCGGTGGATTGCCACAGGTGGTGGCGGATACAACATTGTCAGTGTGGTGCCGCGGGTGTGGTCGCACCTGATGGCGATTGTGGCAGGGAAGCCTGTTCCGTTGCGCACTGCCGTGCCGGAAACGTGGCGGAGCTATGTGGCGCANAAATACGGGAAGGTTGCGCCGCTGCTCATGGGTGAGGATGCAGACACGTGGTGGCGGTCCTGGGAAGTGGGTTACAACCCTTCCGATGCGCTGGATAGGACCGTCATGGCAACACGTAAGGCTGTGTTCCCGCTGTACGGTCTAGACCCGTGGTTTGACTAGTCCCCACGCCCTCCCAAACCTCAGCCGCTGGCGCGTCTAAGGTTTGGGCCCCTCGGTGCGTGGGCCCACCCACAGTCCTGTCACTGACACAAACTTGGCTTTCAAGATGCTGTGACCGGCATATGTCGCTAGGGTAGTGGGATGGTTGCAGAAAAGTCTTTGCGGTAATCGCCGAAAGTACCCGTCGGGACATCTTGGAAGCCTTGGCGCAGGAAAGCAAAGCTGTGGGCCAGCTCGTTGATGAACTNGGGGTTTCCCAGCCCACTGTCTCCAAGCACCTGCGCGTCCTGCGTGAAGCCGGTGTGGTGACAATGCGCGCCCAGGGGCAAAAGCGCTTTTATGGCATCAACACTGGTCCGCTTGCCTTGGTTTCAATCTGGCTGGAATCGCTAGGTGCTGGCGCGGACGCACTGGCAGGCGCGGCGGCACGGGAAGTGCAACCGGCCAAGACCCGGCAGAGCTCCAGTCTGGCCGTGGCACAAGAATCCCTGGTGGACCAGCCTGAAAAGCAAGCTGTAAGCGTTAATGCGGCACACAATCAACCGGTTCATCCCGCAGCTAAGCCTTCGGTTCCCACNGGGGCCAGTAAAACTCTCGTGAACGCTGGCCAGCTGGCAGCCACGCCAGAGGCCGTAACGGGAACGTCAGTGACGGCTACGGCTCCTGCCGCAATTGCCGGGCCCACACCGGCAGTAGCCGCACAGGTTGAGGTTCATAAGCCAGCGAATGGTTCCGTACCCGCGGTGGCACCGGCGACAGCCGTAGTTTCTGTCCCTGTCGCCTCCAAACAAATGGCACCAGTTGTGCAATCGAACGAAAGTGACGGCGGCATGCCCGGGCAGATCGGTCGCAGCGTAGGCCGGGCCGCCAACAAGGCAGCCGATCTGCTAGCGAACCTGCCTGCCTTGCCGACGTTTAGGCGCCGGAAAGACTAAGCATTCCTTGCAGCACAGGCTGTGACCGGCAAATCTATGTGTGATCATGCATATAATATCAATTCCTGAGAAAAATTAGTGTAAGTGGCCCCGTGACTGGAAAATTACCACTGAGCATATTTATGCGCCTAGCTTTGGCGCCTCACCCTTTCAGGAGACTCATGGATACCAGGCTCGAAGCCATCCGGGAGCAAGTTTTAGCCCGCAACCCCGGCGANAAAGAATTCCACCAGGCAGTGCTTGAAGTNTTTGAAAGCCTCGGCCCGGTTCTGGATAAGCATCCAGAGTTCGTTGATGCTGCCGTACTGCAGCGTTTGTGCGAGCCCGAGCGCCAGATCATCTTCCGTGTTCCGTGGATGGATGATGCTGGCCGCGTGCAGATCAACCGTGGTTTCCGTGTTGAGTTCAACTCGGCCCTGGGCCCGTACAAGGGCGGACTGCGCTTCCACCCGTCCGTCTACCTGGGCATTGTGAAGTTCCTCGGATTCGAGCAGATCTTCAANAACGCACTGACAGGCATGCCCATCGGCGGCGGCAAGGGCGGGTCTGACTTTGACCCGCGCGGCAAGTCCGACGCCGAGGTGATGCGCTTCTGCCAGAGCTTCATGACCGAGCTCTACCGCCACATCGGTGAGTACACCGATGTCCCCGCGGGTGACATCGGCGTGGGCGGCCGTGAGATCGGCTACCTCTTTGGCCAGTACAAGCGCATCACCAACCGCTACGAGTCCGGTGTCTTGACCGGCAAGGGTATCGGTTGGGGCGGCTCGCTGGTACGTCCGGAAGCCACGGGCTTTGGCACCGTGATGTTTACCCAGGAAATGCTCAAGACCCACGGTACCTCCCTTGATGGGCAGCGCGTGGTGGTTTCAGGTTCCGGTAACGTAGCAACCTTCGCCATCGCCAAGGCTCAGCAGTGGGGCGCCAAGGTTGTGGCGTGCTCGGATTCCTCCGGCTACATTGTGGACGAGAACGGCATTGATGTTGCGCTGCTGCGCCAGATCAAGGAAAAGGAACGCGGCCGTCTGAAGGAGTACGCTGTTCGCCGCGGAGCATCCGTCAGCTACGTTGAGGGAGGCTCCGTGTGGGACGTCAACGCTGCTGTGGCCCTGCCTTGTGCAACCCAGAATGAAATCAACACCGAAGCAGCCACTCGCATGGTGAAGAACGGCCTTGTTGCGCTGGCCGAAGGTGCCAACATGCCTTCCACCAGCGGTGCCATCGCCGTCTTCCAAGAAGCTGGAGTCCTGTTTGCCCCGGGCAAGGCAGCCAACGCCGGCGGCGTTGCAACCTCCGCCTTGGAAATGCAGCAGAACGCCAGCCGCGACGCATGGACGTTCGAGCATACTGAAGATCGCCTTCACAAGATCATGGTCGGCATCCACGACCGTTGCGCCGAGACTGCAGACACCTACGGCTCGCCGGGGAACTACGTGGTGGGCGCTAACATCGCCGGCTTCGTCAAGGTTGCCGACGCCATGCTGGCTCAGGGTCTGATCTAAGCCGAGCCTGCCACTTCGCAGCCTGTGCAAGTGCGACGGCGCGTCCCCACGTGCGTGGGGACGCGCCTTTGTTTTGCTTCCCTTGTCTTTATGTTCGTGGCACAATCCTGCTGCCAGATACGGCACAAAATGACGTAGGGTCAGTGGGGCAAGCGGCTAAGTCGACGAACCTGTTTGAGGGTCCCGAAAGAAGCTCATATGAACATCGCTCTCACGGCTGGCTTCTGTGCCCCAACGCCAACACTCCCTGCGCCAACACCGCCTGCAGCAGCATCCGTGGGGTTGCGCGGACGCTACGGCTATCTGGATCTCTGCGCGCATTCCGTATGAAGCCGGTAAACGCATGAGCGAGGCGCCCGGCTCAGAACCGGTGCTGTACCACAATAAGATGTCGGTGGAATCCCTAGCCGAGTGGGTCCGTGAAGGGCCAGCGACCGTCACGGACGGCCTTGGCGGNGCCGTACTCAGTAGTGCCGCTGACCCCGATGAGATGGGAGCCCACGCCCATTTTGTCCTGTGGTGCCCGGAGATCTTCCCTGACAGGATCAGAATTTCCTGGGACTACCATCCCATTGATGGCCAGGGCCTTGCCATGGTGTTCTTTGGGGCGCAGGGAAGCGCGGGACGGGACATNTTTTCCCCTGAGCTTGCTCCGCGGACCGGGTTCTATCCGCAGGACCATTCCTCGGACATCTCTGCGCTGCATGTGTCCTACCAGCAGCGTAAGTTCGCTTCCGAGCGTGCATTCCGTACCTGTAACCTGCGTAANAGCCCTGGCGGTCACCTGGTAGCCCAAGGCGCAGATCCGCTGCCAAGCCCTGAAGATGCTGACGGNTTTTACCGTGTTGAAGTCTGCAAGGACGGCCCGCAAGTCACGCTGAGCATCAACGGGTTGCAGATNTTTCATTGGCTGGAAGACGATGCCGCCACCGGCCCGCAAATCGGCGGNGGATATCTGGGATTCCGCCAGATGGCCCCGGTGCGGGCAGCCTACAANAACCTGACGGTCACCAGAATAGACTGAGGCGCACCCGTTGGCTCGGCGGTGACGCGCACCCAAAGGCACGCTCCCGCTGGACGCACACGTAATCACAGATACGCTGGGACTAGCGCCGGCAAATAAGGGCTCGGCCAACTCGCGAGGAGAGTGAATCGTGGTCAGTGCAACGGCGCCTGAACATGTGGTTGTTGTTGGTGCAGGGATCATCGGATTGTCCACTGCCTGGTATTTGCAGGAGCACGGGATCAAAGTCACGGTGGTTGACCGCGGNGGCGTGGCCTCTGGTTCATCCTGGGGTAACGCAGGCTGGCTTACTCCGGCACTGACGCTGCCCTTGAGCGAACCTGCCGTGTTGACCTATGGGCTCAAGGCCATGCTGGATCCGGCATCNCCGCTGTACATTCCCGTCTCAACCGATCCCTCGCTGCTGAAATTCTTGCTCGGCTTCGCCCGCAACTGCACACCGGGTAAATGGCGTGCAGCCATGGCGGTATTCGCGGAGGTTGGCCGCACGGGGATGGACGCCTTCGATGAGATGGCTGCCGGGACACCTGCCGTCGCCGAGCCCACGCATCCGGCTGACCCTTTCCTGACTGGCTTCGCCTCGCTCAAGGACCGCGACGCCCTGGTCAAGGAATTCCATGTCATCCGCGAAACCGGCGGCCACGTCGATTTCAACCTCATGACGGGTGAAGAAATCAGTGCACTTGAACCCACTCTGGGATCNGGGGTTGTTGCCGGAATTGAAATTCGCAACCAACGCTTCATCAACCCGCCGGCGTTCATGGAATCCTTGGCCAGCACAGTCGCAGCCCGCGGAGCCACCATTGTGAACGCCTTCAACGTACTCGATGTCCGGGACACCGGAAGCGGCGTTGAGGTGATTGGTTCGGAAGGACGATCGCTGAAGGCAGACGCCGTCGTACTCGCCACAGGCGCTTGGCTAGGTGCCCTCGCCCGTAAATTTGGTGTGAACCGGGTGGTCCAGGCTGGCCGCGGTTACAGTTTCACGGTAGTCCCCGATGCCATGCCCAGCCACCCCATCTACTTCCCGGCCCAACGGGTGGCCTGCACGCCGCTNGGGGACAGGTTCCGGGTTGCAGGGATGATGGAGTTCCGCAATGTTGATGCGCCCCTGGATCCGCGGCGCATCAAGGCCATTGTGGAAGCTGCCTCGCCCATGTTTACCGGCATCAATTGGGAGGACCGCGCCGAGGAATGGGTGGGGTCCAGGCCCTGCACCACGGATGGATTNCCCTTAGTNGGGGCCACCCGGTCTCCGCGTGTCCACGTGGCCGGCGGCCATGGCATGTGNGGGATCGCACTGGGTCCACTGACCGGCAAGATGGTTGCAGCAGAGCTGACGGGAAACACTCCGCCGGCGACAATGCGGCACTTCAACCCGCTGCGCTAAAGCATAGGAGCGACCTGCCGGATTGGCCTGACCAGCCCGGCAGGTGTGGTGCAGTCCATGGGTAATCCGTGGGGGCGCGGGCTAGCCCAGCAGGGCACTGCATGGGTGCGGCCAGGGTCTGCGCGCTTCATTATCGATGCTGCCGATACGCCACCCGTCAGCGGGTTCTGTGGCGCACACAGGACTGATCACCCGCGGCCCTAGACGCGCGGGAAAACTACTATCGTCTACGTCTGATCCTGCCGGTCTTGGGCTGTCTCTGTCCGGCCTTAACCGTGTACGCATCAGTCAACGCCGCTGGCGCAGCCGCACCGCAGCTGTTAAACGCAGTTCCTGGCACAGGACATGGAGTTCTACCGCTCTAGCAACCACGAAGGTGGGCAAGAACACCACAGGCTCCGGCACTTACATTACGTAGCCGATTTGCTGGCTGGATAATTTCGGGGCTAAGGTGTGGGCATGACAAAGAATTGGTATGCGTATTTTCGTTGGCTCTGGAGGGGCCCGCGTCTAACTGACACGCATCCAATCACCTTCAGAGCCAACAGGACAGAGAATTCATTCTCTGTCCTTCGCCATTTTCAGGCGGGCTCCGAAGAGGGCTCGCTGCCAGCCCCACTAAAAGGAAATCTTCCCCATGAGCATCACAGCAGCCAGTGAAACCACCGATTCAACAGTTCCGCACACCACCGCGAACCTGCGGGTCAGCCAGTTCACGGAACTGCCGTCACCAACCCAGCTGGCAGAAAAGCTGCCGCTGGATGCGCACGCAAGCAACGTCGTCGAACGGGGCCGTGACCAGGTCCGGGCCATCATGGACGGGCTCGATGACAGGCTGCTGGTTGTGGTGGGACCCTGCTCCATCCATGACACCTCGGCCGGTCTGGAATACGCCGCCCGGTTGGCTGAAAGTGCCAAGGAGTACGAAGCGGACCTGCTTATTGTGATGCGCGCCTACTTCGAAAAGCCGCGCACCACAGTGGGCTGGAAGGGCCTGATCAATGACCCTGCCCTCGATGGCAGTCATGACGTGGCCACAGGCCTGGAAATGGCACGCGAATTCCTGCTGAACGTGGCCGCCCTGGGCCTGCCTACCGGCACCGAATTCCTTGAACCGATCAGNCCCCAGTACACGGCGGATTTGATCTCCTGGGGCGCCATCGGGGCCAGGACCACGGAGAGTCAGATCCATCGCCAGCTTTCTTCAGGATTATCCATGCCCATCGGCTTCAAAAACGGCACCGACGGTGACCTGCAGGTAGCCCTAGATGCCTGCAACGCCGCAAGTGCAGCACAGTCGTTCCTGGGCATCGACGGCAATGGCCGGGCCGCACTGGTGAGCACCGCAGGCAACCAGGACACCCACGTGATCCTGCGCGGTGGCCGCAAGGGACCCAACTACCACGCGGGTGATGTTGCAGAAGCCTCAGCCAAGGCCACTGGCGCAGCCGTCAACCCGCGCCTGATCGTTGATGCCAGCCACGCCAATTCCGGGAAGAGCCATCACCGCCAAGCCGAGGTTGCGTTGGAAATTGGTGCTCAGCTGGAGACCGGGGACGCTTCGGCGCAAACCATTGCCGGCATCATGCTCGAGAGTTTCCTCGTGGGTGGCGCCCAGAGCCTAGATGTGGACAAGGTTGCCGCCGGGCAAGCGGAGCTGACCTACGGTCAGAGCGTTACTGACGCTTGCATGGATTGGGCTATCACAGCCGATGTCCTGGCAAACCTGGCCCGCAGCTCACGAGCACGCCGTACCGGCGCTACGGCACAAACGGTAGGGGTGTAGGTGGTGGTAACGGGGAAGCGCGCACGGTGAGCTGGTGACCCGCTGCTTACCTTCAATAATGAGGGCCCTAACAGTTGGTTTTGGAATATTCTTCAGCTACTGTTGGCGGACCAAACGCCGGGCCCACCAGTGGATTGCCTGATACAGCGTGTAAGCCCTTTCACATTGGCCCCAACAGCACCTAGAGTTAGTTCTCAGAGCGCTGTTGGGTCAGGAAACCTCGCGGCACACCACTCTAAGTGAAACGGGTACCCAGGGATCATGGCACAGGAGCAGAATTTCTCCGAGGTGAATTTCTTCACAGTGCAAGAAGTTGCTGAGCTCATGCGCGTCTCGAAGATGACCATTTACCGTATGGTGCACGCTGGTGAGCTGCCTGCGGTCCGTTTTGGCCGCTCATATCGGGTCCCGGCAAACGCCGTCGAAAGCTATTTACGCGCGGCCGTGGTGGATGGCACAGCGACGCATGGAAGCCCCGGTTCGGCGCATACAGGGTAAAGGCGGTACCCTAGGAAAGATCCATTTTCGGCTTTGACCGATTCCTGCGATCGGTCGACCAATCGTTTACGGCCTCAACCGAGGTTGTTCTATGCAGTTTGTGAGGAACTTTCATGGGTTCAGTAGTTAAGAAGCGCCGCAAGCGGATGTCCAAGAAGAAGCACCGCAAGCAGCTTCGTAAGACGCGTCACCAGCGTCGTAATAAGAAGTAAAGCTTTTCTTCACAAAACGCTCGTTCACCCTTGTGGTGTGCGGGTGTTTTTGTTTAACAAAGAGTACGACGCCGGCTCACACCAGGGTGCCAAGGACACGCCTGCGCGGTGGGTAGATCAGGCTTGCCGACTGACGAAATATGGGTCCATGAACCAGGTTCCCAACAATGCTGGGCCCACAACTCCGCGGGGCCCAATTCTTGGATCGCCTGCGATCCAAGAAGTGGGAGGAGTTGGGGACTAGCGGCGGCGCACCATGGCGATGCCCTTCCACAGCCCGTACACCACGCCCACTCCTGTGGCGGCTTGGAGTCCCAAGGTGGCGGCGCGACGACCCGAGCGGTAGTCGTAGATTGGCCAGTTATTTTCGCGTGCGTGCTTGCGTAACTTCCCGTCAGGGTTGACCGCAACTGGGTTGCCTACGGCCGTGAGCAAGGGAATGTCATTGAAAGAATCGCTGTAGGCCCAGCATCGTGAGAGGTTTAGGCCTTCTTNTTCAGCCAATTCCCGAACTGCCCGGCCCTTGGCTGCTCCATGGAGGATTTCCCCTACGAGCCGGCCGGTGTAGAGGCCATCTTCAACCTCGGCTACCGTGCCTAGGGCACCTGTCAGGTTCAAGCGTTCGGCGATGACCCCTGCAACTTCAACAGGTGTTGCTGTCACCAGCCACACCTGGCGCCCGGATTTGAGGTGTTCTTGTGTGAGGGCTTTGGTTCCGGGCCAGATCTTGGAAACAATCATTTCGTCATAGACTTCTTCACCCAGCTGGCGGACGAAGTCCGCACTGATTCCTGCGGCGAGTTTCTGTGCGGAGTCCTGCACGGAATGAACATCGTTCATATTTTCCCCGCGCATGATGAATGTGGTTTGTTTCCATGCAAAGCCAGCTGCGTCTTTAAGAGTGAATGCGCGTTNTTGGTACATTTNTCGAGCCACATGGAACAAGCTGGCGCCTTTCATCAACGTGTTATCCACGTCAAAGAAAGCAGCCTCGCCCTGATGCTGAGCAGTAGTCGAGACGGCCTCGGCACTGTTGGTAGTCACGTCGGGCATGGAATGAGTCTAGTCAATCCTGTCCGGGTGTGCCTGTTCCGCCACTTGCTGCAGCTGTTAACTGTGGTGAAACTTTCATTTGTGCAGTCTTTCTGGGCAGGCAACAGCACTGCAACGTGGTTGCTGGCTGTGCGCGCACGTTTCTGTTGGGTACCGTTATGGGTATGGAACCTGTTGCAAGCGAACCCCTGAAGTGCCTGTCATACCCAAGGTGCCGCTGCTGCAGCTGGTGACACGATCGGGCTGTCATTTGTGTGAAAACGCCCGCGAGGTGGTCTCAACCGTTGCTGGTCAGCTTCAACTGCGTTGGACCGAAGTCAGCCTTGATGATCATCCCGAACTGACGGAGCTCTACGCTGAGGAGATTCCTGTGGTTTTGGTCAACGGGATCCAACGCGACTTTTGGCATATTGACCCCATCCGCCTAGGCAACGTGCTCAGCCGGGCCCTGACAGGGGACTGAGGCGCGCAACAGCGCTGAGCCAGGGGTAGCATATGTAGGCCTATTTTTGGTGATGGTTAGGCCAAGGTCTTACAGTGGTTGAAGCCGGGTACTGACCATGCAGACATGTGTTCAGCAACAGGATGCGGCCTTAGCTTGAGAATGTGGAGTGGTTTTGATCCCAGCGCAAACCCCGGATGAACGGACGGCCGAGCCGGCCCGGAAGTTGCCTCCTGCCACCGTGTCACGTCTGACGCTGTACCTGCGCACCCTCAATTCCCTGCTAGCGGAGGGCACTGAAAGTGTGTCATCTGAGGCACTCGCTGAGTCGGCCGGAGTGGGTTCAGCAAATGTTCGTAAGGACCTCTCCTATTTGGGTTCCTACGGAACTCGCGGTGTGGGTTATGAAGTTGCTAACTTGAGCCGCAAAATTGCACAAGCGCTGGGGTTGACCCACGAATGGCGTGTAGCCATCGTTGGTGCTGGCAACTTGGGACGGGCCTTGGCTCGCTATGCGGGATTTGAATCGCGGGGCTTTGACGTTGTGGCGCTCCTTGATGCCGACCAAATGATCGTCGGCACCGAAATTGGCTGGTTGCGCGTCAGTAACGTGGCAAACCTAGAAGCCGTGGTGGAAAGTACCCGTACCAACATGGTTGTTTTGGCGCTGCCAGCAGCTGTAGCCCAATCAGTGTGCGACAGGGTGGTGGCAGCAGGNGTGCGTAGTATTTTGAGCTTCGCACCGGTTGGGCTGACAGTGCCCGAAAACGTGAACCTGCGCAAGGTAGATATGGCCACTGAACTGCAAATCTTGGCCTATCACGCTCAGCGCCTTCAGGCGCCAAGCTTGGATCAGGACCGCCCCACCGCTTAAGTGCAGCGCTTCAGTGCACTGTGCCGGCAGCACTGGCTGCGGCGTTTTGGATGCGCGGAAGTGTCTTGGGCTCTCGAAGGGCCACTGCACACTCGTGGGACCAAAATTCTGATCGTGAGAGTTAGAAGTGCCGTGCCGAAATGGCGGCGCCGTTGGCCGCGTTAGCGGTTTCGGGAACCTTTGTTGGCTTTGTGTGCCAGGANAAATTCCTTAGCAGGGGAGCGGAATAAAATGATGATGGCTACTGCACCTAAAACCACCTGAATAATGACAAGCGGGCTTGGCTGCGCCAGCACCAGGAGTGAGAGGCAGGCCAGTACTAGTGCCGTGGTCCTGGCCCAATTGATGCCCCGCCGGATTTTCGCGGCCAGCCNAAAGTAAACAACTGCCATGGCCAGGCTCACTATGAACGCGATGTACAGCGCCGTGTTGATGAGATTCGGATCGGAATAGAGGTCCACGAAGGCGGGGTTATCAGCCATGGTGGTCCGAAGTGTGTCAAGCATGGCCGACTTCACCGACGGGATAAACAGCACAAAAATCAAGGCCACAGCGGAGATGGCCTGCATCACGCCCGCTAGCTTGATCAAGCGGACGGCCAGTGTCACCTGCTTCGGTGCAGCTATGTGTTCCAGTGGCGCACCAGGGTTCGTGGCCGNGGCCCCGGACTGGGATCCCTTGAAGCCGGGATAGGCTGCAGCTGGCGGCAGGGCCGACGGCGGTGTATTGGCTTNTTGTGCGTCTTTCACATCCTGCGGCGGTTCCCAACCGGCAGGTGCGTACTGACCGTACCGGGNGACGCCGGNGGCAATTTCGCCGTAGCTTCCCGGAAGGGTGGGGTGCTCTTGGGGTCNTTCACCGGGGTGGTCATGGCGGCTGCTCTTTCAGTGGTGCCGGGCCTAGTGGGACCGGACAGTGGTGCAAGGTACTCGGCTGAACGTAGTGACCAAGTGTCTGCGCCGATAAGGGCAGACGCGATGAAAGGCCACGACGAGGTTTGCTCTAAACCCTACGCGACCTCTCACCGCAACCACCCAATTCTCACCGCAACCACCCAATGAGATGTTTGGCGGAATTGTGCAAAATTATTAGCTGACGCCCCTGGCACGGGAATTGAACCATGCCGTTGACTCAGGTAGCCACATCAACACAGCAGCCACAACGCCCAACAGGTCGCTGCCGCTAGCACCGAAGAACAACATGATGAAGCCCAGCACCACGATGGCCGAAAGAGCCAGCCTGGCCCATTGCATGCCTTCCTTGAGTTTCATGGCACAAATAACTATTGCGGCAATCAACACAAAGGCAATGATTGAGACAATAATTCCCTTAACTCCGGCGGCACGGACCGCGACCCCGTAGCCAAAGAGGGAATCCTGGGCACCCAACGCGATCAGGGAACCTAGCAAAGNAACAATGTTCAAGAGGAACCAGATACCCGCCGTCACTAGCCAGATGATGTAGGAAATTTNTAGCAGCTGTGGCATACCATCCATCTTGAATATCCCGGCGAAGCCACCAGCAGGCATGACGTCCTTCACGGAATGCGGCGTGTCCTTGGGCATTTCAAACTTGAAATCACTTACCGGCTGCTGGTACTCCGGCTGCTGGTAGGCGGGTTGTTGGTAGCCCGGTGGTGGCTGTTGACCGGCTGGTGGATATCCGGGGTTCTGGGTATCAGGAACTTCAGAGCCGGAGGCTGCGGCTTGCGGAGCAGATGGATCGGGCTGGGAACCATAACCGGGAGGAGATGGTAGCGAGCCGGGATGCTCGGGACCTGGAAACTCATTCGGTGTGCTCATAGGGTAAACCCTAGTCGGGGCGGAATTTCTTGTATAGATGTACAAAATGACAGTGAAATGTCCGTCCGCCCATGCCGGTCCACCATGCTGGCGGACCGGCATTAAAGCCTTTGGAACAAGGGGTTTCGGTGGATCAAAGAGTGGTTATGCCGCTTTCACAAATGCCACGTCGAGGGTGATGGTGACCTTGTCAGAAACTAGTACGCCACCGGCTTCTAGCGCAGCATTCCAGGTCAGCCCGAACTCCTTGCGGCTGATGACGGTCTTGGCTTCGAAGCCTGCACGCGTGGCGCCGAAAGGGTCAACAGCAACGCCGTTGAACTCGCCCTTAAAGGTGACGGGTTTGGCGACACCGCGAATGGTCAGAGTGCCTGTGAGCTCAAAGTCATCCTCGTCAACTGAAGCTGTGGAGGAGGCGAAGGAAAGTGTAGGGAAAACCTCAACGTCGAAGAAGTCGGCGCCGCGGACGTGAGCGTCGCGGTTGGCATCACCTGAGCTGAAGCTGGCTGCCTGGATGGTTGCTGTGACGGAGGAATCCGCCAGTGTTTCACCGAGGACCAACGTGCCCTCAAGCTCGGTGAACTGACCGCGTACTTTGGAGATGCCGGCGTGACGAACGGTGAAGCCGGCACTGCTGTGTGTGGCGTCGAGGTTCCAGGTGCCTTGTGTGAGGCCGGTGGATTCAATGGTGGTGACAGACATGGGGTTCTCCTTGAAAGAGTTTGTTGGTTTTAATGCTGAGGACGGTCCAGCGATTGACGTACACAACCTATAAGTATGCGTTTGTATCTAATATTCCCATGTGGCTAGAGAAGTTTCTGGCTGCGGATTAACCTCTTGTTCGCTAACTTTGAGAAACTGGGAGACATGTCCTTTGTAACAGTTCATCTTCTGCGCCACGGTGAGGTCTTTAATCCCGATGGTGTGCTTTACGGCCGACTCCCCGAGTTTCACCTTTCCGAGCGCGGCCGCGCCATGGCGGTTATGGTTGCCGAGCACTTTGCTGCCCAGAATAACGATGGCGGAGCCCCGGTGTATCTTGTGGCTTCACCTCTGACGCGGGCGCAGGAGACAGCGCAGCCTACGGCTGACGCACTGGGCCTTGAGATCGTGACGGACCCGCGCATCATAGAGGCGGAGAATCACTTCGAAGGCCTCGTTATGAGCAAAGCCGAGCTGGGCAAGCCCAAGCACTGGCCGTACTTCGTGAANCCCTTCAAGCCCTCCTGGGGCGAGGCTTATGCGGCCCAAGCAGAACGCATGCTTGAAGCGGCGCGGGACGCCCGCCGTCGTGCCTTCGAGATTGGCGGCGACGGCGCCCAGGCCATCATGGTCAGCCATCAGCTGCCCATCTGGTCCACACGGCGCAGCGCAGAGGGTAAGCGGCTGTGGCATGANCCCCGCAACCGTGAGTGCACGCTGGCATCGTTGACGAGTTTGACGTTCGACGGCGATGACATTGTGGATGTTCGCTACAGCGAGCCCGCGGCCGCGCTGCTTCCTGGCGCGGCAACCACCCCGGCGCGTAACCCGCGCAATGGCACCCAGCTGACAGTCAGCTTTTCGACGTAACGTAGAACATAATGCCATTTCTGCGCCTGCGCCGTGGCTTCCTTTGAAATGAAAGAGTTACGTGGTGACTTCCTCGATGAGCCGTAGATCGCTTTTGGCTGCTGGCGGCGCCGCACTGACCGTGGCCTTGGCTGCCTGCTCCGGTAAAGACTCGTTGGCGCAGCAGGCCAACGCCGGTGATAACAANAATTACATTGCCGGTGACGGCTCCGTCACCGAATACGGCGCCTCCGACCGCAAGGATCCGGTGCAGTTCAAGGGCAAGCTNTTTGACGGTACCGAAATAGACGCAGCCAATTTCCCCGGCAAAGTCACGGTGCTGAACTTTTGGTATGCAGCGTGTGCGCCTTGCCGGTTGGAGGCACCGGATCTGCAGGCTTTGAACACCGAGTTGGCTCCGCAGGGTGTTGAGTTCATGGGCGTGAATGTCCGTGATGAGCAACCCACCGCGGAGGCCTTTGAACGTAATTTCGGGCTGACCTACCCCAGCATTGTGGACAAAGACGGTGGCGTGCTGCTGGCACTGACCAAATTTGTTCCACCGGCATCCGTTCCCACCACGCTGGTGCTGGATAANAAGGGTCGCGTTTCGGCCCGCATCCTCGGCGTTGCCGACAAGGGCACGCTGAAGGCCCTGCTCATCACGGCGCTAGCGGAGAACTAGCGGTGCTTGCCGCCGCGAACAACCCTTTGCCGAGATCATCAACAGCGGTTCCATCTGGCTAGCCATGCCTGTGGCACTACTGGCCGGTTTGGTCTCNTTNTTGTCCCCTTGCGTCTTGCCGCTGGTCCCAGGCTATTTGGGCTATGTCAGCGGACTGACCGGGGCAGATTTGGAACAGCGGCGCCGCGGTCGGATGTTCGCAGGGATCGGGCTGTTTGTCCTGGGCTTCTCCGTGGTTTTCGTGCTCATTGGCGCAGTCTTCGGCCAGCTNGGGGCCTGGCTCATGGGGCCCGACGCGGCCTGGGTCACCAGGGTCCTGGGTGTCGTGGTGATTTTCATGGGCGTAGTGTTCCTTGGNGGNATCAGTTGGTTTCAGAGCGAAGCTAAGATCCATGCGAAACCGCCGGCGGGGCTGTGNGGTGCCCCAATTTTGGGCGTAACCTTTGGGTTGGGCTGGGCGCCTTGCATAGGACCCACCCTCAGCGCAGTTCTGGCACTTTCGTATTTCGATGGCAGCACTGCTGCCAAGGGTGCCTTCCTGACTTTTGTGTATTGCCTGGGTCTGGGGCTGCCGTTCCTGTTGATCGCCCTAGGTGCACGCCGGGGCCTTGGTGCCCTAGCGTTCTTCCGCAAACACCGCCGTGGACTGCAGTACTTTGGCGGAGGCATGCTCATTGTGCTGGGCCTGTTGATGGTGTCCGGTGTGTGNGGGACGTTGATCAACGAACTGCAATTTAGGTTTTACAGTGAAGTGAGATTGCCAATCTAATGAAAGAGACAGTGGTGAAAGAACCCAGNGGCAAGGCGCCTGCTGGCGGCGACATCGTGGTGCCGCGACTTGGCTTCGTAGGCATGCTCCGGTGGGCGTGGCGGCAGCTGACAAGTATGCGAACGGCCCTGTTCCTGTTACTGATGCTGTCAGTGGCTGCTGTGCCAGGATCGTTGTTTCCGCAACGGTCATCGGGTGCTTCTCAAGTGACCCAGTATCTGAAGGACAACCCTGTCTCTGGGCCCATCATGGACTGGTTTAAGCTCTTCGACGTGTACTCCTCGCCTTGGTTCGCGGCGATTTACCTGTTGCTGTTCACGTCCTTGATTGGTTGTGTGCTGCCGCGCGCCAAGATTCATTGGAAGGCCATGCGTTCGGCCCCACCCCGGACGCCCAAGCGGCTTTCCCGGCTGGCTGAATACGGCACAGTCACTATCCCCGCTGGTTCAGGCATTGACGCCCAAACTGCTATCAAGGATGCGGCTGCGATCCTGAAATCCCGCCGCTACCGTGTGGATATCCGGGACCTGGATACCGAAAGGCCCTCAGTGGGTGCTGAGATAGGCTTCACGAAGGAAGTTGGCAACCTCGTTTTCCACATCGCCATGATTGGTGTCCTGGCCTCCGTCGGCTTCAGTAGCCTGTTCGGGTACAGCGGCCAGCGTGTACTGGTTGAGGGTGAAACTTTTGTCAACGCCTTGATGAGCTATGACACGTTCACGCCCGGAACCAATTTTACCGATGACAGTCTCAGCCCGTACTCGGCCCAATTGGACCGTCTGGTGGTCAAATACGATAGGTCCACCGAGGCGCACTACGGCCAGCCGCTGGACTTCACGGCCACCATGACCGTCAAGGACAGCCCTGACGCCACACCTGAAACAAAGACCCTGAAGGTGAATGACCCCATTGGAATTGGCGGGACCAACGTGTATCTGGTGGGCAATGGTTACGCGCCCATTGTCACGGTAAAGGACGGCACGGGCAAGGTTGCNTTTCAAGGCCCGGTCATCACCATTCCAACCGACGGTGCCTACACATCTTTGATGGTCATCAAAGTTCCCGACGCGAAGCCCAGTCAGCTCGGTTTTGTGGGCTTCTTCTTGCCCACAGCGCTCATCGATAANAAGGGTGTGGCCTTTGGCTCCGACCCGGACCCGTTCAATCCGCAGCTGAACCTCAACGCTTACACNGGGGATCTGGGGCTAGACGGTGGAACNCCCCGGAATGTGTACGCGCTGGACACATCAACCATGACTGAAATTAACTCCCGCAACCTTGATACCGGTGGCATTGTGTTGGTTCCGGGCCAGAGCTACACCTTGCCNCGGGGTAACGGCAGCATCAGTTTTGATGGCATCAAACGTTTTGCTGCGTTGGATATTCGCCACGATCCCGGCCAGGTCTATGTTCTGGTGTTCGCAGTGTTGGCCTTGGCCGGTCTCATGGGCTCCTTGTTCCTGAACCGTCGCCGGGTCTGGATCCGTACCGGCAGCCACCCTGACGGGCGGACAATGGTGGAGTTTGGCTTGTTGGCCCGCGGCGAGGACCACCGCCTTGCTGGCGAATATGAGGCCATTAATAAAGCACTGCACACCAAATGGCTGGTGCCGATGGGCGTGGCAGGGCAAAATGGTGAGCAGGACCAATCAACAATCAACGACTCCGCGCAAGGCGTCACTGCGGCAAGTAAGGATCAGTAATGCCAGAGATCAATGAAAGCTTCGCCCTCCTGAGTGAGCAACTCATGCTAGTTGCCGGGTTGGCGTATGCAGTGGCATTTTGCGCCTATGCGTGGGACTTGGTGACGTTTAGCCAAGCCGTCAANAANGGCTTGGCATCACAGGCAGTCTCCGGTACGAGTGTTGGAGCAGAGCCGGCTCTAGCACTTGCCGGTGTTGGTGGACGAGGCACTGCCGGGCAGGACCTTGGTGCGGGGCCCCAGGGCCGCGGCGTGCGTCCTAGCAGCAAAACCCATGCCGGGTCCGATGGCGTGGCCGCCGGGGACTCCATGCGGTACGGCAAGGAACGCCGCGTAGTTGCCCGGGTGGCCGTGGCCTTGACCGTTGTTGCCGCCCTCGTACAAGGATTTGCAGTCCTCTTCCGCGGCCTGGCGGCCGGACGCGTGCCGTGNGGGAACATGTATGAATTCTGCACCACCGGCTCTTTCGTGGTGGCCGTAGTATTCCTGCTGGTCTTGACCCGCCGCGACCTGCGCTTCCTAGGTACCTTTGTCATCGGTTTGGTCCTAGTCATGGTGGTTGCCGCATCCGTCTCATTCTGGACTCCGGTGGGCCACCTGGTGCCTGCTTTGCAGAGCTACTGGCTGATCATTCACGTCTCAATCGCTGTGATGTCCTCGGCGTTCTTCACCATTACCTTTGCCATGTCGGTGCTGCAGCTGATTCANGGGCGCCGCGAGGTGGCCATTGCCGTGGGTAAGAAGGATAAGGCGCCCGTGATGCGCCTGGTTCCCAATGCCTTAAGCCTTGAGAACTTGGCCTACCGCATCAATGGCATCGCCTTTGTGGGATGGACGCTGACGCTAATGTTTGGTGCCATTTGGGCCGAGAAGGCATGGGGCCGGTTCTGGGGCTGGGACACGAAGGAAGTATGGACGTTTGTCATCTGGGTGGTTTACGCCGGATATCTGCACGCCCGGGCAACCAAGGGTTGGACCGGAACACGTGCCGCATGGCTGTCAATTGTTGGCTACCTTTGCGTGGTTTTCAACTTCACCATTGTGAACATGTACTTCTCCGGGCTGCACTCCTACGCTGGCGTGGGCAGCTAGTTCATTCACGGGCCTCACAAAGTCCACAGGTTCACCTACCCCTGCGGTGAGTTTTGTTCCTGAACAGAGTACAGATTTCAAGAACAGGCCCCGGGATGCACATGCATCCCGGGGCCTGTTTGTTTTAGTACTCAGTATTTGTTCTAAATCTCAGTGGGGTTGCCGCCAGAGCTGTGGTGGGTGTGCTCAGCAGGTGTTATTTCATGCCGCCCTTGCGACGGCCAGGCTTGGTATAGGTGCGGGCCAGTAGTGCCAAGGCCACAGCAGCCACCAGCAAACCGAAGTCGCGCAAGGCCACGTCGTAGAAGCCGGAGTATGTGAGCAGGTTGATGATGATGCCAGCCAACCAGAGGGCCACCACCCAAGCTGCGTACCGCGGGCGCAGGATCATCAAGATGGCGGCGATGATCTCTACAACACCAATGGCCATCATGGTTCCGCGGGCGTCNNAGAAGGGAGACAGGTTTTCTATCCATGGGGCCAAATAATTTTCCCAGTTAGTCAGGACGTTGAAAAACTTGTCCACACCCATGATGAGCGGGATGGCGATGAAGCCAATCCACANAAGAACAAAGGCAATATAGGCGGGTTCGGCCTTGGCCCGCGCGAGCGTGTGTGAGGTCCATCCGGCGGATGGGGCGGGGATTGAATGGGTTGCCATGACTCCTCCATCTAAAAACGTTACTTATGTTTTAGAATGCGCTGCAAAGTCAGCTTGTCAATCCCCAATCGCTCCCACTGCTCGCCAGCTCACAGCGGGGCCCTCGCGACCGTGGCCCCACCCAATCGCTCCCACTGCTCGCCAGCTCACAGCGGGGCCCTCGCGACCGTGGCCCCACCCAATCGCTCCCACTGCTCGCCAGCTCACAGCGGGGCCCTCGCGACCGTGGCCCCACCCAATCGCTCCCACTGCTCGCCAGCTCACAGCGGGGCCCTCGCGACCGTGGCCCCACCCCATCGCTCCCACTGCTCGCCAGCTCACAGCGGGGCCCTCGCGACCGTGGCCCCACCCATCGCTCCCACTGCTCGCCAGCTCACAGCGGGGCCCTCGCGACCGTGGCCCCACCCATCGCTCCCACTGCTCGCCAGCTCACAGCGGGGCCCTCGCCGGCACGAATCTGCCGTTCAATCCAGTGGGGCAATCCAGTTGGGCAAAACGTGGGCCGGGGCAGCTGCCCCGGCCCACGCCGTCGATCTTCAATCCTCGCGTGGACCTCACAAGCTGCTGCGGGCAGGGCGATAATGACTTACTTCAGGCCCACCTGATCGCGCCCCGTGAGCGCGGCCAGGGTGGAGGTGTCCACGTTCTGAGAGGGGCCGTTTAAGTAACGCTCCATGGAATCGTCCATGGCGTTGAGCCAGCGGGTGTGGTGCCGGGTGGCCATGGTGCCGGTGACAACTGACCGGTGGATCATGTCACGGTAGCCCAGGATGTCTGTTTCCTTGTGGTGCATCCAGTCCTTGAACAGCTTCGAGACGGCATCCAGATCAAACGGCGGGTAGTCAGTGGCGGCAATGAGTTCGCGCAGGTAGTCCGACTGGAAATCAGCTTCGGCATTATGATCCGCCAGCGCGGCTTGGCGCTCAAGCCAGAGCCCGATATCGGCGTCGCGCTCTGCGAGTGAAGGCAGCTGGATCTTGCCGGTCATCACGTCACGGGCAAACCAGGCCTGCGCGTCAAACATGTTGAACGTGTAGTACTGATCCTGCGCGCCAAGGTAGAACAGATTGGTGTTCTGCTGCCATACGATGCCCTTGTACAAATTCGCCGGGTACAGCACATTCTTGGAGGACAGCGAAAGATCGCTGGGCAGGAACGGGTACTTGTGCTGGTAACCGGTGCACAGTACGACGGCGTCAAACTCGCCGCACGTGCCATCACTGAAGTACGCCGTATTACCCTCGAAGCGGGTGACCAGTGGGCGCTCCACAGTGTTTTCCGGCCAGTCAAAACCCATCGGGGCGCTGCGGTAGCTAANAGTGATGGATGCGGCACCCATTTTATGGGCCTGCATACCAATGTCCTCGGCAGAGTAGCTACTGCCAATCAGGAGCATGTTCTTACCNNCGAAGCGCTCGGCGCCGCGGAAATCGTGCGCATGCAACACTTCACCGGGGAAGGTGTTGATACCTTCAAATTCTGGGACCGCCGGGGTGGAGAAGTGCCCGGTGGACACTACCAGCTTGTCAANAATGTGATCGGTGGTGGTGCCGGTGGCCAGGTCCTCCACCGTCAACGTGAACTCTTCCGTGGCGGGGTCGTAGCTGGTGTGACGGGCCACAGTGTTGAACTGTACGTACTTGCGGACATCGGACTTCTCTACACGGCCCTTGATGTAGTCAAAGAGGACTTCGCGGGGCGGAAAGGAAGAGATGGCGCGGCCAAAGTGCTGATCAAAGGAGTAATCGGAAAATTCCAAGCATTCCTTCGGGCCATTGGACCACAGGTGGCGGTACATGCTGGAGTGGACGGGCTCGCCGTGGGCGTCCAGGCCCGTGCGCCAGCTGCTATTCCATTGGCCGCCCCACTCGGCCTGCTTCTCAAAGCACATGATTTCGGGGATTTGTGCGCCTTNTTCGCGCGCGGACTCAAATGCGCGCAACTGTGCCATGCCGCTAGGGCCTGCACCAATGATTCCGACTCGCAATGTCATGCTTCTCCTCATCACTTGGATTTTGATGTCGACAAATAGCGACGCTTCGAATCCATGCCCGCCAATAAGAGTCGGAGGTGGCCAAAGGCGTATCCGTGGCGGTGCATCATGGCGCAAAGTGCGCGGCGGCAGATATGACTGCGACCAAAAACGGGCGGATGGCCGCCCGTGGTCGTGCGGAACTTACGTGCCAGTGGCACGGTCCGTGACCTGTGTGTGGTGCGAGACTGCACCAGGATTCGTTAAACAGTTTGCCGCAGATCCAAAGGAGCAGCAAACCTGTTACCTATTGCAACATTTTAGAGAACATAAGTCAAAATCAGTTGATTCGTTAGTTTCGCTAATGATTAGTCCGGTGTGGTGCCGAAGCAACGGCAAAGGCCCGGCAGAATCCTTTGATTCTCCGAGCCCTTGCGGGGTTTGGCAGGGGTGGCTGCGGTGCTCTAGAGTTCCGTTAATTGGCCGCCCTGGACCGCCCAGCGCGTCAATCGCACATTTTCTAGCAAACGTCGATCGTGGGTGACAAGCAGCAGCGTGCCCTCATAGCTTTCAAGGGCCTCCTCGAGCTGTTCGATGGCTTGCAGGTCAAGGTGGTTGGTAGGCTCATCAAGCACCAGCACATTCACGCCCCGGGCTTGTAGTAATGCCAACGACGCCCGGGTGCGTTCACCGGNGGAAAGTGCACCCACGGCACTAGTGACCTGGTCAGCCTTCAAACCAAACTTGGCCAGCAACGTTCGCACCTCGCCCTGGTTTAACTCCGGTACCAGTTCCTCAAAGGCCGATCCCAACGGTTGGGCTTCGGGGAACTGGCTGCGNNTCTGATCGATTTCACCGATCGCGACGTTCGCACCCANGGAGGCAACGCCGCTATCCGGGGAAGTGCGGCCTANAAGGAGCCGCAACAGGGTTGATTTTCCGGCTCCGTTGGGGCCTGTTATGCCGATGCGTTCACCGGCGTTGACCTGCACCGAGATGGGGCCCAGCGTAAAGCTGCCCTGCCTGATGAGGGCTGCGTTCAAGGTGGAGACCACGGTGCTGGAGCGCGGGGCCGCACCAATAGTGAACTGCAACGCCCACTCCTTGCGGGGTTCTTCGACCTCGTCTAAGCGAGCGATCCGGGACTCCATCTGCCGTACCTTCTGCGCCTGCTTTTCGCTGGATTCGGCACTGGCGCGGCGGCGGATCTTGTCATTATCCGGGTTCTTCTTCATGGCGTTGCGCACACCCTGGGAGCTCCACTCGCGCTGCGTCCGGGCCCGCCNCACCAGATCCGCCTNTTTGTCGGCAAACTCGTCATAGGCTTCACGGGCGTGGCGCTTGGCTATGGCTCGTTCTTCGAGGAAGGAATCGTAACCGCCGTTGTACACGGTCACCTTATTTTGTGCCAAGTCCAGTTCCACCACGGAGGTGATGCAGCGGGCCAGGAACTCACGGTCGTGGGAAACCAGCACCACGCCGCCGCGCAGGCCGTTCACAAATTCCTCCAGCCGGGCCAGTCCTGCCAGGTCAAGATCGTTGGTGGGTTCATCTAGAAGGACGACGTCGAATCGGCTCAGCAGGAGCGCGGCAAAGGCCACACGGGCGGCCTGGCNCCCGGAGAGAGCTGTCATGGGGGCGTCAGGACCTACATCAAGACCGAGCTCGGCAAGGGTAGCGGGAATGCGCTCATCCAGGTCCGCGGCGCCGCACGCCAGCCAATGGTCAAGGGCGGTGGCGTACTTGTCATCGGCACCGGGGCNGTCTGAGCCCAGGGCTTCGGCGGAGGCTTCCATGGCTTCAGTTGCCTGGGTGCAGGCTGTCCGGCGGCCAATGTAGCCGGCAATAGTTTCGCCGTCGATCCGTTCATGCTCCTGCGGCAGCCAACCGACGAACGCGTCCTGTGGGGCCGTGCTGACTGTGCCGCCTTGCGGAGTGGTGGCCCNCGCCAGCAAGCTCAGCAGTGTTGACTTGCCAGCGCCGTTGGCGCCCACCACGCCAATGACGTCTCCGGNGGCAACAGTGAAACTGAGGTTGTTGAACAGGGTGCGGTGTGCGTGGCCTCCGGAAAGGTCCTTTGCGACAAGAGTTGCGCTCATGAGTCCATCTTAAGTCGCTTGCCGTAGCCGCCCTGACCGTGGTGGCCCACGTCTCCTTGTTGGTGGTTCTTTCGCAGATCTTCCGGATGGGTCTTGGAATGGAATTAGGTGCAGCGCCGGGTGGGTGGGGCTGTATCCCGAGCCGTAGACGATGCTGGGGCCAGCCCTGTTGGGGATCTAGGGGCGTCCGTTCTGGATTTAGCGACATTCGCTTAGCCCTCAGTATCCGTTCACTAACACAACCCCGGTGCGCGCCGTGGCCACGAAAGTCTGACGCAGCAGTTTTGCCGCGCTCCAGGCTAACTGCCGCTAGGTCCGCTAGCTACTGAATCCACGGCCCACTGGATCGGCGGCTTGCTGCCGGTTGCAGCTATTTCGATGTACCCAACGCAAGCCAGTTCTCCCTATTTGCCAGCGCGGCGCCGTCGGCGTCCCCTGCACTGGCCAGATCGATGATGCGTGCGTGCGCGGTGACCGAATGCAGTGCCGCGTGCGAACTAAAGCGCTGGCGTTCCACGCGCCGCAGCACGGGCATGGCCTGATCGAGAACCACCGGAATCATCTCATTGCCGCTTGCTCCCACCAGCGCAGCGTGAAAGGCATCGTCGGCAGCTAAGGCGGCATCGACGTCATCCGCGTCAATGGCCGTGGCAAAGGCTGAGTTCGCTGCGAACATTGTTGCAAGATGGGCCGCGGTCAGGACAGGAACAGCCAATCGGGCTGCCAGCTCATGCATTGCAGCAACCACCTGCTGGGCGTTCACTGTTGAGGCGGGGTCCACTGGCGCCACCATCGTTGACCGGCCCGGCGCCGAAACTATCAGCCCGGCTCTTTCAAGGCGTAAGAGTGCCTCGCGGATCGGGGTCCTACTCACGCCCAGCCAGGCCTCTAGCTGCGGATCCCGCAGGCGCTCGCCGGGAGCAAAAGTACCGTCAATAATGGCGTCACGAATAGATTCATACACTTCATTGCGAAGCAGGGGACGCTTGTGTATTCCACGGGGCANGGGAAGGGGCATGCAACATAGGATATATCGGGCGCAGCGGCGGGGTACGCCCACCCGTACAAACCCTTGACAGATACCACCCTTTAGTATGCAATATATTGGATACTAAGAAGTGATGGTCTGCAGTTCCTCGGGACGCAGCATCCCGTGGTGTCAACCCAACAAACGCCTACAACCCGAGAAGGACGTCATGGCAATCACCGATTTTGAACGTTACCCGCTAACCTTTGGACCCAGCCCCATTCACGACCTGCCGCGATTGAGTGCGCATCTGGGCGGGGCAAAGATCTGGGCCAAGCGCGAGGACGTGAACAGCGGCCTGGCCTTTGGTGGAAATAAGACCCGTAAGCTTGAATACATTGTCCCTGACGCCATTGCCCAAGGTGCAGACACTTTGGTGTCCATTGGCGGCTACCAGTCAAACCACACCCGCCAAGTGGCGGCCGTGGCGGCAAAGATTGGCATGAAGGCGCGCCTGGTCCAAGAGAACTGGGTGGACTGGCCGGACCCGCTCAGCGACCGTGTGGGTAACATCTTGCTCTCGCGCATCATGGGTGCCGATGTGCAGCTAGATTCGGCGGGGTTCGACATTGGTATTCGAAGCAGCTGGGAACAAGCCATTAAAGACGTAGAGGATGCTGGCGGTAAGCCATACCCCATNCCTGCNGGGGCTTCCGAACACCATTTGGGTGGCTTGGGCTTCGCAAACTGGGCCTACGAAGTTCAGCAGCAGGANAAAGAAATGGGAGTCTTCTTTGACACCATCATTGTCTGCACAGTCACGGGCTCAACACACGCGGGCATGATTGCCGGATTTGCCGGACAGGACCGTCCGCGTCGCGTCATCGGCATCGACGCCTCTGCCACGATTGAAAAGACCCGCGACCAGGTGGGGCGGATCGCCCGCCATACGGCCGGACTGATCGGTTTGGGCCGTGAGCTGCGGGACGACGAGATTACCGTCATGGAGGGCTGGGCTGGCGACTACTACGGTATCCCCGTCGAATCCACCATGGAGGCTATCCACCTGACAGGCTCATTGGAGGGCATGATTATTGATCCGGTTTACGAAGGTAAATCCATGGCCGGGCTGATCGATCTGGTGAAATCCAGGGACATCCCCGCCACGAGCAACGTCCTTTACGCACATTTGGGCGGGCAGCTTGCACTAAACGCCTACAGCGGGCTGTTCCGCTAAATCGTAGTTGATGCGGTGGCAGAAGCGGATGCATCGGCAGGATCCGCTTCTGCAGCAGCGGCGCCTTCCTCAGCATCGCGACGGGCCACAGTTTAGTCTCGCAGTGCCTCTGTCGCGGTTCCTTCCGCCATCCTGTACTCCAGCTGCGTCATATGCGCGGATTGCTGCTGTAGAGGTATACGGGCTAGGGCGGTCAGCACAGGGGTGAAGGCCAACAGAACCAAGGAAAATGCTGAGACAGGGAGCATCAGTGGAAACCGCTGTGCAGGATCAGCGAAATAGCAGCGAAACCAGGCCCACTGCCAGTCCATCAAGGGACAAGCTTCACTGTGCTTTGGCGGTGAACCTGAATCCTGTTTCTGCCCGATACGCCCCACCTACGCTCCCAATGGTGGTAGAAAGAACACGTTCTGCAGCGCCATCCACCTGGTGGCGGCAGCTGCAATCCCACCAAAGTGTCAGCACCTCATGGAGCTTATCCAAGGCCATGACCTGAGACTGGTTGGCGATACCTAGCGGGTTGCGGCCGCTAAAACGTGCCCGCAGCACGTAGAGATCCGCAAGGGAGGGCGCAACTTTTGTGTCCGCCGGGTGCGGGACCTGAAGTATGAGCAGTCATCGTTATCTCCCCATGCTTGTGCCTGTTACGAGAGCCTAGCCGAGCGGGCCTCGACACTGTGGATTCGTATTGAAGGCCGAGTGCAGGGTGAGCTAGGCTGGATGTTTGTGAGATAGATAACGCAGCCCCGCCCACGCTGATCGCTCCGCTACTGTTGCGGATTGCCGGATCGCGTCAGAACCGCCTGCCCATCCACGCCACCAAATTGTTAGAAGGCCGTAGTGCGATCGTTCCCTTATAAACCCGCCGGGAAACCCGATCTGCGCTCACCTGGGCGCTACCTGCTGTGGCTGGCCGGGGCGCAGCGCGGCACCCTGCTGCTGGGAATCCTGTACGGCTCCATCTGGACCATGTGCCAAGCTCTGACTCCTTACGTCCTGGGGCAGGCGATCGACCAAGGCATCCTGCCCGGGAACTTCGCCCGGCTCACCTTTTGGGTGGGCCTGCTGGTGGGTCTGACAGTCATCCAGTCCATTTCGGCCACCCTGCGCCACCGCGCCTCTGTTAGTAACTGGTTGCAGGCGGCGTACCGTTCCGCTCAGGTGGTGGGCTACAAAGTCACCCGCAGTGGCGATGCGCTCCCACAAAAGTTCTCCACAGGCGAGGTGGTCTCCACCTGCGCTTCCGATGCCATGCGCATCGGTGAAATCTTTGATGTGGCCGCCCGCCTTGCAGGTTCCGTGGCGGGCTGGCTGCTCGTGTCGTTTCTGGTGTTCCAATCCTCCTGGCAGCTGGGACTGATGGTACTGCTGGGTGTGCCCTTGTGTGGCGCCGTGCTGCTGCTTGTCATCGGACCNCTGCAGCGGCGCCANAAGGCACAGCGTGAAGCCGCCGGAAAAATGACGGCACTGGGTGCTGACACGGTGGCGGGATTGCGCGTGCTGCGCGGTATCGGAGGCGAGCACATCTTCGTTGAGCGCTACCGGGAGCGCTCCCGCGAAACCCAGCTTGCCGGCAACAAAGTGGCTTGGTCCCTTGCCGACCTCGACGCCGCGCAGGTGCTAGTGGTGGGTGTTTTCTCCGTCGCCTTCACCTGGCTCGGTGCGATGCAGACCCTCTCCGGAGCGATCGAGGTGGGCCAGCTCGTGGCCCTCTACGGCTACGCGGTGTTCCTGGTCTCACCCGTGCGCACGGCCGCCGACGCCGTATCCCGTTTCATCCGGGCCCACGTNGGGGCCCGGCGCATCATCGATGTCCTAGCTACGCCGTCGGCTGTGCACGACGTCGAAACGACAGTTCCAGCGCCAGTGACACCGAGCGCCCTGGTTGACTCGCTCACAGGCGTGGTGGTGGCCCCGGGCGGGTTGAGTGCCATCGTCTCGGAGCACCCCGCCCAGTCAGCGGAGTTGGCCCGGCGGCTGGGCCGCTTTGAGGACGCCGTGCTGCGTGAAGCTGTGGTCCGCTGGGGACATGAAGCACTGCACATGATGGCGCTGCGTGAGGTGCGTTCCCGGATCGTGGTCTCTGACGCTGAACCGCAGCTGTTCACGGGAACGTTGCGGGAGGAACTGGACCCTGATGGAAAGCACAGCGACGAAGAAATCATGGCTGCCATTGACGTTGCCAGCGCCGGTGACGTCTTCGACGGACTGGATCACGGACTTGATGAAGAAGTGACGGANAAGGGCAGAAGCTTCTCAGGAGGCCAGCGCCAGCGCCTGACTCTGGCCCGCGCCGTGCTCACAGAAGCGGAGGTCCTGGTGCTGATTGAGCCAACAAGCGCCGTTGACGCGCATACGGAATCCCGCATTGCCGCTGCCCTGCGCAGGACGCGCGGCACCNNCGGGCACACCACTGTGGTGGTCACGGCCAGTCCACTGTTGCTGGGAGCCATGGACACCGTGGCGTTCTTGAAGGACGGGCTGGTGCATGCGCAGGGTACGCATCGGCACCTGCTCGAGACCGTCCCGGACTACCGCAGGGTTGTCCTCCGCGGCGAGGGTATGGACGGCCACCTCACATCAACGCACGGAGTGGAGAACTGATGGCTGATAGCAAGCTACCCGTGGCCGATGCCGCCCAAGTCAAGGCCGAGGGGCGTCGCCTGATGAGCATGCACAAGGGGCCGCTGGCCGCTGTGGTGGGTCTTTACGTACTGGCGGCCATTGCGGGGCTGGCGGGGCCGTTCCTGGTGGGCCGGTTGGTGGATGCCATCAGCGTCGGGACCACAGCCAATTTCGTGACCTTGGTGGCTGTAAGTCTGGCCGGGTTTGTCATTGTGCAGACGGTGCTCTCCCGCTGGGCGCAGCGTAAGGGGATGGTGCTGGGTGAGAAGGTGTTTGCCCAGCTGCGTGAGGAGTTCATGGAACAGGTCACCTCGCTCCCACTGTCCACGGTGGAAAAGGCGGGCACAGGGGACCTCGTCTCGCGTACCACCAACGACGTGGAGACTGTATCGCATACAGTCCGCTTTGGTGTTCCGCAGGTTCTGGTCTCGGTGGCAACGATCACGCTGACAGTTGCCGCCGCCGTGTTGGCCAGTCCGCTCGTGGCCGTGGCGCTGCTGGTGGGTGTGCCGCTTCTGGTACCTGTCACCCGCTGGTACCTCAAGCGTGCCACNCCGGGCTACCTGCGCGAACGCGAGAGCTACGCTGTGCTCAACGGTGCCATTACCGAGACCATTGAAGGTGCACGCACGGTTGACGCGCTGAGCCTTGGCCCGCATCGCCGCGGCCGGATCGATGCGGCGCTGCGCAACTGCTTTGAGCGAGAGAAGTACACGCTGAATCTGCGCACCGTGTTGTTTCCGGCGGCGGAGTTTTCCTTCTGGCTCCCAGTGGCCGCGGTGCTGTTGTGGGGCGGCTGGCTTGCCTCCCAAGGCGCGGTGACAACGGGCATGGTGGCAACGGTTGCGCTTTATGCCATGCAGCTCATTGACCCCGTGGACACCCTGATCATGTGGATCGATGAGATCCAGGTGGGAGCCTCCTCGTTGGCCCGCATTGTGGGCATCCGCAACGTNTCCGGGGACCGCACTGCCACAGACGCAGTCCCCGAGGACGGCAGCATCTTGGTCAAGAAGGCCCGCTACGCCTACCGTGAGGGCCACGACGTACTGCACGGGATCGATCTCACGCTCCGGCCNGGGGAGCGGCTGGCCATGGTGGGCCCCTCTGGTGCGGGCAAGTCCACGCTGGGCCGGCTGCTCGCGGGCATCCACGGGCCCACATCAGGGTCCGTCACCGTTGGCGGNGTTCCCCTTGTTGAGCGCCCGTTGGAGAAATTGCGCGGTGAGGTTGCCCTCGTCACGCAGGAGCACCACGTGTTTGTGGGCACTCTGGCCGACAATGTCCGCCTGGGTAAGGCCGACGCAACTGACGCTGAGATTGAAAAGGCCCTGTCCGACGTCGGATCCCTGGCTTGGGTGCGCGCCCTTCCGAACGGCTTGGCCACCGAGGTCGGTTCGGGCTCGCACACGTTGACCCCGGCCCAGGCGCAGGAATTGGCACTGGCCCGGCTGGTATTGGCTGATCCGCACACGCTGGTGCTGGATGAGGCCACGTCACTGATCGATCCGCAGGCGGCCCGGGACCTGGAATTTTCGCTCAGCGCGGTCCTGGCCGGGCGGACAGTGGTGGCGATTGCGCACAGGCTGCACACCGCGCACGATGCCGACAGGGTGGCCGTGGTGGAAGAGGGGCGCATTCGCGAGCTGGGCACGCACGATGAACTACTGGCCCAAAACGGCGCCTACGCGGCACTGTGGAACTCTTGGCGGGCCGACTCATGAGCCTGTTGCGCGCAGGGAAATGAGCGTAACGTTCAAGGAGGGGCGCGTTGGACCGGTCGGCCCTGTGCGCAACGGATCGGATGCACAAGGAGTTCACCATGCCGGACAAGCAGCCCCATCACCATGAACATAAGAAGATCGACAAGGGCACGCCATCAAGGCCAAGCGTGCCGAGAAAAGGCAGGGTGCCGCTGACGAGTCAGCAGATCCTGTTGCCCATATCGCCAAGAAACACTAGGAAAAACCTCGCCTGCACGGACCGCCAGCTAGTTATATGCGTACGCATGGAATAGTTGGTTGGCGGATGGTGTTGGGTCAGTCATGGAAGCAAATTTCAANAAACGTATTGGGTTNTTATCCTTTGGCCATTACGGTACGGGGCGCGGATCGCAAACCAATTCCGCGGCCGACGCCCTGCACCAAGGCATTGACCTTGCTGTCGCGGCCGAAGAGTTGGGGATCGACGGTGCGTTNTTTCGGGTGCACCACTTTGCCCGGCAGCAGGCGGCGCCTTTTCCCTTGATGGCAGCCATTGCTGCGCGCACCAAGCGGATTGAAATCGGCACCGGCGTGATCGATATGCGCTATGAAAACCCGCTCTACATGGCGGAGCAGGCTGCTGCCACGGACCTGATTAGTGACGGGCGGCTGCAGATCGGGGTGAGCCGCGGCTCACCCGAGCCTGCCGCCAATGGTGCCGCTGACTTTGGCTATTATCCGCTCGAGAACGAAACGGTCGCCGACATGGCCCGGCGCCACACTGCCTCCTTCCGTCATGCAATTTCCGGTGCCGGAGTAGCTGAACCCGGCGGTCATGCGTCCATGGGTGGGGAACGGCTACTAAGGATTGAGCCGCAGTCGCCAGGGTTGGCCCAGCGCATTTGGTGGGGCGCAGGCTCCCGTGACACCGCAGTGTGGGCCGCCCGCCAAGGCATGAACTTAATGAGTTCAACACTTCTCACCGAAGACACCGGTGTGCCGTTCGATGAGCTGCAGGCCGAGCAAATTCAGCTGTTCCGGGACGAGTGGATTAGGGCCGGGCACAACTTTGTACCGCGCGTTTCAGTCAGTCGCAGCGTCATCCCCGTGGTTGATGACATAGACCGAATGTACTTCGGCTTGCGCGCTCAATCTGAGAACAAGGACCAAGTGGGAATGATTGACGGCTTCCTCTCCCGCTTTGGCAAAGCTACATGGGGACCCGCCGATATTGCCAGTGAGCTGGCTGCCGACGCTGCAGTTCAAGGCGCCGATACCTTAATGCTGACGGTGCCCAACCAGCTCGGTGTTGCTTACAACACTAAGATGCTGGCCACCATTGCCGAACACATCGCACCCGCGATCGGATGGAAGCCAGCCACTGCTTAACCAAGCTCTGCTCATTAGAGTCAAGTGCCGTCGTCGTACATTGAAAGTAGGGCGGCCGCACTTGGATTTGGTGGCGTGGCTGCGGTGGTAAAATCGCAAGAGGGAAACCCCAAATTTTAGCGGTACCGGATAAATATGTGTCCGAAAGAACCGCATTTGCAGGCAGCACACCGCAGCCTGACGCCCACTACAGCAACAAAGTCTGGAACCCATGAGAAGAACACCACGCCGTACCCCGCCCGCTCTGGAGAACGGTGCAATGCGCATCGTTGCCCTCGGTGGNCTTGGGGAGATCGGCCGCAACATGACCGTCTTCGAATTTGACGGCAAACTGCTGATCGTCGACTGCGGNGTGCTTTTCCCTGAGGAACACCACCCCGGTGTGGATCTGATTCTGCCCGACTTTTCCTATTTGGAAGACAGATGGCAGGACGTGGTTGGCCTAGTGCTGACCCACGGCCACGAGGACCACATTGGCGGGGTGCCGTACCTGCTCAAGCACCGCGGCGACATTCCGGTGATCTCCGCCAAGCTGACCTTGGCGTTCTTGAAGACCAAGCTCGACGAGCACCGGATCAAGGGCAAGCTGATCCAGGTCAAGGAAGGCGACCGCCGCAAGTTTGGCCCGTTCGACGTCGAATTCCTCGCAGTGAACCACTCCATCCCGGATGGCTTGGCGGTTGCTATCCGCACNCCCGCTGGCCTGGTACTGGAGACCGGCGACTTCAAAATGGACCAGTTCCCGCTGGATAAGCGCATCACCGACCTCGCCGGCTTTGCCCGTTTAGGCGAGGAAGGCGTTGACTTGTTCTTGCCTGACTCCACCAACGCCGAAGTTCCGGGCTTCTTGGCAGCTGAAGCTGACCTGATTCCGGCTATCGACCAGGTCATGCGCACAGCGCCGCGCCGCGTCGTAGTTTCTAGCTTCGCCAGCCACGTCCACCGCATTCAGCAGATCATTGACTCTGCAGCCAAGTACAACCGCAAGATCGCCTTCGTGGGCCGCTCCATGGTCCGCAACATGGGCACGGCCAGTGACTTGGGCTACCTGAAGATTCCCAAGGGCATGCTGGTAGATGCCAGGGAACTGGAAAGNATGGCNCCCAACAAGGCCGTTCTTATCTGCACCGGTTCACAGGGTGAGCCCATGGCAGCGCTGGCGCGCATGGCCAACGGCGACCACCAGATCAGACTGACCGAGGGCGACACCGTCCTGTTGGCCAGCTCTCTGGTTCCCGGCAACGAGTCATCGATCTACCGCCTGATCAACGATCTCACCAAGCAGGGCGCTAACGTCATCCACAAGGGCAATGCAAAGGTTCACGTTTCCGGCCATGCCAGCGCCGGCGAGCTCGTGTACTGCTACAACCTGGTCCGCCCGCGCAACGTCATGCCGGTCCACGGTGAATACCGTCACCTGAAGGCCAACGCCGAACTTGCCATCCGCACCGGTGTTGACCCCAAGAACGCGTTCATTGTTGAAGACGGCACCACCATCGATCTCAANAATGGCGTGGCCCGAGTCACTGGCAGCGTCCCCGCTGCCTATGTGTACGTGGAGAACATGGTTGCCGGTGCGGCAACTGAGGAATCCCTGCAGGACCGTCTCCGCTTGGGTGCGGATGGCGCCGTCACTCTTCTGCTGATCATGGATCCGGAAACCGGGCGGATTGAAGAGGANCCGGAATTCTTCCCTGTGGGCTTCAGCTTCACAGAGAAAGACATTGAGAAGGCAACCGTCATTGTGGAGAAGGCCATTGCCAGCCTCCGCGGCGATAAGACAGGGCCAGAAGCCGAGAAGGCCATCGGCAACGCCCTGCTGCGCTGGTCGGACCGTGCGCTGCGCCGCAAGCCCGTCTACACGGTTATCATTGTGGACGCATAGCCTCCACCGCTGTTAAGAGCCCGGTGCTTGTCCCCATCCATCGCGGATGGGGATAAGCACCGGGCTTTATCTGCCATCTTTGCCGGTGTGCCACGACTACGCCCAACCTGCGGTTTGCTGCTACCGAAATCAGCCGTGGATACCCAGTTGAAGCAGAGCGGCATCAGCTTCGGAGGGGACAATGAGGCCGCTGTCACGAAGCCACTGGATAGCCCGAATTTTCATGACCCTGTTATGAAATTCGTGCCATGGATTTTGTGCCTCAGGGAACTTCTGAAGGACGTCCTTGAAATGACGGAATGGTTTGCTTCGCTCGATTGACTCGGTGAGTTGGGCCCGGCAAGCAACGTTCTCAACGGTGGAAATAAAGCTTTCCATGTCCCTATAAGCCTCATGGGATTCAATGGGGTCGATGCGCACACCGCCGCGGCTGTCCACATCCCAGCCTTCGGACTCTGCCTCGTCAGCGACGCCTTCTGTCCACAACTCAATGGTGCCGTTGGCAGGATCCACCCAAAAAGTTTCGTAGTCCATGGCGTGGTTTTCCAACGCTACTGCCAGGTGCTCAAGATCAATGTCTTCCAAATGCAACACGGCAGGACTCCTGACTGCTGGTGTCCGAAATGTTCACATGCTCTAAAGACCATGCTTCACCTCGGCACGGATTATGGCAAGGGAGGGCCGTGAAGAATTTGCCCCACAGCTACTGCGGTATTGGTGCCGGTATCTGGCAGAACCATCACAGCCGGCTTTGCGCTGGCTTACGGCTGGCTTGCGGTGGCACTAGCTATCGACGCCAGAACACCAGCGTGAGTGGTAGTGCCATAGGAAATGATGTCCTCGCGCCCCACGATCCGCCGGAGGACGCTGTCCATAGTGGGCACGTCATTATCGAATGCGGTGTGCGTGGTGGCGGCGCTGCGCGAATTTAACGGTCCTGTTCCAGCTACGGACCACACAGCCTCCGCCCGCCCGGTGGCCGGAGGGCTCTGGAACATTACGGCCAGCTCGGGGTCCTGGAACACGGATTGCTGCAGGCCCANAAGGGGTGTTCCGGGACNTGCGTCCAAGGCGTTCTGGATCAAGTAGAGCAGCGACTTGCGGTACAAACCAAAGGTGTTGTCGGACAAGGCCAACTCCTCCTGCATGCCAAACAGGGCCAAAGATTTGATGCCCGTGCCCAGCAGCGGCGCTAACCCCTCTTTGAAGGAATCCGTACTCAGCGATGGCACTAGCAAGCTCACGCTCTGGAACGNTGCCCCTCCGTCCTGGACTGCCACAGGAACAAAATAGCGGTGGAAATTGGCTCCAGCACTGAACCCGGCCGCATGAATGGTTGCTGGTTCGGCGGCCAGAAACGCACTGAGGCCCTGAGCCACATAGGTGGCACCGCCGCCGGTTTCAGAGGCCCGGCGGGCGTTGTCCTTCATGGCTGCCCAAACTTCTGGCCCACCAATGGAGCGCAGCAGGTCTTCGATGAGCCTGTCCGAGAACCCCGAGATGGCTGGTCCACTGGCGCTCAGGCCAGCTGCATCCAGCAAGGCAGTGGCAGCTTGACTGGATGCGGAGAGAACGGGCTTGGCCAGTTCCTTGACGTGGCCTGCCAACAGGTCACCCAAGGTGGNCCAAAAGCCTGAATGCCACACAAAGTGGATAGGGTACACGCCGTTGGCCAGCCACCACGGGATGTTGCGTTGGGTGTAGGCCAGCGCTGATTCCTCGCTGACCAAGCCACCATGGGCCCAAANGACCACCGGCACCGGTCCGGCACCGCGGCTTCGGGCGAACTCTGGAAGATGGGTGGAGAAGATGGCATCGACGTCCGCCTTGGTGGTGTTTAACTGGGCCGTGGTGGCGAACTTTCCGTCCTGTAGTCCTACAGCATAGGGCCGTAGTGCGTCCAACTCATGTGCATCCAACCGCGCGGGGCGTCTCTGATCCTCATACTGACCCATAGTGGCCTCCTTGTAGCGCGGTCCGCAGTGTTGATGCCATGGTTGCCGCGCCACCGTTCGCTGTCAAGAGCACAGCAGATCAGACGGCCCAAGGTGTGGTGGCTGCCGCTGAGCATGATGGAGCGCAGTTAGTCCTCGCCGCGCAGCTTGTCCATGTCGCGGCGGTCCTTCTTGGTGGGCCGGCCGGTGCCCCGGTCGCGCTGGGGCAGACCAANGGCCGGCAGCACTGGGCGCGNGGGCGTGTGGTCGGCGAAACAGTGTGAAGCGGCTTCGGCGCCCACCCGCTTGTTGATCAGCTGGCGGACCTCGAGGATTCTGTCGTAGCCGGGCTGACGGACGCGGATGGTGTCACCGGGAACCACCGTGTGGGCTGCCTTGGCGTTGGCGTCATTGAGTTTGACGTGGCCAGCACGGCACGCCGCGGTGGCCATGGACCGGGTCTTATAGGCGCGGATCGCCCAGAGCCAGGCGTCAAGGCGGACCGAGGCCGGTGCAGTCTTTGGGATGCTCATAGTGCAATCCACTCTATCGGTGCCGCAACGCATCGAAGGTGAGTAGTTGCCAATGTTCTTCACGAACATTGGCAACTACTCACCTTCGAGGTGCGGGTGGCTTGATGCGTGAATTCAGTCCTGGTTGCTGAAAGCCGCGTCGAAGGAGAGTTCCGACGGGTAAAAGTTGCTGCCATGGCGAGCGTCAGTCTAGGGCGAGCATGACCGAATTGCGCCGGCTACTCCATTCGAGCAGCTGCCTGTAGGACCAGCTGCGGATTTCAGCGCTCATGTTGTGGCACACGGATAACGCCGCAGTATCTTTCTTTCGGCTGCACAGCCGCGTGATTCACGCCGACATAATTGACCCAATTCACTTTTGTGAGTAAAGTCACAGTTGTAAATATGAAATTGAAATTTCACATGGTGGAAATATTACTTTTGGTGGCTTTATGTTCTGCTGCCTCATTTCTTAGAACACACTTAGTGGCCACGCTGAACCATTCCATAAACAATGCTGCACTGCCCACCCCTTTTCATTCCGGCGAATCATCTGGCGCCTCATTCCATTCCTTACACTCGTCTGGTTCCTAGCCTGGATCGACCGGGTCAACATTGGTTTTGCCAAGTTGACCATGATTGATGAACTGCAGTGGACCGAAGTTGTTTACGGTGCCGGCGCAGGAATCTTNTTCCTCGGTTATTTCTTNTTCGAAGTACCCAGTAATCTTCTTTTGCAGAAGATTGGGGCNCCCAAAACTATTATGCGCATCGCCCTCGGCTGNGGTGCTGTATCCATGCTCATGGCCTTTGTCCACGATCCATGGCAGTTTTATACCCTGCGTTTCCTGCAGGGTGCCTTTGAAGCTGGTCTGCAGCCGGGCGTCATACTTTTCCTAACCTTCTGGCTACCTGCCCATCGCCGCAGCAAGGCCATGGCATTCTTCATGTCCGCTTCCGCCATGTCCTTGATGATCGGCAGCCCGATGGCCGGCATCATCATGGATAATTTCAACAACATGCTGAATCTCTCCGGCTGGCAGTGGCTGTTCCTCATTGAGGGCTTCCCGTCTGTAGTTGTTGGCGTGGCTGCATTTTTCATCCTTACCGACAAGCCTGCCAACGCTAAGTGGCTCAGCATCGAAGAACGCGGACATGTGGCGATGGAGTTGGCTGCTGAAGCGCAGGCTCTGGGTGACCGGGAGCACAAGTTCTGGTCCTCATTGCGCAAGCCGAGTTCATGGGTTTTGATTCTGACGTTCTTCTGCATCGTCGCAGGCAACGCAACACTGACGTTCTACGGCCCGAGTCTTGTCAAGGCCGTTGGATTTACCGACATCACAACTCTTGGCTGGATTATGTCCGGCATCTACGCGTGTGGCTGGATCGGCATGGTGGGTAACGGCTGGCTCTCTGACCGCAATCGTGAGTCTCGCTGGCATACGGCAATCGCCGCTGGCCTCGGCGCCACAGGCCTCCTGCTTGCTGCTGTATTCCTGCAGCAAAACAACGGCCTAGGCGTCATCCTTGCCCTTGCCCTTTCTGCGGCAGGGACTATGGGTGCAATCCCCGTGTTCTGGAATCTTCCGGCACGGTTCATGTCAGGTACCGCCTTGGTTGCAGGCCTGGCAGTAATCAACTCCATTGCTAACCTTGCTGGTTATTTTGCCCCGCAGGTTCTTGGCGCCATGAAGGAAACGTCGGGGAGCTACGCNGGGGGCCTGTATTTGATTGCAGCTGTCGAGTTCTTGGCGGTTGCGTTTGTCCTGCTGTTTATTAAGAAGCAAAGAACAGCGCGGTGGGCGCTTTGGACCAGGAGTTTGCTGAATCCGTTTGATGGGACTTCGCAAAACGGCCTGTGGTGTCCTCACCACAGGCCAGCCCAGGTTCTGATCAGTTTGCTGTCCTAGCCCCAGCAGGCTCGATCACCGATGAGCTACTTTGACGTCTGCGCACCGTTGGGTGCGGATGTGCCGCCACCATTGCAGTGGCGCATGATTATAGAAGCAACCATGCGCAGGTGTGCAAGTAAAAGCACGCGAGAGCCAACGCGCCTAGAGGGTGGCCTCGGTGGGGTCCCAGTCTGCAGGTAGAGGTGCAGACGCCGGGGCCGTGCTGTTGACGGCCACGAACTCGCCGCTTTCCACTGATTCGGAGATGGACACCATGGCGTCAAGCACGTGGTAACCCAGCTCGCCGGGCGCGCGGTGGGNGATGCCTGCGCGGATGGAACGAGCCATGTCCAGCACACCGATGCCGCGACCGTGATCAGATCCTTCAGCGGCGATGCTGGTCCACTCATCCTCGCCGCGTTTGCACAACCGGATGTCGCCGTCGAAGTTGTTCGGATCAGGCAGCGAGATGGTGCCCTCGGTGCCGGTGATTTCCACAAACCCCATGCGGGTCCGGGGTGACTCGAAACTGAACACGCTGTGCGAGGAGGCGCCGGAGGCAAACATGACGATGGCGCTGACGTGGGTAGGAACTTCGACGTCGAACGCCTCGCCTTGCTTGGGGCCCGAACCAACGCTGCGCGTGGGGAAAGCGGTATTGCCGACGGCGGCCACCTTGGTAATGGGACCGAACGTCTGAACCAGCGCGGTCAGGTAATACGGGGCCATGTCAAAGAGCGGTCCGGCGCCTGCTTGGAAGAGGAACGCCGGGTTAGGATGCCAGGATTCGGGGCCGGNGGACGCGAACATGGTTAGTGCCGTCTGCGGGACGCCGATTGCCCCGGCATCGATCAGGCGGCGGGCAGTCTGCAGTCCAGCACCCANAAACGTGTCCGGAGCACAGCCGAGGCGCACGCGGGCGGCCGCTGCCTCCTGCAGCAGGCCCAGTCCGCTTTCACGGTCCAGCGAGAACGGCTTCTCATTCCACACGTGCTTGCCGGCCCGCACGGCTGCCAAGGCAACCTCCACATGGGCGGCCGGAATGGTCAGGTTCACGACGATCTCGACGCCGGGGTGCTCAAGCGCTGCAGCCACGCNCCCGGAGACCGCGATGCCGTATTCGGCGGCCCGGGCTGCTGCCACCTCCTCATCGAGGTCCGCGACCACAAGCACCTTAACGTCCGGGAACGTGGTCAGGTGGGCCAAATACTGCTTGCTGATGTTTCCGGCACCTATGATGGCGACGCCGCTAGGTCCCTGCAGGGGCATGGCTGCTCAGGCCTTTCCGCTGTTCAGGAACGCAAGGCTCTCTGCGATGCCGGCAAAGATATCTCCGGCGTAGTCGTCAAACTCCACGACGCCCACTTCTANGGAGGTTGCTGCGTCAATGACATCCCAGATGGCAACCATGCCCTGGCCAGCAGGGCGCTGGTCTAGGTCGTGCGTGGTCAGTGGCCCGTCTTTGATATGAATGAACTTCACCCGGTCCCCGAGGCGCCTTAGCAATGCCGCCGGGTCCTGCCCTCCGACGGCGGCCCAATAGATATCCACCTCGAGCACAAGTTCAGGGTCCAGAAGGGACGCCAAGTACTCCAGTGCCGTGGTGCCGTTGATGGTGGTCTCCAGCTCCCACGCGTGGTTGTGGTAGCCAACGCGGATGCCATAGCCAGCACNCTNTTTGGCAGCGGCGTTCAACCTAGCGGCCGTCTTTTCAATGTTGGCGGCATCCTGCCACTGCGCTGCCGGGACGAACGGCTCGATGACGGTGGTGATGCCCAGCTTCTTGGCGGCGATGAAGATCTCGTCTTGGTCTGCCGTCAGGAGAGGTGCATGGCCGGACGGGGCACTGATCCCATGGGCGACAAAGGCCTCTGCAAGGGCGTCGGCGGTGGCCACAAAGTTGTAGGGCTCCACTTGACTGAAGCCGATTTCTGCAATGCGGGCAATGGTTCCGGGCAGGTCACTCTCAAGGGGTTNGCGTACGGTGTACAGCTGAAGGGAGTATGTCACTGTGTTTCTCCTGGAAAAGTTGCGGAATACGTGTTCACTTCAACCTAGGGGAACTTATGACGAAGGCCAAGCAAAAGCATGCTGCGCTGGCGTGGGAACATGAATAACGGGCCGGACGGAGTGAACCGTCCGGCCCGCAAGGGTGCACTCAAGAGGGAGTCTGTTTAGATGGCGCAGCCGTCCGGACCGCACGCTTCGGCGGAATCCGCTCCGTTGGCGGAGACCATGGTCAACGGGTTGGCTTCCTGCCACGCCTGCTCAAGGGCCTGTGCGAACACCTCAGCGGGTTGGGCACCGGAGATCCCGTATTTCCTGTCAATGACAAAGAACGGCACACCGGTGACACCGATGGCGCGGGCCTCGGTAAAGTCCTGGCGGACGTCATCAGCGTACTTTTCGCTGTCCAGCGCCTCATTGATGTCGGACGCATCCAAACCGGCTTCGGTGCCAATGCGCACCAATGCTTCACGGTTGCCAATGTCAACCCNCTGCTCAAAGCGACCCGACAGCAGGGCTTCCTTGACGGCGTCGGACTTGCCGTGGGCAGCTGCCAAGTGCAGCAATTCGTGGGCCTTGAAGCTGTTGGCGACCACCACGGCGTCGAACTTGTAATGCAGGCCCTCGCCCTCGGCAGCCTCCTTGACATGGCCCAGCATGCCCATGAGCTGGCTGCGGTCCATGCCCTTGCGCTCAACGAGGTAGTCCAGTTCGCTGCCGTCGTAGTGCTCAGGCAGGGTAGGGTCCAGCTGGTAGCTGCGCCACGCCACCTCTACGGAATCCTTGTGCGCGAACCCGTTCAGGGCGGTTTCAAAGCGGCGCTTGCCAATGTAGCACCAGGGGCAGGCCACGTCGGACCAGATCTCAATCTTCATACTGGCGCCAACAGGTAGGTGGTGGCTATTATTCCGGGCCGGGTAATCCGCCCTAACAGAGGATCGAAAGCGGAGTAGTTGCTCATGTTCTACGCGAACATTGGCAACTACTCCGCTTTCGACTTGGGAAGTATGGCTGCTACGCCGGGACCCGACGATCGGGCCTGCAGTGGCTGGCGTCCGGCGGAGCAGCCAATTCTAGGCTGCCGTCAGCTGGCGCTCTGGGGCTGGGGCTTGCTCAACACTTTCGTGCAGGTAATTGGCATACGCCGAGGTGGTCAGGAAAGCGGGGAAATCCTCGCCCATGGCAACGTCGGTGAAGATTTCCAGGGCATCCTCGAAGCGGTCTTCATCGAAACGTGGCAGCCGGGCGAACTCCTCCTCGAGCATTTCGGTGACCCAGTCGAAGGTGATGAGCTCGCCCGTATCGGTGATGGCCTGGCTATGGATCCACTGCCAGATCTGGGACCGGGAGATTTCCGCTGTGGCGGCATCCTCCATGAGGTTGTTCAAGGCAACGGCGCCGTGGCCGCGCAGCCAAGACTCGATGTACTGGATGCCAACCCAGATATTGTCGCGGATGCCCTTCTCAGTGATCCTGCCTTCCGTGCCGGCGATGTTCAACAGTGCCCTGTCATCAAGTTCAACATCCTCACGGGTGCGGTTGATCTGGTTCGGGTTCCAGCCCAGCGCGTCGTCGAAGACCTCCATGGCCACAGGAACCAAGTCCGGGTGGGCCACCCAAGAACCGTCAAAGCCGTCGTTGGCCTCGCGGGTCTTATCGGCACGGACCTTGGCCATCGCATTGGCGTTGGCTTCGGGGTCGCGGCGGTTGGGCACAAAGGCTGCCATGCCGCCGATCGCCATGGCTCCACGGGTGTGGCACGCCCGCACCAACTGTTCGGTGTACGCCCGCATGAACGGTGCCGTCATGGTGATCTGGTTCCGGTCCGGGAGCACGAAACGCGGACCACGGGTGCGGAAGTTCTTGATGACGGAGAACAGGTAGTCCCAACGCCCGGCGTTCAGGCCTGCTGCGTGATCGCGCAGTTCGTACAGGATTTCCTCCATCTCAAATGCTGCCGTGATGGTCTCGATCAGTACTGTTGCACGGATGGTGCCCTGCGGGATGCCCAACAAGTCTTGGGCCTGGATGAAGATGTCATTCCACAGGCGGGCTTCTTGATGGTTTTCAATCTTCGGCAGGTNAAAGTACGGGCCCTTGCCCTGGGCGATCAGGCGGCGGGCGTTGTGGAAGAAGAACAAACCGAAATCGACTATCCCACCGGCCATGGGCTTGGAGTTGATCAGCAAGTGCTTCTCCGGCAGGTGCCAGCCGCGTGGACGCAGAACAATGGTGGGCAGTTCTTCCTGTGGGGCAAGGCGGTATTCCTTGCCTTCGGCGCTGGTGAAGTCGATGCGTCGTTCAAGAGCATCGATCAAGTTCAGCTGCCCACGGATCACATTGCCCCAGGTAGGTGTGGAGGAATCTTCCATATCGGCCAGCCATACCTTGGCGCCGGAGTTCAAGGCGTTGATGGTCATTTTNNTATCAACCGGGCCGGTGATTTCCACGCGGCGGTCCTCCAACCCGGGAGCCGNGGGAGCAACACGCCAGTGGGNGTCTTCCCTGATGGCTGAGGTTTCACGCAGGTAACGGGGATCGGTACCGCCGAGAATTTGGGTACGGCGTGTCCGGCGGGCCGCCAGCAACTCCTGGCGCCGGGCCGTCGCGGTGCGGTTCAGTGCTGCAATGAAATCCAAGGCATCCGGTGTCAGGATTTCTTCCTGCCGGTGGATGGGCGGTGCACTCAGGGTAATGCCGTTGAACGTGATGCCGTTCAAGCTGTTTGTCGAGTTCATGAGAGAGTCTCCTGTGCGAAAGTGCCGGCGGTGGGATGCAACGGTGAGCGAGCTGGTTCAGGGATCTGAACTAGCTCGCTCACCGGATCCTGCCACCGGCGATCAAGTTGTTAGTGGAACTGCTCGGCTTCTGTGGAGCCTGCCAATGCGAGGGTGCCGCTGGTGGGGTTCAGCGCTGTCGCCACCGCGTCGAAGTAGCCTGTGCCTACTTCACGCTGGTGTTTGGTTGCGGTATAGCCGCGGTCTTCGGAGCCAAATTCGCGCTCCTGCAGTTCGACGTAGGAGCTCATGCCGTTGCGGGCGTAGCCATGGGCAAGATCAAACATCGAGTGGTTCAAGGAGTGGAAACCGGCCAGTGTGATGAACTGGAAGGTGTACCCCATGGCGCCAAGTTCGCGTTGGAATTTGGCGATCGTTGCGTCGTCCAGGTGCTTNNTCCAGTTGAACGACGGCGAGCAGTTGTAAGCAAGCATCTGGTCGGGGAATTCGGCCTTGACCGCTTCGGCGAACTTNTTAGCGTGTGCCAAATCCGGTGTGCCGGTCTCCATCCAGATCAGGTCTGAACACGGTGCGTAGGCCAGGGCNCGGGCAATGGAAGGCTCAATGCCGTTGCGCACTTTGTAGAAACCATCCTCGGTACGCTCTCCCGTCAGGAACTGCTGATCGCGTTCGTCAACGTCAGAAGTGATTAAGGTGGCCGCTTCGGCGTCCGTGCGGGCAATGATGACGGAAGGGACGCCGGCGACGTCGGCTGCGAGCCTTGCCGCGTTAAGGGTGCGGACATGAGCCTTAGTGGGGATCAAGACTTTTCCGCCCAGGTGTCCGCACTTCTTNTCACTGGCCAGCTGGTCTTCCCAGTGGACACCGGATGCGCCGGAGATGATCATGGATTTCATCAGCTCGTAGGCGTTCAGCGGACCACCAAAGCCGGCCTCGGCGTCAGCCACAATCGGCACCAGCCAGTCTTCAACGCTTTGGATTCCTTCGGAGGCTTCGATCTGGTCTGCCCGTAGGAGTGCGTTGTTGATACGGCGGACCACCTTGGGCACCGAATCCACAGGGTACAGGGACTGGTCCGGGTAGGTGTTGCCATTGGAGTTGGCATCCGCGGCGACCTGCCAGCCGGAGAGGTAGACGGCCTTCAAGCCGGCCTTGACCTGCTGGACAGCCTGGTTTCCGGTCAGTGCGCCAAGAGCGTTGGTGTAACCGCCGGGNGCGGCATTGCGGAGCTGGTCCCAGAGCTTTTCTGAACCGCGGCGGGCCAGTGTGTGTTCCTCGTGGACCCTGCCTTGGAGCTTGATGACATCTTCGCCGGAGTAGCTGCGCTCGATGCCGCTCCACCGCGGGTTGGCGGCCCATTCAAGTTCGAGAGCGGCGGCAGCCTGTGCGTTGTTCGCTTCTGGCGTGGTTGCGGGGTCAAATGCTGCAGTCATGGTCTCGCTCCTTGTTGTGGGCGATCTCCGCTTCCTTCTTCATTGATGCTTCTTCGCTGAAGCCTCAAAAGTTGAGAGTGGAGATCTAAAGTCCTTCTTTGTGATTTCTACTATTCAGGGCTTTTCAAGAGGTTTCTAGGGTAAACACTGGAAAGATTTACACTTCTTCGCGTATTGTCAAGAAATGACTAATACGGGCTGGAATGTAGGCGAAGCGCTGGCGCCACGGGGCAAGGGAGCTGGCGAAAACGGTGAATTGGACATCATTTCCTTGGGCCGGCGTGTGCGCCACCTGCGCAAAGGCCTAGGCATGACCCTTGACGATCTCAGCGAGAAGGTGGGAGCCGCACCATCCCAGCTTTCCTTGATCGAAAACGGCAAACGCGAGCCTAAGCTGACACTGCTGCAGCACCTGGCCGGGGCACTCGGCGTGGGACTTGAACAGCTGCTGGGAGCCGAACCGCCAAGCAGGCGGGCGGCGCTTGAGATCGAACTGGAACGGGCCCAGCGCGGGCCGCTCTACCAATCGCTGGGACTGCCCACCGTCCGCGTCAGCTCACGGCTTTCCACGGAAGTCCTGGAGTCCCTGGTGGGGTTGCAGCACGAGCTGGAGCGGCGCTTGGATGAACAGTCGGCCACGCCTGAAGAGGCGCGCCGGGCGAACAATGAACTGCGGATGGAAATGCGTGAACGCAACAACTATTATCCGGAGATTGAACGCCAGGCCCAGGACTTGTTGAAGGCGGTGGGGCATGACAGNGGGCCGCTATCCCACCACGTCGCCGCGGACGTGGCCGAACACCTTGGTTTTGACCTGCACTATGTGGGCGATCTGCCGCATTCCACCCGGTCCGTGACGGATTTGAAGAATCGCCGAATTTACCTCACGCACGGCCAACGCTCGGACCACGANCCCCGATCTGTGCTGTTGCAGGCGCTGGGGCACTACGTTCTGGGGCATAAGACGCCGCGAAACTATGCCGACTTCCTGCGCCAGCGTGTGTACACGAACTACTTCGCCGCCTCCTTGTTGATGCCGGAACGGGCCACCGTGGACTTCCTGAAGGAAGCCAAGGCGGCCAAGGAGCTGGCCATCGAGGACATTCGGGATGCCTTTGCCGTCTCCTATGAAACAGCTGCGCACAGGTTCACCAACCTGGCCACGGAGCATCTGGGCATCACCACGCACTTCCAGAAAGTGCATGAGTCCGGGATCATCCACAAAGCGTATGAGAACGACGGCGTGAACTTCCCCGCCGATCACACCGGCGCCATCGAGGGACAGTCCGTGTGCCGCTTCTGGACCTCACGTGCGGTCTTTGACGTACCGGATAAGTTCAGGGCGTTCAACCAGTACACGGACACGGCCGTGGGTACGTTTTGGTGCACCGCGCGCACGGAACGGCACTCCTCCGGGGAGTACTCGCTGAGTATCGGGTTGCCGTATGAGCATGTCAAGTGGTTCCGTGGGAGAGAAACCACCGAGCGTTCGCAGTCNAAATGCCCGGATCCGGGCTGTTGCCGCCGGNNCCCCCCTGAGCTGTCCGCAGAGTGGGCCGGGAACGCCTGGCCATCCACACGCGCCAACTCGCATCTGCTGGCGGCCATGCCGCAGGGCGCCTTNCCCGGCGTGGATGAAACTGAGGTGTACCGCTTTCTCGCCGCACATCAGGGGCGGTAACGGTGGTCTCCTACCCGCCGCCTGGTCATCACTTTGAACGATAAGAACAAAACAACTAGATAATGAGGAGCACCCTATGAAGCACGCCATCATGATGGACGTCGACACCGGCATTGACGATGCCATGGCAATCATGTTTGCCATCAAGCACCCGGACATCGATCTCAGGGCCATCAGCTGTGTCTCCGGCAACGTCGGTGTCGACAGTGTTGTGGTGAACACACTGAAGATCCTCGACGTCGTGGATGCGCCGGAGATTCCGGTCGCGGCAGGCGCGGACCGNCCCTTAGTTGAGGAACCGCGCAGTGCTGCACACGTCCACGGTGAGGGCGGCCTGGGCAGCGTGGATTTGCCCGCAAGTACCCGCAAACCTCTGGATGTCCACGCGGTGGAGATGATGCGCCGGGTTCTCACCGAATCCACGGAACCCATCACAGTGGTGGCGTTGGCGCCGCTGACGAACCTGGCCCTCTTGCTGCGAACCTACCCCGAATGTGCGCAAAGNATTGAGCGGATCCTGTTCATGGGCGGATCGGCGTCGGTGGGTAACGCTACCGCTGTAGCCGAATTCAATATCTGGCACGANCCCGAGGCAGCCCACATTGTCATCAACAGCGGTGTGCCCCTGACCATGTACGGGCTGGACGTATTCAACACGGTGGGCTTGGAGGAGAACCGGGTCCAGGTGCTTGCCGCTGCCGGGGACAAGGTCTCCCGGGTGCTGGCTGGGCTGCTGTCTTTCCGCTTCCCCGGCGAGGAGGACGCACAAGACCGCGGACTGAGCCTGATCGGCGACGCTGGCGCTGTCTGTACCCTCGTGGCNGGGGAGATGATGCACCGGGAGTCCTTGCAGGTGCAGGTCCAGCTTGGTGCCGGAGCCAACCGTGGACAAACCATCGTGGACCGGCGCACGCACGTCGGCGAGGATACCATCCATGGTGTTGCCGGCCGCTGGCCAATGCTTGAGGTGGTACTCAGTGCGGATGTTGAAAAGGTGTTGGCATTGTTCCTGGACACACTGGGGTCACTGCCTGAGCGGCCAGGATCGAGCCGAGGGCTGCACGGCCGGTTTGCTCGGGCAGACCTCGTGCTGATCCGTCATGACCGGTGGGTACCTGGCCGGAGTGGTTGTCAAGGAAAAGAACTACCCTCTCATGTCGTAAGGTCAACCCATGGAAGATCTTAAATGGACAGTCACTGCCCCTGCCAAAGTCGCGTGGGCGGCGATGCCCTTTGCCCCGGGCCTGTACAAGTGTTACCTCACCGGTGCCATGCCCAAGGACGTGAACTGGACCGGGGAACTGACGCCNCTGAAGCGTGGTGACTTGATTTACGTGGGAAGNGCCACGAACTTGAAGAGCCGGGCCAAGCACCACGCCGTGCAAACATCTAAGTCCACTTTTCGCCGCTCNCTGGCAGCACTACTAGGTCTTCAGGCGCAGTGGCATGGGCGATCTGCGCATCCGCGACTGACCGACGACGACGAAGAGGTGCTCAGCGCCTGGATAGTNGAAAACCTCGGAATGTCTTTTTGCGTGGTGTCCGATGCAGACCTTGCCGCCAGCCTCGAAGAGCAAATGCGCACCGAACTCCGCCCGCCCTTGAACCGGGACGGCNNCACACCCGAACAATTGCATGTTTCTGAAGTTGCTACTGCCGCGCACCGCAACGCTGCGCGAGAAGGGCTAGATAGAGAGAAGGGCTGACCAGAAGGGTGCGGTGAGCCTCATCCCTTGACCGTTGCCGAATTCCGCAGCATGCTGGCAGTAGTTACCGCCAAGTAAGTGCGGTCACATCGGAGAGGACCCCATGGCCAAGGATGACCCGCACTCAAGCCCGGCCTCAAACCCGCAACCCAGCCCGGCCCAGCGGTTCCTCGGTAAGACCGCCATCATCACAGGGGCCAGCCGNGGGATTGGGCTGGCCATAGCCCAGCGCCTAGTGGCTGAGGGTGCCCGGGTTCTGATCACCGCGAGGCACCAGGATCAGCTCGATGAGGCGCTCGCTTCCCTCGGCGATAACGCCCTCGCCATGGCAGGGCGGGCGGATAANCCGGACCACCGTGCGGAGGTGCTGGCCGCCGTCGAGCATCAATTTGGTGGGCTTGATGTCCTGATTAACAACGCCGGCATCAACCCCGTGTACGGGCCGCTGGAAACCGTTGATCTGGACGCTGCGCGCAAGATCTTTGAGGTCAACGTGTTGGGCACGCTCGCTTGGACTCAAGCCGTGCTGGCGGATCCCGGGCTGGATTTCAGNGGGCGGTGCGGGAATGTGGTGAACGTGTCCTCCATCAGTGGCGAGGTTCCCGCTCCGGGCCTGGGCCTGTATGGGATCAGCAAGGCCGCCGTCTCGCACCTCACCCGCACGCTGTCCGTGGAGCTGGCGCCTGAGAACCGGGTGAACGCCGTGGCCCCGGCCGTGGTCAAAACCCGCTTTGCCGGCGCCCTGTATGAAGGCCGGGAAGAAGAAGTTGCCGCCGCCTATCCGCTGGGTCGGTTNGGGGAGCCTGACGACGTAGCCTCCGCCGTCGCCTATCTAGCCTCCAGCGATGCCTCCTGGGTGACCGGGCAGATCCTCACGCTCGACGGAGGCCTGCGCAATGCGGGCGGGCTGGGATGAGCACCAGTCATGCAACCACCAGCGAAGGAGCAGTCCATGAAGAGTCCAACACCACCGCCCGGTCTTTACCCGGCGGCCGTGGAAGACCTCCGGGAACGTACGCGGGAGTTCATCCGTAACACCGTGATGCCTGCCGAACCCAGACCAGGGCAGGTTCTGAACGTCTCCGTTCGGCGGGAGCTGGCGGCTGCGGCGCGGGAGGCCGGNGTGTTCGCACCGCACGTACCTGTGGCGTTTGGCGGGCAGGGACTGGCGGTTGAGCATTGGTCACCGGTCTTTCAGGAAGCGGGATATTCGCCCATCGGCCCGGCCGTGCTCAACGCCATGGCACCGGATGAAGGCAATATGCACATGCTGAATCTGATCGGCACCGAAGAACANAAACAACGCTTCCTGGCCCCGCTGGCTGCCGGGGACATCACCTCCTGCTTTGCCATGACCGAGCCACACCCCGGCGCGGGTTCGGACCCTGACGCCTTGAGAACCACGGCCATCCGCGACGGAAACGGCTGGAGAATCAACGGGCACAAGCGGTTCACCAGCGGTGCCACCCTTGCCGGGTTCGCCATTGTCATGGCACGCACCGAAGCCGGGGCTGCCAACCTGGCGGCCACGGGCGGTGCCGCGGCGGTCCCGGCCGGTGCATCCATGTTCCTGGTGCCCATGGACACACCCGGTGTACGGATCGGCGCGCCCATCCACACCATGGACAAGTACATCGCCGGCGGACACCCACACGTGAACTTCCAGGACGTCCACGTCCTGGACTCCGCCGTGCTCGGGGAAGCCGGGCTTGGTTTCACGTACGCGCAGGTACGGCTGGGACCGGCCCGGCTGACTCACTGCATGCGCTGGTTGGGGCTGGCCCGCCGGGCGATGGACATCATGCTGGACCGTGCCAACACCCGGGAAATNTTTGGTGCCAACCTCTCGCAGTTGGGCTTAGCCCAGGAGCTGATTGCCCAGTCCGTGCTTGACATTGAAACCTCCGATGCCATCATCGCCAAATGTGCGGCACTACTGGCAGTGGATGCGAAAGCGGGTTCGGCGTTGTCTTCCGTGGCCAAAGTGCACTGCTCAGAGGCCGTGTACCGGGTGATCGACAGGGCGGTGCAACTGTGTGGCGGCGACGGCGTCTCTGACGGGCTGCCGCTAATCCAATACTTGAACGAGGTGCGTGCGTTCCGCATTTATGACGGCTCCACGGAGACCCACAAATGGGCTATCGCACGCCGTGCAGCATCAGGGCGCCGCCGCGCCGTGGCGGCCGGGGAACCATTCCAAGGCACCGCCGTCATCCACGAAGGGGAACATTAGATGGGCAGTAGAGCGGACATTGTTCAGAGCACGCAAGAAGCTGCCCGGCAGGAAGTGCCGCCGCTGCTGATCCTGGAACGGGTGGAGGAATTCCTTGACGCCGCAGGCATCGGTACCGGGCAGGTACACGCCCGGCGCATTGGNCGGGGACAGTCCAACGTGACCTTCAGGATCAANAGGCGAGGGGCCGACGTGGTGCTTCGGCGNGGGCCCAGACCACCCTTTCCGCCCTCCACCCACGACATGGTCCGGGAGGCGCACCTNCAATCGCTGCTTGCCCCGCTGGGCATTCCGGTGCCGAAAATTCTGGCCGTGTGCGCCGATGTCAACGTGCTGGGTGTGCCGTTTTACCTCATGAACTTTGTGGACGGGGATGTGGTGACGGAGACGATTCCGGCGCACCTGGACGCGTCAGCGCAGCGCCGGGCCACCAGCGAGGCCGTGGTGGACATGCTGGTTCGGCTGCATCGCGTGGACACCAGTCACGGCGATATAGCGACGATTGGCCGCCCCGAGGGGTATCTTCAGCGGCAGGTGGCGCGGTTTGCCGGGCTGTGGGAGATNGGGGCCACCCGGGACTTACCGCAAGTGGCGCAACTGGCCAGCTGGCTTGAGGGGAACCGGCCAGATACTCAACGCACAGCGGTGATCCACGGCGACTACCGGCTGGGGAACCTGATGTTTGCCCAGCACGGCCCCGCCCACGTGAAATCGGTGCTGGATTGGGAGATGGCAACACTNGGGGANCCCCTATCAGACCTGGGCTACCTCACGGCCACTTATGCGCAGTCGGGCACGGACTCGACCCTGCTGGAGCTCACNCCCGTGACAGCGCAGCCCGGCTACCTGAACCGGGCGGAGCTGGCGTCCCGCTACAACGCCCACTTTGCTCTGGATCTCACCGCCCTACCGTGGTATCAGGCGCTGGCGCTGTGGAAAGCCGCCATTTTCAGTGAGGCCATCTACACACGCTGGAAGAACGGGGAACGCGCCGAGTCCGAATCGTTCGGCACCACCTTAGAAGCCGGGGTGCCGCGGTTGCTGGAGGCTGCAGCCGCTCACGCCGCTCGGCTGCCGTAGGGGCCGCGGCCTTCATTCAAGCTGATTGGCCGTCATGACGACGGCGAACAGCACAGCCGCCCAGTAGAACATCTCGCGCCGATGGGTGTAGCTGCCGCGGATGGAGAGTGTCCTTTCGTGCGTTGCCTCAGAACGAAAACGGCGGTCAGGCCTGTGCCGAAAAGATGGTGGAGATCAGATAGGCACACCGCGCCCACATCCAGCACATTCAAGTAGTGGGGTTGCGTGATCTGTCGCACACAATTATGCTTAATGTGCGCTATTAGAACGCTGTGTTCAAATAGCGAACACTTTGAGGGTGGTGGTGAATGAGCCGCCCCAGTGCAACGAGGAGAACCCTGTGCAATTCCACCACCACGGATACGTTTCCGGTGACCCACGCATTCACGAGGCAGCAGGGACCGGCGTCGACCGTCCTGAAGAGCTGCCCGAGAAAGTGGATGTTCTGATCGTCGGATCGGGTCCGGCAGGCATGCTCACCGCCGCCCAGCTTTCCCAGTTCCCCGATATCACCACGCGGATCGTGGAGCGCCGGGGAGGTCGGCTGGAGATTGGCCAAGCGGACGGCATTCAGGCCCGCAGTGTGGAAACGTTCCAGGCCTTTGGCTTTGCCGAGAGGATCATCGCCGAGGCTTACCGCATCACTGAGATGGCGTTCTGGCGCCCGGACACGAAGGATGTCACGCGCATTGTGCGAGGCGGCCGCGCCGTCGACGACGCAACCGGAATCAGCGAATTCCCGCACCTGATCGTGAACCAGGCCCGCGTGCTTGACTACTTTGCCGAAGTTGCGGAAAACTCACCCACCCGCCTAACGCCCGACTACGGCTGGGACTTCCAAACGCTTGAGGTCGCCGATGAGGGCGAGTATCCTGTCAAAGTCACACTTTTCCGCAGTGCCGGCCCGGACGAAGGCGCCGTTCGAGTGGTGCATGCCAAGTACGTCGTCGGCTGCGACGGGGCACGCAGCAAGGTCCGCGCGTCGATCGGCGCCACCATGGCCGGGGACAAGTCCAACCACGCATGGGGCGTCATGGATATTCTGGCCACCACGGACTTCCCGGATATCCGGACCAAATGCGCCATCGCGTCCCACACGGGCGGCAGCATCCTGCTGATCCCGCGCGAAGGAGGCTACCTGTTCCGCATGTACGTGGACCTCGGNGTTGTTCCAGAGGATGACAACGGTGCCGTGCGCAATACCAGCATGGATGAGATCATCTCCAAGGCCAATGAAATCCTCCATCCGTACACGCTGGACGTGCGCCATGTTGCGTGGAACAGCGTGTACGAGGTGGGACACCGCCTAACAGACCGCTTTGACGACGTCCGGCTGGAAGACATCGGGACGCGCACACCGCGTGTCTTCATCACCGGAGACGGCTGCCACACCCACAGCGCCAAGGCCGGCCAGGGCATGAACGTCTCCATGCAGGACGGCTTCAACCTCGGGTGGAAACTCGCCCACGTCCTCGAAGGGCGCAGCCCGCAGGCCCTGCTATCCACATACTCGGCTGAGCGTCAGGTAGTGGCCAAGAACCTCATCGACTTCGACAAAGAATGGTCAGCACTGATGGCCAAGAAACCCGAGGAGTTCCAGAATCCGGAGGAGTTGGAGGACTACTACGTGCGCACGGCCGAATTCCCGGCGGGGTTCATGACTGAATACGCGCCGTCGCTGATTACCGGCCAGGCCGTTCACCAGCATCTTGCCGCCGGTTTTCCGGTGGGTAAGCGCTTCAAATCTGCACACGCTTCACGCATCTGTGACACGAACCCGATCCACCTTGGCCACCACGCCACAGCAGATGGCCGTTGGCGCATCTACGTNTTTGCCGACCCGGCCCTGCCCGGAACCGGCTCACCGACCGACGCCTTGGCGCAATGGCTCTCCACAGCGCCGGATTCACCCCTTGCGGCAACACCGGCAGGGCTCGACGCCGATGCCTGGTTCGATGTGTTGGTCATCTACCAGCACAGGCACGAGGACCTCGACATCAATGCCGTTCCAGCTGCGTTCAAGCCGCTCGTGGGACCGTTCAAGCTCACCGACTACGAAAAGGCCTACGGGATCATCCCCGGCAACGACATCTTTGACGTGCGCGGGATCGACCGCGCCGGTGCCATCGTGGTGGTGCGCCCGGACCAGTACGTGGCCAACATCGTCCCGCTGAGCGCCACCGCGGAGCTGGGCAAGTTCTTCGCGCAGATCCACTCGGGCCAGCGCGCTGAGCAGGACAGTGTCTAGTTAGGGCAAACAGTGTCTAGTTAAGACAAGAGGGATCAAAGGGGAGGCCGCGCAGTGATCTCACTGCGGGCCTCCCCTTTGGCAGGGATGTGGCCGGCTTAGCCCAGGTCCACAACCTCAAATTCCAGCAAGTCCATGCCGCTGGCAACGGGTGCTTGGGCGGCGTGGTCGTGACCGGCCCGCTTGGCACGCCAGTTCTCGAAGTCCTCCCGAGTGGCCCACTGCGTGTAGACGAAGTAGCGGTCTTCCCCGGCGACGGGGCGCAGCAGCTGGAAACCCTCGAAGCCCGGGGAGCCGTCCACCGAGTGCTTGCGCGCAGCGAAGCGCGTCTCCAGTTCGGATCCTGCCTCGACGGGAACCTTGAGGGCGTTAATGACAACGATGGACACTTTTGCTCCTTCCGGGCCCGGATTCACCGGGCCGCTTGTCCTTCCACGCTACCGCAAGCAGGCCCCGGCATGTATGCCGGGGCCTGCTTTAGACGACTCTTACATCACTGTTTAGTGAACCGAGGCCGGCTTACGCGTAGGGGTCCGCGATACCAATGTACTGGGTGGTGGTGTATTCTGCGATGCCTTCGGAGCCACCTTCCCGGCCTAGGCCCGAGTGCTTGACGCCGCCAAAGGGTGCGGCCGCGTTGGAGATCACGCCGGCGTTGAAGCCCACCATGCCGAATTCCAGTTGTTCGCTCACGCGCAGCAGGCGGGAGAAGTCCTTCGTGTACAGGTAGGACGCTAACCCGTATTCGGTGGAGTTGGCGATGCGGATGGCGTCGTCCTCATCGGTGAACGTGGTGACAGGTGCCACCGGGCCAAAGATTTCCTGGTGCAGGATCGCAGCGTCGTTGGCGACGTTGCCCAGCACTGTTGGCTGGTAGAAGTATCCCTCGCCCTCCACCACGTCTCCTCCGGCTAAGACGGTGGCACCTTCGGCGACGGCGGCGGTGACCAGTGCGTGGATGTTGGCGCGAGCCTTTTCCTCAATGATGGGTCCGACGTCGGTCCCTGCCTCAGTGCCGCGGCCCACCGTCAGCGCCCNCATGCGGGCAGCGAGCTTGGCAGTAAACTCAGTGGCCACCGATTCGTGCACCAGGAAGCGGTTGGCAGCCGTGCAGGCCTCGCCCATGTTGCGCATCTTCGCCGCCATGGCACCCTCGACGGCGGCATCCAGATCGGCGTCCTCGAACACCAGGAACGGGGCGTTGCNCCCTAGCTCCATGGACGTGCGCAGCACGTTCTCGGTGGCTGCGGCCATGAGCTGCTTGCCTACACTAGTGGACCCGGTAAAGGAGAGTTTGCGCAGGCGGGGATCTGCCAGCAGCGGCCCGGAGATGGAGGAGGCGCGCGAACCTGCGACGACGTTCAGCACGCCGTCGGGCAGTCCGGCCTCCTGCATCACGACGGCAANAAGTTGGGACGTCAGTGGCGTCAGCTTCGCCGGCTTGAGCACCATGGTGCAGCCGGCCGCCACGGCCGGGCCCACCTTGCGGGTGGCCATGGCCAAAGGGAAGTTCCACGGCGTGATCAGCAGGCACGGACCCACGGGTTTCTTCGCCACCAGAATCTTGTTCTTGCCCTCGGNGGAGGTGAGGTAGCGGCCGTAGTCGCGCACCGCTTCCTCGGAGTTCCAGCGCANAAACTCCGCACCGTAGGCCACTTCCCCACGGGCCTCGGCCAACGGCTTACCCATTTCCAGGCTCATCAGCAGCGCAAAGTCCTCTGCGCGCTCCGTGACAAGCTCAAAGGCCTTGCGCAGGATCTCGGCCCGCACGCGCGGCGCGGTCCTGGCCCAAGAGGCCTGGGCTGCGCAGGCGGCGTCAAGGGCGGCCATGGCGTCCTCGCCGTTGCCGTCCGCTATGGACGTTAGGACCTTGCCGGTGGCAGGATCGTGGACGTCAAGCGTCTTCCCACTGGCGGCGTTGCGCCATTGCCCGTTGATGAGCAGCCCGGTGGGGACGGAGGCGAGCAGTTCCGCTTCGCGGTTGGCTGTGATGGTCATGTGAGTGCTCCTCAATAACTTGTGGTCGGGCCAGTGTCTGCGGCCGGGACATATTTGTTGGCCAGGGCTTCGCTGCCGCGTGCCAGCAGTGCGACGTCGGCGCCGGTGAGGATGAAATCCACCCCAGCGTCCAAATATCGGCGGGCGGTGGCTTCGGCGAAGGCGTTCACACCAACCGGCTTGCCGGCTGCGTTGGCCAGTGTGATGCAGAGTTCCACGGCGGCCACCACGTCGGGGTGTTCCTGCTGCCCCAGCACCCNCATCGAAGCGGCGAGATCGGACGGGCCGAGGAAGACGGCGTCGATCCCGTCCACGGCCATGATCGACTCGAGGTTCTCCACGGCCTGGGTGGACTCGATCTGGACGATGACGGTGATGGTGTCCGTTGCCCGGGTCAGATAGTCCGGGACGCGGTTCCACCGTGCCGAACGGGCCAGCGCCGAGCCCACACCGCGCACACCGTGCGGCGGGTAGCGGGTAGCGGCGACCGCAGCCCGGGCGTCGTCGGCCGTGTGGACCATGGGGATCAACAGGGACTGTGCGCCCAGGTCCAGATACTGCTTGATGATCACGGTGTCGTTGACGGGTGGACGCACTACGGCCGTGACCGAATAACTGCTCACGGCCTGGAGCTGGGCCAGGATGCCCTCGAGCCCGTTGGGGCTGTGCTCGGCGTCCACCAGCAGCCAGTCAAGTCCGGCACCGGCACAAATTTCTGCCACGAGCGGGCTGCCGGAGCACACCCACATGCCCGCCAGCGGCCGGTTGGATACTGCCAAGGCATCCTTGAAGGACGGGGCAAGGTTCACTCGAAGCGGCATGTGATGGTCCCCAACTTTCCGTAGTCGGCAANAACAGTGTNCCCTGGATTGACCCACATGGGCCGGGTGAAAGAGCCTGCGAGGATAAGTTCCCCGGCCTTGAGTCCGTCCCCGTGCGGGGCGATCTTGTTGGCCAGCCACGACACACCTTGGGCGGNGTGGTTCAACACGCCGGCCGCGACGCCGGTCTCCTCAACTGTCTGGTTCTTGTACAGGATGGCGGCCACCCAGCGCAGGTCGACGTCGTCGGGCCGCACCGGGATGCCGCCCACCACCATGGCGCCCATGGCGGCGTTGTCGCTGATGGTGTCCACGATGGTCCGGCCCTCCATCTCGATCCTGGAATCCAGGATCTCCAGGGCAGGCACCACGTATTCGGTGGCGCGCAGCACGTCAAAGATGGTGGCGTTGGGCCCCTCGATGTCCTCCTTGAGCAGGAACGCCAGCTCCACCTCAATGCGCGGGTGTGAATACTGTTTCCATTCCACGGTGCAGCCGTTCTCCAGGATCATGTCCTTGAAAATGACCCCGTAATCCGGTTCGGTGATGCCGGTGGCGTACTGCATGGCCTTGGACGTCAGGCCGATCTTGTGCCCGCCCAGCACTCGCCCGGCAGCCTCGCCACGCTCACGCCACAACCGCTGGACACGGTAGGAGTCCTCCACCGTCATCTCCGGGTAGCGCTGCGTCAGCCGGGGCACCGGGACCCGGCTCCTGCCAGCCTCCACAAGTTCGTCGGCAATGCCGGCAATAGTTGCATCATCGAGCATGGTGTATCTCCTCAATCGCTGGTGATCAACGGCGGATGGGGTATTTACCCGCCGCCCGCTTCGCGGGTGCCCGAAAGAACTGGACCGCGGGCCCCACCCGAGCTTGCGAGGAGAGGGTAGGTCTAGGTCGTACTCCCGCGGGCAAAATGCCCCATCCGCCGTGGTGTTTGCTAGAGCTGGGTGCCCAACTTGAACCCGCGGTCTTCGCCCGGTTCGCGGGTGTAGGAGAAGCCGTCGGCGCCGACAGTGACGGACATTTCGGAGGTGTCGGTGCGCTTGATGACCGGCTGCGGGTTGCCGTCCAGGTCCAGGACCAGGGAGGCCTCGGTGTACCAGGACGGGACCACGGCGTTGCCCCACCAGTCGCGGCGCTGGTTGTCGTGGACGTCCCACGTGATGGTGGGGTTGTCCGGGTCGCCGGTGTAGTAGTCCTGGGTGTAGATTTCCACGCGGTGGTTATCCGGGTCCAGGATGTACAGGTAGAACGCGTTGGAGACGCCGTGACGGCCGGGGCCGCGCTCGATCCGGTCGGAGATGCGCAGCGCGCCCATCTTGTCGCAGATTTGGATGATGTTGTGCTTCTCATGCGTGGCGAAGGCAACGTGGTGCATGCNGGGTCCGTCGCCGCCGGTCAGGGCCGTGTCATGGACGGTCTGCTTGCGGTGCATCCAAGCGGCGTAGGTGACGCCGTCGGAGTCCTTGATGTCCTCGGAGACGCGGAAGCCCAAGTCCTCGAGGTACTTGCGCCCGCGCGGTACATCTGGGGTGACCTGGTTGAAGTGATCCAGCCGGACCAGTTCGCCGGCCGAGTACAGGTCATAGCGTTGGGTGAGGCGCTCCACGTGTTCGGTCTCGTAGAAGAATTCGTAGGGGAATCCCAGCGGGTCTTCGACGCGGACGGAATCGCCAATGCCCTTGGTGAAGCCGTCCTTGCGGCGCTCGGTGCGGCAGCCCATCTCCTTGTAATAGGTTTCGGCAGCGTCCACCTCGGCGGNGGACTTCACCCGGTAGGCGAAAGCGGCGGCGGCGGCGATGGGGCCCTTGCGCAACACCAGGTTATGGTGGATGAACTCCTCCAGGGAGCGCAGGTAGATGGTGTTCTCGTCTTCTTCAGTGACGTGCAGACCCAGCACGTCCACGTAGAACTCGCGGGACTTAGCCAGATCGGTGACGACGAGCTCCATGTAGGCACAGCGGACAATGTCAGGTGCCGGGGCGGTGGNGGTGGGGACAAAGTTAGTCATGATGTACTCCTCGTTGAGTGGGGATGCCTGCTGGGAGATGCTTAGTGGCGGATGCCTAATTGCTGGTGGAAGCGCCGAATTTTGGTGTGTGGACGGCGCCGAGGGTGATGTGCACGGCCTGCTGGTCGGTATAGAAGTCGATGGAGCGGAAGCCGCCCTCATGGCCCAAACCGGATGCCTTGACGCCGCCGAACGGGGTGCGCAGGTCACGCACGTTGTGGCTGTTTAGCCACACCATGCCGGCCTCGACGTTTTGGGCGAAGTTGTGGGCGCGGGTCAGGTTCTGCGTCCAGATGTAGGCGGCGAGCCCGTACTTGACGCCGTTGGCCAACTCCAGCGCCTCTTCGTCGGTGTCGAAGGNGGTGATGGCGACGACGGGGCCGAAGATTTCCTCCTGGAAGATCCGTGCCTCGGGCTTCACATCCGCAAAGACGGTGGNGGCTACGTAGTTGCCGTGGTCCAGCCCCTCGGNGCGCCCGCCGCCAGCCAGCAGGCGGCCCTCGGACTTGCCAATGTCAACGTAGGACATGACCTTGTTGTAGTGCTCGGNGTGAACCAGGGCGCCCACCTCGGTCTTGGGATCGTGCGGGTCCCCGACCACAATATTCTTGGCGCGGGCGGCGTACTTTTCACAGAATTCGTCGTAGATGGAGCGCTCAACCAGAATGCGTGAGCCAGCCGTGCAGCGCTCGCCGTTGAGGGAGAAGACGCCGAACAGTGCGGAGTCGATCGCGGCGTCGAAGTCGGCGTCGGCAAACACTACGCAAGGGCTCTTGCCGCCCAGTTCCATGGACAGGCCCTTCAGGTTCGTGGCGGCGTTGCGGAAGATGGTTTGGCCAGTGGTGGTTTCGCCGGTGAAGGAGATCAGCGGGACGTCGGNGTGCTTGACGAGTGCGTCTCCTGCTTCTTCGCCGAGGCCGTTGACCAGGTTGAACACACCCTGGGGTAGTCCGGCTTCCTCGAAGATTCCGGCCCACAGTGAGGCGGAGAGCGGGGTGAACTCAGCCGGCTTGAGCACCACGGTGCAGCCCGAGGCCAGCGAAGNGGCCAGCTTCCAAGACTCGAGCATGAACGGCGTGTTCCAGGNGGTGATGAGCCCGGCGACACCGATCGGCTTGCGGTTCACGTAGTTGATCTGGGAGCCGGGGACCTTCATGGCGTCGTCGAACTGGGCCACGATCAAGTCGGCAAAGAAACGGAAGTTTTCAGCGGCACGCATGGCCTGGCCGCGTGCCTGGGTGATGGGCAGGCCGGAGTCAAAGCTCTCCAGCTCCGCCAGGCGCGCTTCCTGGGCCTCGACGGCGTCGGCGATCTTGTTCAGGATGCGTGAACGCTCGCGCGGCTTCATGCGCGGCCATGGCCCGTCGTTGAAGGCCTTGGTTGCAGCGGCCACGGCCAGGTCGATGTCTTCCTTCTGGCCAGCGGCGGCGGTGGCGTAGTTGGTGTTCGACACGGGATCTAGGACGTNCAACGTTGCGCCATTGACGGAGTCGACGAACTTTCCGTCAATGTAGTGCTGGATGCGGGTGGGAAGGTTTTCCGGTACGTAGTGATCAGCCATTGAGTTGGTCCTATTCTTCAGTGCTGTGTTGGGTGGGAGGTTCGCGCCAAGTAGGCGTCGAGAGTGGCGGTGCGGTGGGCACGGGCGGCGTGTTCGACATCGTCCGGCCCGGCACCGCTTTCGATCAGCGCCAGCAGTGCTTCATGCTCGGCCACTGACTGCTGTGCGCGGCCGGGGACGTAGCTGAACGTGGAGGAACGCAGCGCCTGCAGCCGGTTCCAACCACGGTGGACAAGGTCCAGGATGTGCGGGTTGGGGCAGTTCTCAAACAGTATGCTGTGGAAGTCCAGGTTCAGCGCCGTGAACAAAATCGGGTCGAAATCGGCTAGGCATTCGCGCATTTNTGTGTTCACTGCCCGAGCCCGGGCAATATCGGCTGCTGAGATCATGGGCGCGGAAAGTGCCGTGGCGGCGCCTTCCACAATGCTCAGGGTCTGCATGGTGTACAGGTATTCGGTCGGGTCTATCCCGGCCACCGTGGCACCAATGTTGCGTTCAAAGATGATGTAGCTTTCCGCCTCCAGCCGGCGGATGGCTTCGCGGACCGGGACCACGGAGAATCCCAGGTCGTCAGCAATCTTGGCCAGCACCAGCCGGTAGCCGGNGGTGTATTTCCCGGCCAGGATCTTGTCCTTGATGGCCGCGTAGGCCTGCTCGGACTTGCTGCCTGCAGGTGCGCCGGCTGACTGGGTGATCACGGCTGCGCAGCCGGGTTGGGGTGCGTGGCGGCCCACTCGGAGAACTTCGCCCGCCAGTCGGCATTCATCGGGTACAGGCCCTCGACGCTGTTGCCTTCGGCGACCATCTGGGCGATGAACGTTTCCTCGTGCTCCTGGGCGATGGCGTCGTCCGCCACTTCCTGTGCCAACGACGGCGGGATCACCAGCACGCCGTCGGAGTCCCCGACAATGATGTCCCCTGGCTGGACGGTGGCGCCGCCGCAGGAGATGGTCAGATCGGTGTCCCACGGGATGTGCTTGCGGCCCAACACGGCGGGGTGCGCGCCGGTGAAGAACGTGGGCATCTCCAGCGCTGCCACGGCGTCAACGTCGCGGACACCGCCGTCGGTCACGATGGCCACGGCTCCGTTGATCTGTGCACGCAGGGCCAAGATATCCCCGACGGTGCCCGTGCCGGGCTCGCCGCGGGCTTCCATGACGAGGACGTCGCCGTCGTTCAAGGTGTTGATGATGCGCTTCTGGGCGTTGTAGCCGCCGCCGTGCGACTTGAACAGGTCCTCACGGTTAGGCACGTAGCGCAAAGTGCGGGCCGTGCCGGCGATGCGCAGTTCGGGGCGAGTGGACTTTAGTCCGTCGATGCTGACGTTGTTCAGCCCGCGTTTGCGCAGCTGGGCGCTGAGGGTGGCGGTGCCAACGCTTGTCAGCTTGCGTTTGAGCTCTGCGCTGAGACCCTTCGGTGCCAGGGCGGCCGCTTCGGCGGACCNCCAGGCGTCCACGCGGTCAGCATCGGTGGTCTTGGGGCCATTGCCAAAGTCTGCCATCTCAACAGTGCCTTGAGTGACGGTGGTGCACAAACGCCCTGTGGACAGCCCTGCCTCCAGGGCGTCCACCTCGACCTCAATCACGTCGCCGGGGCCAGCAACGGAGGATCCCGCCGGGGTGCCGGTGAGGATCACGTCCCCGGGTTCTAGCGTCATGAGCTGGGACAGGTCCGCCACGATCTGGCTGAAGGAGAAGATCAGTCCTGCGGTGGTGTCATCTTGGACAAGTTCGCCATTGACCCAGGTGCGCACGCGCAGGGCGGCCGGATTGAGCTCTGCTGCAGGGATGAGTGCCGGGCCGAACGGGGTGAACCCGTCACCGGACTTGGAACGGACGTTGGAGCCCTTGTCCGCATACTTGAGGTCGTAAACGCCCAGATCGTTGCTGGCGGTGATGTGGCTGACGTGGGACCAGGCGTTTTCGAGGCTGACACGGCGTGCCGCGGTGCCGATGACGAGGGCGATCTCGCCCTCGTAGGCGAGCAGTTCGCAGCCTGCCGGGCGCTCGATGTGCGAACCGCTGAGGCTCAGCGAGGAGGATGCCTTCAGGAAGTAGGACGGTTTGGCGGNGGTTCGCCCGCGCTGGTCGGCCCGCGACTGGTAGGCAAGGTGGACGGCGATGACCTTGCCGGCCTGCTTGAGCGTGTCTGCGGTGACTTGTTCCACGAAACTCTCCTAGTCTCAGTTACGGGCCGATCTATACGGCCTGTATATCAAGTACGAAATCGTATACGATAATCCTAACTGTGTTATTCCCGTCACGTCAAGGGGTGGTGAGAAACTATTTGGCCAGAGGTGTTCGCGGCAGGTCCTGTTGCCTCTGATTGGAACGGCCCCAGTGCTGGCGGCGGGTTTGGGGCTACTGCAGTTGCGCTTCGATGGCCCGCGCGCTGGCAGCCAACCGGGTCCCGATAGTGTCCGGCTGGCTCCCGCCACCTAGAAAGACCACGCAGATGGAGGCCGGCATACCGCCCGGGATGTGAATGGGTGCGGCGATCGCAGAAACGCCCGGGAGGACTTCGTCATGGCTCGTGGCGTAACCGGCAGTGCGGGCGGCACGCGCCTCTGGCCGGTATGGCAGACCAGGTGCAAGGCGCGCCCATGCGTCCTCACTGATGGCCGACTGAATGGCGATGCCGGGTGCGCCCGAACTGAAGGAATGGCGCGTGCCAGGACGCTGTGCCAACGTGGCGCCGGAGCGCCTGGGTTCCACTGTCAGCAACGTGACGGAATCGCGATGATCCCACACTGCAACGAATGCCGTCATGGACAGTTCATTGGCCAGTTCCGTCAGTTCGGGAAGGGCGGCGGTTTGCAGGTCGCGGGAAACGCCGCGGGCCAGGGCCGCCAATCCCGGACCGGCCTGAACTCGGCCAGCGTCATCCCTTGTGAGGAGTCCATGGTCCTCAAGCGTGCGCAGGATGCGGTAGGCGATGGAGCGATGCACGCCCAGTGCGGTGGAGAGCTCAGCAATGGTCATCGGGGACGAGGCCTCCGCCAAGATTTCCAGGGCACGGATGCCGCGGGACAGGGTTTGCGAATGTGCAGGTGCCTTCGCTGGGGACCNCTCAACTGCGTCTGTGCTCACGTCATCATCCTCTTCAGTCACCGCCGAAACAACCGTTCCTTATGTGGGACGGAAGTTCAATTATAGAACTCCCGCCAGACTTCTGGAGTCAGCGAAACGGACGACGGCGACACTCGCCGCGAGGTGGGCGCCGCCGTCGTTCTTGTTTCAGCGGAGAGTGTCTGGCTCTCGAGGGGAGTCAGGCCTGCGTGCTGGCTGCGCCCACAGCCGGCTCACGCTTGTCGAAGATGGTGGCACCAACTTCCTGCTCCGCCTGGTTGGTGATACTCAAATTGANTCCGGNGCGGTCCTTGAGCATGATCACCGCCACCATGCCGAGCAGTGTCATGAGCAGCAGGTAGGCAGAGATGGCCAGGCTGGTGCCGGTGGCTTGCAAGAGTGCTTGGGCAATCACCGGGGCAAAGGCGCCGCCAATAATGGCGCCGATCGCGTAGGAGATTGAAACGCCGGAGAATCGCACAGATGCCGNGAAGATCTCGCTGTACCAGGCTGCTTGCGGTCCGTAGGTCAGGCCAAGGCCGAACGTGAACAGGAACAAGGCCAGGAACAGTGCCCAGAGTTCACCGGTGTTGATGAGCAGGAACAGCGGGAAGACAGTCAGTGCTTGGGCCGTGAAACCGATCAGGTAAGTGTNTTTGCGCCCTATCTTGTCAGCCATGCCGCCGGCCAGTGCCGTGAAGATGAGCCAAGTGGCCGCCGCGAAGGTCATGGCGAGCAACACGGGTGTCTTCTCCAACCCCACGTTGCCATCCGGGTTCGTGGCGTAGCTGGGGATGAAACCGCCGGTGGCCATGTAGCCGGAGGCGTTGTTGCCGGCGAAGATCAGTGCTGCCAGGATCACCAAAAGCCAGTGCTTGCGGAACAGCTCAATGATGGGCACCTTAGGCTGCTGCTTCTTTTCGGCGATCTCCAGGAACACCGGGCTTTCCTCCACGGCGCGGCGGACGAAGTAGCCCACACCGATCAGTACCACGCTCAGGAGGAACGGCACACGCCAACCCCACTCCATGAACGCGTCACCCGGGGCGATCACGCCGGTCATCAGTGCCATGACGCCGGAGGCTATGAGCAGGCCCAGCGGAACGCCGAGCTGCGGGAAGGAACCTGCCCGCCCGCGCTTGTTGTTAGGGGCGTGCTCGACGGCCATCAAAACTGCGCCGCCCCATTCCCCGCCAGCGGAGACGCCCTGCAGGATGCGAAGGGTCAGCAGCAGTATGGGTGCCAGCACGCCAGCCGTCGCGTAGGTGGGCAGCAAGCCGATCAGCGTGGTGCAACCGCCCATCAGCAGCAGCGTCAGCACGAGCATGGCTCGGCGGCCAATCCTGTCGCCATAGTGGCCTGCTAGGAAGGCGCCGAGTGGGCGGAACAAGAAGCTGATGCCTACGGATGCGAAGGAGAGCAGCAGACCGATCTGGGGTCCGGCTGGCTCGAAGAATAGCTGCGCGAACACCAAGCCGGCGGCCGTGGCGTAGATAAAGTAGTCGTACCACTCGACGGTGGTGCCGATGAGGGTAGCCATAGCCACGCGACGCTGCGTGCGTCGCGTGTCAACGACGGAGGGATGCTCATGGGTTCGTGTCCTTGACTTTGCTCCGGGGAACTGTTCGACCCTGGCTGACGAAGTGTTGCGGCAACGTGGCGGAATCAGTCTGGATGTAACTAGTGTCACACTTAGTCAACCGTGAGTAAACTTAATAAAATAGCAAAACATATTCGGTTTTATGAAAGAAGTTGCCTTGGTTAAGTTCACTTTCCGCCAGCTTGAGCTGTTTGTGGCCCTCGCGGACTTCCCTACGCTGAGCGAGGCAGCAGTGTCCTTACACTTCTCAGAATCAGCACTTTCCCAGGCCATTACACGGTTAGAAAGCTCCGTGGGCGAGCAATTGTGCATCCGCCGCAAGTCCCGCGGGCTGCAACTGACTCCTGCAGGGGAGCATTTTGCAGTCCGGGCAAGNGGGCTGTTGAAGGACGCAGAGGACTTGTTGGCGGAGATGAGCGGNAGAAGCGGGGAATTGAAGGGACCGGTGAAACTGGGCTGCTTTGCCAGTTTTGCCGCCAGCGTGCTGCCGGCCATCTTGGATGGTTTTCCCAAGCGGTATCCAGGAGTCCAGGTGGAGGTGGTGGTGGGGACGCACGACGAGTTGCTGCCAGCGCTGGAGAGTGGCCGGCTGGACCTGGCAATCGTCTACGACATGGAGCTGCCACCTGGTTTCCGGCGCCGGATCATCTATGAAACCGAGCTGCAGGCGGTGCTGCCCGTGGACCATCCGCTGGCACAGCAGGGTTCCGTGGACTTGGCCGAACTGGTCACGGAACCCCTGATTATGTACGACTCCAGCCCCAGCACCGCAAATACTCACCGGGCCTTCGCAGAGCGCGGGCTGCGGCCCACCATTGTGGCGCACATGCCGCAGGTCATCCTAGTTCAGGCGCTGGTGGCCCGTGGCCTGGGATATTCACTGCTGATGTCGAGACCAAACTGTGCCCCGGTCAGCTTGGAAGGGCTTCCCATGGCTGTTCGNCCCCTGTCACCGCCGAGCAGCCAGACGAGCATGGTGGGTATTTGGCCAGAACACTTCAGACTCAGCCCTAGGGCGCGGGCGTTGCTCGACTTCGCCGTTGAAACGTTCGGGGCAGCAGAGCCGAATGCCGCCCAGCCTCCGACAGGCTGACGGTGCTAGGCTCCAAAAGCAATTCGTTGGGAGGGTGCCATGGCTAAATTGAGACTCACCGACTGGTGGGACAAACTCTTCGTCGTCGTGATCATCGTCAAGGGCCTTGACGGTGTCCTAGAGCTGGTTGGCGGCGCGCTCCTGCTGTTCGTTCCGCCCGACAAGCTCAAACAGCTGGCCATTTTGGTGACTCAACCTGAACTGACCGAGGACCCGGACAACTTCATCGCCAACCACATCCTCCAAGGCGCCGCCGGGCTCACCGACCATGTGGTGCTTTTCGCAGCTCTGTACCTCCTAGCCCACGGGATCGTGAAAGTAGTCCTCGTGATAGCACTGCTGCTGGACAAGCTCTGGGCCTACCCCTGGATGATAGCCCTTCTCGCCATCTTCATCTTGTACCAGTTCTACCAATTGACGCAGACGCCGTCGCTGGGCCTGGCCGCCCTGACCGTGTTCGATATCCTGATAGTGGTGCTCACCTGGCACGAATACGGGCGTCAGCGCCACCGGAAGATAGAGGCGGCATGAAAATTCTGATCGTGGGCGCCGGGGCAACCGGCGGATACTTTGGCGCCTGCTTGGCTGCGGCCGGGCGCGACGTCACGTTCCTGGTCCGCGAGAAAAGGGCCCAATTNTTGGCCGGGCGCGAACTGCGCATTGCGGGCGTGGACCCCGCGCTGTGGATCGAGCCGAAGCTGCTCACGGCCGCGACACTGAAGGAGACGTTCGACGTCGTCGTCCTCACCGTCAAGGCGACCGCGCTGGCCCAAGCCATTGCCGAGATGGCNCCCGCCGTGGGCCCTAACACCATCATCATTCCGTTCCTGAACGGCATGGCCCACATGGACGCGCTGGCCGCTGAGTTTGGGGCCAAGAAGGTGCTTGGCTCCGTGGTTCACCTGGTGGGCACCATCAACGGCGACGGTGACATTGAAGTGCGGGGCCCGCTCNNGCGCTGGACCATCGGCGAACAAGACGGTGGGGAAGCGGGCGAACTTTCATCTCGCGTGCAGGGGCTGCTGGCAGAAATTACGGTGCCCGGCATCACTGCTGTTGCTGTGACCAACGGGCTTGCCACGATGTGGGANAAATGGCTGTTCATTGTGGCTGCAGGAGCTGTGACGTGCCTGATGCGCGGGCCGGTGGGAGACATCGCTGCGGTGCCGGGCGGGAAGGATTTTGTCAGCTCCGTGCTGGCTGAGGCCTCTGCGGTGTCCGCCGCGGCGGGATTCCCGATTTCAGCGCAGGAGCTTGCCGGTTCGCTGAGTTTCCTGACGGCGCCGGATTCCACCTTCACCTCCTCGCTGTACCGTGACGTCACCGCCGGGCTGCCGCACGAAGGCGAACACATTGTTGGTGACTTTGTCCGCCGCGCCCATGAACTAGGTGTCGTCACGCCGTTGATCGAGCTGGCCCTGGCGCAGTTGCGCGTCCACGACGCCGGGATGGCCCGGCTCGGCTGACTGACAAACCCTGACCGGGATTAAGTACGACGGCGACTGGTGCCTTCCGTGGGGAGGTGCCAGTCGCCGTCGTACGTCAAGGACAAGCCGGTGGATCAGTGCGCCGGGCGCAGTGCTGCCAAACGTTGGTTCACCAGAGCCACGTTAAACGCGGCCGGGTCAATGCTCTGGCCCTTGCCCAGCCCCAACCAGTCGCGAATGTGCTGGTTCTCGGAGTAACTGGGATCCTCGGAGATGGCGAGCTTTTCCATCCAGCCGTGGGGCCCGANGGAGTCCTCCTGCGGCGGATGCCCGCTGCCGGCAACGCAGTGCGGCAAGAGGCCCGGCCCAGCCGCGGGCAGGATCTTCTCAANGGTGAGCGTGTGCTCCCAGTTGTCGCCAAAATCGTAGGTGTACAACAAGGNTGTCCAGGGGCTGTGCAGCAGGGTGTTCAACGGCACGCCCCACTCATCCAAGGGTGGCTCGCCGAAGTGCTCCAGCTCGGGATGATCCGGGGCGTAGCGGACACCGGCGGGACGGGTGCCCACCATGAACTCGTGCAGGTGGGTGTCGTTCCAGGCAAAGAGGTGCTGGATGGTGTCATGGAGCTCGTCGAGGCCAAACTCGGCGGGCACGTTGATGCGCCGCCACACCGGCGGGGTGATTCCCTCGATCTGAATTTTCAACTGGTAGGTGGCCTCCGACGGCGGCCGGGACCGCCTGGCGTGCTTCTGGTTGTGCTCGTCCAGGACGCGCAACAGCTGTTCCACGGCATGGCGCAACAGCGGCGGAACAACCATATGTGTGCCGACCTCCACGAGACCTTCACTGGCAGCGCGCCGGATTTCTGATTCAACCAATATCGCCGTGTAGTCCCGGTGGCCGGCGTGTGCTGCCTTGTCCAGGACCGTGGACGCCTCCGGCGGATGTGCGGAAGAAGCAGAAGCGAGGATCTCGGCCACCCCGGTGCGTACCGGGCTCTCCGGGCGCCGTCNGCCGTACGGGATCAGGGCGTCATACAGCAGGAAATACGCCACCATGACGGCGTACCGGGGCCTTTCGCTCGGATCGCTTTGAAGGCCCTNGCCGGCGCCGGTCACCGTCACCCGCTGGCGTGAAATATGGATCAGCTCGGCGTCGGCCAGAGCACGCCAATAATCCATCAGGCGTTGCAGCTGCGTCATGGACGTCACGGGCATCGGGGCCTCATCCGCTCCCGGTACTTGCGTTGTTCCCTTTGCTCCGGCGGCTCCTGCACGGGAGGCGGATCCCACGGCGTTCATGTCCACACAGGCGGCGCCCGCCTGGATGTCCTTGCGCTTGAGCAGACCGGAGGTGGTGACCTCGCGGCCCTCCCCAATCCAGGCCAGCAGAGCCGTGGCCCGGCGGACAAGCACTAGCTCCTCGGCGGCTGCAGCGGATTCGCCCGGGGTCAGGAATGCCCGGGACACGCGCTGGGCATACTTCGAATTTGCGGCCTGGGCGGCTTCGGGTGTGGTCATGGTTATGAGTTGCTGCAGCTGCGCCGGGGTGCCCAGCCACGCCGCTGTGGTCAGGAGAAACTTCAGGTAGCTGTTCAGTGCCAGCGAGATGGCTTCACGCATTTCCGNGTGGAATCCGCCGGCCGAGTCCAGAATCTTGGACGTCATCCCAACGTCCAGGTTTCTGGCGTCCGGTGCGGGAACGCTCTGTGCGTAGTTCTTGAAGAAATCCGTGAGCAGCGCAGCCAGCCACTGCACCTCATCGGGGTCAACCCCGGCCTGACCCATCCATGCTTGGAACCCGGGCAGCATCGGCTCCAGCGCCCGTCTGGCCACGGCGTCTGCAAACGAGACCACGGTCGTGTCAGCAGCTGCCTTCGCCGGATTGCCAAAACGGGACTTCTTGGTGTTCTTGGATTTCTTAGCCACGGGGTTCCTTGGGCTGGGGACGAGAATCTCCACCAACCCTAGCCGTTCGACGGCGGACGGTGCCTTGGTACGCGGGAGGCACCGTCCGCCGTCGTGCTCTAAAGTCGCAGCCGCTCAGGCTCCGCCCAGCAGCACATCCAGGTCCGTGCCGGCGCCAGGGCCCACGGCGTCGATGCTGAAATCTGCCCGCAACGTTTCGAAGACCTCCAGCCGGAACGCTGCCGGAACTTCCAGCTGCTCCCCGACGGTGATCAGGCCTTCTTCCGCCCAGTGGGCAACATTTTGAACCAGGAACAGCTGCTCTGCATCCATGGTTTCGGGTTCTGCCACGGCACCGAGGATGGACTCTGCTGCGGGCGGATCTGCCGAAGCGCACTGGAGCAGCAGATAGGACATGTCTAGGTGCCAGTCCTGGTAGATTCCGGGCTCAGAATCGGCAAGGGTGACCCTGAAAATAAAGTAACTGAGCAGATCACGCATTTTCTGGGCCATGCCGTTGCCGGTGCCTAGAGAGCTGACAACAGATTCGTTCAGGCGGACACGGGTTGGTGTGATCGTGATGAGTGCGGCGGACTGGAGCAACTGCCAATAAACGTTCAGCCTGCCAAGTGCGTGTTCCTTGGTAGTTGTCAGCTTGGCGGCGTCGGCAAGGATTCCCAAACCGGTGTGGGTGAGCTCGGCGGCGGCTTCGAGCCGCTCTTNTCTGCCCAGGACGCCCAACGCGGTGACTTTCCGCCCGTCCCCAATCCAGTCCAGAAGGGCCAGTGTGTTCTTCCACAGCGGGGCCTCTGTCATGGTGGCGGTGACGAGCCCGGCGGTCAGATCCGGAACAAACACGTCCGGATAATCCATCGCGGCGGGTTCAGATCATCGTCAACCTGGTCTCCGTCAACGGCGTTGACCTCCGGCAGGCTNGTCAGCTGGCAGTAAACCGTCAATATTCACATCCATCCCGGGGTCCATGCCGGGCCACACGGGCTGTGTGAGGATGTCTCGCAAAGCCGGCAGATCATCCGCGCCACCGGTCCACAGCGACGCCTGGACCAGGTAGTCGACGTAGTCGCGGATACCGCTGCGCAAGGCAAAACTCCCCTGCGGATTGGCAGCGGCGGAAGCCTGAACAACCTCGCGCACAGCGTCGGGCACCAGCGCCATGGCATCGGTCTGTGGCTCGAGCATGCGGTACAGGTCGAAGAAGTCATCAAGGATCATCAAGCTGATGTCGATGGAGGATTCGCTGCGGCCCAGCGATTCCTGCCACAGCGCAAACCCGGNGGCCAGTGCCTCCATGATCCGCTCCAAGCGGGCATCGGCCAAGGAGATGGCATCTAGACGCGCGGCAGCATCGGCGGCGGCCTTGGCCGGATTGCCGAAACGGGACTNTTTCGTGCTTTNTGGCTTCTTGGCCACAGGGTTCCTTGAGGTCAGCGGGATAGTTCATTTTCTAAGGTAGTGCCAAAGCCGTGTAGGTATTGGCTCAGGAACAACGCCGCATCACCAATGGCGGTGTTTTAGCAACGCCGCATCAGTATTGGCGTTTTTCGTATCCGAAGGCGTCAAAGGTGATGCGGCGTTGCCTGAAGGTGCGTCAAAGGTGATGCGGCGTTGCTGGCGGTGGAGGGGTTAGTTAGTGAAGGAGTCAGGACAATCTTGCCGGTGCCGTGCCCGGACATGCTCGCCTCGAAAGCCTGCACGGCCTGTTGCATGGGAAAAGTTTGAGCGACGTCGACCCTGAGGCTGCCGTATTCAACCATCAAGCTCAGCCGCTCCAATTCGGTGGCATCGGGGCGGACCCAAATATACTGGCCACCATGGCTGAGCACGGTCCAGTCGGCGATTGATGCGTGCCTGCCCTCCGGTTTCAGCAGGGCAAGGGTGTCCTCGAGAACATCACCGGTGAAATCGGCCACAGTATCCACCCCGTCGGNGGCCAGCGCCTGAACCCGCGCCACCAAGCCGGGACCGTATTCAATGGCCTCGGCACCAAGTTGGCTTAACCGGGCGTGGTNTTTAGCGGAGGCGGTGGCAATGATGCGAACGCCAGCAGCTGCCGCAAGCTGGATGGCTGAACGGCCGACACTTCCCGAGCCGTTGTGGATCAACAAGGTCTCACCGGCCTGGACGCCCAGGGCATCGAGGGTCCGCTGGGCCGTTAGTCCTGTCAGGGGCAGAGCCGCCGCCTGCTCCCAGGAAAGGTTTGCCGGTTTGTGGGCCACGATAGTTGCTGGCAGGGCGACGAGCTCGGCAAAGGTGCCGCCTTGGACGGTGTCGCGGCGGCCGTAGGAATAAACCTCGTCACCAACCTGGAATTCGGGCGTGTCAAAGCCAACAGCCTCCACCACACCGGCCACGTCCCAGCCCGGGACTACGGGAAAGCTGACGTCCATGAAAGGGTCAAGGCCGCCAGACATGACTTTCCAGTCCACAGGGTTGACTCCTGCCGCCATGACTCGGATCAGGACTGCGCCAGGGGATACCTTGGGTACCGGGCGCTCTGTTTGCGTCAAAACCTCAGTGCCGCCGTATTGGCTGTACGTCATGGCTTTCATCGTGGAACTCATCATGGAACTTCCTTTCGTTGCCTTATGTCTGTGTCAACGGCCTGAACAGGAGGTATGTTCCGTGCTGTTGCTCACCAGGACCAGCAGCCCTGCGGGATTTTCCTGACGCTGCAGTCATGCACTTAACCTATGCGCTTAACCCGTGGTGAATCCTGCGCAGCAGCAAATTTCACAAAAACTATGCGTTGAATTCGAGGGTGAATCCTACGCATGAACGCTTATGCGCTCCATCCCTCGGCGAGTCTTGCGCATAAGTTGACCACGTGCCCGCATGACCACGTGAACGCATGACCACGTGCCCGCATGACCACGTGCCCGCTTAGCTCTGTGTCCGGGCTGCCGTGAAATGTTCGGCCCGTTTTGTCCACTGCTGCTGTGCCGGGACATCAAGAGCCGCCTGCACCCAGCGGCCCATTCCAGCGTAGGCCTGGGCTCTGACGGCTGCGGNGGAGAGAANAACGTCGTGAAAAGCGCCAGCAATCCTGTGCAGGCTGACATGGGCTCCCATATCCAGGGCCCGCTTGGCGACGGCATCCACGTTCAACACCACATCTGCTGACAGGGCACTGGAGGACCACTTGGGTTGCAGATAGCTCTTATCCGAAAGCATCACCAGCACAGGCATCGGCAGGCCCAAGCCGTCAGCAACTAGCGCCTGCCCTTGAAATACGGCGTTGAGGAAGGACGCTGTGACAGGAAAACCACGGTCCGGGCGCCACTGCGATTCATAGTCCCACTCGCCGTCGAACTTCTTCGAGACCGCCCGCGTGTAAAACCNCGGATCGATGGAGGGCAGCGGCACCATCGGTCTAAACCGTGTCCGCGCCTGGATCAGCGGGGAAACCATGGCCCGCCCCATTTCGCTGGCTTGGAATTCCAGCCATGGACTATTCAGTACGACGGCGGTTGCGGCGCCAGGGTGCCGCGCGGCCCACAGGCTCAGTGTCAGCCCACCGGTTGAATGGCCCAGCAGTACCAGGGGACGCTCTTGCGGCACACTTGGGATTTTCGCCACCCGCTCCCGGCCGGTGAGCGCATCAAAGGCAGCACTCAAACGGTGCCGGGCTTCATCCAGGAACGCCAGCTCAAACGAATGCTGGTCCGGAGCCTGGGAGGGCACCGCCGGCGCCTCTTCGTTGACCTTGTTGCGCCCCATGGCAGCAAGCGCGGCGGCGATGTCCTCGTCGTACTCGGTCANGGAGGAAACCTGCCCCGGAAGCTGGCCAGGACGCAGGCTGCGGCCATAGTTGTGCAGGTCAAGGGCATAAAAGTTCGCCCCAGCCCGGTGCCAAAATTCGGCCAGCTCGTGTTGGAAGAAATAATCTGACCAGCCGTGGGTATACAAGATGTCAGCACCGGCGATGGAGGTGGNGGCCCACCTCGGTGCATCGCCGATGTATCTCACCAGCGTTGCCGGCGATCCAGAAGGCAGCTCAAGGGTCAACTGTTCAAAGTTCGGGCCAAGGACATCTGGCTGCCAAGAGGTCATGGTTTGATGCTAATGGCTGCAACTACTCTGTGGGTTTTGTGGCGGCGGACTCCCGCGGCTGCCCGGAGTGCTTGCGGCTGTGCTTATGCTGGAGGTGCGCACATATGTGGGGCGACGTCACGAGAGTTGGTGCGAAGAATTTTCGCGGTTTCACGAGAAAAGGGTGAGGACATGGCCAGCTGGCAGGACACATTTCACGAATGGACCCGGGCATGGGCGGCGTTGCACGATCTGGAATCCCACAGTGACGGTCCAGTGGTCACGTTCGGTAACCAGCGCGTGATGATGTGGTCCGGGGACGGCATTGGAGCCGACGCCGCCCACCTGGAGATAGGCGCCGAACTGGTCCTTGTAACCGAAGATCCCGCCGGGGCTACTCACTTTGCCCAATCGCAAGGACTGCGGGCCACCAGCTTGAAAGTGCTGCTGTGCGCAGAGACTGAAAGCCTTGACCTTGAGCCGCATCTGCCACCAGATGCCTACCTCGCAGAGGTACCCATGGAGCATTACGATCTGGTTGAGGTGGCACTNTTTGACCGGCCGGTGGCCAGTGGACGCCTGAGCTTGGGTGAGGAGTTGGCTGTGGTGGCCGACTTAGCGGTGGATGAGGGGCATGAGGAGCTTGTTCCCGTGTTTGAGAAGGCAATGGTGGCAGAACTAGGCGAAGATGCCTTTACCCATGGTGCGGACACCTTGTACTTGATCGCCAGCACCGAACAGGCTGACCGCTTTGCCGCTGGCGAGCAATGGCGGAAAGTGGCAGAAATTCTCAGCTTTATCAAATGATTGGGGCAGTTGGTGCACGTGGTTGTGGTTCAGACAGAGAATTCTCGGTCTGAGCAGAAGCCGTGGCAGAATGGGAGATGGCCCGGGTGCAGACGGGCCCAGTGATAATACAGCCGACCGGCGTAACCTCCCCGTGGGGGCCGGTATGAGCGAACCACGTAGCTAAAGAAATTTGAGACTTTATTATGTCCCCGCTGCAAAGCAAAACTTCGGCAACCCCTCTTAAAACCACGCCAGCGCTCGCCCCTCTNTTTGCCTCCGTCGGAAGCCCCTATTTTGGGATCCTGCTAGCGTGCATGGCAGTTATTGTGATCCTCTCCAACATTGGCGCTTCCAAGGGTGTGCAATTTGGTCCCATCGTGACCGACGGCGGATTCTTCCTCTTCCCCTTCGCCTACATTTTGGGTGATGTGATCAGCGAAATTTATGGCTTCAAAGTGGCGCGCAAAGCCATNTTTAGCACTTTCGCGCTCTCCATNTTTGCGTCCCTGTCCTACTGGGTGATCATTGCACTGCCAGGCTTCACCGACGATTATGGGCTCACTAAGCAGCACGCTTTGGANGACGCGCTGGGCCCGGTGCCACAAATTGTGCTCGCCAGCCTAGTGGCGTTTCTGGCCGGACAGACCATTAACTCCTTGATTATGGTGCGGCTGAAGGCACGCCATGGAGAACGCAAATTATGGGCCCGGCTGATGGGCTCCAGCGGTGTGGGCGAATTCATTGACACGCTAATTTTCTGTGCCATTGCGGCCCCGGTGATCGGGATCGTGGGCTGNGGAATGTTCATCAACTATGTGCTGGTGGGCTATATCTACAAGGTGGGTGTGCAGTACGCACTGATCCCGGTCACCACGCTCGCCATTGGCTGGTTCAAACGCCGCGAACCGTCCTACAAGGCGGCCTGACTCGGCGCGACGCTATCGGTTCGGATAGTAGCGGCGCAGCGTTTCTGCCTTGAACTCAAAGAAGGTGCCGTCCTCGATCGCGAGGCGGGCGTCGTCGACCATTTTCACCACAAAGCGTTCGTTGTGGATGGACACCAGCGTCGAGGACACCATCTCTTTGGCCTTGAACAGGTGGTGGATGTAGGCGCGCGTGTAGTTCTCGCAGGTGTAGCAATCGCACTCTTTGGACAAGGGCGTGAAGTCGCGTTTGTAGCGGGCGCCGGACAGGTTGAAGCGGCCATCAGGTGTGTAAANAGCCGACGTCCGCGCAACCCGGGTGGNGGAGACACAGTCAAAGGTGTCCGCACCGTTTTCAATGGCGGTGAAGATGTCATCGGGCTCGGAGATGCCCAGCAGGTGACGGGGCTTGTCCTNCGGCAGTTCCTCGGAGCACCAGCGCACAATGGTGCCCAGGTTTTCCTTCTCCAGCGCCCCGCCGATGCCGTAACCGTCAAAGTTCATGTTGCCCAGATCGTGGGAGGCCTTGCGGCGCAAGTCCTCGTACTGGGCACCTTGGATGACGCCGAACAGTGCCTGGTACGGCTTTCCGGTGCGTTCCTCGGTGAGGCGAAAATGTTCCTCGATGCAGCGTAAAGCCCACAGCCGGGTCCGTTCCAGCGACATCTCTTGGTAGCCGCGCGAGTTTAACAGCGTGGTCAGCTCGTCAAAGGCAAACATGATGTCGGCACCGATCTGGTGCTGGACTGCCATGGAGACTTCCGGAGTGAACCGGTGCATGTCCCCGTTCAGGTGCGATTTGAACCAGACGCCGTCGTCGTCGATGTGGGCGAGGCGTTCCTTGCCTACGGCCACCGAATCATCGGCACCGGCATGTGNGGAGGCGGCCACGGCGTCCATATTGATGACCTTCTTGAAGCCCGAGCCCAAACTCATGACCTGGAATCCGCCACTATCGGTGAACGTGGGGCCAGACCAGTTCATGAACTTACCCAGCCCACCGGCGGCGTCAAGAATGTCCGCGCCCGGTTGCAAATACAGGTGGTAAGCGTTGGAAAGCAGCGCCTGCGCACCCAACTCGCTCATGGCCTCTGGCAGTACGGCCTTCACGGTTGCTTTAGTGCCCACCGCAATGAATGCGGGGTTTTNGATGGTTCCGTGTGGGGTGGTGATGACGCCCGTGCGGCCTTGAAAGACGCCGCCGTTTTGTTCGATTGCGCCCGCGCTGGNGGCACATGTCTCGTTCAACCGTGTGGTGACTGCAAAGCCGAATTCGCTTTGCGACGCCGGCTGGCCGGGGCTGGTACTGGNGGCCCGGACAGGTGCTGTGGCAGGCGGGGGCGCGAGGAGATCAGTGAATGATTCGGGGAAAGGCATACTCCCATTTTGCCAGTGTTTAACGCCAGTCCAGTTCACGGATGGCTTGCACGGAACTATTCGTCGGGGTAGTGGGTCTCCATGAAGGCATCCCATTGGGAGCCAATGGATTCAAAGGATGCGGCCCNCAATCCATAGGTGGAGGCGATGATCTGCGCCCNCGGATGTTCGCGGACTCCCGGCAGTGGTGCTTGCTGAGCCAGGATCAACAGGCCGTCGCCATGCTCGGCATAACTGTCCACCGTGAGCCCTAGCTGGGTGTTGCTGCGGTACCAAACCTTGCCGGACAAGGTGGCTCCGGTGGTCAACACCAGCTTGTATGGCTCACCGGGGTCCGGCAGCCAGCCGGTGTCAATGCCTAGCGCGTCCCACAGCTTGGTGTGGGCCGAGCTGGTGCCATCGACAAAGATGGTCCGGCGCGCAGTCTTGGGGTGACGCTCGAGAGCAAACTTCAGCTGCTGCAAGAACATGGCCCAGCCCTCGCCGATATCGGAATCGTGTTTGGCCAACGCGCCCTGGGGCTCACCACGGGTCAGGGTAAGACGGGTTCCATCGGAGCATGGTTCCAACGTGAAGACATCCCCGTCGCCTAAGTCAAGACTCAAGTGGTCGGGACTTTCTACCGCATCGGAGTAGTAAATGAGCTGTATCTCTTCAGCCAGCCCCTTCATCTCCCAGCCGTGCCACTGCGCAATCTTGGCAGGCTCGCGCAGCATGAGCCATAACTGTTCAGCGTCGGCGTTGATCAGGACAGAGAGCTGGGAGGTCGCCATGAAAGGTAATCTACGCCGGATAAGTGAAACCGGCTAGGTGCCACTATGCTCCAGACGGCGCTGAAGCGATGCAGGAGCTAGCGGCCCAGCCCCGCGTAGGAGATCGCTTGGCGCACCAGTGCTCCGCGGCCGCCAACAAACTCAGCCTGCACGCCGTCGCTGAGTACTTCCTCCGGCGTCATCCAGGTCAGTTCAAGGGCGTCCTGGCGTGGCTCACATTCGCCGGTCACAGGAATGACATAAACCATGGCAACAGCATGCTGACGTTCATCGGTGAAACCGGTTTGCGAGGGCGAGGGCAGGTATTCGGCCACGGTGAACGGCACCGGGCTTACTGGCAGCTGCGGGAAAGCCAGCGGGCCCAAGTCCTNTTCGATGTGGCGCAGCAATGCCGCACGAATCGTCTCGCGGTACAGCACCCGCCCGGATACCAAGGTGCGCACCATGGAACCCGCCTCGTCAGCTTGCAGGAGTAATCCCACCTCGTTGACATAGCCCAAGGAATCTAGGCGGACGGGTACCGCTTCCACATAGACCATGGGAAGCCGGTTGCGGGCTTCGTAGAGGTCTTCGTCGGAGAGCCAGCCGGGATTAGGATCAGGTGTGCGAACGCTCATATGTAAGTTCTACCCCATCTGCGCCCCGCGCGCCGATTCCGGAGCGTGAAAGAGTCAGGATTCGCTTCCGCTACCAACGGTTAGTGTCCCGCCGTCGTGCCTGATTTCAAGTTCGACGCCGGAGACCTCAGCCTTCGCGGTGGTCACGAACCCGCCGTTCTTGGCCCGGAATAGGGCGCCACCATCCGGCTGGTCCCGCACAAACTTGGCACCGATGTTGGCCAGAACCTTGTTAGCTGCAGCGGGATCTGGAGTGTGCCAGAGTGCCGTGACGGCGGGCAGCGCAGTGGCATCGGGGACGCTGAGGTCTTCGGAGGCGGCCAGCTCAAAACTGAAACCGTCAGAAGTGGTGACACGGGCGCCAGGCCCGTTGGAGGTATCGGCCAGCTCCGCATGGGTGCCGTCGGCAAGAGTCCGCCGGACAAAGATGGTGGCATCGCGCAGTTCAAAGGCCAGACTCACACGGTACTGATCAGCGGACTCGCGGAACAACCCGACTTTGCCATTGCCGGAATCAAACTCTGCCCAGTCGCCGTCGTTCTCCAAACACGTCAGGCCCACCCCAAGCAGTTGCGCGGCAGCCTCTTGGAAGTGTGGGGTCCAGACAATGGGGCGGACGCGCAGCATAGGTTCTCCTGGGGATGGGTGGTTGCTTGGTTTCGATACTACTGTTGAGTCATGGCTGAGCTCCCTGAATTGCTGCTTCCCAATGCTGAAATGTGGCGGGAATGGCTGATCCACAACCACGCATCAAGCCCCGGCGTGAAGTTGGTGCTGCACAAGAAGGGTGGCGCGGCCACCAAGCTGGACTACGCGCTGGCCCTGGACGAAGCACTGTGCTTTGGTTGGATTGACGGGGTGGTGGGCAAACGTGACAACCACTCCTTCATCCGCCGCTTCACCCCGCGCGGCAAGGCCAGCAAGTGGTCAAAAATCAACACCGGGCACTATGAACGGCTGGTGGCCGCNGGGTTGATGATGCCGGCCGGCACCGCTGCAGCCGACGCGGCCAAGGCTGACGGGCGGTGGGAGGCTGCTTATGCCGGACAGGCGAGTGCGGAAGTTCCGNNGGACCTAGCCGCAGCCATTGCCGGGTGCCCACAAGCCCAAGCCATGTTCGAGGTGCTCACGGCAACTAACCGATATGCGCTGATCTACCGCACCATATCCGTCAAGACGGCGTCAGTGCGGGCTGCNAAAATTGCCGGATTTGTGCAGATGCTGGCCGCAGGGCAGAGTCCCTACCCGCAGAAGCGCCGCCCCTGAAGGTAGCTCCTTGAAGGCATCCCCGGAAGGCGGCTTCCTCCGCGTATCTAGGGAGCTAGAACGCCCACGCCGTCACGTGCCTCAAAGATCAGCTGGGTTTCGGTTTGGCGGACTACGCGGTTGACGGTGATGTGTTTGAGGACCAGATCGCGCAAGGCCTCAGGATCTTCAACAGCCACGTGCAGGTGGAAATCGTCTTCGCCGGCAACATGGAATGCTTGGATCACACCGGGGACCTGCGTGAGCTTTGTATAAAGGGCATTGACGTGTTCTGCATTGTGGCTGCCTAGGCGGACCTTGATGATGGCCTGGATGGGGAAGCCCAGGGAGGCAAGATTCAAGGTGATCCGGTTTCCTGCAATCACCCCGGCATCGCGTAGTAGCCGCAACCGGTAGGCACAGGTTGATTCGGCCAAGCCAAGGCGTGAGGCGATGGCTTTGTTTGTCAGGCTGCTGTCGACCACCAGTGCACGCAGAAGGCTCAGATCGGTTGCATCGAGTCCGGCAGGTCCTGAAATTACCTGTGCTTTCTGCAATGTGATCCCCATTCCACGCTGGTTTCTTGACGAGAATCGTCATTTGAGCCGAGTTTATTATTTTTCACCTAACTATCTAGAGTTTCATTGCATATTCCATCATCCTTGGTCCATGACACGTGAACCCTTGAACCTTGATTCGGTGGCCGTGCATGCTGGCCGCGAAGACCTGCAGATGCTGGGCGTTCATGCCCTGCCCATCGATTTATCCACCACAAATCCACTCCCTGACATTGAACATGGCGGAGACTCGTACGAGTCCATGGCGCTAGGTGGGCACCCGCTGGCGGACGGCGGATCGGTGTATGCCCGGTTGTGGAACCCCACTGTTGCCCGGTTTGAGGCGGGACTGGCTCAGCTGGAAAAGGCGGAGGCAGCCGTGGCATTTGCCTCCGGCATGGCAGCGATGACCGCCGCCATCCTGGCCAGCAAGGACACGATGAAGAAGGGCTCCTCCGGGCAGCCCCACGTTGTTGCAGTGCGCCCTCTGTACGGTGGGACCGATCACCTGCTGGCCTCGGGTTTGCTCGGTGTGGAAGCTACNTTTTGTGGTGAGGATGAGGTTGCTGAGGCCATCACCGAGAATACTGTCCTTGTCTTGCTCGAGTCACCTGGCAACCCGACTCTTGACCTTGTTGACATCCGGCACGTTGTGGCCCAGGCAGGNAGCGTTCCGGTGCTGGTAGATAACACNTTTGCCACACCGATCCTGCAAAATCCTCTTGTCCTCGGTGCGTCAATGTCGCTGCACAGTGCCACGAAGTACCTTGGTGGCCACGGGGATGCCATGGGCGGGGTGATCGCCTGCAGCGAGGAAACCGCCCAGGGATTGCGCCGTGTCCGAGCCATTACNGGGGCAATCCTGCACCCTCTTGGCTCTTACCTGCTGCATAGGGGATTNGCAACATTGCCCATCAGGGTTCGCAGCCAGCAGGACAGTGCGCGCCAGGTTGCCAGCTGGCTCGGGAGCCACCCAGCTATAGAGAAAGTCTATTTTCCCGGCAGCGACGGTGATCCTCGTGGCTTGGTGGGGCGCCAGATGAGTGGACCTGGTGCCATGGTTTCGATCAGCCTGCGCGGCGGCTTCGACGCTGCCACCCGGTTGACATCAGCGGTCCGAATATTTACTCACGCAGTCTCACTGGGCGGCGCTGATTCGCTCATCCAACACCCTGCGGCGCTGACCCATAGGCCGGTTGCTCCCGCGGCGAGACCCTCCGCCAACCTGGTCCGGCTATCTATTGGGCTTGAGTCCGTTACAGATCTCATCGCTGACTTGGAGCAGGCACTGGCACCTGTGACTGCTACCAATGCGGTCATGGATGTCACTGCCATGTCTTGAACTGAGGATCCTCACAGGAACTTCCACCGGTCCGCCGTCGTAATTTAGCTTCGGGTGCTGATGCTGCCGCGGCGAAGAGGATGCTCCAGCGCTGTACGGCGGCCGAGAGTAGCGCGGNGGACTGCCCTGCCACGTGCCCTGCTGTATCGCGGACAAGGGTCCACGCCGTGGCCCGGGCTTGCGCAGGAAGCCTTTCATCCTGCGCAGCAATAGCAAGATAGCGGCACAAGACACCCGTGAACAAGCTGCCATCTTCGCCTGGTTCCAAGCGAAGACCGTGCCCGGGCGTGCTCAATTCACGGTTGACGGCGTCGATCAGTGCTGCTGCGTGGGCGAGATCCTGGGGACGGCCAACCTCCAGCATGGCGGCCAGTACGGGGCCTTGGTTGTAGGTGTAGATAGTGTTTTCCACGCTGCGGCCTGCGGCGGTGGGGTGGACGCCGTCGATGTACAGGCCCAGTTCCGGGGCGANAAGTTCGGTGCGCAGCCAGTCCAGGATGGACTGGGCGCGGTCCAGCTNCTCAATTCGGGCGAAATGCAGGGCCGCCGGACCATTGGCGGNGGTGTNTTTGAAATCGCGCTTACGGGACCAATAGATGCCGCCGCCAAGCACTGTGTTGTGGCCGCTGTGCAGCTGTTTCGTCAAGGTGGCCACGGCGTGTTGGGCTAGCCGGGAGACGCGGGCTTTGAGCCGGAGTGAGAGCTTGTTCAGGCGGCTGGCTGCGAGAGCTAACCAGGCCATGTCGTCATAAAAATAGTTGGGGAAGTGGCCAAAATTGCGGATCAAGATGCCGCGTAGCAGCTGCTGTGCGCGGCGGAGTTCGGCGTGGGCGCCGGCTCGATCGCCTTGGCGCACGGCCAAGAATCCGGCGTCGATGATGGCGTCAAGGTAGTGCGCCTGCCACCAGTAATGCCACTGCGACCAGGGCAGTTCCGGAGAACAGTTTCGCTGACGGCGCTCAAGGGGCCCTGGCGTGCGAGCCGCGAGGGAGCCGATCCATGTGCCGGGCAATCCCATGAGCCGGTGTCCGAAGCGCATGTTCACCTCTGCAGAGGCTTGTTCTGCCAATGCGGCCCAATAACCGGCCGGGTGTTGTGCGCCAGCATGGCCTAGGTGGGCTGTCATGGGCTCAAGCGTACTGTTCTAAACGCAGCCTTGCGCGATGATGGCGGCCACTGTGCCTATTCACTGTGCCTACCCGCCATGCCCGGCCACTGTGGCGCGAGAGGCCCGCCCTGCGAAGCCGGAATTTCGGTTAGGATGCATTAACGCAAGTATTTTGGCCCGAGCCCGGGCTGGACCTCAACGAGGAGGAACCATGGATATTTCCAACAATGGCACCGTAGCGCTCATCACGGGCGGGGCGTCTGGNCTTGGCGCAGCAACGGCGAGGCGCCTGCATGCGNNGGGTGCCGGCGTCGTGCTGGTTGATTTGCCCACTTCAACCGGCGCCGAACTGGCTGCGGAACTNGGGGAACGGGCTGTATTTGTTCCGGCCGACGTTACCAGTGAGGAACAGGTACGTGCCGCCATTGCCGCTGCCGCAGAGTTGGGGACGCTGCGGATCGCCGTTAATTGCGCTGGGGTAGCCACNCCGGGCAAGGTGTTGGGGCGCGAGGGTGTGCTGCCGTTGGAGCAGTTTAGCCGCGTGGTGCAGATCAACCTGATAGGCACATTCAACGTGGTGCGGCTGTGCGCTGAGGCAATGGCTGCCGCTGAACCGTTNGGCGGGGAGTACGGCCCGGAGCGCGGGATCATCGTCAACACCGCATCCGTGGCGGCNTTTGACGGGCAGATTGGCCAGCCCGCCTATGCAGCATCGAAAGGGGCCGTTGCCGCTATGACCCTGCCGCTGGCGCGTGAGCTGGCGCGGTCGCTGATCCGGGTAATGACGATCGCACCCGGCATNTTTGAGACNCCCATGCTGGCCGGGCTGCCGCAGGCCACGCAGGACTCGCTNGGGGAGCAGGTTCCGCACCCCTCCCGGCTGGGAAAGCCGGCCGAGTACGCAACGCTGGTGGAGCACATTGTTGCCAACGCCATGCTCAACGGNGAGACCATCCGCCTCGACGGCGCCATCCGGATGGCACCGAGGTGAGCCGGAGGGACGCCGTTTTGCCCGATCTCTCCACCCTGCCCGCTGCCGANTTTTACGACTTCGAGGCGCTGTTAAGTCCCGCCGAGAAGGCCAAAATGCTGCAGCTGCGTAAGTTCCTGGCCCAAGAGGTGACCCCGTACGCCGTCGGTTGGTGGAACGACGCCGACTTCCCGGCCCACATCTTGCCCAAGATCGCCGCGCTGGATTTGGCAGCCCCGGACCGCCGCCAGTACAGCCACCTCTTCACCGGCCTTGTAGTGGCGGAAATGACCAGGGCCGACACCTCGCTGGCCACGTTCTTTCTGGTCCACCACGACCTGTTCGTGCAGGCCCTCTCCGACTTTGGGTCCGCTGAGCAGCAGGAACGGCTGCTGCCCGACGCCGTGGCCCTGCGCAGCACTGGTGCNTTTGCGCTCACCGAGCCCGATCACGGCAGCGACGTGGCCGGCGGCATGGTCACCACCGCCCGTCGGGTGGAGGCCGACGGCGTCACGCACTGGGTCCTCAACGGTGCCAAACGCTGGATTGGCAACGGGACGTTCTGCGACAGGATGCTGCTGTGGGCACGAGACGCCGAAACGGGTCAGGTGCGCGGCTTCTTCCTGGATGCCACCTTGCCCGGGGTGGAACGGAGCAAGATTGAGAACAAGATTGCGTTACGGACTGTCCAGAATGCCCACATAGTCCTGACTGAGGTGCAGGTGGAGGAACGGGACAGGGTGGCCACTGTTAACTCCTTCGAGGACACGAACAAGCTGCTGTTGGGTTCACGGATCTCCGTCGCTTGGCAGGCTGTAGGCCAGCAGCTCGCAGCGTTCGACGTTGCCCGCGCGTACGCCGTGGAACGCGAACAGTTCGGGAAACCTTTGGCGGCCTTCCAAATGATCCAGTCGCAGCTGGTGACCATGTTGGGAAACGCCACCTCGTCGCTGGCCATGATGGTGCGTATTGCGGGCCTACAGGACAGTGCTGAGGCGGCTGCAAGTGGTCTGGAATCAGCGGGTGCAGCACCGGCTACGTTGCTACCATCGATGGCTCAGGTTGCCCTAGCGAAGGCCCACACCACGGCCGCCATGCGCCAAACCGTGGCCATGGGCCGTTCCATCCTGGGCGGGAACGGCATTGTCAGCGACTACAAAATGGCAAAGATCTTCGCCGACGCCGAGGCCATCTACACCTATGAAGGCTCGCACGAAATCAACACACTCATCGCAGGGCGCGCCATTACGGGGATCTCCGCGATCGTCTAAGGCTGTTGCGCTACCTGCCATCTTGTGCCGTCCGTTGTTGGAGCGGCAGAACACATTCCATGAGAGAAGGGAACATCATGAGCACCACTGTGAACGCCGCCTCCGCTCCCGCCGCAAGCGTTTCCACGGCAGTAGCCGACGTCATCGCGGAGCGGACAGGTCACCTCTTTGGGCTGTTGGGAAATGGAAACGCCCACCTGGTCAGCCACCTCACTTCCGCGGGGTTTCCCTTCACTTCTGCCAGGCATGAGGCTGCTACGGTCGCGATGGCGGACGCCTACCACCGTGCCACCGGCAAAGTGGGTGCCGCGACAACAACGTACGGGGCAGGGTTCACCAACGCCTACACCGCCCTCGCCGAAGCGCGGCTGGCCCGCATCCCGTTGGTGCTGGTGACCGGCGATGCNCCCACGACCGGGCGAAGGGCCTTCGACGTCGACCAGACCGCGGCGTCCGCTGCAGTNGGGGTCACCACGCTGGTCGCCGGACCCGAGAACGCCGTAGCAATGACGCACAGGGCATTCGACCTAGCAGTACAGAGGGTGCAGCCAGTGGTGCTGTCCATTCCTTATGACCTCGCCACGGCGCCGCTCACCGAGCAGGTCGCGCTGGCGCCGCTCCCGAACAAAGCGGCCTGGACCGCCGGCGCTGCTGAACTGGATGAGGTGGCTGTGTTGCTGCGCGGCGCCAAACGGCCCCTTGTCCTGGCTGGGCGGGGCGTGTTGCTGGCTGGTGCGCAGACGCCGCTTCAGGAATTNGGGGACCGGCTCGGTGCCCTGTTCATGACCTCTGTCATGGCTACCAACATCATCGATTCCCCGTGGAACCTCGGCATTGCCGGAGGCTTCACCCGTGACCACCGGCTGGAACTGGCCCAGCAAGCTGATGTGGTGCTGGTGGTCGGGGCGTCACTGAACGCCTTCCAGTCCCGTTACGGCACTCTCTTGGCCTCTGCCACCACGGTCATCCGCATCGACAACGAACCTGAGTCCGAGATGGCCCACGCGCAGGTAACTGATTATTTGCGGGCAGACCTTGGACCAGCGCTGACGGCCCTCATCGAACGGTTGCCGGCTGTGGAAGAATCCAGCAGCTGGCGCTCGCAGGTGCCGGAGGTTGCCACCGAGTCCTTCCGCTCTGCTGAACCGGTTGAGAACCCGGCCGAGTTCGGCGTCGACGGACGCCTGAANCCCCTGGCGGTTGTCGCTGCGCTCGAGGACATCCTGCCCAAGGAACGCTCGCTGGTCATGGACGGNGGTCACTTCATCGGCTGGGCCCCGATGTACCTCTCAGTGCCGGACCCGCAGGCCATGGTCCTGGTGGGCACTGCATTCCAGTCCATCGGGCTCGGCTTCGGTTCCGCGGCAGGNGTCTCCGCGGCCCGCCCGGACCGCACCACCGTTTTCGTTACCGGCGACGGCGGCGGTCTCATGGGCTTGGCCGACTTCGAAACGTTCCTCCGTGCAACCCGCCGNGGNGTGATCGTGGTGCTGAATGACTCCGCCTACGGCGCAGAACTCCATCAATACGCGTCCAAAGGCCTTGACCCTGCCGCGATGCTGATCGAAGAGGTCGATTTCGCCGCCGTCGGCCGCGCGCTCGGAGCTGAAGGAACGAAGATCAGCACGCTGGCTGAGCTTGAAATTCTTCGCGAATGGCTGGATACGCATGACGAAGGGGTGTTCGTCTTGGACGTGTCCATCTCGCAAAAGATCGTGGCCGAATTCATGAGCGCATCGATCAACGCCGGCAAAAGCTCTAAGGTCACGGGGCTCCCGGAGGAGGCCGGAGACATGTGGATCGGTTGGATTGAATTTGATCTTTTGTTCGGCGACGTTCATTCTCTGAAGGAGAAGCGGTCTGTGCTGCGCCCTGTGCTCGCCGAAGTCCGGAAGCGCTTCGACGTCTCCATTGCGGAGGTGGACCTGCAGGACTTGCACCGCCGCGCAGTTGTTGGCGCCGGCTTGGTGGGCGCAGAACGCGCCCACATCGTTGAGGTACTGGACGCGGTCGAAAACTATGTGGCGTACCGTCCGGGCATCGACCTACTCAGCGCGCGGCGCCGCGTAGCCACCAGCGACGACTGACACACGCACCAAGAGCTGGGGCGCCGTTTAGTCTCACAGCTTCCACGGGAACTTTGAGTGACGTTATTTGCTCTCGTCCAGCCACTCCCGGAGCGCGTCGAAGTTGTCGAATAACAACTGGTTGCCCGATTCGGGGCATAAACGAAGCAACCCTACCAATTCTGTGAAATTTAGCGTTTCGTGGCGGCGTTCTGTGAACGCTCGATGTCGCAGTGCCAAGCCAGAGGTTGTATTGCAACCCATGGTATCCGTCATTAGTTATGGGACACATATGCGCACCCGTGACTAAAGGGGCCGGCTACGGGCACGTTTCAAGACGACAAGACGGCACCAACGGCCAAGAGTCAGTGTTCGAGCCGCCGGCGTCCGGCGATTTTTCTTCATGGTTCCCCGAGTATCCGGAGCTCGAGTTGAGTGTTCTGAACCTCGGCTGTAGGGACGTCGACGCAGAACGATCACAGAACACGTCTAAAGCGCCAATAAATCCACCTCTGCGGCTGTGAGTTATTTGCGGGGTCGCGCTCACCGGCTTCAATGGACACCGGCAGGATGTTTCCAACCGGAGGTGTAGGGCAGGTGCCAAAGTCGCTAAACGCACTGGGGTAGTTGATGGACCGGTTGAAATCGACCACCACCGTGCCATCGGGGCGGGGCCGGGTTAACTCAACCTTGCGCCACTGTGATGTCGAATTTCCGTTGGTGGCATCAGNAAAGGTCAGTAGCAACGAACCCAGCGCCCCTGCCTCAGCAGCAAGACGGTAGCTTGTGCCGTCCACGTCAAAGCTCACCTCACCCACCAGCGTGGCGAGGCCAGCGACCTCCGGGTTGGCCGTCTTGATGGTCTCTGTCCGGGGCCCGTCATATGGGGAAAATGNTCCAGTTACGGCAAGCGCCGGGTTGTACTCAANAACTGGTACTGCTGTGAATGCGGCCAGCATCGGTGCCTGTGAGTCGCGGGTGCGGATCATGTAACGGTTGGCGCGCATGCCCAGCTCAACCACTACCGAGCCGCTGGCAACCCACAGCAGGGACTCCTCATCGGATAAGTCCGCCGTGATGGTTCCCACCACGGGTGCTCCGCTTTCCACCAGCGTGAGATGGTCGGCGGACGCTGCCGTGAGTGACGCCGTCGTGCCTTCAAAACTCCACAGTCCGGGGATACCTTGCAGAGNGGAAGGAATAGCTGGGATCCACTGGAATGAGGTCAGTGTGAGCCAGCCATGGGNGTCAGCCAGGGACGTGTTCCGGCCGGTGCGGAAGCGTTCCCATCGCTGGGTGAGACGGCTGAGTTCTGCTGTGGGCGTGCTCATGATGCTCCTAGGAAACTGTGCGGTTGATCCACTGTAGGCACAACGGCAGGGGCAGGGAGCATATTCCGGCCCGGTACCTGTCTGAGGCCTGAGCCCTGCCTGAGGCTTGAGCGCTCCCCGGCGCCGGGCCGCTCCTGATGTCACACGGGCCGCTCCTGATGTCACACGGGCCGCTCCTGATGTCACAACTGGTGAAAGAATAGAGCCATGGCAACAAACTCAACAAACTCAGCCGGTTCTTCCAACGCAGCGCTCAATAAGGACATGACCCGCTTTTCGCTGGGCACAGCCGCCGCGCTGAACGCTGAACTGACCGAGCTGAGATTCGTACGGCACTACGAGGCGACTCCAGAGGTGCTGTGGGCCATGCTCACCGAACCGGAAAAGACCGTGATGTGGTGGGCCAACATACGGGGCAAAGCCACCACGGGATCCTCCTTTGACCTGCAATGGCTCAATGTCAAGGACGAAGGCCACGGGATTGAAAGTGACTGGTGGTACGGTCGCGTCGTTGAAGCGGATGAGCCGCGCGTGCTGGAGATCTCCAATGCGATGCACGGACGGATCCGCATTGCCTTGACCCCGGAGGGCNNGGGGACGCAGCTGGTGTTCAGCAATGCTGTCGCTGTGCCGGCGGAAGTGGTGCTGATGTCGCTGGCGGGGTGGCACGTGCACCTGGATCACTTGCAGGAAGCGCTGGAAGGAAAAAGTGTTCACTGGCAGAATTGGTGGGAAGATTTTTACCCGTGCTGGGAGCAAATCCACGCCCTCTACGCTGCGGTCTGAGTGCGCTACTACCGAAATCCTCACTATTTGAGACGGATTCGCACCCGCTGACAAACCCCACGTAGTATCCAGACGGCCCTGTCTTGGGACCCACCGTATTCAACGCCGCATACGAGCACTGCAGATTCATAGACCGTAAGGACGCTGACTCATGAGCTCAGATTTGCAAACACACCTAGAAGGTACCGCGCAGGATCCGGAGCAAGATACCGATCTGCGCCGCGATGTGCGCCGCGTCAGTACCTTGCTGGGCGAATCACTGGTCCGCCAGCACGGCCCTGAACTGCTCGCCATGGTGGAGCAGGTTCGTCTGTTGACCAAGGAGTCGAAGGAAGCTGCCCGTGGCGAAACCGGGACAGGCCCGTGGAGTGCCAACGACGTCGCAGAGCAGGTGCGCGAGGTCCTCTCCTCCCTGCCGCTTGAGCAGGCAACAGACCTTGTCCGCGCGTTTGCGTTCTACTTCCACCTAGCGAATGCCGCTGAGCAGGTGCACCGGGTCCGAAGCCTGCGCAGCCGCAGTGANAAAGACGGCTGGCTGGCCAAAGCGGTCACGGAGATCGCGGAAAAAGCTGGCACTGAAGCGTTGCANAAAGTGGTTAACGAACTTGACGTGCGCCCCATCTTCACCGCCCANCCCACGGAGGCATCACGGCGTTCTGTGCTGGATAAGATCCGCAAGCTCTCCGACATCCTGGCCACCGAATCGGAGGAGGGCAGTACCGCCCGTTCCCGCCAAGACCGCAAGCTCGCCGAGATCATCGATCAGATGTGGCAAACTGACGAGTTGCGCAAGGTCCGCCCCACGCCCCTGGATGAGGCCCGCAATGCCATCTACTACCTGCGCAACATTCTCACCGACGCGATGCCCGAGGTCCTGACGGAACTCAGCGATCTGTTNGGGGAGCATGGTGTCACACTGCCAGCTGATGCTGCACCGCTACGCTTCGGTTCCTGGATCGGCGGAGACCGCGACGGCAACCCGAACGTCACTTCAGAGGTGACGCGTGAGGTGTTGATCCTGCAAAACCAGAACGCCATGAAGATCTCCATAGTGCTGATCGATGAACTTTTGAGCGTGCTCTCCAACTCCAGCGCCCTGTACGGCACCGATGCGGCCCTGACAGATTCCATTGCAGCCGACCTGGCGAATCTGCCCAATTTTGATCCGCGCGTCCTTGAACTCAACGCCGATGAGCCCTACCGTATGAAGCTTTCATGCATCAAAGCAAAACTGCGCAACACCCANAAACGTGTTGCAGCCGGCGCGTACCACGAGTCCGGCCGCGATTACGGCAGCACCGCTGAACTGGTGGCCGAGCTGGAATTGCTCGAATCCTCACTGCGGAATAACTCAGCAACTTTGGTGGCCGATGGTGCCCTGGCCTCGGTGCGCCGTGCCATTTCCTCCTTCGGGTTGCACCTGGCCACCTTGGACATCCGCGAACACGCTGACTACCACCACGACGCCGTTGGGCAGCTAATTGACCGTGTGGGTGAATTGGGTACGCCCTATGCCGGGCTTGACCGCGCCGAGCGCATGGCAGTGCTGAGCACCGAACTTGCCAGCCACCGTCCGCTGTCGGGCCACCCGATCAAGCTAGAAGGCACAGCGAACGAGACGTACGACGTCTTCCGTGTGGTGCGCCGGGCCCTGCGCACTTACGGCCCGGACGTCATCGAAACGTACATCATTTCCATGACCCGTGGTGCCGACGATGTTCTGGCNCCCGCAGTGCTTGCCCGCGAAGCCGGCCTGGTCCAGCTCACAGGCGATAATCGCTACGCCAAGATCGGTTTTGCGCCACTGCTGGAAACGGTGGACGAGCTGCGGGCCTCCGCTGAAATTGTGGACCAGCTGCTCTCTGACCCGTCCTACCGCGAATTGGTCCGCCTACGCGGGGACGTGCAAGAAATCATGCTCGGCTACTCGGACTCCAACAAGGAATCCGGCGTACTCACCTCACAGTGGGAAATCCATAAGACTCAGCGCAAGCTGCGCGATGTTGCGCTCAAGCACGGTGTAAACGTGCGCATGTTCCACGGCCGCGGCGGCTCAGTGGGCCGTGGTGGCGGACCCACCTATGACGCCATCATGGCCCAGCCCAATGGTGTTCTTGAAGGTGCCATCAAGTTCACCGAGCAGGGCGAGGTCATTTCCGATAAGTACTCCCTTCCGGAACTGGCCCGGGAAAACCTGGAACTCTCACTGGCCGCCGTCATGCAGGGCTCTGCTCTGCACCAAGCGCCGCGCCACTCAGAAGATGATTTGGGACGCTTCGGGGACATTATGGAAGTCATGTCCGACGCCGCTTTTGGCATTTACCGGACGCTGATTGACCACGATGACCTACCGGCCTATTTCTTGGCCTCCACTCCGGTAGAGCAACTGGGCAGCTTGAACATTGGTTCCCGCCCGTCTAAACGCCCGGATTCCGGTTCGGGCTTGGGCGGCTTGCGCGCTATTCCNTGGGTGTTCGGGTGGACTCAGTCACGGCAGATCGTCCCCGGCTGGTTCGGTGTGGGTTCCGGGCTACGCGCAGCACGTGAAGCTGGTCGCGGCGCTGAGCTGAAGGAAATGCTGGATCACTGGCACTTCTTCTCCTCCACCATTTCCAATGTGGAAATGACGCTGGCCAAGACGGACATGGACATCGCTGCGCATTATGTGGCCACACTGGTGCCGGCACCGTTGCACCACCTTTTCGCCACCATCCGCGCCGAGTACGATCTCACGGTGGCAGAAATTCAGCTGCTGACCGGTGAGAGGGAGCTGCTGGACAACCAGCCGCTACTCAAGCGCTCACTGAACGTGCGCGATCAGTACCTGGATCCGATTTCTTACCTGCAGGTGGAGTTGCTGCGCCGCGTCCGCGAAGCTGACATTACCAAGGCTGACGTGGATGAGCGTTTGCAACGAGCCATGTTGATCACCATCAACGGTGTGGCCGCCGGCCTGCGCAACACGGGTAGTCCCCGCCGCTGAAGGAAAGATCCCGCTTGCGTCATCGGACACCCGTCTACCGGTGTCCCTTTCCGCAAGCGGGATCTTTTGCCCAGCGCCCGAACACCATAAACTGGGGCAATGCCTTCCTTCCGCGCCACCATCCAAATCACCGGGCTGCGTCCCGGCCACGCNCCCGAAGAAGTCATGGACATGGCGGTTGCTGCGGTAGGATCTGCCCACGTGGTGGAGGCCAACCAGCTCGATATTGTGGCGGGAACCCCGCGCATCACGGTGCGTTTCATGGTTGAGGCTAGCGAGTACGACGCCGAGAACCAGTTTGCGCGCAACGCCGCCGTTTCTTTGGCTCACGCAGTCAACGAGGTGGCCACCACGGGCGCGCTGCGCACATTCCGCCGATCCGCTGGAAAGTGGCTCACACTGTAACTGTGGGTCCTCTCCACGCACTCCTAGCCTCGTTCCTCGGCAATGGAACCCTCAGGTGCCAGGGCCCGGGCTCTAGCCGTGGTTGGGGAAGGCTGAAAGCTCCAGCTTCGAGAAATACTTGGCGGGCTCGCGAGTCAGCGGGTCAGTGAAGGAAATACTGTGAGCCAGTAGCTGCAGTGGCATTGTGTAATTATCCGGTGCCTGCTCGTGCAAGACAGGGTAGAAGGTGTCGTTCAGGATCCCGATGCCCTGGGACGCTAGGTGCACCCGCAACTGATGGGTCTTTCCGGTGTGTGGCTGAAGGTCGTAAAGACCTAGCGTTTTACCGGATTCAGCGTCAATACGCGTGTCCATCAGCTCGATCCGGGTTTCGGCATTGGGCTCGCCTTCGATCTCCTGGGCCAGCAGGTAGGTGCGTGACTTGATCATGCGGCTGCGCACCACCAGCGGAAATTCCAATTCATCGCGGACTGGCGCCACTGCGCGGTAAGTCTTTTCAACGCGTCGTTNTTCAAAGAGCGTTTGGTACTTGCCACGGGTTTCTGGATTAGCCGAAAATAACAGCACTCCGGCCGTCATCCGGTCCAGCCGGTGGATGGGCACCAGATCCGGTAGGTCAAGGAGCACCCGCAGACGCACCAACGCCGATTCTTGAACGTACATGCNCCCTGGCGTGGTCGGCAGGAAATGCGGTTTGTCCACCACCACAAGATTATTGTCCTGGTGCAGGATGGACAGTTCCACCGGTAGACGTGTTTCCACCGGCAGTTCACGGTAGTACCAAATGAATAAGTGTTCGCTCAAGGGAGTGCTGGNGGATACAACTTCCCCGTCTAGTGCCTTGACCTCGCCGCGTTCAAATCTGTCCACAATGCCCACAGGGTCAACGTGGCTAAACTTATCCAGCACGTATTCCATGGCCGTGGTCCAAGGGCCTTCTACAGGCATACGCATGCGGGTGGCGTTGACGCCATTGCGCACGGGGAGAGGAGATTTCATCACCTTTCAAGGGTACCGAGGGTTCAACTATGTACGAACCAACTGCCTAGCTAAGGCCCTGATGGCGGATTGACCCTCCGCAGCGCCGAAAGCAAGACGACAGCAAAGAACCGCAAGTTATTGTTGTGGAAGTGTGGAGCACTCCGTAAATCCAGCCACGGACTGCAGCCAGGAGTAGCCTCGGAAGTAGGTTGCCAGCCCCTGCAGGACATGGTTGCAGATGTGTGGTGGCAGCCATGATGTGTTCAGACGGGGTGAGTTGTGAACCGGCGCGGTGTTGCCATGATGTCTTCCGCCCACATGGTCGATGACCTGTACCAGGGCGTGATTCCGGCCATGCTGGTGTTCTTTGTCTCCGAACGTCACTACAGCTATGCGGCTGTGGCAGGGCTGACCCTGGCTGCCACCATGCTTTCATCTATTGTGCAACCAGCTTTTGGCGTTTGGACAGACCACAAACCGCGGCGTTGGCTGGTCCCTGCCGGGATGCTGGTAGCTGCGCTTGGCGTGGCGGCGGCTGGCCTGTTTTCCAGCTATGCCATCACCTGGCTGATGGTTGCTNNCTCTGGACTGGGTATCGCCGCGTTTCACCCTTCCGCAGCTAGCGCGGCACGGCGTGCGGCAGGGGATAGCAACCGCGGTATGAGCATCTTCGCGTTGGGCGGCAATGTAGGTTTTGCCCTGGGTTCCCTGTTGGCCACGCCGGTGCTGTTGTGGTTTGGACTTCGCGGCACTGCACTGTTGGTGCTGCCGGCAGCGGTCATGGTGGTAATCCTGATCAAGTGGCTGGGGCCGGTGCTGGACGGTCCGGTGGGTGCCCCTAGATTTTCCGCCATGGACCAGGGCAGAGACAATTGGCCGGAGTTNTTGAAACTGACATCCGTGGTGCTGGTCCGCTCCATCGTGTTCTTTGGCCTGAGTTCCTTCCTGGCCCTGTACTTCATCCACAACCTCGGCGCCACGGAGGTGGTGGGTGGAGCCGCCCTCACGATTTTCCTCGCTTCCGGAGCTTGTGGAACACTCCTGGGCGGCTGGCTGGCCGACCGCTTCGGGCCTTTGATTTCCATCAGATACGGCTTTGGAGTCTGCATCCCCGCCATGGTTGGGCTGGTCCTGGCCCCTGAATGGCACCTTGCACTGGTTCTTGTGGCGGTGACAGGCGTCAGTATTTTCGTACCGTTCAGCGTTTTTGTCATTCTGGGCCAAAATTATCTTCCCAACAGGATTGGCACGGCGAGCGGGGTGACGGTGGGCCTGGCCGTCACCGTGGGTGGGCTTTTCAACCCAGTGCTCGGAGCCATAGCAGATGCCACAAGCTTGCACACCATGTTGGTGATGCTGATAGGGCTGCCCGCCCTGGCGTTGTTCCTATCCTTGTTCCTGCGCACGCCCGCAAGCTCACCGCCGACCATCCGGGTAGAGACGGCACATTAATGCACCGGCGGCGCCGCACTTACGGTAAGACTTGGCACCGAGGACAGAAGTAAATGTCACGGGCTGCCCGAACGGGGAACGCCGGATCGGCCAGGGTGGAGTGCCGGATCAGGGAGCCGCACCGCTTGCAAGGTTTCCCCGCCAGCCCATAGACCCACAGCGCAGCATCGCCGCGTGCGGGGCCGCCGGTGGTGGAACGCTGCGGTCTGTTTTATTGGCTTCAAGAAGCCGTTTGGAGAGGTCAACGAGGCGAGCCATCTCTGGCACTTCGCGGACGGGGACCCTNGGGTGTACNCCGCTAAGAAAGCACAGCTCGTTGCGGTAAATGTTGCCAATTCCAGCCAGATTGCGCTGGTCTAANAGGGCTAACCCCACCGCTCGCCCGGGATCAAGGAGTAGCCGGCGCGCAGCTTCGCCAGCGTCCCAATCCGGTCCCAGCAAGTCTGGACCCAGATGCCCGACGGCGTTGGACACCAACGCAGCTGGCAGGACTTCCAGCGTTCCCAAGGAGAAGCCCACCGCCGTGGCCAGCTGAGTTTGCAGAATGACCCGTGCGGTGAATGCTGGCCGACGCCAGCGGCCAGAGCGGCCAGCGGCGGCCAGTGGATAGATGTCCCAATGTCCTTCCATGGACAGATGCGAATGGATGAGATGATCACCCACATGCATGAGTAGATGTTTGCCACGCGAGTGAACGGCCGAGACAGTTTCACCTGACAGATCAAGTGTGGCGAACGCAGGCACCCTAAAATCGCAAGCTGTCAGTACCTGCCCTTCAAGGACGGCTCGCAGATCCTGNGCCTGCCTCCAGACGGTGTCTCCCTCAGGCACGGATCCGCACTCNCCTCGGGGAACTGTACGCGCCGGATTCCAGCAGCGCCCGGGCCAGTGGGGTTCCTAACACGTCGGCGCCGTTCACTTTCTCGATCGCCATTTTGTCGATGGCGCCGCGCTTGATAACTTTCACCAGAGCCGTGGCAGCGAGAGAAATAACAGATTCGTCCTCGCTAAAGCACAACAGCGTGCGGCCACCGCGCTCTACGTACAGCACCAGCGCGCCGTCGACCATCACCACCAGTGCACCGGCCTTCCGCCCTGGCCGGTGACCGGAATCCAACGGCGGCCACGGCAGCGCAGCACCGTAGGGACTGGCAGGGTCAGTGGCTGCCAAGGCTAGAGCTTNGGGAGCCCGGACCGCCAAGGCGGCATCCTCGCTAAAGGTCCGCAGCCTGTCCACCGTGGCTGAGACCGCAAATTGTGCAGCACCCAGATGCTCAATGAAGTATCCGCGGCGGCACTTTCCGCTTTCCTCCAAACGTGCCAGCACCTTGTACATGAGCCCGAAGCCGCCGGGAATGCCGTGATTCATGACCGAACCGCGCGTCACCACCCCGTACCTGTCCAGAAACAGCTCGGCTAGGGCGTGGCTGCGCAGCGTGGCCTCCGTGGCGGACAGGGCGCCATCCTGTCCCGNGGCAGCTGGCAACAAGCTCCACCGTCCACCACCCATGGGGCGCCCGCGCTGGGCACCTGCGCCACGGCCCGGTAACCGCCCATAACGCCCGGCACGCGCCGGACGCAGCCGTGACGNGGGAGCTTTCTGCTTGTGCGCAGTGTGCCCGCCCGCCAACAATGCCCGAACCGGTGAGAAGGTATCGTTACTGACCCGCCCAGCCCAGAGCAGGTCCCACAAGGCCGTGCTCAACTCTGTGTCAGAAGCCATGGAGTCCGGCCCATCAGCGGTCATTTCGCGCAACTGGTGGAAGAAATAGGCCCCTGCCGTATCCAGCGCTGTCAAAATTCGGTGGTGGAATTCTGTGGGAGTGAAATCAGCGGCAGGTTGCAGGGTCAAGGCGGCCGAGTCTGCAATGTGCAGACTCAGCCAACCATCGTTGGACCCCAGTGAACCGGACCCGGAAAGTACCACTTCTCCCGTTGCCATGAGTTCATCCAACATGGCGGNGGAGTAATCGGCTACCCGCGCAGCCAATACCAAGGGCTCCCACGCCGATGCCGGAATGGGCACACCCGCCAACTGGTCCACCACGGTCAGCACACCATCTAAACCGCGCAGTGCAGTGGAGTTGGAGGCCGCGCTGACATGCTGCCACGCTGGCAGGAACCGGCCATAGGTGCTGGCATCAACCGGTTCTACTTCGGCCCGCAACGCAGCCAAGGACCGGCTCCGCAACTGCCGCAGAACCGTAACGTCGCACCATTCAGAACTCCCTGGATCAGCGCGTTGGGGAAGAAATTCCCNCTCCGTGATGCGTTTGTCAGCCGCCAGCTTGGCCAATCCTGAAAGTACGACGGCGACGCCCAGCCCCAGCCTCAGGGCCACGTCCGGCGCGGTAAAGGGGCCGTGGGTGCGGGCATAGCGGCCCAGCAGGTCACCCAACGGATCAGCTACTGGCTCGATGAAGGCGAGGGNGACGCCCATGGGAAGGGNGATGCCGAGGGCATCCCGCAAACGGGCGGCATCCTCAATGGCGGCGAAGCGTTCCTCCCCTGCCATGTTGAACCGTAGTGCGCGGTTGGCGGTGACCAGTTCGGCCAGGTGGGCCGCCGCCGTGGCTGGGTGTCCGGCGTGGTCGGCGTGGTCGGTTTCAGGGACAAGCCTGGCTGCAACTTCTGCCACGGTGAGCGGGCCCAGAAGGCGCAACAAATCCGCCANCCCTTCCATGCCGCGGGCGCGCCGGTCATTGTCCTTTCCGCTGCCGGCGAGGCGTTGCAGCTGTGCCTCGGTGGTGGCAATGACATTGGGATCCAGCAGCTCGCGTAACTCTGCCCGGCCCAACAATTCATCGAGTAGGGCTGGATNCANAGAGAGCGCAGCTGCGCGGCGCTCAGCTAGAGGGGAATCGCCCTCATAGAGGAAGCTGGCAACGTAGCCAAAGAGGAGCGATCGGGCGAACGGGGAGGGCTCGCTGGTGGTGGTTTCGACAATGCGCAGTTCCCGGCGTTCAATGCTCGCAGCAATGGATTTCAGGGCCGGCAGATCGTAGACGTCCTGCAGGCATTCGCGCACGGTTTCGAGCACGATGGGAAACTGCGGGTATTTCCTGGCCACATCCAGCAGCTGGGCCGAACGTTGGCGTTGCTGCCACAAAGGGGAGCGCTTGCCTGGATTTTGCCGGGNGAGCAGCAGCGCCCTGGCAGCGCACTCACGGAAACGGCTGGCGAAGAGGGCCGAACCACCCACCTCGGCTGTGACGATGCCGTCAAGCTCGTCCGCATCGANAAGGAATAATTCAGCGCCGGGAGGCTCATCGGCCATGAGCGGCACCCGCAGCACGATGCCGTCGTCGGAAGCCATCGCCGAGCCGTCCAGACCGTAACGCTCGTGCAAGCGCGCTGCCACAGCCAAAGCCCAAGGGGCGTGGACAGGCATACCGAACGGGCTGTGCAACACCACCCGCCAATCGCCGAGCTCGTCATGGAAGCGTTCGACCATAAGTGTTTTGTCATCGGGGACCTGTGTAGTGGCCGCTTNTTGATCGTCCAGATAGCTCAGAAGGTTGTTCGCTGCCCACTGGTCCAGGCCGGTTGCCGTGCAGCGGGCGATCGCCTTCTTGCGGGGCGCTGCACTGATCTCACGAATGAACGCCCNCAACGCCCGGCCCAGTTCCACAGGGCGGCCTAGGGAATCGCCCTTCCAGAACGGTAGCTNTCCTGGCTGACCGAAGGCGGNGGAGACAAGGACCCGGTCAAAGGTGATGTCCTCGATTTTCCAGCTAGTGGCGCCGAGTGCGAACACATCGCCCACCCTGGATTCATAGACCATCTCCTCATCCAACTCGCCCACGCGGCGGCCACCCTTGGACGCCTGAGCAGTAGAGCCTGCGTCCTCGGAACCAATAATGAATACGCCAAAGAGCCCACGGTCTGGAATGGTCCCGCCGGAGGTGACCGCCAAGCGTTGTGCGCCGGNGCGGCCCGTGATGGTTCCTGCCGTCCGGTCCCAAATGATGCGCGGACGCAGTTCTGCAAACTCATCCGAAGGGTAACGCCCGGCCAGCAGGTCCAAGGTGGCGTCATAGGCTGAGCGTGGCAGAGCTANAAAGGGTGCACTGCGCCGGACAGTCTCAAACCAGGTATCCACATCCAGCGGTTCCAGCGCAGTGGCTGCGACGGTCTGTTGGGCCAAGATGTCCAGCGGGTTTGCTGGGATGGACAGTGGCTCAATCTTCCCGGCCAGCATACGTTCCACGGTGACGGCTGAATGCAGCAAATCCGCGCGGTGTTTGGGGAACAAGATCCCTTGGGAAATCTCGCCCACCTGGTGCCCGGCCCGCCCCACCCGCTGCAGCCCGCTGGCCACAGACGGTGGCGATTCCACCTGGATGACCAAATCCACCGCACCCATATCGATGCCCAATTCCAAACTTGAGGTGGCCACCACCGCACGTAACCGGCCGGACTTTAGATCATCCTCAATCAGCGCCCGCTGCTCCTTCGAGACCGAGCCGTGGTGCGCCTTGGCCAACACCTGGGACGCGCCGGCGACGGATCCGGCCTGCGCCATCATCTCCGCAGGCAACCTGGTGGNGGACTGCACTGAGGAGGTTCCGACGTCGGGCGCGTCAGGAGTGCCGGCAGCGTCACCTTCGTGCGCAGCCGCCGTGTCCTGTGCGGCGAGTTCGAGCCGTTCCAGATAGATCTCGTTGAGCCGGCCTGTGAGCCGTTCGGCTAGCCGGCGAGAGTTGGCAAAGATGATGGTGGNACTTTTGGCCAGCACCGCATCGAGAATCTTCTCCTCCACATGCGGCCAGATGGAGGCATTGGGTTGTAGTCCGGAGGCCGGGCCGAGATCATGGGCGCCGGCCAAAGCTGGCAGATCGGTCATATCCGAGACGGGCACTGTGACCGCCAGATTCCAGGTTTTGGTGCTGACCGGGGCAACGATCGTGACTGGGGCGTTGCCACCCAGGAAGCGGGCCACCGTGGAATGGGGTTCAACCGTTGCGGAGAGGCCAATCCGTTGGGCTGGGGATTCTAACAAGGCATCGAGTCGCTCTAAGGAGAGGGCCAAATGGGCGCCGCGCTTAGTACCTGCCACGGCATGGACCTCATCAATGATGACGGTGTGTACATTGCTGAGGGTCTCGCGCGCTTTAGAGGTCAGCATCAAATAAAGCGATTCCGGTGTGGTGATCAAGATATCGGGCGGATGGCTGAGCAGGCGGCGGCGCTCGTCGGCGGNGGTGTCCCCTGAACGTACGCCGACGCTGACGTGTGGTGTCTGTACACCCAGCCGTGCCGCTGTCTGAGTGATGCCGATCAGTGGTGCGCGAAGGTTACGTTCTACGTCAACACCCAGTGCTTTCAGCGGTGAAATATACAGCACACGAGTGCCTGATTTTACCGGCGTGGTGTTTGTTGCTGTTGCTGCCTTGGCTATGAGTCCATCCAGTGACCACANAAAGGCGGCCAGGGTTTNTCCGGAACCTGTCGGTGCCACCACCAGGGAGTGGGTGCCGCTAGCAATAGCTTCCCAGGCCCCGCNTTGTGCAGGAGTAGGGGAGCTGAACGCGCCAAGGAACCATTCGCGTGTGGCTGCTGCGAACTGGGTCATGGCGGCGGTTGGTGTTGTTCCCTGCACGGCTCTATCATGCCGCATGGGACTGACATTTCGGCACTTTTACCGGGCAGGGCACCCAGTACCACCGAACGTGGTGGGCGCGACACCACCCTGGTGCACAAGTGTCAGTCTCTAGCGGTAATCTATCGATAGGAAGTGGCAACGGTTGCCGACGCCGGTTCGGCGCAGATTGTGTGCCCGGACGGTTCTTCTGCCACACGGAATTGTTTGGAGGGCAAGCACAGTGCAGACTCGTCACATTGGAAACAATTGGGTTCCCCTGCTCGCCTTGTCGTTCCTTTTCTGGNNTTTCGGGGCCATCAGTATGGTGGCTGAACGCGGTAACGGTGCCGATGCGCGCTTNTTCGTGGTGGGTTCCTTGTTCGCGGCAGTGCTGAGTGGCGCTTGGCTCTGGCGGCACCCGTCCTGGTGGCTGGCCCCGCGAAAGCATTATTTATATCTTGCTGGNGGGACGGCCCTTGGCATTATCTTGAGTGCACTCATGCCGTTCCTCAACGGAACTGGCCCGTGGCTGGTTCTGGGTGCAGCGATCATTGTTTACGGCCATTTTGAGCGGCTTCGGCTGCTCATGACCGTTGGCGGTGCCGTGGCGTTCACTGGTTTTCTCGCCATGGTCATCCACGCCGACGTCTGGGGCGGGGCCCTACATTTGCTGACAACAGCAGTGCTGGCCTTTGCCGCTAATAAACTCTATGTGCTGCGTAACGGACGCCGCCGGGAATCCCAAGACAGTGATCCTGGTTTCATTGGGTCCTTCGAAGAGTTTGACCCAGAAGAGGCATTGCGGCCCTAGCCGTGCCAGGTAGCGGCAGCCGTTTCGCCTAGTAGCGGCAGCCTAAGGCTGAAACGCGCCGATTGTCAGGAGTTTGATGTCGGCATTGCTGCAGGCCGTCAAGGNNTGCGGGGATCTCAAGCTGTCTGTGGCGCTGGGCGGGTAAACAAGAATTGATTCCGCCTGCACGCGCTGGCAGTCTTGGTAGTTATCCGCCTGTGTGTAGCGCAAGGTGGCGCCTGCACTGTGGCCTGGTGCCAAAGTGATGGGCCCATTCGACGGGGCGTTGGGATCCCGCTCCGCCGGTGCACCGATCGGGGTGATGCTGCCGGGTGCAACCATGGACACNCCAGGATAGCCGTCCAGGATGCACTCTACCGCCGAGGTGTTTGTCACCAGCAGTCTCATGTAGACGCTCCCCGCAGCCCCGCCGCCGCCGTCATCGAACGATCCCTTCAACGAGGCCGCCGTGCACAGAGCCGTTGCAGAAGATTCTGGTGTACTGGCAGTGGTGCTGGCACTTACCGGGGACGACGGCGTGACCTGCGGTGGGCTGGTTGATGCACTAGCGCTGGGGCTGGCAGCCGTACTGGCCTCCGTGCTGGCCTGTGTGCTGGCCAGCACGGAGGAAGATGATGGGGAGACTGAGCCTGTGGAATCTTGGGGCCGCAAGCGGTCAGCGAGACGCCCAGTCCCACCACGGCTACCACTGCAAGCACTATTGCTCGGGGGCGTCGGGTAGTGGTGGCTCGCTGTGTAGTTGTCATGCCACCACTTTTACGCTCTTGCTAAGACGAGTCAACTTGACCCGCCGTCGAGGTGCAGGTCAGCGCCGAAAGAGACCGCCCCACGAGGAGCGTGGAGCTAGCTGGCGTTACAAAGGGCGCAGTGTTAGGCCTTGCGGCCGGTACGCAGGAATGCCAAGCCACCTAGGACTAGCCCGGCCAACCNCGCACCCATGCCAAGCCATGCAGGCCAGCTGATAGAGCCGTCGTTCGTTACTGTGGATTCAGAGGCTGCTGCAACATCCGTGTCAGTGCTGGCGTTAGTGCCGTGGGCATCAGCGGCGACGGCCTTGGTGATGGTCAGTGCAGGAGCAGGCGCCTTCACTGAATCATGGTCGGCACCTGCAGCAGGGATTTCCTTCCAGTCGGTCTGGCCTGTTTCACACTTCTGCAGGGTGGGGAAGTTCAAGGTGGTTCCCACAGATTCAGGCAGTTGCAAAGACAAGGTGAAGGTGTCGCGCTGGTGGTCGATCAGCGGGGTCTTCGCCGTGTAAGTGATGGACGCGGTTCGCTCGCTGATCTTGCTGCCGTTGGCTAGGGTGCGCGGGGTATCCAGCTTCTGTGTGGAGGTACTGATGGTCCAGTTCGGGTTGACCGTGGGTGTGGCTGAGTTGAGTTCCTCGGGCAGGGTGATGGTCACTGCCGTGGTGGGTGAGCCGTCGCAACCGTGGCCAACGGCGAAGGTGACCAGCGTGTAAGCACCAGCTGCTGTTTCACTACTGGTGGCATCGACGTGGGCCGAGGCGCTGCCCAACCCCAGCAACATCAGGCCAGTAGTGGCGCCGAGGGCAAGGGTGGTCTTGAGGGTACGGGAAAGTCGCATGGGAAAACCTTTCGAAAACGCAAAGAGTACAGGAGGTACACCCTGCGAGGAGCTCGAAGGGTGTTAGGGGAAAATTTGCATGTAAGTAGGTGGCCNCCGTTTGGTGTCAGGGCGCAGATTGCGCCAGGGAAGGCGGGGAAGCAGGCGCGGAATGATGCTTGGCTGGGCAGTTTTCCGCGGAAGCCGCAGTACCACGGCCGTACAACGGTACAGCGGGCGTAACCAGTTTGCCAGGGACCACAGTGCGTTCTCACCGAAGGCCAGAAGACCTGCAGCGGCCAAGGTGGCCCCGATGTGTGCAGCCCACATCCACAGCGACATTTCCCCAGCAGTTGTGATGCTGTCAAGGCCGGGTGTGTTGATCGACGTGGCAGAAGCCAGCATGGCGGAGGCGTGCGCTTCGGCCGACATCCCGTGGTGGTTTAGCGCCGCGGTCGCGGCGGAGCCAGGTGCTGTACCCGGGTGTACGCCGTGTGAGAGTGTTTCAAAACCCTGGTGTAGGACAATCTGACTGCTGGCCAGCAGGGCGACCATGGTGGGCAGGGTCAGCCGGAATTTGGTGGCAACACTGGAGCACAGCATGTGTAGTGCCACAATGGCAGTCATGATCGCCGGAGCGGGGAGCGTTCCGCCAGCCAGCAGATGCGCCCCGGCCGCTAGGCCAAGGACTGTGGCACCCACCACGGTGGTTCGAAACAGTCTGAAGGNGGCGTGCGGCACACTGCTCCTTTCGAATCGGTCAACGCCCTTATCCTATCGAGGAAAAGCCGTGCTGTGCACCCGGTAGCTCGGTGGCTGGTGCACTAAAAGCCGGACGCGTTCTAAGGGGCCGTTGCCGATGTTACCCCGGAAGTCATGGCCCCGTCCGCAGNGGTCTTTCCTCCCCGATCCGGGTTGGGCAGATGCACCCTAAAGGTGGTGTTCCCGGGGACGCTGGTGACTGCCACTGTGCCGCGGTGCGCATGGACGATCCCTTGCACGATGCTCAACCCCAGCCCGGTGCTGCCGGTTGTGCCGGTACGGGCCTGATCCGCGCGCGAAAATCTATCAAAGATGATTTNTTGGAAGTCAGGGTCAATGCCGGGTCCGTTGTCGCTGACTTCAAGTACGGATGACCCGTCAGCGGTTTGTAACAAGGTGGCATGTACTGCTGTGCCGGCGGNGGTGTGCTTTGCGGCATTGGCCAGCAGGTTCAACAGCAGCTGGCGCAGCGCCATGTCCTCACCTAGAACCTCCACCGGCTCATCAGGGACCGTAAAGCTCCACTGGTGGTCAGNGGTTGCTACCTGGATGTCTCGGACAGCTTCCATCAGCAATGGGCTCATGTTCACTGGGGTGGGGGCACCCATGATTTNTCCGGCCGATCGTGTCCCAGGGGCTGACTGCTGTGCCTCATCCAGACGGGCAAGTGTCAACAGGTCCTCCACCAGCCGGCTCATCCGTACTGACTGGTCCTGCACCCGGCCCAAGGCTGTTTGGCCGTCAGGACTGAGCGGTTCGGTCATTGACAACAGCTCTGCGTAGCCGCGAATTGCCGTCAGCGGTGTGCGTAGTTCATGGCTGGCGTCGGCCACAAAACGGCGCAGCTTTGTTTCGCTGTGCTGTCTGACCTCAAGTGCGTGGGACACGTTATCCAGCATGGCGTTGAAGGCGTTGCCAACGTTGCCAACTTCAGTGCCAGCATGGGCAGCGGCGTCGGGGACCCTAACGCTCAAGGCCACCTCACCGGCGTCGAGCCTGAGCGTTGAGACCTGGGTGGCTGTATCCGAAAGTTGCACCAGTGGGCGCAGGCTGCGCCGGATGATGACCATGCCGGCCCAGCCCAACGCCATCAAACCGGCCAGCGATACAAGCACGATCGAGAGCACCAAGGTGGAGAGCGTTTGTTCGGTCGCGGCCAGAGGGAGGCCGGTGATGAGGATATCGCCGTCGGGGACGGACTGCGCCTGCAAACGGTACTCACCGATTGACAGCGTTTTGCTACTGAGATCGCCACGGGTGGAGAGTCCGGCCAAGATGTCGGCGTCTGCGGTGGTCAGCTGCTGACGGGTTCCGGTGCTGGCGAGAATGCCTGCATAATGCACCACGCCGTTGCTCAGGACGGCACTGAGCTGGCCCGCACTTGTGGCCCGGGCATTAAACGGATCGGGGAGGGACCCGCCAGTGTTGGGACTGGTGTAAANAGCCGTGGTGCGTACCGCTGCCTGCTGCAGTGCGGAGTCTAACTGGCTGTTGACGGTCATACTCAGCGCAGCGTAGCTGACCATGCCCACCAACACACAAATGACTGTCAGCAGGGCAAGCATCACAACAACAAGCCGAGTGCTTAGATGCCATGAGCTCGGGTGAAGCAGGGTTTTGGCCGTGGTGAGTCTTGGGGTTCTGAGTCTTGGGGCGGCTGGGGTGGAACTATTTACAGACATGGCTTGATCACGTAGCCCGAACCTCTGACGGTGTGAATCATGGGTTGCCGATCGGCGTCGACCTNTTTACGCAAGTAGGAGATATAGAGTTCCACGATGTTGCTTTGACCACCAAAATCGTAGTTCCAGACGCGGTCCAGGATGCGCGACTTACTCAAGACGTGGCGCGGGTTTTCCATGAGGAACTTCAACAGCTCAAATTCGGTGCTTGTCAACGAGATCTCCACGCCGGCGCGCTGCACAGCACGGGTGTCCTTATTGAGGATTAAGTCACCCACGCTCAGGAGAGCGAACTGTGGGGCGGTGATGCCCGAACGTTGGACGATTCTGTGTAGCCGGAGCAGGACTTCTTTCATGCTAAATGGTTTACTGACGTAATCGTCCCCGCCTGCTTGTAGACCTGTCACCTTGTCCGCGACGGCGTCCTTGGCGGTCAGAAATAGGGCCGGGACATCGGGATAGATGGTGCGGATCTNTTGCAGCAGTTCCACACCATCCATGCCGGGCATCATGACGTCCAAGACCAGCACGTCGGGAACAAACTCGCGAGCAATCTTCAATGCTTCGAAGCCGTCATGGGCAGTGGCCACGTCCCAGCCACTGATTTGAAGACCGCGCCGCATCAAATCGGCCAGCTCAGGTTCGTCATCCACAACGAGGGCACGGATCGGTTCGCCATCCGCACGGGTGAGCTTGGGTGGTGGTGACGCATGAGGGTCCGCAGCGGCCGGAGGTTGAAGTGCCATGCCCCATTCTCTGGCATCTGACCCGATGTTTACTGAATGGTTCCCGAGTATTCTCTGTATTTGTCCGGTCTTGTCGTACTTGACAGGTTTGCCCGGCTCCTACTAACGCTGGCGGTAGGTGCGGAAGAGTTGATCTGGCACCGAAATCGATGAGTGCCTCATCTGGTGTGAACGCAACAATAAATTTCCCCACTATCCAAGACGGTGGGCTTTCCAAGCTATCAATTGACGCCTGAAAGGACCAAGTATGGCGGCCAAGGGTGGCGTTTTTCGCCGATGGCGCACGGCAGGCAGGGGCTTCCGTACCCTCGTCAGGAAAGAAAACCCCGTAGATGCAAAAGATCTACGGGGCTTTTATGGCGGTGACGGTGGGATTTGAACCCACGTTAGGCTCTCACCTAAACAACATTTCGAGTGTTGCACCTTCGGCCGCTCGGACACGTCACCAACGCGTCAACCTTACCGGCTCAAAGCTCCAGCGCAAAATGAGTCTGCCGATGTTTGCTCACATGGTGCAAAATGGGCGCATGGACACTGCAACGCGACGTGCCTGGAGCTGGCACAAACAAGGCTTGGACGGATCGCTTATAGGCAGCAGTGCTGCAAGCGTCCTCACACGCACAGGATGGGCGAGGTCTGTTGGCGGTGACAATCCTTACCTGAGCCTCTTCGCCCGTGCAGGGATCCGACGCGACCAGGCAGACGCCGATGTGGCGGCCTTGGTCATCCATGAACTTCCCACGGCACGTGGCTGCACCTATGTCCTGGGCGAGGAGGACTTTGCGTGGGGGCTGGCACTGGGCCGGGCCGCTGCGGAAAGCACTATGAAGGTTCTTGACAAGCTGGGGGTATCCCGTGAAGAAATCCACACCCTTGAAACACAAACACTGCAACTGCTACAGGACGCCGCAGCCCGCGGGACCGGTGCCTTGGATCCGCGACAGCTCAAGGAACAACTGGGCGATGCTGTGCGCAGCCTAGGTGAGGAAGGTAAGAANAAGGGCGCCTCAACCACACTGCCCACAGTGCTGGGGCTGTTGCAGGCTGACGGTCGTATCCGCCGCGTACCCGTGAACGGACGGCTTGACCAGCAACGCTACGCCTACACGGCTTGNGGGTTGCCGCTTGCCGCAGAGTCACCGGAACAAGTCCAGACCAAGCTGATGGAAAANTATCTGGGCTGGACTGGTGGGGCAACAATGAAGCAAACCCAATGGTTTACAGCCTTCACCGTCGCACAGACCAAGGAAGCGCTCGCAGGTGCCGGTGCGGTGGAAGCTCAGGGACTGTGGATGTTGCCCGAAGATGTTGACGTCGCAGCTGATTTTGTGGTTCCGGATCAGCAACAAATCCAGTTACTTGCAGGTACTGACGCGTTGTTCTTGCTACGGCGCAACGCGGCAGACCACTTTGCGCAGGAAGACCGGGACCGCCAACTGCTCAGCACAAAACTTGCGCTCCAGGCTGATCTGCCCGATCACCCGATTGTGGACCGAGGGCGAATCGTTGGCTTGTGGCAGTATGACCCCGCTGAGCAGCGCATTGTCCACTGGCTCTTTGGTGCCCCTACGAAAGCGGTGGCCCAACGGATTTACGAGGTTGAGGAATTCATTCGCGAAGATCTGGGAGACTTCCGCTCCTTCAGCCTCGATTCACCCTCGAGCAGGCAACCACGGATTGACGCGCTCAACACTGCGGCGGGTCATCAATGATGCAGAAGCTGACAGCTTTTCTCGTGGTCTCCTCCTTGAGTGCCGTCTTCTTGCTGGGGGCCGGGTGTTCGCCAGAACACGTCTCTTCGCCCTGTATGCCGCCGCCGCTGTTCTTGAGTACGGCCACTGCCAGCCCCGGTGATCCCGTCACCATCTCCGCGAATGACGCCACGTGCAANCCCCGGTACGGCGTGGATGCACAGGTGAAGGTTGAGGTTTTNGATAGCGTAGGAAACCGGGTTTTGGACCGTAAAGCTCCCATGAACGACGCCGGNGGGTTCAGCTATCGCTTTGAAGTCCCGGACTCTGGCGTCCCAGGCAGGTGGCTGGTTTCGGTAGCTCCGCATGATCTGGACTGGTGCGATGACACCGGNAAAAATAATCGTGTGGGGCGAGGTACAAGTATTGAGAATATTCAACGGGTTTCCTGTGCGATGCGAGCGCTAGAGCTAGTGGTGACTCCCTGACGCGAGCGTCGCCAGCAGAGGAGCTATCGGTGTCCGCCGANAAAGTCCTTCAACAGAGCCGCACATTCGTCTTCACGCACTCCGGGGAACACTTCAACCCAGTGATTTAGGCGACGTTCGCGTAAGACGTCGAATACGGATCCCGCCGCGCCCGCCTTCTCATCCCAAGCACCAANAACCACCCGCGGCACCCGCGCCAGCACAATCGCCCCGGCGCACATGGTGCACGGCTCAAGCGTGACAACCAAGGTGCAATTGGCCAGTCGCCACGACCCCAATTTCGCCGCAGCTTCACGGATTGCGAGCACCTCGGCATGGGCCGTGGGATCCCCGTGCGCTTCTCGTTCGTTACGCCCCAAACCCAAGATTTCGCCGTCGGGCCCCAGCACGACGGCGCCAATTGGCACGTCCGCCGTCCGCAAGGCCAGCCGTGCCTGGTCAAGGGCAAGGCCCATCCACCGGGCATGAACCGCCGTGGTGGTTATCTCGATTGGGTGGAAATTCGCTGTGTTGGGCACGGCTCAATGGTAGCTTTATTCATGCGCGTACTGGTTGCGGATCATCCGCTTATTGCCCACAAGTTGACGGTCCTTCGAGACAAGAACACCCCGTCACCTGTNTTTCGTCAGCTCACCGAGGAATTGGTGACCCTTTTGGCATACGAAGCTACCCGGGAAGTGCGGGTGGAACCTGTCAATATCGAGACGCCCGTTACCTCCACCATCGGGACAGGTCTGTCCAAGCCCACACCGCTGGTGGTGCCGATTCTGCGTGCCGGCCTAGGCATGCTCGAAGGCATGACGCGTCTGCTGCCCACCGCCGAAGTAGGATTCCTTGGCATGGCGCGCAACGAGGAAACCCTCGAAGCCATCACCTACGCCGAACGCCTCCCAGAGGACCTGACCGGTCGCCAGGTGTTCGTGCTCGATCCCATGCTTGCCACCGGTGGAACCTTGATCGAGGCGTTCAAGTTCCTCTTTGATCGTGGCGCTGCAGACATCACCTGCATCTGCCTCCTCGCAGCTCCCGAAGGCCTGGCCAAGCTAGAAGCCGCTCATGGTGGCCGCGACAACGTGCACGTAGTGTTGGCCTCCATCGATGAAGGCCTCGACGAAAACGCCTACATCGTGCCGGGCTTGGGCGACGCCGGAGACCGCCTCTACGGCGTCGCAGAATAGTCCCCACACCCTCCTAACCTCGCTTCGCTCGGCTGGGAACCCTCGGGCGTGGGGCCCAACCACACCCTCCGTTTAACCGCTTCGCTCGGCTAGGGAACCCTCGGGCGTGGGGCCCAACCACACCGCTCCGTTTAACCGCTTCGCTCGGCTAGGGAACCCTCGGGCGTGGGGGCCCAACCACACCGCTCCGTTTAACCGCTTCGCTCGGCTAGGGAACCCTCGGGCGTGGGGCCCAACCACACCGCTCCCAAGGTCCACCTTTTGAAAATGCCATAGTTTGACGTTTTGCCATAGTACGAACTATGGCAAAACGTCAAGCTATGGCATTTTCATCGGTAGTGGATTTTTATAGTGTTCGCAGTGGCGTCCAGCCCTGGGCTGCCGAAGTGCCCGAAGCCCCGAGCGCTCCGCGGGCCACCCTGAACCCCACATCCTCTAGCACCGCATCGGGCGCGCTACCCCGGCGAACCGACGCCCTGGCACTCCATGGCAGATTATCCCAGCCGCCGCCGCATAAGCATCTGTATTCGCCGTGGCGGGCAGTGTCTGCGTAATCCCAGCAGCACTCCCACACGTTAGAGATCGTGTCGAACATGCCAAAATCATTGGGCTTCTTGAGGGCAACGTCCTGCGGTCCCTCCAGGGCATCCGCAGCCGTCCAGGCTATGTCCGCCAACGGTCCATAAACAGGCGTCAATGTTCGTGCGCGGGCAGCCCACTCCCACTCAGCCTCGGTGGGAAGGCGGTACCCATCGGCACTCACTTCCCACGTAACCTCTCGGCCATTAACGGCGGAGACGGGCGTAAAGCCGGCCACATCAGAAGCCTCGTTGCACCATTGGATCACCGCGAACCAAGTAGCCCGGGTGTTTTGGGTTCGTGCTAGTTGGACGGGACCCAGCTGAACGTCGCGTGAGGAACCGGAGCGGGCATCGCGCAGTGTGAGGGTACCGCCGGGAACGGGGGCTAGGGCCAACAATTCCTGTAATGACTCCTCAACCATCGTCCCCGCTTCCTAAATGTTCTCTAGTACCAGCCCACTGCGTTTGAGTGACCCCACGCCGAACATGGTGAACCGTAGCGTTCTTGGATGTAGCCCAGGCCCCATCGAATCTGGGTCTGGTAGTTGGTGCTCCAGTCGCTGCCGGTGCTCTCCATCTTGGTCGCAGGNNGTGACTGTGCAATGCCATAGGCGCCACTGGAGGCATTTTCGGCCGAGGTGAGCCAGCTGGATTCACGTTCCCACAGCTGGGTCAAACAGCTCATTTGGTCAGCGCCCCAACCAAAGGTAGCCAACTGGCCGGAAGCGAAAGCCTGAGCGCCAGCGGGATCATCAANCCGGTGCCGGTGCCGGTGCGGGTGCCGGTGCGGGTGCTGGTGCGGGTGCTGGTGCGGGTGCTGGTGCGGGTGCTGGTGTCGCCGCAGGGGCAGGGGCAGGGCGGCAGCTGCCTTGAGCACGTCACCTTCAGCTTTGATTGCAGCCTCGGTGGGTTTCGGTACAGCACGTGATGTGGCGCTGAAGCTGGGGAAGCTGATGGCCGCGTCGCCAGGTGCTGATACTGCTGGGGCAGTTGCCGGGGAACTGGTATCCACGGAGGAAACCAGGCTCGTTAGATTTTGTCCGGATGCGGTTGGTGCGCCAACCTGCTGAGCCACGGCTCCCGCGGCGACAAGTGCACCAACAACGGCCACGGCGGCCATACATTTGGCTGTGGTGGTCACCGCGGATACTGCGGCTGTTGGGCCAGCTGCATGGGTTCGAGTGCGGGTTCCCTTGCCAGCGGTCGCCAGCCNCAAAAGGGACGTGCGGCGGGCTGGTTCAGCGCGGCGACGGCCGCTTTGCGGAGTTGCGGACATGAAGAAGTAGCCTCTCTACGCCTGCGAGGTGAGCTGTCGGGAACGGACTAGAGAATCCGGCCGTCACAGTCTCCAACAGCAGAGTTTGCTGCTGTTTTCGCTGTATCGGCTTAACCCCAAGGGCTTCCATGGTGGAAGGCCCGTAAAGATTGGGTCCCCGTCTCTGCCATGGGTATGGAGGGAGATGGGCGGCGGCAGAGCTCGGCGATCCGTCCATCGATGCCAAGAACCAAAGACGGTTCAGCGGGCACTTTGCCAGCGTAACGGAAACGAGACCCTCGTGTCACATTTTGGTAACGACCATTGTATTAGGGTGAGCAAATCGTCATTTACTTAGCATTGCTAAGGATCCAAAGTGGGAAGTTGGTGATATGAAACTTTTGACTTAAGCAGCTGAGCAGACATGACTGAAACATCTTTCACGGATCATTCCGTAAATCCTCCGACGCCGGATCTTGTACCAAGTGCCACCGGTCCCGTAGCGCCGGACCCGGGTGGGTTACCGCTGACTACTGTGCAGAACCAAGCAGTCCCGTTAGCTGCAGAGCTGCCAGCTTCAGGGCTGTCAATGTCGGCTCACAAGCCTAAGAAAGCCATTGGGACCGGCGCATTGGCTACTGAATTACAGGTGGCTGTCATGCGCACCTCGCGGCGATTGCGGGCTGAGGCTGCATCTAGGGAAATCAGTCCTGGGCAGTATTCGGTCTTGGCGGCCATTATGAAAGGGCCCTTGACGGTGGGCCAGCTGGCTGCGCGGGAACAGATTCAGGCACCCTCAATGACAAGGATTGTCAATGCCCTGGCCGCGGCGGAATTTGTTTGTCGTGAGGAGAACCCTCACGACAAGCGCCAAGTGATAGTACGGATTACGGAGTCAGGCTCTTGCGCCCTNTTGCGTGCCCGGTCCAAGCGGACGGCCTGGCTGGCGGTGCGGGTTGGCGCGCTGACCGCGCAGGAGCGTGCCACACTCCATGATGCGGCCTTGCTTTTGCAGGAGATGAGCGCCTAGATGAATTCCATGTTCCGCGCTCTTAAAGTATTCAACTACAGGCTCTGGGTGACTGGGGCCCTTGTTTCCAATATCGGCACGTGGATGCAGCGCGTGGCCCAGGACTGGCTGGTGCTGACGGTTCTAACTCACAACTCCGGCACGGCCGCAGGTATTACAACAGGACTGCAATTNTTACCCATCGTGTTCCTTGGCCCGTACGCAGGACTTCTNGGGGACAGGGTCAATAAGCGCAAGTTGTTGTTGATAACACAGTCCTCCATGGGGATTTGTGCNGTTTTGTTGGGAATACTGGTTGTCACGGGGACTGTACAACTGTGGCATGTCTATGTTTTGGCATTCTTGCTGGGAGTGGCCAGCGCCTTTGACGCACCATCCAGGCAGGCGTTTGTCTCTGAAGTGGTCAGCAAGGAAGACGTACCCAATGCCGTGGCACTTAACAGCGCTTCCTTTAACCTGGCCCGTCTGGCTGGCCCCGGTGTGGCGGGACTTGTCATTGCCCTAGTGGGGACTGGTCCGGCCTTNTTGATCAATGCGGCAAGCTTTGCGGCCGTGATTGTTTCNCTGTGGCGGATGCGCACGAATGAGCTGTTTCCTGCGGTTCGCGTCCCACGCGCTAAGGGGCAGATCCGCGAAGGGCTGGTGTATATCCGCCAGCGGCCCGATCTGCTGATGATCATGATGCTGGTNTTTATGGTGGGTACCTTCGGTATGAATTTCCAGATTACCAACGCGCTCATGGCAACCACAGTCTTCCATCTGGGGCCNGGGGAGTATGGACTACTTGGCTCAGTCATGGCCCTTGGCACGCTGGCTGCTGCGCTGCTGGCTGCCCGGCGCAAGAATATGAGGATGCTTTACATTGTGGGTGGGGCATTGGCGTTTGGAGTGACCGTCGCAGTGGCGGCCTTTATGCCAACCTTTGTCCTGTACGCCGTGGCACTGGTGCCCGTGGGCCTGGCCTCGCTGACGTTCATGAATGCCTGCAACACCACGGTCCAATTGACCACGGACTCTGCCATGCGGGGCCGGGTGTTAGCTGTGTACATGGTGGTCTTGCANGGAGGAACGCCCATCGGCGCACCCTTGGTGGGCTGGCTCGCCACCGAGTTCGGCGCCCGCTGGTCACTTGGCATGGGGGCAGTGGTGGCTATTATCTCCGGCTTGGCTGCCTTGATCATGATGAACAAACGCAACAATGTCAGGCTGCGCGACCAGGTCCGGAACATGCGTCCGTTCCAGATGGTGCAAGGTCTGCGCCGCTCCGCCAGCTAGGCGCCAGCGCGGGTGCAGTCACAGCGCTGGCGGAGATCATGCGGAGCGGCCCGGACCGGGTTCCGCAGTAGCTGCGGGGCGGGCTTTGGGGCCCTGCGCGTCCCGCTTTGTCCATCGTGAGGAAACACCTGTTTACCTAGCGGCATATTCTGACAGAAAGCTGAATGCTGCAGGTGCCGTGCATAAGAGATCTTGCGCCCGTCTTCTGGGTGTCTGAACTTATTTACTTTGAGTGCCCATTTAATAGAATTTAAGTGTAGAAAAAGCGCCCATAGGTTGACTATATTTGGATTAAGTAATTATTTCGCTGACAAGTGAGAGAAACGCAACAGTGTATTTTTGATCACAAAGATCACGTGATCTCACATGGTGGACGTTTTGGTCCTATGTTACTTGCAGGTTTGCTTTGTTACGTAGCACACTGACATATGTGAACACCCACTCAATAAATTCTGCAGCCGCAGCAACTTACCGCCTCGGAACGACCGGACGGTTCTCTTGTGGTTGTCGAATGCAGGCCTAGCTCACACCCTTGGACTTCACACCCACTACTGAGCACGGAAGTGGTTGATACCGTCCTGGCCCATGGGCCGGCCCTCAATACAGGGCATCAAAGGTTTTGGATTCGCGGAACCAATGGAAGCATTCGCGCCGTTGAGTACGGCCATACACATAGGTAGTTCAATGTCAGTAGCATCAGGTTACGTCCATATCTCCGTTCGCAATGCCGCCAAGGCAAGCGCCCGTAACACGGGGCAATCTTCGCTCTCCCGCGCGGCTCATCTTGANTCACCCTCCTACTCCAACAGCTACCGGCCCGAGGCCGGTGCTGTGGCAGCCCGGCTGTATGCTGCGCCAGTAACTGATGGCAACCCCATGACAGCCCCCACGCCCGTCATTGCCGGTGCCGGATCCGATAAATTACGCGGGGTTAGCCCCGATAATGTCGCCCGAGGATTTGTCCTCTACGTTGGTGTTGATGAGGACACTGCTGCTGCGGCAGGCACGTCGCTGGCAAAACTGGCTCAGGAGATCCGTGCCTTTGCGCAGACTCTAGTCCCTCAGGCTCAGAGCTACGCTGCTGTGGCAATTGCGCCGTCGGACGCTGTTGGTACNCCGCTGGATGTGGTGCGCTCAACCTTCGGCGATCCCACTGTGGGCAACCGTCAGCGCCAGGAAGCCGTCCGGATTCCCGCTGCCGAGCAGCGGCCCTCGGGCGTGCTGATCGATCTGGCTCGCCGGGAAGTTCACCTTGACGGTGACACTTTGAACTTGACGTTCAAGGAATTCGAGTTGCTGAACTACCTCGTTGAAAATGGCACCCGCACGGTGGGGCGAGACGAACTCCTCGGAGGCCTCTGGAGCAACGCCGATGAGGTTCCCAACGAGCGCACCATTGACGTGCACATCCGCCGGCTTCGCTCCAAGCTGGGGCGCCTAGCCAACACGGTCCGTACTGTCCGCGGCGAAGGTTACCGNTTTTACGAGCATCCCGAAGTGGTTGTTTGGGCTGCCCCGGAATACTCCATCTAGCTTGGCACGTACGACGGCGGATCGCTCACCTTGGTGGGCGATCCGCCGTCGTACTGCTTTAACGCTCCCGCCACTAAACTGTGGGAATGAGCGAACACCACATTAAAAGGCTGATCCTGATGCGCCATGCCAAGGCGGCGTTCCCGCTNGGGGTGGAGGATCACGACAGGCCGCTGGCCCAACGCGGCCACACTGAAGCGCCACTAGCAGGAAAGTGGTTGGTGGAGAACGCTGTGGTGCCTGATTTCATCCTGTGTTCCTCAGCGCTGCGAACCCGCCAGACATGTACCTGGGTATGCCAGCAGCTGGGCGACAAGGCGCCAACNCCCAAACTTGANAAGGGGCTTTACGCCGCCGGCGCCACATCCATGCTTTCTGTCATCAACCATGTTCCAGAAACCGTCAACACACTCATGGTGATCAGTCATATGCCCGGTATTCAGTCGCTCGCGTTGCGGCTGGCCTCGCGAGAATCTGATCAGGACGCCTATATGGATCTGGCCCCAGGCTTTCCCACTAGCGCGTTTGCCGTCTTCGAGCACAGCGGTGACTGGGCCACCCTGGACGGTCAGGACGCCACCTTGGTCAATTTTGTGGTCCCTCGATAGCGCCCGCGTAGCTATGCTTCGATTTCAGGCATGAGCGTCTTGAGCGTCCACGTCTTCTTCTTGTGCACGGCCGCCCAAGCAAAGACCAAGCCCAATGCCGTGTACCCCAGCAGACCCAGAACGATCGGTCCCAGCGGCGCCAGGTCCGNCCCGTAGATCAAGTGCCGCATGCCCTCCACCACATGTCCCATGGNGAGGATCTGGTGCATAATATGCAACGGTTCGGNGGTGGTTTGCCACGGGAACGTGCCGCCGGAGGAGACCAACTGGAGTACCAGCAGGATCAAGACGACGAACTTGCCCGGGGTGCCCATGAGCGCCACAATGCCCTGGATCAGCGCTGTGAACGCCAATGAAGCCAGTAGCAGCAACCCCAAGGTCAACCAGGGATGGCTTGGGTCAAGCCCCAGACCAAAATGCACCACTGAATACAGCAATAGAGCTTGGACAGTGGCGACGGCGGCAAACGGCAACCAGCCACCCACCGCAATTTTCCAGGACGGGGCATTGGAGGCTAGGGCCCGCACTGTCAAAGGCCGCATGACCTGTACCAGCATGAACGCACCAATCCACAAGGCCAGCACCAAGAAGAACGGGGCCAATCCTGAACCATAGTTGGCGGCTTGGGCTTGGGAAACCGAATCGATGCGAATGGGATCAGCAATGACACCGGCAGCGTTTTGCTTGTCCTTGGCATTGGGATCAGGGACAGAATCTGTACCGCTGCGTAACTGCGTAGACAATTCAGCTGCGCCGCTGGAGAGCTTTGCAGAACCGGATTTGAGCTCTCCGGCTCCTGAATCTAACGCCGTGGCACCGGCCGCCAACGCTTGCGCACCATCACGGGCGCTGACCTGCCCTCGGCTAAGGTTCCTGCGCCGGTGGCCAGTTCTGTTGAACCAGCNGTGCGCTTGCCCAATCGCCGTGGTGAGCGCTGGTGTTGCGGCCGCTAGTTTCTGTGCCCCATCAGCTACAGCGGCGGAACCGTCTGCCAGTTNTTGAATATCAGCGGCGTCGGCCTTGAGCTGGGCTTGCAGATCAGTGATGGCCGGGCTGGTGGCCGCCGAGGTGAGTGAGGCACTGATCTGTGCGGCCTGGGCTTTGGTGAGAGTGCTGTCGCTGACTAATTGCTCCAGCTTGTCATTCATGGCTGTTGTTACGGCGCCGTCGAGTTTTTCGGCAGAGCCAATAGCGCCTTGCACTTTGGTGTTGAGGGTGGCGTTGCCGGCAGAGACTGCGGCGGCGCCATCGGAGAGGGTCTGTGTATCCGCAGGAAGGGTTGATGTTTGGCTTTCCAGCTGGCCCAGGCCCGTGTTCAGGGCGTCACTACCGGCCTGAAGATCTTGGGTACCGGTCACCAATTTCTGTTGTCCCGCCGCCAGCGCATCAGCTCCTGTGAGGAGCTCTGTGGTGCCAGATTGCAGGGTGCCTATGCCAGTATCCAGCGTGGCAGCACCGTTGGCGAGCTGTTGTGCCCCGTCGGCGGCCTTCGCCAGCTGTGCATGAATGGTGCCGTAACCGGTCAGGAGAGAGTTGGCGGTTTGCTCACCCACCTGTTGTGCCACCGATGCGTGGACCTGTGTAGCCACTTTGTCCACAATTGAGGTCAGCAGATAGTTATTGGCATCATTGGTGGTCACGCTCATCATGGCCTGGGTGGCTGAGTTGAAGTTCTCTGGCGAGGCCAGGTTCGCGGAAAAATCCTTGGGAATGATCAGTGCAAAGGCGAATTCGCCGTCCTTCACCCCATCGTTAGCTTCCTCGGNGGTGGTAACGAGGTTCCAGTCGAATTTGTGGTCCTTGATCAGGGTTGCTGCGACCTCCTGGCCCACATGAAGTTCTTTCCCATCCTGGGTGACAGCCCNCTCGTCTTGCACCACGACGGCGGCCTTAAGCTGATCGAGGTTGCCGTAAGGATCCCAGTTGGCATAGAGATACACGGCGCCATAGAGCAAGGGGACCATCACCATGGCGACGATGGTGAGCTTGGGCAAAATTCNCCCGGTCATCCGCCGGAGTTCAGACAGGGCTAATCGAAAGACTGTCATTTGTTTTCCTCCGTGGCGCCGTCGATAACAGTGGTGGTGACTTCAGTGGTGGTCTCAACAGTGGATAGGAGGCCGGTAGCGTTTAGGTCATCCTCCGCGTCCTCCGGAGGCTCGAGAGGGTCCGGAGTGACTGTAGCGAAGGTGGTCTCGGGGCTAGCCGGGGCCGTGTTTTCAGGTGCGGCGTTTCCTGCGGTACTTGTCTTTGCCAAAACTGCCTCTGACAAAACTTTCTCTGCCAAAACTGTCTCTGCGGCGCCAGGATCAGCCACAACTGTTTCTGTCACAGCAGTGTTGCCGACCAGGACTGCCGGTCCATCCCAACCGTCGGGCAGCCGCGCGAGAACTCCCACTACTAGGAGGAGTCTGGGTGGGGTATCCGCAGGCAAGTCGGGGCCATGCCCCAGTTCCCCAGCGGCAGCCTGCTGAAGCAGCGGCAGCCAGGCCCCGACGTCGGCCGTGTGGCGGTCAGGGGAGTCAATGACAAGAAGATCCACGTCCGGGTTGGCCAAGGCCAGTTCAAGTTGGAGGTGCAGAAGCCGGTTGGNGGAAAGCTCCTCGACCCACTGATCCAAAATGTCTCGAAAACCGTGGGTGATGAGCCACTCGGTGGGACGGGTGCGCGCACGGAACTTTCTCGGCACAAGAGCCAAGTCCTCCGACGCCAAAGACCTGACGCTCAGATGGTATTCCGGAGCGTTGACCTCGGGAGCATCAACCACGGCGCTTCGGCGGCGAAGCGAGGTCATGGAATCGTCATGGCCCAGTGTCACGGTGCCGGTGGTGGGTTTCATGCGCCCAGTCAACGCAAGGGCAAGCGCGGTACGGCGTTCCTGGCCGTCGGCCTGGACCAGCAGAACCTGGCCCCGGCGTGCCTCCAGCGTGGTGGAGGGCAGAAGTGTATGCCTGCGTCCGTCGATGTGTAGCTGGTGTGCTGTGAGCAAGGGGTGCTCCTTCGGGGCCGATGGGTGAACTTATCAAAGATATCAGAACTGACCGGTCAGTATAAAATAATGTGTTCCATCTCAAGGGACACTTTTCACATAGTGTGCCCGGTTGCACCAAGGCGTGATTTTTAGGCAGAGAAACAAGAATGCACCCCGCAACATGCCAACGCCGGTAAGGGCGGGCAGTGCTGCAGGGTGCCATGGTGCCAGGAAGCGGGCTCTGAACCCTGTGAATTAGCGGATTTACTCGCTCAGTGCGGCCTTAAACCATCCGGTAATGGTTGAGGNGTGGGTGATGGCGGTGCCTACCACCACGGCGAAGGCTCCGGCGTCCAAGGCTGCACGGGCCTGGGCAGGNNAGTGGATGCGGCCTTCGGCGATGAGTGGCTTGCCAAGGTTTGCCGCCGCAATGGCGGCAATGAGCTCCAGATCCGGGCCATCGGTCTTGGGGCGCTCGCCTGTATAACCGGCCAAGGTGGTGCCGATCAGATCGGCTCCGGCCCCGGCTGCGGCTACGGCGTCGTCCAAGGAACCGCAATCGGCCATGACCAGTGAGTTGGAGTTGGCGTGCACTCCGGTAATGGTCTCTTCCAGGGTGAGCCCGTCAGGGCGGGGGCGGCGGGTGCCGTCAATGGCCACAATGTGAGCGCCTGCGCTGGCACAAGCGAGGGCGTGGCGCAGCGTGGGTGTGATGAAGACGCCGTCGTGCCCGTCCTTCCATAACCCAATCACAGGAACCTCCACTGCGGCACGGGCAAACTGGATGTCGGCAATGCCCTGCACCCGGATGGCTGCAGCCCCGCCGGTAACAGCTGACGCCGCCACCTGGGCCATGGTGCGCGGGTCACGCATGGGCTCACCGGGGTAAGCCTGAGCGGACACCACGAGCTGTCCGGCAAGTATGTCAAGGTTGGTCAATTTCAGCGTCACTGTGACTCCTAGGAAATAAAACTAATAATTATTGGGCAAAACCAAGGAGGCTGCGCCCACAATGGCAGCAGTGTTGCCAAGAGTTGCCCGAACTACCGGAACCTCGGCCAAGGGCGCCAGTAACTCGGCCCGCATAGCATGTTCCATACCAGCCCACCAGAGATCCCCAGCATCGGCGAGACCACCTGAGACTACAACAATTTCCGGATCAAGGATATTGATCAGCCCGCCCACGGCCTGTCCGGCCGCCGCAGCAGCCGTGGCAATGACCCGGCAAGCCAGATCGTCACCGGCCCTAGCCAAATCAAACACAGCCTTGGTGTCAAGGAGGGCGGCACTGCCGCCTTCACGCAGGTAGGCGCCGTGGATGGCAGGACCTGCAGCGATCGCCTCAACGTGTCCGGTGTGACCGCAAGAACACGGCAACGCTTTGCCGCGGTGAACGGCCANGGNGGACGCAAAGTGACCCACATGTCCGCCAACAAACCGGTGGCCAAGCAGCGGCTTTCCATTGATCACAAAGCTGCCACCAACACCTGTGCCAANAGCCACCATCAACGCCGTAGAGGCGCCAGCGCCAGCGCCTTTCCAGGCCTCACCCAGAGCATGGGCGTGGACGTCATTGACTACGGCTGATGGTAGTCCCAGCCGTCCAGTCAGGCCAGCGGTGATGGCCGTTCCGGTCCAGTCGAGAATGGCATCGGTAGCTGAAATGACCGTGCCCGCAGCGGCATTGATGACACCGGCGGAGCCAACACCGACGGCTTCTACGACGGCGCCCTGCTCGGCTGCCCGTTCAATGAGGAACTGCACCAGCACCGCAGTGGCGTCTAGGATGGNCCGCCCGCCGTCGCGGTTCTTCGTAGGAATCTGCCCCTGCACCAAGACCGAGCCGTCCTGCGCCACCACTCCGGCCGCCGTCTTGGTTCCGCCAAGGTCAACGCCAACTACGTACCGCATAAAAGTCCTTCGAGGTTCAAAATCGTGCAAAACGAACGCTCCCCAACCGCATCACCGGGCCAGGCCCGCGAGGGGCACGGCCGAGGGACGAGGTTGGGGACCGGGTGGTGGATATTCCGCACCTGTGCTTTGGGCCCACGCGGCCGGGGCCGGGCCGAGTTCGCGGCAGGGGATTCGGCAGGGGAGGGCGTGGGGACTAGATCAGGCCAGTGCGCTCAAGGATGACCTTGATGGCTGCCGTCTCATCTTCATCAAGTGCGAGCATGGNGGCGCTCATGACGTTGGTCTTGATGACGCCCATGAGCATCAGGGCGGTCTTGAAGGCGCCCAGACCGGCAGCGTTTCCAGAAACGCGGCCCGCCTTCGGGGTGTAAACGATGTTGAAGACATCGGCGATGCGGTCCTGCTCTGCAGCAGCGCCGGCCCAGTCGCCTGCAACGGTGAGATCGTACAGGCGGCGGTAGGCTGCCGGGTCAACGTTGCCAAGGCCGGGGACAATGCCCTGGGCACCGCCGAGCATGGCTCCGTCAACAACCACTTCGTGGCCGGTAAAGATGTCAAAGTTCGGGATGTCGCGTGCGGCGATCAGCAACTGACGGAAGGAAACATCGTCACCGGAGGAATCCTTGACACCGGCGATGACACCTTCACGGCCCAGCTCCACGAGCAGGTCGGTGGGCATCTTGAAGTGGGTGCGGACCGGGACGTCGTAGGCGAAGACAGGAACGTCCACGGAGGCGGCGATCGCACGGAAGTGGCGGCCGTTCTCCTCGGCGTTGCTGATGGCGTAGTACTGGCTGGTGGCCACGATGGCATCGGCGCCGAGGGAAACCATGCGCTGTGCTTCTTCAAGAACGCGGTTGGTTGTCTGCTCAACAGCACCAACAAGCAGCGGCACCTGTCCGGCGTTGACGCCGGCAATGGTGGTCAGCACGGTGTCGCGCTCGGCGTTGGTCAGGTGGGTGACCTCACCGGAGGAACCGTTGACGAACAGACCTGAGACGCCGCCGTCGATCAGGTGGCGGGTGAGGTTTTCCAGCGAGGGGACGTCAATGGCGCCTTCAGCTGTGCGGGNGGTGCAGACGGGCGGGATGACACCCTGGAAACGGGTTGCGACGGTAGTCACGTGAATTGCTCCAAAATTGTATTGATTGAGTGGAAAATTTGCAGGTCCGCGCCCAATCGGGCGTGGGTGGGGTTAGATGTGCAGAAGTGAGGGCGCGGCGCCGAGTAGTTTCTTCGTGTAATCGTTGGATGGGTTGTCAAAGATCTGCTCAGCTGAGCCTTCTTCAACAATCTGGCCGTAGTACATGACAGCGATACGGTCAGAAACATAGCGGACTGTCTGGATATCGTGGCTGATGAAAACCATGCCCAGATTCAGTTCCTTCTTTAGATCCGAGAGCAGGTTCAACACCTGGGCGCGGACTGAAACATCCAGTGCGGAAGTGGGCTCATCGGCCACCATGATGTCGGNGCCAAGCGCCAGCGCGCGGGCTATTGCCACACGCTGGCGCTGTCCGCCGGAAACTTGCGACGGCGTGACCTCGGCTGCCGATTGCGGCAAGCCAACCAGAGCGAGCAGCTCAGCGACCCTGGCCAAGCGGGATGCGCCGTTGCCAATGCCGTGCACTGCCAGTGGATCAACCAGGATGTCCTGGATGGTCATACGCGGATTCAGTGCTGTGGACGGATCTTGGAAGACCACAGAGACGGAACGGCCGAACTCCTTGCGCATAGCAGCGTTGCGCTTGATAGCAGGCTTGCCATGGAATAACACTTCGCCGGAGGTAGGAGTTTGCAGCCCTACCAACACCGAGGCCAGAGTGGACTTTCCACAGCCGGATTCGCCCACAATGCCCACGGTCTNCCCACGGCTGATGGAGAAATTAANCCCGTTGACTGCTTTCACATAGCTGGGCTTGAACAAGCTGCCGGAACGGGTCCGGTGGTGGACGTGTAAGTCCTTGAGCTCAATAACAGNGGTATTGCCGCTCACAGCTGCTGCTGTTGGCCTGGTCATGAGGCACCTTCCGTTACTGCCGCAGCGGAAACCGCCATGGCGTCTTCGTGCTTGTGGCTGGCCCAGAAGTGATCGCCTGAGACGCCATCACGGGTGAGCGGGACAAATGCCAGCTTTTGGGCTGGATCAGCGTCGGGACGCTGAGAACGGCTGGCAAAGCGATCGCCGTTGGCAAACTCACGCGGTGAAGGAACCGTGCCGGGGATCTGGTGCAGACGAACGGCGTCGGACTCGATGGACAGGACAGCGCCCAGCAGGCCACGAGTGTATTCGTGGGTGGGATGTGCCAGTAGCTCCGAAGCCTGCGCGGACTCCACCACCTGTCCGGCGTACATGACCGTGATCTTGTGTGCCAGTGAGGCCACCAGAGCAAGGTCATGGCTGACGAACACCATGGCGAAGCCAAGCTGCTCACGCAGTTCGTTCAGCAAGTCAACAACCTGCTTCTGGACGGTGACATCCAAAGCGGTGGTGGGCTCATCAGCAACCACAATCTTGGGTGAACGGGACAACGCCATAGCGATCAGTACACGCTGGCGCTGGCCGCCGGAAAGCTCGTGTGGGTAACTCTTGAGAGTGCGCACGGGATCCAACTGCACCAGTTCAAGCAGTTCAGCCGGGGTCTTGCGCCCGTTGCGGCGGGTGAGCTGCAACATCTGATCCTTGATCAACATGGACGGGTTCAAGGAGCTAAGAGCATCCTGGTAGACCATGGCGATCTGCTCTCCGCGCAGGCCTTCGTAGGCCTTGGCTGAGCTGTGCTTGGTGACGGGATCCAGCAGTTCCTTCCCATCAAATTTGATGGAGCCGGTGACTTCGGCAGTCTTGGGAAGCAATCCCATGATGGCCAGTGAGGTGATGGACTTGCCACACCCTGATTCGCCCACCAGGCCCATGGTTTCGCCTTCACGGACAGTGAAGGAAACATTATCCACAATGGCTGTCCGGTCGAAGCGTCCGGGGAAGCGGATGGAAAGGTTGGTGACTTCTAAGATCACACGGGCTTCCGGGTTCACCTGCGGTAGGCGGTCCACACGTGAGATTTCTACTGCTTGGAGGCGCAGTAGCTCGGCATCCAGTGCGGCGAAAGGATCTTTGATAGCTGCGCGGGCGGCGGCATCAGCTTGGGCGAGCTCAAGAGTTGCTGCCGCAGCTGAACCGTCGTCGTCCTTGACAGGGGCAGCCTNTTTCAAGCGCGGGTTGACCATGGCATCGGTGAGGCCTTCGGCCAAGATGTTCAAGGACAGGACCGTCAACAAGATGACAAGACCGGCGAAGGTGGTTGCCCACCAGCCTCCGGAAAGCACCAGGTTACGGCCGTAGGAGATGACATTTCCCCAGCTGGGATTAGGATCCTGGATACCTGCGCCAAGGAAGGAAAGTGAGGCTTCTAAAATGATGGCGTCGGCAACCATGATGGTGGCGAACACCAGCACAGGCGCGGCAGTGTTGCGCACAATGTGTTTGAGCAAGATGTGGGTGCGGCCAGCACCCATGACGCGTTCGGCGCGGACATAATCCTCGCCGTACTGAGCTAGCACGTTTGCACGGACCACGCGGGCAATCTGCGGCGTGTAGATGATCGCGATGGCAATGATGATGGTGGGCACGGAGTTGCCGAACGCTGTCAGTAGGACGGCGGCCAAAGCGATGCCGGGGAATGCCATGAGGATGTCCATGATGCGCATGATGAGCTCATTGACGCTCTTGGAGGATGTTGCCGCCAAGGAGCCAAGCGTTGCACCAACAACCACAGCCAGGGCAACGGAGCCAAGCCCGATCATCAAGGAGGCTTGTGCGCCGTACATCAGACGCGAGAGAACATCCCGGCCAATGCGGTCTGTACCAAACCAGTGGATGGCGCTGGGAGCTTGGGCGGGATCGCCCGTCTCCAGCGGGTCATGCGGGGATATCCATGGGGCCAAGATGGCCACAACAACAATGAAGAGCAGGAACAGCAGGGCCAGTTTGGAGCCCAGGCTCAGGGCCTTGAAGCGCAAGCCCGGCGCGCTGAGCCGTTCGGCAAGTTTGCTACGCATGACTTAGACCGTCCTGATTCGGGNGTTGATGAGCAGGTAAAGAAGATCCACCAGGATGTTCACGAGCACGAACGTCACGGCGATCACAAGGACCACGCCCTGGACCAAGTTCGTGTCGGAGTTGGTGATGCCGTTGAGGATCTGCTGTCCCATGCCAGGCAGAGAGAAGATCATTTCAATCACGACGGCGCCGCCGAGTAGGTAGCCGATGCGTAGGCCCAGCACGGTCACCGGGGTGACAAGGGCGTTGCGTAAGACATTCTTGGAAACGACAGTGGCGTACGGGACGCCGTTGCCGATGGCAGTACGCACGTAGTCGCGGTCCAACTCCTCCACCATGGAGGTGCGGACCACACGAATCAGGGACGCGGAAACCGGGATCGCCAGGGCTAGAGCTGGCAGGGTCATGGAGCTGAGCCAGCCCATGAAGCCTTCACTCGGGTCAGCGAGCCCGCCCGATGGGAACCATGAGTTATCACCTAGGGCGAACCACTGGATGAGCAAGATGCCCAACCAGAAGGAAGGGGTGGCGATGGCTGCGACCGAGAAAACGCGGATGATCTGATCAACCCAGGTGTCGCGGTAGAGCGCGGCAAGAACGCCAAAGACCAGGGAAATGACGATGGCAATGAGTACGCCAAGGGCCGTCAGCTGCAAGGTCACGGGGAACGCGCTGGCGATGACCTCAGTGATGGGTTTGGCCGGTGGGAGGGTGCTGCCAAAGTTGCCCGTGATGAGCTTGCCTAGATAAGTAAAGTACTGAATGAAGAGGGNGTCGTTGAACCCGTTGGCCTCGCGGTATTGCTCCAGGGCCTCAAGGGAGGCTCCTTCGCCCAGCGCAGCAACGGCGCGGTCCCCGGNGGTGAACTGCAGTACAACGAAGACGAGCAGGGTGACACCCAGGATCATCAACGGTAGTGCTGCGAGCCGGCGTCCCAGCAGTCGCANAAAGTTTGCCAATGTACATACTCCGGTTCTATTTGCAGCACCTCAGTGGGGACTGTGGGCTGCGTCATAGGATAAATGGTTTCAGGCAGGAGGCCGTGGCCGGTCTGGCCACAGCCCCTCCGGTCTGTACTAAAACGGTGATGCTATGCGGTGCGTCCTACTCCAATGAAGGAAACGCCCGTGGTGGGCAGCGGCTGGAAGTCGCTGAGCTTCTGNNGGGCCCAAGCTGTGGGCAGCTTGCGGTGGAAGATCGGGTACAAGGGTGCCTGCTCGGCAATGATGTTGACGATTTCGCCGTAGAGAACCTTGGCGTCAGCATCGGATGCCGCAAGTGCGGCGTCGAGCTTGGTCTGAACTTCCTTGTACTCTGCAGACTCGTTCCATGCGAAACGGTTCTTGGCCCAAGTGTCGCCGCGGAACCACCAGCTGAGCAGGATATCAGCGTCGTTACCAAATACTGAGGGGTCGCCGGGTGCGGCAACGACGTCGTACTTCAAGCCGCCAACCTTCTCCGGTGCGTAGACAGCGGCTGAAGCCAACGGCTCCAGTGTGGTCTGAACACCAATGGCATCCCAGTTCTTCTTGATCAACGGGATGACATCCTTGACCCATGCCGTATCGGTGGAGGTCAGCGTCAGCTTCAAGCCGGTTACACCTGCAGCTGCAAGCAGCGACTTGGCCTTCTCGGCGTCGTAGCCGTAGACGGTGGAAGCCTTCTGGTACTCCGGGTGGCCTTCCTGGAAGAACGAGGTAGCAGCTGATGCGTTGCCCAGGAGAGCAGTCTTGATGATTGCTTCCTTATCCAGGGCGTAATGCAATGCCTGGCGGACTTCTTTCTTATCGAAGGGAGCGCGGGACAGGTTGAACATGAGGAACATCAGGCCGAAGGACTGAACGGATTCAACCTCGACCTTGGCCTTGAGCGCGTCAACATCCAAGTAGGGAACATCTTCGATGGCCTGAACACGGCCTGACTGCATGGCCGTCACACGGGCGGATGCATCCGAGAGCAAGAACCACGTCATGTCCTTAGCAAGTGCCGGCTTCGTGCCGTTGTAATCGTCGTTGCGAGCGAAGACGATCTTGTCGTCCTTCGCTGCGGAAACGAACTTGTACGGGCCGGTGCCGACAGGCTTGGCGTCGAACGCGGACTGATCTGCTGAGGCCAAAGCCTTGGGAACAACCTTGACCACGGAGATGCGCGGGCCAAAGCCGTTGAATGCGGTGTTGAGCTTGAATTCAACGGTCTTCTCATCAAGGGCCTTGACCGAGTCGATGAAGAAGATGAACTGTGCGAAGAGGGCCTTGTTGGCCGGGTCCAGAACACGCTCGAACGAGTACGCAACATCTTCAGTGGTCACCGGGGTGCCGTCGTGGAACTTGGCACCTTCGCGGATGGTGACCTGGTACGTCTTGTCGTCGACCTTCTTGGGATCTTCTGCTGCGAGAGCGTTGTAAGGCTCACGCGTTGCCGGGTGAAGTTCAACAAGACCTTCGAAGATGTGCAGGTTGGCAGCCAACGGTGTGGCGCCGGAAGAGCTCATCGGGTCAAAGCCAGTGGACAGTGAGTAAGAGATGCCAGCTTCGATGCTGAGATCTTTGTTAACCGTGCCGGTGTTGCTGGCGTCCTTGCCGGTGTCAGTTGAGGATCCGCAGGCTGCAAGGGTTGCTGTGAAAGCGGTTGCTGCTCCAAGGACGCCAGCGGCCTNTATGAACGTGCGCCGCGATGCGGGGCTCGCAGGCAGGTTCTGAAGAGTATTGCTCATACTGTTAACTCACCATTTCATATCTTGGTTATCGGATGTAGGACGTCCGATGCTGATGGGGAAACTGTAACTGCCATCACAGGGATTGGTCAAGTGCGGCGGTACTTGCACTGGGATCTCACCTTCGCCGTGCAACGCAAAAAATTTCACGGGAAACCCCGGTGGGTCAGTTTCGATGAGGTCTGAGGCGGCTCGAAGACGCCTTGCAAAGCGCCAGCTACGGTGCGCTCCGGGAGGGGATTGTTGTTGCTGGAACCTTACTTGATGGTGCGTGTAGTCATATGGTGGGACATCCGATATTCTATGTTCTAGATCACGTGGGCGCTCAGTCGGACGCACGGCCCAAGAGCCGCAACTCGTGGGCGTACTTACTTAATGTTAACGCTGGGAAGATTTTCCCGTAATAACACCAATGAAGTGAGGAACCTGCGGGTCGTACGACGCACAATTTATGAGGAGTTTTGTTGGCAATCTCGATGGTAACGCCGAAGGCAAGGTTCAGTGCCCAAGCGCGGCTTCGCGCACTGCAGGCAGATATTATGGAACTCATTTTGGATCGAGATCTTGATGCTGGTGACCCCATGCCGACGGAGAGCGAACTCTGTGAAGTTCTTGGTGTTGGCCGCAATACCTTGCGCGAATCGCTAAAAGTACTGCAGGCTTTGGGTGTCATTGAAATTCGCCATGGCTTTGGCATGTTTGTGGCNCCCAGCAACTTCGACGCGCTAGCTGACGGGTTGACGTTCCGCGGCCGCCTTTCGCTTCGCCACGAAGGGCTTGAAGCGTTGCAGTTGATTGATATCCGGCAAGCTCTTGAGGCGGGCCTGATCAGTGCCTGCATCGCAGTAGTTACCGATGAGCACCTAGTGCGTATTGAGGCCGCCGTGGTCAAAATGGAGGAACTGGCACAGCGCGGGGAACCGTTTGCCGAAGCGGATGCCGAATTCCACAGGTTGCTCTTTGAGCCCTTGGGCAATGATCTCTTGATGAGCCTCATGAGTGTGTTTTGGAAGGTTTACCGCAAGATCCATGTGGAGATTGGTACCGGCGGCTCAGACCTCGTTGACACGGCAGCGGAACACCGCAGAATCTACAACGCTGTTGCCGCCCGGGATGCAACAACGGCCACCAAGATACTCAGCTGCCACTTTGACGGGATTAGGGCGAAGATCCGGCTTTTGTTGAGGTCGACTAAAGTACCCCGGACCAACTCTGGAGGACGTACGGAACGTGGATTCCGTGCGTCGTCCTTTTGAAACCCGATAACCCGCAGGGGAAGGGTGGGCTAGGGTGATTCTTCGTCTGCCTGGCAAGCGATTGCAGCGGTGCTTGGGGCGGCGTACTCTAGGCGCAAAATTGAATAGAGCANGGAGTCCCTACGGGATCCTCGCACTAATCGATGGGAACGCAGCCGCCCCTCTAAGGTGAACCCATTTTNTTCTAAGACTCGAATTGAACCGAGATTGCCAGGGTGGCAGGTGGCGCTGATTCGCTCCAGCTTCAGCGTATGGAACCCATATGCCAGTAGCTGACTCGTAGCTTCAGTGGCGTAGCCGTTTCCCCAGTAGGAGCGGTGGAACGTGTATCCAAGCTCTCCGTTGCGGTCATGGGGATCAGTGGTCCAAATGGCCACAGAGCCAATGGCCTTACCCTCCAAAACGGCGGCAAGTGAAAACGCTGATCGGCCCTCTTTCAGGTGCTCTTGGGCTGCATCTTCAACGAAGGGCGCCGTTTGCTCTAAAGTATTCGGTCCCCAGGTTGACCAATGCGTCACCTGCGGATCTGAGCTGTACTCGTGAACAGCTGGGATGTCCTCCGCCGTGAAGTCGCGCAAACTCAGCCTAGGACCCGCTGGGTAGGACTTTGAAAGACTCATGCTTCACCTGTTCCCTCCATTTCTGAGCACCAGCCTCATACCCTGACCGGTCACCATTAATCCAGGGCAGGTAACCCCTCCGGTGTGGTTACGGATGGGCGACCTCACTGAACGCCTTAAAAAAGAGTCCCAAACCGAAGTTTGGGACTCTTTCTGCAAATTCTTGCAAAGTGCGCGCGAAGGGACTCGAACCCCAACCTCCTGATCCGTAGTCAGGTGCTCTATCCATTGAGCTACGCACGCATATTCAGTTTCTTTGTTTCTTTGTTGACCCTTGGGCCGTGAATAACTCTAACCTTACTTGGCTGTGGATACAAATCGGAAGGGCCGTGTTCCCCGCCACTAGACCGGTCTAGGTGATGTGGATCACTTATTGGAACGGAGGTAATGCGCCCAAACCCCGAGAATACGCGGATCTTGCTATACCTCTGGTCAACACGTCCCACCTCCCATGCCGGTGAAGTCAAAATTCGGGCCCTAGCATTTAGATATCACCTACCCACCCAGTGAAGGGAAACACAATGGTCCACGCGCCAGTGCAGGAATCCGTTGAGCAGGCAATGACAACCCACAAGGCCCTAGCGGCTTGGGTATCAGAGGTTGCCGCTCTGACCTTGCCGGAGAATATCCGCTGGGTGGACGGGTCTGCACAAGAGTATGCGGTGCTGACGGACCAGTTGGTTGAGGAGGGAACGCTCACCCGCCTGAACCCGGAGCTGTTCCCCAACTCCTTCGCAGCTTTCTCGGACCCGAAAGACGTGGCCCGCGTTGAAGGCAGGACCTTCATCTGCTCTGAGGATAAGCGTGACGCGGGATTTACCAACAACTGGATGGCCCCGGATGCCATGAAGGAAATACTGGATCAGAAGTTCGCTGGCAGCATGCGTGGGCGCACCATGTATGTCATTCCCTTCGTGATGGGTCCCCTTGACGCCGAGGATCCCAAATTTGGTGTGGAGATCTCCGATTCTGCCTACGTGGTGGCATCCATGCGCATCATGGCCAACATTGGCAGTGACGTCCTGCGGGCCATGGAAGCGAGCAACGCTTTCTTTGTGCCGGCGTTGCACTCCGTAGGAGCCCCGTTGGCACCCGGAGANAAAGACGTTGCATGGCCGTGCAACGAAGAAAAGTGGATTGTGCATTTCCCGAAGGAGCGCTCCATCTTCTCCTACGGTTCCGGTTACGGAGGCAACGCCTTGCTGGGCAAGAAGTGCTTTGCCCTGCGCATAGCCTCCGTCATGGCCCGGGATGAAGGCTGGCTGGCTGAACACATGCTGATCCTGAAGCTCACCAGTCCGGAGAATAAGACCTACAACATTGCCGCGGCATTTCCCTCGGCCTGCGGTAAGACGAACCTGGCGCTGTTGGAGCCCACCATTCCGGGCTGGAGCGCCAAAACCCTNGGGGATGACATCAACTGGATGCGTTTCGGCAAGGACGGCGAGCTGCGTGCCGTGAATCCGGAAGCCGGACTCTTCGGCGTTGCACCCGGAACAGGCTGGCACACCAACCCCAACGCGATGGCTGCGATTTCCAAGGGCAACTCCATCTTTACCAACGTTGCCCTGACGGACGACGGCGGTGTTTGGTGGGAGGGCATGACCACTGACGTGCCTGCTCACTTGATCGATTGGCAGGGCAATGAGTGGACGCCGGATTCGGGCCGCACCGCCGCTCACCCGAACTCGCGGTTCTGCACACCCATCGACCAAGTGGATATGCTCTCTGACGACTACTACTCCCCTGATGGCGTGGAGATTCACGCCATTTTCTTTGGTGGCCGCCGTAAGACAACCATNCCCCTAGTCACCCAATCACGCGATTGGACCCATGGGATCTTCCTGGGCTCAACGCTCTCCTCGGAAACCACAGCCGCTGCCACCGGGGCCGTAGGCGTTGTGCGCCGGGACCCCATGGCTATGTTGCCGTTTATCGGCTACGACGCAGGCGACTACCTCAAACACTGGATTGAACTCTCGGCCAACGCTAATCAGGACCGGCTGCCCAAGATTTTCTTGGTGAACTGGTTCCGCCGCACAGCAACAGGCGGTTTTGCCTGGCCAGGTTTTGGTGAGAACACTCGCGTGCTCAAGTGGGCCATTGAGCGCATAGAAGGCAGCGCAGATGCGGTAGAGACACCCATCGGCTTCGTCCCGACCCCAAGCTCACTGGACTTGGACGGCTTGGAGGTGCCGCCGTCGGACTTGGTAGACGCACTTAAGGTAGATGCCACCGAATGGGACACCGAGATCAAGGACATCCAAGAGTGGTACTCCCGTTTCGGAGACTCCCTACCTTCCGAGCTCGCCGCCGAGCTAGAGGGCCTGAAGCAGCGCTTCGCCGCGTAAGCAAACAGGGCTCACCGTGACCTCTGCGCACCATTGTGCACGGATGTGCCGCCACTCTTGCAGTGGCGCAGGATGCCACGAAAACCATGCGCAGGCGTGCAAGTGAGAGCACACCAACGTGTCTGATAAGGCACGGGGAGCAGGGTCCTGAGCAGCAAAAGGGTCCCGAAGGGCTCGACCACTAAATGAACTGGTCGAGCCCTTCGGGACCCTCAAGCTGTGACTAGGAGGCGGCGCCGGCCAGCCACAGATCGGGCCCGAAGACCTCGTAATGGATTTTGGCGGACGGGATGCCGGCATCCATGGCCTGGTTGCGGATGGCCTTCATGAACGGCAGCGGACCGCAAACGTACATGGACGCGTTAGCGGGAATGTCCAGACCGTCAAGGGTCATGAAGCCCTTGTTGAAGCCTTCGGTGGGCTCTTCCAGCCAAAGCTGCATAGTGGCGCTGGTGATGGCGTCAACGTCGGTGGTCATCTGCTCGCGCAGCTCAANAGCTGCGAGGTTCTTCTCAGCGTGCAAGACCAGGACCTCGCGGTCGGCGCCGGCGTTGGCCAAGGCGCGCAGGGCCGATGCGGACGNGGTGCAGCCGATGCCGGCCGTGGCAAACACGACGGGGCCTTCGCCGTCGAGCGTCACGTCACCGTAAGGATTGGAAAGTTCCACGACGTCCCCGACCTGCACATTGTTGTGCAGCACCGGTGAAACCTCGCCGCCGTCGTCGCGCTTGGTGGTGAATACGCGGCGGGTGGTGGAATCCACGTCGGCCGAGAGTGAGTACTGGCGGCACTGGAGCAGACCGTCGGGCAGGGCTACCTTCACCGTGACGAACTGGCCGGGGCGGGCCACAGTGACGGNGGTGTCATCGGCCGGCTCCAGCACGAAGGTCATGGAGTCTGCGCCGGCAGGGTTCTTTTCAACAACGGTCCAGGGCATCCAGAGCTTGTCATTGGCCTGCATGGCGTAGAGACCCTNTTCAATCTTGATCAGGGCGTTGGCCATGAGCCAGTAGACCTCGGCCCAAGCTTCGGCGATCTCTGCGGTAATGACGTCGGCAAGCTCTTCGGCGATGGCCTCAAAGAGGTACTTATAGACAATTTCGTACTGGTCTTCGGTGATGCCAAGGCCCGTGTGCTTGTGGGCGATGCGGCTGAGCATCTGCTCGGGAATGATGTCCGGGTTGGCCACCAAAGCCGTGGCGAAACCTGCGATGGAGCCAGCCAGAGCCTTTTGTTGTTCACCGTTGTTTTGGTTGGCACGGCTGAATAGGCCATCCAGGAGCTCCGGACGTGCAGCGAACATCCGGTTGTAGAAGTTCGGGGTGATGGCGCCAAGCCGTGAGCCAACCAAAGGCAGGGTGGCAACAATCAGTGGGCGCGATTTTTCCGAAAGCATCTTTACTCCTTGGGTGAAAGTCATAGTGACAACTCCAAAGTAGCATTTAAAATGCTAGTTTAAATTCACAACTTCTACGCGTCGTAGAAAAGTTCCCGGAACTATGCGGGGCAGTTAGGACGCGATGTGCTCAAAGTCACAGGGACGGGGCCGCTGGGCGCCTTCCTGGCCAGGCTAANAATACTCACGTTGTCCAAGGAAACGTAGAAGGCCTCGCGCGCGTGATTGAGCGCCCCGCGCAATCCGCAGTCGTGCACCAGTGGGCACTCGCCCATGTCCGTTGTGCATTCGGCAGCGTCGGCATGGTCACTGAGCACGCGCAGTACCCGGCCAACTGTTGCCTCCTGACCGGCAGGGGAAATGCGCACACCGCCACTGCGCCCGCGGATTGCCTCGACAAGCCCCATCTGACGCAGCTTCAGCACGGCCTTGCTGACGTGGTTGTAGGGCGTTCCCACCTCTTCGGCGAGCTCGCGCGTGGTGGCGAGTTCGTTTTCCGGCATGGAAACGAGCACCATCAACAGGCGCAGGCTCACATCCGAAAAGGCATTGATACGCATAAGCTATACCCAGATTGCTTGTTCGCCGGCTTCCAGGAACGGCTTTCCGAACGCCCAACCGGTGGGTTCTTGCCGGTAGGGGCGGATGGCTGAAACGCACACGCCGGTGCTGTGCTCAGCCATGACGTGGATGGCGTCAGTGACATCGTCCGTCAAGTGAATGTCACAGACGACGGCGGCAGCCCGGTTTGACTCGCGCTGCTGTGCCAGGGCCTCAAACAAGTCCGCGATCATTTGGTCCGCATCGAGTTCGGCTTCCTCCTCGCCTTCCACAGTATTCGGTGCGACGGCAACTAAGTTCAGCTCGCCGTCGTGCGTGAGAACCAGCCCAACGGGTAAGAAGGCGCCATGTGTTTCCAGCTGTTCCCCGGCCACGCCCAACGCTGTGCCGATGAGCTTATTCAAGTCATCTTGGACCAGTGCATCGGTTTCGGCTTGCTCTGAGGTGTTTTGATCCATGGGTACTCCTATAAAGATACGGACTTGGGGTGGTTGGCCGGAGCCAGTGGAACGGCAGGTGTTAGTTGCGCACCAGTTCAAGGACTGCATCGCGGATATCGGCCATGGTGACGGCGTCTACCGCTTCGGCATTCAGACGTAGGAACGGTTCGGTGTTGGAGGCGCGCAGGTTGAACCACCAGCTGCCATCTTNTGCGGTGAAGGTAATCCCATCAAGCTCATCGATGGTGACGTCCTCGCGGGTATAACGCGCGCGGACACGAGCCACTGCGGCCGGCACGTCAGCGAGCTGGGAGTTGATTTNCCCGCTGGAAACGTAAGGCTCATATTCGCGGCCCAACTCTGAGAGTGGGCCATCCTGCTCGCCCAGGGCGGCAAGGACGTGCATGGCGGCCAGCATGCCGGTGTCGGCGTTGAAGAAGTCCCGGAAGTAGTAGTGAGCGGAGTGCTCCCCGCCAAAGACAGCACCTTCGGCGGCCATGGTTGCTTTGATGAAGGAGTGGCCCACGCGCGTGCGCACAGCCCGGCCGCCGTCGTGCTCGATGAGCTCTGGGACCGCGCGTGAGGTGATCAGGTTGTGGATGACGGCGGGATGTTCCTCGCCGGATTNTTGGGCTCGTGCAATTTCACGCCGGGCCACTAGTGCTGTCACTGCCGAGGGCGAGAGCGGCGCGCCGAGCTCGTCGATGACGAAGCAGCGGTCAGCGTCGCCGTCGAACGCCAAACCAATGTCGGCGCCGTGCTTGATGACGGCGGCCTGCAAGTCCACCAAGTTAGCTGGCTCCAGCGGGTTGGCCGGATGATTAGGGAAGGTGCCATCAAGCTCAAAGTACAGTGGGATGATCTCAAAAGGCAGCCCGGGAAGCAGCGCATCGCCCAAGACCGCGGNGGTTGTCATGCCAGCCATGCCGTTGCCAGCGTCCACAACAATCTTCAGTGGGCGGGAACCGGAGAGATCAACAAGCTTGCGCAAGTATTCGCAGTAGTCCTTGAGAACATCGGTTTCACCGATCTCGCCACGGGTTCCTGCCGGGATACCGCTGACCAGGTAGGACTGGGCCAGATCACGGATCTGTGTCAAGCCGGTCTCCGAAGAAACCGGCACGGCCCCGGCTTNTGTCATCTTCATGCCGTTGTATTCGGCGGGGTTGTGGCTGGCGGTGAACACCACACCTGCGGCCTTGAGCGCACCTGAGGCAAAATACAGTTCATCGGTGGAGACCAGACCCAGCAGCTTAACATGGGCGCCTCGGTTAGCAGCACCCTCGGCGAAGGCAGTGCAGAAGCCGGNGGAGGAGGGGCGCATGTCCCCGCCAACGAGCACTGTTTGGCCTTGGAGTTCAAGCACGTCAACAAACGCAGCGCCCACGGCCTGAACAGAGGCAGTGGTGATGGTCTTGCCCACAATGCCGCGAACGTCATAAGCCTTGAACGAACTGGACAGGTCAACCAGCAAATTATCTTCAGTAGTCACCCTGCCATCCTACCGTTGGAGGGCAAACGGGGAAGTTATCCACAGTTTGTTTCATGGTGCGGGCAGTTGTCAGTGCCCGCTGGAATACTGGGGACATGACAATGCAACCATCGCCAGATGCTTCCGCGACTGTTCACACCGCTTATTCACCTGATTCATGGACGCCGTCCGCTGCGGGGCTCCGTCCNACAACACGGGGCCAGGCGCTTGAAGTGTTGAGAGCCCTGGTAGGGCGTGCTGATGCGGATTTTCACGACGGCCAGTTTGAGGCCATTGAGGCTCTGGTTGATTCCAGCCGGCGCGCTCTGGTTGTCCAGCGCACCGGCTGGGGCAAATCGGCGGTGTACTTTGTTGCCTCGCTCCTGTTGCGGGGCCGGGGTGCCGGTCCCACGCTGATAGTTTCGCCATTGCTGGCCCTGATGCGCGATCAGGTTGCTGCTGCCGAGCGTGCTGGGGTGCGGGCCATGGCCATTAACTCCGCCAATGCCACTGAATGGGGTGAGATCTCTGCTGCGTTGGCAGCTGATGAAGTCGATGTGCTGTTGGTCTCTCCCGAACGGCTGACGAACCCTTCCTTCCGTGAAAATCAGCTCCCTTCCTTGATTCAGCGCACGGGCCTTCTGGTGGTTGATGAAGCACATTGCATTTCAGATTGNGGGCACGACTTCCGCCCCGACTACCGCCGTATCGCGGACCTGATTGCTCAGCTGCCTTCCTCCGTTCCCGTCCTTGCCACTACGGCTACGGCCAACTCCCGTGTGGTTGCTGACATTGAGGAACAGCTAGGTGCCGGGGTATTCACCATTCGAGGTCCTCTGGCCCGTAAATCCCTTCGGTTGGGAGTGCTCCGGTTGGCTGATTCCAGGGACAGGCTTGGCTGGCTCCTCACCCACTTGGCCGAACTGCCAGGTAGCGGAATCATCTATACGCTGACAGTCTCAGCGGCTGAGGATACGGCCCGGCTGCTCTCCGGAGCAGGGCATGTGGTCAAGGCCTATACGGGCCGCACCGACACCATGGAGCGTGAGTCCCTAGAAGAAGCGCTCAANAATAACCAAGTCAAGGCCCTAGTCGCCACAAGTGCGTTGGGTATGGGGTTCGATAAACCGGATCTGGGGTTTGTTGTTCANCTTGGGGCACCGTCATCGCCAGTGGCTTATTACCAACAGGTGGGCCGTGCCGGCCGTGGCAGCGCCAACGCCGATGTACTGCTTTTGCCGGGCAGCGAGGACGCAGAAATCTGGCGCTACTTTGCCACAGCGTCAATGCCTGCCCAGGATAAGGCCATGGCGGTATTGACGGCCCTGGGCGAATCGCCCAAGCCCATGTCCNNACCTGCCTTGGAGGCCCGGGTGGACTTACGGCGCACNCCGCTTGAACTTCTGCTTAAGGTCTTGGCCGTTGATGGGGCCGTCCGGCGCGTGGCAGGCGGTTGGGAATCCACTGGCCAACCGTGGACCTATGACGAGGAGAGGTACCGGCGGATTACCCAGGCCCGGGTGGATGAACAACAGTCAATGATTGAGTACGAGCGCATGTCAGGGTGCCGCATGGAATATCTCGCTGCTGCACTTGATGATGACACCGCAGCTCCCTGCGGCCGGTGCGATAACTGCACGGGCCGTTGGTTCAGTGCCGAGGTGACCTCCAGTGCCTCTGAAGCCGCAGGGGAATCCCTACGCCATGCAGGACTGCCGCTTGATCCGCGCGCCATGTGGCCCACGGGTATGGACAAGCTGGGCGTGCCGGTGAAGGGCAAACTCAAAACTGATGAGCTGACCTCACAAGGGCGGGTCCTTGCCAGGCTCAGTGATCTGGGATGGGGCAATGCCCTGCGGGCCATGTTTGCTGCAGGATCACCCGATGCCCCCATCGATGCGGCCATGGCTCAGGCAGTGGTGGCTGTGCTGCGTGAATGGGGTCAGACGGGGTGGGAANNGGGAGGGCGGCCAGCCGCCGTCGTCTCCATGCCCTCACGTAGCAAACCCTTGCTGATGCAGTCCTTTGCCCAAGCCATCTGCGAGATCGGCCGGCTGCCATATTTGGGTGAACTGTTCTTGGAATTTGGTGGGCCAACTGGTGCGCGCGGCGGCAATAGTGCATACCGCCTTGCCGGTGTCTGGGAACGCTTCGCCGTGGGTCCTGACATTGCAGCTGGCCTTGCAGCCCACCCCGCNGGTCCCGTGCTNTTGCTGGATGATCTGGTGGACAGCCGATGGTCCCTCACTGTGGCCGGCCGGGCGCTGCGTCAAGCCGGAGCGGAGCAAGTCCTGCCGCTCGTTTTAGCCCAGGCAGGCTAATGCCCGAAACACACACTCGTTGACAGTTCTTAACGCAGAACGCCCCTCACAATGTGAGGGCGTTCTGCGTTAAGCGCGTCAAACGTGATGCGGCGTTGAATAAAACCGTCAAACGTGATGCGGCGTTGGGTAAAACCCGTCAAACGTGATGCGGCGTTGGGCTACTGACCGGCTGGGCGCAGGCGTAGGGCCTGCATGCCGCCGTCGACTGCGATGGAGGTGCCGGTAGTGGAGCCTGAGAGCGGGCTAGCCAGGTAGGCCACGGCCCCTGCCACTTCATCGGCGCTGACGAGGCGACCGTGTGGTTGGCGGGCGTTCAGTGCTTCGCGCTCGGCATCCGGATCGTTCGCCTGGGAGAGCAGACGGCTAATCCAGGNGGTGTCGGCGGTGCCTGGGTTGACACAGTTGACACGAATACCTTCGCGCAGATGGTCTGCTGCCATGGCCTGTGTGAGGGATAAAACAGCACCCTTGCTGGCAGAATACAGTGCTCGTTGGGGCAGCCCTGCGGTGGCTGCGATGGAGCAGGTATTCACGATCGCCGCTGCAGTGGACTTGCGTAGGTGAGGCAACGCTGCCCGCGAAACCCTCACCATGCCAACAACATTGATGTTCCACACCCGGGCCCATTCGGCGTCATCATTGTCTTCAACGGTGCCTTGGGCGCCAATTCCTGCGTTGTTCACAACAATGTCGACACCACCAANAGCCGCTACTGTACCCTCGATGGCGGCCTTGACGGAGGAATCATCAGACACATCGCAGACAAAGCCCAACTGGCCTTCGGGAAGACCCTGGGNGTTTAGGTCTAGTACGGATATCTGAGCTCCCATAGCCTGCAATTGTGCAGCGATGGCTGCGCCAATTCCTGATGCGCCTCCGGTGACTACGGCGGTGAGTGTGGAAAGTTCCTGGCTCATCTATGCCTCTTTCGTGGTGGTTCCGGCGCGGAAGAACTCCTGCCGCTGGCGGCCTAGCCCTTCGATTTCAACTTCAATGACGTCCCCGTCCTGGATGTAGGGGAAGCGGCCGGAGAGGGCCACACCTTCGGGTGTGCCAGTCAGGACAACATCTCCTGGCTCCAAGACCATGTATTGGCTTAGGTGATGAATGATGGTGGGTACATCAAAGATCAAGTCCGCCGTGTTGGAGTCCTGCCGGGGCTCGCCGTTGACCCAGCTGCGAAGGCGCAGCTTGCTGGCGTCAATGTCAGTGGCGGGTACCAGCCACGGGCCCAGCGGAGTGGACTTTGGTAGCGATTTGCCCTTCGTCCACTGGCCAGCGGCACCGGGGAGTTGGTAGTCGCGTTCGGAGAGGTCGTTGGCTACGAGGTAGCCAGCAACAGCGCCGGCTGCTTCCTCCAGGCTGGAGAGGTAGCTGACTTCGCGGCCGATGACCACACCCAGCTCCACTTCCCAGTCGTACTTGGCAGCCAGCGGCGGGATCGGGGAGGTGTCAAAGGNGCTGGCCACGGTGTTATTCGGCTTGAGGAAAACCACCGGAATGGTGGGCGGCTCGGCGCCAGATTCTGCCGCGTGGGCGGCGTAGTTCATGCCAACGCACACCACGGTGTTGGGGCGGGCGATTGGGGTGCCGATGCGCAGTTCACTGGCGTTCTCCAGGACTGGCAAGGTGCCCTCCGCCAGTGCTGTGCGCAGAGTTTCCAGGCCTCCATTGGCTAGGAATGTGCCATCAATGGTGGCTGTGAGCGCTCGTGCGTCGTAACTTTGCTCGGTTCCGGATGAGTCGGCGGCAATGACAACGGGAATTTCCTGGCCCAGTTCGCCAAGACGTGCAATCTTCATTGATTTCTGTCCTCTTTCAACCGCAAAAGTGCGATTTTTCTTGTTGTCGACCCCTAAGGGCCTTAACATCTGAGCTTTTAGGTAACTTTACCTGTACCTGACGGTGATTCCAGCTTTAAACTCTATATTGACATGTTAAACATCGGATGTTTAGCTTGTTGTAGCTTTTCTTTAACTCTTAACTCTTACCTCTTCTGCAGGGAGTACCTTGTGAGTACAATCATCGCTGTTGAAACCAGCGACGTCCGTTTTCCTACGTCACGTGACTTGGATGGTTCGGATGCCATGAACCCAGACCCTGATTATTCGGCGGCTTATCTTCGAATTGTTACGGACAGCTGTGACGGGCTTCAGGGGCACGGCTTCGTTTTCACCATTGGACGGGGCAACGACATCCAGACAGTTGCCATCAAGGCGCTGACNCCCTATCTTCTGGGCCGCAATGCCGAGGAACTCCTGGACCACATGGGCGAAATCTGGCGAGAGCTGATACACGATTCCCAATTGCGCTGGCTGGGCCCGGANAAAGGTGTCATGCACATGGCCATCGGCGCCGTTGTCAACGCACTCTGGGATCTAAAGTCCAAGCGTGCCGGCGTGCCGCTGTGGCAGTTGCTGGCGCAGATGAGCCCGGAGGAACTCGTTGATCTGGTGGACTTCCGCTACCTCACAGACGCCTTGACACCTGAGGAAGCCTTAGCAATCCTGCGAGTAGCAGAGCCCGGGCGCAAGGAACGCACAGCGACGCTGCTGGCCGAAGGCTANCCGGGCTACACAACTACGCCTGGATGGTTGGGCTACTCGGATCAGAAGCTGACCCGTCTGGCGCACGAGGCCGTCAACGCCGGGTTTAAACAAATCAAGCTTAAGGTCGGTGCTGATCTGGACGATGACATGCGCCGGCTGCGTGCCGCCCGTGCCGCCGTGGGGCCTGAGATNAAAATTGCTGTGGATGCGAACCAGCGCTGGGACGTGGACCAGGCCATCGAGTGGATGAAACATCTGGCGCCCTTTGATATTGCCTGGATCGAAGAGCCAACCAGCCCGGATGACATTCTGGGCCACGCAGCCATTGCCCGCGGCGTGGCTCCCATCCCTGTGGCTACCGGAGAACACGTGCAAAACCGTGTTGTCTTCAAGCAGATGCTCCAAGCCAATGCTCTCCAGGTGCTGCAGATTGATGCGGCACGCGTGGCGGGAGTCAACGAGAATGTGGCCATCTTGTTGCTGGCCGCCAAATTCGGCGTCCGTGTTTGNCCCCACGCCGGGGGCGTGGGCCTATGCGAGGCCGTCCAACACCTGTCCATGTTTGACTTCGTGGCCGTCTCGGGCGTGAAAGAGGACAGGATGATCGAGTTTGTGGATCACCTCCATGAGCACTTTGTCACCCCGATCGACGTCCATGGCGGCAGCTACTGGCCGCCGCTGGCNCCCGGTGGTGGCAGCGAAATGCATGCAGCCTCCGTGGCAGAATTCACGTTCCCGGACGGGCATTTCTGGGTAGCCGACGCGGCCGCTGTTGCGGGCCTGGCAGTCACCGTGGACCTTGCACCGGAAACTGTGTAAGCAGATGTCGGCCCAGGTTCAGATAGAGCACGCGCCTTGGTTTACGGACTCCAGACTTGGCATGTTTGTGCATTGGGGACTGTATTCCCTGCCCGCCAGGCATGAATGGGTCATGAGTTTTGAGCGCCAGAGCGTGGCGGACTACGCCGCCTACTTTGAGCGGTTTGACCCAGATCTCTACAACCCGGGCGAGTGGGCCAGACAGGCCAAGGCGGCCGGTATGGAATACGTGGTGCTGACCACCAAACACCATGAAGGGTTCTGCCTGTGGGATTCGGCGTTGACGGATTACAAAGCCACCAACACGCTCGCGGGCAGGGACTTGCTGGCCCCTTATGTTCAGGCGCTGCGCGAAGCTGGTCTGAAAGTTGGCTTCTACCATTCCCTCATTGACTGGCATCATCGAGACTTCACCATCGACGACATCCANCCCCTGCGTGACGCNCCCAATGTGGCCGAGCTCAACGCCAGTCGCGATATGGCGGTGTACCGTGAATACCTGCACGGGCAGGTCCGTGAGCTGCTGAGCAACTATGGCACCATCGACTACTTGTTCTTTGATTTCTCCTACCGTGAGGGGCAGATCGCTGACCGGTATCCCGGCAAGGGACGCGAGGACTGGGACTCCGGGAAGCTCCTGGCGATGGTTCGTGAGCTGCAGCCCGGGATTGTGGTCAACGACCGTTTGGATATGCCCGGTGACTTTGTCACCCCGGAGCAGTATCAGCCCTCCAGGGCCATGGTGAGCGGCGGCAGGCACGTGCCGTGGGAAGCCTGCCAGACACTTAACGGCAGCTGGGGCTATGACCGGGACAACATGGATTACAAGTCCGTGGATCTGTTGGTGCGCATGCTCATCGATGGTGTCTCCAAGGACGGGAACCTGCTGTTGAATGTGGGACCCACCGCACGCGGGGAGATCGATCCGCGCGGGTCCGCTGCGCTGGCCGGCATGGGCGTGTGGATGCGAGCCCATGCCCGTTCTATCCGCGGGGCAGGGAGCACTGATCTAATGCCGCCACCGGATTGCCGCTATACGCGGTCCGGGAACCGCCTCTACCTACACCTNTTTACGTGGCCGCTGAAGGTGGTGCACCTGCCAGGGCTGGCCGGAAAGGTCAGTTATGCCCAGCTGCTCAACGATGTCTCAGAGGTGCGGATGGAACAGTTGGATCCCTCCCGGGTGGCCGCGAATACTATGCCGGGCGGCCAGCCACACGACACCCTGACACTGCATCTGCCCGTCCAACGCCCCGACGTGGTGGTGCCCGTCATCGAGCTGTTCCTCAACGATGAGAGTGAGTTTGCATGAGCCAGAAAATTGCCCTTCACACACGGCTGAAACCCGGCAAGGAGGCAGAGTACGACGCCGTCCATGCTCGCATCAGCGATGAGCTGGACACGGCCTTGCGAGCCGCCGGTGTCAGCGGATGGAACATTTGGCGCAGCGGCCGCGAACTCTTCCACGTCGTGGACGTTGCCGACTACCAAGCCATGCGCAAGGAACTCGCCACCAACCCCGTGAATATCGCCTGGCAAGCCGTCATGGCAGAGCTGCTCGAGGTAGAAGACGACTACTCCGGGGACGACTCGGGCCTAGCGAAAGTGTGGGAACTGCCATGAGTCTTCCCCAACTGGGCCACTTGGGCTTCGGCGGGGCCGGCATCGGCAACCTGTACCGAGCCATGGGCGACGACGCCGCTGCCGCCACCTTGGCTGCCGCATGGGACGCGGGGCTGCGCTACTTTGACACCGCACCGCACTACGGGTTGGGCTTGTCGGAGCGCCGCCTTGGCGCTTTCCTCACAGCCAAGCCCCGCGACGAATTCGTGATTTCCACGAAGGTTGGCAGGATCCTGGAAGCGGTGGAGAACCCCGGTGGTGCCCGGGACACGCAGGGCTTTGACGTGCCGGCTGACACCGCACGGCGTTGGGANCCCTCCGAGGCTGGAATTCGGCGCAGCATTGAGGACTCCTTGGTGCGCACAGGCTTGGAGCGGATCGATATCGCGTACCTGCACGACCCTGATGTCTACGACCTGCAAGCAGGCATCCAGACAGCATTGCCAGCGCTTGANAAATTGCGGGCAGAAGGACTGATCCAGGCCATTGGGGTGGGCTCGAATTCGGCGGACGCGTTGGCTGAGTGTGTGCAGGGCGCTGACCTTGATGTGATCATGCTGGCAGGGCGCTACTCGCTGCTGGAACAGCCAGCGGCAGCAGATCTGCTGCCGCTGTGCCTGGAACGCAACGTTCTTGTGGCCAACTGTGGTGTCTACAACTCAGGCCTGCTGGCCCGGCCGGTGGTGCCGGAGGACGCACACTACAACTACGAGCCCGCCCCGGTGGACATCCTTGCACGTGCCAAGGCGCTCGCCGCCTGTTGCGATGAATTTGGCGTGGAGTTGCCAGCCGCTGCCTTGCAATTTGCACTCGGCCACCCGGCTATTGCCACAGTGGTGGTGGGTGCCTCCAACGCGGCGCAAATTAGGCAAAGTGCCGCACGCATGGCTGCAGTCATTCCGGCAGCATTATGGCACGCGATGATCGAGCGTGGGCTTGTGGACGAAGGGTTGGTTCATGTCTAAACCCACCCCGACGCCGGACGGGGTGCTGGCGCCGCTGCCAACGGCGCCCCGGGAGTCACCGCACTGCGCATCGACTCCCACCTGCACTTGTGGGAACTGGCTGATGGCCAGTATTCCTGGCTGACGCCCGAGCACGGCGTTTTGTACAACACCTTCACGGGCGCACAAGCAAAGGCCACCCTTGCAGCAGCTGGGATTGGCCAGGCCATCCTTGTGCAGGCCGATGACACAGCCGCTGACACCGAGGTGATGCTGGCCGCTGCAGCAGCCAACGACTGGATCATAGGCGTGGTGGGGTGGCTGCCGCTGGAGGACCCGGCCGCGTCTGCTGCGCTGCTTGAGAAATGGGGAGNNAACCCCAAGTTCCGTGGCGTGCGGACCCTGATCCATGACGATCCCCGTCCCGATGTGCTCGAACTTGCGCCCGTGCGTGAATCGCTGGCCCTGGTGGAGCAATTCGGGCTACCCTTTGATGTTCCAGATGCCTTTCCTCGCCACCTGGGCCAGGTGGCTGACTTGGCCCGTGCGCTGCCGGAGCTCACAGTGGTTCTTGACCATCTCGGCAAGCCNCCACGTGGTGGGGCGCCGGAGCAGATGATGCTGTGGAAACAGCAGCTTCGGGCAGTGGCGGCGCTGGAGAACACGGTGGCAAAGTATCCGGGNCTGCACACCAGCGGCGCAGAATATTCTGCGGATGCCCTCAATCAGATTTGGGACATCGCACTGTCGGCCTTCGGGCCGGACCGGCTCATGTTTGGCGGGGACTGGCCCGTGAGCCTGCTGGGCGCCAGCTATCAGGAAGCCGTGAACCTTGCTGCAACGCTCTTTGCTGCCCTGAGTCCCTCAGAGCGCAAGTCACTCTGGTCTGGAACGGCGCAACGAACGTATCTGCGGTAACGCTTTGTAAACATCGGATGTATTTCTGAAAAGTACATATTTTTGTGGCGCAGGTACATACTATTGTTTCAGTTGAGTTCCACCATATTTCTAAACCGCTAGATAGAAATTGGTTTTAGGATTCCTGCTGGTCGTTCGTGGTTTTACGCGGGGCAAGGCTTCACAAGAGGTCTGATGTCAGATGCAGTGCATGGGCTTGAAAGGGCAATATGACTAAGAAACTTCTTCGGATCTCCGGGGTAAACAAGAGCTTTCCGGGAGTTAAGGCTCTGTCTGAGATGCAATTGGATCTTGATCATAACGAGGTCCTGGCACTTGTTGGCGAGAATGGTGCCGGGAAGTCAACACTGATGAAGTTGCTCTCTGGCATCTACGTCCCGGATTCGGGAACCTTTGAAATCGACGGCGAGCAGGTCACCATCAATGGCACCAAACACGCCCAGGAATTGGGCATCAGTATCATCCATCAGGAATTCAACTTGATGCAAGACCTGAGTGTGGCCCAAAACATCTACATTGGCCGCGAACCACGCATCGGCGGCATGTTTTTAAGTGAACGAGCGCTGAACCGCAAGGCCCGCCTGCTGTTCAACCAGATCAATATTGATCTTGACCCCAAGACGCGAGTAGGAGACCTGACCGTCGCCAAACAGCAGATGGTGGAAATTGCAAAGGCACTCTCCTATAAGTCGCGCATTCTGATCATGGACGAGCCCACAGCTGCATTGAATGACGCTGAAGTGGCCACCTTGCATGACTTGATCCGCAATTTCACGAATGAAAACACCGGCGTCATTTACATTTCGCACCGCATGGATGAGCTCAAGGCCATCTCCAACCGCATCACGGTGATTCGTGACGGTGAGTACATCGATACCGTGGACACGGCGCAGACCACCATGCCAGAGGTCATCAACTTGATGGTGGGCCGAGAAATTTCCGGCAACCAACGTCCGGAAACCCACGCACCAACGGATGAAGTTGTCCTGAAAGTCACCGGGTTGGAGACCAAGGGCTTCTTGCGGGACATCAACTTTGACCTGCACAAGGGTGAGATTCTTGGTTTTGCCGGGCTCATGGGTGCAGGACGGACAGAGATTGCCCGTGCCATTGTGGGTGCCGACCGCATCTCGGCTGGTTCCATTGAGCTCAAGGGCAAGGCTGTGACCATCAGCAACCCGGCAGTGGCAGCCAGTATGGGCCTTGGCTACCTCTCGGAGGACCGCAAACACCTAGGCCTCTTGCTAGAACGCGACGTCAAAGACAACATTGCGCTGAGCTCCTTGAAGATGTTCTCGCGCATGGGTGTCATCAATGACAAAGCAATGAAGTCAACGGCCACCACCTACATCGAGAAACTGCGCATCAAGACTCCATCCAGCGCACAAATTGCCAAGAACCTCTCCGGCGGTAATCAGCANAAGATTGTCATAGCCAAATGGCTGGTCAAGGACTGCGACATCCTGATCTTTGATGAGCCAACCCGAGGAATTGATGTTGGCGCCAAGGAAGAGATCTACACGCTGCTCAATAACTTGGTGGCCCAAGGTAAATCCATCATCATGATTTCTTCGGAGTTGCCAGAAGTGCTCCGACTCTCGCACAGGATCGCTGTGATGAGCGAGGGCCGGCTCACCGGCTTCCTGTCCAATGAGAATGCCAACCAGGAAAATATTATGGAATTGGCCACGAGGAATATTGTGAGCTCCGTCCTGACACCCTCCCACCGTCCAGCGCACAGAGCGCTTCCAAGCAAGAAAGCACGGCAAACTGATGACACTGACCAAGGAAGATGTGCAATCCGCCACGGTTGCCAGCTACAANAAATCAGAACTCAACACCCGGATTCGGGCCAGTTTCCAGCAGCTGCTTGCGTTTGCAAGCTTACTGGCGTTGGTGCTCTTCTTCTCCGTAGCCAGTTCAAACTTCTACCAAGCCGCAAACCTTTCCAATATTCTGCTCTCGACAGTGGTGACGGGGCTTTTGGCATTGGGAACCACCTTTGTCATCATCACCGGCGGCATCGACCTTTCCATCGGAACGGGCATGACCTTGTGCTCAGTCATGACGGCTTACTTCATGACCCAGCTGGGCCTGCCCATGATTGTGGGTGTGCTTGGCGGCGTGCTTTTCGGTGCCCTTATTGGGTGTACCAACGGCTTCTTCGTTGCGGTGCTCAAGATCCCCTCATTCATCGCCACACTGGCCATGATGATGGTTGCCGCTGGCCTGGCCTTGGTCATCTCCGGCACAAAACCGATCTACACCAACGAAGTTCAGGGCTTCCAATCCATCTTTGCCTTGGGCAAGTCGATCCCGGGCTTAGTCATCCCCAACGCCGTCTTTATTTTGTTCGCTGCAGCCATCGTGGCAGGTGTGGTCCTTTCCAAGACCGTCCTTGGCCGCTACACCTACTCCATCGGCAGTAACGAACAGGCAACTGCTCTTTCCGGCGTCAACGTGACCAAGTGGACCGTACTGATCTACACGTTTGCTGGCGCCTTCACCGGGTTGGCTGGCGTCATTGCCGCTGCCCGCCTCAACTCAGCACAGCCCGCAGGTGGTATGGGTCTGGAACTTCAGGCGATTGCCGCCGTTGTTATTGGTGGAACATCATTGGCCGGCGGTAAGGGCTCAATCATCGGCACCGTCATTGGTGCCCTGATCATGTCCGTGTTGACCAACGGGCTATCCATCATGTCAATCCCGCAGGAATGGCAGCAGGTTGCCGTTGGCGTCGTCATTTTGCTCGCCGTCTACCTGGACATGGTGCGACGCAAGAAAACCGTCAAATAGATTTTCAAAACCGCGGTCCTCGCAACAGAAAAGTCAACGTGTTTATACAAAGGAGTAAGAACCATGCAAAGAAGAAAATTTCTCGCCCTGGCCTCGGTAGCTGCAGTATCTCTGGGCCTTGCCGCTTGTGATACGGAGGCAGCAGCGCCTGCCGGCGGTGGCGCCAGTGCTGGCGGCAAGCCGTACATCGCCGTCGTCTCCAAGGGCTTCCAGCACCAGTTCTGGCAGTCAGTGAAGCAAGGCGCGGAGAAGGCAGCCAAGGAATTCGACGTAGAGATTTCCTTCGAGGGCCCGGACAAGGAAACCAACGTTCAGCAGCAGATGGACCAGCTGAACAACGCTATGGCCAAGAANCCCCAGGCATTGGCCTTGGCAGCCTTGGACTCCAAGGCCGCTGAGGGCGTTCTGCAGGATGCCAAGGCTAAGAACATCCCCGTCATTGCTTTTGACTCCGGCGTCGATTCGGACATCCCGCTGGCCACTGCCTCCACCGACAACAAGGCCGCTGCAGCCGAGGCTGCAAAGCACATGGCAGAGCTGCTGGGCAACAAGGGAGAGATCGGCATCATTGGCCACTCCCAGACGGCCACATCAGGCACCGACCGTCGCGACGGTTTCGTTGACTACATGAAGGAAAACGCCCCGGACATCAAGATCGTTGATATCCAGTACGCCGACGGCGACCAGGCCAAATCCACCGACGCCGCCAAGGCTATGATGACGGCCAACCCAAGCCTGGCAGGCATGTACGGCACCAACGAAGGCGCCGCCATCGGAGTTGTCAACGCTGTCAAGGAGATGAGCAAGACTGGCAAGCTGGTCATCGTTGGATTCGACTCCGGCAAGGCCCAGATGGACGCCATCAAGGACGGCCTTATGGCCGGCGCCGTAACCCAGAACCCTGTTGGTATTGGCTATGAGACGGTCAAGGCCGCCGTTGCTGCCATCAAGGGCGAGAAGGTTGAAAAGGTCATCGACACCGGCTTCTACTGGTATGACAAGACCAACATTGCCGATCCCAAGATCGCCGCGAACCTCTACGAGTAGCCTTCGCGAAATCGGCCCGCAGCTTTGCTGCGGGCCGATTTGTTCTATGGGCCAGGCGTGCCGGTGCGGATGTGTTCACCACCCTGCAGTTCCTGGACCGCCCTTGAATGGGCCAACGATCTGATGGGTGATCCAACCTCCGTAGAAGTCTCCGGCCTGGAAAGTCACCTGCTCGCCGTCGACCTCGCAGGAGTCCATATGGCCGGGGTAGAGGGCTACACGGGTGCGCAGCTCCTGGAAACCTCGGTTCGGATTCGGGTAGGTCCACCCGGCACGGGGAACGCGAACTCCGCCACCGACGACGTCGAAGTAGCTTGCCTCGCCCTTTAAACTCGCAAAGCTGGTGCCCTGGACAGGGATAAGCACACCGGCGGGGAATGAGTCCAGCGGCAGGTAGTAGACAGNGGGATGACTCGTCTCCAGAACACGCACCGCGTTAGTGGTGTCTGCAATCACCTGCCCACCAAGGCGCACGATGACCCGTTCCGATCGCGGCTCGAGCCGCGGCGGTCGCGGGTAGTCCCACACTGATTCTTGCCCGGCCTTGGGTTTGATGGGCACCGGACGCCGGAAGAAGTGAGAAGAACCACGAGCAGGAGTCATGTCTGTATTCTGCCACTTTTCGCTGGAAGGACACCCTGGCCCCTGAGAAAGCTAAGGACTCAAAAGCGCTTTATAGCGCTTGACGGAGCCAGTGCTCCACGCCGCTGATGTGTACAGTCAGTAGCGACTTGGCCAGCTCTGCATCGCCTCGCTCTAATGCCTCGATGATGGCAGTGTGCTCGGAAAGTGTGCGGTTCACTGCGTTATCCTGCGTCAGGCCCCGCCAAATGCGGGCCCTGACAGTACTGCTGGAGAGTGAGCCCAGAACACTGGCCAAGTAAGCATTGTTGGCAGCGGCGGTGATGAGCCCGTGGAACACTAAATCGTGCTCCACCAGTTCCTCAACACTGGTCTGCTCGTCGACGTTGTGCATCGTGGCGCGTAGTGCACTAATTTGCTCCGGCGTGATGCGTTCTGCGGCTATAGCGGCTGCGGCTGGCTCTAAAATGCGACGAACCTCAAAAATATCGAGGATGGATTCGTCTTGATGAAGGTCCACAATAAAGCTCATGGCCTCGGTGAGGAGCTTGGGCTCCAGGCTTGTCACGTAGGTTCCGTCGCCTCGGCGCACATCAAGGACCCTGATGATTTCCAAGGCTTTCACGGCCTCCCGCAAAGAACTGCGGGACAGGCCGAGTTTCTCACTCAATTCCTTCTCCGGTGGCAAACGATCGCCAGCGCTGAGCTNCCCGGAGATGAGCATGTCCTTGATTTNTGTGATTGCTTCGTCAGTTACGGCCATAGCTGAAGTCTAATGGTCTGATGTTTATTCGGCTGCCTGCCTCGCCAGCTCTGCACACCTGGAGCCTGCCAGTAGCCCCGCCGGGTGACTCTTGCCGGAAACCAAAATGCACCCTTCGATGAAACATCAAAGGGTGCATTTTATCTTGCTAAACTGCTCTGCGGAGACGGGGAGATTTGAACTCCCGGTGGAGTTGTGCCCCACACTTCATTAGCAGTGAAGCCCATTCGGCCGCTCTGGCACGTCTCCAGCACTGGCTAAGGTAGAAGCCCCTAACCAGCACCCCAAACTTTACCCAGTAAAGGGCCCGCAATGCAAAACGAGGGCTGGGGCTGGGTATTTCACAGGCCCTTGGTGAGCGAACGCCACANAAATTCGTGCGACGCAGCGTGCAGCCGAGCGGCCTGTTCATTGTTCCCTGCCCCGGCATGCCCACCTTCTAGCGCCTCGTGGAACCAGACCTCAATGCCCATGGATTCCATGCGAGCAGCCATCTTCCGCGCCTGCACGGGTCCTACCCGGTCATCTGAGGTGGCGGTCCAAATGAACGTGGCCGGATATGTGATGCCAGAACGCAGCAGATGGTAGGGCGAGAACGTCTTAATGAACTCCCACTGCTCGGGCACATCAGGGTCGCCGTATTCTGCAATCCATGAAGCCCCGGCAGAAAGCTTCGTGTAACGGCGCATGTCCAGCAGCGGCANCCCACATGAGACCGCCCCGAACAGCTCCGGATAATGCGTGAGCATATTACCCACCAACAGGCCACCGTTGCTGCCACCGGCACAGCCCAAATGGTCCGGCGAAGCTACGCCTCGGCTCGATAAGTCCCGGGCCACCGCAGCGAAGTCCTCGTAGGCGCGGTGCCTGTTTTCCCGCAAGGCAGCCGTGTGCCAGGTGGGCCCGTATTCGCCGCCGCCACGAATATTCGCCACCACGTACACGCCGCCACGTTCCAACCAGCTGCGCCCCACGGCGCCGCTGTACGCCGNGGTGCGGGAGACTTCGAAGCCGCCATACCCGCTCAACAAGGTGGGGTTGGCTCCGTGGTACTTCAAGTCCTTGCGCCCCACCTGGAAGTAGGGTACTTCGGTGCCATCTGCGGAGGTGGCGAAGTGTTGTTCCACGCTGTACTTCTCCGCGTTGAAGAACGACGGCGCCTCCCGCACCAACACCGCGCCCGGCGCTGCGCTTGGATCTGGGTTGCCAGTGGGGTCCGGGGCAGGGCCAGCCGGCAGAGTGCCGCGGTACACGGTGGAAGGAGTGAGGAAACCTGAGGCGATCAGCCAATAGTCGTTGCCGGCCACGGGGTCTTCATCATCCACGGCGTAGGCGTCAACCGAATGCAATGGAGGGCACGCATCCAACTCCGTGGCGGCCCAATCCGCAGCGGGCTCAAGCACCAGGACCTGAGAGGAAACATCGGACAATAAGTTCAGCAGCAAAANGTCCCGGGTCCAGCTCCACGATTGCAGTGACTGAGCAGAGGTAGGTGTGAAGATGGTGCGTAGGTCCCTGCTGCCAGCTAAGAATGCGTCCAAGTCAATGGCCAGCAAGGTTCCAGCGGCGTAAACGGTTCCGGCTACGGTCCATGCGGTGCGGGNGCGCAGCAATAGCCATTCGTGGTGCAAGGACACGCTCATGTCATCGGGAACCTCGATGTGCACCCAGTCTTCACCCACACGCAGGTAGCTGCGGCTGTTGTAGAAATCCAGCACGTCATAGGCAAGATCACGTTCAAAGCCTGGTGTGCTGCTGTGCGAGACGCCTCCACTGAGATGGTCAAGTGGGACGGAAAACAACGGCTCCTTGGCCGCCAGGAACGTCAGGGATTCACCCCGGCGCAGCACCCGTGTGGCGGCCGGGTAGGAGGAGGCAGTCATGGAGCCCGCACCCGTGTCAGTACCTACATACAGTGTGTCCGCGTCCACCCAGCTCAGGCGCGTCTTGGCTGCCGGAAGGTCAAAACCGCCGGCAACGAAGCGCAGGGTGGTCAGGTCAAACTCCCTGTAAGCAACCGCGTCGCCGCCGTCTGGGGACAGAGCCACCATGGCGTGCCGGTAGTCATCGCCCGNGGCAGGCCGCAGCAGGGACGCCCCGGCCCACAACCATTGGGCGTCCTCCGCCGTGGACAGGGCGTCAACATCCAGCAGAATCTGCCAGTCGGNGGACTCGCCCAGATAGCTCTCCCACAGGGTGCGCCGCCACAGCCNCCGCGGGTTGGCCTCGTCGCGCCAGAAGTTGTAATACCATGCACCGCGCTTGGAGACCATGGGGATGCGGTCTTNTGAATCCAGTACCTCAAGCACGGATGCTTCGAGGGCTTCGTAGGCGGGGTTGAGCAGGTCGGCGTCGGTGCGATCATTGTGTTCACGGACCCAGTCCATGGCGTCTTCGCCATGGATGTCTTCTAGCCACAGGAACTCGTCTGTGGGCTGGTGAGCAATGGTGGNGGGCAAGGGCGCGTCAGTCATAACCCCATCCTAGGCACGGGCTGCGAACACAAACTACGGACGGCTCCGGACCCCGCCACGGTGAGTCAGCGGGCGGGGCAGCCCATCAGTTAAGCTCAAGGGGTGGAATCTAAGGGTAAGCAGAGCGTGGTCATAGTNGGGGCGGGGCCCCGCGGGATATCTGTCATGGAACGGCTGCTGGCACGCCATGGGCGCAGCGGNGTCCAAAAGTGTCTGCACATCCACCTCGTTGACCCGTTCCCGCCGGGTGCTGGCCATGTTTGGCGCACGGAGCAGTCACGCCTGTACTTGATGAACACACAAAGTTTCTTCCCCACACTGATCCCGGATCAAGGAGTAGACCCTGCGCCGTTGGCCGGCTGCAGCTTCAACGATTGGCGAGCAGCCCAGCAAAGAATGCCCTGGGACCAGCTCAGCGCCAACGACAAAACCGAACTCGCCCGGCTTCAAGCCACCCATTTCCCCAGCCGGGCGCTCTACGGCCGTTACCTTCGCTGGTGCTTTGAACAACTCACCCAAAATATGCCCGACGGCGTGAGCCTCACCGTCCATGCCGCTGAAGCCAAACGGGTGGCCAGGGACTACGAAAACGGCGGGTTCGTCGTCGCGCTTCCAGAGGGGAAGAGCCTGCGTGCTGACCAGGTGGTGCTGGCGTTGGGGCATGTGGAATCGAAACTGAGCCCGGCCCAGCGCGAACTGCGTGAGGACGCCCGCACCCACGGGCTCACCTACTTGCCNCCTGCCGTGCCGAACGACGTGGACTGGGAGCAGCTGCCCGCCGGTGAAACAGTACTGGTGCGTGGCATGGGCTTGAACTTCTTCGACGTCCTGGGCCAGCTGACAGAGGGACGCGGTGGGAGGTTTGAGCCCACGGGCCGCCCGGCCGGGGAAGCACTGGCGTACATTGCCTCGGGACGGGAACCGGTGATCGTNGGGGCTTCGCGCCGCGGAACTCCATATAGTGCCAAAGCAGAATTAGCGAACTATTACCCAGCCAGTGTCACGCTACGTTTTCTNGGGGAGGACGCCGTAGCCGCCATCAGGGCCATGGGCGCTACCGCCGGCTTTGACCATGACATCTGGCCGCTGCTGTACCGTGACGCGCTCTGGGCTTACTACATGACGCTGGCCCGGACCCGCCCAGAAACAGTGTCACCGCAGCTGCTGCCCGAGCTGGATGCGCTGCTGCATGCAGGGCTCGATGGCGGAGANCCCGGGTGGGCGCTGCGCTTGAAAGAGCTGCTGTCCCGGCATGTGGAGGATGGCCACATCCTTGATCTGAGGGGCTTGGCCAGGCCATTGGCCCGGCATCCCCTGCGCGCCGGGGAGAAACATCGCTTCAGCTCACATGCTCAGATGGATGCGGCGGTTTTGGAGCATTTGAGTGCGGACGCCGCAGGCTCCTTTCGAGGTGAGGAGGACCCGGTCAAAATGGCCATTGGTGCACTCAATGCTGGGCGGGCCATCATTAAATCACTGGTGGCTGACCGTGGCATTACTCAGAGCTCATGGCTNGGGGAGTTGCGCGGTTGGTTTGAAGGCTTCGTAGAGGGACTCGCTAGCGGTCCGCCTGCCCTCCGCATGGAGCAACTGGCGGCGCTGGTGCGTGCCGGGGTGGTCCATTTCGCTGGCCCCGACCCGGTGTTCCGTATCCAGCATGGGCTGTTCACGGTCAGCTCACCGTGGGTTGCTGATGCCCCGTGGGAAGCCCGGCATTTGGTTGAAGCGCTGGCCCCGGCGAACGATGTCCAGCGCAGCGAATCGCGTGTGCTGCAAAACCTTATGGCTGATGGTCTGGCCCGTCCCCTGGTCATGGTGGCCTCTGACGGGGAACCGGTGGTGACAAGTGGTTTGGACGTGTCAGCCTCGCCCTACCGGCCGCTGGATGGAACAGGAATCCCCGTGGCGGGTTTGTATGTTTTGGGGTTACAGCTTTCCTCGGTCCAATGNGGGACGGCTATCGCGGCCGAAGCCTTGGCAAAATACCGTAGCGGTTACCGCACAGTGATCGACGCCGACGCGATTGCCGCTGACATTCTTGCTTGATGCCGCCGTCGCCTTCGGGTGTCTTTTCCCCATGGCTTAGCCATTTGCCCGTTAAGATCAAATGGCCATTCGCTGTGGAATCCACAGCGAATGGCCATTCAAACTGCCTAGGGGCAGCTAATGCTGGTGACGGGGAACGTGCCCAGTTCGGATGGCTGGACGGCTGTAGCCAGGACGGCGAAGCCAGTTCCGCCGCCGATTCCGGACGGTTCGTAACCGAGCGTGACTTCCGTTGAGTCGGGCGCCCCGAGCGAAGTCAGCTCCAGCTTCGCCAGCCCCGCCGTACGGTTCTAGCCCGCGGCGACCGTGGCCGGCGCATCGATGACGTCCACGCCACGGCGGGAGAAGTCAGGAAAGCCCCCGGCAAACCCTGCAAGAACGTGTTTGAGCCAAACACATAGATGTGAACCAATCATGAACGGATGCTTGCGGTCAAGGAAACGCAGTAATTTTGTGTGAAAGCGGAAGGAAAAGTGTCAAAGAGTGACTTGTAGAGGTAGAAGTCCAAAAGGATGTTTGAACAAGTGCTTTTGACTAGAGCGGGGACGTGGCATGGAGAACGCCTGCGGATCTGGGCGCCCCACGAGTGTCTCCTGCAGAATCAGCGGCAGGCATCGAGGGTCCGAGCCATGGGTACCGCCGGTATTTCAAGCAGAGCGGGCAGGTGGGGAATCAACCATTATTGGTGAAGGGTGCGCTGTCCTGGGGTGGCCGCAACTCGATGGAAAAAGTTTTAGAATTGGATTCTAAAACTGTTGCCTAAGTCACAAACTTAAACTAGAGTCTAGTTTCAGTTAACAAATTTCCTACTCGATGAACCACGTCCCCTTCGGGAAGGGTTTGTCCGTGATTTTGGAGTGATTAGATGCCATTGTCCCTCACCGAAGAGCATGCCGATCTGGCTGCCGCCGTTTCTGAATTCGCAGATCGGTTCGCCGACATTCTGGCGACTCGTGAACTATTGGACGCCTACGGTGCCGGCGGCCGCCCGGCGCACTGGGGCGAGCTGGTGGAGAACGGACTCCACTGCCTACACATCAGCGAGGAACGTGGNGGCCAGGGCGGCAGCATTGCCGATACGGCGATCGTGGTTGAAGAATTTGGGCACCGCTTGGTGCCCGGTCCCTATGTATCCACTGTCTTAGCCAGTGCGGCTGTGGCGGGAGCCGACGACTGCAAAGCTGCCACGCATGGCTTGGACGTCTTCGCAGAAGGTGCCACCGGGGCCTTGGTCATGCCCACTTCCGCCATCACTGCCGTTGCTACCGGTGAAGGGTGGACACTGAACGGACGCGTGGAAGTGGCGTCGCTGCTTTCGGCCGAATGGCTCGTTGTCGGCTTTAACGACGGGACGGCAACCCGCTTTGCCCTCGTTGACGCCGAGAGCGCGGGCCTGTCCAAAACGGCTGGCAGCTGCACGGACCTGACCCGCGACGCCGGAACGCTGGTGCTGGAGAATCTGGCAATCGATGCCACTGACGTTCTGGTGGGTCTCGACGCGCAGCATGTTCAAACCCTGCAGGCCGGCCTGCTCGCCGCAGAGGCCGCGGGCATCATGCGCTGGGCCGTGGAAGCCACCACGGAGTACGTCAAGATCCGCGAACAGTTCGGCAAGCCCGTGGGCTCGTTCCAGGCTGTCAAGCACAAGTGCGCCAACTTGCTCATCGCCTCCGAACTGGCCACCGCTGCCGCCTGGTCGGCGCTGGTGGCCATGGACCAGGATGCCGATCAACAGGGGCTCGCGGCTGGTTCCGCCATCCAAGCCGCCATTGTCCCCGCGGTGGACGCGCTGACGGAGGCCGTCACCATCTTTGGCGGCATTGGCTACACCTGGGAGCACGACACCCACCTGTACCTGCGCCGCGCCATCACCCTGGCCGCCCAAGTGGCGCCTGTCAGCGCTCGCATGGCAGCTTTGGGCCGTGTGGCACTGGAGATGGACCGCCGCATCGACATTGAACTCCCGGATGAAGATCCGGCCTTCCGCCGGCGCATCGGCGCGCTCCTTGACCAAGCCTGCGCCCTGACCAATGAGCACGACGGCGGGCGGTGGAATTCCCGCGGCACGCAACGCACATTCCTGGCNCAAAACGGCCTGGCCGCCCCGCACTGGCCCGCCCTGTACGGCCTCGGGGCAAGCCCGGCGGAGCAGGTGGTGATCGCCCAGGAATATGCCCGGCGGAAATTGACACAGCCCTCATCTGTCATCGGCGAGTGGGCCATGCCCACCATCCTCGCCTACGGCAGCGACCAGGTGAAGGAACGGTTTGCCCTCCCCACCCTGCGCGGCGAGCTCATCTGGTGCCAGCTGTTCTCCGAGCCCGGCGCCGGTTCCGATCTCGCTGGCCTGTCCACCCGCGCCGTGAAAGTCGACGGCGGTTGGGAGCTGAAGGGGCANAAGGTTTGGACCTCCGGGGCCCACGAGGCGGACTGGGGCATCTGCCTGGCACGCACCGACGCCACTGTGCCCAAGCACAAGGGCCTGAGTTACTTCCTTGTTGACATGCGCGCTGCGGGCGTGGACGTCCGGCCGCTGAAGCAGTCCACGGGCGAATCCGAATTCAATGAGGTGTTNTTGGACTCTGTGTTCGTTCCGGATGCCTTCCTGCTGGGCGAACCTGGTCAAGGCTGGCGAATCACGGCCACCACGCTGCAAAACGAACGCACCCAGATCTCCGCCGGCGTTTCGGCTGGAACCGAGGAATCCCTGCGCCGGCTCATCAGCGACGGCGGTTACGCGGGCGAGGCAGAGGAGGCTTACGCGGCATTGGGCCGCATTGTGGCCGTCAGCTCCGCTATTGGAGCCTTGAACCTGCGCGAAACACTGCGCCAAGTCAACGGGCTCCAACCCGGGGTTGGCTCCTCCCTCGCTAAGGTGGCCCACGCCCGGCTCTCCCGCGAAGCCGCCACGGTGGTTCTGCAACTGGCCGGCCCGGGCGCACTGTTTGCACAGGCGCCNGGGGATGCAGTGACAGGGCTGCTGGGCGTGCCACAGGTCCTCATTGGCGGNGGCACGGTTGAAATCCAGCTCAATGTCATCGCCGAACGCATTCTTGGCCTGCCCGGGGCTAGGCGCTGCACCGGCCGCAGGAACCCTGTGGCAAGGAACAATCCTTCAGTAATCTAAGTTTCACCGAAAGGAACACTTTTCGCATGACAACGATGACAGGCGAGGCCGCCACCTTGAAGAACCTTGACACCGCACGGCTGAGGGAGCTTGTTGAGCCCCGAAGTATTGTGATCATCGGCGCCAACACGAAGTCCAGCTGGTCCCACTTCACCCATTCCAACCTCCTGGCAGGCGGTTTTGANGGGGAGCTGTTCATGGTCAACCGCCGTGGCGAGGAGTGCCACGGCCAGCCGTCGTTCACCTCGATCGCCGAACTGCCCTCCGTGCCCGATCTGGCCATTGTGCTTACCGGCGTGAACTCGCTGGAGACCATCCTTGAAGAGGCCAGGGTCAAGGGCATTCGCAACTTGATCATCCTGGCCTCCGGCCTTGGCGAGGCCGGAGCGGAGGGCCAGGCGCTACAGACGCGGCTTGAAGAGCGGGCCCGCGAGGCTGGCCAGCTCATCCTGGGCCCGAACAACCTAGGCTTCGTGAACTCCCATGCGAAGGTGGCCGCGTTCAGCCATATGACGCAGATGCCCATGATTCCCGGCGGTGTTGGAGTAGCCAGCCAGTCAGGGGCCCTGGCCATCTATCTGCTACCGCACATGGCCTCCCGCGGNGTGGGTTGTTCCACAGCCGTCACGGTGGGCAACGAGGCCATGATCACCGCCATCGACGTCATGGACATGCTTGTTGATGACCCGGACACCCGTGTCATTGCCGCCTACCTGGAGCAAATCTCAGACCCGGGGCACTTCTTGTCCGTGGCTAAACGCGCCCGCCTGGCCGGCAAGCCAATCGTGGTGTTCAAGGCCGGGCGCGGNGAGGCCTCCGCCCGGGTGGCAGCCGCCCACACCGGCTCGTTGGTNGGGGATGACAGGATCATCGACGCCGCGTGCAGGCAGTTCGGTGTGGTGCGGGTGGATAACATCGAGGACCTCGTGGCCACCGCCGGCATCATGGAATCTCACGGCCGGATTTCTGGTAGCCGCATGGGCGTGGTGACAGGATCCGGTGCCATGTGCGCACTGATCGCCGAGAAGGCCGAGGAAGCGGGACTGGACATGCCCGCCCCGGCCGAGAAAACGGTGCGGGCCCTGCATGACGCTGGCCTGCCCACGTTCTCCACCGTCAACAACCCCATGGACACCACCGGATACATTTCGGTTGACCCGACCATCATCACCAAGGCCAACCAGTGTTTCATCGACGATGACAACTTTGACTTTATCGTGATCAACAGCAGCTGGCCCATGAACCAGCCCATGGCAGACATGGGGCTCCTGAACCAAGATGAGCTACACCGCCAGCTCACCTCATCCCCGAAGCCCGTTATCGGGATGAGCTTCCTGCCCACCGAGGTCACTGATTTTGGGCGTGCTTTCGCCAACAAACACGGCCTGCCGCATGCTTCGGACTCCTTTGACCGCGGCATCCCGGCCGTGGCCCGCAGCGCCTGGTGGAGCAAGCGGGCGGATGAACTTGCTACCGACCCCGTCGTAGCACCGGCNAGGGTGATTGAGAAGCCAGCCGGTGCCGAGAGTTGGAGCGAAATTGAGGCCGGTGCGTTCCTGCGCAGCCACGGCGTTCCCTATGTTCCCGCTGCCATCGCCGTGTCCGCAGAGGAGGCCGTTGCGGCAGCCGGGGACATGGGCTACCCGGTGGTCCTGAAGATCGCCTCCGAAGACATTGCGCACAAGACGGAGGTGGGCGGAGTCCGGCTCATGCTGCGCGACGCCGACGCCGTCACCGAGGCGTTCAACTTCATCATGGCCTCCGTGGCAGATCTCGCCCCGGATGCGCACATCCAGGGTGTGGCCGTCTCGCCCATGCGGCCCGCCGGGAACGAACTGCTCGTGGGGATTGTCCGGGACCCGCAATGGGGACTGGTGCTCGCCGTCGGATTTGGTGGTGTCATGGTGGAGATCCTCAAGGACTCCGCACTGCGCCTGCTGCCGGTGGGGCCGGTGGAGATCCGCCGGATGCTCGAATCCCTTAAGGGCATTGACCTTCTGAAGGGTTTCCGCGGAAGTGCCGTGACGGACCTGAATAAACTGGCCGAGATCATCTTCCGGATTTCCCAGGTGGCAGTGGGCCTGGGCGAAGAGCTCGAAGAGCTGGAAATCAACCCGTTGCGTGTTGCCGGCGACGAGATTGAGGCGCTTGACGCCTTGATCCGGTGGAGGCAGCAGTAATGCTAAGCGTGGAAACCAAGCGCACCAAGGCCCGGTGGTAGCGTTGGTAACCCATCAGATATCCAAGCAGGAGGCGAACCATGACCGGACTGCTCTCTGGGGAACTTACCGAGCTTCCCGCGTATCANAAGCTGCGACGCCAGCGCATCCTCGATGCCGCGAAATCGTTGCTGCGCAACCACGAGTACGAATCGATCCAGATTCGAGATGTAGCAGCGGAAGCAAACGTCGCCCTGGGAACGCTCTACAGGTACTTCACCTCGAAGGAACACCTGTATGCGAATGTTGTGTACGACTGGAGCTTGCCGTTCAACGCGGCGGAGCCGGCGCCGGCGCAGAACCTCACTACGATCGAGTGCATCTCCAAGCGGCTGCGCATGGCGTTGGCTGCGTTCGAACGGCAGCCAAACTTCTACAAGGCAATCCTGATGCTGCGCTCCACGAACGATCCGGACGTTGCCTCGCTCATGCAGCAGCTCGGCACGGTGCTCGAGGAACCCATTCTCTGGGACCTCTCCATGCTGCCGCACGACGAGGCCTCGGACATTACGGCCATGGTCTGGTGCGTCTTGATGGACCTGGTGGCCAGACTGCTGTCAGGGGACAAGACCATGGACGAGGCGCTGCGGATCTCGGACAGGTTCGTGCAGATGGTCGGCTTGCGGCTGGTTCAGTTCGAGGCCGAAACCGCGTAGCCGCCGCCCCGGCCTCCCGTTACGGGAGGTGGCTCCATGAGCGCCCACGAGCTTGACCACCTGGCCATCGCGGTCCCTTTGTGGGCTCCGGCCGGTGCGGTCCTGAACAGCGAACTGGGTGCCCGGTGGGCCAGCGGCTTCAGGATGGAAGCTTTCAACCCCTGCCAGCTGGCCGTGGCCGATGACATGCGGCTAGAACTTCTGGAACCCGGCAGCGGGGAGCACTCGTTCATCCAACGGTTCCTTTCCGAGAATGACGGCCATGCGGCGCCCCATCACATCACGTTCAAGGTCCATGACATCCGTGCGGCCATTGCCGGAGCGCAAGGGGCCGGGATCGAGCCGGTCCTGGTGAATCTCCAGCACCCCCAATGGCAGGAAGCATTCCTGCATCCCCAGGACACAGGCCTGGGTTTCCTGGTCCAGATGGTGCAGGCGCCGCAGAGCGTGGAGGAGATCACCGGCACGGACGACGGCGGCTCCCTCGCCTGCCCGTGGGGACAAAGTGACACTGCACCNCTGCGAATCCCGCTCATTTATGGAAACGTCGAAAACTTGTCCCAGGCTGGGGCTGTCTTGCGGGAAGTACTTGGGGCCCGGGAGTATTCCACCGGCGGTGGAACCTCAACCGCCAGTTTCCACTGGGACGAGGGCGCCGATTTGCTGCTGACAGAAGTGGGTGAAGCATCTGGAGCTGGCGGAATCCAAGGGATTCTGGCCCTTCCGGCAGACACGGACTTCTCNGCCCGGGACTTCCCGGAACGCCTGCCCGCCCTGCTGGCTGCGGGAACTGACCATCCNGAGATCGGTTTAAGAATCTCAGTCCTGGCGAATGCTTCGGCCGGCGCCAGCCCGTAACAACAGCCCCATCACGGCCACCCAACCACCAACAGATCACCATCCCGTACACCCAAAACAGGTGCAGAGGATGAAAACGAACGAATATTTAAGGAGATCACCATGGGACTTCGAGGAGAAGCCGCAATCCTTGGCTTNTACGAATTGCCGCCGCAGCGCAAACTTGCCCGCGANAAAACCTTCAACTTAGAACAGTGGGCCAGGCTTTCCAAGGCCGCGCTGGACGATGCCGGGCTGGACGCGAGCGATGTCAACGGCATTGTCACACCNCTGATCGGTGAAGCCAGCATGTTTGTTCCCTCCACCATTACCGAATACCTGGGTATCGATGCGAACTTTGCCGAGATCGTGGACCTGGGCGGGGCAGGCTCCGCCGCCGCAGTCTGGCGTGCCGCGGCCGCCGTCGAGCTTGGTTTGTGCGACGCCGTCCTAGTCACTTTCCCGGGGACGCACGAGGTGCCCACCCACGAGCGCCGCCCGTTCGTCATGGAGGATTCCATGTACTTTGGCGCCTCCTCCAACCAGTACGGCTCTCCGCAGGCAGAATTCGAAATCCCGTACGCAAACCTTGGCCAGAACGGCCCCTACGGCCAGATCGCCAAACGCTACGGCTACGAGTTTGGTTATGACGAGCTGGCCATGGCGAAGATTGCCGTGGACCAGCGCACCAACGCCTGCGCCACGCCCGGTGCCGTGTTCCACGGCAAGCCGATCACCGCGCAAGACGTTCTCGACTCGCCGATGGTGGCGGATCCGCTGCACATGCTGGAAATTGTGATGCCCTGCCAGGGTGGCGCCGCCGTCGTCATCGGCAACAAGGACATGGCCGCCAAGTCCAAGAACCGCCCGGTCTGGATCAAGGGCTTCGGCGAGCGCGTCCCCTACAAGACACCCACCTACGCGAGGGACCTCATGTACTCGCCCATGGTCCATGCTGCGGATCAGGCATTCACCATGGCCGGGATCTCCCGGGACGAGGTGGACATGGTCTCCATCTACGACTGCTACTCCATCACCGTGCTCATGAGCTTGGAGGATGCCGGCTTTGCCGANAAAGGCAAGGGGATGCAGTTTGTGAACGAGCACGACCTCACGTTCCGGGGCGACTTCCCCATGAACACAGCCGGCGGCCAGCTGTCCTTTGGCCAAGCGGGCATTGCCGGCGGCATGCACCACGTGATCGACGGTGCCCGTCAGATCATGGGCCGGGCCGGGGAGGCACAGGTGGCGGACTGCAACCGCGCCTTTGTCACCGGCAACGGCGGCATCATGAGCGAGCAAACAGCACTGATTTTCGAAGGGGAATAGGAACACATCATGAGCACCACCTACACACCGCCGGTCTTCACACAGCCGCTTCCGGTCCCGACCCCGCTGACCCAGCCCTTCTGGGATTCCCTGGCTGAGCACAAGGTTCGCATCCAGTACTCCCCGTCGCTGGGCGAGTACATCTTCTANCCCCGCCCGCTGGCGCCGCGTACCCTGGCTGACGACCTGCAATGGCGTGAGATCTCCGGTGCCGGGACGCTGTACACGTACACCATCACCACCCGCCCGGTGTCGCCACACTTCGCCGCAGCGGGCCCCATGGTCCTGGCTGTTGTGCAGTGGGACGAGGGACCGAAGTTCTCCACGGAACTGGTCAACGTCGCCCACGAGGACGTGCAGATCGGCATGCGTGTCAAGCCGGTTTTCTGCGACTACCCTGAAGCGGGCGTCACCATGCTCCGCTACGAACCGGAGGCCTGAGATGGTTGTAGCGACCGAAGAGACACAGCACGGATATGTGCTGCCTGAAGTGAGCCTGCGGATCGGTTCCACCACGCGCACCACCGGTTCCGGGACCCATCAACACATCAACCCGGCCACNGGAGTCCCCGACGCCCTGGTACCGTTGGCCAGCGCAGCCGATGTTGACGAGGCAGTCCGTAACGCCCATGAAGCATTTTCGGTGTGGAAGGCGACGCCTGCCGGGACACGTGCCCGTGCACTGCTTGAGCTCGCCCGGCTCGTGGAGGAGCGCACCGCGGAATTTGCCGCGCTGGCGACCGCCGACAACGGCACGCCACAGGCCACCGCAGCGGCGATGGTGGGTGCCGCGGCCGAATGGATCCGCTATTACGGCGGCTGGGCGGACAAGCTGCCCCTGGGCCGTGTCACCTCCGTGGCCGGTGCCGGCGGCTCCTTCGGGCACACTCTGCGCCAGCCCTATGGCGTGATTGGGGTGGTCATCACCTGGAACGCACCCTTGATGTCCTTGGCCATGAAGGTCCCGGCCGCGTTGGCGGCAGGCAACACCGTGGTGGTCAAGCCGAGCGAATTGACGCCGTTCAGCGCCATGCTCTTCGCCGACCTGGTCCGCGAGGCCGGCATTCCCGACGGCGTGTTCAACGTGCTTACCGGTGGCGCCGAGGCCGGTTCCGCGCTTGTCTCGCANCCCCTGGTCAAGAAGGTGACGTTCACGGGCGGCCCCGACACGGCACGGAAGATCACCGCGGCCTGCGCCCAGACTTTCAAGCCCGTGGTGTTGGAACTGGGCGGCAAGTCGGCGAATCTGGTGTTTGCCGACGCCGACCTGGACGCCGCGGCCCTGCATGCGGCATTCATGGCGTTTGGCATCATGACTGGCCAGGCCTGCGCCCTGCCCACGCGGCTGCTGGTGCAGGATTCCATCCACGATGAGTTCGTGGCCAAGGTTGCCGCCATCGCCGGGTCCTTCAAGGTGGGCAGCCCACTGGAACTGGACACCGTCTGCGGACCAGTCATCAACCAGGGTGCCATCGACCGCATCGAGGCCATGGTGGCCCAGGCCCGGAACGACGGCGCCCGCGTCCTGACCGGCGGCACCCGCCTAGGCGGTGAACTGGCAGATGGCTACTACTACCCGCCAACGGTTGTGGCAGACGTGGACCGGCAGAGTGAGCTGGCCCGGCAGGAAGTCTTCGGCCCCGTCCTGGCCGTCATGCGATTTAGTGACGAAGCCGACGCCGTGGCTCTGGCCAACAGCACCGACTACGGACTCTCAGGCTATGTGTGGACCTCGGACGCCAAGCGCGCCATGAGGGTTGTCGAGCGNCTGGAAACCGGTGAAGTGGTGGTCAACGGCGCACCCAACGCAGTGGCTGAGCGCCCCTTCGGTGGCATTGGCCACTCCGGCAACGGCAACGAAGGCGGACTGGAAGGACTCGAGGAGTTCTTCTGGACCAAGTCCGTCGCCTACGGCACCAACTAGGCTCCCTGCTCAAACTGCTTCTCCTTTTGCCCCATGGCGCACCGGTCCGCGGTGTGCCATGGGGAAGCGTGTCAAAACCGTCGCCGCTGCCGCATAAGGCGGCGTCGGTGGGGAATGGTCAGCGCGTCATCTTCGTGTTCGTCCGCCGTATCCAAAGATTGTTCGTTACATTGCCCGCCAACTCCTTGAGGGCACAACCACTTTCTTTTCAGTACACCCAAGAAAGGCTGGACGAAGATGTCCTTCGCTAACCTCCGGAAACCCGGAACTCTGCAAAATCTCAAGCGTCCCGGATTTGCGGCTGTCGTGACAGTTCTGATCCTGGCCGAAGTAGTTTCGGCCTTCGAACTGTCCATGATGTACGTAACACTGCCCACGCTGATCAGGGAATTCCACGTTGATGCCAGCACAGTGGCCTGGGTTGTCACTGCCTACCTCTTGGTTTCCGCGTCTGCCGGTGTCATGGGCGGACGCTTCGGTGACATGTACGGCCGGCGGAAGGTCATGGTCATCGTCTTGCTGATCGCCTGTGCTGGCTCAGTGGTCTCGCTGATTGGCGGTAGCTTGGGCATGATCATCCTAGGCCGTGCAATCCAGGGTACGGCCGGTGCCCTGATGGGACTGGCCTTTGGTCTGGCACGTGAACACATGGCCAAGGAACGCATCCCTGTGGGCGTCTCCATGATCGGGGCCTCAGCCTTGATTGCAGGCGCAGGAGGCGCGCTCATTGCCGGGATCATGATCCAGCTCTTCTCCTGGCACCTGATCTTCATCTTCTCCGCAGTGCTTGCCGTGATTTCCGCAGTGGCCATCTTGGCCGTGATTCCCCGAGATACGCTGGTCCCCAGCAAGGAGAAGCCTGACTACCTCGGTGCCGTTCTGCTGCCGATCGCGGTCAGTGCCATCCTGCTGGCACTTTCGAACGTCTCGAAGACCGGCTTTGGCTCAGTCGAGTTCCTTGGCCTGATGAGCGTGGGCATCGCGGTCGCTGCCGTGTGGGTTTGGTGGGAACTGCGCATCGAGTCTCCCATTGTGAACCTGAGGATGTTCAAGAACCGCCAGATCGCCCTGGTCATGACGGCCACCATGCTCGCTGCCCTAGGCCCCATCGGNGGCATGTCCGTCCCCACCCAAATGGTCCTGCAGTANCCCCCATCGATGGGCTTTGGCCTTGGCTTCACCCCGGCGGCAGCCGGTATTTTCAGCGCACTGACGGCCGTTGTCGGCTACCTTTTCTCACCGCTGGGCGGCAAGCTGGCGTTCCGCTTCGGTGCACGCTCGGTCTTCATTGGTGGCCTCACCCTCATGGCCCTGGTCATTCCCGTCATCCTTCTCACCTACGGCAATGTGGTGGCGTTCTGCCTAGCCATGGCCCTGAACGGCATTGGCATCTCGTTGACCTTTGGGGCCTTGCCCAATGTGCTCATTGAAGCCATCCCGGAAACTCACACCTCTGAAACAGCCGGCACCAACACGATGGTCCGCAACATCGGCCAGTCCGCGGCCACTGCCATCGGAGCCATCATCCTGGCCAGTTACCAGAACCCGGAGACCACCGTGGTGGCCCAGGGTGGCATCAGCGCAAGCTTTGTCTTTGTGCTCGTGTTCGCAGTGCTGGCCGTCGCCGTGGCCCTGCTCCTGAAGCGCCGTCCTGTGCAGTGGGTGCCAGAAACAATGCAAGAACGTGCCATCCGGCGCGGAACCCCGGCAACGGAGCCCATAATGGCCACCAACTGAGCCGAACCGCGCACGCTGAACCGCCGCCGCCTGAACGGCCCGCGGCCTGAACGGCCCGCGGCGCTGGGCTGCACTGCACTGCGCTGGACTGCGCGCAGCGCACCACGAGGCGCCCTGCCAACCTCCCCATGTGGGGCCAGCAGGGCGCCTCGTGTCATCTAGTGGATTCGGGTCAATGCAGGGATGGAAGAAACTTGGGCAGTCCAGCCATAGACAAGAACTAGAATCTCGTTATAGTATTTAGTTTATAGTGACCTAGACCACCCTTGGGTGGCTGTCTGAATCGTTGGGGAGCATCCCCGTGAAAGGAGCAGGGCAGTGGCGATCCACATGCACAACATTGGGAAGACGAATGANGGGGAGCCCTTCTCTTGGACATCAAAGGATGCGCTTTTGTATGCGCTCAGTGTAGGGGCCGGTGCAAGGGACCAGAGGAAGAACCTTGCCTTCACCACCGAAAATTCACGCGGCATAGAACAGCAAGTCCTGCCCACGTTCGCGGTGGTGCTTGGTTCATCCTCGGGGCCCATGGATGAACTCGGTGACTTCAAGCTCTCACAGATCCTCCATGGCGGCCAGCAGATCACCCTGCACCGGGCGTTGGCCACCAGCGGAACTGTCATTCCCGTCAGCGGCATGAGTGCCGTGTATGACAAGGGGAAGAACGCCGTCATCGAGCTGAGCACGGAACTGCTGGACGCGGCGACCCGCGAACCTGTGGCAACCAGCGTGACCACCATGATTATTCGCGGCGAGGGCGGCTTTGGCGGGCCCCAAGGTCCGTCTGAAAGTTGGGAAGTCCCGGACCGTCCAGCCGATGTGAGCGTCGTGGAGAAGACCACCCTTGACCAGGCCCTCATCTACCGGCTCAACGGTGATAGGAACCCACTGCACTCGGACCCGCAGCTGGCCAAGATGGTCGGCTTCGACAAGCCGATCCTTCACGGCTTGTGCACCATGGGCTTTGCCGGACGGGCTGTCCTTGAGGAGGTCTGCGGATCTGATGCGGCTGCCTTCGGCTCGCTCAGCGTCCGCTTCGCCTCTCCCGTGGTGCCCGGTGACGAATTGACCACCAGCATCTGGAAGACCGAAACCGGCGCCGTGTTCCAGGTCCGGGTCGGGGACACCGTTGTCCTGGACCGGGGAACCTATACCCAGCGCCCGCTCGACGCGGGTAAAACCACTGACGAACTAGAAACAGCCACGGCCTAGGGCCGGCCGGACGGGAAGAAAAGCCATGAAGATTGCAGTTCTCATCAAGCAGGTCCCCGACACCGCCGAAGACAGGAAACTCACTGCCTCCGGCGCCGTCGACAGGGAGGCCAGTGACCGGGTTGCTGACGAAATCACCGAGCGTGCACTCGAAATTGCCCTGCGGGAAAAGGATGCCGATAAGTCGGTTGAGATCGTGGCCGTCACGATGGGCCCCGGAACAGCTACGGAAGCGCTGCGAAAGGCGCTCTCCATGGGCGCCGACTCTGCCATCCACGTCATGGATGACTCCCTTGCCGGCTCCGACGCCCTCACCACTGCTAAGGCGCTGGCTGGGGCGGTGCAGGGAGGCGGCTTTGACCTCGTTGTCGCTGGCAATGAGTCCACCGACGGCCGCGGTGGCGTTGTGCCGGCCATGGTTGCCGAACTGTTGGGGCACCCGTTCCTAGGCTCGATGGACACCGTGGTGATCAGCCAGGGCAGCGTGTCTGGGCAGCGCCAGGACGCCGAAAGCCTCCAGCGGCTGGCTAGCAGCCTCCCGGCCGTCATTTCCATCACCGAAAGTTCTGCCGAGGCGCGCTTCCCCAAGTTCAAGGGCATCATGACGGCTAAGCGCAAGCCCGTGGCCGTTGTCAATGCCGCGGCTCTTGGCCATTTCGCCGCCAGTCATGCCAGCGGCAACGTAGTCCTGTCCACCACCTTGCGCCCTGCCAGAACAGCAGGCATGAAGGTTGTGGACGACGGAACTGCTGCCACACAACTCGCTGACTTCCTCAGCGCTGAAAACCTGATCTGAAAGGGCTGCCCATCATGAGCAACATTCTTGTCAACATCGAACTTGCAGCGGACGGATCGCTGCGCTCCACCACGGCCCATCTGCTCAGCCTGGCAACACGCCTGGGCGAGCCCGTCGCCGTCCTGGCCGCACCCCGGGCNGCTTCAGAGGAGCTCGTCGCCGAACTNGGCCGGGCTGGGGCGGCGGTGGTGGTGGTTGGTGAGTGTCCGGCGTCGTCAAGCCTGGTTGCTGTGGCATCGGTGGCCGCATTGGCCGATGCCATCGCCAGCCATGCACCGGCTGCCGTGCTGGCTTCCACGAGCCCGACGGCGCGCGAGGTCATTGGGCGCCTGGCCGTCCGCACCGGCCACGCCGTGATGCTCGACGCCGTGGACATCACCATGGACGGTGGCCGGATCGTGGCAAGCCATTCAATCTTCGGCGGAAGCTACACCACGGAATCCAGTATTGGTGCNGGGGTCGCGCTGGTCACCATCTCCTCCAGCGGTTCTGAACCAGCCCCGGCCGTTGCCGCACCCGTGGTTCAGGTGCGCCAGCTGGATGTTTCCACCCANGGGGCCGCAGCCATCACGGCCACAGAGGTCGCCTCGGCAGGTTCGGGCCGCCCTGAGCTCCGCTCGGCCCGCATTGTTGTTTCGGGCGGGCGCGGCCTGGGTTCGAAGGAAAACTTTGTGCTGGTTGAGGAATTGGCCGACTTGCTCGGGGCTGGATTNGGGGCGTCCCGAGCAGCTGTCGACGCCGGATATGTCCGGCAGAGCTGCCAAGTGGGCCAGACCGGTGTGAGCGTTTCACCCGAGCTGTACCTTGCCGTGGGCATCTCCGGCGCCATTCAGCACCGGGCCGGTATGCAGACGGCCAAGCGGATCGTGGCCATTAACGAAGACGCCGACGCCCCGATCTTCGATATCGCCGACTTTGGCATCGTCGGGGACCTGTTCACGGTCCTACCCCAGCTGCGGGAGGCCATTGCAGCACGCAGCGGCGTTCCCGCGGGCGTTTAGGAGGTTGGCCGGTGTCACTGCTGACCAAGCCCAAAGAACAATCCCAGGGTGGGCACAAGCGCTGGGTTAGACCGGCCCTGTGGGCCGCCGCCGCAGTGGTGGCGCTGGCCGCCGTCGTACTTCTGGCCCGCTGGGCCCGCGAACTGGCGCCCATCCAGGACTTCCTGCTCCAGTACCCAGGCCACAGCGAGCTGCCCGCGAACGCGCCCGTGGGGATTCCTGCGTGGCTTAGCTGGCAGCACTTTCTCAACGCCTTNTTCCTGGTGCTCATCATCCGGTCAGGCTGGCAGGTGCGCACCACGGCCCGGCCCAAGGCGTATTGGACGCGGAAGAACACAGGACTGCTGAAGACGAAGACCAAACCGGCCAAGATCAGCCTAGAACTGTGGTTCCACCTGAGCATTGACGTGCTGTGGCTGCTCAACGGCGCCGTGTTTGTGGTGCTGTTGTTTGCCACCGGTGCCTGGATGCGGATTGTGCCCACAAGCTGGAATATCTTTCCCAACGCGTTGAGCGCCGGCCTGCAATATGCGTCGCTGAGCTGGCCGGCGGAAAATGGCTGGGTGAACTACAACGCACTGCAGGTGCTCGCCTACTTTGCCGTCGTGTTCATCGCCGCCCCGTTGGCCGCCATCACGGGCCTTCGCATGAGTCCGGCCTGGCCCAAGGGCAACGCGGCGCTCACGAAGGCTTACCCCATTGAAGTGGCGCGCAAGATCCACTTCCCGGTCATGTTGTTCTTCACCGGCTTCGTCATCATGCACGTGGCGCTAGTGCTGTGCACGGGAGCGCTGGCGAACCTGAACCACATGTTCGCAGCGCGCCAAGATGCCGGGTGGCTCGGCTTTGGCATCTTTGCCGCCTCGGTGGTGGTCATGGTCGGGGCGTGCTTCCTGGCCCGGCCCTCTTCCTGCGGCCTTGCGGGCACCATGGGGAAAATTTCCAAATAAGGGGCTGTGCCCTCGGCCACAGTTTGGCTACTAACCCACTAACCCACAGCAGCAATTAACAAAGCAGCGGCCCCGGTGACGGGGCCGCTGCTGATACGCGCGGAAGGTAAGAGATTCGAACTCTTGGTACGGGGTTACCGCACACTGGTTTTCAAGACCAGCTCCATCGGCCGCTCGGACAACCTTCCTTACCCTAGTAGTGTTTCATAGGCAGGGCCGTGCTACCAAAATGAGCAGCAGTACGGCTACGATTCACGGGTACAAAACGGCGATGGAGAAGGTCATGAAGGCAATTATTACAACGGGCGCAGGCGGGCCTGAGGTGTTGACGCTGAGCGAGGCGCCAGCGCCCATTCCCGGTCCCGGTGAGGTGCTTATTGACGTGATTGCCGCGGGAATAAACCGTGCAGACGTACAACAGCGCCGTGGTTTCTATCCGCCACCACCGGGCACGTCGGAAATTTTGGGCCTTGAAGTGTCGGGCCGGATCGCCGGTTTTGGCTCGAATGTGACCAAGCCGTTTAGCCTGGGTGAGAAGGTTGTGGCGTTGCTCACAGGCGGCGGATATGCGGGTCAAGTGGCTGTTCCTGCCGGCCAAGTGCTCACGTTGCCGCAGGGTATTGACGTGATTTCCGCCGCGGGCTTGCCCGAGGTTGCTGCGACCGTGCACTCGAATTTGTTTATGACGGCGCAGTTGCAGGCCGGGGAAACCCTGTTGGTTCACGGCGGTGCCGGNGGAATTGGTGCCATGGCTATCCAACTTGCCAAAGCTGCTGGCGCGCGTGTCATTGCGACGGCGGGCAGCGATGAAAAAGTTGCTATGCTCACCGGTTACCTTGGCGTGGACATGGCCGTGAACTACCGCACCCATGACTTTGTTGAAGCCGTCAAGGACTTTACGGCAGGCCAGGGTGCGAACGTGATTCTGGACGTCGTCGGTGCCAAATACCTGGCCCGCAATGTCGAATCCCTAGCCACCTACGGGCGCCTAGTGGTCATTGGCCTGCAGGGAGGGGCGACGGCGGAGCTGAACTTAGGTGCCCTGCTCACCAAGCGCGCGGCCATCATTGGCACCACGCTGCGGGCCCGTCCGGTGGAGGANAAAACTGTCATCATGCAGGGCGTGTATGACAATGTTTGGCCGCTGGTTGCCAGTGGCGCCGTTAAACCCATGGTGGATAAGACGTTCCCGCTGGCTCAAGTGGCCGCAGCGCACGAGTACTTTGACTCCGGTCAGCACGTGGGCAAGGTGCTGCTGACGCTTTAAGGGTCATCGGGACTGGATCGACGTCGGGGCCGTCTCCATTCGATTGATGGCGGCACTGTCAGCGGTCTGCCAGCGAGTGAAAAATAGCACGACCGCGATATTTAGTCCCAGCAGCGTCAGACCAGTGAGAGCTCCAAGAACCTTCTTGATACCTTTTGACATATGCATTCCTTGTTTGGAGCACGTACACGCACAACTTAATTAGTCAGTCGAACCTGACGGTGGCCTGCTGCTTGCCCGCATTCGACCGTCAGGTACATCTGCGGCTCGTTCGTGCTCGTGGCTGCCGTGGCGCTTGCTGGTAACGCGGTTAGACTGACGTGATGTCTTCAGCTGGCGCCCCTGACCCCACTCAAATCCATCCGATTCCTGGGCAGGAACGGGTTGTNTTTCTCAAACCACTTCTCCGGAANCCCCTGATTGACGTTGGAGAGTACAGCTACTACGACGATCCTGAGCATGCCACCGAGTTTGAGACGAGAAACGTCACCCATCACTATGGACCCGACAAACTGATCATCGGTAAGTTCTGTGCCATTGCCTCCGGTGCCACATTCATCATGAATGGTGCGAACCACCGGATGAACGGAGTCTCCACGCACCCGTTCCCCATCATGGGAGGCGCTTGGAGTGAACATCGTGATCTAGTCACTGACCTGCCTTCACGTGGAGACACGATTGTGGGCAACGATGTCTGGATCGGTGGGAATGCAACCATCATGCCGGGCGTGCGCATTGGCCACGGTGCAGTGATCTCCGCTGAAGCCGTCGTGACAAAGGATGTGCCCGATTATGGAATCGTAGGTGGAAACCCGGCCACCCTGATAAGACTCCGGTATGAAGAACAAGAGATACGAACCCTCCTTGACCTCGCGTGGTGGAACTGGCCGGTACAGGTAATCACTGCCCATATCCGTACCATTGCAGATGGTTCCGTGGCTGCACTGAGCGCCGTGGCTGCATCCCTGGAGGGCTGATCACCAGGGGTGCCCATGACTAGACGGCAAACCCTGGCCGAGTCAAGGTCATTCGTCGCAAAACACTACCGTTGGTCGATTCGTGACCGTGAGTCCGAACACAATCCATCTGTGCCTAGGATCATGCTGCTACCTTCAAAAGCCGCAATTTTAGACTTAGCGTAGGGAAAAATATGACAATGTCGTCAAATAGAGCAGCCGAGCCAGGCGATGTCCTCTTACAGGATCCGGAACTGCCGCCGGTTGCCGTTGATCTCGAGGCTGAGGCCGAGACTCACAAGTGGACACCGCTGAAAATTGCTCTTTGGGCGGCCATTGCGCTGCTTGGTGGTGTCGCTTGGGTGGTGTTGGCCGTGGTGCGCGGGGAAACCGTCAACGCCATTTGGTTTGTNTTTGCTGCTGTCTGCACGTACTTGATCGGTTACCGCTTCTATTCCAAGGTCATTGAAAAGTTCTTGGTGCGGCCCAATGACAAGCGAGCCACCCCGGCCGAATATAAAGCTGACGGTAAAGACTTCGTAGCCACTGACCGCAATGTCCTTTTCGGCCACCACTTTGCCGCTATTGCCGGTGCGGGTCCGCTGGTCGGCCCCATCCTGGCCGCCCAGATGGGTTACCTGCCCGGCACTATCTGGATCATCGTCGGCGTCGTGCTTGCAGGTGCAGTGCAGGACTACCTGGTCCTGTTCTTCTCCATGCGCCGCGGTGGCCGTTCCTTGGGTCAGATGGCCCGTGAGGAGCTTGGCCTCATTGGCGGCACCGCCGCACTGATCGCAACCCTGCTGATCATGATCATCATCGTGGCTATCCTGGCTCTCGTTGTTGTCAACGCCTTGGGTGAGTCCCCGTGGGGCGTGTTCTCGGTGTCCATGACCATCCCCATTGCACTGTTCATGGGTGTCTACCTGCGCTACTTGCGCCCGGGTAAGGTCATGGAAGTTTCCCTGATCGGCTTCGTGCTGCTGTTGGCAGCGATCATCGGCGGCGGCATGGTTGCCGCCACCGAATGGGGTGCGGATGTGTTCAGTCTGAACCGCACCACGCTGGCTTGGGCCATCATCGTCTACGGGTTCATTGCTGCGATCCTGCCTGTCTGGCTGTTGCTGGCCCCGCGCGATTACCTGTCCACGTTCATGAAAATCGGCACCATTGTCATGCTGGCCGGTTCCATCGTTTTGGTGCGTCCCACCATCAACGTCCCGGCGTTTAGCGAATTCGCTTCACGTTCGGATGGCCCGGTGTTCTCCGGCTCCCTCTTCCCGTTCTTGTTCGTCACTATCGCCTGCGGGGCGTTGTCCGGTTTCCACGCCTTGATCGCTTCCGGTACCACGCCGAAGCTGATGGAAAAGGAACGCCAGTCTCGCTACATCGGCTACGGCGGCATGCTCATGGAATCCTTCGTGGCCATCATGGCTCTCGTTGCTGCCCTGTCGATCGATCGCGGCATCTACTTCGCTATGAACGCCTCTGGNGGAGCCACTGGCGGCACCATCGAGGGTGCTGCAGCATTTGTGAATTCCCTGGGCCTGACCGGGGTGAACGTTGATCCGGCCACGCTGGCGCAAACCGCGGCCGACGTCGGCGAAGAGTCCATCGTTTCACGCACCGGCGGTGCGCCCACCCTCGCGGTAGGTCTGGCTCACATCATGCAACAGGTGGCTGGCGGGCAGTCCATGATGAGTTTCTGGTACCACTTCGCCATCATGTTTGAGGCTTTGTTCATTCTCACGGCCGTCGACGCCGGAACCCGTGTGGCCCGCTTCATGCTCCAGGATTCCATCGGCAACTTTGTCCCGAAGTTCAAGGACACCTCATGGCGCCCTGGCATGTGGGTGACCACGGCCATCATGGTGGCTGGCTGGGGTGCGATCCTGATCATGGGTGTCAGCGANCCCCTGGGCGGCATCAACACCTTATTCCCGCTGTTCGGCATCGCAAACCAGTTGCTGGCGGCCATTGCACTCTCGGTCTGTCTGGCTATAGTTTCCAANAATACACGAGTCAAATTCTTGTGGATCGTGGCCGCGCCCCTGGCGTTCGTCACGGTGGTAACCGTGGTGGCCTCATTCCAGAAGATCTTCTCCAGCGTCCCGGCCGTAGGCTACTGGGCGCAGCACCGCGCCTTCTTGCAGGCTCTGGCGGATGGGAAGACAACGTTCGGAAATGCCAAGACCGTTGAAGCGATGGAAGCCGTGGTTCGCAACACTGCTGTTCAGGGGACGCTGTCCATCATCTTCGTTGTCCTCTCAATCATCGTCATCACTGCCGCAGTCCTGATCTCCGTCCGTTCCATTCGGGCAGGCGGCGGGCCCAGCATGGAGGACCCGGCCATCGCCTCACGGATATTCGCACCGGCTAGCATGTTGCCCACCGCGGCGGAGCGCGAGATCCAGAAGGAATGGGATGCCTCAGGTAAGCAGCTCACCCGGCTGGGGCACTGATCCATGGAGACCTTGCGCCGCGTGGCGGCCATCTTGGGTGCCGTGAATAAGTACGTCACGGCTGTCATGGGGGCGGATGCCTACGAAAGGTATCTTGAGCACTACCGTGCTTCTCGCTGCGAGGTGCCGGCCATGACCGTGAAGGAATTCTGGCGGGACAAGAACCAACGCCAGGACAGTAACCCGGAAGGTCGCTGCTGCTAACGTGCGCCCTAGCCGTGGCGCAGCATGTGGAGGAAAGATGCCCACTGAGGCAAAATTCGTTCAGGTGCTGCGCCACAGTGCTTTAATGCACGACGCCGGCACCCACCCAGGGTCCTTACACTCACCCAGAGCGCCAGGACACCGCTGGAAATCTCACCCAGTCTTTCGTTGGCTGCGTCTTATACAGTCCAGGCGGTAATAGCATCAGCGTGAGAGACTGACACTATGAGTGAAAAGGCGCAGGTCCCGGTCACTGAAGTCACTGAAGTTACTGACGATGCGGCCGAAGGTAAAGTTATGGACAGTTCACCAGGTGACGGGCCAGAAACAGCCGATCCTGCAGTAGCGGCGAAGACCCCGAANAAGCCTGTCAATGTGGTGGACATGGTTGACCAACCTGCCAAAGTGATGCGTATTGGCACCATGATCAAACAGTTGCTGGACGAGGTTAANAGTGCCCCACTCGATGATGCCGCGCGGGCCCGCTTGGCTGGAATCCATCAGGCTTCCATCGCCGAGCTCGAAGACGGTCTTGCACCTGAACTTGTGGCAGAGTTGCACCGGCTCAGCCTGCCCTTTACCGAGAAGTCAGCGCCGTCCGATGCGGAACTGCGCATCGCCCAAGCCCAGCTCGTNGGGTGGCTTGAGGGCTTGTTCCACGGTATCCAAACCGCCATGGCCGCCCAAGCCATGGCCAACCAGCAGACGGCGGCCAGGCTCGCGATGCATCAGCTTCCGCCGGGAACGATGATTGCCCCAGGCGTGGTTGTGGGCGAAAACGGCGAGCCCCAGCGCGCTTCAGCAGGGCACAGCGGTAACCCAGGGCAAGGTAACCCGGGTAGCCCCGAACAAAACGGTAGGCCCGGACAAAACGGGCTGGGCGGTCCAGATTCTGGTGGACCGGGACAGTACCTCTGATACCCATGATCAAGGGATTTTCAGCGCTTCGCGCCAGGCTAAGCGCGACGACGCAGAGCTGGGCAAGGGTGTCTGGCGCCGCGCCCATGACAGATTTCGCCGCGGTCTGGACCGGTTCCACCAAATGCTCGAGGGTCTCGCTGAGGCCGAGGCTGATCCGCCAGGGGCCCTGACCCCATCTCAGGCTGGCCAAAANTACGACGCCATGGTGGTTTTAGCGAACAATCTAGCGGATCTCCTGCCCGAGGTGCGCCGCATTGCCGCAGCGGCCCAAGCGGTTGGCCCGAGCGACGGCATGGAAATCCCCACAGGAACGGGCGGGTACCTCAACGATGTGCACCGTGAACTTTCGCGCGCAGGCAATGCGCTGGCGGCTGCGGCCGAGGCGATCGCACTGCTTCGCCTCGGCATGGGGATNGAACATGGTGTGGAACTAAAGGCAGCCATTGTGCACCAGCACGTCAAACGCGCCGGAGAGTTGCTGAGCAAGACCTCATTCACTGACCATTAGTCCTTCCTGCACAAAGAAAAGTGTGGAGAGCCGTGTCACATTTGGTCTTAAGTGAGGGTAGCCTGCCCTCTGATGTATTACGCTCGAAATAAGTTCGCTAATTATTCCTATCGCCGAAAGGCCCCATGATGACCTCCTTGACTAGGAACTTGACCCGGAAGCAGTTCCACAAGAGTGCCCTGGCCGCCTTGGCTGGCGCCTCCGTTTTGGCTCTTGCGGCTTGCAGCGGCGCTACCTCGCCGGCAACGAGTACCGGTGCGGCCGGTGGAAGCACGGATGCGATCACCGTCTACAACGCCCAGCACGACTCCTTGACTCAGGCGTGGGTGGATGAGTTCACCAAGGAAACCGGCATCAAGGTCACGGTTCGCCCGGGCGACGATTCGGAGCTGAGCAACCAGATCATCGCTGAGGGTGCCAAGTCCCCGGCCGATGTCTTCTTGACCGAGAACTCCCCGGCCATGACACAGGTTGAAAATGCCGGCCTCTTCGCCGATATCAACGCCACGATCCAGAAGCAGGTCCCCGCAGAGTACCGCCCCTCCACGAATAAGTGGACAGGCATTGCAGCCCGCAGTACCGTNTTTGCCTATGACAAGACCAAGCTGAGCGCGGATCAGCTGCCCAAATCCATCATGGATCTGGCCGATCCGGCGTGGAAAGGCCGTTGGGCTGCATCACCCTCCGGCGCAGATTTCCAGGCCATTGTCTCGGCCATGCTAGAACTCAAGGGTGAAGAAGCCACAGCGTCCTGGTTGAAGTCCATGAAGGAAAACTCCAAGGCTTACAAGGGCAACAGCACCGCCATGAAGGCGGTCAACGCCGGCGAAGTTGAAGGTGCCATCATCTACCATTACTACTGGTTCGGTGACCAGGCCAAGACGGGCGAAAACTCCAACAACGTGGCCCTGCACTACTTCAAGAACGAAGATCCGGGTGCGTTTGTCTCCATTTCCGGCGGTGGGGTTTTGGCCTCCAGCCAGCACCAGGACAGCGCCCAGAAGTTCCTGGAATTCGTCACAGGCAAGGCTGGCCAGACCATCTTGCAGACGGGCGGTAGCTTTGAATACCCTGTTGCCTCAGGCGTTGCGGCCAACGAGAAGCTGGTCCCGCTGGCTGATCTGCAAGCNCCCAAGATTGACCCGTCNGAGCTGAACTCAGCCAAGGTCACCGAGCTGATGACCCAGGCTGGACTACTCTAGTTTTAATGACTTCACAACAAAGTACGACGGCGCCTGAAACGCTGGGTGCCAAAACNTTGCGCAAGGCTGCTGGNGGCCGGGGCTCACGCTTCGGCCCTTGGCCCGTCGTCGTCCTTTGTGTGCTGATCGCCGCGTTCTCCTTGCTACCGCTGGGGTTTGTGGTGGTCGCCACTGCCGATGCCGGGTGGGACACCATTGTTGCTTTGGTGTTCCGCCCGCGCGTTGGCGAATTGTTGTTTAACACGCTGTCGCTGGCGCTCATTACCGTGCCGCTGTGCGTACTCATTGGCGTTGGTGGGGCGTGGCTGGTGGAGCGCACCAGCCTCGCTGGAAATAAGGTGTGGGCAGTGCTGCTGGCGGCCCCGCTGGCCATNCCCGCGTTTGTGAATAGCTACGCCTGGGTCAGTGCCATTCCATCCCTTGGCGGGATCTTTGGTGGTGTGCTGATCTCGGTGCTTTCCTACTTCCCGCTGGTGTATATTCCTGTGGCAGCTGTGCTCAGCCGGCTGGATCCGGCGCTTGAGCAGTCGGCGGCGGCGCTGGGTCTGGGGCCGTGGAAAGTCTTCTTCCGGGTGGTATTGCCGCAATTGCGCCTTGCGACTGCCGGTGGTGCCCTGCTGGTGTCGCTGCACTTGCTGGCCGAATATGGTGCCTTTGCCATGATCGCCTTTGACACGTTCACTACGGCCATTTATGACCAATTCCGTTCCACNTTTAACGGCGCCGCGGCGAACATGCTGGCCAGCGTCCTGGTGTTGTTTTGCTTGCTGCTTCTGCTGGCTGAATCCGAAACCCGTGGCAGTGCTCGCTACGCCCGGGTNGGGGCCGGTGTGCAGTCGAGTCCCAGCCGTTTAAAGCTTGGGGCGTATCAAGTGCCAGGCCAGCTGGTTCTGATTGCCGTGTCAGTCTTGGCACTGGGAGTGCCATTGTGGCATGTGGGCCGCTGGCTGATTGCCGGTGGTGCTGCTATTTGGGCGCGGGATGACCTCCTTGAAGCTTTGCTGCAAACGCTCGGCTATGGCCTGGCCGGTGCCGCACTGACAACCGTGCTGGCCTTNCCTCTGGCGTTNTTGGTGATCCGTTATCCCGGGCCCGTCAGTAAGATCTTAGAAGCTGTCAATTATATTTCCAGCTCTATGCCGGGCATTGTTGTGGCGTTGGCACTTGTCACCATCACCGTGCACAATGTGCCGGGAATTTATCAAAGCTCCTTGGTGCTGGTGCTGGCCTATGCCCTGCTCTTTATGCCACGGGCTTTGGTGAATTTGAGGGCAGGTCTGGCCCAAGTACCGCGTGAACTCGATGAGGCCGCCCAAGCCCTGGGCAAACCACCNCTGGTGGCCTTCTTGCGTGTGACGTTGCGGTTGGCGGCCCCGGCAGCAGCCGGCGGGGCGGCTCTGGTGTTCTTGGGAATTGTGAATGAGCTAACGGCCACGCTGTTGCTGGCACCCAACGGCACCCGCACCCTAGCAACCCAATTCTGGGCGCTGAGCAGCGAAATTGATTACACGGGCGCAGCACCCTATGCCTTGTTGATGATTGTTCTTTCTGCGCCCATGACATACCTTCTCTTTGTGCAATCCAAGAAAGCGGCTGGCCAATGACCACCTCGCATCATGACCCCGGCACAGCCTCAGCAACAGCCTGGTGCGCCCTCCTAACCCGCTGCCACAGGGCCAGGACAGCAGGACGTTTGTCCATGACTCCAGCCACGCGCAGGACCATCTTGACATCACCGGGATCCGTAAGAGCTTCGGTGGAACGGAGGTGCTCAAGGGTGTGGACCTGGCTGTTGCGCANGGGCGCACCACGGCCATTGTGGGGCCCTCTGGATCCGGTAAGACCACGTTGTTGCGGCTCATCGCAGGCTTTTCAGCACCTGACGGNGGCAAGATCGCTCTTGGTGGGACGGAGGTTGCGGGTCCGGACAAGTGGGTTCCAGCGCACAAGCGCAGCGTCGGCTATGTGGCACAAGACGGAGCCTTGTTCCCTCACCTGAGTGTTGGGGCAAACATCGCCTTTGGCTTGTCCCTGCGTGGCAAGGCTGCCGCATTGCGGGTTGGTGAGCTGCTGGAAATGGTCTCCATGGACCGCTCCTACGCCAAGCGCAAGCCCCACCAGTTATCCGGTGGCCAACAGCAGCGTGTGGCTCTGGCCCGCGCACTGGCCCGCCAGCCCGAACTCATGCTGTTAGATGAACCGTTTAGCGCGCTGGATGCGGGGCTGCGGGTTGCCACGCGCAGGACCGTCTCGCAAACTCTTGAGCAGGCCGGTGTGACCACCATCTTGGTCACTCACGATCAAGCCGAGGCACTGAGTTTTGCCGATCAGGTTGCTGTCATGAGGGACGGAAAACTGGCCCAGATTGGCAGTCCCTTTGTGGTGTACACGCGTCCCTCAGATCGGGCCACGGCCGAGTTCTTGGGCGACGCCGTCATTCTGGAAGCCTGGCTGGAAGGCTCGCTGGCGCTATGCTCCCTTGGTGGCATCCCTGTGCGCAGGCCCACCGTCCAAGGCAAAGTACACCTGATGTTGCGCCCCGAGCAAATTCGGATTTCCAGTGGCAGCCCCATTAGCGGGCGTGTGGTGGATACCGATTATTTCGGGCCAGAAACCACTGTACGGATCCAACTTGAGCCCATCCGCGTTGACGCCGAGCACCCGCTGGACCCGCACCAGCCCGTGGGCGGGGAGGTCATCAACATTAGGCACTGGAACGCCATGCTGGCACGCCCCGGCACTGAACTGTTCCTCAAAGTGGTAGGCGAGGGCGTCGTCTTCCCCTGGACAGACTAGGCCAGCACAGGCCGCCGTCGTACCTTGACTTCGGTCGCGGCGGTGATGGCCAGCAACAAGGCGGCGGTGAGGGCCAGCACCATGACGGCTGGCAGCCTTGCGCCCAGTGGGATAAGTGCCAGTGCCATCACCACGGCCGGAACGCTCCAGGGCAGAACGGTACGTAGCGGCAGTCCGAACCGCAGCGAGAGGGCCGCATTGGTGCCATNAANAAGTGCGAGCCCACCGCCGAGAGCAATGGCAGCGCCCGGCGGTAATTGTGTGAAGGACGCCGGGATGGCTGTGGCGATGGCGGCGGCGATCGAGGTTANCCCGAGCACCAGGGTGAACGGCATGAATAAAGTGGTTTGCAAGATGCCGGAGAAGTCTTCGCGGCCGCGCAACTGTTCAAGGCCCATGGCAAGGGTTCCGGTGCCGTATTGGAAGAACGCCCAGCCCAGCAGTGCCACGATCACAAAACCCAAGGAAGCCGCTAGGGCCGGGCCACCGTGCCAGTCTTGGGCAAGCTCGGAGATAATCGTAAAGATGGATTCACCCAGGACAATAACAACGAACAATCCCAGGCGCTCCGCTGCGTGTTCGAGGTTGATGCCGCGGAGGTTCTGCTGTGCACCTATCAACCGGCTGGCAGCAATCATGCCCACCTCCACGGCAATGGCTATGGCCCACAAAATAACGGCTACGTGCAGCGGCAAGAAGACGGCAATAAACCAGAGCAGCGCTGTTCCGCCGTTGTAGGCCCAGATGCGCCAGGTTTTCCTGATGGNCTGTTCACGGTGCTCGCGCAACCACAGGATCAGCAACAGCACGCGCAGGGCTGCGTTGGCCAAAGAGAACGCCCACGCCCGTTCGCCAAAGCTGCAGGGGCTGCTGCCATGAGCTGCCGCAGCCATGGCCGCCACCATGGCTAGTCCCAACACCCNGGAGGTTAGACCGGGCAGGAGGTTGATGACGGAGACGATGTTGACCCAAGCCCACCACGCCGGGAAGAACAACAGGACATAAGTACCGAATTCGCCCCAGCCGGGATTGCCATGAATACCATGGGCCAGCTGGCCGATGAAGGCCACAAACACTAGATCAAAGAAAAGCTCCATCCAGTGGACTCGGCCCGGTTCCCTGGCAGGGGATAAGTGGTGTGCTGCTTGTTGCATGCGCCCATAGTATGCCCTGTCCCTTCGCGACTCCTTCTGTTGACACTGGCGCAGCCGTCACGGCAGCGCCAGCACACTCTTGCCGCGGGCCCGCCGGGTTTGGACTTTGGCCAGCGCTTCCAGGGCTTCTTCGAAGGGGTAAACCTGTTCCAGCTCCACATGGATTTTCCCACCGCNGACGTCGGCCATGAGCTGTATAACCTGGGCGCGCACATCAACCTGGTAGGGGATCGCCTCTACCCGGATGCTGCGTTCAGCGCCAGGGCTGTCGCCGGAGATCGGCACCAGCTGGCCTCCGTTCTTCACTACGCCCAAGGTTTGCGCCGCTGTCCCCGGCTGGACAGCGAGAGCCCCGTCAGCGCCGCCGGGTATCCACTGGCGGACCTGCTCAACCCAGCTGGNGGAATGGTAGTCAACAACCATCTCCGCCCCGAGCGAGCGAAGATAGGAGTGGTTGGTGGCCGACGCCGAGGCTCCGACCCGCCACTGGCGCTGGCGGGCCAGCTGGATGCCCAAGGTGCCGATGGCCCCGGACCCGCCGGCGATGAAAAGCGACCCTCCGGAGGGGATGCCGGAGAGGGCGTGCAGGGCACGCAGCACGGTGTTGCCGGCGACAGGGATGGCTGCGGCATGCACAAAATCAACGGTATCCGGGATGGGGATGATCAAGGAGCTTGTTGTGACGGCGGCAAATTCGGCCCACGTCCCGCCCTTGGGTTGCATAGAACTGACGAACGCAATGCGGTCACCGGGTTTAAAACCGGTGGTGGCGGCACCAGCTTCCATCACAATGCCAGCGGCCTCAATGCCGATGGGGAAGGGGTACCGGGNGTNCGCGGGCAGAAAATATGAGTCGTGGATGCCCACACCAACAGCTTTTATTTGTACCAGCAGTTCATCGGCGTCGATCAGCGGTTGGGGAACTTCAGCCAGTTCGATTCCGCTGGCACCTGCTTGGGGCAGGACGAATGCTCTCATTGGTGGTGTCCTTCGGCTCGGCGGTACTGGTGAACCAGCATAGAGCCCACCCTACGTCGCAGTGCAACAATGCCGGTTGGGCCGATGTTGCCCAAGAATGCGCCACTTTAGCTAGTTATTCCTCGGCCTTGTCCTTAATCCAGGCAGGGTCTCGCGTTCCATGCGGGCATCAAGAGCCACCCTGAGTTTGGCGGCTTCAACTTGCACTTCACCGGGGCTGCGCTGCCAGGGGCTGATTCTGCGCCTCCAAGCCCTTCGGGTGCGCTGAACCCTTCCTCGGTGGAACCGGGTGCTTTCCGCGAAGACCAACAGCCGCAGCTTGTGTCAGAGACTGTTCCCACGCTGAATCCAGAACCTGCAGCTCGTGCTTTCCCAGCCACTTTTCGCGTGACAGGATGAAAATCATCCTGATTCCGGCTTTTGCTTGACGGCGTTCTCACTGAACGCCGCATCGAGAGCCCACTGGACTTCGTTCCACCAGCGGCCTTGCCTGTTCGACTTGGTGGTTTTGACGATGGCGACCCAGGCGGGGATGATCGCGACGGCTGCAATGAAGAGCGTCAAGACCTGGGCAACATCTTGCACCCCGCCCATCCAATCGGCGGGAGAAGCAGTGACCAAGGCGGCTAAGTCGACCATGCCTCATGCTACGCCGGGAGGGAGTACAGGGTATAGCAATCGGCCCGTGGACGCCGAATCGCTTCACCCGGGGCGAGCAGCTGCGCAGGTATCGCAATGACACGCCCATGTTAGTGGCCTGGATGTTGTGATCTGTGCCATTTTGGCCTAACCCCGTTAAAGGCAAAAAGCCCCGGAAAACCGGGGCTAAATGTGGGCCTCCAAACAGAATCGAACTGTTGACCTTCTCATTACGAGTGAGACGCTCTACCAACTGAGCTATGGAGGCCTGTGCCAGTGAAAACCCCACTGGGGTTACCGGCTGAACACAAGAAACCACTCTAATATGTCCGGGGCGGATGTACAAAATCCGCCCCGGGTAAAACCAGGAAAATCAGCAGGTGATGCCCTTTGCCGGTACCTTTCCATCCACAAAATACGCATCCACCGTGGAGGTTATGCATTCGTTGGACCGGCCGTAGGCCGTGTGGCCTTCGCCCTTCCACGTCAACAGGACGCCAGAGTCAAGTTCCTTAGCCAACGCTTGGGCCCAGGAGTACGGTGTTGCAGGATCACCGGTGGTGCCAACTACCAGAATGGGGCCAGCTCCAGAAGCGGCAATGGNGGCCGGGGAACCCGTGGCTGGGAACGGCCAGTACTTGCACGACAACGCTGAGTACGCCAGCAACTCCCCAAAGGTGGNGGCAGCCTTCTTGAGCAAATCTGCCTGTTGGCGCATATGTGCAAGATCCCAATCCATGGGGTAATCAAGGCAGTTGATGGCGGTGAAGGCGGCAGCAGTGTTGGAGTTGTACTTGCCATCTGAATTACGGTCTGCGGAGAAGTCGGCCAACATCAGCATGCCGGAGGCGTCACCGGCAAAGGCCTGCTTCAAGGCCCNCGTCAGCGGTGCCCAAAGATCGGTGGAGTACATGCCAAACGCTAAGGCTCCGGTGAATTCGGTGCCGGTCACTACCCTGCCTTCAGGGGTTTGTTGCGGTGTTGTTGTGTAGACGGCTTGCAGGTCCTGGATCTGTTTCATCGCCTCATCAACAGTTCCTGTGACAGGACAGTCGGTGGAACCTAGGCAATGTGCGGCCCAGGATCGTAGGGCGTTTTCAAAGCCGACGGCCTGACCCATGGACACTTGATCAATGTCCAGGGCAGGATCCAGTGCCCCGTCAAGGGAGAACTTACCCACCCGTGCAGGGAACAAGCTGGCATAGGTGGCGCCTAATTTGGTGCCGTAGGAGAAGCCCATGTAATTTAGCTGCGGATCGCCCACCACGGCTCGCAAAATGTCCATGTCGCGGGCAGAACTCACGGTGTCAATATAGGCCAGATCAGGCCCGGAATTCTNTTGGCACAGCGCAGTTTGATCCTTGGTCTCCGTTTCAGCTGCGGCAAATCCGGCGTCGGTGGAGAGATTAAAATCCACCTGCCGGGCAGCGTCCATCTGGGTGTCGTCCAAACATTTCACCCCGGCCGAGCGTTGCACACCACGCGGATCAAAACCGACAATGTCATAGGCGCCGCGTAGTTTGGCTGAGAAGTAGCNTTTGGCGCCGTCCTTGACCATGTCAAAACCTGAACCACCAGGGCCGCCGGGATTGATCAGCATGGCGCCGAGCCGTTTCCCGCTTGCCGGCAACCGTGTCACGGCAAGTTTGATGGATTCCTTNNTTGGTTTGGCATAATTCATGGGCACTTCCACCTCGGCGCATTGGAAGCCGCCGTTGCATGAAGTCCACGTCACCGCCTGAGTGTNAAAGTGCCCCAGGTTTGCTGGCACTTCCCNCACAACCTCTGCCGAGGCCGACGTCTTCACAGGTGCATCAGGGGCCAACACTGAGCATGAGCTCAGCAGCAGCGCAGCAATACCTGCTGCAGCGGTGAGCAACAGGCGGGNGCGGTGACGCCGTGGTACGTTTCCGGCAGGCATGAGGGAATCCTTCACAAGTTAGAGCAGGCTGACGGCCATGGCTTCAAGGGCCAGCAGCGGGGCAACATTGGTGGTGGTGAGCCGGCGGCGCACGGCATTGATGGCATCCATGCGTTCAAGAGTGGCTTCGGGACGGGTGCGAGCGGCAAATTCTTCCAGCGCAGCACGCAGCGGTTCGTTGACAAGCTCCACCGATGCACCCTCGATGCCGGAGCCTGCCCGGGCATCGAGCTGCAGTACCAGCACATCCCGGTNAAAGGAGAGCAGATCTGTCAGGGCGCGGTCCAGATGGTCCGTCACCGAGCGCTTGGCCCGGCGCTNTTGGTCCTCTTCCAAAGCCCGGACCTGACTGCGCAGAGAAGGCGGCAACGTCCCTGTCTNCGGTGCACCCAAGTTCACTAACAGCGTGGCCTTCTCAGCGGCGTCGCGCTCCTCATTGGAGGAGCCAGCCTCGGCCTGAGCAAGCGCCAGCAAGGACGCAGCGGCCTGGACGGCTGTGGTGACATCACGCAGGTTCAGCGGCAGGCGCACCGTGGCATCGCGGCGTTCCCNGGCTCCGGCGTCTGTAGCCAGGCGCCGGGCAATACCAATATGACTTTGCGCGGCGCGGGCTGCGTTGAGAGCCAGCTCTGGGTCCACACCGTCGCGGCGCACCAATAAGGCTGCAACATCGGCCACAGGAGGTAGCCGCAGGGTCAGGGTGCGGCAACGTGAGCGGATGGTGACAAGGACATCTGCCGGACTCGGCGCGCACAAAATCCAGATGGTCCGCGGTGGTGGCTCCTCGATGGCTTTGAGTAGCACGTTGGTAGTGCGCTCAGCCATCCTGTCGGCGTCGCCAACAATCATCACGCGCCAGCGGGCTGAGGACGGACTGTCATGGGCTTTGCGCACCAAGGAGCGTGCTTCTTCGATAGTGATGGTGGNTTNTTCGGTGGCGATAAAAGTGACATCAGCATTGGTGCCGCTCATAGTGGTGTGGCAAGCCTTGCAAATGCCGCAGCCGCGGGCCACTAATTCCGGGCGCTCACACACCAGTGCAGCAGCAAACGCCAACGCTGCGTTGGAGCGGCCAGAACCCGGAGGACCCGTCAAGAGCCAGGCATGCGTAGGTTGNNGGGATTGGGCCGCGCGGCGAAGCTGCGCCACCACGGAGTCCTGCCNCTGAAGATCCACCCAGACACTCATGCGCGCCCGGTTCCAGCCAGGAGTGCCATGACGCGCTCTGCAATGGCCTGGGCAATTTCGGGCACGGCAGCGTTGGCTGATAACACCAAGTAACGCTTTGGATGCGCGCTGGCCAACTCCANAAAGGCCGTACGAATGGTGGCGTGGAAGTGATCTGGTTCTGATTCCAGCCTGTCCTCTGCGGCATCGCCTGCAGTGCGCCGGTCTCGGCCCTCTGCGGGAGTCACATCAAGGAGTACGGTGAGGTCCGGCCAGAGACTATTCGTGGCCCAGTCGTTGAGTTGGACAACAGCCTCGGTACCCAACCCACGGCCCGCGCCTTGGTAGGCAATGGAGGAATCGGCGTACCTATCGCTGATGACAACCTCGCCGCGCGCCATGGCAGGGGCAATCACTTGGCTTGCATGAGCGGCCCGGGCGGCAGCAAAGATCAGCGCCTCGGTCTTGGCATCAATCTCGCCCTGACCGTGCTCAAGCACCAATGAGCGCAGTTNTTCACCCACGGNGGTGCCACCTGGTTCACGGGTCCGCAAAACTGTTCGTCCTGCGTCGGATAGGGCATGAGTGAGCAGTGCAGCTTGGGTGGATTTTCCGGCACCGTCGCCGCCCTCAAATGCTATGAAGAAGCCCGGCTCCGGGGCTAAGGAATGAGTCACGCCATAAGACTACCGGGCCAAGCTGGATGGACCATTCCTTGGCGAGAGCGTCAAAGGTGCTTGCCGATTGCTTGCCAAGTGCTTGCCGGGTGCCGCCGCAACGCCAACAAAAGAGAGTCACCGGCTTTCTGCTGGCCCCGATGCACTACGTCCATGAAGTCCTCCCGCCATGCCCAGCGGCAGCACAATGGGGAAGTGTGACGTAGCAAAAACGTGGGCCGGGGCCACGCCATGAAAATTGCCATCGCAGGGAAGCAGCGGTCTACGCTGGGAGCTATGACGTACCAAGCGCCCGATCACCCACCCCAGCTCAGCCCCGACACCGTTGTTGTTGCGGCAGGACGGCCNCCGCGCGATCATGACTCTCCCGTGAACCCGCCCATCGTGCTCTCCTCCACCTATGTGGGCACAGGCGAAGTTGTGGATGGAGATAGGGCTTATGGCCGTTACTCCAACCCCACCTGGGATCCGTTGGAAGATGCTTTGGCACAGTTGGAAGGCGCCACGCTCCCTGCCTTGATCTTCAGCTCAGGCCTGGCCGCCGTCTCCGCAGCACTGTCCCTGATCCCTGTGGGCGGCGTGTTGGTCATGCCCACCCATTCCTACCANGGGGCGCTGGTTATGGCGCAGGAACAAGCCGCCAAAGGTTTGTTCACGCTACGAACAGTGGACATTGCCCACAATGACAGCGTCATTTCAGCACTCACCGGCGCAGGGGAGAAAGCCGCGGACATGCTGTGGCTAGAAAGCCCCACCAACCCCATGCTTGAAGTGGCCGACCTGCACGTGTTGTGCCGCGCGGCTCAAGCCGTTGGCGCCATCATCGTCACGGACAACACCTTCTCCACCCCACTGGTGCAGAAACCGTTGGAACTGGGCTCCGACATTGTGCTGCATTCCGTGACCAAATACTTAGCCGGGCACTCGGATGTCATCATNGGGGCGCTGGCCACCTCGAACCCCGAGCTGCGGGAAACCCTGCTGCACTACCGTTCCATCCATGGGGCCATCGCCGGACCGTTCGAAGCCTGGCTGGCTCTGCGCGGGTTGCGCACCTTGGCGCTGCGTGTTGAGCGCTCGCAGGCAAGTGCATTGGTGTTGGCGCACCGTCTTGACATGCACGACGGCGTGGANAAAGTGTTGTTTCCCGGCTTACCTTCTGATCCCGGTCATATCAGGGCCAAAGCACAAATGAGCGGCTTCGGCTCCATCTTGTGCATTGAAGTTGCCGGTGGCCAAGCCGCTGCAAATGCCTTTGTTGAAGCGTTGCGGGTGTGGACTCCGGCCACATCGTTGGGTGGAGTTGAATCACTGATTGAGCGCCGGCGCCGCCACGCTAATGAGCCAGAGACTGTGCCAGCGAATCTGCTGCGCCTGAGCGTGGGCATTGAAAACGTTCAGGATCTCTGGGCGGACCTGGAACAGGCGTTCACGCAGGTGGCCGCCCGGGGTAGCTTGCTGGGTGTTGGTTGGAGGGCAGGGACTGTGATTTCTGTAGGAGTGCGGATAACTAGGAAGAATTTTCTCAGTCCGCGGGCACTCGCCTGTGATGGGCAAACCTGTAAGCTTAGGGGTGAATGATTTCTTGAATTTCGTGGAATTTCTCATCCTTGTGGCTTTAGGCTTACTGGCGTTGGGTATTCAATTGTGGGCACTGAGCGATTGCCTGCGCACTTCGGCAGCAGATTTTGAGCGTACGGACAAGCGAACCAAGACGTTTTGGACTGCGCTCACGGCAGGTGCAACGTTCTTTGGTTTCTTGTATCTCATTGGGCCAGTACTCACGCTCACGGTGCCGCCCCTGGGAATGGGTATGCTTCTGAGCCTTGGCGGGGTCACCGCCGCCGGTGTCTACCTGGCCGATGTTCGCCCTAGGCTGGCTGAACTTCGTGGCCGTGGCCGGGGCCAGCAAAACCGCGGATCTTCCTGGTAGCAGCGCCACTTAGCTCTGGTAGCAGCGCCACTTAGCTCTGGTAGCAGCGCAACCTAGCTAATGTGGGAGGCGGTTCCGCTGACCTTGATGCCACCAGTAGCGGGAATCACCACTGTGAGAAGGCTGGGCCTGCCCACATGCCGGCCCTGCCGGATTAACACTGTCGCTGGCAGCTCCACGGCGCCAAGCGCCCGCAGATAGGCTCCCGTTGCGGCCGCTGCAGAACCTGTGGCCGGATCCTCCCTAATATCCCCTACCGGGAACAGGTTCCGGGCTTGAAATTCAGCAGCGGAAGCAGCCCACAGTACTGTCACGGTGCCCGCCCATCCCTGCTCGTCCATGAGTAAGCGCAGGGCGGNGGCATCGAAATTGAAGGAATTAAACTCCTCCTGGTTGGCCATCACCAGCACTGGATGCGTGTTTCCGGCAGCGGCCAGCCGCGGCGGATACGCCGGATCAAGGCTGTCTGGGCGCAGCGCCAGCANGGAGAGCAAACGCTTCAGCACGGCCGGAGCAATCTCCGTCACCGCCGGCTCCACACTGGTGAAGGAAGCCAGCATGCCATGCTCCGTTGCTTGGGTCGCCACCACAATTTCACCAGCCAAGGTCATGAGTTCGAATGTTCCTGGGCCGTGCCGTTGGGCCAATGCCACCGCCGTGGCCACCGTTGCATGGCCGCAGAAGGGGACTTCCGCCCCAGGGGAGAAATANNACCTGATGGTTGCCCGCCGGTGCGCATCCACGGGTGTGGTGACGAAGGCGGTTTCGGAATGTCCCAGCCGCCGTGCAGTTTCTTGCATCTGCGCCTCATTCAAACCCGCAGCATCAAGGATCACACCGGCCACGTTGCCACCGCCGGGGCCGTCTGCGAACGCTGCAAGCTGGAGAATTACAGGAAAGCGTCCGCTGTCATAGTGGCTCCGTTCAGGGGACCCGTGGCGCGGCTGATGCTGCGCCATCTGGTGCCACGGCGGGCCAGGCCACGGTCAGTTCACCCAAGCGCCAACGCGAGGGAGCACGCACCACCGGCCAGCCGCCGTCGTACATATTTTGGCACATGTTCAGCCAACGTTGCCGGTTGCCAAAAGACGCCAGCGCGGCGCCAGCGAGCCAATGCTTGTCCAGGGCTTGTAAGAAATCGTGGATCTTTTCGCCCGGCATATTGTGGTGGATCAGCGCCTTGGGAAGGCGTTCGGCAATGTCAGAGGGCCGCTGAAAATCACCAAAGCGCAAGGAAATGGTCAGTGACTGCGGGCCGGTTCCATCCAAGGCCANCCAAGTGCTGCGGCGCCCAATCTCATCACAGGTGCCATCCACAAAGATGCCGTGTGGGCTCAGACGCGCACAAACCGTGTCCCAGATCAGGCGCACATCAGCCTCGTCGTATTGGCGCAGCACATTGAAAGCCCGCACCATGGTGGCGTTTCCGGGGACAGGAATTTCAAAGCCGCCTACACAGAAATCCAAGCCTTCGTGTTCGAGTTTCTTAGCGATGCGGACACGTTCTGGCTCAATTTCAATGCCCGTGACGTGGGCGGTGGGGCAGACGGCATGAATGCGCGAATACAATTCAACCGCTGTGGCGGNGGAGCCGCCATAACCAAGATCCACCACCANAGNGTTGCTTTCGCACTTCAGCCGCCAAGCTTGGGGCCNCGCCAGCCACCGGTCCACGCGGCGTAAACGGTTCGGGTTGGTGGTGCCACGGGTGGCATTGCCAANAGGTTTGCCGCGTTGGCGCGCGATGCCTTTCCAGGACCGTTTGAGGGGTCGGTTGAAGAGCTTTGACCCGCTGCGCACGTTGAACCACGGAATAAAGCGTAAATGCCGGCGCGCGCGTGACTGCAAGAATGTGGCCACACTCACACCTTGGGCTCCTGCGCGCTGCCGCGGGCGTGTGCGGCGCAGCCGTGAGGGTGGCGGCACCTGCGCCAGCCATGGTGTGCAGGGTGCAAGTGTCAATGACGGCGTAGCAATTCGGTCCGCCAGTCCTGCCCGGTAGAATGGCGGCATGACTTATACGCTGATTTTGCTCCGGCATGGCCACAGTGAGTGGAATGCCAAGAACCTNTTCACCGGCTGGGTGGACGTTGACCTCAACGATCAGGGCCGCACCGAAGCTGTCCGCGGCGGGGAGCTGCTGGTGGAGAACAACCTTCTGCCGGACGTTGTCTATACCTCGCGCCTCAAGCGTGCCATCAACACGGCGAATCTGACCTTGGAGAAGGCTGACCGCGGTTGGATTGACGTCAAGCGTGACTGGCGCCTGAACGAGCGTCACTACGGTGCACTGCAGGGCAAGGACAAGGCGCAGACCTTGGCCGAGTTTGGCGAGGAGCAGTTCATGGAGTGGCGCCGCAGCTACGACACCGCGCCGCCGGCACTCTCTGACGACAGTGAATTTTCCCAGGTGCATGACCCACGCTACGCAGGCTTGGGCGATGCCATGCCGCGCACCGAATGCCTCAAGGATGTTCTGATCCGCCTGCTGCCCTACTGGGAATCAGACATCAAGGAAGACCTCAAGGCCGGAAAGACGGTTCTGGTCACGGCCCACGGCAACTCGCTGCGCGCCATGGTCAAGCACCTGGACGGCATCTCCGATGACGCCATCGCATCCTTGAACATCCCCACCGGCATCCCGCTGGTGTACGAACTGGATGAGAACTTCGCNCCCATCACCCCCGGTGGCAAGTACCTGGACCCGGAGGCTGCTGCGGCGGCCATCTTGGCTGTGGCCAACCAGGGCAAGAAGTAACACTTTCGCATAAGAGCGCCCTCTCCCACCCTGAACCGAGCATGTCCCTGAACCGAGCATGCCCCTGGCCCAGCATGACAGGGTGGGAGGCGTAAACCGGCGGCCGGTGACCTTTCGCGAAAAGGTCACCGGCCGCCGTGGTTATTTCACGCAGGGTGAGGGGCAGTCGGCCAAGCCGGCACCCTAGGGTAAGGGCCCGAAGCGAACCGGCTACTTCGATGGCTACTTCGACGCCAGAGCAGGTCAGATAGCCAAGAAGTCCTCTGGCTGCCATTCTCCGGTCACCAGGTAGGAGACCTTGCGGGCCACTGATACGCCGTGATCGCCGAAGCGTTCAAAATACCGGCTGGCGAGGGTGACATCTACGGTGGTGGCAGNGGATTCGTTCCACTCGGNGGAGGCAATGGTGGTGAACACGCTCTTGTGGAGTTTGTTGATGTGCGCCTTGGTGCTTGCAATGTCAGCGACGAGTTCCAGATCTCGGGAGTCGAGCAGCTCGGTGACCTTGGCGGCAATGAGAATATCCAAGCGGGCAAGTTCAGCAAAGGTCACCGTCAGAGACTCAGGGATCACCGTGTTCGGGTAGCGCAGGCGCGTCAGCTGGCCAATGTGTCGGGCCAAATCGCCCATGCGTTCAAGGGAAGCACTCATCCGCAACGAACCAACAATCATGCGCAGGTCACTGGCCACCGGCCCCTGTAACGCCAACACATCGATGGCGCGCTCATCCAAGTCGTTTTGTAAGAAATCAATGCGGGCATCAGCGGCAATGACGTCCTGGGCCGTTTGCAGGTCAGCAGCAGCAAAGGCTGTTGTGGCCTTGGTGATGGCTTCTGAAACCAGCGCAGAAATCTCAATGAGACCTTCGCCAATCTGGTGAAGCTCGGCCTGGAAAACTTTACGCACGCGTGTGTCCTTTCATGGGTGGGCAATGAAGACCCGTAATAGGCTCCAGCATGGCAGCAGAAGATGAACGCGGCGGCACCAGAAAGTGAACGTTAGCTGAACGAGCGCCACCATGACGAAGTTGTGACAAATTAGGTACCGCCACAGCATAGGCTGGATGCGTGGATCCCATGGTGGTTGGACTGATAGCCGGGCTCATAGGCTTAGCCGTGGGCGTNTTTGGCATGTTCGCATTTAGCATCAGCGAACGTTCCCGCCAGTTTGCCGTAGATATTGGCGAGCCAACCCTCCCAGATGGTGCTGCGGAAGTCCTCTCAGTGGTGGGCAAGGCCTACATTGTTATCGACACTGTCGACGGCGTAGTGCGCGCCAGCCCCGGTGCCTACGCTTTCGGGTTGGTGCGTGGGCACACCGTGGTGCACCAAGAGTTGCTTGAGCTGGCGCGCAGGGTCCGGCGAGATGGTGTCATTGAAGAACGAGACCTGATCTTGCCGCGCGTGGTGCTGCCGGTAGCATCTAATCCTCTGCACGGTCCGGCCCCGTCGGACTCCACCGCCGGCGCGCAGCCAGTTGGCGTCACTGGGCGGACCGAAAGTTCCGCCGGCCCCAGCGCTATCACCAACATGATGCCGGAACTGCTCAGCGCCCACGGTGCGCCAGGACTCAGCGCCCACGGTGCGCCAGGACTCAGCGCCCACGGTGCGCCAGGACAGGGCACGCTCGTCATCCAGATCCGGGTGGCACCTCTNGGGGAGGAATACATTCTNTTACTGGCCGATGACCGGACAGAGATTGCCCGTACCGAAGCAGTCCGCAACGATTTCGTGGCGAACGTTTCGCATGAGCTCAAAACACCCGTAGGTGCCATTTCACTGTTGGCCGAAGCCCTTGAGTCAGCCCCAGAAGACCAGGCAACTGTTCGGCGATTTGCCTCACGCATGATGACGGAGTCGGCACGCTTGGCGGCCTTGGTCCAGGACATCATTGAGTTATCACGTTTGCAGGGCAAGGACGTGGCACGGGTGGGTACAGAAGTGGACATGAACGCCGTGATTGCTGAGGCTGTGGACAGGACCAGGCTGCCGGCGCAAACCAANAACATCACACTGGCCGTGGGTGCACAACGCCCAGCTGCCGTGTACGGCGACCAGCCTCAATTGGTCACCGCTCTGCGCAACCTGATCGATAACGCCGTGCGCTACTCCCCGGAAAACACTCAGGTGGGGATCGGCTTAGCGGTNGGGGACGGCGTCGTCTCCGTCAGTATCTCCGATCAAGGCGACGGCCTCTCACCGGCGGAACAGGACAGGATCTTTGAGCGTTTCTATCGCGTCGACGCCGCCCGTTCCCGGCACACCGGCGGCACAGGTCTGGGTCTGAGCATCGTCAAACACATCGTAAGCAACCACGGCGGTGAAGTAACCCTGTGGTCCGCNCCCAAAATGGGCTCCACCTTTACCGTGCGGCTGCCCCAAATTTCCCTTCCAACCTCCGACGGCGGCACGCACTACAGTGCCGACCGGCACCCCGGCATGATCTAAAGGAGCGCTAAAAGCGTGAGCAGAATTTTGATAGTTGAAGATGAAGAGTCCATCAGTGANCCCCTGTCATTTCTGCTGGCCAAGGAAGGGTATGAGGTTCAAGTTGTAGACAACGGCCTTGATGCCTTGGTTGAATTTGAGCGAAACGGGGCCGACCTAGTGCTGCTTGATCTGCAATTACCGGGCATGAGCGGTACTGAGGTGTGCAAGCATTTACGGCAACGCTCCAACGTGCCAGTGATCATCCTGACAGCGAAGGATTCTGAAATTGACAAGGTGGTGGGCCTGGAGCTCGGTGCTGATGACTACGTGACCAAACCCTACTCTTCTCGGGAATTGATCGCCCGGATTAGAGCCGTGTTACGGCGCCAGGCCGAGCCCGAGGANGTCTTGACATCCACCGTCCATGCTGGTCCGGTGCGTATGGATGTGGAGCGCCATGTGGTCAGCGTCCACGGGGAAACGGTGGGCTTCCCACTGAAGGAATTTGAACTGTTGGAGATGCTCCTGCGTAATGCGGGCAAGGTACTCACTCGTGGCCAACTGATCGACAGGGTCTGGGGTTCGGACTATGTNGGGGACACCAAAACCCTGGACGTGCACATCAAACGGCTTCGCAGCAAAATTGAGCCTGATCCGGCGGCACCGAAATTNTTGGTCACGGTGCGTGGACTGGGGTACAAGTTCGAACCCTAGTAGCTCAGAGGGCTCCGAGCAGATTCCTGTCAAAACGATCTAACTGATCTAATAAGTGAGATTGCGGTGGCCCCTTCGTGATGCACGCCAGCACCCTTGCCTCGATGCGGAAATTGCCGGGGTGCGCTGCTGGCCTATCTGAGCAAAAGCGGGGCGGGAACCTGCCCAGCACTGATCCTGCCCAGCACGGATTCTGAAGTGCTGTGTGAGTCGCTGAGCTGGATCCCCGTGTTCACTGCAATTGCCGTCACGCACCAGGTTAACGGTGGTTTCAACGTGAGATACCAGGGGTGAAAATGGGCTGTTGAACGAATGCGGGGACCGTCCTGGGAATGTTAGCCAAGCTACGCGAGCCCAACAGTTTTCTTCACCGTTGGCCTGGGACGCTCAAGCTGTGCCTGTCCGAAGAGTAACGCGGGCCAGAGCCACGCCTGTCGGAAGAGTAACGCGGGCCAGAGCCACGCCCACACCAACGTCTTCGGAGTATCCCTCCGGGGACAAAGAAGGGGCCGGTTCAATTGAACCGGCCCCTTGCTGTTCCTGCGGGGATAACTCCTGCGCGGGGTAAAACGAGGAACTGCTACATCAATTACGGGGTAGCGCTGGGCATCTGCGTAGGTACCAAGTNTTTGTACTCAGCCAACGTGCCGTCAAGGATGGGAATGACCAACGAAGCCGTTTCGGATTCGGNCCCTGAGGATTGCAGACCAACGGATTCGACAGCGCCCGGGGNTTCAGCCATGGTGCTCAAAATGGCCTCATCCGTCAGGCTGTCCAGAACCAACGGCTTGTTTGGCTGCACGGTGATCTCTGCTTGGGAGCCTTGGGCTCCGGTGATTCTCAGCGTGATGTCTGTGTCGGCTTTGTTGTAGAACGTGCCAAGGACACGCCCGGGGCTGCCTGCAGCTTTGGAGACGATCAGTACGTTGCGCAGGTCAAGGCTGCCCATGGTGAAGTTCACGCCGTCGGAGACGGTGACCTCCAAAGCGGTGCTTTGCTGGTTAATGGCACTGCAACCGGTGAATGCCATGGCACCAATGCCGATGGCTGCAATCAGGCTTAAACGTTGCGCTCGTTTGGTACCGCGGATGCCGGCAGCGATTCTCACGTCAGTAACTCCTCATGGAAAAGACAAAATATCTTTGCCCAGCTTATCCGCAAATAGGGAAAATGTACTCTTCCGCTATGGCGCGTCAAATTTACTGGTGGTGACCAATGCAGCAGACTGCACTTCGGCCCCTTTAGTCAAAGGGGTCGATATTTCTTTGATTGTTGGAACAATTGCGCGGTTAGCGTAGCGCTGGCGGCCTCTGACCTGCGGAAACTCAAGGGTGCGCATAGTTAACCGTGGTAAACTAAAGGCATTGGAAAGGGAGAATCCACATGCTTTTGAGGTCGGCGAGACAGTAGTTTACCCACACCACGGCGCAGCAAAGATCGAAGAGATCAAAATGCGCACCGTCCGGGGTGAAGAGAANATGTATCTCAAGCTCAAGGTTGCCCAAGGGGATCTGACAATTGAAGTTCCCGCGGAGAACGTAGACCTTGTTGGGGTTCGTGATGTTGTAGGCAAGGAAGGGTTGCAGCACGTNTTTGAAGTGTTGCGCGCAGAGTTTACGGAAGAGCCCACCAACTGGTCTCGCCGTTACAAAGCAAACCTAGAGAAGCTTGCATCCGGTGATGTCATCAAGGTTGCAGAAGTAGTGCGTGATCTATGGCGTCGAGATAATGACCGCGGTTTGTCCGCTGGCGAGAAGCGTATGCTCGCCAAAGCACGTCAGATCCTGATTTCCGAGCTTGCACTGGCGGAAAAGACTGACGAAGACAAGGCAACCGAAGTCCTTGACCAGGTTTTGGCTTCATAGTTCTTGCTTTTGAAAACCCTGTACCAGATGGTGCAGGGTTTTCATCTCTGCCCACGCCGCTTTTACGCTTCAATAACACCGCCAACCCATCAATTGCCTAGGTGGCGGACTAGTGTAGGGCTATGACTGAGGTGAAGGCTGGCTCATGCGCCGTCGTGATAGTTGCAGCAGGTTCCGGNCAGCGTCTGGGCCACGGAGTGCCCAAGGCGAGAGTGCCCCTAGGTGGTGACGCCATGCTTGTTCATGCCGTCCATGGTGTCATGAAGGCAGGGATTGCTGCACAAATCTGTGTCGCCATACCCGCCGATGATGCTGAGCTCTCGGCCATGTGTCAGCGGCTNGGGGCTGAGGCTGCCACGCAAGGNGTGCTATTTAGTGTTGTTGAAGGCGGCGCGCAGCGGTCAGCCTCTGTGTTCTCGGCGTTGGCGCAGATTGCTCAGGGCATTACCACCGTGATGATCCACGATGCTGCCCGGCCTCTGACGCCGTCGGGCGTGTTCAACCGTGTAGCGGCCGCATTGCGTGACGGAGCTAAAGCTGTGATCCCAGCATTGGCGGTGGTGGATACCATCAAGACTGTGGTTCCGGCCACTCTCCCAGCAACTGGGGCCGGGCTTGAGAAAGTTTCCGGTACACCCGCCAGGAACCAGCTCCGTGCTGTGCAGACACCTCAGGGTTTTGATCTGCAGACACTGCGTCAGGCCCATGCCCACGCCCAGACCCTTGACGATGAAGCGGCCTCCTTGATCACCGACGACGCCATGTTAGTGGAGGCCATCGGTGTGGAAGTGTACGTAGTGCAGGGCTCAACCCACAGCTTTAAGGTCACCTCACCCATGGACCTCCTGCTGGCTGAAGCAATGTTGGAAGGNCCGTTGCGGCCCCGCTGGATTGAAGGCTAAAGCACATGATTTTGCCCCGGACAGGCATAGGTATCGACACGCACGCTTTTGCCCCTGAGGGTAGCGCCGCACCTTTGTGGCTGGCAGGACTGCTCTGGGATGGCGAACGTGGCCTCAGTGGCCATTCCGACGGCGACGCCGTAGCCCATGCGGCAGCCGACGCGTTGTTTTCAGCAGCCGGTGTTGGTGACCTCGGCACTCACTTTGGTACTGACCGCCCTGAATATCGGGGCGCATCAGGGTGAGTCTGCTGGCCGAAGCAGCACGAATAGTGCGGGCGGCAGGCTTTGATATCGGCAATATAGCCGTGCAATTTGTGGGTAACCGGCCCAAGTTTTCTCCGCGCCGCAGCGAAGCCGAAGCGGCCTTGAGTGCAGCAGCTGGTGCGCCAGTTTCTGTCAGTGCAACCACCTCTGACGGTTTGGGTTTCCCGGGCCGAAATGAGGGCATCACGGCCGTCGCCACGGCCTTGGTTGTCAGCCGCGCGCCCCACGCGTCCGGGCAACGGGATAACCTAGAGCCGTGACCCTGCGCTTCCATGACTCCGCCACTGCCTCCATCCGCGACTTTGTCCCGCTCAAAGACGGGCGGGTGTCGCTGTATTACTGTGGCGCCACTGTCCAGGGAGAACCGCACATTGGCCACGTACGTTCGGCACTGGCCTTTGACCAGCTGACCCGCTGGCTGCAGGTCAGCGGCTACAACGTCACCGTCGTGCGCAATGTGACGGACATCGACGACAAAATCCTGGTCAAGGCCGCCGAAAACAACGAGCCGTGGTGGGCCCTCGCCTACCGTTATGAGCAGGCATTTGAGGACGCCTACGGTTCCTTGGGCATCCTCAAACCCACCTACGAACCGCGTGCCACCGGCCATATCCCGGAAATGCACGCCCTCATCGCACGGCTGATCGAACGCGGCCACGCCTACCCTGCCACCGATGATTCCGGCGACGTGTACTTCGATGTGCGCTCCTGGAAGCAATACGGTTCCCTGACGCACCAAAACATTGACGACATGCAGGCCGCACCCGACGCCGACCCCAGAGGCAAGCGCGANCCCCGCGATTTTGCGCTGTGGAAGGGTTACAAAGAAGGTGAACCCGAGACCGCCAAGTGGGAGTCCCCGTGNGGTGCCGGACGCCCCGGCTGGCATCTGGAGTGCTCTGCCATGGTCACTAAATACCTCGGCACCGAGTTCGACATCCACGGCGGAGGGCTGGATCTGCGCTTCCCGCACCACGAAAACGAGATGGCCCAGTCCCAGGCTGCCGGCCACGGCTTTGCCAATTTCTGGATGCACAACGGCATGGTCACCTACCAGGGTGANAAAATGTCCAAGTCCATTGGCAACACCATCAACCCACGTGAAATGCTCGAGATCGCCCGCCCGCTGGTGGTTCGCTACTACCTGGGCCAAGCGCACTACCGCTCCGTGCTTGACTACCGGCCGGGCTCGCTCACGGAGGCCGCGGCCGCCGTCGAACGCATCGAAACATTTATGCACTCGGCCGTTGCCAGGCTGTTCCCGGACGGCAACGGCGACTGGGGAGTGGTGGCCAAGCTCCCCGGNGCCTTCACCTCCGCGATGGACGATGACCTGAACATCCCCGCTGCCCTCGCCGTGCTGCATGAGACGGTGCGTGCTGGCAACACCGCCCTCGCAGGCAGGGATGACGACGGNGCAGCCGGTGCGCTCCAGGCGGCGGTGGCCATGACCTCGGCGCTGGGCATCAACCCGTTGGATGAACAATGGGCCGATGGTGCAGGTTCTCCCGCGGTTCTGGGCGCCTTGGATGTTCTGGTCAAGGCTCATATTCAGGCCCGCACGCAGGCCCGGGCAGAGAANAACTGGGCCGAATCTGACCGGATCAGGGATGTGCTCGCCGCAGCCGGGATTGACGTTGCGGATTCAGTCAACGGTTCCACCTGGTCCATTAAGCGCTGATCGGTCTATGCCGCTGCAGTCTTGTCCGCAGACTCAGCCGTAGCGGCCGTGCAAGGCCAATCCGTCCCAGGCACCCGTGAAAGGGCGTGAATCTAACCACTTTTCCCCTATATACCATTGAAACTGCTTTCAGGCCGTAAGCTATTAGCTACGGGTTTGTTGTTTCCCGTACTGAGCTGTGCCAAAATGTGTGCAGTGACAGATTTGTTTGACGAATTTCGGGGCCAACCATAGGGCGCCGCACCAATCGTAAGGGTTTCACCATGGCCAACAATCCCCGTTCCGGCGCCGTCCGCAAGCTCAANAAGGGTCCCGTTAAGGGCACAGGCGGGCTGGGCCGTAAGGCACTCGAGGGCAANGGGCCAACNCCCAAGGCTGATGAGCGCACGTACCACAAGGCGTTCAAGAGCAAGGAGCTCTCCGAGCGCTCAGCTGCCAAGCGCGCCGGCACCAGCAGCTCACCGCGCCGCAACAGCGGCCCCAAGGGCAAGGCCATGGAAGAGCTCGTCACGGGCCGCAACTCGGTGGTTGAAGCGCTGCGTGCAGGCATCCCCGCTAAGGCTCTCTACGTTGGCGTGCGTGTTGACATGGACGAGCGCGTCCGCGAGTCCATTAAATTGGCTACAGAGCGCGGGATTCCGCTGATGGAAGCCCACAAGCCTGAACTGGACCGCCTCACCGAAGACGCTGTGCACCAGGGCCTGGTCCTGCAGATNCCNCCGTACGAGTACGAGGATGCGGTAGATATTGCCAGCGAGATTATTGCCAAGTGGAANAAAGGACACATTTCTAACGCTCCGCTCATCGTTGCTCTCGATGGGATCACCGATACCCGCAACCTCGGTGCCATCATCCGCAGCGTCTCGGCGTTCTCCGGCCACGCTGTCATCATCCCCGAGCGCCGTAGCGCCGGCGTGACGGCCGCAGCCTGGAAGACCAGCGCCGGTGCCGCCGTGCGCGTACCGGTAGCGAAGGCNTCTAACCTGAACCGCGCCATTGGTGCTTTCCAGAAGATGGGCTTCTATGTTTTGGGGCTCGACGGCGACGGTGACGTTTCGCTGCCGGAGCTCACGTTGGCTCAGGAGCCTGTGTGCATTGTGGTTGGCTCTGAAGGCAGNGGTCTGTCCCGCCTGGTGCGGGAGAACTGTGACCAGATTGTCTCGATTCCGATCGATTCGGCCATGGAATCTTTGAACGCCTCCATGGCGGTTGGCATCAGCTTGTATGAGATCTCCAGGCAACGCGCGGTCAAGGTCTAGTTATGGCGGACACCATTGTTCAGGCCATCAGTACACTGGGGTCAGCACTGTCACGCCATTTTCCGTTAGGCATCAGTGCCATTCCGCGTGAGCATAGCAAGGATGCGGCTAACGTGGCGGTTTATTCCCCTGCGTTCCGTGACGTTGTGCTCTGCTTTCGGCCTCCGGGCGGTCTTTGGAAAGCCGTTGTGCTGCCGGATAAGACCGATGGCGTCCATCACGGCCTGATTGAGAACATGCCAGCGGGTACCCGGTATGGTTTCTACACGGATTTTGGGGCAACCCAAGAGGAATTGCTTTTGATCGATCCGGAGGCAGTGCAACTGCTCCTGGATCCATACGGCCATTACATCGATGAGGTTCAAGACGCCGATGGCCGCACCAGGTACCTCTCTGTGCGGATGGACTCTGAGTTTGACTGGGGCACGGTCAAACGTCCCAACACTCCGTGGCGGGAAACTATTTTCTACGAGGCACACGTACGCGGTCAGACAATGCTCCATCCGGAGGTACCCGAAGAGATCCGCGGGAGCTATGCGGGTATGGCCCACCCCGCCATGATCAAGCACTTGCTGAAACTTGGTGTGACCGCGGTGGAACTTTTGCCCGTTCATTTCCACATTGATGAGCCACATTTGCACGGGACGGGGATGAGTAATTACTGGGGCTATAACACCCTGGGATTCTTTGCCCCACACGTCCAATATGCCAGTGCCGCAGCCCGGGAAGCCGGTCCGGCAGCAGTTCAGGCTGAGCTTAAGGGCATGATCAAGCTGCTGCATATGGCAGGCATTGAGGTGATCCTTGATGTTGTGTATAACCACACTGCGGAGGGTGGCCCAGGCGGTCCCACTTACAGCTGGCGCGGCTTGGCAGAAGAGCAGTACTACCGCATGCGTGATGGCAGCTACTACGACACCACAGGGTGTGGGAACACCCTGAACTTTGGTAATCCGCACGTCATCAAGATGGCCATGGATTCGCTGCGTTATTGGGTTCAAGAGTTCCACATCGACGGGTTCCGCTTTGACCTTGCCGTTTCACTGGCCCGCAACGGCGTCCACGAGTTCACGGATCAGCACCCGTTCCTNTTGGCGGCTGCCACAGACGGCGTATTGGCCTCAACGAAGCTCATTTCTGAGCCGTGGGATGTTGGGTACGGCGGCTGGCAAACAGGGAATTTCCCCACCGGCTGGGCCGACTGGAACGATTCTTTCCGGGACACTGTGCGTGAAGTGTGGCTCACCGACAGGGCAGCCATGCTCTCCGGCTATCACCACAAGGGATTGTCGTCCTTCGGTGATGCGCTGGGCGGATCNGGAAGTACTTTTGCCGGTTCTGGGCGCAGCCGTTTGGCCTCCATCAACCTGATCACTGCCCACGACGGCTTTACGCTGGCGGACCTCACCACATATAACCANAAACACAACCAAGACAACCAGGAAGATAGCCGGGACGGGACCAACAATAACCGTAGCTGGAACCACGGTGTGGAGGGCATCACCAACAACCCGCACACCCTGGCTCAGCGGGCCAGGACGGGCCGGAACTTAATGGCCACTATGCTGCTGGCTTTGGGTGTTCCCATGATCACCGCCGGGGACGAGCTTGGCCGCAGCCAAGGCGGAAATAACAATGTCTATTGCCAGGACAATGAAATTTCGTGGGTCGATTGGACCATGGATGATGAAGCGAAAACCATGTTCAGCGCAACGGCTCGCCTGATACAGATCCGCAAGGACTTNTTGGCCCTCCAGCCAAGCAGCTATCCCACACGGGGCGGACAGTCTTTCATCCATTGGTTTGGGGCCGACGGCCTGCCCATGACGGCGGAACGCTGGAAGAATCCGCATGAACGCGTCCTCACCATGCTCCTGGGTGCGCCCGACGGAAAAGTTGACGGCTTGATAGTTTTCAATACCGGAATCACCGATGAGGACGTGGTGCTCCCCGCCAATCCGCGCTTTGACGTCTCCCCTGCCGTTACCGCGGAGGAGAGTGATGATGCCGCGGACTCTGCCGGTGATACAGAGGGTGCCGGGACAGACTTGGAACTGAAACAGAGTCCTGCGCCGGGCCCCAGGCCCTACATGTTGCGGATGACAACGGGGAGGCTTCTNAGGACGGACGACGGCGAACCCAGCTTCCGGTTGCCCCGTTCCATCCCGCAGGTTGAGGCTGGAGACGCCGTCCGGGTGGACGCCAACACCGTCCATCTGTACCGCAATGACCTCACCCATACTGATCGCCGTGACGGCGGTCCTTTCAGGGCAATAACCGGACGCTACTAACGGCGCACTACTCGACCGGGGTAGTTCTGGCGGCTTACCAAGATGGCGGCTTACCAAGATGGCGGGAACGGATGAATTTTCATCCGTTCCCGCCATCTTCCTCCCTGCTGCGGATGCACAGGGCGGGCCGCCGTCCTATGCGGTGGTGATCAACCCCAGTTCGGCGGGGTTAGCCAGGGCAGTATGCTGGGGCAGGACTTTCACGCCGTACCCAAAATTCCCTGACCGGTCAATGACCAGGTTGCTTGAGAACAGGTAGCGGCCGGGGCCGTTTTCTTCCACGTCCTCCAACGTCACAGTGGCTGTGTTGGTGAGCTCGTCGGAGTCGCCGGCGGTGCCATAGACCACCGTGACACGCACGTCTTCTGGACGCAGCACGCCTAAGTTCACGTTGGCCCGGACCTGCAACGATTCACCGATCTGAGGTTCATCGGCGAGCCCGTGGGATTCCACATGCTCAATGCCAANCCCGGACCAGGCGGGGCGAACCCGCTCAACCCAGGCCGCAAGTTCCTTCGTGGCGGCATACCCATCGGCTCGTGCCAGCCGCCCGGCTTCTGCTGCTGGCTGGTACAGACGTTGGACGTACTCTGCCACCATACGGTTGGCTGATACTTGGGGCCNCAGATGAGCCACCGTGTGTTTGATCATGGAAATCCAGTGCGCGGGCAGGTCACCGCTTTGTGGTTTCGAGGGACCCGCTGCTCCGGCACCCTCGGAGCCTACCGTTTCACCGTAGAACCGCGGCGCTACCTGCGTTTCTAGCAGCTCGTACAGGGCAGCGGACTCAATGTCGTCGCGTTCTTCCTCACTGGTGCCAGTATTGGCTGTGGGGATCGCCCAGCCGTTCTCGCCGTCGTACATTTCATCCCACCAGCCATCCATGACGGAGAGATTCAGCGAGCCGTTGATGGCCGCCTTCATACCGGAGGTCCCACACGCCTCCAAGGGGCGCAGCGGATTGTTCAACCACACGTCACAGCCGGGGAACAGGGTCCGTGCCATGGCGATGTCGTAGTTGGGCAAGAACACAATCCGGTGGCGCACTTCAGGATCATCGGTGAACTGCACCAAGTCCTGGATCATCTTCTTGCCGGAATCATCGGCCGGGTGGGACTTGCCCGCAATGATGATCTGGATGGGGTGGGTGGGGTGCAGCAGCAGGGCCTTGAGCCGGGCAGGGTCGCGCAGCATCAAGGTCAGGCGCTTGTAAGTGGGCACGCGGCGGGCAAAGCCAATGGTGAGCACATCGGCATCTAGGGCAGAATCGGTCCATGCCAGTTGCGCATCGGCAGCTCCGCGCTTCCGCCAGGATGAGCGCAGGCGGCGGCGGGCATCCTCCACCAGTGCGCTGCGGACGCGCCGCCGCAGGGCCCACACGTCGTCGTCGCTGATGTCCCACACCTTGGACCAGTCATTGGCGTCAAGGACATCGCTGTCAAAACGCTCCCGCACCAACGCCACCCAGGCGGGGTCAATCCAGGTCGGCACATGCACACCGTTGGTCACCGAGGTGATCGGCACATCCTGGACGTCAAAACCTGGCCACAAACCAGAGAACATGCCGCGGGACACCACGCCGTGCAGCTTCGCCACACCGTTGGCGCGCTGGGCTAGGCGCAGACCCATGAGCGCCATGTTGAAGACGTCAGGGTCGCCGTCGTCGTACGTTTCCGCGCCCAAGGAGAGTATTTGCTCAACAGGGACTCCCGGTGCCAGAGAACCAGCGAAGAAGTGCTCGATCATGCCGCGCGGGAAACGGTCGATCCCGGCTGGGACAGGGGTGTGGGTGGTGAACACGGTGGAGGCACGCCTGGCAGCCAGCGCCTCGCTCCAGGACAGCGGCGCCTCGGTCACAGCCGGATCCATGAGTTCGCGGATGCGCTCAATGCCCAGGAAGCCGGCGTGGCCTTCATTGGTGTGGAAAACCTCGGNGGCGGGTGTGCCGGTGAGGCGGGCGTGCACGCGCAGCGCCTTGACCCCGCCCATTCCCAACAGCAGTTCCTGGGTCAGGCGGTGATCGCCGCCGCCACCGTAGAGCCTGTCTGTCACGCCGCGGGCTGCCTCGTCGTTTTCGGCAACATTGGAATCGAGTAGCAGCAAGGGAACGCGGCCTACGTCTGCGCGCCAAATGTGGGCTCGCAGCACGCGGTTCTCCGGCAGCGGCAGCTGAATCTGCACGGNGGTGCCGTCGTCTTCACGCAGCAAGGTCAAGGGGAGGGCGTCCGGGTCAAGCAGGGGATAGGTTTCCTGCTGCCAGGCGTCCCTGGACAGCGACTGCTTGAAATAGCCGGCCTGGTACAAAAGTCCCACGCCGATCAGCGGCACGCCGAGGTCGGAGGCGGACTTTAGGTGATCGCCCGCCAAAATGCCCAGCCCACCTGAGTATTGAGGGAGGACTTCGGTGATGCCAAATTCCGGGGAGAAGTAGGCGATGCACGCCGGTGCTTGTGCACCCAGTTCCTGGTACCAGCGGGGTTNGCTGAGGTAACGCTCAAGGCTTTGCCCGGCTGCTGCCACGCGGTCCACCACGGTGTGGTCCTGGGCCAGTGCCTGCAACTGCTCCTCGGACATGGCTGCGAGCATTGCGAGAGGATCGTGGCGGGAATCATCCCACAATGTTGGGTTGAGAGATTCAAACAAGGTGCGGGTGGGTAGATGCCAGGACCACCGGAGGTTTGTAGCCAGAGCGGTTAGCGCGGAAATCTGTGCGGGAACAACGGTGCGGACGGTAAATCTACGAATTGCCTTCATGCCGGTCACCCTAGTCTAGGATCCTTCAGCCATCACAGTTCTTGTGGCAAATTTACCGTTCGTTACGCGCAATGCCTGACCCAGGTGACTTTATTGTCCCCGTGTGACGGCCGATCCAGTCCAAATGGCGCTTGACCTTAGCAATCCGGGCGGGGAGTCGCTAACGTCTAGTCTGTGAGTACTTAAAGCCTTCGCAAAATGTGCCAGCCACCTCCAGTCGCAAGCACCCAGCTGCGCCGTCACCATCGCCTGCGAAAGCGCAGTTTCGGGCGGAACCGCAGCGGACGCCGCAGCGGACGCTGCGGCGGGCTCCCTGGCTCCCGGGGCTCCGGCGGCGGGCGCCGGAGTGCCTGCTGANCCCCGCGCTGGCTTGCGCTTTGGACGTATTCCCATCACGAACATCCAGCCCGTCCTTGAGGGTGGAAAGTTCCCAGCCAAGGGGATTCGAGGGGCCGACGTGCGTGTCAGCGCCGTTGTTTTCCGTGAAGGCCACGACCTTTTAGGTGTCACTGCGATTTTGTTCGCACCCGACGGCAGCCAGACTCAGCACACACGGCTTGCCGCAGGAGCCAAAGGCAGCGACTCTTGGGAAGGNGTGCTCACCCCGTCCTTTGAAGGTGACTGGAGCTTCGCCGTCGAGGGCTGGAGCGATCTCTACGCGACCTGGGCGCACAACGCCCAGATTAAAATCAATGCAGACGTTGATGTGGACGTGATGCTGGCCGAAGGGGCGCAACTTCTAGGCCAGGGCGCCAAGGACGCGAAAGAAGCTGCCAAGACAGCGCCAGCCACCACCTCGGGGCTATCGCANGAAGCCGCCAAGACGTTCAAGAATGCAGCCCGCACGCTGGCTGATGAGTCCCTGAACATCAATGACCGCTTAGCTGCAGGAACGGACGCAGTGGTGCGTGCCGCCGTCGCGCATTTCCCACTGCGGGGCCTGGTGACCCGCAGCGAATTGTTNCCCCTGAAGGTTGAGCGCGATGCTGCTGGCCGCGGGGCCTGGTACGAATTCTTCCCGCGCTCAGAGGGCGCACGCCGAAANCCTCCAAACGGGGAGTGGACCAGCGGGAACTTCCGCACAGCCAGCAACCGTCTAGCAGCGGTGGCACAGATGGGGTTCGACGTTCTCTACCTGCCCCCGATCCACCCCATCGGCACCAGCAACCGCAAGGGCCCTAATAACTCCTTGACGGCTGGGCCCGGCGATCCTGGTTCACCTTGGGCCATAGGCTCCGCAGAGGGTGGCCATGATGCCATCCATCCAGACTTGGGCACTTTTGAGGATTTTGACGCCTTCGTTGCGGCTGCCCAGGAACTGAACCTGGAAATTGCGTTGGACTTGGCGCTGCAATGCGCACCGGATCACCCTTGGGCCACATCGCACCCGGAATGGTTCACTACGCGGGTTGATGGCACCATTGCTTATGCGGAAAACCCGCCCAANAAATACCAGGACATTTATCCGCTGAACTTCGACAATGACCCGGTAGGACTCTCACACGAGATTCTGCGGATTGTGCGGTTGTGGATTGATCACGGCGTACATATCTTCAGGGTGGATAANCCCCACACCAAGCCCGTCTGGTTCTGGGAGTGGCTCATTGGCACCATCAACGCAGAACGCCCCGATATTGTTTTCTTAGCGGAGGCTTTCACCCGTCCTGCCATGATGGGGGCGCTGGGAAGGGCAGGATTCCAGCAGTCCTACAGCTACTTCACATGGCGCAACACCAAGGAAGAGCTCGAAGAGTACCTTGTTCATGTGAGCCGGGAATCGGCTGGTTATTTCCGTCCCAATTTCTTCGTGAACACGCCCGATATTCTCACCGAGTACCTGCAATACGGTGGGCCCGCGGCGTTCAAGATCCGCGCCATCCTGGCTGCCATGGGTAGCCCACTGTGGGGAATGTACGCTGGCTATGAACTCTTCGAGCATGTGGCTCGGCCAGGTTCCGAAGAGAATATTGACAATGAGAAATACGAGTTCAAGGACCGCGATTTTGCNGGGGCGCAAGCACAGGGTAAGTCGCTGGCTCCTTTGCTCACGTTGTTGAACCAGATCCGCAGGGACCATCCAGCCCTACTTGACTTGCAAAATCTGAGCCTGCACCAAAGCTCTGACGATGCCACTGTGGTGTTCAGCAAACATAAGCACATTGGTGCCACAGCTGATGCACCGGCCCGCAAGGACACCATCATTGTGGTCATCAACGTTGACCCGCACAGTATGCGCGAAGGCGAAGTGACTCTTGACCTTGATGCGTTGGAGCTGGACGGGCTTTCNCCCGATGGGACGTTCATTGTGGATGACCTCATGACCGGCGCCACCTGGAATTGNGGGAAGAANAACTACTTCCGGCTGGATGCGCACATGGAACCGGCCCATATCCTGCATATCAGGCGATAACCCATGCCCTTTCCCCATTCCAACAATGCCCTGCAGTTCAACTTGAACGCGCCCGGATTGGCCCATGATCGGCACTGGTACCGCAAGGCGGTNTTNTATGAGGTCTTGGTACAGAGTTTTGCTGACGGCAATGGAGACGGGGCAGGAGACTTTTCGGGGTTGATCGCCCGGTTGGACTATCTGCAGTGGCTNGGGGTCGATTGCCTGTGGCTACCGCCGTTCTTTGATTCGCCACTGCTGGACGGCGGTTATGACGTCCGCGACTTCACCGCCGTCATGGAAACCTACGGCACTATCTCGGACTTCAAATCGTTGGTGAGCCAGGCCCATGAGCGCGGTATGCGCATCATCATTGACCTGCCCATAAATCACACCTCTGATCAGCACCCTTGGTTCAAGGCCTCAAGGGAGGACCCTGAGGGGCCCTTTGGGGANTTTTATATGTGGAGTGACACCACAGAGCTCTACCAAGACGCCAGGATCATNTTTGTTGACACGGAGGAGTCCAACTGGAGTTTTGACCCCATCCGGCGCCAGTTCTTCTGGCACAGGTTCTTCAGCCATCAGCCTGATCTGAACTTCCAGAACCCTGCCGTCAAAGACGCCATCTTTGATGTAGTTCGCTTTTGGCTCGAACAAGGTATTGACGGATTCCGGGCGGACGCGATCCCCTATCTNTTTGCCGAAGATGGCACCAATTGTGAAAACCTTCCAGCCACACACCAGTTCCTGCAGGAACTGCGGGCTGCGGTAGATACCGAGTTCCCTGGGCGCATCATCATCGCAGAAGCCAACCAAATGCCCCATGAGGTAGTGGACTATTTTGGCACGGAGGAGAATCCTGAATGCCATATGGCATTCCATTTCCCCATCATGCCCCGGCTTTACTTCGCGCTGCGCGATCANAAAGCTGCACCCATCATTGAGACCATGGCTAACACNCCTGACATCCCGCACGGCGCTCAGTGNGGGACGTTTCTGCGTAACCATGATGAACTGACCCTTGAGATGGTCACTCCGACCGAACGCGAAGCCATGCTCGGGTGGTACGCNCCTGATTCACGCATGCGAGCCAACGTTGGCATCCGGCGTCGGCTGGCACCGCTGCTTGATAACTCTCGAGCGGAAATTGAGCTCATTAACGCGCTTCTGCTGTCCCTGCCAGGTAGCCCGTTCCTGTACTACGGGGATGAGATTGGCATGGGAGATAACATCTGGCTCGAGGACAGGGATGCCTCACGAACNCCCATGCAATGGAATCCGGACAGGAATGCCGGGTTTTCCAATGCAGACCCGGGTAAGCTCTTCCTTCCGGTGGTCCAATCGCTGGTGTACCACTACAATCACGTCAATGTTGAGGCGCAGTCGGCGCATTCAAGTTCGTTGCTGCACTGGAACAAGCAAATCCTGCGCGTGCGCAAGGCCCATCCCGCCTTTGGCCTAGGCAGCTACGAGAATGTAGACACCAACCATGAGTCGGTGCTTGCCTTCTTGCGCGTCCTGCCCGTCGGTAATGAGGAGGGTGAGGCGCCCGAATCGATTCTGTGCGTGTTCAACCTGTCCCAACANCCCTCTGCCGCTACCTTGGACCTGCCTTCCCTTGCCGGCCGTGGCCTGCGAGATATNTTTGGCTGGGACATTTTCCCCGGCGTGGACGACGACGGCCGCCTCACCTTGACTCTGGGCTCCTACGATTTCTTCTGGCTGCGCGTGCGTTCTCAGGGCTCCAACCCCGCCTCAACGCAAACACAGGCCATGCCGGTGATCAAAGGATCGGTGCACGGATACTGATGACTGCCGAACTCGATGACTTGCCTGACCTGCTGGCAACGTGGCTGCCGCAGCAACGCTGGTANCCCCGAAAGGGTGATGCTGGCCTAGGTGCCCGCTTGGTCATTGCCGATTCCTTTGAACTGCAATCGCCCAGTCCGGCAGTGACGCTTTTAGTCCTGCTGGTCACGGTGAATTTCCCGCAGTCTCAGGCCAGCTCAGGAGCTGAGCACAACCCCGCAGCCAGCCTGACGCTGCAAGTGCCCTTGAGTTTCCATCGATATAGTGCGGTTGTGTTAAATGACGTTTCGTCAGAAACGTCCGCGTTCAGTAATGCTCATGGTGGTGAGTCGGGTGTGCCCGGCAAGTTGTTGGGAGAGGTTGCCACCAGCGAGCACTGGCCCGGTGGTTATGTTTATGACGGCTTGAGCGACCCCTTATTNTTACAGGCAGTGCTAGATACCGTGGGCGCTGACAGTGCGCAGCCGCAGGCTTCCAACCGCCTGCGCGTGTGGCGGAANCCGGATCTGGGCGGCTTCGCCGTGGAACGTGCGAGCCGAATTCGGATGGTGTCCACCGAGCAATCCAACACCTCCGTTATTTTCTGGCTCAGCGGAAGAGCTCTGATTGCAAAGTTCTTTCGAGTGCTACATGTTGGCGTTCACCCCGAAGTTGAAATCGGCGCTGCCCTTGTTCAACAGGCTGGGAAATCGGTGGGTTTAAACGTCCCAGCTCTGCAACTCGCCGCAGGATACGGGGAGTCAAACACAACACTTTTNGTGATTCATGACTTCATTACCGGCGCACACGACGGATGGGCCACCGCGCTTGAATCCGTAGCCTTGGCTGGTGCCGGAGAACATGCCAGCTTTTCTGCCCATGCTCACGCCATAGGTGTGGCGCTCGGGCAACTTCACCATCAGCTGCGGGAAAGCCTGGGTGTGCACAGTGCCCAAAAGCCGAGGCAACAGCCTTTACCCGCCTCGATCGGCACGCGGCTGGAGTGGGCNTTGAAACTGGTGGGTCCCGCGGTGGGACCTTATGATGAAGAATTCCGTGANTTTTTGGCACGGTTGTATCAAATAATTTCGGTCCCTCAGCTGCAACGTATCCATGGTGATATGCACTTGGGCCAGCTCCTGCATCAGGAAACCGGCGGTGGTGCTGGATGGTTCATGGTGGACTTTGAAGGCGAGCCGCTGCGGCCACTGGCCGAACGTGGACTTCCGGATGTGGCTCTGCGTGACGTGGTGGGGATACTGCGATCCTTTGACTATGCNGGGGCGCAAGCTTCTACCATGCATGCGGTGAGCCTCACCCAGGGAGCCGAATGGGCCAAAGACAGTTCCGAATCCTTCATTCAAGGCTATGAAAGCGTCTCCGGAGAGGAAATTGCGCGTAATAGTGCACTTTTCGTGGCATTGTGGCTGGATAAGGCGCTTTATGAAGTTGTTTATGAATTGCAGAATCGACCCAGCTGGGCATGGGTGCCGCTAAAGGCCGTGCGAGATTTGTTTGAATCAATGGAAAGTGGTGTGGACATGGGACTGAACAATAAGGCCCCTCTGGCAGTCGATGCGGGAGTCTTGGACCGGATTTCCNNGGGAACCTACTACGCGCCGCATTCGGTGCTNGGGGCGCACCTGCACGATGACGGCTTTGTCACCGTGCGGACACTACGTCATTTGGCTGAGTCGGTGGAGCTTGTCACAGGCAACGGGAACGTTGCGATGATCCATGAGCACGGTGGTATTTGGAGCGTAGTTCTACCGGTTGAGGATTCCGGACATGTGCCTGACTATAGGTTGGATGTGAGCTATTCCGGCGGCGTGCACCGTACCGATGATCCCTATCGTTACATGCCTACAGTGGGTGAACTGGATATGCACCTCATCGCGGAGGGCAGGCACGAAACCCTGTGGACTGTTTTNGGTGCACACCTCCAGCGCTATCATTCCGCACTGGGTGAAGTCTCCGGTGTGAGGTTTGCCGTGTGGGTTCCTGCCGTACAGGCTGTGCGGGTCATTGGCGAGTTCAACGATTGGGACGGTCGCGGCCACGCCATGCGTAGTCTTGGCAACAGTGGAATTTGGGAATTGTTCATCCCAGAGGTGGCAGCCGGGGACCGCTACAAGTTCGAAATTCTTTCCGAGAGCGGGGAATGGCTGCANAAGGCCGATCCCATGGCCTATGGCACTGAGGTGCCGCCACTGACTGCTTCGCGCGTTGTTGAATCCACCTATGCATTCAAAGACCATGAGTGGATGCAACGGCGGGCCGCAACGGATCCGCACAATTCGCCCATGAGTGTTTATGAGGTCCATCTGGGCTCATGGCGGCCGGGGCTAAGTTACGTGGAGCTTGCCAAGGAACTTGTTGATTACGTTCAGTGGCTTGGCTTCACCCATGTTGAGCTCATGCCTGTCTCAGAGCACCCCTTTGGCGGCTCATGGGGATACCAAGTCACCTCCTACTACGCACCAACCTCACGTTTTGGTCACCCCGACGAATTCCGATTCCTTGTTGATACGCTCCACCAAGCCGGCATCGGCGTCATCATGGATTGGGTGCCTGCCCACTTCCCCAAGGACGAATGGGCGCTGGCCAAATTCAACGGCAGTGCGCAATATGAGCACTCAGATCCGCACCTGGGTGAGCACCCCGACTGGGGAACACTGATCTTCGACTTTGGTCGCAATGAAGTACGAAACTTTCTGGTAGCCAATGCCCTCTACTGGTTTGAGGAGTTCCACATTGATGGCCTGCGCGTGGATGCGGTGGCATCCATGCTGTACCTTGACTATTCGCGTGAAGAGGGACAGTGGAGCCCTAACCGTTTTGGTGGACGGGAAAACCTGGAGGCAATCAGCTTCCTGCAGGAAATGAATGCAACGGCGTATCGGCGCAACCCCGGTATCGTCACGATTGCTGAAGAGTCCACGGCATTCCCCGGCGTCACGGCTGCAACTAGTGGTGGCGGACTTGGCTTTGGTATCAAGTGGAATATGGGGTGGATGCATGACTCGCTGACGTACATGGCCGAAGACCCCATCAACCGCGGCTGGCATCACAACCAAATTACGTTCTCGCTGGTTTATGCATTCACGGAGAACTTCCTGTTGCCCATTAGCCATGATGAGGTTGTGCACGGCAAAGGATCGTTGCTGCGCAAGATGCCAGGGGATCGGTGGCAGCAGCTGGCTAACTTACGGGCCTACCTTGCTTTTCAGTGGGCTCACCCGGGTAAACAGCTGATCTTCATGGGGACAGAGTTCGGCCAAGAAGCCGAATGGAGCGAGCAACACGGACTTGACTGGTGGTTGGCAGAGAACCCTGCCCACAGTGCTATTCAGTTGCTGGTCAAGGATCTCAACGAAAGTTACTCCTCTACCCCTGCCCTGCATGAACAAGACAATTCTCCGGAAGGTTTCACGTGGCTCGACGGCGGGGACACCGAGCACAATGTAGTGTCCTTTGCTCGCTGGGACCACGCAGGCAATCCATTGGTCTGTATTGTGAACTTTTCCGGGGTCGCCTACGAGGATTACCGCGTTGGNTTGCCCTCGGCTGGAGCGTGGCGTGAAGTTCTCAACACTGACCTGGCCAGTTATGGCGGCTCTGATGTTAAGAACAACGGGGATCTCCAGGCTGAAGAAGTTCCTTGGGCTGGCCAAACTACATCACTGCGGTTACGGGTGCCAGCTCTTGGCGCACTCTATTTGTCACCTGCATTGTCACCTGTAAACACCTAGAAATCAGGCGTTCCACCGGCACCTACTTGCCGTTTGGTAATCTCGGCAAGTAGGTGCTAATGTTAGTACTCCGCTGAACAAAAGTTCAGATCCGGAACAAGACCAAATCAACGGCCTCGAAAATAGGCTCTATAGTTTGTGTTCAAATAAAGATTTGAACTTCAGTTGAAATTACGGATTTGACTTACTGGAATTCATGCGGGTAAGCTTGAAAAGTTGCCCCGGTGCTGATCATCGTGAACATGTTGGTTGTGTTTGTGTGTGTTGGCTGGGTGTGGTTGTTGTTTGAGAACTCAATAGTGTGCCAAGTTTTATTGATACCAATTTATTTATATTGAATTGGTTATTTGGTTTTGTTGTTGCCGCCCCTGTGGTGATGGCAGAATCGTTTAGCTGGTTTCGAATTTAGTGCATGCATTCATTACCTTTTCCGGTGTGTTTGTGTGTGTCTGTTTGAGTTTTATTAACGGAGAGTTTGATCCTGGCTCAGGATGAACGCTGGCGGCGTGCTTAACACATGCAAGTCGAACGATGAACCTCACTTGTGGGGATTAGTGGCGAACGGGTGAGTAACACGTGAGTAACCTGCCCTTAACTCTGGGATAAGCCTTGGAAACAGGGTCTAATACTGGATATTGACTTTTCACCGCATGGTGGTTAGTTGAAAGATTTATCGGTTTTGGATGGACTCGCGGCCTATCAGCTTGTTGGTGAGGTAATGGCTCACCAAGGCGACGACGGGTAGCCGGCCTGAGAGGGTGACCGGCCACACTGGGACTGAGACACGGCCCAGACTCCTACGGGAGGCAGCAGTGGGGAATATTGCACAATGGGCGAAAGCCTGATGCAGCGACGCCGCGTGAGGGATGACGGCCTTCGGGTTGTAAACCTCTTTCAGTAGGGAACAAGGCCAGTGTTTAGCTGGTTGAGGGTACTTGCAGAAGAAGCGCCGGCTAACTACGTGCCAGCAGCCGCGGTAATACGTAGGGCGCAAGCGTTATCCGGAATTATTGGGCGTAAAGAGCTCGTAGGCGGTTTGTCGCGTCTGCCGTGAAAGTCCGGGGCTCAACCCCGGATCTGCGGTGGGTACGGGCAGACTAGAGTGATGTAGGGGAGACTGGAATTCCTGGTGTAGCGGTGAAATGCGCAGATATCAGGAGGAACACCGATGGCGAAGGCAGGTCTCTGGGCATTAACTGACGCTGAGGAGCGAAAGCATGGGGAGCGAACAGGATTAGATACCCTGGTAGTCCATGCCGTAAACGTTGGGCACTAGGTGTGGGGACATTCCACGTTTTCCGCGCCGTAGCTAACGCATTAAGTGCCCCGCCTGGGGAGTACGGCCGCAAGGCTAAAACTCAAAGGAATTGACGGGGGCCCGCACAAGCGGCGGAGCATGCGGATTAATTCGATGCAACGCGAAGAACCTTACCAAGGCTTGACATGAACTGGAAACGCTTGGAAACAAGTGCCCCGCTTGCGGTCGGTTTACAGGTGGTGCATGGTTGTCGTCAGCTCGTGTCGTGAGATGTTGGTTAAGTCCCGCAACGAGCGCAACCCTCGTTCTATGTTGCCAGCACGTTATGGTGGGGACTCATAGGAGACTGCCGGGGTCAACTCGGAGGAAGGTGAGGACGACGTCAAATCATCATGCCCCTTATGTCTTGGGCTTCACGCATGCTACAATGGCCGGTACAATGGGTTGCGATACTGTGAGGTGGAGCTAATCCCAAAAGCCGGTCTCAGTTCGGATTGGGGTCTGCAACTCGACCCCATGAAGTCGGAGTCGCTAGTAATCGCAGATCAGCAACGCTGCGGTGAATACGTTCCCGGGCCTTGTACACACCGCCCGTCAAGTCACGAAAGTTGGTAACACCCGAAGCCGGTGGCCTAACCCCTTGTGGGGAGGGAGCTGTCGAAGGTGGGACCGGCGATTGGGACTAAGTCGTAACAAGGTAGCCGTACCGGAAGGTGCGGCTGGATCACCTCCTTTCTAAGGAGCACCAAACACCTGAACACTGTTCGCATGAATGGTTGTTGTGGGTGTGAGGAGTAAAGACCTATAGCGAGAACGAAAGTTTCTCGGTAGGTTGCTCAAGGGTGGAATATCAATAAAATAGCCGATGATCGGCATCTGGCGACCTGGTGTTAGTACCGCATCCTTGATGGGGTGTGAGGAAGATACTGTGTGGGTTGTGTGGGTGTTGGTTGTTATGTGTTTGGCACACTGTTGGGTCCTGAAACAACAACGAGAGTTGTTGATTTCTGGTTTCCTGCACATAACCGACTGAATGGCTTGGGTGGATGCTCTGTGAGTGTTTGCTGTTGTTCAGGGAGTGTGTGGTGGGGTTGTTGTTTGAGAACTACATAGTGAACGCGAGCATCTTTATAAAGAAGCAATTTCTTTGAGATAATTGAACCTGGATCTGATGCTGATGACTTTGGTTGTTGGTGTTGGTTTTCATGGTTCTCTCGATATAGTTTTGTTGACTGCATGTGTGTGGTCAAGTTTTAAGGGCACACGGTGGATGCCTTGGCATTAGGAGCCGAAGAAGGACGTAGGAATCTGCGATAAGCCTCGGGAGTTGATAACCAAACTTTGATCCGAGGGTGTCCGAATGGGGAACCCGCTACCCGGTGCAAGCCGAGGTGGTGACCCGCATCTGAATATATAGGATGTGTGGAGGGAACGTGGGGAAGTGAAACATCTCAGTACCCACAGGAAGAGAAAACAAAAGTGATTCCGTTAGTAGTGGCGAGCGAACGCGGAACAGGCTAAACCGTGTCATGTGTGATAGCCGGCGGGCGTTGCATGGTGCGGGGTTGTGGGACTTACCGATCTGAATCTGCCGGTTCAGGAAGGGGAATAGTGCATGTATAGGTGAACGGCTTTGAATGGCCGACCGTAGAGGGTGAGAGTCCCGTAACCGAAATGCAGTGCACTCCCTTGGGTGAGTATCCCAAGTAGCACGGGGCCCGAGAAATCCCGTGTGAATCTGTCAGGACCACCTGATAAGCCTAAATACTACCTAATGACCGATAGCGGACAAGTACCGTGAGGGAAAGGTGAAAAGTACCCCGGGAGGGAGTGAAATAGTACCTGAAACCGTGTGCTTACAATCCGTCAGAGCAAGCGTGCACCCTTGGGTGTAGTTGTTCTTGTGATGGCGTGCCTTTTGAAGAATGAGCCTGCGAGTTAGTGTTACGTCGCGAGGTTAACCCGTGTGGGAAGCCGTAGCGAAAGCGAGTCTGAATAGGGCGAGTATAGTGGCGTGATCTAGACCCGAAGCGAAGTGATCTACCCATGGCCAGGTTGAAGCGCGTGTAAGAGCGCGTGGAGGACCGAACCCACTTCAGTTGAAAATGGAGGGATGAGCTGTGGGTAGGGTGAAAGGCCAATCAAACTTCGTGATAGCTGGTTCTCCCCGAAATGCATTTAGGTGCAGCGTTGCGTGTTTCTTACTGGAGGTAGAGCTACTGGATGGCTAATGGGCCCTACAAGGTTACTGACGTCAGCCAAACTCCGAATGCCGGTAAGTCAGAGCGTAGCAGTGAGACTGTGGGGATAAGCTTCATAGTCGAGAGGGAAACAGCCCAGACCACCAACTAAGGCCCCTAAGCGTGTGCTAAGTGGGAAAGGATGTGGGATTGCTTAGACAACCAGGAGGTTGGCTTAGAAGCAGCCATCCTTAAAAGAGTGCGTAATAGCTCACTGGTCAAGTGATTCCGCGCCGACAATGTAGCGGGGCTCAAGTACACCGCCGAAGTTGTGGATTTCAAACATTACCCTAGCCAGGTTTTCCTGGTTCAGGGTTTGGAGTGGTAGGGAGCGTCGTGTAGGCATTGAAGCCGCAGTGTGAACTAGCGGTGGAGCCTACACGAGTGAGAATGCAGGCATGAGTAGCGAAAGACGGGTGAGAAACCCGTCCGCCGAATGATCAAGGGTTCCAGGGTCAAGCTAATCTGCCCTGGGTAAGTCGGGACCTAAGGCGAGGCCGACAGGCGTAGTCGATGGACAACGGGTTGATATTCCCGTACCGGTGAAGAACCGCCCCTATTGAACTGGTGATACTAACCACCCAAACCACCACTGCGTGTCCTTCGGGACCAGGGTGTGTGGGGAGCGTGGGACCTGAACCAGGGAGGTAAACGTATTAACAGGTGTGACGCAGGAAGGTAGCCGAGCCGGGCGATGGTAGTCCCGGTCTAAGGACGTAGGAAACACGATAGGCAAATCCGTTGTGTTGTCTTCAATGACAATTCTGAGATCTGATGGGACCCCGTAGGGGAATTCGGTGATCCTATGCTGCCTAGAAAAGCATCGACGTGAGGTTCCAACCGCCCGTACCCCAAACCGACACAGGTGATCAGGTAGAGAATACTAAGGCGATCGAGAGAATTATGGTTAAGGAACTCGGCAAAATGCCCCGTAACTTCGGGAGAAGGGGCCTGCCTCGTAAAGGAACCTAGCGTTCCGTGAGCGAGTGTGGGCCGCAGAGACCAGGGGAAGCGACTGTTTACTAAAACACAGGTCCGTGCGAAGTCGCAAGACGATGTATACGGACTGACTCCTGCCCGGTGCTGGAAGGTTAAGAGGACCGGTTAGCCAACTTGTTGGCGAAGCTGAGAATTTAAGCCCCAGTAAACGGCGGTGGTAACTATAACCATCCTAAGGTAGCGAAATTCCTTGTCGGGTAAGTTCCGACCTGCACGAATGGAGTAACGACTTCCCCGCTGTCTCAACCATAAACTCGGCGAAATTGCAGTACGAGTAAAGATGCTCGTTACGCGCAGCAGGACGGAAAGACCCCGAGACCTTTACTATAGTTTGGTATTGGTGTTCGGAGTGGCTTGTGTAGGATAGGTGGGAGACTGTGAAGCTACAACGCTAGTTGTAGTGGAGTCATCGTTGAAATACCACTCTGGTCACTTTGGACATCTAACTTCGGCCCGTAATCCGGGTCAGGGACAGTGCCTGATGGGTAGTTTAACTGGGGCGGTTGCCTCCTAAAAGTAACGGAGGCGCCCAAAGGTTCCCTCAGCCTGGTTGGCAATCAGGTTTCGAGTGTAAGTGCACAAGGGAGCTTGACTGTGAGAGGGACACCTCGAGCAGGGACGAAAGTCGGGACTAGTGATCCGGCGGCACATTGTGGAATGGCCGTCGCTCAACGGATAAAAGGTACCTCGGGGATAACAGGCTGATCTTGCCCAAGAGTCCATATCGACGGCATGGTTTGGCACCTCGATGTCGGCTCGTCGCATCCTGGGGCTGGAGTAGGTCCCAAGGGTTGGGCTGTTCGCCCATTAAAGCGGTACGCGAGCTGGGTTTAGAACGTCGTGAGACAGTTCGGTCCCTATCCGCTGCGCGCGCAGGAAATTTGAGAAGGGCTGTCCTTAGTACGAGAGGACCGGGACGGACGAACCTCTGGTGTGTCAGTTGTACTGCCAAGTGCATCGCTGATTAGCTACGTTCGGATGGGATAACCGCTGAAAGCATCTAAGCGGGAAGCCCGCTTCAAGATGAGATTTCCATACACCTAAACGTGTGAGAGGCCCCAGCTAGACCACTGGGTTGATAGGCCGGATGTGGAAGCGAGGACTAAAGACTCGTGAAGCTGACCGGTACTAATAGGCCGATAACTTACACCACACACACCTTATAAAATAATGCTCGCGTTCACTATGTGGTTCCCAACCAACAAACCCACCCGTTTGTTCGGCCCAGGGAAACAAAAACAAGACACCACCACACCCTGTACACCCCGGTCTACAGGGACAGTGAATGTCATGTATAATAAAATAGAAGTTGTTCATCACAAGAACACCCAACAAACCACCCACACCACACACTTCGTGTTGGTACTGGGGAATGAGTTACGGTGGTCATAGCGTGGGGAAACGCCCGGTCCCATTCCGAACCCGGAAGCTAAGACCCACAGCGCCGATGGTACTGCATTCGAGAGGATGTGGGAGAGTAGGACACCGCCGGACAACACATAACAGGTCGAGGCCCCACACCACACGGTGCGGGGCCTCCTGCATTTAACCACCAACAACCCAACACCCCACCACGGCTTCTTTCTCCATAGCCGCAGACTCATACGCTCCTGAAGCACAAATGCTCACTGCTCACTGCTCACTGCTCACTGCTTACTGCTCAGGGTTCAGATTTCGGGGTTCAGCATGCCGACCTTGGATCTTGACGTGAACACCAGGATCTAAATACTTCTTTGAATACGGCCGCCTATCTAGGCGGCCGATTTTGTTTAAACAGCACGGGCCACTTTGCTGTCAATCTGTTCTATCTCTAGTGCCGGCGTGTTAACGCTTGATTCCTCAACGCTGGATTCCTCAACGCTGGATTTTTCAACCTCGGGAAGGCGCAGCTACATTTTTGTTATTGTGCTCACCACTGACGATTCGGACGTTGGAGTGCGTAGCCGGCTTGGAGTGCCCGGCATGTAATGGGAAAATTCTGTGTTGTCGGGTTGGTTTGACGTTTGTCAGATGTTGGTGCCGAGATCTTCAGTGTGAGGCCAGGGTCGAATATTTTGTTGAAACTCTCGGTTGGGGCTATGACTGCAGCGAGGACCCTCTGACTCAGGAGACGGTGACAAGTGGTACCCTCTCTGAGCAGGATATGAGGACTCACCGAGACGTTCTAGATAGCCGCAGCCTCAGTGGTGGGAGGTGTCAAGGGATGGGGCCAGTGAAGCGAGGACCTCCGTTTGAGCGTGTATATATAACCGCTAACCCTGCAGGGGAAAACTGTCAGGGTCTGTGGAGGTGAGGCGCATATAGGCAGTTGGTTTGAGGCGATGGGCGTGGGACTGAGGTCTGCTCGAGATCCTTGATTGTGAGCCCTCTGGTGTCTTTCCGTGAGGGATGCCATGACCACAGCAGCGTGGATTTGCGTGGTGGGTCAAAGGTGTGTATTGTTTATCGAGTTGTCCTGGACAAGGGCGGCGGGATCGGTCAGGAAATTGAAGGTTTAGTCTTTGGTTTTCTGGTGGTTGTGTGGTGTGGTTCATTGTAGAAGTGAGTTTGCATTGCAGGGCCGGATGGTCTAAGCTTGAAAAGTTGCCCCGGTGCTGATCATCGTGAACATGTTGGTTGTGTTTGTGTGTGTTGGCTGGGTGTGGTTGTTGTTTGAGAACTCAATAGTGTGCCAAGTTTTATTGATACCAATTTATTTATATTGAATTGGTTATTTGGTTTTGTTGTTGCCGCCCCTGTGGTGATGGCAGAATCGTTTAGCTGGTTTCGAATTTAGTGCATGCATTCATTACCTTTTTCCGGTGTGTTTGTGTGTGTCTGTTTGAGTTTTATTAACGGAGAGTTTGATCCTGGCTCAGGATGAACGCTGGCGGCGTGCTTAACACATGCAAGTCGAACGATGAACCTCACTTGTGGGGATTAGTGGCGAACGGGTGAGTAACACGTGAGTAACCTGCCCTTAACTCTGGGATAAGCCTTGGAAACAGGGTCTAATACTGGATATTGACTTTTCACCGCATGGTGGTTAGTTGAAAGATTTATCGGTTTTGGATGGACTCGCGGCCTATCAGCTTGTTGGTGAGGTAATGGCTCACCAAGGCGACGACGGGTAGCCGGCCTGAGAGGGTGACCGGCCACACTGGGACTGAGACACGGCCCAGACTCCTACGGGAGGCAGCAGTGGGGAATATTGCACAATGGGCGAAAGCCTGATGCAGCGACGCCGCGTGAGGGATGACGGCCTTCGGGTTGTAAACCTCTTTCAGTAGGGAACAAGGCCAGTGTTTAGCTGGTTGAGGGTACTTGCAGAAGAAGCGCCGGCTAACTACGTGCCAGCAGCCGCGGTAATACGTAGGGCGCAAGCGTTATCCGGAATTATTGGGCGTAAAGAGCTCGTAGGCGGTTTGTCGCGTCTGCCGTGAAAGTCCGGGGCTCAACCCCGGATCTGCGGTGGGTACGGGCAGACTAGAGTGATGTAGGGGAGACTGGAATTCCTGGTGTAGCGGTGAAATGCGCAGATATCAGGAGGAACACCGATGGCGAAGGCAGGTCTCTGGGCATTAACTGACGCTGAGGAGCGAAAGCATGGGGAGCGAACAGGATTAGATACCCTGGTAGTCCATGCCGTAAACGTTGGGCACTAGGTGTGGGGACATTCCACGTTTTCCGCGCCGTAGCTAACGCATTAAGTGCCCCGCCTGGGGAGTACGGCCGCAAGGCTAAAACTCAAAGGAATTGACGGGGCCCGCACAAGCGGCGGAGCATGCGGATTAATTCGATGCAACGCGAAGAACCTTACCAAGGCTTGACATGAACTGGAAACGCTTGGAAACAAGTGCCCCGCTTGCGGTCGGTTTACAGGTGGTGCATGGTTGTCGTCAGCTCGTGTCGTGAGATGTTGGTTAAGTCCCGCAACGAGCGCAACCCTCGTTCTATGTTGCCAGCACGTTATGGTGGGGACTCATAGGAGACTGCCGGGGTCAACTCGGAGGAAGGTGAGGACGACGTCAAATCATCATGCCCCTTATGTCTTGGGCTTCACGCATGCTACAATGGCCGGTACAATGGGTTGCGATACTGTGAGGTGGAGCTAATCCCAAAAGCCGGTCTCAGTTCGGATTGGGGTCTGCAACTCGACCCCATGAAGTCGGAGTCGCTAGTAATCGCAGATCAGCAACGCTGCGGTGAATACGTTCCCGGGCCTTGTACACACCGCCCGTCAAGTCACGAAAGTTGGTAACACCCGAAGCCGGTGGCCTAACCCCTTGTGGGGAGGGAGCTGTCGAAGGTGGGACCGGCGATTGGGACTAAGTCGTAACAAGGTAGCCGTACCGGAAGGTGCGGCTGGATCACCTCCTTTCTAAGGAGCACCAAACACCTGAACACTGTTCGCATGAATGGTTGTTGTGGGTGTGAGGAGTAAAGACCTATAGCGAGAACGAAAGTTTCTCGGTAGGTTGCTCAAGGGTGGAATATCAATAAAATAGCCGATGATCGGCATCTGGCGACCTGGTGTTAGTACCGCATCCTTGATGGGGTGTGAGGAAGATACTGTGTGGGTTGTGTGGGTGTTGGTTGTTATGTGTTTGGCACACTGTTGGGTCCTGAAACAACAACGAGAGTTGTTGATTTCTGGTTTCCTGCACATAACCGACTGAATGGCTTGGGTGGATGCTCTGTGAGTGTTTGCTGTTGTTCAGGGAGTGTGTGGTGGGGTTGTTGTTTGAGAACTACATAGTGAACGCGAGCATCTTTATAAAGAAGCAATTTCTTTGAGATAATTGAACCTGGATCTGATGCTGATGACTTTGGTTGTTGGTGTTGGTTTTCATGGTTCTCTCGATATAGTTTTGTTGACTGCATGTGTGTGGTCAAGTTTTAAGGGCACACGGTGGATGCCTTGGCATTAGGAGCCGAAGAAGGACGTAGGAATCTGCGATAAGCCTCGGGGAGTTGATAACCAAACTTTGATCCGAGGGTGTCCGAATGGGGAACCCCGCTACCCGGTGCAAGCCGAGGTGGTGACCCGCATCTGAATATATAGGATGTGTGGAGGGAACGTGGGAAGTGAAACATCTCAGTACCCACAGGAAGAGAAAACAAAAGTGATTCCGTTAGTAGTGGCGAGCGAACGCGGAACAGGCTAAACCGTGTCATGTGTGATAGCCGGCGGGCGTTGCATGGTGCGGGTTGTGGGACTTACCGATCTGAATCTGCCGGTTCAGGAAGGGGAATAGTGCATGTATAGGTGAACGGCTTTGAATGGCCGACCGTAGAGGGTGAGAGTCCCGTAACCGAAATGCAGTGCACTCCCTTGGGTGAGTATCCCAAGTAGCACGGGGCCCGAGAAATCCCGTGTGAATCTGTCAGGACCACCTGATAAGCCTAAATACTACCTAATGACCGATAGCGGACAAGTACCGTGAGGGAAAGGTGAAAAGTACCCCGGGAGGGAGTGAAATAGTACCTGAAACCGTGTGCTTACAATCCGTCAGAGCAAGCGTGCACCCTTGGGTGTAGTTGTTCTTGTGATGGCGTGCCTTTGAAGAATGAGCCTGCGAGTTAGTGTTACGTCGCGAGGTTAACCCGTGTGGGAAGCCGTAGCGAAAGCGAGTCTGAATAGGGCGAGTATAGTGGCGTGATCTAGACCCGAAGCGAAGTGATCTACCCATGGCCAGGTTGAAGCGCGTGTAAGAGCGCGTGGAGGACCGAACCCACTTCAGTTGAAAATGGAGGGATGAGCTGTGGGTAGGGGTGAAAGGCCAATCAAACTTCGTGATAGCTGGTTCTCCCGAAATGCATTTAGGTGCAGCGTTGCGTGTTTCTTACTGGAGGTAGAGCTACTGGATGGCTAATGGGCCCTACAAGGTTACTGACGTCAGCCAAACTCCGAATGCCGGTAAGTCAGAGCGTAGCAGTGAGACTGTGGGGATAAGCTTCATAGTCGAGAGGAAACAGCCCAGACCACCAACTAAGGCCCCTAAGCGTGTGCTAAGTGGGAAAGGATGTGGGATTGCTTAGACAACCAGGAGGTTGGCTTAGAAGCAGCCATCCTTAAAAGAGTGCGTAATAGCTCACTGGTCAAGTGATTCCGCGCCGACAATGTAGCGGGGCCAAGTACACCGCCGAAGTTGTGGATTTCAAACATTACCCTAGCCAGGTTTTCCTGGTTCAGGGTTTGGAGTGGTAGGGGAGCGTCGTAGGCATTGAAGCCGCAGTGTGAACTAGCGGTGGAGCCTACACGAGTGAGAATGCAGGCATGAGTAGCGAAAGACGGGTGAGAAACCCGTCCGCCGAATGATCAAGGGTTCCAGGGTCAAGCTAATCTGCCCTGGGTAAGTCGGGACCTAAGGCGAGGCCGACAGGCGTAGTCGATGGACAACGGGTTGATATTCCCGTACCGGTGAAGAACCGCCCCTATTGAACTGGTGATACTAACCACCCAAACCACCACTGCGTGTCCTTCGGGACCAGGGTGTGTGGGGAGCGTGGGACCTGAACCAGGGAGGTAAACGTATTAACAGGTGTGACGCAGGAAGGTAGCCGAGCCGGGCGATGGTAGTCCCGGTCTAAGGACGTAGGAAACACGATAGGCAAATCCGTTGTGTTGTCTTCAATGACAATTCTGAGATCTGATGGGACCCCGTAGGGGAATTCAGTGATCCTATGCTGCCTAGAAAAGCATCGACGTGAGGTTCCAACCGCCCGTACCCCAAACCGACACAGGTGATCAGGTAGAGAATACTAAGGCGATCGAGAGAATTATGGTTAAGGAACTCGGCAAAATGCCCCGTAACTTCGGGAGAAGGGGCCTGCCTCGTAAAGGAACCTAGCGTTCCGTGAGCGAGTGTGGGCCGCAGAGACCAGGGGAAGCGACTGTTTACTAAAACACAGGTCCGTGCGAAGTCGCAAGACGATGTATACGGACTGACTCCTGCCCGGTGCTGGAAGGTTAAGAGGACCGGTTAGCCAACTTGTTGGCGAAGCTGAGAATTTAAGCCCCAGTAAACGGCGGTGGTAACTATAACCATCCTAAGGTAGCGAAATTCCTTGTCGGGTAAGTTCCGACCTGCACGAATGGAGTAACGACTTCCCCGCTGTCTCAACCATAAACTCGGCGAAATTGCAGTACGAGTAAAGATGCTCGTTACGCGCAGCAGGACGGAAAGACCCGAGACCTTTACTATAGTTTGGTATTGGTGTTCGGAGTGGCTTGTGTAGGATAGGTGGGAGACTGTGAAGCTACAACGCTAGTTGTAGTGGAGTCATCGTTGAAATACCACTCTGGTCACTTTGGACATCTAACTTCGGCCCGTAATCCGGGTCAGGGACAGTGCCTGATGGGTAGTTTAACTGGGGCGGTTGCCTCCTAAAAGTAACGGAGGCGCCCAAAGGTTCCCTCAGCCTGGTTGGCAATCAGGTTTCGAGTGTAAGTGCACAAGGGAGCTTGACTGTGAGAGGGACACCTCGAGCAGGGACGAAAGTCGGGACTAGTGATCCGGCGGCACATTGTGGAATGGCCGTCGCTCAACGGATAAAAGGTACCTCGGGGATAACAGGCTGATCTTGCCCAAGAGTCCATATCGACGGCATGGTTTGGCACCTCGATGTCGGCTCGTCGCATCCTGGGGCTGGAGTAGGTCCCAAGGGTTGGGCTGTTCGCCCATTAAAGCGGTACGCGAGCTGGGTTTAGAACGTCGTGAGACAGTTCGGTCCCTATCCGCTGCGCGCGCAGGAAATTTGAGAAGGGCTGTCCTTAGTACGAGAGGACCGGGACGGACGAACCTCTGGTGTGTCAGTTGTACTGCCAAGTGCATCGCTGATTAGCTACGTTCGGATGGGATAACCGCTGAAAGCATCTAAGCGGGAAGCCCGCTTCAAGATGAGATTTCCATACACCTAAACGTGTGAGAGGCCCCAGCTAGACCACTGGGTTGATAGGCCGGATGTGGAAGCGAGGACTAAAGACTCGTGAAGCTGACCGGTACTAATAGGCCGATAACTTACACCACACACACCTTATAAAATAATGCTCGCGTTCACTATGTGGTTCCCAACCAACAAACCCACCCGTTTGTTCGGCCCAGGGAAACAAAAACAAGACACCACCACACCCTGTACACCCCGGTCTACAGGGACAGTGAATGTCATGTATAATAAAATACTGTTGTTCATCACAAGAACACCCAACAAACCACCCACACCACACACTTCGTGTTGGTACTGGGGAATGAGTTACGGTGGTCATAGCGTGGGGAAACGCCCGGTCCCATTCCGAACCCGGAAGCTAAGACCCACAGCGCCGATGGTACTGCATTCGAGAGGATGTGGGAGAGTAGGACACCGCCGGACAACACATAACAGGTCGAGGCCCCACACCACACGGTGCGGGGCCTCCCTGCATTTAACCACCAACAACCCAAAACCCCACCCACCACCACCAGGGGACCAAACCAGGCGCCGGGCCGTCGTCGTGGGTGGAGGCGTAATACATGGCGCTCGGTGCATAAGTCTTATAGCTGCCGATATAGGGTTGGCGCATTGGCAGCTATTGGGAAGGGTGACTGATGAAGGCTTTGACACCGCATCATGACGGATCTGCACTGTATGTGCAGGGCAGCGGCACTCTGGGAGAGCGCTGCACACTACGTATACGGGTACCTAGCGGCTGNGGGACGCCATCTCGCGTCTGGGTACGTTCCGTCCAAGACGCTGAGCCACGCTATGACGAGGCCGTGTGTCTGGGCGAAGCCCCAACCCCGGGGAGGCAGGGGCAGTCAGCGGTGTTGCTGGCAGTCCCTCTGGAAGCAGGNTGGATCTGGTGGGAAGCGACGATGCTTGCCGTCAATCCGGTGGCACTCTACCGGTTCGTCATCGAGGTTCCCGGCTCGGAGCAAGAGGGCGCTACCTACTGGCATCTAAATAGTGCCGGACTTCATCATAGGGACACCTCCGATTACAACGATTTCAGGGTGACAACTGCGGTAGCTGCCCCGGCGTGGTCGCACGATGCAGTGATGTACCAAGTGTTTCCCGACAGGTTCGCGAAGTCAGCCAAGGCGGCCCAACGGCCCGCTCCTGAATGGGCTGTTGCCTGCGATTGGCAAGAACCCGTCCAGGGTAGTGGCCCGGACGTCGCTAGGCAGTTCTACGGCGGCGATCTTGACGGCGTCACGGAGAAACTAGATGAACTTCACGCACTAGGCGTTGACATTGTCTACCTGACACCGTTCTTCCCCGGCCGTTCCAACCACCGGTATGACGCCGCAACATTCCATCACGTGGATCCGCTTCTGGGTGGCGACCAGGCATTGGTGAACCTAGTGGAGGCAGCTCATGCCCGCGGCATGAAGGTCATNGGGGATCTCACCGCGAACCATACNGGGGATGCCCACGAGTGGTTCATCCGAGCCCAAGCGGATCCAACATCAGTTGAGGCCGAGTACTACTTCTTCAACGAGGTCCACATCGATTATGAGAGCTGGTGGGGAGTTAAATCGCTGCCCAAGCTGAACTGGGCGTCCCCGGCCCTTCGCGAGGCATTTGTCACCGGTGAGGATTCCGTGGTGGCGCACTGGCTTAAACCNCCGTTCAACTTGGACGGCTGGCGGATCGACGTGGGCAACATGACTGGCCGGCTGGGCGCGCAGAACCTCAATAAAGAAGTGGCAGCGCTGATCCAAAAGCGTATCCTTGGCATCAACCCCAACGCCCTGCTGCTAGGCGAGCAAACCTCTGACGCCGGTGCCGACGTGGACGGTTTTGGCTGGCAAGGGGCCATGACGTACTCGAATTTTACCCGCCCCATGTGGCAGTGGCTGGGTGACCCCAGCGCGCGTGTGGACTTCTTCGGCACCCCACTACCGGGCCCTAATAAGGTCAGTGCCGACGTCGTGCTTGCCACGCATTTGGATCTTTCCAGCGCCTTCAGCTGGCCGGTGCGTAACGCCACGATGAACGCACTGAACACCCACGATACTGCCCGGGCTGCGAGCGTGATGATCCCTGGCGGGCCCATTGTTGCCGCGACGCTGTCCATGCTGCTGCCGGGAATTCCGGTGATNTTTGCAGGCGACGAGTTTGGGCTGGAGGGTGACNNAGGGGAGGCCTCGCGCACGTCCATCCCGTGGGAGGAACCAGAACGCATCGTGACCGATCTGCGCGCCTCCTATACGGCCCTGACACGGTTGCGGCATGGGAGCCCGGCTGTGGCGCAGGGTGGGATGCGATGGTTGATGGCCGACGGCGATGTGCTGGCTTTTGTGCGCGAGTCACCAGAAGAATCGCTGCTGGTGATCGCCACACGGAATGATGTGGCCGGGCTTTGCTTTGACGATCTTGGGCTNGGAGCGGGTGCCCTGGAAGCGGCCCCAGTGTTCCATGTAGGGGAATATAAGGTGGCCGAGGATATGGTTCTCTCTGGCCCTGGCGCCTATGTTTGGCGTCTGCCGGGGTTGCTGTCCCTGCTGGGGACTGATCTGCCTTAGCCTGTTGGGCTCTGCTTGTTCCTGTGCGCGGGTGGTTGGGTGTTGACGGTGTGGGCTTCTTCTAGAATGGGAAGCCCACACGGTTATGAACTGGAAGGTTTGCAGGAACATGGAAGCAATGGATATCCGCCTCAACGAAGAATTTGCCAGGGAACTTTTGGAAACGTTGCGTCAGGACCAGCTCAGTGTTGCAGCGCCGGACCTGCAGAAGTTTGCTATTGACCAAGGCCCAGTCATCGATTATCAGGAACCCGTGGCTGTTGTGTGGGCAGAGAGCATTGCCGAGGTACAGGCGGTGGTGCGGGCAGCTGCCACCCATCATGTTCCATTGGTGACCCGCGGGGCCGGGACAGGTGTCTCTGGTGGCGCGCACGCCACAGCAGGCTCAGTGGTGCTGAGTTTGACCCGCATGAACAAGATCTTAGAAATCAACGCCGCCGATGAGATTGCGCGGGTTGAACCGGGCGTTATTAACGGTGATTTGAACCTTGCTGTTGCTCCGCATGGACTGATGTTCGCNCCCGACCCGGCGTCCTTCAAGATCTCCACCGTGGGTGGGAATATAGCCACTAATGCAGGCGGACTGCGGTGCGCCAAATATGGNGTCACGCGCGACGCCGTGTTGGCGCTAGATGTGGTGATGGCCGACGGCTCCCTGATTCACACCGGTCATAGGACGTTCAAAGGCGTGGCCGGCTACGACCTGACAAGTTTGTTTGTTGGTTCCGAAGGCACGCTCGGGATTGTGGTCGGTGCCACTGTACGGTTGAAGTATTTGCCCACGATTGTGCGGACCCTGGCTGTCTTCTTCCCGTCGGTTCAGCTGGCAGCGGCTGGTGTGTTGGCTGTGGGTGCAGCACGGGTGCAACCTTGCATCCTAGAGCTGCTAGATGGGCCATCGCTGAAAGAGCTGGACTTTCGCAATGGCAGCAACCTCTCCACTCGNGGGACTGCACTGTTGCTGATCCAATTCGACGGGCTGGCAGCCGAATTAGAAGAATCCCTCGCTGCGGCGGTCCTTGAGGAACTTGGTGGCACTGTGAGCCGTGAAGATCCTGCTGAGGCCCAGCGGCTGGTGGACTTGCGGCGCAATAACCGCGGGCTGGACGTTGACGCAGAGAACAGGGTNGGGGAGGACGTTGCAGTGCCCCGCTCACAACTGGTTCACTACATCACTGCACTGGAAGAGATGGCAGTGCGCCACGGCGTGGAGCTGCAAGTTATTGCGCACGCAGGCGATGGGAATCTGCATCCCACGTTCTCAGTGCCTACATTTGAGCCGGCACGCATTGCCGCCTTGAATGCGGCACTTGATGAGTCGATCGAGAAGGCGCTTGAACTAGGTGGCACCATTACCGGAGAACATGGCATTGGCCAGTACAAATTGCGCTGGCTGCCTCTTGAACAGGCTGAACAGGTGTTGGAGCTCCAGCGCAGCATCAAGGACCTATTTGACCCGCAAGGGATCTTGAACCCTGGCAAGGCCATCCCCGCCGCCTAAACTGCTTCCTGATGTCCGGACCTGTAGGCCCAGAGATAAGGAAGCAGCAGTTTCTTGGCGGTCAAAAGTGATGCGGCGTTCGCGAAAACCAACCAAAAGTGATGCGGCGTTGGGTGAAAACGGTCAAACGTGATGCGGCGTTGGGGACGGTGGGCTACTCGAAATCGGCGTCGGGCAGGACTCCGCCTTCGAGCATTTTGATCGTCTCGGTATCGGTGCTGAGCATGATGGCGTCCTCATCGCGACGGAATCGCAAAATGTTATCCACATAGGACTGCACGGCCTCGGCCAGGGNGACGTTGCGTTCCTCTTCCTGTGACCTGAACCAGCGGTGCTCGAGAACTTCGTGGACCACCTCTGCCGGCTCCAGTTTGCCGCCCAGTTCGCGCGGGATGGCGCGGACAATGGGTTGGAAGATGGTGCTGACCCAGTTGTGGGCGCTGATCTCCTCGTCCAGATTGGTTCCTGCGTCGGCGCGGAAGGAGTCCATGTCGTTGAGCAGGCGGCGGGCCTGGTTTTCCTGGGCGTCCAGGCCCGTGAGCCGCAGTAGCCGGCGCTGGTGGTGGCCGGCGTCCACAACCTTGGGCTGGAGCTGGATGGTGGAGCCGTCAGNGGTGGTTTTGATGGCGTATTCCTCCACATCAAAGCCCAACTCGTTCAGGCGGCGGATGCGGGCGCCCACACGCCAGCGGTCCTCCAACTCGAAGGACTCCTTCTCCGTCAGCTCTGCCCACAAGCGGCGGTAGCTTTCCATGATGAGCTCGCTGGTGGCTACGGGATCCACCTTTTCCTCAATGAGCCCACCCTCGAGCAGGTCCATGAGCTCTCCGGCGATGTTGACGCGGGCGATCTCCAGATCATATTCGCGCTGCCCGGTGGAGAGGTCCGGGTACAGTTCACCAGTTTCGGCGTCAACTAGATAGGCGGCGAAGGCGCCGGCATCGCGGCGAAAGAGCGTGTTGGAGAGGGAGACATCTCCCCAGTAGAAGCCCACCAGGTGAAGGCGAACCAGCAGCAGTGCTTGGGCATCGATGAGGCGGGTCAAGGTGTCCCGGCGTAGTTTCTGCGAGAACAGCGCACGGTACGGCATGGAGAACTTTAAATGCCTGGTGATAAGTACAGGGTCAAGGGGCGCTCCTGTTGGGGTGCTGCGGCCGGTGATCACAGCAACAGGTTCCACACAGGGCACATCGAGGCGGGCCAGTTTGCGCAGCATATGGTATTCGTGCCGGGCCACGTGCTCGGACGTTTCCTTGATAGCAATAACGGAACCATCGAGGTGTGCGAAACGGACCACGTGGCGGGAGATGCCTCGCGGCAGTGCAGCGAGGTTCGCAGCAGGCCAGTCCTCCAACTGGATGTGCCACGGCAGATCCAGCAGCCCGGNGTCTGCACTGGCCGCGGTGATGTTCAGCGATCCCAGCACAGNGGCGGGCGGGGCGCTTCGGCGGGGCAGCTTGCCGATCTGCTCAAAGTCAGTTGGCTCGTGGTTCCACTTGGCGCCTGGTTGCTCAGTCATAATACAAATTCTCTCTTAGGGTGAAGCGCGGTTGCCTGCTGGAATCTCTCAACAGGCAACCGCGCCTCAAATGCCTAGCAAATCAAAGACCCACGCTTTAAACCAAATGCGTTGGGACGCCCTCCCAATCTTTGGATCGCTAGCGATCCAAAGATTGGGAGGGCGTGGGTTTAGCTGCGGGTGACGGACTTATCGCCTACACGAGCACCTGAGGTGGCGTCGAAGAGGTGGACGTGGCCAACCTGGGNGCGGACGTGGATGGTGTCACCCTTCATCGGTGGGCGGCGGCCGTCGACACGGACAACCATGTCGCGCTCGGCGCCGTCGATGATAGCGTGGCCGTACACGTAAGCGTCGGCACCTAGCTCTTCGACGACGTCGGCCTCTACTGCCAAGCCTTCACCGGCGCCAACAACTTCCAGGTCCTCGGNGCGGACACCCACGGTGACGGTGTTTCCTGCGGCTTCGCCCAGAACGCTGCTCTGTACGGGGTAGATTGCGCCACCGAACTTCACGCCGCCATCCACAACAGGGAGTTCGAGCAGGTTCATGGCGGNGGAGCCAATGAAGCCGGCAACGAACACGTTCTGCGGGGCATCGTAGAGGTTGCGAGGGGTGTCAACCTGCATCAGCAAGCCGTCCTTCAACACTGCAACGCGGTCACCCATGGTCATAGCCTCAACCTGATCGTGCGTCACGTAAACGGTGGTGACGCCCAAACGGCGGGTCAGTGAGGCGATCTGGGTGCGGGTCTGCACGCGCAGCTTGGCATCCAAGTTAGAGAGCGGCTCATCCATGAGGAACACCTGCGGGTTACGCACAATGGCGCGGCCCATGGCAACACGCTGACGCTGACCGCCGGAGAGTGCCTTGGGCTTGCGGTCAAGGTAAGCCTCAAGGTCAAGGAGCTTGGCAGCTTCGAGAACACGCTTGGCGCGCTCGTCCTTGGAGATGCCAGCGATCTTCAGGGCGAAGCCCATGTTGTCCGCAACGGACATGTGCGGGTACAGCGCGTAGTTCTGGAAAACCATGGCGATGTCGCGGTCCTTGGGCGGAACGTCTGTGACGTCACGGTCGCCGATCAGGATGCGCCCGGCATTGACATCTTCCAGGCCGGCGAGCATGCGCAAGGAGGTGGATTTTCCGCAACCGGAAGGTCCAACGAGTACGAGGAATTCGCCATCGGCGATATCAATGTTGAGCTTGTCAACGGCCGGCTTGGTGGTGCCCGGGTAAATGCGGGTTGCGTTATCAAAAGTTACTGTAGCCACAGTAGTAAGTCCCTTCATCGGCAGGTACGTGCCGAACGATCCTCAAGTGAATGGTTGTTTGGTGCATCAGGCCCGCACGCTACCGAGGCAGCAATGTGAGTGACATATGAAGTATGCCACATTTTCATTATGGCCGGGGTCACGTTGACGGGTGCGTTGGCATCACTGCAACTGTTGTTAGCCCAGTGTTTGTGCGGTGCGAGCTTCCAGCAGGAGCTCAAGGACGTCCGGCAGGAGAGTTTCGCTGGGAATACTAAATGCTGCCGAGGTGCTGCCCGGGCCCACTTTGAGACCCAGATCGCCCGGAAGCAACGCTGCGAAGGCGTGCTCATCGGTGACGTCGTCACCAGCAAAAACGCTGCCGTGGCCCCACTGAACGCCCTCAGCGCTGTGAGGCTTTGGCCCTTATTCGCGTTGATAACGGAAATTTCAAGCACCATTTTCCCTGTGGTGAGGTGCAACTGTGGGTTTTGCCAATGCTTCACTGACCTGGGCGACGGCGCCCTGCCCGTTAGCTGCGTTGGCAAGCCTGTAATGAAGGACAACCCTGCTGGCTTCTGCTCAGCCACTGTCCCTGGAAAATCGTTGATTGCCTGGTCGACGGCGGCCTGGGCCAGCGCCAGTGCGCTGTGTTGGGCGTTGTTGAGTTCCAGCGCCGGAGAATCCGGGCCCCACCACGTTTCAGCACCGTGGCTGCCCACCAACAATGTTGGTGCCGGAGGGGTGGCGACCGTACGCAAACTATCTAGGGCCCGCCCTGAGACCAGCGCCGTCGTGGTACTTTCCAGACCGGCCAGAGCAGCAAAGGCGGCTGCTGAACGGGGAGCGGGCGAGCGTCTTGGGCGCGGCTAACGATCGGGGCCATGGTGCCATCAAAGTCCAAGGCCACCAGCAGGTGCGGGTACGGGCAATGGCGAGGACGGCCTCGCGAAGGCCTGCGGGCAGGGTCATACCGGAACGGCCTCTTCTTGGAGCGTGGTGAGGAATTCCTCGCTCCAGCGCTGGACGTCGTGGGTCAGGATTTGCCGGCGCATGGCCCGCATACGGCGCCCAGATTCAGCGGNGGAGAGGTTTACAGCCCGGACAATGGCGGCCTTGAGACCGTCGATGTCATGCGGATTTACCATCAGCGCGGATTTGAGCTGATCGGCGGCTCCAGTAAATTCGCTCAGCACCAATGCCCCTGTGTTATTGCCGCGGGCTGCCACATATTCTTTAGCCACGAGGTTCATGCCATCGCGCAAGGAAGTGACCAGCATGACGTCGGCGGCCAGGTAAAGTGCCACCATTTCCTCCACCGGATAGCTGTGGTGGAGGTAGCGGACGGCGGTGTTTAAGATGGTGTCGAATTGGCCGTTCATCCGGCCCACCATGCCATCGACTTCTTCCCGGAGCAGGCGGTAGGATTCCACGCGCTCGCGGCTGGGGCTGGCCACCTGGATCATGGCCGCATCCTCAACCCTGATGACCCCGTCGGCGAGGAGCTCGCCGTACGCCTTGAGCCGATGGGTGATGCCCTTGGTGTAATCGAGCCTGTCGACGCCGAGCAGAATGGTCTTCGGGTTCCCGAGGTCCTCGCGGATCTGTTTGGAGCGGGCGATTACCTCCGGATTGGCTGCCAGTGCCTGGATCTGGCCCACATCGATGGAGATGGGGAACGGTGCGGCACGGGAAATATGCACCACGTTGCCATCGTTATCTTTGAGCTGAACTTGGGCAGCCTTGACGCCAGCACCGACAAAGCGGCGGGCCGAGCGCANAAAGTTGGCGGAGTCACTAGCTCGTTGGAAACCGATGAGGTCTGCATCTAACAAACCGGTGATGATCTCCTTGCGCCACGGCAGCTGAGCAAAAATCTCCGNGGGAGGGAAGGGGATGTGGTTGAAGAAGCCAATCCGAAGGTCCGGACGCAGCTGGCGCAAGTAGCGTGGAACCAGCTGTAGCTGGTAGTCCTGCACCCATACCGTGGCGTTCTGTGCGGCGGCGCTTGCCGCGGCCTGGGCGAAACGTTGGTTGACCAAGCGGTACGAGTCCCACCACGTACGGTGGAATTCCGGCGGGGCAATGACGTCATGGTACAGCGGCCACAGGGTGGTGTTGGAGAAGCCTTCGTAGTACAGCTCAACTTCCTCCGTTGACAAGGCCACGGGGATAAGGTCCATGTTCTCGTGGTGGAAGGGCTCCAACGTTTCATCAGGCGCACCATGCCAGCCCACCCAGGCGCCGTCACGGGTGGCCATGACGGNGGCCAAAGCGGTCACAAGACCGCCGGGAGAACGCCGCCATCCGTCGTCGGACTCTTCAGCTGAGACCCTGTCCACGGGAAGCCGATTTGAGACCACAATGAAGTCAGAACTGCCGGGGTGGTGGACCGGGCTACTGATCGATTCTTCTGGCACGTGTATCTCCCATAGGTAGAACTCGGGTTTATGCCAGCTTAGCTGGTGGGCGGTTTNTGCGTCATGACGGCCGTAATGCTGGCTGGACTGTTACTTTANAGCCTCCTCCAAGGTTCCTCACCTAAGATGATCAAGAACTTGCCGATGACACGGCCTTTTTCATGCCCAAAGACTTGAGGAACTATGAGCCCCAAAACGATCCGCGGTTGACCGCAGCCGAGCGCACAGCACAGGCCCGTGAAAAGGCAAAACTNATTCGCGATGCCCAGTTGAAGAAGGAAAAGCGCAATGGATGGCTGATCCGCGGTGGTGTTTTAGCTGCGGCCGTGGTGATTGTGGTTATTATTGCCCTGATTGTCATCAACACCAACAAAGCCAACGAACCTGTGGCCGAGACGGGCCCGGTTCCGGCCAACGCCAATGCCTATGGTGGCGTCACTGTGGGCAAGGCCGGGGCTATCATTGCCCCGGCTGTAGTGGAAAAGACCGTGGACATCAATTCGGCACCGCCGATGCCTACCGCTGAGGCCACCGCGGTACCAGATCCGAGCAAGATCGGCATTGCACCTTCTGCCTCCGGCCAGCCAGCGCAGGTTGTGATCTTCTTGGACTTCATGTGCCCGGCCTGTAACTCGTTCGANAAAACGTACGGCCCCGAGCTGGACACCTTGCGCAATGACGGCAAGGTCACCGTTGAATACCGTGCGCTGCCGTTCCTGGACCGCTTCTCTTCCGGCACCAACTACTCCTCACGCTCTGCAGCCGCTGCAGCGTGCGTAGTAGATAAGTCCCCGGATAAGTACAAGGCGTTTGTTGATTCCCTGTACGTCAACCAGCCGGCAGAAAACAGCAAAGGCCTAGATAACGCCAAGCTGGAGAGCCTGGCCGCTGACGCCGGTGCAGCAGATATCAGCAGCTGCATCAACGAGAAGACATTCCGCCCATACGTTGCGTTTAGCGGCGCCTTGGCTGGAGGCTCCGGCATCAACGCCACACCCACCGTTTTCGTGGACGGTCAGCAGTGGATACCCCAGACCACCAATGACTTCAGCGCGTTCGTCAAGACCGTGCTGGACGCCAAGAAGTAGGTTTCTGCGCTTTCTTTCACGGAGGCCGGGCTCGCTCGCCTTTGATTAGGTGGCCTTGGTGCGCTCACGTTGGTCGCTGACGTTGGTGCGCTCGCAGGGTGGCGCGGCGGCTGTGCAACTGAATGACCGGCTCCCCTACACGTTTTGACGAGTAGGGGAGCCGGTTTTGTTTCGGACTCCTACGGTAGCCTTATCTAGCGCTTGATTGCGTTTGCCTCCTTAGCTCAGCTGGCCAGAGCACCGCTCTTGTAAAGCGGGGTCATCAGTTCGAATCTGATAGGGGCCCAAAAGCCCGGAATGACAGGGATTTTGATGTGAGAATGGCCCCGAAAGGGCCATTTTCAACTTAACACGCCATAAACACGCCATAATGGGTCTCGATTTTCGTTACTTTTCATCGTTTGGATCGTCCGGTGACGGCTCTTCCTTCGGGCTGAACGCGTCCATGACCGCCCTGGTGTCTAAGGCTTCTTGGTACTCCTCAATGTAGTGCTCCTGGGTCATCGAGACCTTGGAATGGCCGAGCTGATATGCGGCGGCTTCGGGTCCCATCGTTCTGGCAATCAGAGTTGCGCTTGATTTCCTGAGTGTCCTGAATGTGACCCACTCATATCCGATGGCATCGGAGGCTTTGCGCCAGATCTTGCCGATGTTGTTCGGATCGCAAATGGTTCCGGTGGACGATGGAAAGATCAAATTCATCGGATTCGGTGAGCCGCTTTCCTNTTGGCGTTCATGCCGGATCTGAAGCTGCTTCACCAGAAATTCAGNGGCTGTGACTCGGCGGACGCCGTGCCGGGACTTCGGATGATCCTGGATCCTTACGCCGCCCGTGCTTGTCCGGATGACGGTTGCATTGATAAACACCGTCGGCGGAGCTGCGTCCAGTTTGACGTCGTCCCAGTGGAGGGCAAAGAACTCGCCAGGGCGGAGTCCGGTGTGGATAAGGAAGTCCGCGATCTCATGGAGTTCGTGTGTACGCGGCCTGCCGAGGGCTGGTGCCTGTTCCCAATCGATGAGCTTGCTGCGCAGGTCTTGATACTGTTCCGCGGTGAGACCTTGGGGCTTCGCTTTCTTGTTCCGAGGGATCGATATCCCGATGACAGGATTGACGGTGACGGCGTCGTGTCGCAAGGCCACCTTGAACATCCACGACAACACGGCCCCACAGCTTCTTGCGGTAGAAGGCCCCACATCTTCGACGACTTTTCGAATGAAGTGATCGATCACGCCCGAGGAGGCCTCGCCAATCCGGACTGAGCCAATCGCCGGGGCAATGTACTTCGTGATGCAATAGGCGTATTTGTCCTTCGTACGCGACGCCTTGTCAGATCCTTCCAACTCAACGAGGAACACCTCAATGAGCTGATTGATCTTGTTTGTGGAAGTCACCAGTCCATTTCTCGGAGTTTGGCGAGCGACAAGTTTCTGCTGCAAGCTGCGGCGGGCATCTGCTGCAGAAGCGCCGCGAGCTTCTACCTTCCTAAGCTTCCCATCCCAGTCACGGTNAGTGCGTGCGCTCCACGACTTAGCCGCGGTGCGATCGGTGATGATTGATCCCCAAGCTCCGAGGGGAAGTGGTTTTCTACTCATGTCACGACAACGCAGACTCGAGCGTCACGGATCGGATCGGAGGGCGAGCCAAGCGTCGAAGTCTGTCCTGCTGACGCGCAAATGACGACCAATCCGGTAGGCATGTGGCCCGATGCCCTTTGCCCGCCATTGGTAGAAGGTCTGCAGCGGAATCTGAAGTTCGTGGCAGATCTCATTGGNGGACAACCACTCAGAGGCTTCTGAATCGGTGCGGCTGCTGTGGTGGGTGTAGATGGTCATCGCGGTACCTTCCCTTCGGTGATGCCAACATTCAAACATCGGCAAGTATGACTAGATAACTACTCATAGTCAGGAAAGCGATTTTCTCCATGACCGAGGGAAGGTGGCGCCTGTTCTGGTCAGATCTCCAATCCCAGGAAATAGCGCACCTGTGCCATCTCTTGGAAAATTTGGGGTTCGTCAGAGGTATAGATTGAGTTGAAATTACTAGGGATTGCCTCGCTGGCCCGGACAAACCCAGCTCTCGTTAGCCGTTCAAGTTCCCGATTGACCGCGTCCTCTGTAAGGGATAGTGCGTTGGATATGTCAGGAGCCGGGGCAGGGCCATGTGTGACCAGCATATGTAAGATGCGGCTTCGGGTCAGGTTCATCAAGATTGAGGGTTCCACGGAAAACACTCCCAGAAGGCTACCTGCAGGACGGCGTATACCCGTCTACTCTGCACAATTTACTCTCACTCGGTCATGGTGTAAATGCCCCAAATCCCCATGACTTCGTATAAGTCGCCGCCGTGACACGGTGATTCCGGCTAATTCAGAGGGAAAGTGAACGACATGACCCAACATCCTCAGGTCGAAGCTTTTGTCAGCGCTGCGGAATCCATGCGCGAAAACCGCTATTGGGCAAGGAATCCGCAGGAGCAAATTGAATTTCACTGCACTCCGGGATGTTCTTACGGAAGTTTGCTTCCATCTTGATCGGAATCAGTTGCTCAACCAGGAGGGGCTTCGTGCTTTGCTGCCAGTTCGGGCGCTCCTTATGGGGTGCCGTGGCTGGCGCCCAGCGCAGAGACGGTACTCCTGCCCGAGTTGGATAATGCGATTCGGCATTGTCTTGCGAGGTTTGAAGGCACAGACAATACTTGAGAGGACACGACGATTCGGCGCGGGATAGTCGGCGAGCCGACGCCACTATCGTGAGGAGCCTGGCATGAGCGCTGGAAGCGGCATTCCGCGAGACCAGCCATCGCCCCAAATGGCACTTTCTAGGCGCCTGAACCTACTTTTGGATGCTGCTGCAGAAAAGCGTGGCTATGACGTGACTTTCCGTGAGGTCCAAGATCGCTTGGCTGAACGGGGCGTGAGTATGTCCCGTGCCCGTTGGTTCTACATGAAGGACGGAACGCGGGCGCTGGTCACCGATAAGAAGGTTTTGACAGCAATCTGCGAGTTGTTTGACGTTGATTCATCGTATTTGCTGGATTTGGGCTCCGACGTGCTTCCCAGAAGCATTGAAGCAAGGCTTGAATTTGTTAAGGCCCTGAGGGTGTCGCGGGTGCAGGCCTTTGCTGCGCGCACACTTGCCGACGTTGCACCGGAAACGCTCGATGCCATTACCGATTTTCTGAAGCACGGCATGACCGCAACGGCTGATGGCGCTAGTGAGTCGGTTCAGTCAAGTACCGAAGATGGGCATCCAGAAGGGCTTTCACTCGGTCAGGGTTAACTGAATACCTCGGCGCGCGACCGTGCCTGCGCCCTGGTTCGACGTCTGCACTGACAGCGCCAGCTTCTTCAAGGAGTATCAGGTGTTTGGCGACGCTTGCCTCGCTGGCGCCAACGTTGGCCACGATTTCTCCACGTGGGTTTGGTCCGTTTTCCAATAGATAGCGGATGATCTCGGTGCGCGCTCGATTGCCAAAGGTGGCGACCGCCAGCTCGACTTCGTATGGCCAATCCGGGGCTATCGGCTGCGTGATTCGGGGCATAGCTTCATTCTGCCTCATAGTTGTCCACAGGGTAAGAGTAGCCGCCCTTGACAATATCTCTTTGATGCTTGGAAACTAGTCTTATTACCTTTTGAAGTGAGTCGCCCGCAATCGTTGATTCCGCANNCCGACCCACGGGGCCCGGCATATGCCGGAACGATCCTGCCGCCACCAACGGTGTCCTCAAGATCTTCTGCACAACGTCTGACGGCGTAGCGCTTGATATTCAGTCAAGGCATGAAGCGGTGATCATCATGGGTCCTTGGACCAACGAAACATATGANAGAAGCTATCGACGGGCGGTCGATCAGTCCCTGGCCCGGCGGCCGGAACCCGACATCCCTATCGACCAGCTGATGAGGGCTGTCGAGGGCGTTCGTCCCTATGTGAAGATTCATCTGGCCCGGTATGGGTTCTTCCAGGATGTAAATGACGTCCTGCAGGATATCCGTATTGCGGCATGGGACGGGACGGTAAACGGCAGTTATCAGGCCTTTCCAGGGGTGAAGTTTGACGCCTGGGTCCAGGGGATCGCCTGTAATCTGTGCGCAGAGCACATTCGGCGCACCTTTGCGAGGTCGACTTTGCCCTTGCTGGACCAATGCGAGTCCGGATTTCAGAGCCAGATTGATGTCCAGTTGGCACGCCTCGATGACCAAGTCACCAATCACGTCTGGGCCACGGACGTTTTGCAGTTCGTCAAGGCGCACGTGCCCGAGCGCACTTGGGATCTGGCCGTTGCCAGTCTTGCTGACGGGAAGGCACAATTCACGGTAACCAACAATGATGCGTCCGCCGGCATGCGATGGCAGGCCGTTTTCGTAGTTCGCCAGATGGCTCTGACGACGAGTCGGGCCCTGGATGTCGATCCACAACTGGTTGTTGACCTGGCCTCACTTCGTAAGGCTACCGTCGCATCCCTTTCAAATCCGATGCTCCAACTCATCGCGGAGCGGATCATCCTGCCGTCGGTACTGGGCAACGCACGCGCTGCGGCGGTCGCTGAGGTCTCGCAAGAGGCTGGTGTCAGCGTGCGCTACGTCAAGGTGCAGGTTGGTCTGGCACGCAAGCTCGTTCAGGCAGCCGAGGAAATTTTGCGGGCANNGGGAGAGATCGAAGGTGCTGTCATTGAAGCGGCAATCAGCCCGACGGTCCAGGCCGTATCCAAGGCTTAGGTCCTCAAACAAATGAGGCGTGACCATGAAATTGAAATGGATGGCACATAAGAACGGGAAAGGCCGACACCGGCCATGGATCCTGCTGTTGGTGACTGCTGTGGTTATCGCGGGGATTGCGGCGGTGCTCTCAATTCGACCCCCAGAGGTCGGCCCCGTTACAAGTACCCCGGAGGCTTCGGTTCCGGCTGCGGTCGCAAGCCCCACGGCTACAGCGACCGCGGTGGAACCGTCGACCATGACAAGCGCACCTACGGATCAATCAGGTGCGCCAGCTGGCGAACCTTCAACCCTGGACTATCGGCAGCTTGCCAACATAGCTGCCCGCGCCATCTACACATGGGATACACGAACAGCCACGTATTCGGAGACGTACGGGAGGCTTCGCAGCTGGTGGCATGTGCTTTCGGATGGTTCAAANCCNCTGACCATCTTCGCGCAGCAATTCGAAGCCACTGGGACCAATGCTGCGGCCTATGCGTCGTTGACTGGAGCGAAAGGATATCGGACCGCGCAGCCTATGAACTCATCGTGCGACGAGCAGCTGGCACAATATGTCCAGCAGCCTCCACCCTGGGTGGGATTGCACGTGTGTACCGTGACCTTGAGCATCGTGGAGCATGCGACGTCTGGAGTTAACAAATACACCGCACCGATCAGTGTCGTCGTCAATTGTCCGCCCGCCATGTCTGCCCCGGCAGAGCGCTGCGAGATGGTAGCGTTCTACGCTGCACCTGAGCGAATTGTTTACTGATGCCAGCCCCGGCGCTCCTCCTTGGGATAGTCAAGAAGCGTGCGGCCCTCAAATTAGTAGGGACGGCGTTCTCTGCGATGGTGCTGTCCTGCGTTATGGCGCTTTGCGGGTCCATGGCCTTGATAGCTTTCGGCGCTCAAAGCTCGACGGCGGCGTGTACAACGGCCGCTGCTGGCGGCTCGGGCCGGGCGGTGACGATCACCGTGCCTGACAGTGCGCCCACCACATTGAGCCAGTCGCAGGTGACCGTGGCCCAAGCCTACATAGCAGTGGGCCGCGCCCGGTCAGTCCCAGACAACGGGATCGCGATTGCTTTGATGATGACGTTGCAAGAGTCCAATATGCAAATGCTGGCCAACTCATCCGTCCCTGAATCTTTGCAATATCCGCATGACGGCGTGGGCAGTGACCACGATTCGGTCGGTAGTGCCCAACAGCGCCCGTCGGCAGGATGGGGAAGTGTCGCGGAGCTCATGCAACCCGTCTACAACGCTGAAGCCTTCTATGGTGGGCCACANGGGCCCAGCCATGGATCGCCTCGAGGGCTTCTTGATGTCCAGGGCTGGGATCAAATGGACAANGGTGCGGCAGCTCAAGCGGTTCAAGGGTCTGCTTTCCCAGAAAGATACGCCCAGTGGCAGTCAATCGCGGAAGCCATCGTGAAAGGCCTTGANTCGTCAACCGCGCCGGCGGACTGCCCTGCCGACACAACGCGGCCGTCACAACCAACTATGCCAGCCGACTTGAGTCAGCTTCGGCGGGAGATTATTGCGTACGCCCAGGANGGNGTCGGTGGCACATATGTCTGGGGCGGCACTGCCTATAAAGCGTGGGACTGCTCCGGCTATGTGCAGTGGATCTATGGGAAGGCGGGGATCCAGCTGCCGCGCACGGAACAGTGGACAGCCGGAGCGGCAACTAGGAGTCCACTGCCGGGTGACCTCGTCGTACAGAACCCCGATGGACCAAACCACTGGGGCCACATCGGTATCTACGCCGGGAACGGGATGATGTACAGCGCACTGAATCCTGCCGTTGGCACGTTGCTACACCCCGTGGCATGGAACAGCGGTACCGAATACTTTCGAGTTATCCCAAGCGCGTCGTCATGAGTGCGGTGCCCAAACGCCGTGCCTCACTTTTCACGCGAGTAGACGAAGAATAACTTTCCAGGGAAACGAATCTAGCGCCGAAAATCGACCTACCTAGCCATTTGTGTGAGCATGGCTTCATGACGAGTGACACACCGGAATCTGACACATGGCTCAGCGACGATCCTATCGACGCTGACAGTACTGGCTCTGCTGATCGGCTGGGGAGGCAGGACTTCGTAGATGCATCTATAGCCATGCTGGATCGACTCAGAGCGCAAAGTGAGTCGTCAGTGGTGGCGCTTATCGGTTCTTGGGGTGCTGGAAAATCAAGCGTCCTCAACATGATCCGAAACGGTATTGGAGCATCCAATAGTGACCAGGTGGGCGAGTGGCTTGTCGTTGACTTCAACCCTTGGAACTATCAGGACCTACCATCCCTGCAAACGGGATTNTTCACTGAGCTTGAGTCGTCGTTACCAAGTACTCCGTCTTGGTCGAAAGCCCGTGAATCCTTGTCCAAGATAGGCCACAGAGTCGCGCCACTCGGTAGCCTAGGCTCGATATTTGGACTGGACGCTTCAAATATTGTTGAGGCCGGAGCAGATTGGATTGCAGGCGATCGCAGCTTAGCGGCTGCTAGACGAACAGCCGAAAAGGATCTTCGTAATGCTGGGCAACCCGTGCTGATGATTATTGATGACTTGGATCGGCTAGCGCCTGATGAGCTGTTACTGGTATTCAAGCTCATTCGCCTGACCGGACGGCTCCCCTTCTTGTATTACCTCGTCACCTATGACGAAGACACGCTGTTGGATGCGCTGAGTAGAACAGGTTTAGTGGGTAATGATGACCCGAGACGAGCCGTCGACTACCTCGAAAAGATAGTCCAGATACGCCTTGACCTACCACCATTGCGCGAACAGCAGACTTCTGATTGGGTTGATAGTGCGCTCAATTCCTTCGCGACGAGGTTCCAGCTCAGCTTCGAGACCGACAATGCCCGTTTTGGTCGCGCCTATTATGCGCACATCCAGGCTCGTCTAAATACGCCTCGGTCGATCAAACGCTATTTCAGCCAAGCGGAGGCATTCTTCGAACCAGTCCGTAACGAAGTTGACCCAGTCGATTTCCTCTTGATCACGTGGATTCGGACGGCGGAGCCGTTGGTCTATGAACTCATTGCTACTCTGCGAGGCGAGTTACTTGGTACTGGGCTGGCATTAACAGCCCGGTCGATCAATCGAACGGTGGANCATTCAAGGAAAAAGAAGGTTTGGAGAGATCGCCTAAAAGCAGCCCGGGTAGCCGAGGTAAACCTCGACGGCATTGCTGACGTCCTTGGGCAAATTTTCCCGCTCTTTGACGGTATTTGGAAAGAGATCGATCCAGTGGGCAGATCGTTCAAACCCGAATCTGGACGCGTCTCCCATCCAGATTACTTCGATCGATTCTTTGCTTTCGGTGTCCCCTCAGAAGACATCTCGGACGAAGTCGTCGAAAATGCCTACCGGGAGATAGTGACCCAGCGACAGGGACCAGATCGACAACGTGTGGAACAAGAATTTGCGGCCAAGACATCCATGATTATTGGCAAATTGGAGAATTTTCTTGGCAAGGAGAACGATGCCCCGGTGCTCTTGGACTGGTTCGTCCGTAGGTATCATGAACTCGACGATCAGCTTGCATTCGTCAGCTCTCGGCACCACGTCCGATGGGTTACGGCACGGATTTTCCTTAAACTCGACTCCGAGCAAGCGACGGTAGCTATTGAGGAGGCCGGGAAAATAGTAGAAGGCCTAACTTTGTCTTCATACTGGCTGACCGCTTCAGCAGATGAAAAGCGCTTCGAACAATCATTGCCAGATTCTGACAATGANTCCGATCCTGGCAACTTTTCAAAGAGTATGAGTATTGCGCTTGACGAGTACCGTACTGCTGAACCTTTNGATGTCCCTGATTACATTTGGAATGTTATTTGGAGTTGGCACAGACTCGATAAAGAGAAAGCTGCGGATTGGATGCGTCCCATGGTCAGAGAGGGAAATTGGTCTGTCCTTGATGTAATTGGGCGTCTTATTCCTGCGCAAGCAGCCATTGGTACTTCAGTGACCGTGTGGCGACTCGATGCTCTAGACCTTAGGGTTGTTGACGACTTGGTAGGAATAGATTTTGCGCTTGATTCCCTGGCTCAAAACTTGGATGACTACGAGGGGCTTCGATTTGCATCCGGTGCGGTCGAAGCTTCGGCGGAATCACGTCGTTTTTGCCTTGGCAGAACTAAAGCATGAGCGCGAGCGGCGTCGTGCCGATGTGGATGAGAACGGATGATCGGCAGGATGGTTCTCAATAGTGTAGATAGTCGCGGACGCGTGCGGAAGTCCCAGATTTCTTGAGCGTTCTCAAGAGTCCAACCGGCATTTGGCATAAGAGGCGGCCCCTCGCTTCACGAAAAGCCCTCGCCGCTCGTTATCAATGAGCTTTCGTAAGGGTGGTGGTGACGGCGGTTTATAGGGAGGATGCTTGCCGCTATCGACAAGCGAGAGACTGAACTTGAATTAAGCGGTTTGCTGCAGCGAAGCGTGTTCCTCGTAGACGGTTATACGAGAAAGCTCATCGCTGATCGGTCCACGGAGCAGCGTCCATAGCGGGCGTGGCCTACATTGGAATCTATTTGCGAGCCGCGCCTTTGGCTAGGACAGGACTGGGCTCCCCGCCCCTCCGACCATTAGAGGACCCTTGGTGGTTGGAGTACTTCACGCTCGGTCATGGGGTTTTCCTCCCGCAACCATGATGCAAGTGAACATAGCGTCCACGCCCGTGGACAACCATTGAATGGAGTTCACAATGTTGTATCTGGCAGCGGTGGATCCCGGNATTACCCCGAACACCAACTTCCCATTCCTCGAATCTCTCAAAGAAATCGGCGGCGGAATCCTCGTCGGCGCATTCATCGTGATCGCCATTGTGGCGATCCTCGGTGCTGCCATGTTGCTGGCTGGAAAGCTCAGTCAGTCGTCGCGTTTGGCCTCCGGCGGCGGCATGATTTTGCTATGGACAGGTCCCGTCGCGGCCATTCTGGGCGGTATTAACGGCTACATTCTGTGGTCGCAGAACGCCTTCAACCTAGGATTCTAGGACCTTGCCATGTTGCCCATGGTTGAGTGCAGTGCTGGTGGCTGGTGGCCGCCCGGCTGCGGCATCGTTTCNCAAGCCAACGATGATTTCGCTGCGTCCGTCACGTCCTATGTTGCCGGAATTTTGGAAAGCATGGCCTCATGGATGTGGTCGTTCATCTCCGGAGCCTTCGGTGTCTCAGACATAGATGCATCGGAATGGGGCATTGTCAGTGGACTAACCAACTGGTGGGTCGTCGTCATGATGACGCCGTTGGTTGTGGTCATGATCGTGCAGTTGATTGGCGGCTTGGTGAGCCAACAACCACGGCGCATCGGCCGGGCACTGCTTGGTGGAGCGCTGGCGGTCCCGTTGGTTTTCCTCGCGACGAGCCTGATGAGCAAACTCTCCAGTTTCACTGACTCGGCGTCAACCGCCCTGTTGGAAACTCTTGGTAAGGACCCGTACCTGGTATTTATGCGGTTGTTTGGGTTCCAGCGAGCACCGGCAGGTTCGGGGCGTGAATGGGACGTAGTGTCGCTCAGTTCTGGAACCGCAGGTGGGCTTGGCGGGGCCGTGGTTGTCACTGCTATCGCTGTACTTGTCGTCTGGATTCTGGCATTTATCCTCATGTGCTCAATGATCTTCCGGTCGTTTGCCTTGATTGTCTTGGCGGCGGTCGCGCCGGTGGCCATCATGCTTCTGCCCTGGGAGCGGACAAAGTCGTGGACCAGAATTTGGTGCGAAACCGTGGTCGCGCTGTTGATTGCCAAACCACTCGCGGCCACTGTGCTGGCTGTCGCGGTCAAGCTGTTCGCCGACTCGACCTCGTTTAGCGGCCTCGCTTCTGGTGCTGTAGGCATGGTTCTGGCGTGCGGCGCGCCCTTGATGGCCCTGAAGCTTGTCAGTTTTGCTGGCGGGGANATTGCGGGTGCCGCCCAAATGGCCGGCGGTGGCCACGTCTTTAGCCGGGCNGGGAACTTCACCGGCCGTCAACTCGGCCGACAATTTGGCGGCAAAATGCATTTGCCTGGGGTTGGGAGCAGAGGGCCAGCACCCGTTGCGTCCCGCACCCCTTCGATTCCATTGCATCAACAAGTTGCGACGATTGGCGGCCAATCGGGGACGGCGAGCCCGAAGCCTGCGGCGACATCGTCCGGAGCCACCCCAGTCACCATCGGCCGTCATCTAAGGCGTGGCCCATGCCGCCTNGGTCCGGCTGCAAAGGTGGAGGCGGTGACCCGGGAAAGGGGCCGGAGCCACCAGGGGATACAGGCCAATCGCACCCTACGCCCACAGGCACGGGCAGAGCGCCAACGACTTCCCGCTACCAGGGGAAAACCAGAGTGGCACCGGGAACGCGGGAGGTAAGCCTCCGCCAAACCCAACACCAAACCCGGCCGTGTCACCGGCTGCGCCGCNCGGTGAACCACCAGAGCCCGGCTCCCACCTCCGGGCCGAAGCCGCAACCACCAAGTTCAACGCCGGTAAACAGTCCGCGTCCGGTGGATCAAAGCAAGCGGCCACCAAGCAACACCTATCGAAATGGAGATGAAGGCCATGACTGAAGAAACTCGGGTATTGCAACCTGTCCGCTTCCCTCGGCATGAACGGCATGGGTTGTTTATGGGTTTGCAGTGGTACCAGCTGTCACTGCTCGCGGCAGGAATGTTGATCGCGGCGATTGCCTCTGCAATGGGTGGCCCGCTCGTCCTCATTCTGACAGCACCGATCTGGCTGGGAATGATGCTGTTTGGTGTCCTGCACTATGGGCGCATCCCATATCCAGTGTGGGCCTACACCGCATCAGTTTTCTTCCTGCGTGCGGTCATCAAGGAGACCCGATTCCTGGCCAGTACTGAGCAGCCAAGTCGCGTGGGAACCATGGCATTGCCCGGCGGCTTGGGCAGTCTGGAACTCTGTACCACAGCGGCAGGCGAGGGATTCATCGTTGACAGACAGGGGCATGAAGCGATCGTGTCTCTGCGATGCACCACCACATCGTTTGCGCTGATGGACAGCGACGACAAGGCCTATGCCGTTCAATCCTGGTCGCGGGTGCAGGCTGCCATGGCTAGTAGGCCCGCCGTGGCCCGGATCGCCGTTCAGGACTACACGGTCCCCTACCCTTCGAGTGCTTTGCGGTCCTACTATCAGCGTGCCGTTCCGCCAGAACGCATTGCCGATGCGCAGTGGGGCGACAGATCGTATCTGGACTTGATTGATGCAGCGGGCGCTTCCATGAGTCACGAGATCATCCTTACCATCGTGTTGGACACGTCCAGGGCGAGACGGCGGATCAAGGATGCTGGNGGAGCCCTGGGCGGGCTGGAACATGTGCTGCGTTCGGAGGTCGAGGCCTTTACCACGGGCCTGAAGACGCACGGTGTGATTGTGACGGAGTGGCTCTCGGATGCGGCCGTGACAGCAGTTGTCCGGGGTTCCTTCGACCCTGCGGCGGTGGCGAAGTGGGCTGCCGCAACAGGTACTGGGAAGGGAATCGAGCGGGTGTCGCCGGGGCCCATGGCCGCTGAGGAGCATTGGACCTATCTGCGCACTGATTCGGGCTTCCATCAAACGTTTTGGGTCGCGGAATGGCCCCGGCAGCAGGTCTATCCAGGGTTCCTGCAGCCGCTGATCTATGTTGGCGAGTTCCGACACGCCATCACTCAAGTCATCCGGGCGGTCCCCACGGATCAGGCGCTGCGGGATATTCGTTCGGCGCAGGAGGCCCATGACACTCGCCGTCGTATCAACGCTCGTCTGGATCGACCGTTGACCCGGGAGCAGCGGGCTGAGGAGGAGGAAGTGGCCCAACGCGAGGATGAAATCGTGGCTGGTCATGGGGATGTCCGCCCTGCCGCCTATGTAACTGTCACAGCGGACACCCTGGATGAGTTGTCGCGCTGCCGGCAGGAACTTGAATCTGCCGCCGCTGGTTCCTTTGTGGAGTTGCGGTTGATGGCCGGGCAGCAGTGGGCAGCGTTTATTGCTGGGGCGTTGCCCTTGGGAAGGGATTGAAATGAGTAAGCATGTGGCAGCGGTCAGCATTGCTCCTGCCGGGGAGAGCCGCTTTGCGCGGAAGGAACGACGGCGGAACGAGCGTTCCGTGACCATGGAACCAAAGCTGTCCTTGCGTGAGTTACGGGACCAACGCGCCGCTGAGAATGCTGGCCGCTGTGTCGTGCCAGATTGNGGGAAAGCGGGGAGGTGTTTCCCTTTGGGGCCGCACCGCGTGCATCCGGCCCCGCATCGGGCGTCGACGATGACCATGGCAGCCGCCTATCCGTTCCTGACGGAATCTGGGCTCGGCCCGGAGGGGACGTACATCGGGACGGACCTGTTTGGTTCGGGAGCGTTTTGCTATGACCCGTGGGTCATGTACGACAAGGGCTTCATTAGCGGCCCGTCCATCGTTGTCATCGGCACCGTGGGCACCGGAAAGTCCATGTGTGGCAAGTCCCTGGTGACGCGCTCCATCACGCTGGGTAGGAAGGCGGCGGTGGCCTCTGATCCCAAGGGGAANTGGGTGCCGGTTGCCAATGCCATCCCCGGTGGCAAAGTCATTTCTGTGGGCCCCGGCCGGCCCACGAGAGTCAACCCACTCGACGCCGGTCCGCGTTCCTCTGCTTTGACCGACGCACAGTGGCTGGCAGTGGTGCGGCAACGCCGTCGCCATCTGCTCGTGGCTCTGGTTTCACTCATGCGACCTGGTATCCCGTTAAGTCCGGTGGAACATACGGCACTGGATATGGCGTTGACGGATGCCGTTGCGGCCAACAGCACNCCGACGCTACCCATGGTGCTGGAATACCTGTTTAANCCAACCCCAGCGACAGCCGCACTGGTCGGACCTAATGGAGGGACCGGCGTCGGACATTCACTGCGCAGGACAGTATCAGGAGATTTGGANGGGATGTTTGATGCTCCGTCCACTGTCGCGTTCGACGCTGACGCCCCAATTATGGTCATGGATACTTCTGCCTTGATTGGGGCCTCGGAACAGGCGCTGTCCTTGGCGGCAGCGTGCGGTGCGACGTGGTTGGAGGCTGCGGTGACGAATCCTGACGGGGCGAAGCGGATCGTGGTCTACGACGAGGGTTGGCGGATGCTGGCGGACCCGTACATGTTGGTGAAGATGAGCGAGCAGTGGCGTCTGGCCCGCAGCTACGGGATCTCGAACCTGCTCATCATGCACAAAGTGGCCGATCTGAACGAGATTGGCGACAGTACAAGTGGCCTGCNGCCAAAAGCCTTGGGACTGCTGACGGAGGCGGACACCAGGGTCATTTATCGGCAAAAGCACGACTCCATGCGGCTGACCAAGGAAGCGCTGGGGTTGACCGAGGCAGAGTGCGAGCACGTGGAGAACCTACCCAAGGGTGTGGGGCTGTGGAAGGTCGGGAATCGGTCTTTCATTGTCGCCAACCAAGTCACCACGGACGAGCTGGCTGTGTTTGGCACCGATGAGAGGATGCTCTGATGCCACGGCGATTGGATGACGGGAATCCGTTGGTTTCCATTGGGCTGATAGCGACCTCCGTATACGTGGTCCTCGGTCTATTGATCCAAGGAGCCGCGCATCTGGCGTATTCCGCGAGCTGCGGCACCTCGGCACCTTGGGATTTCAGCCCCGCAGCACTTCCTGGACTCCTGACCGGACACATGGGTTGGATACTGCAGGTTACCGGTTCCTGCAGTATCGGCACCGGACAGCTGTGGTTGCTCATTGCCCCAGTCCTTATCGTCGTCGCGTTGGCTACGCTAGCGGGTGTTCTGGGACTGCGCACCTGGCGCCAATCAGGTGCATGGCTCCGTCAAGACATCCTCAGCCGCGACGGCGTCGCACGGAGGGCAGAAATCGCCCGTGAGTTCGGCACCAAGGCAGCCCTGAAACGTGGACGCTACACTCATCCCGGTGTGAAAGACCCCAAAGTGGAGGAAGTCTCTTGGACCATCGGGAAATCCCGCGGCGTCACAGTCCACGTCTCCACCGAAGAATCCCTCGTCATCCAAGGTGCCCCGCGCTCAGGCAAGGGCCTCTACATCGTCATCAACGCTATTCTCGATGCGCCCGGCGCCGTCGTCACCACTTCAACACGGGCCGACAACCTCGTCGTGACCATGAGAGCCCGAGCCACCAACGGACGCCCCGTCACTGTCTTCGACCCGCAGGGGATGTCAGGGCTGCCCTCAACACTGCGCTGGTCACCCGTGCGCGGCTGCCAAGACCCTGATGTTGCAAGCCGCCGTGCATTGGTCATCTCAGCTGACAGTGCGCTCAAAGGTGAGAACGTCGCCTGGCAAAAGCGCTCGCAGATAGTGCTGCAATGTTTGCTGCACGCGGCTGCACTGTCAGGNGAGGGTGTATCGGCTTTTCGCCGCTGGGCCTCAAACCCAGTCCTTGCGAGGGAGGCGCTGGCAATCCTTGACAGGCCGGAGGCTGCGCTCGGTTGGCAGGCAGACCTCATGGGCATCATCGACGATGACCCACGCAACACCTCCAACTCATGGATTGGTGTCACAGCCGCAGCCGCCCCGTTGTCCTCGCCGAAAGTACTCGCGGCTCTGGACCCGAAAGGGAGCAGCGAACAATTCGACCCGAAGGCCTTCATTGAACAACGAGGCACCCTGTACTTGATAGGCACCAAGAGCGGGGCCGCCGCCGCAGGGCCCTACCTGTCCGCGCTGATTGACGATATTGACTATGCCGCCCGGGAAATGGCCTTCGTGGTGGCAGGTGGTCGGCTGGATCCACCGCTGTCACTGATCCTGGATGAGATCGCTAATCTCTCGCCCTGGCCTGGATTGCCTGTGGCGCTCTCTGATGGAGGCGGCATCGGCATCTCCACACTTGTGGTTCTGCAGTCCCTGTCCCAAGCTCGGTCTGGCTGGTCCATGGATGAAGCCGCGACCATCTGGGATGCAGCCATCATCAAGGTCATCTTCGGCGGCGGCTCGGACGAACGTGACCTCCGTGCGCTAGCCGGACTGATCGGGGAACGGACATTGACGTTCAACACCCGTTCGTGGTCGTCGCAGGGGCGTCAGGACGGAGAGCAAATCCGAGAGTCGCCAGTGATCCCGCTGCATGAGATCCGCAGGTTGCCAGCAGGAACGGCCATCATGCTGGGCCGCCGCAGCAGGCCCATCCTGCTAGACCTGCGCGAATGGCACAAACGAAAGGACGCGGCAGAACTCGGTCGCTCCAAGGAACAAACCGAACTCGAATTGCTCACTGGACACCTCAAACGACAAAGCGAACAACAAGCGGTCACGGCCGCAGAGCAACAGGAGGCATGACCATGGACGAGGACGAATCCTTCGAATACGAGGTTGAAAACGGTGCGGAAGACAACTTCGCCGCGCTGCTCTTTGGCTCAACGCGCGGGCTGCGCTCCGAAAGGGTCCCCATCACCTACCGGTGGCGGGACATGGANCCCCGTACAGCCGATGCCGTCTGGGAACACTTGGGGCGGTGGGTTCGCTGGCTCGTGGAAAGCTACCACCTGACCACCTCCGTAATCCCCGACTGCTGGTGGCGACACTCAGACATCGTCGCCGAGCTGTATGCGCTTCAGCGAGCTGAGCAGGCTTCCTACACCGAGGACGACGGCGGATATGGCCCTTTGGGCTTCCACGAACGCCTCGAGCACAGTATCAGCCGGCTGCGGGAGCAAACCCGCACCGCCGGGTGTGTGAGCCTGCAGCAACACAGGGAACCTCCCGTCCGCATGCTGCCCAACGATGGACCGGGTATGCAGGCAAGCAAGCTGGGCCAGACAAACACGGGAACAGCCACGCCGTCGTTGGGAGATCCCACGGCAAAACGAGACCCTGAACCCGGTACCTCGGACTCCTGACCCAGCGCAAGGAGCGCCATCATGGACTCATCAAATGAACCAGCAAAACCGCATCTGGTCACCACCACTGGAAATGGAATGGCACCGCCAGCATCTCATCCTGGCCCCGAGCAACGCGTTGCCGAGCTTACTGACGGGCTCTACGCGCTGCTGGCGGACGCCGTTGACCACCCGAATCAGTGGCATCGGCTCCTCGATGCCTCCGCGACCATGTGGCGGTACTCCGGCGGCAACGTCGCACTGCTCATGATGCAAATGGCCCAACGTGGACCAGTGCAGCCGGCTCTCGTTGCCGGATACAAGGAGTGGGAACGCCACGGCCGCTATGTCATCAAAGGCGAACGGGCCCTGTACGTCATTGCACCGAGAACAGCGCGAATCACCAATACAGAAGAAACTGAGCACGGCCCCGCAGAGGGCGAGCGGGCGCTGGCCGAACCAGGCGACGGGATAAATAGGTCCCGCATCGTTGGATGGCGTGGACAAGCAGTCTTTGACGTCTCCCAAACTGAGGGAGAGCCGCTGCTTGTCCCGATCCCCGGCCAGCGGGAAACGCCACTCGATGTTGATGCTTACACCCGGCTATGGGAATCACTCACAGCGGTGGCCAGAAAAGCCCGTTACAACATTGTCGTTTCGGAGGCGCAGGCGGGACTGGCCGATGGCTATACCGACCACTCTCGTCGTCTGATCAGCGTCGGGTCTTGGCTGGATGTCGAAGACCGCATCGCAACGCTGGCCCACGAACTCGCCCACGCCTCACTGCACGTTCCCGGAGACGCCATCGGCGCACTGTACGGCAGCAGCGCCGAACATCGTGGTCTTGCTGAGATCGAGGCGGAGTCAGTCGCCTATGTTGTTCTACGCGCCCATGGCATCGACCGTGGGCCTCAATCCGCGGCCTACTTGGCAGGGTGGGCCGATGCAGTGATTGAAGCCGAAGCTTACTCGATCCTGCGCTGCACGAGGGAGAGNAAACCGATGTCGAGGGTGGACATTGCCAAGTCCGTCCTCGGCAGGGTGACGTCGGTGGCCAAGACAGTTCTGGAGACGACCAACCCGCCGGGGTTGGGTGGCAGGCTGGGATACCCGCAGCCGATAGCCATAAATCAAACTTCTCGAAATGAAACTTCCATCCACACGGAGCCTGGGCCGCAGCAAAACCGCGCAGCTGGCCGTGGCCTCACGGTTGAGGGTTGAGCTATTTCACTACTTGCTGCTCTGGAGAACAAAATGATGGTGCATATGCGATATGGGCGACGCCTCAAGGTGACATCAGCCGGTAGTTCAAGGGAATGCGCATAGATACGGCAAGATGATTGCATGGGATCTGCAACATTCGAAGACGTTCTTGACCGCTTGTACTTTACTGCCATTGACCAGAAGGACAAGGGCAGCAAGTTTGAGCGCCTGATCAAGCGTTATTTGGAGTTGGAGCCGAAGTACGCGGACCAGTTCTCGGACGTGTGGATGTGGCAGGAATACCCTGGCCGTGACGGCAAAGTGGATACGGGGATCGACCTTGTCGCCAAGGACCGCTACACGGGTGAGCTTACGGCCATCCAGTGCAAGTTTTATGATCCGATGTCCACGCTGCAAAAGGCACAGATCGACTCGTTCTTTACCGCGGCAGGGAAGATTGATTTCTCCTACGGGATGGTTGTCTCCACTACAGACAAGTGGTCCAAGCACGCCGAAGACGCATTGGAGGGCCAGTCCAAAGAAATGACGCGGCTCCGCTTGCAAGACTTGGCTGAGTCAACCATTGACTGGGCCGAGTTCGACGTCGANCACCCCGAGGCAATGACCCAGCTGGACCGCAAGGAACCCCGCAAATACCAACGGGAAGCCATCGACGACGTAGCCGCAGGCTTCCAAACCGGCGACCGAGGCAAGCTGATCATGGCCTGCGGCACCGGCAAGACCTACACCTCATTGAAAATCGTTGAAGAACAGGTCCCCATCGGTGGAACTGTGATCTTCCTCGTACCCTCTATTGCGCTCTTGCAGCAGACTCTTAACGAGTGGACAGCACAAGCCACGGTTCCCCTCAGGGCGCTCGCAGTTTGTTCGGATACGAAGGTAGGCCGTAAGGAGAACGAGGACGTCAGCGTCCATGACCTGGCATTCCCGGCTACTACGGACCCGGTGAAGTTGTTGAACCGTGCCCGGATCAGTACCGGTCAGGAGGCTGTGACAGTTGTCTTCTCCACATACCAGTCCATTGACGTCATTGCCCAGGCGCAGCAGCAGGGCCTTGCCGATTTTGATTTGATCCTCTGCGACGAAGCGCACAGGACCACGGGCATCACCGAGGCAGACCATGACGACTCAACGTTCGTTCGCGTTCATGATGAGAAGTACCTGAAAGCCGCCAAGCGCCTCTACATGACGGCAACGCCGCGTATCTACGTTCAGGAGTCCAAAGCCAAAGCGGCTGAGGACAACGTCGCGGTCTACTCCATGGACGACGAGGAAGTGTTCGGCCCCGAGTTCCACCACCTGGGCTTCGGTAATGCCGTGGAGATGGGTCACCTGGCCGATTACAAGGTCCTGGTCTTGGCAGTGGACGAAGAAGCCGTCTCCCGCTCCTTCCAGGGCATGTTCGAGGAAAACGGGGACCTGAAGCTCGACGACGTCGCCCGCATCGTGGGCTGCTGGAACGGGCTCTCGAAGCGCGGAATTAATGGCCAGCGCCTCGACATCGTTGACGACTCACCCATGCGCCGGGCTGTCGCCTTCGCCCGCAACATCAAGGAATCCAANAAGCTTGCCGAAGAGTTTGAGCTCATTGGCAAGCAGCTCCTCGTAAACGCCGCCGAATCTGAAGCAAATGACGCCCTCAAGCTGGAAGCCGGCCACGTGGACGGTACCTTCAACGTGCTGGAGCGTTCGGCGAAGCTGGACTGGCTCAAGGAACAGGCAGACGGTAATGTCTGCCGTATCCTCTCNAACGTCAAGTGCCTGTCCGAAGGTGTGGACGTGCCGTCCTTGGACGCGGTGCTGTTCCTGAACCCGCGCAACTCCCAAGTCGACGTCGTTCAGTCCGTGGGCCGCGTGATGCGCAAGGCCGAGGGCAAGGAATACGGCTACATCATCCTACCGATCGCAGTGCCGGCATCCCAAGATCCCGAGACCGCACTGAATGACAACAAGAAGTACAAGGTTGTTTGGGACGTACTACAGGCCCTGCGTGCGCACGATGACCGTTTCGAAGCGATGATCAACAAACTTGACCTGAACCGCAACGCCAACGACGTCATTGACGTAATCGCAGTTTCCGGGTCCTTCGATGCGGACGACGGCGGTGCCCCGGCAGGGGAGAAGAACGCCTCCGACGCTGCGGGAACTCAGGAGACGCTGTTTGCCCTGGCCCGGGCAGACGAGTGGCGCAATGCGATCTTCGCCCGCATGGTCCGCAAAGTCGGAGACCGGCGATACTGGGAATCCTGGGCAAGCGATGTCAAAGAAATCGCCGACCGGCACGTGATCCGCATCCGCACCATTCTGGACGGGCCAGATCCACGGGCCCGTGAAGAGTTTTCCGTGTTTCTGGAAGGCCTGCGTGGCAACCTGAACGATGGCATCACCGAAGCCGATGCCATCGACATGCTCTCCCAGCACCTGATCACTAAGCCCGTGTTTGAGGCGCTGTTTGACGGCTATTCNTTTGCTGCGCACAACCCGGTATCGCAAGTAATGGACTCAATGATTGCCGTTTTGGAGCAGTACAACCTCGACTCTGAAGTGCAAAACCTGGAAGANTTTTACCGTTCCGTGCGGATCCGCGCTGAAGGTGTCAGTAACGCTGAAGGCAAGCANAAGATCATCACGGAACTCTACGAAAGGTTCTTTAAGCTCGCGTTTCCACGCACCGCCGAGTCTCTGGGCATTGTCTACACGCCGGTGGAAGTAGTCGACTTCATCATCCGCGCAGTGGATGACGTTCTCGCCAAGGATTTCAACTCATCCCTCTCCGCACCTGGCGTGCACGTCCTNGANCCCTTTGCAGGAACCGGAACTTTCACGGTCAGGCTCCTGCAATCTGGTCGGATCAAGCCCGAGGATCTGCTGCGGAAGTACACTCAGGAGCTGCATGCCAACGAGATCCTGTTGATGGCGTACTACATTGCAGCGATCAACATCGAAGCCACGCTACACGGCATGCTAGAGGAGCAGGCTGCAGTCTCAGGCGGGGATACAGCAGACGTTGCATATGTCCCATTTGACGGCATGGTCCTCACGGATACTTTCCAGATGTCCGAGGACGGAGACACCCTTGACGAGCACGTCTTCACGTCGAACAATGACCGTGTAGTTGCACAAAACAAGCTCGACATCCGCATTATTATCGGCAATCCGCCATATTCAGTCGGGCAGTCCAGTGGCAACGATAACAATGCCAACCTGAAATACCCCACTCTTGATGAATCGATCCGGTCCACGTATGCGGAACGGTCGACGGCGACNACTCAAAACTCGTTATACGACTCCTATATTCGGGCTATCCGCTGGGCGTCCAACAGAATACTGAAGTCGACCGACGGNGGAGTGGTCGCATATGTGTCCAACGGAGGCTACATCGACGGCAACACCGCCGACGGCCTCCGCAAAACACTTGTCGATGAGTTCCACGACATTTACGTTTACAACCTCCGTGGCAACCAGCGAACGGCAGGGGAGCAAAGCCGCAAGGAGGGTGGCAAGATNTTTGATTCTGGCAGCCGCAACACGGTGGCGATCCTGATCCTTGTGAANAAGCCCGGGCCTACCACCGGTGCCGTGCTGCATTACAAGGACATTGGCGACTACCTCGACCGCAAGGANAAACTCGCGCTCATCGAGGCCGCCAGTGTCGGCACCCTCGACTGGGCCGCCATCACNCCCAACGCCGACGGCGACTGGATCAACCAACGCAACAACGTGTTCGAGTCCTTCACGCCTATCGCCGAAAAGTACGAGGANGGCGTGAAGCCAACAGTCTTCGCTGATTTCAGCGGAGGCTTGAAGACAAATCGTGATTCCTGGGTATACAATTTTTCGTCCGATGGTCTCGAATTCACCACAAAGAAGATGATCGCCAATTATCAGGAACAACTCCATAGCGGAGTGATCGATCGCGAACCATCGAGAGTCAGTTGGTCGAGCGGACTAGAATCGCTCCATTCTCGAGGTGTCCAGATCGAGTTCAATAGCCAAAGAATACGTACGGCCATGTATCGGCCCTTTGTTAAAATGAAGGTCTATTTCGATGACCAGTTGAATGATCGTCGCGGACGGCTACCCCAAATATTTCCCAATGAAACTACAGAAAATGTAGGTTTCTACCTCCCAGCACCTGGAAATTCAGCTCCGACGTTCCTGTGTCTGGCTGTCGATACGGTCCCAGATCTGGGCGGGGCGGGGATCAGTGGNGTGCAATTCTTCCCTCGTTACACGTACCCGATGCCCGCTGCAGGCGATGATTTGTTCACCGCAGCGGGTGCGTCGGCGTCCCCGGATAAGGTAGACAACATCACCGACGCGACTCTACTTGACTACCGCTCAAGCTATGGCGCTCAGGTCACCAAAGATGACATCTTNTTCTATGTCTACGGGTTGCTCCATTCGCCCGAATACCGTACCGCGTTCGCCGCCGACTTGAAGAAAATGCTGCCGCGCATCCCCAAGGTCGTTGGCGCTGACAATTTCCAGGCCTTTGCCAAGGCCGGCCGAGACTTGTCAGATTTGCACATTGGCTACGAAACGGTGAAGCCATACCCCTTCATGGAAGTGGAAACCGGCGCCGTGCCCTTGGGCGACGACTACGCGAAGTACGCGGTGAAGAAGATGAAGTACGGCGGCAAGGCGGGTGCCTGGGACAAGTCTCGAATTATCTACAATTCACAGCTGACGCTGGAGGGCATCCCGGGAGACGCGCAACGGTACATGTTGGGCGCACGATCGGCGATTGACTGGATTATCGAGCGATACCAGGTCAAGACCGACAAACAGTCGGGGATTGTCAACGACCCCAACGACTGGTCGCTAGAGCACGAGCAGCCGCGTTACATCATCGACCTGATCGGCCGAATCGTCACTGTGAGCTTGGAAACGAACCGGATCGTTGACAGGCTACCTGGGTTGGACTTGTCCTAAATACGATCCTGACAAGATCATGTGCGGTTGGTTAGGGCGGTAAAGAGCGCATCGGCCAGGTGATCGTTGTGGAACCGGGCGTACATCGAGGGGCCCTTACGCATCAGGTTCAGGGCAAGTTCCTTGGCTGGTTGTGCGATTGGGCTGTCGTCTTGCATTAGGTTATAAAGCGCCCGCAGCCCGGTGAAATCCACACGGAAGACGTTGCCGATGGTTCCATAGGAGACCATCTGGCTGTGGACGTCTAGATCTTTTGGCGTAGCCATGCCTGGACCTTTCGCTGGAATTCTTGTCGAGGTTTATGAATCCCGCAATGACTGATCCGCCTCCGGTAGTCGCTTCGCCGATGACAAGGATCTCGGCATTCTGCGCACTGATGGTGATCAGCCTGTGCCATGTGGTGCTTCGTCCTGTCGAGGGCATGGCAGTCGCGGTCCAGAAGCGCCCTTCAGTCTGGCTGGGCCAAGGAATGGCGATAGCAATGAAGTTTGCGGCGGCATCGATGAGGGGCTCGAAGTCATCGTGCTTCGCGAGTTGTTGAAAGCGAGACAGGCTAGCCGCGCGGCGTGCAGCTTCCACATATCGGGGTGCGTCGGTTGGTTCTGCGGCGTCGGATACGAGCCATTCTGCTTGGGCTTGCTCTTCCATGACGACGTCCAGCAGGCTGTCCCCGCCGGGGCGACCTGCGAGATCGAGATTGCGAACTCGATGGCCGCGCACTTCGATGGCGGCGAGAATTTCCCGCTCTCGAAAGTTGAGGTCTTCTGCCACGAAGGGGCGAAAGGCTATGTGAGTGATGTCGTCCCAGCGGCGTCGATGGGCACTGAAGCGGTTGACCACATCCAGGCTTTGGCCGACGTATCGCTCCCCATTGGCGAAAGACAAGATATAGATGCCGGTGCGGCTGTTCTCTGGCTCAAATCGAAATGCCAGTGAATGCACACCTGAGACCAGCCAATTCTGGAATTGTAGTGCTCCGACATCCGTCGTGCTGTCCATGTTGAACCCCAACTAAGCTGGTCGGTGCGATGTCCCTCCATGCTATAGCTGAAAGCAAACTCTAACTCCGACACGGTCACATACTGGTGAGAGCCGGAGCGATCGCTAGGCAAGCCTGAGACCGCAGGTAGTAGGTTGACGGCCAGGAGCCCCACCTGAATCTGCGTTGGGTCGGGGCGGATGAGCAGTACGGTTTGCGGCCAGATAGAGAAGCTGCAAGGTTCGATCCAAGCTGGTTGGATGTAGCCGAACTTTTCCCACCTTATCGTGGCCCAAACTCCGGTCGGCTGAAGCTCCTGGAAATCGAGGATAGTGACTTCAGTGGTGGTTTCGTGCTCACCCTTGAGACGCGACAAGTACTCCCATTGCCTGTTGGCAAATTCTTGCCACAGCCTCCTNTTCTGAATTCGCAGGGACCAACGCCAAGTGACCAGTCCAGCAGCGACGGCTACTACGGACAGCGCGATCCAAACACTCAAGGCCGGTGGCCATGCTAGAGCGATGATGGCGACAACATACAGCAGAGCCACGCCGGTCAATGTAGTCAGCACCACGAGCGGTGCGCTGTTGAGCGCCGGCTTTACCATCGGATTGTCCTCCATCGGAACCACCTCCGCTTTCATTCTAAATTTCCCAGCCGACATTGGTAAGAGTGGCATGGACAGCAACTTGAGCGGCACTTGATTCGTCGGTGTTCGCGGGCATGCTCTGTAGTCGCTTCAGCTCGGCATTGAGGCGCTCCCGGTCCCGTGCGCGTTCCCATTCGTAGCCGACCGAGGGAGGGCCCAATGGATCAGGATCGGTACCGATGAGCCAGCGGTCCCTATAGATGGCAATGCGTTCCTTCAAGGTATTGCGATCGGCTACCGAGATGATGCTAGGAATGGTGTCTGCCAGCTTCCGCGTCCACGGTTCCGTCCCGGCAGCTGCCTTGGCTTTCAATTCCTGAACCCGGCGAATACCGAGGTTCTGCACTTGTCTGACCATTTCCGCCACGTCAGCACGGTCGGTATGGAGATCTTCAGTTAGCCAGTCGTCACCATCGGGTGCCTTGGCATTCCCGAGCGGCCGAAGTCGCGCGTGGATGACTGCCATCAGGTCATTGGCGTCGCCAGGACGTCGAATGGCATGGTCCAGTGTTGCTGCCGCGGCAAGTGGCTCAGCGGCGCTGGCGCGCCGCCAGGCAGCCACGCCAGCGCCCCACGACGGGGATACTTCGAGACTGGCCGAAAGCCCTGACTGGATGCTTTCCACGGCGGCGCGTAGTTGTTTGGCTGCAACAATTTGCGCGAGGTAGTCGTATTCGGCTGTGAGCTGGTGCAGGGAGTGGCTACTTTCCCGTTGTTCTTCTTCTACTTCATGGGCCGTTCGTTCAGCACCCTGTGCGGTTAGTACTTCGGCGATGATCTCTTGCCACGTCGGCTCGGCGGCGTCGAGGGCAACATGGTCCTGTGCGGTGTCGGATTCGCAGACGTACGCAGTGTTGCAATCCCGCCCTCGTGTCATGCCTACATAGAAGAGCTCGCGAGTCAGGCAGCCCTGCGTGAGGACGGTGTGGCTGGTATCGACGGTAATGCCTTGGGAACGGTGTGCGGTGGTCGCATAGCCCAGCTCCACTGACTCCGCCAGGTACTCACAGCTCAAGCGAATGCTTTGGCCCGTATCCAGACGGCGACCATGGATGGCACCGTCGCGACCTGGCTTGGAAGTGATTTTGATGAGAGTGCCGTTGCGGATGAAATCGCCAGCGGTGTCCTTGACGCGGCGGTCGTTCTTGCGTGCAATGACGGTGTCGCCACGGCTTGCGCTGAGCCCGTCGCTGAGGCGGACCACATGCGTGGCATCAACCACCTTTCTGTCCACGAGTTCGGCGTGAGCGCGTTCATTCAGCGCCATCACGGCGTCATTGTCTGGAGCGATCAAGATCGACTCCAAGCCGTTGCTGGTATCTGCCGCCCAGCTCTCGTAGGCCTGATCGATCATGCCCGCGTGGTCCCCATGACGCAACCGCCCATGGGCGGCGTAACTCTGGATCGACTCCACATCCCCTGCACGCANAAGCAACGACGCTGGCCCTTNCCACGGGTGGTTGAAGCGCCGAATGCTGGTCAGCTGGACCGCATGGCCTTTCCTGTCCAGCCAACCCAGGATCCCACCGGCATCAATCGAATCCAGCTGAGCGGGGTCTCCAACCAACACAATCTTGGCACCGGCATCCTGGGCCTGATGCACCAACGCAGCCAACTGCACTGTGGAAACCATCGACGCCTCATCAATGATGACCAACTGGTTTGGCCGAAAACACCATAGTTGCTGACGCATGGCCAGCCCAGCCATGCGTTGGGCACTCCTGGTCCGCTGCCAGGACTGCTGCGCCGCAGTGCCTTCGAGATCATGGAACTGTTCAGCCCTTATGGCCGCACCTTGACCAACAGACTCATACAGCCACTTAGCGACATTCTCCGCTGCCAGCCCCATCTTGCGCCCAAGAACTTCTGCGCTCGCAGCCGCCGGGGCAAGCCCAATCACGCTGCCCGCCCCATGAACCTTTTCCCAGCCCTGGCGGATCGCAGCCATGGTGGTGGTTTTCCCTGACCCTGCAGGACCAACGACGGCGTCCAGGAACCGGCCGCTGCACAGCACCTCACGCGCTGCTGCGGCCTGGTCCTCGGCAAGCGTTGGACGGTCAGGGTGGTTGCTGTCTGTGATGAGGAGGGTGTCGGCGAGGTCGGGCGCGATGGAGGGTCCGGCGTCGTTCTTGCTGGTGTCCATGATGAGTTGTTCGTTGGCGAGAATGCTCGCGTCCGTGTAGAGGTGGGCCCCGGGGAATTCGAACACGCTGTGGCCGGCGAAGGCGATGTCATTCCCGGCGTTGAGCGGGATCTTGTAGCGGTAAGCGTTGAGGGCGACGCACTGTGATTCCGCTTCGGTGGTTACGGCGTCGATCGTGTGGCGGCGGTCGACGCCGGTGGCGCACCGGATTTCGGCGCAGATGCGTTCTGCCTCGGCCAGAAGGTTCCAGCGGCTCCACGTTGCCCTCCGCCTGGCCACCGCTTCCCGTGATGCGGCCGCAGCAGCGGTCACCCAGGAAGCCGTCAGGTCGGCGACGGTGACGGGCCGCTCATGGGACCGATCGATGGTGTGTCGCAAGACTTGCGCTGGATCGAAACCTAACTTTTCAGCGCGGTCGCGCCACCCCGCAGAAAGACTGTCCAGCGGTTGAGGGTTCGTCTCTTTGGCTTGCCGGGTGGANNGAGTTGCCTGTTGACGGAATTTAATGACGGTGGTGGCTGACGGGGTATACCCGTGGGTTTTCTCCCACTCGGCAATCAAACGATCGGTCTCCGTATTGATGCCGTAAGAGCGGCTGGAAAACTCCTGAATCAAGGCATCATCCACACCGACCAACTCATGGCGCGGATTCCGGTCATGACCAGCCGGAGATCGAAAACCAGACACTGCACCCAGCCTGTCTTGCAGCCGGTCAAAGAGGAGCCCGTTGTAGTGCACGCTGGCGGCCACCGTGGCTCTATAGAGGGTTCGTGAATCTAATGTGGCCCACGCATGGTCGGTGATTCTTTGCGCCCTGTTAGCGATGACGACGTGCGTGTGGAGCTGAGGATCACGGGCTCGAGATTCCCAATGGTCAAAGGATGCAGCGACGGCGCCGACGGTTCCGACGTGGGCGACGCCGCCTCGTCCAGTGCGAGTATGAATGGCAGATTCTTCCAACCATGCCAGGACTTCGTTGACGGCTTCATGGTGCGCGGCGAGGACCTGCCGTTGGACCTCTTGCGGGGCCAGCGCCCACAACGTCGAGACAGACTTAGGAACGCTGAAGGTTAGATCGAAACCAGCAACGGCATAGCGCTGAACGTCCTCGCCATTGCGATGGGCCACTGTCGTTTGGCCATGATGGCGCCCCAAAGGCTCGCGGGTGTCAGGATGTTCGGCATGTGTGAAGACCGCGTTGGCATCCCTTGAGCTCACTGGAGCCAACGACTTACGACTGATGCCGGCCAGTCCTTGGCCGAGCCACCTGCCAGGAGNGGTGCCAGCTTTCATGTAGTAACTGGTCGCATCACCCGAGGCGAGGGNGACGTCGTCGGACATGGTGGTCTTCAGCAGGTACCTGACCCCGCTGTGAGCGGTGAGGCGAGCGATGGAGACAGTCACCGTGAGCCTGCCGGGATTTTCGTATTCCAGCCGCGGCGGCGAAAGATATCCGCCGTCGGACGGTCGAGGGGATACCGAGATGGTCGGTGAGTTGGAGCATGCGAACCGCGATCTGCATTAGGTCCTGCACGTCAGCATGCCGGTCCTTCAAGATCCGCGAGACTTCCAACGTCAACTCGACACATTCGGCCTTGGCTTCAGCAAGCTGCCCGGACTGATCAAAATACTTGGCACCCAACAGTTGGAGCCGAGTTCGCTGCTCATCAATGACTCTGTCTCGGGATAGGACCGTTTCCTGAAACTTGGTCACCACGACAGATGTCTCGGAGTGCAGGCTACGCTCATGCCGCTTCTCAGCAAGCAGCAGGCGAGCGTTCCCATCGGCACGCTCCAAGGCGACAAGCGTTTGAGAAGTTACTCGCGCCGTGGCACGTCGCTCATCTCGACGACGGCGCTCGCGGTATCGCCCAGAGCACTCGGCTGAACAGTACAACTGAGTGGACCGGCGTGGATCAAAAGGACGTGACATTGGGGCACTTTTGCGTAGACATACAGACTCATAGTCGCGGGGCGTCTTCGCCCATGACTACTGCCCGTGGGACTTCCCGCCTCGGGTAAGACCTTGGGTGCCAGACGTGTAAGGCTCTAGAGGTACTCGGTGGCAGGCCAGTATCAGGGGCTCATACCGAAAGTATGCTACCTATTGGCAAAGTAGGACGCAGGTATTCTACTCGGGAGACATGGCCATTCTGAGAGTGATCGGCAAGGCGTCTTTGGCATTTGCTACCTACTCTTTGCGTGCAGTGGATTGGCTCGGCGTGTTATTGACAGCTTCGCCAGGGGCAATGTTCCCGCTTATGCTCGCCAACTGATCGAGCAATCGGCGGCAGCGCCCGAGGGAGGAACGTAGCTCTCGAGTAAGAGGGTCGGCAGCATCAATGGCCATCGTGGCATCAGCAACCTTGCGTCTAGTATCATTCGGCCGCATATTACGTGGGTCGTCCACTCCATCGCCAACTGGGATTTCCTGGTCAGTTGGATCGGGAACAACGCCTTCTAGCTCGTCAGCCTCATCAACATCGTCCGTGGGTTGGTACTGGAGGCGACGCAGGAGCTGCTCGAGAGCACGGACTGCTTTGTCCTCTTCCGTTTTGGCTGTGTCCTTGCCCGCCATTACCCACGATTCCTCATGTGAGATTGCGTCCCTAGCTGCCAGCCCGACGAGTATACGGAGCAGAGTCCCAATCTCACGATCGACGTTGCATGCCATTCGTAGCAATGGATAGGTTTCTAGTTCTTGGGCACTAGGTGCGTCTTCATCGAAAGGGCGGTAAAAGGCCCAGGATTCAGGGTTTGGGTCGAGTCGTTCAATCGCACGCAGTACTGGCTGCACGTATGAGTATGGTGCGGTCTGAAATGATGCGCCAGACTTGTGCTCCCACAGTCTAAGTATTATGTCTTGCGTGCTAGATAGTAGTTCTTTGTCGGTGGGATCTTCTTCGCATAGCGCTATCTGTGCGGCAAGTTGGTGTGACATCCAGCGCCCGACGACGTCGCTGGGGTCCAGCGCATCAGCGAGGTCTCGTCCGAGTTGTAGTACTGAGTCAGGGTTGGTACTCATGGACTTCTCCCGTTGTGTCGATCAAGAAGTACTTCGTGTAAGGCGGCAGGTAGCCTATTTGTTCGTCCGTACTATCAATTCGTGAGCCTGTACGCGAAGAATCGCTCTCACGTCTTTGGACTTCGACTTCTAGGACGAGCCAACGATCGAGCTTGGCAAGTGTAGCGGCCAACCAGGAGAGATTGGCAACTAGAGTGTGCCCGGAAGATCCGGTTGTGTGCCTCTCGTCAGAGTAGGCATCCCACACGGTGGAGACAATGACGACCTCCTGTCCATCGCGCCATAGGCGCATGTCTGGGTCAGGAATTAGGTCTTCTAGTGGCGACAATGATTGCGTAGGACGTAGGGGAGGGTAATCAATTGACTTGGCCCTAGAATCTTTTCGATCAATTCCGTAGATGTGCCCGCGTGGTTCGATCCAGCCTGTTAGCTCGAAGCCCGGGACATTAAAGCTGTAGTCCTTGTCCCTTGTATCCGGTATACGGAAGGCATGCTTGTCTGGGGAAGTTTGCAGGGCATTGAGCAGGGCTGGGGCGGTTCGCGGTGTTACCAAAGCTGAATTAATGCTGACGATTTCCGTCTGAGAATAGTTGCTGACGCTGCGAAAACCCTCTATGACGACATTGCCTGGTGAACAGAACATCTCTTCGATGAATCTATCTGAGGGAATGCTGTATACCCAGTTAGCATCGTGTCCAGAGGTCCCGAGTCCATTGGGACTGTTTGTATCAATTTGAGCGTTCGGCGGAGGCGGATCGCGTCGATCGGACAGCCAGCGCCCATCCTGACGCGTAGGCATATGATCCTGGAGGAATCTCGTGTATTCAGACTCTCCGGTTTCTTCGTCTTCATCATATTCTTGGATTGTTGGACGATTCTTTAGAAGTATGCCAGCCACCTCGCAAAGACCTTGAATAGCGAGATAGAAATCTAGGTCCTCCTCCTCAGGCCACTCGCCGTGGCTGGCGTAATTGTCACGAGGATAGAGCTTGAGCGTGTGACGCATATCGTCCTGGGAACGACCCTTTGAGGCAACAGCCCATTGGTCGACTATTACTTCAGCTACTAGCCGTTCTACTGAGCTATCCCTTATACCGAAAGCATCGCCAAGGGGATTGCACCAGTATTGACGGAAGTCGTAGAAAAANCGGAACCGTGCAGCATCAGCATCGTCGATTTCGGGAGTCGTGGCGACTGTTTCTGGGCGGGGATCGATCGCATCGACGGCGGAGGCCTGCGTCGCAGAGCTTACGACTTCGGGTTCGTTGACCTCTGCGAGGCAGCGGATGCCTACTAGCTCGGTCCGGTGATCGCTCCTTCTTGTGCCGATTGGTGACGCCAATTGCTCGATGTCTGTCTTTTCCGTTTTCCCAAAGAAATTACGCCCGCAGTGTGAAGTCGGAGCAGGCTGTCTCGCGCGAGTGGCGTATTCACTGCGTGGGGTGTTCCAGCTACGACCTGGTGAAGAAATTTGTCGCAGAGGGCCGCCGTGGTCAGCGCTGTTGGTTCCACGGTTGCCCGGTTGATCCCGTAAAGCAGCCACTGCATGGCATGTCTGTCGTAGAACTCAAGTCGATCGTCGAGGAAAGGACCAGGATCGAGCTGGCCAGATGCAAGATCAAGCAGGCGTGACACCACTCCGGCATGACCAAGTGTGAGGGCCAGGTGAACGCTGTGTGCGGCTTGCCATCTTGTCTTGCTGGCGGGATCACCGAGTGCAGCCCATATTACGGCTGCAATGGCTGATTCCGTATCCCAGTTTCCGGCGATCCCGGTAATGAGGTGGTTTCCGTCGTGGGAGTTCAGCGGGGCTGTGTCGTTGAAATACGAAGCAGCGGCGTCGAAGAGTTGGAGCGCATAATCGACTGTGAGTCGGCCGCTGAGGTGTAGAGCCAATGCGTATGCCTGGTCGGCGGTGAACGTTTGCTGTTCTGCCAGGGCACGACTCGCAATGTGCTCGTAGTCCGTATTTCGGCCTGTCAGGGATCGCGCAGTATCGAAGTCGTGTGTACGCCACGAGACTAGTAGCAGGTCTGGTGCGAAACGGCCGATTTGCGAGGCCACTACCTCATCCAGAGCAGCCTGCGTGGCCATAGAAAGGAATTGACCGTGCAGTGACTCCAGCAAGCGGCTGAAGTCCCACTGGCTTGTTGTCGGGCAGGCCGAGAAGGCGTGCAGAATTTCGGGTGTAGCACCAACTAGTGTTGCAGCGTATTCGAAAACCGCGGTTGCAGAATGTTCGAGACTGCCGCGTTCCAATGCTGCTGCCCAGCCGGTAACTGTCGTGAGATCTAGATCCACAAAGGAAAGCTTTGACGATTCACCTGAGCGGGCGTGGGACGTGAACTGGTTTGCTGTTCTAGTGGACGTCCAGAGCAAGGACGGATCGATTTGTTCAATGGCTGCCTCGGTTACACCAGTCAAGGTCAGAAGATCACTGATCTCGTCTTGTCCAAGCGGATACGGTCTCCGAAATTGAAGATATGCGACGAGAACTTTCGTCGCGTCATAGGCACCGTTGGCAATCGCTGCGGCTAGGACTCGATGATCTGGATAGTGGGTTCCGAGCGGCAGAAGAATCAGAGCGGAAAGGAGATCTGAGTTCAGAAGCAGGGTTGGGTCTGTCGAAATGCCGTTGGCTAGGTTTCGAATTGACGCGACACGTCGGTCGCGCCAACGCGACCCAGCCGCGAGAGCCTCGGACAGCGATAGACGGGCAGCGGTGGAGAGGACGGCGTGAGGTGTGTCAAGGATCTGGGACAGTTGGTTAGTTTCTTTGGGTTAGGCAGCTAGGCGTTGTTGCTGGTTTTGGGTGGTGAAGTTGGCCATGGCCGTTGCCGGCGGTAGGCCGTCATTGTGGGTGTGTGGTCTCCACCGGTTGTAGAAAACCTCAATGTAGCGCATGGTGGCCCGCCTGGCTTCTTGGCGGGTGTCAAAGCTGTAGTGGTGATAGAACTCGTTCTTCAGGGACGAGAAAANTGACTCAGCCACGGCATTATCCCAACACACGCCCTTGGCCCNCATGGACTGGCGGATCCTGTTGCCAGCGCACCAGGATCCAAGTTCACGGGAGGTGTATTGCACACCATGATCGGAATGAAAAATTGCGCCGGCACGTAGATGGCCGCGGTCTCTGGCCATCGTCAGCGCGCTGACACACAGGGAGGCACGCATGTGATCTGCCATGGCCCAGCCCACGATCATGCGGGTGCATAGGTCGATGACGGTGGCTAGGTACAGCCATCCCTCACCGGTGCGCAAGTAGGTGATGTCGCCGACTAGGCGGGTGCCTGGGGTTGCAGCGGTGAAGTCTCGGCCGATCAAGTCTTTGAAGACTTTCTCCGGGTCTGAGGGGATGGTGGTGCGTTTGAAAGCCCGCATTCGTCTGGCTGACCAGCCATTCTCTGCCATGATCGAGGCCACCGTTCCCACGGAGATATCAACACCGGCTGTGTTGAGTTTTGCGTGGACCATGCGGTGGCCAAAGATCCCGTCGGAGGTTGTAAAGACAGTCTTCACCTGATCGGTCAGCTCCCGGTGGCGAATGGTTGTGGGCGTATCTTNTGCTTCTTTCCAGCGGTAATACGAGGACCGCGGGACGCCTAGTTGTCGGCACATCCAGGCTACTTTNTCTCCAGCGTTCTCCTGCTGCTGAACAAGACGATAGAGGTCATCTACCGTTGTTCTTTGGCGAAGAACGCTGAAACTTTTAGGAATTCATTCTCCCGTTCAAGCTCACGTAGCCGCACTTCCATGGCCTTGTATTTAGCGGTATCCACGGGTAAATCAGGTTTAGGGCCGCCGCCTTCGTGGCCCTCGTGGGAGAGCTTGATCCAGCGTTTGAGTGCGGTCAGNGAGATGCCGAGTTCAGCAGCTACAAGAGCTAAAGGGCGGCCAGAGGATTCAGCCAAGGCAACAGCATCAGCTTTGAACTCATCGGAATAGGTTGGTCGAGAAGACATGGGAACAATCCTTTCAAAGACTGTCTCACATCAGTAATACACCTCAGTGTCGTGGGATAAGTGGTCTCCGAGGTACGGTTCGAGACTCTCCGCAATCTGTGTGAGTCGGTATGCTCTCCCGGGTTGGGCGGACAAACCCTTCCCCGCCGCGGTCGCAATACCGATTAGCGTTTCCCAGCTGGTCCATGCGTCGTCTCCGATGGCGTTGGTTATGTCGAGAGCGGCTTGAAAATGGACTGAAGCTTCTCCAGGAGAGATTCGGTAGGCGGCCCGTGAGAGTTGGACGAAGTCGGATGCCAATTCTGCAGCGTCTTCTCGTGCGTTTTCGCGNTCATCGTGACAGCGTTTGGCAAGTTCGGCAGAAAGTCTATGCGTCGCAGGCTGTGCGGCTGTTTGACGGATAAGGTTCGTCAGGGTGCGACGGGTGATCACGTCGTTGTTCGCCGCCTGGAAACTCAGGAGCAAGGTATGATCCACGATCTCTGGGAACCGGGCGAGAGCGCGTCCGATCAGTATCAATGCCGTGTTGATCTTGGTTTGGTCAATCCGTTCCTCCCGCCACTGAGGAGGCTCTTCTTGTATGAACTTGGTCGCAAGTTGGGCGAAATTGCTTCTGGTCTCAGAAGCGGGATTCAGCACGAGGTCGAGCCATGCGGCAGCCCAAGAGACGAGGGGCTCGACGTTGGCGCGGTACGCGCGCAGCTCGGCGGTCGTCCCAATCCTTTCCCGTTCTCGAGCCTCGCGTATCTGCGGCCCCTGGATGTCCACCGCTTTGGCTTTGCGGCCTTCGAGTCGTGCACACAGCACTAAACCCAAAATGTATTGCCAGACTTCGCGGTCATGCCATGATCCTGTGCGGTGTCCGAGGTTTTCAGGGAGGTATAAACGCAAGATCCGCGCAGCGTTGACAGGATCAACGATCTTAAAATTGATTGCCTTGCTGATCAACCAACTTACGGCAGTCAAGCCGTTGTGCAACGCATCCCCTGACGCTGAGCGTCGGTAGTCATCGTGAAGACTTGGCTGTACCCTTTCCGTCCTAGTAAGCAGCGGTCGGATGAGGTGCGCCACAATTTCTGGGTCCAACTCTAGATCACGCTCTGCACAAGCCTGGGCAATCGCGAGTTTGAGATGGCGGCCTCGGGACGCGCGGGCCAGTTCGCGGAAGTCGGTTAAGCGGCCCGCATCGAGAAGTCGCCGGGCAACATCCACCCCGACCTCAAACGCAAGTGTGTGCGGTTTCCACCTCCGCAGAAACTTGATGCATGCTTCCGGGCCATCAGTGTTAAGTAGTCCCCACGTGACTTGGAGAATATCGAGTTGGTCGAGACCAGAATTTGTATCTTCGCGTCGCGCTTGCCCTACCCATGCCTGCATCCAAGAGATTGCGCTTCGCAGACGATTTCGGGCTTGGTCGGTCTGGCCAGCGGCACCCGATAGCAGTGCTCCTTCTATTGGCAAATTNGAGTTGGGCCAGTCCGCCTTCAAGCTCCTTGTTGCGATGAGCTGTTCAAGCACACTTGCATCAAGGAATTGTGCAGCTAGGTCAGTGTTTCCGCGTATCAGATCGAGCCGGCGAGTGCGGCCAGATGTAAGCGCACCCAGCCGCAAGGCAAGTTGCGCTGCTTCAAGGTCTCTGTCGGCGCGCAACGCCGCTGTCAATGCAAAATGGGTCCGCTGTTGCGCGATTTCACGACGTTGGATCTCATTTCTCCGTGAGCTTGGAAGCGCATTGTCTGGCAGGCGGTCATCGGATAGTGCGAGCTGCACGAGGTCGTCGAACCGGTTAGCTTCAAAAGTAGCGCTGGCAGTGAGGCTGCCACGTAGGCATCCTGATCGGCGATTGGGGCTAGCCGGTCAATGAATCTGTCTAGGTCGATTCCTTGGGGACGGTAGCGGCCACGGAACCAAGTTTCAGTTGGTTCATCGCGAAATTGCACAGAATCTCCGTCGACCAGGAGTGGGCGGCCCAGGTCCGAGACGAAACTCAAGACAACTGACTCGTGAACGCTGGCCAGCTCGGCCAGAACACGAACAGGGATCATGGGTCGTAGTGCCGCGAGGCCGACGCATATTGCGTCGATGTCGGTGGCGGATCCATGTTGCCGATCACGTATCTCNGAAACCTGCCGCTCGAAAAGTGTGTCGAGTGCTTGGCCAGGCGATACCGGGTTTGGTGCCAGCCACTGCAGTGCTTCTTCAAGGGTTTGAGTGGCGTTTAAGACTGCGGCTTGAACTCTGGGGTTGTGGCTGGTCCTGGCATGGAACTCGGAGACATCCGCAATAGGCGTATCTGGGTAAGTTGTTTCTATGTGGGCACGTGTCTCGTCGAGGTCGAATCCGCGAAGNGGGATGTCTTGGTAACCGGCAGGAAGTCCCAATATGTCGATGCGTTCAGTCCGGCACGTTACTACAAGACGGACGTTGTTAGGGAAATCCTCACGGAGGAGGCCGCGGATAAAGGACTGTTCGCCCATCTCGTCTGCGATCATGGCAGCGTTGTCGGCGGCGTCGATGAGGATTGTGAGCAGTGCGGTTGGCGTGGTTGTGGCGAGGGTTTCCGCCGCCTTCGAAATTTTGCGTAAGAAGGCGAGGGCGTAGTCGGCATCGTCTGCAATGGCTGAAGGAATGATCGGATCACACAAGGCATGCCCGGCTAGCTCGTTTACCAACTGCACGATTCCTTGCTTGGATCGATGACGCGGTGCACTGGCACGTCGATACGAGCCGTTGCCAAAACAGTCAAANACAATCGCAATAGACCCATCCGGTAAGTGGTGCTGGAGAGCACCGGCGAGAACACTCTTACCCACGCCTCCGGGCCCGTGTACAAGTGTCGGTGCGGTTGAGGCCTTTCTGATCTGGGTCGCAATCTCACCGAACTGACGCCGGACAATGGGTCGACTTGGGGTNTCAATCAGATTCGGAGCCGGCAGAAGTTGATCGTCAGAAGTCTTCAACGCGACAAGCACGTCAGCACGGCGGACCGCAGGNGTGTTTCCTGCGATCGAAGTCGCCCGGCTGGAGATCATCTCCCGCAATAGAAGTGCTTGCTCTCCTGGCGCGCCGGGCAATAGATCGGCGACCTCGACGGCTAAGAGATGGCGAAGCTTAAGCAGAGACGGAGCGCGTTCATCCACCACGAGCAGCCCACATAGATGGGCAATGTCAGCATCACTGACGACGGCCGCGAGNTTTTCGCGGATGGACTTGGTTGCAGACGAGAACGATCCGTTGCGGAGGTCGTTGAGTGCCACAATCGCGGATTCCGCGGGAGGTCGGTTGCTGATGAACTCGAATTGNACACGATCCAATACGGTTTGGTGGGTATCCTTTAGCGTCTGGTATTTTCGAGCGAACCCCACCAGCGTCTTTGTGAGGAACGAGAGCGGCCATGGCTTGTCAGGGGATCGTGTCGAGTGTTTGAACTGGCGGTAAACGACGCGGTCCGTCTCTGCGATGTCGCTAGAGCCCCAGTACTCTGCGAGGTCAATTACCTCATCTCCAGTGTCTATATCGTCTTCAGGAGTCGACGCATCCGCGTGCGGCAGAGGAGGCTGTTCGCTCGGGTCTACGGCNTCGACAAACAATGAGTCGAGCCCCGTCGATTCGTCTAGAAGTCGCAGTGATTGGCGCGCCGCCCACGTGTAATGAAATTGGTCGCCATCACGACTCGGACGTAAAAGGTCGGGTGCGGTCAAGATGCCCACCTCAGTCTGGGATACGAGAAAAGCGGGCTGCAGAATTTTCGAGATTCTTCGATACAGGTGACGAAACTCGCAACAGTTTCCAAAGCGGTGGAGACACGTGTTTGGCGCGGGTCAAGGTGCAGGAGCCGATGTTTCGAAGGGGACCACCCCAACCATCGTGTACGACTAAGTAGGCGGATATGGCCATCGTGTAGCAGTCCACGTCCCCTCGTACTTATGCAACTTGGCTTTGACCTTGTCTTCTATGATGCCATCCGGGGACCCTTCGCAAGTGGAACTGGTCCGTCTTCGTATGGATACGTCGGTATTTCCTGATCCTACGGTCAGGAAAGGCGATCATAGCAACAGTCCCTAGGGTTGCCTCTAGATGTATCAAGGGCCGCCGTCAATGTGGTGCACCATTGGCTATTTACTGGGACGGGGCTGAACCACCCAATACTTGAAACTCTGATTCGGAGCTACATGTGGGACCTCAGACTGAAATTGAATCGGTATCCAAGAATATCAGAGTGGGATGTAGATTACTTTTGCTTGTGTCTTGCTGCATGAGGTTCTCTTAGGGGAGCATATTTTATGCCATNCCCCAGCCCACCATTTCCGGTCCCCGGGTGTGAGGTGGCTGGTAGGCGGTTTGTTTGTCGGTGGCCCAGTCGGAGAGGATGCCTTCGTGGACGAGATGGTCTGTGAGCTGGGCGAGACGGTACTCGGGATCTGATTCTAGAGCGCGCTGAAAGCACTCATGGGCTTTGCTGCCGTGGCCTTCCCACCATTGGATGACGCCTAGGCTTGTGAGCACGGGTGCAGAATCGGTACCGTCTGTGCGCATGTAGAGCTGGAATAGGACTTCGGAGGCGCGGTCGACGCGCTGCCAGTGGGGGCGTTGTTTGGTTTGGCCCAGGAGCAGGTCGCGCATGCTGTCATTGATGCCGGGGATGTCGGCGAGGAGCCGGTCCCGGACACTGATGAACTTGAGGTTGGCAATGAGCTCGGCGGCCACGTCGTCGGTAGGTTCGCCACCGCCATCGAGCATTGTGTTCCAGAGCGTCCGTGCGCGGGCGATGGCAGCCTGNGGGTTCATTGCTTCGATGCGGAAGCAGTGCCGCATGATTTCGGTGCTGAGCGCCGGGCGAGCAAGCACTGGGATTCGGAANCCCGGGGAGGCCTCGACGCTGGAGCCGCGAAAGACCAATTCTGCGTTGAGCTCACTGGACAGCACTCCGTCCAGTGGGTAGTTGGTGCTGTCGGATGTACCCATGCGTAGGTAGTTGGTGAAGGAGGTTTCTCCATTNAGCCAGCCGTCACGGACTATCACTCCCTGTTGGCTGAGCCTGCCTGTCAGTTCCTCCATGACGCCCTCGTGTGGGCGCGATTCGTTGGNNGGCCAGGTCTTGTTGGTGAACATGCCGAAGACGACGCCGGTGGCCTGATGGTCTGTGCCGACATGATGCACTACCTGGTCAACGAAGTGTTTGGTATCGGTGCGNGGGCCCGGAAGGTTGACCCTGAGCGTGGCGCCGATCCGCTTGTCATCCAGGATGACGCAGACCAGGCTTTCGGTAGGCCAAAATCCCAGACTGTGGCCCATGAGGGCAATGAAGTCGTCCGGGGTTTTGATGCTGAGCTTNTCCATGATGCCTCCGCGTACAGGTGCCGCCAGCAGATGCCAGTTACACACCTTCATGGTTCGCAGGGTGAAAACTCCATGACCGTATCAGGGAGGTGCCTATTTCAGTGTCCTTGGAGGAGTTGCTCGGCCTGGTTGACGAGGATGCGGTCGCGGGNGAGTAGGCTCATGCCGCGCAGCTGACAGTCGCGGATCTCGATGACGCGGCGGTGAAGGTGGGCAGTGGTGTGTCCGGCGATTGGGTCGAGGAGTGGCGTCCAGCGGTTGCGGAGAAGGTATTTCCGCTCGGTACTGCTCCGGCGCCAGACCGGAGTCAAGAGCACCATCAGCCAGCGGGATCGGATGCTGCGTTGCAGATTGTGTGTGGATTCGCGGAAGCGAGGCAGCATCAGGCCGACACTGACCAAGAGCACGGCCAAACTTTCGAGAACTGTAAAGGACCAGTTGAGGGCACCAATGAAGGGACTGGTATGGGTGGACGATTCTTCGACGAGCCCCAGCGCTAGTCGGTTACCCAGTGCCAAGGCCATCAGAGTACATCCGACCGCGAAGCAGATGACTCCAGATTTGAAAGATTTGCCCAGCGTTTTGGGCAGGAATTTCAGGCAGTTTAGTGCGATGTCGGCGCAGACCCAGATGATGAATGCCGATCCTACCCAGAGGAATAGTTGCATGCCTGGCTGGTTGCCGTAGGCGATGGGTAAGTTTTGGTTTGTCTCCTCCACGCGACTAGCGAAGAAGCCGACGACGACGCAGGCGCTGGTCACGGCGGAACCCAGCCGTCCGCGCACGAGGTGGTGGCGCCGTCGTGCTTGATCGGTAAAGACGGCAAGGATCGTGGCGATGTGGAATTGCCAGAAGCCGACAATGATTGTCAGGACCAGAAGTAGACCGACGTGGTTGTGCCCGCCGAGGAGCGGATCTACCGTGTTGTAGACGGCGGGAATGAATAGGGTGCAGGCGAGGGCGGCGAAGAATGTGGCGCGCAGGACAGGGCCCCGTTCCTTATCTGTAGCCGTGGGAATCCTGAAGAAGGTGAGCAGCCACAACATTGCTGCCGGCACGTATTCCATTATCCAAAGACCTNTTTAAAGCCCGATTGGTCATCGGGAGGATCCTGATTGCGGGCGTGGATACGTGCGGTCAGGAGGTCGGCCAAGTATTCTGCCGTGGCTTCGTCATCGTCGTCGAAACTGGTCCGGCCGAGCACTTTCAACGGGGTTTCTGGGAACCCTGGGAGGCGTACAAGTTCTAGGGACGTGGCGGTGAGCTGGTGGTTCAGGATCATATGGGAGAACTCATGCAGGATAATTTGTTGCCGCTGCCAGGCTGAGCGTGGAGGAGCATGCACGACGACGTCAAAATCCTTGTACGAAACGTACATTCCGCAGAGGTCATCTCCGCGCATGGCGGGTAATTCCACGATGGTGATGGGCCGGCCGGTTTTGGCTTCGAGCCATGCCTGGATGCTGTGAAGGTCGGGGTGTGCGTCTAGTTGCAGTCCCTGGTTGGCTTCGCGGGCGTCACGGCGAATCTTCCGGTCACTCACGGCCAGACCTTGACTCCGGCGGTGGCCATCGAAGCAGGATGCTGGAGGACGTTCATGCGTGGAGCCCCTCGACTACTTTTGCGACTGTGTCGAATCGCTGTGTACTTCATGCTAGATCCGTCCACAGGCGGCTGAACAGGGCGAGCGCAAATTCTCCTGCTATTTCTTGCTGTTCTGCCGCGCCAAATTGACAACTATAGGAGCATCCCGGGGCTTGACACTTCAATCTCCCCTTTTGAGGTCAACATCCCGGAGATGAAGCTTGCGGGTTTCGCAGGCCCGAAGCCCACACGAGTGCATCAACCCGAAGAAGGCGACGCACTGCCATTGCCACGGCGAGGTGGTCTTCAGTTCGGCAGCGGCTTGGAAGAACCGGGAGATTTCTTCCTGGCTCAACAAGTAGGGTTGGGAACGGGCGAATCCGGCATGCCAGGACTCAGGGAGCACATACGCGTGCGGGTTGTTGTGGGTGCGCATCCAGCGGCCAAAGTCCCTGATGTATGACATCCACGATGGTGGCGCGCCCGGCTTGGAGGACTTCTTGAAGATAACCCAGTCTTCGACGGCTTGCCGGTCAAACGACGTCACTGCGTGTTTGGTGCANNTGTAGGAATCGAAGCCGTGCAGGTACCAGATGCGCGAAGTGCCGTAGCAGCCCATGTCCTGTTTGAAGGCTAGATACCGTCTCAGTTCCTCGGCAAACACACTGGTGAACTCATGGGTGCTCATCGCCCTGTCCCTTTCAACAGAGGAAGGACACAGTCACGCAACCGTTCCGTATCAGTGTTGAGATACACATTGGTCGAGTCGCTGTGGGCCCGGCCCAGGATCGCCGAAATCGTTGGTAACGCGGTGCCGGCCTGCAGTAATTTCGATGCCGCGTTGTAGCGAAGGGCACGCGAACCAACCTTCACATCATCCACTCCGGAGGCACGGAAGACCTTGTTGATGATCATGTAAATCGTGGCATGGTCTGTCAAGGCAACATGTGGGGCCTTCAGCCGCANAAAGACTTCCTTCGCATCGGATGTCGGCTGCTCGTCAAGGACGTAGCGGGCAAGTTTGGCGACAACGAGTGGCGGTAGCGGCAGGGTTAGCGGGTTGCCGGTCTNTTGCTGCAAGATCCCGAGCGTGCCACCGCGCCAGTCAATGTCCGTTAGTTGCAGGCTGAGGATATCGCACGCACGCAGGCCCGTGAGCTGGCACAGCAGGACAACCGCTGCGTCCCGAGCAGACACCAGTCCCTGCTGGCAGGCGTCAACAACCTGCCTTTCAACCCCGGATTCAAGCAGGGCATGATCTCGTGATGCCGTCGTGCCCGCCAGTGCCAGCGCATCAAGCAGGTCCGTGTGGGCGGTGAACTTCAGAAACGGGCGAAAGCTGGCGACCGCCGACCACATGCTCGAATCAGCCGACCGGTTCCGAATCGACTGAAGAAATCCCAGGATACTGGCCCCGTCGGCGTCATCCCAGGAGAAAGTCCCGCTTGACTCCAAGAAATTCAGGTACTCACAGGCCAACAGCCCAAAACTTTTCTGTGTCGATTGCGCGGGATCACGCTGCGCCATGTCCTAGGAGAACGAAGCCAGAAGCCCGGAGAGTTCAGCACTATCAGGTTGTTTCCTGTGTTGCCCGCGGGGCCGCATGGACAGATCCACTGCCCCGGTGAGCAGCAACGAGTCGAACAACCACACCAATCGGCTGTGATCGGTGTACCGCTGGGCGCTGTACCGCCCGGTGCGTGGGCTGATCGTCATGGACGCGAATTGGGCACACAACTCGATCGTGTAAAGACCGTCCTNGTTTTGGGCCAGCACACCCAGCCACCTGATGGACTTGCGAACCTGCCCGATCGTAGAGTGCATGTAGCCGGCGTCTTCCAACGCTGCCACAACCGCATTCCCGATGGCCGTAACTGTCGTATCCATTGCCTTGTCCTTCCATTGGGAGCATGGATACAAGACACGCTAGACGGAAACGTTAAGGCGAGGAACCGGTCAGAGATCCCCGAATCACAAGGGTCAACACACCATCCTCGGTTTAACGGATTCCTCGGCATAATCTGAATTAAGCCGAATTCGATTTAACAGCGATGCGGGCAGTCAGTACACCTCGATCCGATATACCTACACCCTGGCGTTGGAAGGCTTGCAACCCTCCATCGGATGCGTGGGCGACGCGTACGACAAAGCCGCCGCGGAAACCGTCATGGGGTTGTTCAAGAACGAAGCTGTCGCCAAAGACTCACCATTTTGCACCGGGGCATTGAAGGCTGAAAGCGACGTCATCGGGATCGTCTTCGAATGGGTGCACTGGTACAACAACGACCGCTTGCACTCCGCCCTGGACCACCAAACACCAGAGGAATACGAGCAGTCGTACTATGATTTACAAATCGGCTCGTTACCCGATGACGCCGCCCACAAAACGGCGGCATGATTCCAGGGACGGTTCAGGCTGCAGTAGTTCAGTACTTCGGGCGGTTTTACCCAACGAAACTATATCCCCGTCTGGAGCGTATCAATGCCTACTTGGTGCGTTAGATCCGTAATAAACATCGGCGGTGTAACTCATCCTGCCGGGGCCGGAAGAAGCTGTTAGAGCTTACCCTCAGTGGCGATGGGTCACCACCACTTGGTGAGGAGACTGACAGGAGCACGGTGACGGAAGACTGTTACGCCGGGATCTGTGGGATCCGGAGGGTGAAATCCCCTCCGGCCACCCGACCATAGCTTGACCGCAGTCCTGAAACTTTAGTCTCGCTTAAAGGCTATTTTATGGCGATATAACCTTCGAACATAAGGTTCTTGTGTATTTGGGAAACTGTTCGAAATCCCGCCTTGAGCAGTAGATCGATGTTTTCCGAACTAGACAACGGCTCCAAAACCGAACGGAGTGATCGAGTCTTAGCCAAAACTTGCGCTGGATTGAACCCATTTTCAATCTTAAAATCAGAATACAATTGACTCAAAATATCCTGAATATGACCCGAATCTTGTCGTGTCTTTTCAANAAGGATAAAGGCTCCGCCGACGTTTAGAGATTCAAAGACTTGTCGAACCANCCTTTGCCTAGCTTCAACTGCCAAGAAATGCAACGTGTAGTAAGACACAACTAAATTGCTGGGCGCTAAATCGACTTTGGTTATATCAGCTTGGAGGAATTCGAGGCCAATTTGGTCACAGTGGACGCGATTAGCTTCAGCCACCATTCCCTCTTCAATTTCGAGGCCAATCACCCTACATGGTTTCATTTCATGGCGTTTTGCCAATTGAGAGGTTAGCGCTCCGGTCGAGCTACCAAGTTCATAGACGATTCCATGGGGCTGAATGANAAAGTCTGAAAGCGCCAGGATAAGAGCGTGACCCTCGCGATAATGTGGGATACTGCTGATGACGTGCTGGTCAAATCCTCTGGCCACTTCGCCTTTGAAGTTCCAGCTAGCAGGCTGGCCTAAGATGCCATTTCCTACATCAGCCGAAAAACGGCGGTATCGTCCTGTGTATCTATTTTCGACATCCTGAGTCCCCTTGTCATTCGATCACCCAACGCAGGCTACTATAGCACATGTAGTCGATACCTTATTACATGTACTAAGACTTACATAAGCATATTACGGCGGAGTATTACTGCGGCCTCATAAAGCATGTTGTGATTGGGCGGGCGTCCAAAGCCCCAGGGCGGCTGCAAAGTCGTTTAGTTGATAGTGATGCCAGCTAGTTTGAGTGCTCGTGCGGGTAGTTGCGGGCTCCGCGGGTGGCTTTGGCGAGGTTGTTTTCTCCTTGNGAGCCGGAGAATCGTGATGGCGATGTTGTGTAGAGATGCCATCACGCGTGGTGCTTCTCCGTGGGGAACCTGGCTATGGTCTTCCCAGTACAGGACGTCCCGGCGGTAGTGAAGCCCGTTTTCGATGGCCCAATGACCACGGATCCATGCCCCTATCTCGGATGGTTTCCCCTGTGAGGGTGTCAGCGACGTGACGATGTAAACGGTTTCGGTGTGCCACTTCCGGGTTCCCACTGGTCGTGACTTTCGGATGATCTGGGCGGCTTGGGCTGCGTGGGGAAAGTTGATGCCCTCAGCAATGCTCACGCACTTCACGGTCCGCTCAATGTCTCGGCCGTTGGCTCTCTCCACGGTCTTGTTCCCTGTCCTGACTCGTTTCCACGGCAGGTCCGCGCATTGCTTGTGCAGACCAGGTTGGTTGCCCTTCACCGTGAGCACGTAGAAGGCGCCCCGGTCATGAAGATACTCGGCATGCTTGCGCTGGGTATGGAGAGCATCCGCCGACACGACCACCCCGGTAAGGTCGGTGATACCGTCCAATAGTGTTGAAAAATAGGGGATCTCGTTCGATTTCTCGGCCACCGATACCTGCCCCAACACGGCACCGGTTGAGTGATCAATGGCTGCCATCAGATGCACCCTTGTGCCGCCGCTATNTTTGGCACCGCGTATTTCTTTGCCATCGAGAGCGACCGCGGCCAGAGGCGGTGCAACCTGGGCCCATGCCCCGGCCAAGCGGTCCAGCACGTCAGCATCTAGACGTTCAACTACCCTGCCCAGCGTGGTGGCGCGTGGGGCGCCGATCCCCAAAGCAGCCAGCTGGTCCCGCGCCGTGTCAGCAGCCCATTCAGCCATCTCCACCAGCGTCGTAGCTCCTGCCAGTATTGAACAGACCATGATCACCAGGAAGTGCGGGAAACGGTGCCTGGCCCCGCGTTTCTTCCGAGGATCCGGCAATTCACACAGAGCTGCAAGGACCTTACCCGGATCAACATCCACCGCACCCAGTGGAGCGAATTCGTCAATGAACAAAGCAAAGTGAGAAGATGACAAACGAGAACTCCTGGCAATCCAGCGGCTTAGACACCATCTGGCTTAGCAGGAGTTCTCACCTTTTACAGCCACCGCCCCGTTCGTCTCACATGTTAAGACGCCATCCCTCACAAAGACTTGCAGTCGCCCTGGGGTTTGTGGGCGGGGAATCCTGGCCCTGGTTGTGGATCTGTGAGCCGTTAGTGGGGCTGTTCTCGCATGACCATTCGGAGGTGCCGCAAGCGGTACACAGCCACTCGGTGACTTCGCCGTGATCGCACACGGCAGTTCCGATTGTGACTTCATTATTGGCGCACAGATCGGAAAAGCAGGCCCTCTCGATGGTGACAGTCATTGTGTATCCCTTCGCTGCTACCGGCCCCGTGCGGGCTGGTGAAGCCCTTCTGCCAACCTTTAGTGACCCTTCGAGGTCGAGGAAGGGTTGGCCGTTGCCCCGGCGTGGACGTTTAGATTGGTTCGTCAGAGGAACTGACAAAAGGGGCTGCTGGACCGCGTTCTCTAGGGGCAGAAAAGGCCCAGCTGGGAACGGGTATTTTCTGCCCTAGGGTTGCGTCCCGTGGAGTGGCGTAGTTCCCGGCTGTTGAGCCTAGGATTTTCGACGTGAAGAGCCATCGTGTGATGGTCAGCGAGTACCGATCAAAGAACTCACAAAGACTTTGCAGCCGCGTGTGTCACGAACATCGAAGGGAGTCCCTATGTAGGCGGGATTTGTAGTTGATGGTGCTTTACAGGAGATGAAGGTTTGGCCCTTCGAAAGCGTCCTGCGCAGGAGGTTTCAAACCGCCTCGTGCTGCGTTGGTTGAAGACCGTCGTGGTGAGCGACCGGGGAAAAGGCATCCTATGAGGTGTCAGGTGGGGATCAGGAAGAGGAGCGGACGCGAATCGCTGCTGACGTGTCGAAACAAAGTCAGATGACATCAAAACTGGGGTGATGCGACTTGCTCTGGGATGAGCTTGGCGGGTGTGCGCTGATTGGCCAGGCGGTGTCCGGCATGGAGGCGACGTGAGCCTGATCTGCTGCTCTTGTAAGGAACGTGAGAAAGCACTTTCACGACATGCCCTGCCCGTTTTATGTGGGTGGGCGGATGGGCTTCAGGTCTTGTTGCGTGGGGTGCTGACGGACTGGTTCGTAGTAGTGATGAAGGCGCTGTAATGGCGGTGGAGCGAAGGGACCGGCTCATCTGTGGCCATTTGGTCAAGAGTCAACCGAGGGTATTTTCGGGAGGAACTGGAGATGGCAAAGCCAGAATTACTGGGCAAACCGTTCGATATTTCGAAGTGGGAAGTCTGGGAGGAGTATAAGAAAGTCAAGGGTAATCAAGGTGCCCCGGGAGTGGATGGGCAGACCGTGGAGGTGTTCGAGGAAGACTTGCAGGGGAACCTGTACAAGATCTGGAATCGGATGTCTTCGGGAACGTACTTTCCTCCTCCGGTGCTGGCTGTGAACATACCGAAAGCTGATGGTGGGGTCCGTACGTTGGGCATACCTTGCGTTGCTGACAGGATCGCGCAAACGGTCGTGGCCCGGCATCTGGAAGCGAAGTTCGAGCCGATCTTCCATCCGCATTCCTATGACCACCGGCCCGGGCGTTCGGCCCTGGATGCGATAGAGGTGTGTCGGAAGCGGTGCTGGAAGTACGACTGGGTGATCGATCTGGATATCCGGGCGTTCTTCGATACCGTGCCGAGGATCTCGTCCTGAAGGCTGTTGGTGCGCACACCGATGCGCCGTGGGTGTGCTGTATGTGAAGCGGTGGCTTGTCGCCCCGCTGCAACACTCAATGGTGAGTTGCTGGGCCGAGACCGCGGAACCCCTCAAGGCGGTTTATGCGCAGCTGCGCATAACCCACCCTATGAGCAGTGCTGGGTTATGTGCAGTGCTGGTGCGTCAGCGTTGGTGGGGGTGTCCCTATGTTCTTTGTCAAGCGCTGGGGTAGTTATTTTCGAGTTTTCCAGGGTGCTGATTTGGGCAGGAATGAGTGGCTGGCGGTGTGTGCCCGCCAGCCGCTTGGCCTTTGTTGTTAGGCGGTTTTGGTTGCTGGTGCTTCGTAGAAGGTGCCGTCGCGGAGCATGGCGAACAGGACGTCGCAGCGGCGCCGGGCAAGGGCGATCAGGGCTTGGTTGTGCCGTTTCCCTTCGGCGCGTTTCTTGTTGTAGTAGGTCCGTGAGAGCGGGTCCTTGAGCGCGGCGAAGGCGGAGAAAAGGCACGTTTGAGGGCCTTGTTGCCCTTTGGAGGGTGGTCGCCGCGGATCGAGGTTCCGGAGCGCCACGTCACCGNGGCGAGGCCGGCGTAGGAGGCGAGGTGTCCGGCGGTCTTGAATTCCTTGCCCGCGACCTCGGTGATGATGCGTGCTTCGGTCCTGACGCCGACCGCCGGCATGGAGGTCAGGACCTCGTGAAGAGGGTGGGCCTCCACGAGGGCCTCGACTTGGGTAAGGAGCTCGTCGCGGGCGGCGCGCAGCTGCTTGAGCATGGCCGCGAGCTGGGACAGGACAGTGCCGGCGGCGCCGGTGCCGGCGACCACGACGGTCTGCTCGCCCAGGGCAGTGAACACGTCCGCTGCCCAGCGTTTCCCGGCCCGTGGCGCATGGCGTGACAGGATCGTCGTGACCCGGTTCTGGCCGGCCTTGCGCAGCTTCTCCGGGGACGGGTACTTAACTAGCAGTTCGGCCATGGCGGNGTGGTCCAGGTGCGGCCCGATGGCCCGTTCCAGGGCCGGGTGGACCTGGGTGAGAAGCCCGCGGATCCGGTTGGAGGTCGCCGTGGCCTGCTTGGCCAGATCGTCATCAAAGCCGCACAGCATGGACAGCTCGGCGGCCTGCTCGTCGGCGACGACAATGGAACGCAGCGTGTGCGGCAGGGTCCGGGCTGCTTCAGCAATTATGGCCGCGTCTCGAGCGTCAGTTTTGGCCTCGCCAGGGTGCAGGTCCGCGATGCGCCGCATCGCCAGGCCCGGCAGGTAGCCGACCATGATGCCCGCCGCTTGGGCCACGGCGACGGGCAGCGCGCCAATGGTGGAGGGCTGGTCCACGACCAGCAGCACGGTGCCCTTGCCGGCGACGGCCTTGATGATGGAGTGCAGTTTTGCCTCGTCCTGGGGCAGTGCCCGGTCGAGAAGTTTCTTGCCCTTGCGGTCGATGGCGACGGCGTGGTGATTGCTCTTGCCGACGTCGACACCGATGAAAATGTCAACTTGTTCGTGGTCCTTGATCAACGCAAACCTCCCAGAAATTGTGTTGTGCAATTCGGTGTTGGCTTGTCCTGCGGCGGCAAGGCTCGGCATCCACGTTACGGCTGACCTACACGGTGTTTCATTGTGCTGGTCCGGTCCCCATTAGCGATATCCCTGGCGCCTGGCGAATCCCGGTGACAACACCCCGGATCATTGATGACTGGGGACTTAATCATGCCGGGACCGACAGGCCAACAACAATTCTTACTCGTTTAGGGGCTACTTAAAAGGTAACGGGTGGCTCTCCACAGTCACTGCTCATAATCCTGGTGGATTCTGGTTATGCGGGCCCGGCACCGTGCCGGGCCTTCGTCATGGAGGTGCTGTGATGGTTGCCGTATCGGAACTGGTTTCTGGCCTGGATGCCGAGCTGGTTCGTCTGGGCTACAAGGATTCAACGATGAAGTGGTATCAGGGCAACTGGGGCCGGCTGGAACGATTTTCGTGTCCCGCGGGGAGCAGGAATTCTCGCTGGAGACGGCGATGGCCTAGGTCGATGAGAGCTGCGGGGCTTTTCATGAAGGAACAGGCTTGCACGCTCAAGGAGACGGAGGTGTACTTGTTCCGGGTCGCGCAGATGCTCGATGATTTCTCGGTGCGGGGCGGTGCTGCGCCGCTATTCCCGCACCGTGAGCAAACTGTCGGCCGGTGACGCCGATGTCGTTGCCCGGTTCCAACAGTGGCTGCAGGCTCGTGGTTGCGCTGTATCGACGGTGCGTGCCTATGCGACGGTGGCCGGCGAGTTCTGCGGATTCATTGGCACGCGGGGCGCCCTGGCTTCTCTGGATGGCATGTTGGTTGACGCGTTCGTGGCCACACTGGCCGGATATCAAGCCAAGACCGTGGAGCACAAGCTCTGCGCGGTGCGGTCCTTTCTTCGCTTCGCCCAAGGCGCCGGACTGGTCGGTTCGGCGGTGCTGGAGGCAGTTCCCGCTGCCAAGTCAGTCAAAGGGCCAGGGTTCCCTCGGTGGGATCCGGGGATGTGAGGAAAATCTTGGAGGCGATCGACCGGGACAACCTGCGGCAAGCGGGATTATGCAATCATCTTGCTCATCACTCGTCTGGGGCTGCGTGGCATCGACGTGAAGAGACTTGAGTTCAAGGATCTTGACTGGCCGGGAAACAGCATCTCGGTGGTGCAAGCCAAGACCGGCCGCAGGTGTGACGCTGCCTCTGCTCAAGGACGTCGGCTGGGCATTGATCGCGTACATTCGCTCCGGCCGGCCCATCACGGATTGCCCGCAGGTGTT